>NZ_JABGCC010000006.1:0-226077 GCF_013149315.1 Novosphingobium sp. SG754 | reverse complement strand
TGCGTCAGTCGCTTACATTTGCTTTGTCGGACCCATCCTATTCCGCGCGCGGAAGCCGACAAAGCGATAGTTTCATTTATGGGTTCACGGCCTAAGTCGTTCCCCTCACCATTGAACCTGTCCACACGTCCTAATCAACCGCGTTGCGCCGCCCCAGGATGCGCTCGAACGGCAGGCTGACGATGGCCTTGACGATCGTGGTATCGGCATTGGTGCCATAGCCGTGGCCAACCCCCAGGTTGAGCGCCCAGCGCCCCAGGTCCACGTCGGCCACGGCAAAGATCGACTGGTCGCTGCCGTGCAGGTTGCCGAAATGGGCAAAGCTGCCCGTGCCGTTATAGCTTTCGATGCCCAGCGAGACCTTCTTCGTCATCGCATAGGCGACGCGGGTGTCGAACTCGACTTCAGGCGAATGGCCAACCGGGCCTGACACCACGAAATCGACGTTGGCGTTTTCGGCCAGGGTCCACTTGCCCAGCCGCGCCCCGACGATACCTTTCAGCTCGGCATTCCACGGATTGATGTCGAGGTTGTGATCGACGTGGCCGATCTCGAAATTGGCGCCCCACCACCAGTTCTGTCCGGGCCGGCGCGGCGCGATGAACTTGAGCCGGGTCTTGACCCCGCCGGGATCGAGCCGGCCCTGCCCATCGAGCGTGGCCAGCGGCAGATAGAGCCCCGCTTCCAGATAGGGCGTGATGCCATAGGAAAATTCGGGGGTGACGCGCAGGCGGTGCAGCGCCTGCTGCGCGCCGACATAGTCATCGGTGGTGGTGCCATCGGCCACATAGTTGATGTGGGTATCGAGGCCGAAATGGCCAGGCTGGTCCATCTCGTCCATATAGACTTGGATTTCCTCTGGCGCAGCCAGGGCCGGCTGCGTTGCCAACGCCCCGCCCGCCATCGCTGCCAGGGCCACACCCTGCTTCACCACACGCCACGCCATGCCACACGCCCCTCAAAGGAGCGCCGCCGATAGCAAAGCGGCCATCGCGAAGATAATTACAAAATGCCAACGTGCCCCTGTGGGCCGCTCACGTCAGCGCGTAATACTTTACGTGGTTGCCATCCGGGCGCCGCTCGCCCACGCCGATGAACACGTGCCGCGTCAGCCAGTCGTGCGGGCCCTTGCTGGTCTCGAACGTGGGCTGGGCGCGCAGATAGTACTCGGCATGGGGAACCGGCGCGCCGCCGGCAAAGGCCCAGGCGCGCAAGCGATCCATCGTGCCGGCCTCGCGCCCCCACAAAAAGCCCTTGTTTTGCATGTAGATCAGCGTGCCATCGTCCACTTCCAGCACATAGCGCGCATCGAACACGGCGGTGTCATCGCTGCGGAAGAAGGCATAGTCCCCGCCCGAATTGGGCACCGCCCGGCCTTTGAGGCGCGGCCCTTCGAACACGCCTTCGTCGACATAGACCGCGCTGCGCATGCCGCCGCTGGGCAAGTCGGGGATCATCTGCACCCGCGTGAATTTCAGCGTGCAGGCAAAGGCAAATTCCAGGCGGGGATTGTCGAGCGTGGAAAAGTCCATGAGAAGCGGCCCGTTCGGTTCAATAGTTGGAAAGGATGGTCAGGCTCGGCCCGTCGAGCGGCTTGCCGGCCTTCTGCTTGGCCAGTTCATCGGCCCGCGTCTTGCCCTGCAGATCGATCAGGTAGGCATGGATCGCATCGGCATCATCGGGGCGCAAGACATCGTCCCAGCGTGGCATGCCGGCCGGCAGCAGCGCGCCTTCCAGCACGATCTGCCTGAACGCCTCGTGCGTGCCGGGCTGCATGCGGCGCAGGTCTGGCGCCATCGAGCGGTGGATATTGGCATGGCAGATCGCGCAGTTGGCAAAGAACAGCCCCTGCCCGCGCGCGATCGTGGCTGCCGTCACCCCCGGCGCCTGGGCCGGCGGCGGCGGCACTACCTCCAGCGGGGGTAGCAGCGGCGGCAGCGGCACTTTGCCCCCGTCCAGGCGGAACACCAGCAGCCGGTTCTGGTTGCCGCGGCTATAGGCGGCCGAATAGCGCGGGGTGAACGCCCAGCCGCCCCCGCCCCAGCCAGCCTGCACGGCAATGTATTGCACGCCGCGTACGGCATAGGTGATCGGCGCGGCCATGATCGGGCTGCCGGTCTCGATCGTCTTCAAGACGGCGCCATTGCGCGCATCGCGCACCACCAGCTTGCCCGAAAGCGTGCCCTGCACGATCAGCCCCGATGCCGTGGCCAGCACGCCGCCACGGTCCTGCCAGCCTTCGCTGTCCACCGCCCACACCGTCTTGCCGGTAAGCGGATCGATCGCGCGCAACTGGCTCTTGCCGGGATCGGCCTTGGCCTGCGCATAGGCCGGCAGCGCCTTGACCGCCTGCGCCATCGGCGGCGGCAGCGTTTCCGTGGCCGCCACCACATCGGGGGTAAAGATCAGCGCGGCATCGTTGTTGAGCGCGCGGGCGCGATAGGGCTTGGCGCCGGGCGTCATGAAGATCAGGTTGCCGATATCGGCCACCGATCCGTAATAGAGGCCGGTCTGCGGGCTATAGGCCGCCGGAAACCAGTTGCGCGCCCCCACGGTGGAGGGAAACACGATCTTGGGCCCATCGGTATAATCTGCAGCTTCCCGGTTCAGGATCGGCTTCATCGTGCCCGGCTCAAAGCCCTTGATCCAGTTGGCGCGCGCAATGGCATTGGCGCGCAGCACCTGGCCGGTCTTGCGATCGATCACATAGAGGAAGCCGTTCTTGGGCGCATGCAGGATCACCCCGCGCGTCTGTCCGTCCACCGCCATGTGCGTCAGGATCATCGGCTGGGTAGAGGTGAAATCCCAATTGTCTTCGGGCGTTTCCTGGTAATACCAGACCATCCGCCCGGTCTTGGGGTCCAGCGCCACGAGCGAGCCGAGATAGAGGTTGTCGCCCCCGGCGGGCGACCGTTTTGACCGCGCATAAGGCCCGCCATTGCCGGTGCCGACCAGGACATAGCCGGTTTCAGGATCATAGTTGATCGCATCCCACGGCGCGCCGCCGCCGCCCACGTCCCAGCGGCTCTTGGGGTCCCAGGTCTTGAGCGCGGCTTCCAGCTCCGGCGTTTCCTGCGGGCCGAGCGCGGGATCATGCGGCACCACGTGCCAGCGCCAGCGGATCGCCCCGGTCTTGATATCGAGCGCCGTGACATAGCCGCGCACGTCATACTCCGCGCCGCCCATGCCGATGACCACCAGATCGCCGGCCACTTCGGGTGCGCCGGTGGAATTGTCGCCGCGCTTGCGGTCCTCGATGAAATCGGTCTTCCACACCACGGCGCCGGTCTTGGCGTCGAGCGCGTACATCCACCCGTCGAGCGCAGCGATGAACACCTTGCCGCCTGATACGGCCAGCCCGCGGTTGACCATGTCGCAACACGCGGTGCGGTTGCGCTGCATGTCCACCTCCGGCTCGAACCGCCAGAGTTCGCGGCCACTTGCCGCGTCATAGGCATAGGCGCGCCCGGCATTGCCGGCGACATAGAGTACCCCGCCCACCATCACCGGGCTGGCTTCCTGCCCGCGCGCGGTGCCAAGGTCTGCTTCCCAGGCCAAGCCCAGCCGCGCCACGTTGGCCGGGTTTATGGCATCGAGCGTAGACCAATGCATCTTGCCCGCGTCCCCGCCCGGCTCGATCCACTCGCTGCCCGCGCCTTGCGTCAGCGGCGCGGCGGCAGGGAGCGCCAGACTGGCGGCGATGAGTACAGCGAGGTTGCGCCAGCGCCCTCTGCCAAACCCCAGGCGAACGGAGACGGCGTTCTTCTCCCCCTCCTCTTCAGAGGAGGGGGTCGGGGGGTGGTGGATGCCTGGCGTCAGATGTCCACCACCCCCGGCCCCTCCTCTAAAGAGGAGGGAAGAGTGGGCCAGCTTCCGCCCGTCCCCGTTCGGGCTGAGCCTGTCGAAGCCCCCCGCATGCTGTGTCACACGAAGCCACGAAGGCACGAAGGAAGATGCATGCCTATCTGCCTGCGCCGCCGTGCCGCCTTCTTCGTGCCTTCGTGGCTTCGTGTGGGAACTTATCCCCCGCAACCATCCCCAAACCCCGCGCATCACAGCGCATCCCATGGGCTGGGCATGCGATAGGGCACGGTGATGAAATTGGCTTCGATCTGCTCGATCATGCCATGGTCGATCTTGAACAGCTCGGAGATGTAGAAGCTGTGCGGCCGGCGTACCGGGCTTTTCACGGTGCGGCCATCGGTCAGCTGATACTCATCGATCCGCCCGGAATGATCGATGAAGCCAAACGCCAGCACCAGCCCGCGCTCCTCGTCCACCACGGGAAAGCGCCGCGCGCGCAGTTCGTCGTCATAGCGATAGTTGCCCATGCGGAACTGCTCTTCGCAGCCCAGCGCCGATACCGGCACGATCTTGGCAAATTCGGGGTTGCGCGTGGTCTGCACGCCGTTTTCCACCCGCTGGCAATCGGGGTGGAACCGGGTGTGGATCGTACCATCGTTGCGCTGCAGCGTGTCGAAATAGCCGTTGGACAGCCGCACCATCTCGGCCCGATCGACCGGGCTTTCCGGCTCGCGGTGCAGGATCGGCTTGTCCCAATAGCGCGGGTTTTCAAACTTGATGCCGCTGTCTGACTGGCGCACGATCAGCAGCTCGGCCTCCGCCACCTCGCCCGCCTCGTTCAGGGCCAGCCGCACGGTCAGTGCCGATTCCTCGATCGCCTCGATCAGCGTGCCGAAATAGCCGACCTGGCGGGTGCGCACATCGGCAAAGCGCAGGCGATAATCGCCCAGCCCCTGCACCGTGCCCCACACGCCATCGTCGGTGGCCAGCATGACATTGTTTTCGGAAAACAGCGCATCGCTCGCCCAGTTGACCTGGGCCGAAGCCCCTTGGCCGAGGGCAGCCAGAAAGGCATCGAGTGCGGCATAGAGGGCCTCGCGGTCCATCGTCTCTCCCTTTTCGCGGCCTTGGGGCAACAAGCCTTTGACGCGGTTATGCAACCGACATATCCTATCAATTGTTATAATGAAAGGGGGGAGATACCCTCTTGCCGCAGATGCAGCCCGGGAGAAATGCCGATGTCCAGAACGCCCGCCGAACAGGCCCTGCTCGATCGCGTGCTGGCGATGTACCACGATGTGCTGATCGCGATGGATAGCGGTGCGGTCGATCGCTACATCGCGCCCAGCTATGTCCAGCACAGCTCGCTGGCAGAGCCGGGCGTGCCCGCGCTCAAGGCCTTTCTCGACCGCGTCCGCCACGAATCGCCCGATGCGCGGCAAACCATCCATCGCAGCTTCGTCGATGGCGACCACGTCGTGGTGCACACCCACGTGCAGCGCTGGCAGGGCGATCCCGGCTTGGCCGTGGTCGATATCTTCCGGTGCGAAGATGACATGATCGTGGAGCACTGGGACGTGATCCAGGACGTGCCGACCGCACCGGTCAATCCCCTGCCGATGTTTTGAAAGGCCCCACGATGCGCTTTGACAACACCTGCGTCGCTATCCTCGGCGGCAATTCCGGCATCGGCCTTGCAGCCGCGCGCCAGTTCGCGGCAGAGGGCGCGCGCCTGGCGCTGACCGGCCGCAACCCGCAAACCCTGCACGAGGCGGCCGAGGAACTCGGCGCGCTGGCGGTGCGCGCCGACATGGGCGATGTGGAGCAGACCCGCGCTGCCCTGGCCGAGATCGAGCAAGTGCTGGGCGGCATCGACGTGCTGTTCGTCAACGCCGGCGTCGGCGGCTTTGCCATGGTGCCCGAGGTGACCGAGACGTTCTGGGACGATATCCACACCGTCAACCTGCGCGGCGCGTTCTTTGCGATCCAGCATGCGCTGCCGCTGATGCGCGATGGCGGCGCCATCGTCATCACCGGCTCGATCGGATCGCTTGCCGCCGTGCCGGGCAACGTTGCCTATGCCGCCGCCAAGGCAGGCCTGCGCGCCATGGCGCGGATCGTGGCCAAGGAACTCCTGCCCCGCCGCATCCGCGTCAACCTGATCAGCCCCGGCCCCACCGAGACCGAAATCTTCAAGCGCGATGCCAGCCCCGAACAGATCGCCGGCATGCGCGACATGCTCTCGGCCGTGGTGCCGATCGGCCGCATGGGCACAGCCGAAGAAGTCGCCAGCGCCGCGCTGTTCCTGGCCAGCCGCGAGGCCAGCTTCATCAACGGCGTCGATCTCTATGTCGATGGGGGGTGTCTGGAGTTGGGGTGAGACGCGGAGTCTTTAACGATTATTTTCACACGAAGCCACGAAGGCACGAAGAAGTGAAAGACGGATATCCGGCTCCGCCGGAATTATTAAATTTCTTCGTGTCTTCGTGTCTTCGTGTGAAAAATCCAAAAAATGCCGAATGCCAAAATGGCAGCATCCATGCTTTACGAATTTCCCCAAATCACCGACCGTCGCAATCATGCACAATCTCAGCGCCTCGGCAGATTTGGAGAAGCTGGCTACCACGGTGATTGATTGCGGATACAGGCTGCATGTCGAACTCGGCCCAGGCCTGCTGGAGTCCGTTTACGAAACAATCCTGTGTCACATGCTTGAACAACGCGGATTGCAGGTCCGCCGGCAGCAGATGATACCCGTGGTATGGCAAGGAATACATCTGGGCGATGGTTTCCGTGCCGATCTGATCATCAACGATGCCTTGCTGGTCGAGGTTAAATCGGTCGAGAAATGCGCCCAGGTGCATGGCAAGCAAGTGCTGACTTATCTGCGCCTGCTCGCCATGCCTCTTGGCCTGCTTCTCAATTTTGGCGGCGCCACCTTCCGCGAGGGCGTGCGCAGAATTGCCAACGATTATTATGGCGTGTGGCAACAGGACGGAAAGACCCGCGCGTGACGCTCAAAGCCCCTCGGGCAGGGCATCGAGCAGCATGGTTTTGGTTTCGACGTAGGGCATCAGCCCTTCGGGCCCGCCCTCGCGGCCCACGCCCGATTGCTTGAAGCCGCCGAACGGCAGGCCAAAATCCATGCGCAGGCCGTTCTGGCCAAAGCCGCCGGTGCGGATGCGCCGGCCGATCGTCCAGGCAGCCTGGGCATCGTGCGTCAGCACCGAACCGTTGAGGCCATAGGCACTGGCATTGGCCACCGCCACGGCCTCTTCCTCGTCCTCCACCGGGATCAGCGCCAGCACCGGACCAAAGATCTCTTCCTGGGCAATGGCATCGGCATTGTTCACATTGGCAAACAGCGTCGGCTCGATGAAATAGCCACGGTTGAGATGGCTGGGGCGGCTGCCGCCGGTCACCAGGTCAGCGCTGGCCTTGCCTTGCGCAATATAGCCCTCGATCCGCTCCAACTGGCGCTGCATTGCCACCGGGCCCAACTGGGCGGCGGGGTCATCGCTGTGACCGATCACCACGCCGCGCATTTCCCGGGCGATGGCATCGGCCAGTTCATCATGGCGCGCGCGCGGCACGATCACCCGGCTCAGCATCGCGCAGACCTGCCCGCTCATCATCGTGATCGTGCCGGTCAGCAGCTTGGCCGCATGATCGATCGCGAAATCGTCGCGCACGATCGCGGCAGACTTGCCGCCCAGTTCCAGCGTGCAGCGCGCCACGCGGCCGGCGCAGACCTGGCCGATGCGCTTGCCCGCCACGGTCGATCCGGTGAAGCTCACCTTGTCCACACCAGGATTGCTGACCAGGTGATCGGCTGCCTCGCGGTGGCTGGGCACCAGGTTGACCACGCCGGGCGGCAGGCCCGCCGCCTCGGCCGCCTCGGCAATGAGATAGGCTTCCAGCGGGGTTTCAGGCGATGGCTTCATCACCACGCAGCACCCCGTCAGCAGGGCATAGGCCACCTTGTTGGCCATGATGCCGAACGGGCCGTTCCACGGCGCGATGGCCGCCACCACACCCACCGGTTCCTGCACGATCAGCGCGGCCGCCGCCGCATGGCTGGGGCGCTGCTCGATAAAGCGAAAGTCTTGCGCAAAGCCGGCGATACCATCGAGCGCTAACAGCGCGCCCTGGTGCATCGGCCCGGCAAAGCTGGCCAGCCCGCCGATCTGCGCGGTCCAGGCGCGGGCAAGTTCATCGGCGCGCGGGCGCAGATGATCGATCATCGCGCGAAATGCCGCAATGCGCTGCGCCGGGGGCGTGGTAGGCCAGGGGCCATGGTCGAACGCCGCGCGCGCCGCCGCGACGGCCGCATCCATGTCTGTCGCGTCCGCCTCGGCCACGCGGGCCACCACCTGCTCGCTATCAGGCGAAATAATCTCGATCAGGCGACCGCTGTGCGCGGGCACCCATTGCCCGCCGATATAGAGGCGTTCGGGATGGGCGATATGAACGCCGTGGGGAAGCAGCATGGACAATTCCTTTGATCGAACGCGGCAGGCCAAATGGTTCAGGCGGCAAGCGGCGGTGGCAAAGCGCATTCCACTTTTACGATCCGGCCCTGACGCGTGGTATAGAAGATGAACTGGCGGATTTCCTGGACCTCGCCCGCGCGGATGGGAAAGAAGCCGGTTGCGCCCTTGGCGTCCAGTTCGTCGCGCGTCAGGTCGCGCAGCGCTTCGATCCGCACGATCGCATCCACCGCAGTTGCCGTCTCACTGGCGGCAAAGTTATGGATCGAAACGGTTTCCTTCACGCAGGAATGCAGCCAGGCATAGAATGCCTTGAGCTCTTCCCGGGTGGCGATGACAATGCCGAAGAATTCCATGCGCGGTGGATCGACATAGAAATCGGCAACGCCGTCATAGTCCCTGGCGTTGAACGCGGCGAGATAGCGTTCATAGCCGGCGCGATCGAGCATCGGTCTCTCCCCTGGCCTGGCCGGATTCGGCCTTTCGTCAACGCTAACAAATGATACGGTCAGGGCAAGCACAATCCGTGCGCCTGATCTGCCAAACGAAAAGGGGCAGCCCGCAAAGGCTGCCCCTTTCCCCTCATGACCGGAAAAGCGATCAGAACTTCTTGGCGACGCTCAGCGCCCATTCGCGCGGACGGCCCACATTGCTGTAAACCGTGCCAGCCGAGGCATAGAGCGCCGAGAAGCGGATCGGCAGGTAGTAGTACTTGTTGAACACGTTCTGCACTTCGAACGCGACGGTGAGGTCTTCCTTCTCGTTCCGCCACGTCAGGCGCGCGTTGCCCAGGGCAAAGGCCGGGTTGTAGTCGAGTGCGCTGGTGGGCGTGAGGCGGCCGATGTTCTGCTTGCCGGTATAGGCAAGGTCAAACCGCGGGGTGAGCGAGCCATGGCCTTCCACCGGGATGCGGTACTGGATGCCCAGGCTGCCGCGCCAGTGCGGGGTAACGATCGGGTCCTGCAGCTGGATGGACTGGCCCACCGTCGGCCCCAGGCGCTTCCATTCGCCGTCGATCCAGCTCAGCGTGGCGTCGATGTCCAGCCCTTCGACCGGGCGTGCGGTCAATTCCGCTTCAGCGCCCCACATCTTGCCGTCGCCGGCATTGCCCACTGCGGCGCATGGGAACGGATCGGTGCCGATCGGGAACCCGTCGAGCACCGAGCAATCGGCCAGGTTGAGCTGGATGTTCTTGTAATCGTTCACGAAGCCCGAAAGGTTGAAGCGTACCTTGCGATCGAACAGGTCAGACTTGATGCCGATTTCATAGGCAGTGAGCGTTTCGGGCGTGAACGTGCCGTTGACCGCCTGGTTCTTGGTGAACGGCCGCGCCGTCACGCCGCCGCCCTTGAAGCCGGTGCTGACCGTGGCATAGGCCAGCAGCTGCGGATTGAAGCGATAGTCAACCGACAGGCGCCAGTCCAGCTTGCTGCCATTGTAGTTGGCGACCGAGCCATTGAGCGCGCCCACGCCGAACGGATCGACCAGCGGGCCGCCGGCCCAGTTCTGGCGCACGAAGGTATAGTCCTTGTGCTCCTTGGTATAGCGCAGGCCACCAGTGACGTTGAGGCCCGGCGCCGGGTGCAGGATCAGCGTGCCGAACGCGGCCTTGCTGTTGGCGTTGACGGGGTCGTTGCCCTGGAATTGCAGGAACAGGAACGGCGCGCCATGGCCGATGTAGCGGATGTCTTGCCGCGTGAAGTAGACCGAGGTCTGGTCGTTGTAGAACCCGCCAATCGTCCAGTCCGCCAGATCGCCGATCTTGCCGTTGAGGCGCAGTTCCTGGCTGAAGAAGTGGAAGCGCAGGTCGTTGTAGCCGGCGCCGGCAATGTTCGGATCGGGGGTGAAATCGTCGTCGGTACCGAACGTCTGCTTGTATTTGCGATAGGCGGTGATCGACACCAGCTTGAGATCGTCGGTCAGGCCCACGGTGAGGTTGCTGGAAACGCCCCAGCCGGAAAACACCGTGTTGCGCGGCATCGAATAGCTTTGCGCTGCCTGGCCGCCGGCCCCCATGTACCAGCTGGCATAGGTGCAGCGCGGGCCGCACATGAAATTGATGCCGTCGGTCTTGGTGGTATCGTCCACCGTCACCACGCCGGCGGCGTTGGAGCGGTTTTCGTAGGTATAGTCGCCGGTGACGACCCAATCGATGCGGTCGTTGGGGTTGTAGCGCAGTGATCCGCGCAGGCCGGAATAGTTCTTTTCGCCCAGCTTGCCGGTGACGCAGTTGGTTGGCACGTTGGCGCCCGCCGTCAGGCCCAGGCTGTTGCCCGGGTGAGCACAGCCATAATCGACCACGTCGACATAGCCGTCCTGGCGCTTGTACACGCCCGAAACGCGGGCATAGAGCCCATCGGCCAGCTGGAAGTTGAGGCTGCCACGCAGATCGACGCGGTTGCGCGCGCCATAGACCGCTTCGATCTGGCCGGAATCGCCCGGCTGCGGCTTGACCGAAAACATCTTGATCGCGCCACCGATGGAGTTGCGGCCGGTCAGCGTACCCTGTGGCCCGCGCAGCACTTCCACCCGCTCAAGATCGAGCAGGTCCATCACCGAGCCGGTCAGCGTGGCATAATAGACATCGTCGACATAGATGCCCACGCCCGGTTCATAGGCAGGGTTGAAGTCTGCCTGGCCGATACCGCGAATGTAGGCCGCCATCGACGAGCCATAGGCGCCGCCCATCTGCGTCAACTGCACGTTGGGCGCCTGCGCCGCGATCTGCGAGATATCGGTCTGGTTGCGCGCGGCGAGCAGCCCGGCGTCGACCGCGGTGATCGACAGCGGCGTATCCTGCAGGCGCTGGTTGCGGAACTGCGCGGTCACCACGATTTCGCGGATGCCCTGGTCATCGCCAGCGGCGGCGGCCTGCGCATCACCCTGGGGCGACGTGGCCTGCGGGGCTGGTGCCTGGGCCTGGGGTGCCGGCTCGGCAGCATGCGCCGCAGCGCCGAGGGCCAATGCCATGGCAGTAGCGCTGCCGGCGGCAAAAAGCCGCACCAAATGCGTGTTGGGAATCATGCTGGCCATAAGCCCCTCTCCTGGATCGGCCCGTTATCGAGCCTCGTTCTGTTTGTTAGTTAGGCATACTAATTAGCAGAGCGCAAGAGGGCGTTTTCAGCCACGCCCGGATAATAACATCTGATGCAATCCAACAACAAGCCCTATCGCGTGCCGCGCCGGAAAAACCGGCAGAAATCCGGGCCGTTTACCGTGCGGCGCAGCAATTCATGCGGCCCCTTGCCGCGCTTGCCAAGGTTGTCATAGTAAGTGCCATGACCAGCCGCACGCCGCCGCCAGCAGCCCCCGCCGAACCACCCCGCAACGCCATGGATGGCGTGGACGAGGATGCCGCCCTGCTGGTGGACCTGTTGAAACTTGCCACCTTTGTTTCCAATCCCATGCGCACCGGTGTGGCCGAGCCGCTGGACCTGGCGCCCACCGACCTACGCATCATCCTGGCGCTGGGCGGGGAAGGCGAAATGGCCGGGCACGAGCTGTCAGAGATCATGGGCGTGCCGCCGATGAACGTCAGCCGCGCGCTTGTTGCGTTGCACCAAAAGGGCCTGGTCGAACCGGGCGAAGACCTGCGCAATCGGCGGCGCAAACCCTTCCGCCTGAGCGCGGCCGGCCAGGCCATGTTCGATCGTACCGTGCCGGCCATGGCCCAGGTGAGTCGCCAGCTGTTCGCCGATTTCAACGCGCGCGACCGCGCCGCCTTCCGCCGCGCCTCCGGCCGCCTGCTGGCGCGGATGACGCAGTGGGAAGGCAGCAGCGACGGCTGACACCACGACCGCACTTGCCGCACCGAAGGAAGCGGGACCCCGGATCAAGTCCGGGGTGACGGTAAGTTGATAGATTGGTTCTCTTTTTATCGTCACCCCGGACTTGATCCGGGGTCCCGCTAGTGCATCGCTCAAGGCCACTTTTTCTGCAGCGGGGTGAAATCCCCCACGGCAAAGGCTGCGGCGAGCACCGGGTGGGCAAAGCTCATCGGCACTTCCTGGCGGTGCGGCCAGGTCTCGCGCACTTGCGTTTCGGGCAGGATCACATCAGGCCCGATCGGATTTTCGGGATAGCACATCACCGCCGGCTGCAGGTGGGCCGTGGTCTTGGCCCAGCCGGTTTCATAATCGGCCTGCCACTGCATCATGTAGTCCAGCCGCTTGATCTTCCAGATGCCGTCTTCCTTGACGTAATCGTTTTCGTAGATGCCCGATTCCCAGAACTGCTGCGGCATGCCTTCGGGCTTGGCATCGAGGACGGCATCGTGCCAGCCGCCGGCCAGAATGCCCCGGAAGCGCCCTTGGGCGCTCTGTCCATCGGGCGCCACGGTGATCACGTCCTGCAACTGGAAATGGTCGAGCAGCAGGCCTTTGACCGGCCCGCGCCGCCCGCCGGTGAACAGGTTCTGGAACCAGGTGCCATATAGGCGCATGATCCCTTCATAGCCGCGGTATTCGCCCGACAGGAACACCACCGCGCCATCGCGGGCAAACAGCCCGGCCACTTCCTCTGGCCGGTTATAGTCGATGTAATAGCCATAGGCCCATTGCAGGCGGCGGATGGCATTGACATCCTCGATCTGTGTCACCCGCGTTTCCAGGGCGGCAAGGCGCTGTTCCAGGTCGCTCACGATAGGCTCTCCCATTCTCTTTGTTAGTATGCAACACTAACAATTATAACATGGAAGGCGAGAGGAAAAACCCATGCAAGCGCAAGACAACGCAGTCGGTCAGGCCGGCGGCCAGACGGATGGTTGGGCCGGGCAGGTGGCGCTCATCACCGGGGCAGGCACCGGCATCGGCCTGGGCGTGGCCCGCGCGTTCAGCGATGCCGGCCTGGCGCTGGCGCTGACCTATCGCAACGAGGCGCAGCGCACCGCCGTGGCCGCGCAATTCGCCGCCGAGGGCCGCCCGGCGCCGCTGTTCCTGCCACTCGACGTCACCGATCGCGCCCGCTGGGCCGACGTGGTGGCGCAGACGGTGGCGCATTTCGGCGCGCTGCATGTGCTGGTCAACAATGCCGGCGTGAGCGTGTTCGGCAACACCGACGAAGCCAGCCATGCCGATTACGACTGGATCATGGGTGTCAACTTTGGCGGCGTGGCCAATGGCTTGGTCGCCGCCCTGCCCGCGATCAAGGCGGCCAGCGGCAAACGCAGCGTGGTCAATATCGCCAGCATGGCCGCCTTCCTGCCCGGCCCGCAGGCGGGGATCTATACCGCCAGCAAGTTTGCCGTGCGGGGATTGACCGAATCGCTGCGCTATAACCTGGCGCAGCATGGCATCGGCTGCGCTTTGTGCTGCCCCGCGCTGACCCGCACCAATGCCTGGGACAGCGCGCTCAAGCGCCCCGATGCATTCGGCCAGAGCGGCTTTGCCCCGGTGAGCGAGGCGGAGCTGCGCCAGTTCGGCACCGCGTTCGACGCCGGCATGGACCCGTATGAAGTGGGACAAAAGGTCTTTGCCGGCATGGCGCGCGGCGATGGCCTGATCCTGACCCATCCCGAATTCGCCGACGATTTTCGCGAGATCTACGAAGCCAGCCTGGCCGCGCTGCCCGATGAAGTGGCGCCGCCCGCCCGGCTCGAAATCGAACGCCTGCGCCGCGCTGCCATGGCCCAGGCCAAGGCCGGCATCGCGGTGGGCCTCGCCGATCTGACCTGAACCAAATACCGATACCGCTTCCCCGCCGGTCTGCGCTAGACCACGCGCGGACGGGGAACAGGTTCTGGAGAGACGCGCCATGTGCGACAGCTTGACCGAAGACGACAACGCCCAGTGGCTGGCGATCAACCGCCGGCAATTCGCCGCCATTGGCGCCGGCGCGGCGACTCTGGCGATCGCGCCGGGCTGCGTGGCAGCAGCGCCTGCCGGCCTTGCCACGGAGTCGCGCCCGGTCACGATCGAAACCGCCGACGGCACCGCCGATGGCTTTTTCGTCTATCCGGCCAAGGGCAAGCACCCGGCCGTGCTGCTCTGGCCCGATATCGCCGGCCTGCGTGAAGCCTATCAGACCATGGCGACGCGCCTCGCTGCGGCGGGCTTTGCCGTGCTGGCGATCAACCACTATTACCGCAACAGCCCGGCGCCGGTGCTGCCCGATTTCGCCGCCTGGCGCACGCCCGAAGGCCAGCAAAAGCTGCAGCCGATGATCCAGGCGCTGACACCGGAAAAGATCCAGGCCGATGCCGGCAGCTATGTCGACTGGCTCGATCGCCAGCCGCAGGTCGATACCGCGCACAAGATCGGCACCCAGGGCTATTGCATGGGCGGCCCCTACACCGTGTTTGCCGCCTATGCCCGGCCCGCCCGCATTGGCGCGGCGGTGTCGTGCCACGGCGCCAACCTGGTCAACGATACGGCGCAAAGCCCGCACAAGCTGCTCGGCCAGACGCAGGCCTCGTTCATCTTCGCGATTGCGCAAAACGACGATGCCCGCGCGCCCGGTGACAAGACGGCCCTCAAAGATGCCGCCGCCGCGGCAGACCGCCCGGCCGACGTGGCAGTCTACCCCGCCCAGCACGGCTGGTGCACGATCGACGCGCCGGTCTATGACAAGATCCAGGCCGAAAAGGTCTGGAGCAAGCTGCTCGCGCTCTACGCCAAGGCGCTATGATCTAAAGCTGTAACTCGCGCTTGGCCCCCACGGGCTTCGACAAGCTCAGCCCGAACGGTGTCTCAGGAAATTTGCCCTGATTTCCGTTCGCCCTGAGCTTGGCTGCCACGGGCTTCGACAGGCCCAGCCCGAACGGTGTCTCAGGAAATTTGTCCTGATGCCCGTTCGCCCTGAGCCTGTCGAAGGGCGCCCGCACTGCCTCTGCCCCGCCCCCTACTTCCCCGCCGCCGCGCGCAGCATGGCCACGTTGGCTTCCACCATCTCGCGCGTCGATCGCGCGGGGCGGCCGGTCAGGCGCTCCACGTCGTCGGTGCAGATTTCCAGGAATCCCTCGCGGATGGCGCGGCCGAACGTGACCATGTCGTCGCTGTTCCACGGCACGCCGGCCACGGTCTGATCGTCCACCGGGCGGCGCGGAATGCCCAGGCTGTCAAACAGCGCATACTGCGCTTCGTCACTCAGATCGTGGTAGGCCACCGGGCAGCCGGTCACCTCCGCCATCATCGCGGCCACCTCGGCAAAGGTTTCGAGGTGTGGCCCGGTGATGTTGTAGATCTGGTTTTCGTGGCCCAGGGTGGTGAGCACGGCCACCGCGCTGGCAATGCAATCGTCGCGCCAGACCATCGCCTCGCGCCCATTGCCGGCATTGGCATACCAGGCGCCGCTTTGCATCACCTGTGGCCCGGCCATCAGCAGCATCGCGTCGGCATAATGCGCGTCGCGCAGGAAAGTGAAGGCGCAACCCGAGGCGCGGATCAGGCGTTCGGTCTCGATATGGTCGTGCCGCACTTCGGCCGGGTTGGCCGGATCATCGATGCCGATGAAACTGGTATAGACGATGTGGCGGATACCGGCCGCCACGGCCGCATCGATCGCCGCCTGATGCTGCACCACCCGCGCACCCACGCGCGTGCCCGAAATCAGCAGCAGCACATCGCCGCCGGCCATGGCCGCGGGCAGCGTGGCGGGATGATCGAAATCGCCCTGCCGCACCACGCAGCCCTGCGCTGCGCGCGCAGCCAGCTTGTCGGGCTTGCGCGTGATCAGGATCAGGTCTGCGGCGCGGCCCATCGCCACCAGGGCATCGGCGACGCCGCGACCATAGTTGCCCGATGCGCCGGTGATGACGATCCGGGTCATGCCGCCACGCCTGTGCGCACGGCATCGAGCTGTGCCTGGGGCACCCACCAGCCATGCACCTGCGGGCGCAGGCGGGTGGGAATCTGCACTGTCGCCACCGGCCCTGCCCCCAGGTTGCCGGCATCGATCACCCAGGCAAAATGCTCGAACGCATCTTCGCCGATCTGGTGGTCCACCATGGTCACCAGCCAGCCATCGTGGCCCGGTGTGGCGCTGGGCACGTGCACCGGCTCGTTATAGCACCAGCCCGGCTCCATCGGCAGGGCCTGGGTGATCTGCGGGCTGGCGGTGTCCATCCCGTCCAGCCGCACCAGCATGTCGAACATGCCCAGCACCGGCCCGCCCATCACCGGCGGCCCGCGCCGATCGGGGTTCATCGTCAGCATCCACCCCGTCTTGTAGGGACGGCCCTGGCTCTTGGCCGGAATGATCGGGAAATCGCCCGGCGGGCCGATCACCGTTTCCGTGACTGGGCCGGCGGGCCCACGCGGATCGACCGTCCAGCGGGTGAGGCCGCCGGTAATCTCCCAGGGTTGCAGGAACAGGCCGGCCGGCTCGCGGATAAAGGCAAAGGCATTGCTGCTCGACAGGCACTGGTCGAAATGCAGCAGCCCCTCGGCATCCTCCCAGGCGTTCATCATGTGATAGCAATAGACCCCCTTGGGCCCCTGGAACCACTTGATGTCCTTCACATCGCCATCGCGCGGCATCACGCCCAGCCACGATTCCAGGCCCTGCTCGTGGTGCCAGTGTTCGCCGCCGGCCTTCATCCGCTCCAACTCGGCCGTGGTCGGATAGACCGGGAACAGCGCCCAGTTCCGCGAAATGGTGAAGTCATGCATCATCGCGCAATAGGGCGCATCGAACCACTGTTCCGACTTGAGCGCGCCATCGGCGCCGACCCGGGCATAGGCGATCTTGGTAGAGGCCAGGCCATCGGCCTCATAGCCATAGAAATAGAGGTCGCCGCTATCAGGATCGATGCGCACGTGCGCGGTCATCGTTTCGGACTTGAGCAGGCCATCGAAATCGAACGAACCCAGCGTATCGAGCGTGTGCGGATCGATGCGATAGGGCCGCCCGTCTTCCTTGGTCATCAACAGCCGCCCGGCGTGCCACACCGGGGTGGTGTTGGCCACGGTGCGATCCACCCCGGCCACATCAGGATCATCGGTAAAGGGATTGCGATAGCGGCCAAAACGGGCGCGGCCCGCCGCCTTTTCCGCCTGGTGGCGCGCGGTTTCGACAAAGCGGATGGCATAATCGGCCGTACCATCGGCATTGAAGCGCACGCGGCTGATCATGCCATCGCCCGACAGGGTGTGATCGTCGGCAAACTTGGGCGCAAAGGCCGGATCGGGCACGGCGCGGAAAAAGGCGCCGCGCACCTCGGGGGGCAAGGTGCCTTCGACGGGCAGCCCTTCGAGCGCCAGTTCAGTGCCCACGGGTGCGTTGAGCCCGATGAAATAGGGGGTCGGCGGAAAGTCGCCCATGGCATCCTCACGTTATCAATTGTTAGAATTATTCTACCACGTGACGCCCGGTTTTCAAGAGCGTTCGGCCAAACAAAAGGCCTCCTTCCCGGATGGGAAGGAGGCCCAGCATGCGCCGTCAGGCCGGCACATTTCGGTAACGCTTGATCAGAAGTTGCGTTTCACCGTCACCGCCCAGGTGCGCGGAAGCCCCGGCGCACCGGCGCTGGTGCCAATCGGGCCGAAGTTGGCGGTCATCGAGGTGAAGTAATACTTGTTGGTCAGGTTGCGCACTTCGGCGCTGATCGACCAGGTATCGGCATCGCTTTTCCAGGTCACGCGGGCGTTGGCCAGGAAATAGTCGTCGATCCGGTTGGTTGCCGTCTGGAATGCCAGCGGGCTGGGCGTGGCGGCAGGGATCGGCGCGGTATCGACATTGGTGGGATCGACATAGATGTGCGACTGGTAGCTGCCGTCCAGGCGCACGGTGACCAGGCCCTTGAGCACGTCGGGAATGTCATAGGAAAGCCCGGCGTTCCATTTCCATTCCGGCGTATAGGGCGGCACCATGCTGGCCGTCACGCCAGTGTTGGCGGTATCGACCGTGGTATACTTGAACTTGAGCCACGAGAGCGAGCCGTCGATCGACAGGTGATCGATCGGGCGGATGGTCGTTTCCACCTCGATCCCCTTCACATGGGCAGAACCCACGTTCTTGGGCTGGAGGCAGGGCGTGGTGGGGAACCCGGCGGTGTTCGGGCAATTCAGCACCGTCAGAATGATGTTCTTGTAATCGTTGAAGAATGCTGAAACGTTGAAGCGCAGGCGGCGATCGAACAGGTCCGATTTGAAGCCAACTTCATAGGCCGTGATCGTCTCAGGCCGGAAATCCTCCACCTGGCTGGGATAGAACGGACGCGGGTTGACGCCGCCCGAACGATAGCCGGTGGAAACCTGGGCATAGGTCATCAACTGGGGCGAGACGCGATAGTCGGCCGCCACGCGCCAATCGAGGCGCGAGGCATCGAAGGTCTTGTACAGCCCGTTGAGCGCGGCGAGCGCGCAGTTGGGCGGCTGGTTCACGCCAAACGGATAGCCAGTGCACGGCTGGATGGTGGAGCCATCGGGATTGTGGCGGACATAGCCGTATTCCTTGTGGTCCCACGATTCGCGCAGGCCGCCGGTCAGCGTGAACGCCTCGAACGGCTTCCAGCTCGCATTGGCAAAGACCGCCTTGTTGGTGGCCGGCGTGGGATCGGGGCCGTGCAGGAAATCGATGCCGGCATAGTTCAGGTCGATGCGGCCGGTGAACATGCCCTTGGCATGGAAATAGAACCCGCCCAGCACGAAATCGAGCGTGTTGTTGAGCGCCTTGCCGGTCAGGCGCAGTTCCTGGCTCCACTGCGAATTGCTCTGCGCCTGGTTGAGCATCGAGGGCACGACCGGCGCGCTTTCGGCAAACGACCAGTCGGAATCATAGTGGCGATAGGCAGTGATCGATTTCAGCGCCAGGCTGGGCCCAAGCGTCCAATCGATCGTGCCGGCAAAGCCATAGTTATCGAGGTTGGAATGGCGGTTGAGCGCCAGGGGCTTGTACGGCACCTGGTGATCGGGCCGCGCCGCATCATAGAACGTGGCATAGCTGACATAGCGCTTGTCATAGCCGCTGAGCGTGTCGCAGCTGTTGCGGCCATTGGGCACGAAGCGGCAATCGAGCGGGATCGGCGCGCCATTGGTGCCATAGAGCCACGCGCGGTTGGGGTCCTTGGTAACCGGCGATCCGGCGAACTGGGCGATGTTGTTGCCATAGATCAGCACCGAAGCGCCCGGCTCGTCACGCTCGCGCGTATAGTCGGCCGACACGTTGACCTCGACATTGGCGTCGGGCGTCCAGCGCAGCGCCACCTTGCCGGCGGCAAAGCTGGTGCCGCCCAGCGTGCCAACCTGGGGATTGGCGCCGGTGGCCATCGTCGGCACATTGGTGCCCGGATGGGTCAGCGCATAGTCGAGGATCTTGACATAGCCATCGCGGTTCTTGCTCACGCCCGACACGCGCATGGCCAGGTTGTCGGTCAGCTTGAGATCGAAATGTCCACGCAGATCAACGCGATGATAGCTGCCATAGGTGGCTTCGAACGAACCGGAATTGTCGCCCTTGGGCTTGACGCCATAGAGCTTGATCGACCCGCCCAGCGAGTTGCGCCCCGCGAGCGTGCCCTGCGGCCCGCGCAGCACTTCGACGCGGTCGAGGTCCATCAGATCGAGCAGCGAGCCGGTCAGCGTGGGCAGATAGACATCGTCCACGTACATGCCCACGCCCGGTTCGAGGGCGAAGTTGGGGTCAGACTGCCCGACGCCGCGGATGAAGGCGATGATGCCGGGGCCAAGATACTGATTTTGCGGGGCCAGCGTCACGTTGGGGGTTTGCGCCGCCACTTCGGAAATGTTGGTCTGCCCGCGCGCGGCCAGCATGGCGCCGTTGACGGCGGTGATGGCCAGCGGCGTATCCTGCAACTTTTGGTTGCGGAACTGCGCCGTCACGACGATTTCAGGCGTGGTGTTGCCGGCCGTTTCGGCGGGTTTTTGCGGGGTTTCGGGCGCCGACTGGGCCAGCGCGGGGGTGGCGACAAGCGACAGCAAAGCGGCTGCCGAGCACAGCAGATCGCAGCGTGAAAACGCCATTTCGGTATCCTCCCAAGGATAGCAGCCGGATGGTTCCGGTCTGAAATCTTAGGTATCACATATGCGAAACGTTCAGCAATGCGAAATAACAGTAGGACGATTATAATTCATAACTGTTGCACAAGTGCCTCGCCTCACACCTCCCAGAAGGCAGTGGCGCGCATTTCGATGCTGACGCGCGGCGGCGCATCGGCGGGGCAGCCGGGCAGATCGAACGCCACGTGCGGCACATGGGTGGCGCGGCGTGGATCGCTGTCGAAGGTCTTGAACACGATCGCTTCATCGGCGGTGAGGTTGGAAAACCAGTTCCAGCGATGCGCGGGATTTGCCGCGATCACATAGCTTTCGAACGACCATTCCGGCGCGCCGCCGGGCGGATCGAAGATGGCATCGGCGACGATGCAGTCTGCCGGGGACAGGCTGCGCGCATCGCACAGCGCCAGCGGCACATCCTGCGGCGGGGCGGAGAGCGCGCGCCACACGTTGTATTGCGCCACGCGCGCATGCGGGCGCCCGGCCGCCAGGCGCTGGGTCATCGACAGGGCCGTGGCAGGCGACACGTCGATATGGGCAAAGCGTGCGGGCATCGAATTGTCGAGGCTGCCGGCCCGGCCCGAGCGTTCGGAAAAGCGCAAGAGCCCAGCGCCGGTCACCTCCACCCGGCTGGCCCCAGTCAAGTCCTTG
The DNA here is from genome assembly GCF_013149315.1 of Novosphingobium sp. SG754. Classification (NCBI taxonomy): domain Bacteria; kingdom Pseudomonadati; phylum Pseudomonadota; class Alphaproteobacteria; order Sphingomonadales; family Sphingomonadaceae; genus Novosphingobium; species Novosphingobium sp. SG754. The sequence goes on along the minus strand of NZ_JABGCC010000006.1, from coordinate 205,181 downwards.
ATCAGCCCGGCGATTTCGGGAACGTGGATGGCTGCAACCTGCGCGCGATCGGCAAAGTCGGTCACCGCGCTGCGATCGCGCACCAGTTCAAAGCCTTCAACGTCGAGGCTGGTGCCGCGCCCGCGCGCGTCGCGGATGGGCATGGCCAGCGGCGCGATCTCCACCTCGTCGCGATCATGGGCGTTGGCGTAATAGCGCGGACGCGCCAAGCCGCGCCCGGAATAGGCGATTACCGCTTCCATCCTTGCATCCTTTCCCAAGGCCCGGCGCCATGATTGCGCCGTGGCCCCAACAAAAAAGGCCCGCCACGATGGGCGGGCCTGATCCTGTGGCTTAACCGGCAGCGAGCTGCTTTTCCAGTTCGCCCAACACCCGATAGCAATCGAGCACCTTGCCCACCGAGCTGTTGGGTTCGCGCCCTTCGCGGATCGCGGCGACGAATTCGCGGTCCTGCAACTCGATGCCGTTCATCGACACATCGACATGGCTGACATCGATCGGCTCTTCCTTGCCGTTCACCAGATCATCGTAGCGCGCGATATAGGTGGCGGTGTCACCGATATAGCGGAAGAACGTGCCGAGCGGGCCGTCGTTGTTGAACGAGAGCGAGAGCGTGCAGATCGCGCCGCTTTCGCTCTTGAGCTGGATCGACATATCCATGGCGATGCCCAGTTCCGGGTGGATCGGCCCTTCGACGGCATTGGCCTTGACGATCTTGCCGGCCTGATAGGCGAACAGGTCCACCGTGTGGGCGGCGTGGTGCCACAGCAGGTGATCGGTCCACGAGCGCGCTTCGCCCTTGGCGTTGATGTTTTTGCGGCGGAAGAAATAGGTCTGCACGTCCATCTGCTGGACGTTGAATTCGCCGGCCTTGATCTTGTTGTGCACGTACTGGTGGGAAGGGTTGAAACGGCGCGTGTGGCCAACCATGCAGACCAGCCCGGTTTCCTTCTGCTTGGCCACCACGGCTTCGGCATCGGCCCAGCTATCGGCGAGGGGGATTTCCACCTGGACGTGCTTGCCCGCGTTCATGCAGGCGATCGCCTGCTCGGCATGCATCTGCGTGGGGGTGCACAGGATCACCGCATCCACGTCAGGCAGTGCCAGCGCTTCTTCCAGTTCGGTGCCGGAATGGCGCGCGCCATACTTGGCCGCCACGGCCGCAGCCTGATCAGCGCGGCGGCTGATCACCGAAACGATTTCGACGCCATCGATATTCTTGAGGCCGTCGAGGTGCTTTTCGCCGAAGGCGCCGGCACCGACCAGGGCAATACGCATGGGGGTAACTCCTGTTAAGCGCCCCGCGTGGGCAGGGGCTCTGCAATCTCCCCTCCCGCTGGCGGGAGAGGTTTGGGGGAGGAATTGCTCATCCCTCCTGGAAACGTGGCTTGGGGGAGCGCACGGGAACATGCCCTCCCCCGGCCCCTCCCGCGCGCGGGAGGGGGGATTATGGCGAGCCTGGCTTAGGCCGGCACGGTTTCTTCTTCGACCGGTTCGAGCACGAGGTGCCCGATCGCGGTGTTGGAGCAGGGAATGTGGTAATGCTTGTGCAGCAGGCGGGTCTTGTCACCCAGCGCGCCGCGCATGATCAGCCACATGACCATCTCGATCCCTTCCGAGCCGGTTTCGCGCAGGTATTCGATGTGCGGAATCCAGCGCGCGGCGTCGGTATCGCCCACCAGCAGGTCCATGAACCTGTTGTCCCACTCGCGGTTGAGCAGGCCGGCGCGCTTGCCCTGGAGCTGGTGGCTCATGCCGCCGGTGCCCCAGATCTGCACGTTGAGGTCTTCGGGGAAGCTTTCCACCGCGCGCTTGATCGCCTCGCCCAGCGCCCAGCAGCGGTTGCCCGATGGCACCGGATAGGTCACGACGTTGACGGCGAGCGGGATGACCTTGGCCGGCCAGGCCTGGGGCTGGCCGAACATCATCGACAGCGGCACGGTCAGGCCGTGGTCCACGTCCATCTCGTTGATGATCGTCATGTCGAATTCATCGAGGATCAGGCTCTGCGCGATGTGCCAGGCCAGATCGGGATGCCCTTCGACCTCGGGCACCTGGCGCGGGCCCCAGCCCTCGTCGGCCGGCTTGTAGCGCTCGCCACAGCCGATCGCGAACGTGGGCACGATCTTCATGTCAAAGGCCGAAGCATGGTCGTTGTAGACCAGGATGATCACATCCGGCTTCTGTTCCTTTTCCCACTGCCGGGTCCATTCATAGCCGGCAAAGATCGGGCCGAAGTAATCGTCACCCGTCTTGCCCTGGTCCACCGCCACGCCCAGCAGGGGCACGTGGCTGGAACCGACGCCTGCGGTAATCCGCGCCATGGTCAGTTGTCCTTCCCGGTTTCCTGGGCGCGCGCGGCGGCGGCCAGGTTTTCCTTGATCGAGCGATTGCCTTCGGGCGAGCGGCCGCCTTCCAGCATCATCTGGCGGTATTCCGGCCAGGTCATGTCGGTCATCGTCGACACCGCCTCGGCAAAGGGCAGGCCATCGGACGAGAACAGCTTGGAGAGGAAATAGACGTTGCCGCCCATGTCGAGCAGCGTGTTATAATCACGCGCCAAAAGCGCCTGCTTGCCTTCCTCGCTGATCTGCCATTCATCGAGATAGGCGCGCTCATCAGCCTTGAACCGCGCGCGGTTTTCGGCCTTCATCAGGCTCATCGCGAACTGGTTGATATGATAGCCCTTGCGCGCCCGCGCGGCGGTATAGACGCGGGTGCCGGGGATATCGTCAAATTCGGCCAGATAGGCATGAATGTCGCGCGGCTTGGCGTCTGGCGCGCCCTTGGTGATCGTCACAGGCCTCTCTCCTTCAGCTTCTCGTCAAGGCGCGGGAACACGCGGCGGGCATTGCCTTCGAAGATCGCGTGGCGCTGCGCGTCGGAAATGTTCAGCGCATCGACATAGCGCTTGGTGTCATCGAAATAGTGGCCGGTCTGGGGATCGATGCCACGCACCGCGCCGACCATTTCCGAACCGAACAGGATGTTCTTGGTCTCGATCACCTCGGCCAGCAGGTTCACGCCGGGCTGGTGATAGACGCAGGTGTCGAAGAACACGTTGTTCATCAGGTGCCCGTCGAGCGCCGGCTTTTTCAGCATGTCGGCCAGGCCGCGATAGCGCCCCCAGTGATAGGGCACCGCGCCGCCGCCATGCGGAATGATGAAGCGCAGCGTGGGGAAACGGCTGAACAGATCGCCTTCCAGCAGCTGCATGAACGCGATGGTATCGGCGGCGATATAATAGGCGCCAGTGGCGTGCATCGCCGGGTTGCAGCTGCCCGAGACGTGGATCATCGCCGGCACATCGAGTTCCACCATCTTTTCATAGAAGGGGAACCAAAATTCATCCGTCAGCGGCGGATGCTTGAAGTGGCCGCCGCCCGGATCGGGATTGAGATTGCAGCCGATGAAGCCCAGCTGCGTCACGCAGCGTTCCAGCTCGGCGATCGAGCTGGTCATGTCTGCCTCGGGCGACTGGGGCAGCATGCACACGCCGGCAAAGGTTTCCGGATAGAGCGCCACGACCCGCGCGATCAGGTTGTTGCAGGCCTGGGCCCAGGGCACGGCCACGCTCTGATCGCCCACGTGCGGGGCCATGGCGCTGGCGCGGGGCGAGAAGATCGTCATGTCCGCACCGCGTTCCTTGATCAGGCGCAGCTGGTTGGCCTCGATCGTCTCGCGGATGTCGTCATCGGAAATGTCGGGATAGGGCGGCGCGGGCTCGCCCGCCTTGAACGCGGCCTTCTGCGCCTCGCGCCAGGCGTCGTGCGCCTTGGGCAGCACGGTATAGTGGCCGTGGCAATCGATGATCATGGTCATTCCGCCGGTTCCTTGGTGTTGGCTGCCATAGGCGTTGTGCTTTCAAACGGGATGGTGTGGCCGGCCTGGCTGCGCTGGCGCGCGACGGTGCCGGTGGTCATCAGCGGCTCGACGCCAAGGCCGATCAGGGTCTTGGCGGATTCCTCCATCTCGGCCGCGCGACGCAGGCCGTGGGTGGTCATCCGCTCGATGTTGTAGGCGGCGCGGGTGAACCAGCTGTCACCCTTCTCGCTGGCGTCGAGCGAGGACAGCACCTCTTCGACCACGCCGGCGCGGGTGGCGGCCAGCATCATCTCGGCGGTCAAGGCTTCCACGCCCTTGACCATGATCGAGCGGATCATCTTGATCGCGCTGGCGCGGCCCACGTCATCGCCCACCACGCGCACATTGGTAAAGCCAGCCTCTTGCAGCGCGACGGCAGCATCGTGCGCAGCCGGGCCGGAGACCAGCAGCGGCACCTTGAGCCGCGCGGGATTGACCGGGGCCAACACCGCCACATCGACATAGCGCGCCCCGGCCGCTTCCACCGCCCGGGCGGCAGCGCGCTTGGTATCGGGAGCGACCGAGTTCATGTCGCAAAACAGCGCGCCGGGGGCGAGCATGGCGGCATGTTCCTGCGCGACGGGCAGCGCGCTATCGGCCGTCACCAGGCTGAGCACCAGGCCGGCGCCGCCCAGGGCGCTGTCGGCGGTGGCGGCGGCCATCACCCCGGCTTCTTCCATGGCGGCGTGGCGGGCGGGATCGATGTCAAACGCGCTGGCCTGGGATTCCCAGCCAGCGGCCTTGGCAAAGGTCGATCCGGCTTCGCCGAACCCGATCAGGGCAAGTGTTCTCTCCATGGCGCACCTGTTGCGGCCCTTATGCAACGCATACAAATGCAAAGAGCGCGGTGGCCATAAATTTATGCGAAACCTTTCTGCGCCACTTCGCGCAGCAGGGCGACGAACGCGGCCTGTGGCGCGGTGGGCCGCCACAGCGCGCGGTGCGTCATCCCGATCGTGCGGCGCACCGGCACCGGGGTGGGCCGCGCCGCCAGCAGGCCCACGTCAAGCTCTACCGCCAATTGCGCCGGGCTGAGCAGGGTGAGCGCATCGGACCCCACCAGCAATTGCCGCACGGTGAGCACCGAGCCGCATTCGATGCCGACATGGGGCGGCGGCGCGCCGGTGGCGGCCTGCATCATCGCCTCCCAATAATGGCGCAGCGGGGTATCGCCGCCAGGCAATATCCACGGATAGTGCTGCAGGGCGGCCGGATCGAGCGGGTGGACCGGATCGGCGAGCGGATGGCCGGCGCGCATGACCAGCGCGGGGCGATCCTCGAACACGGCCTCCTGCTCCAGATCATCGAGCGCGGTGGTTTCGCGCAGGGCGCCCAACATGAAGTCGATTTCGCCATCGCGCAGCGGCCCGACCAGTTCGGCATGGCTGCCTTCGACCACGGCCACATCGACACCGGGATAGGCGGCGGCAAAGCGCAGCAGCGTTTCGGGCAGCCAGCGCGCGCGAGACAGCGGCATGGCGCCGATCACCACGCGGCCGGCCGCCTTACCCTGCCACGCCGCCACTTCGGCCAGGCCGCTGCGCAATTCGGCCATGGCCAGGCCAAAGCCGCGCGCGCGGCGGGCGCCGGCCGGGGTGAGCAGCACGGTGCGGCCACGCCGATCGATCAGCCGCTGCCCCAGCGCCACGCCCAGATCCGCCACGGCGCGGTGCAGCGACGCGGCGGAAAGCCCAGTATCCTGCGCCGCCCCGGCATAGGACCCGGCGCGCGCCAGGGCCAGGAAAGCGCGCACCTGCGTGCCGGTGACGCGGGGGGAGCCGATCTGCTCGATCGCCGCCTCGGCCCGCGGCGCCAGCAGCAGCGCCGGCTCGGTCGCGGTCATGCCCCCCGCCCCGCGCTCAAACAGCAGGCAACCGAGGTCTGCCTCGAGCCGGGCGATGGCCTGGGTCAGCGCGGGCTGCGTCAGGTTTACCGCACGCGCGGCGCGGGTCACGCTGCCATGGCGCACGGTGGCGGCAAAGGCAGCGAAGTGGCGAATGTTGAGCGCGGGGTCGGGACGGGCCATCCATCCAGACTTAGCATTTCCTTATGGCACATGCCAAACATTGCATTTGGCGCTGCCCGCCCCCGGTTCCAAATGCAGGCCATCCGTGCCGAACCGGCCAGCCATCATAGGGAGACAAGCGCCATGTCGGGTATCGTCGTGCAGAATATCGAACGGGCCGATCCCGCCGTGATCGACGGCCTGGCCGCCTGCGGCGTGGCCACCGTGCACGAAGCGCAGGGTCGCACCGGCCTGCTCGCCAGCTACATGCGCCCGATCTATCGCGGCGCGCGCATCGCCGGATCGGCCGTGACGATCAGCGCCCCTCCGGGCGACAACTGGATGGTCCATGTCGCGATCGAACAGCTGCAGGCCGGCGATATCCTGCTGCTGGCCCCGACTTCACCCTGCGAAGACGGCTATTTCGGTGACCTGCTCGCCACTTCCGCCCAGGCGCGCGGCTGCCGCGGCCTGGTGATCGATGCCGGCGTGCGCGATGTGCGCGACCTGACCGAGATGCAGTTCCCGGTGTGGTCCAAGGCGATCTATGCGCAAGGGACGGTCAAGAACACGCTGGGCAGCGTCAACGTGCCGGTGGTCTGCGCCAATTGCGCGGTGAACCCCGGCGACGTGATCGTGGCCGACGACGATGGCGTGGTGGTGGTGCCGCGCGCCAAGGCCGCAGAGGTACTCAAAGCCGCACAGGCGCGCGAAGCCAACGAAGGCGAAAAGCGCGAGAAGCTGGCCAACGGCGTGCTCGGCCTCGACATGTACAAGATGCGCGAGCGGCTGGAGAAGGAAGGCTTGAAGTACGTTTGAGGCTTTAACGCAACTAGCCCCCTCCTCTTCAGAGGAGGGGGTTGGGGGTGGTGCGGGGCCTGACGCCAGATTTCCACCACCCCCCGACCCCCTCCTCTGAAGAGGAGGGGGAGCATTGACGGCAGGAGTGTTGTTCATGACCACCGGTTTTTCCGCCCCCTGCATGTGGATGCGCGGCGGCACGTCGAAGGGCGGCTATTTCCTCAAGAGCGATCTGCCCACCGACGTGGCGGCGCGCGATGCCTTTCTGCTGGCGGTGATGGGCTCGCCCGATCCGCGCCAGATCGACGGGATGGGCGGCGCCGATCCGCTGACCAGCAAGGTGGCCGTGGTGAGCAAGTCCACGCGCGAGGGGATCGATATCGATTACCTGTTCCTGCAGGTCTTCGTCGACCAGGCGATCGTGACCGACGCGCAGAACTGCGGCAATATCCTGGCGGGCGTTGGCCCGTTTGCGATCGAGCGCGGGCTGGTGGCGGCGACGGGCGATGAAACCCGCGTGGCGATCTTCATGGAAAACACCGGGCAAGTGGCCGTGGCGACGGTGCAGACGCCGGGCGGCACGGTCAGCTATGCCGGCCAGGCCGCGATCGATGGCGTGCCGGGCACCCATGCCCCGGTGCCGCTGGAATTTCGCGATACGGCCGGTTCCTCGTGCGGGGCGCTGCTGCCCACCGGCAACGTGGCCGACATGATCCAAGGCGTGGCCGTGACGCTGATCGACAATGGCATGCCCTGCGTGGTGATGAAGGCGCAAGACGTGGGCATCACCGGCTATGAAGACCGCGAATGGCTGGACAATGCGACCGACCTCAAGGCGCGGATCGAGGCGATCCGGCTGGAAGTGGGCCCGCTGATGAACCTGGGCGACGTGAAGGAAAAGTCGGTGCCCAAGATGATGCTGGTGGCCCCGCCCAAGCACGGTGGCGCGGTCACGGTGCGCAGCTTCATCCCGCATCGCGCCCACGCCACGATCGGGGTGCTGGGCGCAGTGTCTGTGGCGACGGCCTGCCTGCTCGAAGGCTCTCCGGCGGCTGAGGTGGCGCAGGTGGGCGAAGGCAGCCGCAAGACCCTGTCGGTGGAGCATCCCACCGGCGAAATGAGCTGCGTGCTGGAAGTGGACGAGAGTGGCGCGGTCAAGACCGCCGCCCTGCTGCGCACCGCGCGCAAGCTGATGGATGGGGTGGTGTTCGGGTAAACGTGTGCTTCTCGCCCTGCGACAGGCTCAGGGCGAAGGGCGTGCGAGATTTCAAATAGGTTGCCGTTCGGGCTGAGCGTGTCGAAGCCCGGTTTTCAAGGACAAGACCATGACCGACCGTATCATTTCCTGGCACGGCAACCCGTCGAAGCCGCGCTATACGCCGCCGGCTGGCGCGATCGATGCGCATTGCCATGTGTTTGGCCCGATGGCGCAGTTTCCGTTCAGCGCCAAGGCCAAGTACCTGCCCGAAGACGCCGGGCAGGACATGCTGTTTGCGCTGCGCGATCACCTGGGCTTTGCCAAGAACGTGATCGTGCAGGCGAGCTGCCATGGCACCGACAATGCAGCGACGCTCGACGCCATTGCCAAGAGCAACGGGAAAGCGCGCGGCGTCGCCGTGGTCGATCCGGCGATTTCCGAGGACGAGCTGGCCGCGCTGCACGATGGTGGCATCCGGGGCATCCGCTTCAATTTCCTGAAGCGGCTGGTGGATGATGCGCCCAAGGACAAGTTCCTGGACGTGGCCAAGCGCCTGCCCGCTGGCTGGCACGTGGTGATCTATTTCGAGGCCGATATCCTGGAGGAACTGCGCCCGTTCATGGACGCCATTCCCGTGCCCTTGGTGATCGACCACATGGGCCGACCCGATGTGACGCAAGGGCCGGACGGGGCCGACATGAAGGCGTTCCGCGCGTTCCTCGATTCGCGGCCCGATATCTGGTTCAAAGCGACCTGCCCGGACCGGCTCGACCCATCAGGGGACCCGTGGAATGCCTTTGCCGATGCGGTGGCGCCGCTGGTGGCGGACTATCAGGACCGCGTGCTGTGGGGCACCGACTGGCCGCATCCCAACATGCAGGATGCCATTCCCGATGACGGGCACCTGGTCGACATGATCCCGCGCATCGCACCGACCGAAGAATTGCAGCGCAAGCTGCTCATCGACAATCCGACCAAGCTCTATTGGGCGGACTGAGCAACGAAGGGGGCGAGATGATCGCCCCCTTTCTTGTGGGTCAGAACGCATAGCCCAGGGTGAGCACGGCCGAGCGCCCCTCACCCGGCACGGCCCAGCCATTGTTGCGGATCGACGTGTAGTACTTCTCGTCGGTCAGGTTCTGCACGTTGATCTGCGCCGAAAGGCCGTTGTCCAGCTTGTAGCCCAGCGAAATGCGGTGGGTGAGATAGGACGGCGCCTTGTACATCGGCGCGCCGGTGGAATTGGTGAGATACCAGCTGCCCTGGTAGGTGAGGCCATAGCCCACCTCCAGCCCGAACGGCAGGTGATAGCTGGTGTAGAGGCTGCCCGACCAGCGTGGCGTGTTGGTGACCGGGTTGCCGGCCTGCACGTCGCTGGCGGGGCAGGTCACGCTACCGCCCGTGGGCAGCGTCTGCGTGGCGCCCAGGTGGTTCTTGCAGTAATTCGAAATCGACTGCTTGATCACGCCATCGAGGTACATGGCGTTGGCAAAGATCGTCCAGGCGGGCGTGATCTTGCCCGACAGGCCGAGCGACACGCCATCGACCTGGCTGCGCCCGTCGAGCACGTTGGTGGTGCCAACCAGCGGATCGTTGGCGGCGACGGGATAGTTGGTGCGCTCGTTGCGGAACACCGAGGCAGTCAATTGCAGCTTGCCCTGCGCCAGATCGACCTTGCCGCCCAGTTCGAAATTGACGGCGGTTTGCGGGGCGACGTTGCAGGGGTCACCCAGCAGAGTCGTGCTGGTCACCCCGCAACCGCTGCGCACGGTGGACGAGGCCGGTGTCTTGCTGTTGCCGTAAGCGACATAGAGGCTGGCGTTGGCCACCGGCTTGTAGACCAGGCCCAGGCGATAGCTGAACAAGTCGTCGGTGTTGTTCTGCGGCGCACCGGTGGTCACCGCGCCGCTGACCGCCACGGTGTCGCTGCGATAGCGGGCGCGGTTGTTTTCCCAGCGAATGCCGCCATTCACTTCGAACCCGCCGCCCAGCTTGACCGCATCAAACGCATAGAGCGCGATGTTGCGGGTGGAGCCATGGGCAATGGCGGTGGTGATGTAGTTTACCGGCCCGGTATAGATGGCATTGGGATTGGCGATGTTGATCGCATCGAGTGTGGGCGTGGTGCCATTGGCATTGCGCAACCCGTTGCCGGAATCGATGTCATAATCTTCCTGCGAGTATGCCGCGCCCAGTGCCAAAGTGTGTTCAAGGCCGAAGGTGGAGACCTTGGCGGAAAGATCAACCTGGTCATACCAGATCGAGGTGTCGGTCAGGCGGAACAGCCCACGCGGACCGCTGGGGTAATAGGTGCCCGCCGCCTGGGTTGACGAGCAGGCCGTGGCCGCGCCGGTCGAATTGGCCAGCGTGCCGTTGGCCAGGCACCAGGCACCCTGCGGCGGATCAACGAAGGTATCCTGCTTGACCTTTTGGTAGCGTGCCAGATTGCGGATCGAGACCGCATCGGAAAAGCGGTGGTCGAGGATGGCAGTGGCCTGGTCCACCGTCTGTTCCTGGCGATCGTAGTTCTTGTATCCGTAATAGCCGGCATAGCTGGCGCCGGGCAGCAAGCCGCCATAAACTGCGTAATAGGGCACGCCATATTGCGGGATATTCTTGTCACGCTGGTGCAGGTACAGCAGCGTCAGACTGGTATCGCCGGTCAGCCCGAACTTGATCGACGGCGCCACGCCCCAGCGGCGGTTGTATTCGAAATCGCGGCCGGGCACATCGGCGCTGTGGCCCATGGCGTTGAGGCGCACGGCGACCTCGCTGCCCAACTGCCAGTTGCTGTCCACCGTGCCGCGCCAGTAATTGGCCGTGCCCACCCCGCCCTGCACGGTAGTGCTGGTTTCGTCCTTGGGCCGCTTGCTGACCAGGTTGACCGTTCCGCCGATCGAGCCCGAGCCGCTGAACACCGAATTGGCGCCATTGGTCACTTCCACCTGCTCGATGTTGAACAGGTCGCTGCGGGAATACTGCGCGCTGTCGCGCACGCCATCGATCTGGATATCGGTATTGGCGCTCTGCCCACGCAGATTGATGCTGTCGCCATAGCCGCCGCCGCCTTCGCCCGCGCCCAGGGTAATGCCGGGCAGGATCGACAGCGCATCTTTCAATGACAGCAGGTTCTGCGCCTCGATCACCGCGCGGCCCACCACGGTGACGGTCTGCGGCGTATCGAGCAGAGGGCGCACGTACTTGGGCGATTCCGCCCGCTCTACCTTGACCGGGGCTTGCGCGATCGCGGTATCGGTCACGGTCACCCCGCCCAGCACGGTTTGCGCGGCATCCTGGGCCTGGGCCGGCATGGCGGCGATCACGCCGATACAGCCGGCGGCGAGAAATGCGGGACGCAAGGGCGAGGTGGCAGGCACGTGCCCGCTTGGCATGGGTGACGCGCGACGAGACCGGGATGCATTGATCATGATGGAATTTTTCCCCTTTGCTCGGATCGGGCAGCGGCGCCCGGTCCGGATGGGTAGCGCTTTATTGCGAGTGATTTTCATAATCAACCATGTTGATAATGATTCTCATTTTTTATCGTGCCGCGCAAAACCGGGGTGACATGGTCGGCGCCCCATGCCAGGCTGATGCGGTCATGAGCCAAGCCCTTCACCCCGCAGACGCGGTGCACGCCGCGCCGCTGCGCCAGGCCAGCACCACGCTGACCCTGCATACGCCCGGCCCCGGCCTGCACGAATTCACCCGCGAAACCGCGCAGTGGGTGGCGGCCCAGGGCATGAATAGCGGGCTGCTCACGCTGTTCTGCCGCCACACCTCGGCCTCGCTGTGCATCCAGGAAAATGCCGCGCGCGAGGTGCGTGGCGATATCGTGCGCTGGCTCGATCGCCTGGCACCGGAAAGCGCGGCCTATGCCCACGACGACGAAGGTTCGGACGACATGCCGGCCCATTTGAAAAGCATTCTGACCGGGGTGAGCCTGTCGATCCCGCTGGTCGGCGGGCAGCTCGCGCTTGGTACCTGGCAAGGCATCTACCTGTGCGAGCACCGCCGCATGGCGCATCGCCGCCAGATCGTGCTGCACCTGGTGGGTGCCTGATCATGACGGCTCGGTTTTCTTGCACGTTCACCGCCCTGCCCGAGCATATCGACGAGCTGGGCCATGTGAACAACGCGGTGTGGGTGCGCTGGATGGAACAGATCGCCACGCGGCATTGGGAAACGGTGGCGCCACCGGAACACGTGGCGGCCTATGTCTGGGTGGTGACCCGGCACGAGATCGACTATCGCGGCAATGTTGGCCAAGGCGAGAGCGTGGTGGCCACCACCTTCATTCCCGATCCGCCCCACGGCGCGCGGTTCGACCGCTGCGTCGATTTCGCCAACGCGGCCGGCAAAGTGATCGTCAGCGCGCGCACGACGTGGGCCCTGATCGATAAAAGCAGCGGACGCCTGGTTCGCGTTCCTGCAGAAGTGGCAGCGCCCTTTTACTCTCAGGCGTAAAGCATTGCTGGAACAATATGTAAAATAGCGTATTATAGCGCCAAGTTGGATCTATCCTGTTTTTGACAAGGATCAAATCATGGTGCGCGCTGGTCTCCAACGGTGTTGCAGAGCGACACGGTATTCGGCACTTGCGTTGGCGGTTCTGCTCGCCGCGTGTGGCGATGGCGGTGGCGTTGCCAGCACGAACTCTCCCAACCCGCCGCCTTCTCCCCCGCCCAAGCCGACCAACGACGATCTGGTGGGCAGCCTGGTCAGCGAGGCCTTCGTCAACGATGCAAAAACGCAGACGGCCTATCAACCGATCACGTCCGCCCAGCCGAACACGGTTACAAGCAAGCCTTTGACGATCGAATACAAGGCATCCACGCAGACCTACACGATTGCCACGCAAGGGCGGACACAGGATTTCGGACCGGCGCAAAAGGATGCCACGCTCAGCAATGCCGCAGCCACGGTTTACAAGCGCAGCGAAGGCGCGCTGACGGAGACACTGTCGCTCAGCACGAATACGACCGATCCCGGCACGCCCGACGCACCCCTTTTCCGCTATGTCGGTGCCGGCCTTTGGCAACGGACGCAGACCGATGGGCCGAACGCCACAACGACCATGGACTATTTCACCTATGGCGTCCCCACGCCCGCATCGGCCATGCCGACCACCGGGACGGCCACATTCGGCGTGCGCCTTGATGGGCAGGCCGGCTATCCTCAGCAGAACTATGTGCTGACAGGCGGCGGTCGCTTCCAGGTGGATTTCGCCACCGGCGGCCTGGTTGGCAGTGGCACGATCGATCGTTACAGGAATAGCCTGTATGAAGGCACTTTAAACTGGACGTCACAGGCAAAGCTGAAAGCAGGTAGCACGACGTTTTCCGGCAGCTTCAACTTCGGCGCGCGGCCGGGGGCGATCGACGGCCGTTTCTATGGCCCCCATCATGAAGAGTTCGGCGCGGTCTGGAACACCAACCTTTACGACAACGTGGTGGCGAGCGGCACGATCCTGGGCCGCGACACCGCGACGATGCCATCCAACAATGGCCTGGCGAACCTGGTAATCAACGAAGACCTGGGCGGGGCAGCCGTGGCCGTCAGCTATGGCCGCTCGACACGGTGGGACCAGCAAAACCTGACAACGCGCTCGTTGTACATTACCTATTCCGAAACGCAGAAGGCGCTGACGATACGTGCCGGGATCGACGGATATTCAGGAAATCCACGTGCGCTCACGCCCGCGATCCGCGACGCGGCGCACAGCGACGCCACGTACGATGCCTATTCCGTTACGGCGCAAGCGAGTTCGTTGAGCGCGGGCACGCTGCGCGTTTCGCGCCCCGGCCCCAGCAATCCGCTGATTGCGTTGACCTATACCGGCTTTGGCACGTCTGAAACGGTATTGGCACCGTCGCAATCCTCCACATTCCCCTACACCGATTTCGCCTATGGCTTTGGCGAGGCGACGCCGGCTTCGGCGGTGCCGAGCAGCGGCAGCGCTACATACAATGGCGTGATCCTGGGCTATTCCGGGGTCCCGTCTGATGGCAACACCCGGCCATATGCGATCAGCGGAGACGCGCGCATGGCCTACAACTTCGGCGCGGCAACCTTGACCGGCACGCTCAACCCCGTGGCGACAGACCGCGATACCGGAACGTCCTACGCGCTTGGCGCCTATGCTTTTTCCGGCACGGGCGACGCAGGCAAGGCAACGTTTGCGGGCACCTTTGACAAAATCATCAACCTGCCATTCAGCGGCGACACCCGCGGTTCGATCAAGGGGCAGTTCACCGGTCCGCATGCTGAAGAATTCTATGCGACCTGGCTCATTGGGATGCGCGATCCCAAGGGTGGCAGCAATATTCCCGTGGGCGGTGTGATCGTGGGCAAGCAGGGCAAGTGATCCAGTCCCCCTTTGCCTAGGACCGCTTTGCGCCTAAGGGCCGCGGTCATGACCGCATCGCTTGCCCTGACCCGCCTCTCGCGCCTGATCGCCGCCAGCCATTCGTGGGAAACCGCGCGCACGTTCAAGGCGTGGAGCCCGAGCGAGGACGACAAGGCGCTGATGGCCACCCGCGCGCAGGACGTGCTCAAGGTCATGGCGGGCAAGGACGTGACCGCGCCGATGCTGGGTGCCGCCTATGCCGTGCACCTGGCCCGTGCCCTCGATGCGCCGATCATGGTGGTCGAAGGCACGCTGAGCGTGGCGGGCGAAGTGGTGGCCGATGACCATGGCTGGGTAATGATCGGGCCGTGGGTGGCCGACATGGCGCTGTTCTCACGCGCCTATGCGCCCGACGCGCCGCCGCGCCTGGCTGCCCATGTGCTGCGGGCGTTTGGCCCCAACAAGGGCCTGTTCTGCGATGCCTGGCGCCGCACTGCCCGCCTCGGCCTGGGCTATGACCCGCGCCGGGTGTTGACCGAGGCAGAGGTGACCGCGCTGGTCGGCGAGGCGACCGTGGCGCTGCGGGCGGCCTGAGAGCCCCTCCACCACCCGCTGTGCGGGCGGTCCCCCTCCCCGTCGGTGACGGGGAGGATCTATGGCCCGACAGCATCCCCAACGGGTAACAAGCCTTTTCCCAGGCCGTTCGCCCTGAGCTTGTCGAAGGGCCATTGCCCGGTGACCGGGCATTGCAAGCCATCCGGGGTTACAGCGGGTTGCCGTCCTTGTCGCGATAGATCTCGCGGCGGCCGACGTGGTTGGCCGGGCCGACCAGGCCATCCTGCTCCATGCGTTCGACCCACTTGGACGCGGTGTTGTAGCCCACGCCCATCTGGCGCTGAATCCAACTGGCCGAGGCCTTCTGGCTTTCGAACACGAGCTGGCAGACCTGGCGATACTTGCGGTCTTCGGGATTGTCGGAGGTGTCGAGTTCGTCGAAGCCGTACGAGCCTTCCTCGGGTTCCTCGGTGACCGAATCGACGTATTCCGGCTTGCCCTGGCCACGCCAGTGATCGGCCACGCGCTCCACTTCCTCGTCGCTGACAAAGGGGCCGTGGACGCGTTTGATCGGGTCGGTGCTGGGCTTGTAGAGCATGTCGCCCTTGCCAAGCAGCTGTTCGGCGCCCTGTTCGCCCAGGATCGTGCGGCTGTCGATGCGGCTGGTCACGGCAAAGGAAATGCGCGTGGGCAGGTTGGCCTTGATCACGCCGGTGATGACGTCGACCGAGGGGCGCTGCGTGGCCATGATCAGGTGGATGCCGGCCGCGCGGCTCTTTTGCGAGAGGCGCTGGATCAGGACTTCGATTTCCTTGCCGACGCTGACCATGAGGTCGGCCAGTTCGTCGACGATCACCACGATCTGCGGCAGCACCTGGTATTCGAGCTGCTGTTCCTCGAACAGTTCCTCGCCGGTCTCGGGATCGAAGCCGACCTGGATGCGGCGGCCGAGCGGCTTGCCCTTGGCCTGCGCGGCGCGGACCTTTTCGTTGAAGCCCGACAGGTTGCGCACGCCGATCGACGACATCTGGCGATAGCGCCGCTCCATTTCCTCGACCGCCCATTTGAGCGCGCGCACGGCCTTGGCCGGCTCGGTCACCACGGGCGAGAGGAGGTGCGGGATATCGTCGTAGGACTTGAGTTCGAGCACCTTGGGATCGACCAGGATCATGCGGCACTGCGCCGGGGTAAGCCGATAGAGCAGCGACAGCAGGATGCAGTTCAGGCCCACCGACTTGCCCGAGCCGGTGGTGCCGGCCACCAGCAGGTGGGGCATGGTGGCCAGATCGGCCACGATCGGTTCGCCGGCAATGTCCTTGCCCAGGATGATCGGCAAGAGGCCCTTGGCATTGACGAACTTGTCGCACGCCACCAGCTCGCGGAACGAAACCATGTCGCGGATCTGGTTGGGCAATTCGATGCCCATCACGGTGCGGCCGGGAATGGCCGAGACGCGTGCCGACACCGCGCTCATGTTGCGGGCGATATCGTCGGCCAGGCCGATCACGCGGCTGGCCTTGATGCCGGGCGCGGGTTCGAGTTCGTACATCGTCACCACCGGGCCGGTGCGCACGGCGGTGATCTCGCCCTTGACGTTGAAATCGTCGAGCACGTTTTCGAGCAGGCGCGCGTTGCGTTCCAGCGCGAGCTTGTCGATCTTGGGCTGGGCCGAGGCGGGAATTTCCTCGAGAATGTCGATCGCGGGTAGCGCGAACTTGTCGAACAGGTCGCTTTGCCGCGCCTGCGCCTTGGCCGCAGGCGCAGGGGTGCGCTGCGGATCGCTGATCTCGGTCGGGCGGCGCGGTGCGGCAGCATCGGCCGGGATCACCGGGGCGCGGGTGTCGAACGGCGGCGCGTCATCATCGGCACCATCGTCATCATCGGCGAGCAGGGCATCACCGGCGGCTGCGGCCTTGGCCTTGGGCGCGCGGCGCTGGCGGGCCGGGGCGCCATCGGCCGCCGCCTCACGCGGAGTGCGGCGCAGGAACGCCGGAATCGACAGCAACCGCGCCCAATCGAGCGCAAAGACGCGCCCGGTGAGGAACAGGCCGCCGCCAAAGGCGAGCAGCGCGATGGCCAGGATGATCCAGCCCTGCGCCACCGGCACCAGGCCAGCCAGCGCGCGCACCCCGGCCGCGCCGAGCAGGCCGGTGGCGCCGCCAAACCCGGCCGGCAGGCTGCCACCCGGGCCGGTGAACGCCAGCGCCAGCGCCGTGCCCGACAGCATCATCGCCACCGACAGGCCGAGCGACAGGCGCCACCAGGCCGGTTCGGGCGCTGGCGCTTCTTCATCCTCGTCCACGTCGATCAGGTCACCGGCGGCGTCCCACAGGCGGCGGGCAAACACGAACAGCAGCGGCACCAGCAGGCCGCCGGGCAGGCCGAACAGCACCAGCACGCGTTCCGCCGCCCAGGCGCCGGGCAGGCCCATCCAGTTGTCCACCGGGCTGCCCGAGGCGGTGCTGCCGGAAGGATCGGTCTGGGTATAGCTGACCAGCGCCAGCGCGAGGAACACCATGGCGCCGAACAGCGTGGCGCCGCCGATCAGTTCGAAACTGCGGCGGAAGCTGCGCCGCAACACGGCGCGCCAGTTGGGGTTGCCCCGGCCAGGGCCGAGTTTCCCGCCGCCAGGCGCGGTCGAACGGTTGGGGGTGAGTGCCCGCGAAGCCATGATGCTGAATATTCCCTTCTGGCGCCATCATCGCCCCAAGCGCTGCCGGGGTCAAGAATCGCCCGCGAAAACCCACGGAATTGCGCGGATTTTCACGACAGTCCGTCGATCGCGGCCCAGCCCTGCACGGCGCCCCTTGACGGCAGGCGGCGCGCGGCGGCGCGGTTCATCCCGCCCAGCGCCAGGACCGGCACCGGGCTATGGCGCGCCAGCAGCAGGAAGCGCACCATGCCCAGCACCGGCGCGCCGGGATGGCTGCGCGTGGGCAGTACCGGAGACAGCAGCACGGCATCGGCACGCGCACGCGCCGCCGCCGCGATTTCGCGCAGGGAATGGGCCGTGGCCAGGCGCAACCCGGATTCGCGCCCCAAGCCATCTGGCGCGCCATAGCGCCCCTGCCCGCCCCGGCCGCAGCGCGCGCCCGCCGCGATCAGCGCCACGCCGCGCGGTGCCGCCAGGCGGCGCAGCGCGGCCCAGCGCCGTCGGCGCGCCTCGGACGCCAGGTGATAATGGCGGAACACCAGTGCACTACCGCGCGGCAGGCGCGCCAGGGCGCGGGCCAGCACGGCATCGTTGCGCGCATCGCTGAGCAGGACCAATCGCGGCACGGGGTAGCGCTTTGCCATGACGACGCTATAGCACCGCGCCATGACCGGACCAGAGCATACCCCGCTTGAAGACATTCGCGCCCGCATCGCCCAGGCCGCGCGCATTGCCCGCCGCGCCCCTGCCGACGTGACGCTGGTGGCCGTATCGAAAACCCACCCGGCCGAGGCGATCCGCCCGCTGATCGCCGCCGGCCAGACCGTGTTCGGCGAAAACCGCGTGCAGGAAGCCCAGGCCAAGTGGGCGCCGCTGCGCGAGGAGCATGCCGGGCTGGAATTGCACCTGGTGGGCCAGCTGCAATCGAACAAGGCCGATGAGGCCGTGGCGCTGTTCGATTGCATCCATTCGCTCGATCGCCCCTCACTGCTGACCGCGCTGGCCCGCGCGATGGACAAGACCGGCCGCCGCGTGCCGCTGTTCGTGCAGGTCAACATCGGCGCCGAAGAGCAGAAGGGTGGCTGCGCCATCGCCGATCTGCCTGCCTTGCTGACCGAGGCGCGCGCGGCCGAGCTGCCGGTGATCGGGCTGATGTGCGTACCCCCGGCGGGGATCGAGGCCGCGCCGTTCTTTGCCCTGCTCGACAAGCTCGCCGCAGACCATGGCCTGGCCGGCCGATCGATGGGCATGAGCGACGACTTTGAAACCGCGATCCAGCTGGGCGCCACGCATGTGCGCGTCGGCTCTGCCCTGTTTGGCGCGCGCGGCTGATCATCGTTAGCGTCCTGCGCCGCCCATCATAGGCATTCATGCGCAGGCGCGCGTTCAGCCTGCTCCACCTGCCCTGTCCGTAAGAATGGCCGTGCCCGGCATCCCCCGGGACGGTGCAGGTTTCGGAACGGGAGCTTTCTGAGCGTGGTGGACGAGCAAGCGCCATTCCTGCGTCGGCTGCGCCTGCCGGAATGGCGCGGCACCACGCGGCAGCGCCTGGGCCTGATGTATAATGGCGCGATCGCGCTGCAGCTGCTGTCGATCGCCCTGGTGGCGGTGCACGAAATGCTCGACCGCTGGCAGCCTGGCGGCAACGACATGCTGCTGGTGCTGGCGCTGGGCTTGCAGGTGGCCGTGGCCACATCGCTGCTGGGCTTTCGCACGATCCTGATCACCCATCACAACCACGAACAGCACATGCGCGCGGATTCAGAGGCAGCGCGGCGGCGCACCGCCGAACTCTTTGCCATGACCGACATGTTGCAGGCCGCCGAAACCAACGAGGAAGCCGGCGCCGTCCTGATGGTCACCGCGCGGCGCCTGCTGGGTGGGCACGGCGCGGCGCTCTATGTGCTCAACAATTCACGCGATCGGTTGGACCTGGCGCGCCAGTGGGACTTGCCGGATGGCTATGTCGCACCCGATTCGTTGGCGCCGAGCCACTGCTGGGCGTTGAAGCGCGGCAAGGCGCACGTGAATGCGCCGGTCGAAGGCGGGCTGTGCTGCTCGCACCATGGCGGCGACAATGCCGTGCTGGAAATCCCGATGATGGCCGGTGGCCAGGTGCAGGGTCTTCTGGTGCTGGCGCGCAGCGATGCGCCAGTGGCGCTGGCGGGGGGCGAGGAACTGGCCAACTTGCGCCACCTGGGCACGGCGCTGGCGGATTCGATGTCGCTGGCTTTGTCCAACATCGCGCTGCGCGATCGGCTGCGCACCCAGTCGCTGCGCGATTCGCTGACTGGCCTCTATAACCGGCGCTATATGGAAGACACGCTGGAGCGCCTGATTGCGCTGTCGCAGCGATCGGGCAATCCCACCGCAGTGATCATGATCGATCTGGATAACTTCAAGGAACTCAACGACAGCTATGGCCATGCCAAGGGCGATGCGGTGCTGCGCGATGTGGCGGCGCAGATCGTTGGCGCACTGCGCCCCACCGACGTGGTCTGCCGCTATGGCGGGGAAGAGATCATCGCCATCCTGCCCGATTGCGCGCTGGCCGATGCCGTGGCCAAGGCCGAGCAGATCCGCCTGCGCGTGCTGGGCGTGACCGATATCCAGGGCTGCCCGGTCAGCGCGTCGCTGGGCGTGGCGGCCATGCCGGAAACGTCCGTCAGGGGCGAGGAACTGATCCCCGATGCCGATGCCTCGCTCTATCTGGCCAAGGCATCGGGCAAGAACTGCGTGTTCGCGGCCGAGCGCGTCACCTCGGGCCTGACAGTGGCCCGGGTGACGGACAAGACCTGAACGCGCCAGGTCTTGTCAGGGCTGCTCAGTCGGCCTGGTGCTGCTTGAGTTCGTCGCCGGTGAGGGTGACGACATGCAGCAGGTTGGTGGCCCCCGGCGTGCCGAACGGCACCCCGGCCAGCGCCACCAGCTTGGACCCGGCGGTGCCGAAATCGTGGCGCAGGGCCATGCGCTTGCCCTTGGCGATCATTTCCTCAAAGCTGCCGATGTCCTTGGTGGCAACCGCGTGGGCGCCCCACAGCAGGCCGACCTTGCGCGCGGTCTTCTGGCTGGGCGTGAGCACCAGCATCGGCACGCCCGGCCGTTCACGCGCCACGCGGCGGGCGGTGGAGCCCGAACCGGTGAACACGATGATCCCCGAGATCGGCAGCGTTTCAGCGATCGAGGCGCAGGCCTGGGCCAGCGCGTCAGCCGTGGTGGGATCAGGCAGCGTTTCGATGAAGTGGACGCGGGCGGCATAGCCGGGATCGCTTTCCACCTGCACGGCGATGCGGTTCATGATGCTGACCGCTTCTTCCGGCCAGGCGCCGGCGGCGGTTTCGGCCGACAGCATGACCGCGTCGGCACCGTCATAGACCGCGTTGGCCACGTCCGACACTTCGGCGCGGGTGGGCGTGGGCGCCTCGATCATCGATTCGAGCATCTGCGTGGCCACGACCACCGGCTTGCCCTGGCGGCGCGCGCTTTCGACGATGCGCTTTTGCAGCGGCGGCACTTCTTCGGGGTTGAGCTCGACGCCCAGGTCACCACGGGCGACCATGATGCCGTCGGACAGTTCGATGATCTCTTCCAGGCGCGAGATCGCGGCCGGCTTTTCGATCTTGGCCATGAGCGAGCCATAGCCGCCCATCAGGCGGCGCGCCTCGGCCACGTCTTCGGGGCGCTGCACGAACGACAGGGCGATCCAGTCGGCGCCATGCTCCACGGCGAAGGCCAGGTCGCGACGGTCCTTTTCGGTGAGCGCGGGCACCGGCACCACCGCGTCGGGCACGTTGACGCCCTTGCGATCGGAAATCACGCCGCCCACTTCGGCCGAGCAAAGGATTTCGCTCTCGCTGGCGCGGATCACGCGCAGGCGCAGCTTGCCATCGTCGATCAGCAGGCGCTGGCCCTTTTGCAGGATGCCGAACAGTTCGGGATGGGGCAGGCAGACGCGGTTTTCATCGCCCGGCTCGGGATTGCGATCGAGCGTGAAGTGGCCCGAATGGCGGATGACGGCGCGGCCTTCCTTGAAGGTGCCGACGCGCAGCTTGGGCCCCTGGAGATCGCACAGCACGGTGATCGGGCGCTTTACCCGTTCTTCCAGCGCGCGGATATTGGCGATGGTTTCGGCGTGGATGGCGTGTTCGCCATGGCTCATGTTGACGCGAAAGGCATCGGCACCGGCCAGGAAAAGCTTTTCCAGCATTTCCGGGGAACGGCTGGCCGGCCCCACCGTTGCGAGGATCTTGACCTTGCGTTCGCGCTTGTCAGGCTGGCCCATGGTGCAAAAAACTCCTCTTCACTATCGAACCCGGCAGGCTTTCATTCGGCCTGCCCTATGGCCTATGCCGGGGCAAAACCCAAGGGATGATAACCATGGATACGAATGCTTCGACCGGCCAAACCACCCATTCTGGCGCTGATCCGCTCGATCAACTCGATGATGCAGTGGCCGCGGCTGCCTTTCGCCACCTGGTGCGCCATTTGCGCCACCGCCACGATGCCCAGAACATCGATCTGATGGGCCTGGCGGGCTTTTGCCGCAATTGCCTGGCCGACTGGATTATCGAGGCCGGCGCCCCGCTGGACAAGGCTGCCGCGCGCGAGGCGATCCACGGCCTGCCCGCCGATGAATGGAAGGCCCGCTACCAGAGCCCGGCCACGCCCGAACAACTGGCGCGGATGGAAGAGAGCATGAAGCGCAACCCGCGCTGACACCGGCCAGAACCCGGACACAACCCGGCTTGCGCGCGACAGCGGCGCAATCTTTCCACAGGATCGGCTTTGCCAGCGTGGGCGTGGGCGGCTATTTGCCCGCGGCTGAAGGCCGCAACGGCCGCCCACACAGAGATTCGGAGCTTATCCCATGGCCGACGCCGCCGACGACCGCCTGCGCCTCTTGATCGAGCGCATCGAACGCCTGGAAGAAGAAAAGAAGGGCATCGGCGACGACATCAAGGATGTCTACAGCGAAGCCAAGTCGGCCGGCTATGACGCCAAGATCATGCGCCAGATCGTCCGCCTGCGGAAAATGAAGCCCGACGATCGCCGCGAAATGGAAGCGATTCTCGACGTTTACAAGAACGCCCTGGGCATCGACTGAGCGCCAGGGACTGAGCAACGCGGCGCTTGGCCGCCCCGCTCACTGCACCAGGAATGCCACGGTTACCGCCGCCAGATTGCCCAGCGCGTGGGCAAGCATGGCGGCGGGCAAGCTGATCCGCACACGGATGAAGCCGAACACCAGCCCGGCCCACAGCTGCGGCAGCACCATCGGCACCAGCGCCAGCGTGATGCGCGGATAGTTGCTGAGGTGAAACAACGCGAAGACCACCGCGTGCAGCATGAACAGCACCGGAAACGCCGCGACGAACCACGCCGGGGTTTCCCGCCGGCGCAGCACGAACCAGCCCAGCGCCGCACCCAGCACGCCCAGCAGCAACAGCAGCAGCGCCACGGGGTGGGCCGCGCCATCGCGCACCGTCCATAGCGCGGCAGCCGCTACAACCAGCCCCGCGATCAGCGCGAGTGCGCGGGGCCGGCCCGAAAGCCAGCCCCGGAACACACATTCCTCGGCCACCGGGGCCAGGAGGGTGACGGTGGGGAGCAGCAGGGCGGGCGGCACTTTGCCAAAGGCGTCGGGTGAAGGCAGGCCCATCGCCCGCTGCCACAGGTGCAGAACCAGCGCGAGCACCAGCAGCCCGGCCAGATAGAGCCCGGTCGCCCCGCGCCACAGCGCCCAGCTTTCCGCGCTGCCCAGACCCATCGGGCGCGTCCAGCGTGGATGGCGCAGGAAGTGGGCCAGGGATTGCGCAGCGGGCAGGGACAGGCGGACCATGGCAAGGGCCATACCGCGCCAGCGGTTAACGCCGCGTTTGCCGATCTGCTCCGGTTGCTGGGCCGCCCCGTTGTTGGCCAGGCGCGCATTGCCGTTTTGCGCCGGTTGGTCTAGGGGCCGTGGCAAACCCCAAGTTCCCACCATCAGCCGCAAGAAGCAGATCCATGGCAGGCCATTCCAAATTCAAGAACATCATGCATCGCAAGGGCGCGCAGGACAAGAAGCGCTCGGCCATGTTCTCCAAGCTCTCCCGCGAAATCACCGTCGCGGCCAAGATGGGCATGCCCGATCCGGACATGAACCCGCGCCTGCGCGCCGCGATCAACGCCGCCAAGGCGCAGTCGATGCCCAAGGACAACATCCAGCGCGCCATCGACAAGGCGAGCAAGGGCGATGGCGAGAACTATGAAGAAGTGCGCTACGAAGGCTATGGCCCGGGCGGCGTGGCGATCATCGTCGAGGCGCTCACCGACAACCGCAACCGCACCGCCACCAACGTGCGCACCGCCTTTGCCAAGAACGGCGGCAACCTGGGCGCTTCGGGCGCGGTCAGCCATGGCTTTGAACGCCTGGGCCTGATCGAATATCCCGCCAGCGTGGGTGACGAGGAAAAGGTGCTGGAAGCCGCGATCGAAGCCGGCGCCGACGACGTGGAATCGGATGACGATACGCACCAGATCTGGACCGCGATCGACAACCTCCACCCCGTCAGCCGCGAGCTGGAAAAGGCGCTGGGCGAAGCCGAAGCGGTGAAGCTGGCGTGGAAGCCCAGCCTCAAGACCACGGTTTCGGCCGATGACGCCGCCACCCTGCTCAAGCTGATCGACGTGCTGGACGACGACGACGACGTGCAGACCGTGTGGGGCAACTATGAAATCCCCGACGACGTGATGGAAAAGCTGGGCTGATCAGGCCCGTGGCAGTGCGCGCTGGCGATCGATCCTCCCCCTCGCAGAGGGGGAGGTGGCGGCCGTCAGGCCGTCGGAGGGGGCTCCCCCTCCACCACGCGCTGCGCGCGCGGTCCCCCTCCCCCGCAATGCGGGAGAGGGTCTTGCAGTCATGATCATCCTGGGCATCGATCCCGGCCTCACCTGCACCGGCTGGGGCGTGGTGGCCAAGTCTGGCAGCCGGCTCAGCCATGTTGCCAATGGCCAGATTCGCACCGATGCCAAGGCCACCATGGCGCAGCGCCTGGTGGAACTGGACGCAGCGCTGACCGATGTCATCCTGGTCCACCGGCCCGACGAAGGCGCGGTGGAAGAAGTCTTCGTCAACGTGAACCCGCAATCCACGCTCAAACTGGGCCAGGCCCGCGGCGTTGCCATGCTCAGCCTGGCACGATCGGGCATGCATGTGGCGGAATATCCCACCAAGGTGATCAAGAAAGCGCTGGTCGGCACCGGCGGCGCGGAAAAGCAGCAGATCCAGCACATGCTCAAGATCCTGCTGCCCGGCGTGAAGCTGGCCGGCGAGGACGCCTCTGACGCGCTGGCCGTGGCGATCACCCATGCCAACATGCTCGGCAGCCACCGCTGATCCCGAACGGGCACGGGAACGCCAGCCCTCGCGCGGCGTAGCGTTCTTCATGAACATCGCCGCCACCGACGAAGCCTGGATGGCCCGCGCCATCGCCCTTGCCATCCGCGAAAAGGGTGATGATCCGGCCAATACGCCAATCGCCGCGCTGGTGGTGCGCCACGGCAGCCTGGTCGCTGGCGCGGTTAACCGCACGGTGGAACGGTGCGATGCGACCGCCCATGCCGAAGTAGAAGCGCTGCGCGCGGCCGGCCAGGCGGTGGGCGACATGAAGATCGACGGCGCCACGCTTTATACCACACTGCAGCCCTGCGGCATGTGCACGATGGCGGCGATCTGGGCCGGAGTGACGCGCATCGTCTATGGCGCCGGGCGCGACCAGGTGCACGAGATGTATTTCGAGGACCGCCACCTTTCGACGGTCGATTACATCCGCGATGCCTTCAAGGATGACCTCTCGCTTGAAGGGGGTGTGGCCGCGCACGATTGTGCCAAGCTCTATTACGGCCCCGACGATGCCGTGCCCGAGGATCAACAGGCCAATACCTGAACCCTGGTTGCGCGCGGGAAAGTTCCCTGCCATAGGGAACAAACCATGATCGCCAAATTGACCGGCATGCTTGACGACACCGGCCCGGACTGGGCGATCATCGACGTGAACGGCGTCGGTTACCTGGTGCAATGTTCCGCCAAGACGCTCACGCACCTGGGCGTGCGCGGCGACAAGGTGGTGGTGCACACCGAAATGCAGGTGAGCGAAACCGACCAGCGCCTGATCGGCTTTGCCAGCGCGGGCGAACGCGCGTGGTTCCGCCTGCTCACTGCCGTGCAGGGGGTGGGATCGAAAGTGGCCCTGGCCATTCTCTCCGCCCTGTCGGTGGAGGAATTGCAGCGCGCCTGCGCCGGTGGCGATGCTGCGATGGTGGCCCGCGCCAACGGCGTCGGGCCAAAGCTTGCCAGCCGCATCGTCAACGAACTCAAGGACAAGGCTGGGGGCCTGGCCGGCATGACCGGCGGCCTGGGCGTAGCGGCAGAGGCAGATGTTGCGCTGCCGGCCGGCTCGGCCAGCGCCGACGCGATTTCGGCCTTGCAGAACCTGGGCTTCAAGCCCGCCGTGGCCGCCAGCGCCGTGGCCTTTGCGATCAAGGACCTGGGCGAAGACGCCCGCCTCAACGACCTGGTGCGCGTGGCGCTCAAACGGGCGACGGGGTGATGAACTTGGACAACGGCCCGATGGACCTTTATAGTCGACGCATGGCCCAGCTGAACGTCTCGATGCCGCCAGCGCTGCGGCAATGGATCGACGCCCGCGTGGCGGAAGGGCGCTATTCCAGCGCCAGCGACTACGTGCGCGATCTGGTCCGGCGTGATCAGGATGCCGCCATCGATGATGTGGAATGGCTTCGCGTCCTGGTTGCGGAAGGCCTGGCGTCGGAAGTTCTGTCCGACAGCCCGGACGATATCCTTGCGCAGATCATGGCCGAACATCCCTCTTCTCGTGGCTGACGTACGGCTGACGGCACTGGCCCGCCAAGACCTTGTGCGCATGCGCGAATATGGCAACGTGGAATTTGGCGGGGCCTTGGCTGATGCCTATTTCATGAGCATTGCCGGCGCGTTCGATCTGCTGGCACGGCATCCCGAAGCAGGCCCGGCCCGGCCAGAGCTGGGCGATCACATCCGCTGTCTCTCGCATCGGCGCCACCGCATCCTTTACCGTTTCAATGGCGCGCAAGTGCTGGTCGTGCGCGTATTGCATCACGCGATGGACGTGCCGCGCGCCTTGCGCCGAAAGTCCCCTCACCCATGACCGAAAACCCGCTCCTTTCCGCCCAGGCCCAGGCCGAAGACCTCGACGCTGCATTGCGGCCCAAGACGCTGGCCGAGTTCGTTGGCCAGGAGTCCGCGCGCGAAAATCTCAAGATCTTCATCGAGAGCGCCAAGCAGCGGCGCGAGGCGATGGACCATGTGCTGTTCTTTGGCCCGCCGGGCCTGGGCAAGACCACGCTGGCGCAGATCATCGCCCGCGAGCTGGGGGTGAATTTCCGCGCCACCTCTGGCCCGGTGATTGCCAAGTCGGGCGATCTGGCGGCGCTGCTGACCAACCTCGAATCGGGCGATGTGCTGTTCATCGACGAAATCCACCGCCTCAATCCCGTGGTCGAGGAAGTGCTCTATCCCGCGATGGAAGACCGCGCGCTGGATCTGATCATCGGCGAAGGGCCTTCGGCACGATCGGTGCGGATCGATCTGCCGCCCTTCACCCTGATCGGCGCGACCACGCGGCAGGGCCTGTTGCAGACCCCGCTGCGCGATCGCTTTGGCATTCCGGTGCGCCTGCAGTTCTATACCGTGGCCGAACTGGAACGCGTGGTGACGCGCGGCGCCACGCTGATGGGCGTGGGCATCGATAGCGAAGGCGCGCGCGAGATTGCCAAGCGCGCGCGGGGCACGCCGCGCGTGGCCGGGCGCCTGCTGCGCCGGGTGCGCGATTTTGCCCAGGTGATGGGCGATGGCACGATCACCCGCGCCCTGGCCGACCAGGCGCTGACCCGGCTGGAAGTCGATGCGCTGGGGCTCGACCTGCAGGATCGGCGCTATCTCATGATGATCGCCGATATCTACAAGGGCGGCCCGGTGGGGGTGGAAACGCTGGCCGCCGGCCTTTCGGAACCGCGCGACACGATCGAGGAAGTGATCGAGCCCTATCTGATCCAGCTGGGCCTGGTGGCCCGCACGGCGCGCGGTCGCTGCCTTAACGATCGGGCCTGGCAGCATCTGGGAATCACCCCGCCCACGGCGCAGATGCCGGGCGGCCTGCCCGGCACCCTGCCCGGCCTGTTTGACCCCGGCGGCGGCGAATAGGCAGGTTTGCCTGTCGGAATCGACAACACCCGGGCCGGCAAAAGTTCCAGATTGGGACAGAGTTAACACACCGGCGCGAAAAGTGACGAAATATGGCCCGCTGCCGTGCCGATTTCAGGTTAACGCGATGGACGCTGCCGCTATGATCTGCGTTGTTCATCTGCGGGAAAGGCCGGCAGCCACCTGTTAAGTGGTTTCTGCTAGGCCGGCCCCGGGATTTAGCGAGAGCAACGATCATGTCGGTTAGGATGGCATTGGCAAAACTGGCGGCCTGCGCGGCAGGCGGCGCAGTTCTGGGTGGGGGCGCGGTGCACGTGTCCGAAGCGCCATCGACCGGCGAGATTCACCACACCAAGCCGATCAAGATCAAGCAGGCCAAGCCGCGCCGCGTGGTGCGCCGCGCGCCACCGCACGTGGTGCACCGCCAGCGCAAGATCGTCACCACGGCCACCACCAAGGTGTGCGATCCGCCGCAGCAATATGCCATGGCGCCGGTGCCCTACATGGCGCCCCTGCCGCCCCAGGCGCAGGGCGGCGGCGGTAGCGGCGTGCCGGTGGTGATCGGCGGCGGCCCGGTGGGCGGCTTTGGCGGCGGGTTCTTCGGCGGCTTCTTTGGCGGCAGCGGCGGTGGCGGCGGCAACGTGGTGGTATCCTCCACCAGCACCGGCTCCACCTCTACCTCGGGCGGCTCCAGCTCGACCTCGGGCGGATCGACCTCCACCTCGGGTGGCTCGACCTCCACGTCGAGCGGCAACGTCTCCACCTCCAGTGGCAATGTCTCGACCTCGTCGGGCAGCGTATCGACGTCTTCGGGCAGCGTTTCCACCTCGAGCGGGAACGTGAGCACCTCGTCGGGCAATGTCTCGACCTCTTCCGGCAACGTCAGCACGTCGTCTGGCAACGTCTCGACCAGTTCCTCCACCTCGACCTCGTCGGGCAATGTCAGCACGTCGTCCTCGACGAGCAGCAGCACCTCCTCGTCGACGTCGTCCTCCACCTCCTCGTCGACCTCCAGCTCGACGAGTTCCTCCAGCTCCACCAGTTCGTCCAGCTCCACCTCGTCTTCGTCCAGCGGATCGACGAGCAGCGGGACGACCACTGGCGGCACCGACGTGCCCGAACCATCGATGGTTCTGCTGTTCGGCGCCGCAGCCGCCGCGCTGGTTGCACGCCAGCGCTGGGGCCGGAGCCGCAAGCCGGCTTGAAACCACGGTCAAGCCCGGTTCTGTCGGGCTCCACGGAAGGGGCGGTCTTCGGGGGGAGGCCGCCCCTTTTTCGTGGGCGTAATGGCCCCGCCACCACCGCTTCGCGGTGGTCCCCCTCCCCGCCTGCGGGTAGGGAGGATCGGCAAAATCCTCCCCATCATCGATGGGGAGGGGGACCGCCGGCGCAGCCGGTGGTGGAGGGGCCAGGTCACCCCCGCACCAACGAAAAAGGGCGGCCCCGGTGGGAGCCGCCCTTCTTGCATTCCGGCGTGATGCCGGCGGCGATCAGGCCGCCAGCTTGCGCAGCACGTAGTGCAGGATGCCGCCGTTCTTGAAGTATTCCAGCTCGTTGGCGGTATCGATGCGGCACAGCGCATCGAACGTGAACGTGCTGCCATCGGGGCGCGTGACCTTGACGGTCACGGTCTGGCGCGGCTGGAGATCGGCGACGCCTTCGATGGTGAAGGCATCGTCGCCGGTCAGGCCCAGGCTCTGACGGGTCTGGCCATCGAGGAACTGCAGCGGCAGCACGCCCATGCCGACGAGGTTCGAGCGGTGGATACGCTCGAAGCTTTCGACGATCACGGCGCGCACGCCGAGCAGGTTGGTGCCCTTGGCCGCCCAGTCGCGCGACGAGCCGGTACCGTATTCCTTGCCGGCGATGACCACCATCGGCGTGCCATCGGCCTTGTACTTCTGCGCCACGTCATAGACCGCGCCCACTTCGTCGCCATAGCGCGAGAAGCCGCCTTCGGTGCCCGGGACCATTTCGTTCTTGATGCGGATGTTGGCGAAGGTGCCGCGCATCATCACTTCATGGTGGCCACGGCGCGCGCCGTAGGAGTTGAAGTCAGCCTTGGCGACCTGGTGATCCTGCAGCCACTTGCCCGCCGGGCTATCGGCCTTGATCGAGCCGGCCGGCGAGATGTGGTCGGTGGTGATCGAATCGCCCAGGATCAGCAGCGGCTTGGCACCGACGATGTCGGACACCGGGGCCGGCGTCATGGTCATGCCTTCGAAGTACGGCGGGTTGGCGACATAGGTCGACCCGGCGCGCCACGAGTAGGTTTCCGAACCCGTCACGTTGATCGCCTGCCAGTGCTTGTCGCCCTTGTAGACGTCGGCATAGCGGGCCTGGAACATCGCGCGGTTCATCGCGCCCGACATGACCGAGTGAACCTCGGCGTTGGTCGGCCAGATGTCCTTGAGATAGACGGCGGCGCCATCCTTGCTCGTGCCGATCGGCGTGGTGGTGAAGTCTTCGACCACCGTGCCCTTGAGCGCATAGGCGACAACCAGCGGCGGCGAGGCCAGGAAGTTGGCGCGCACGTCGGGGCTGACGCGGCCTTCGAAGTTGCGGTTGCCCGAGATCACCGAGGCGGCGACGATGCCGTTCTCGTTGATCGCCTTGCTGATCGGCTCGGCCAGCGGGCCGGAGTTGCCGATGCAGGTGGTGCAGCCGTAACCGACCAGGTTGAAGCCGATGTTGTCGAGGTGCGACTGGAGACCGGCCTTGATCAGGTAGTCGGTCACCACCTGCGAGCCCGGTGCCAGCGAGGTCTTGACCCAGGGCTTGGGCTTGAGGCCCAGCTCGTCGGCCTTCTTGGCGACCAGGCCGGCCGCGATCAGCACGCCGGGGTTCGACGTGTTGGTGCAGCTGGTGATGGCGGCGATCACCACGTCACCGTCGCCGATGTCATGGTCCTTGCCTTCGACGGCCACGCGCGACTGGGTCTTCTTGTAGACGTCGCCCAGATCCTGGTTGAACACGTCGTCCACCTGCGGCAGCTCGACCTTGTCCTGCGGGCGCTTGGGGCCGGCGAGCGAAGGCACGACGGTCGACAGATCGAGTTCGAGCGTGGAGGTGAACACCGGCTCGACCGAAGGATCGATCCAGAAGCCCTGCTCCTTGGCATAGGCTTCAACCAGCGCGATCTGGTCTTCATCGCGGCCAGTGAGGCGCATGTAGTCCAGCGTCTTTTCATCGATGCCGAAGAAGCCGCAGGTGGCGCCATATTCCGGCGCCATGTTGGCCAGCGTGGCGCGATCGGCCAGCGTGAGGCCAGCCAGGCCGGGGCCGAAGTATTCGACGAAGCGGCCCACCACGCCATGCTTGCGCAGCATGTTGGTGGCGGTCAGCACGAGGTCGGTGGCGGTCACGCCTTCCTGCAGCTGGCCGGTGAACTTGAAGCCCACCACTTCGGGGATGAGCATCGAGACCGGCTGGCCGAGCATGGCCGCTTCGGCTTCGATGCCGCCCACGCCCCAGCCCAGCACGCCCAGGCCATTGACCATGGTGGTGTGGCTGTCGGTGCCAACGCAGGTGTCGGGATAGGCGACCAGGTTGCCGTCCTGGTCTTCGCTGGTCCACACCGTCTGGGCGATGTGCTCCAGGTTGACCTGGTGGCAGATGCCGGTGCCCGGGGGCACGGCGTGGAAGTTGGAAAGCGACTTGGAACCCCACTTGAGGAAGTCGTAGCGCTCGCCATTGCGATAGTATTCGATCTCGACGTTCTGTTCGAACGCCTTGGGGTGGCCGAATTCATCGACCATGACCGAGTGATCGATCACCAGGTGCACGGGCACCAGCGGGTTGATCTTGCTGGTGTCACCGCCCAGCTTGGCGATGGCGTCGCGCATCGCGGCCAGATCGACCACGCAGGGCACGCCGGTGAAATCCTGCAGCAGCACGCGCGCCGGGCGATACTGGATTTCCGCGCTGCTCGACGGGTTGTGCTGCCAATCGACCAGGGCCTTCACATCGTCGGCCGAAACGGTGAAGCCACCGTCCTCGAAGCGGAGAAGGTTTTCCAGCAGCACCTTCATCGAGAAGGGCAACCGCGAGACATCGCCGAACTTTTCGGCGGCCTTCTTGAGGGAGTAGTAGGCGACGTTCTTGCCGCCGACGGTAAGCGTGCTGCGCGTGCCGAGCGAGTCCTGTCCGACCTGGGTCATGGCTAAGCGAAATCCTCCTGCCGTTTGCGAGGGACCGCGGGCGCGAAGGCCGCTACCTGTTCCGGGGGCAAAGCCCATGTCCGGGGGCAACGAAAGCCAGCGGGCCTCTCGTGAACGGCGCCGCGATGCGCTGTCAGGACCGACTCGTCAAGGGCGGGAAATGGCTAAATTTGCGGGATTTGGCTTATTGCGACGCAATAGCAGAAGTATTGTCTCGCGTGGGGTGCAGTTCGTCGATTTGGGGCGTTTGCATTACTGATCCACCGCTCGGATCGAAGCGCTCAGTTTCGGACCACGTTGCGCTGGCTTCAAGCCGAAAACGCGAAGAGCCGCCCATTATCCCGCTGGGTTACGGGGTCTGCAATGTGCGGGACAACGACGCGAAGCGGACTTCCAGTTCTCCAAACACCCCGGCTAGCCAGAACCATGTAGTTAAGTATGCCTTCCCCGGAATTCCTAATTTCCTGGCCCATCACCCGTATGCGCTCATCATCGCGAACTTGCATCCACTCCCCTTAGGGGCTGGATGTGCCCAAGCTCAGCAGCTTCATAATAGATTAGTCCCGCTTCGGCGGTTTTGGCCATAACACCAGATGACAGCGGGAAATCCGCAACTGCTTCTGCAGCAGGATTGCCCCCTTCCTCGTAACCGGTCAGGAAGAGGCTGTTATCAAAATCGGCAACAATGATTCCTGCCATGCCATCCACTGCGACTTCATCGCCGATGTTGATAGGCGTACCGTCAGCGTATTCCATCGCGCACCCGGTGTTTGCCGCTATCAGTTATGAACCACATCCCATAATCACGGCAACCAGCTTATGGGGCCGCGAGCGATGCCCATAAAATCCTTCAACCTTGACACGCGCTTGCCCACGACGAAGGATTGCCCGCGTCAATCCGTGGCCCCAAGCCGTTCCTTATCCTCCCGCATGGCGGCCGATTGTCTTTAAATAGCGTCGCAATCCAAGACCCACTGCATCAACACCCCGCGCTTGCCCCCGCCCCCCGCGCTCTGGCATGAGAGGGCATGTCTACCGATCTCGCCACGCTGGATTTCACGCCGCTTGCCCGCGCCGTTGCGCGCCTGCGCGAGGGTTTGGCCCGCTTCGCGCAGGATGAAAGCGATACGCAGATCCGCGATGGGCTGATCCAGCGCTTTGAATTTACCTATGACCTTTCGCACAAGATGCTGCGGCGGGTGATCGAGGCGGGGGCGGCCAATCCCGAGGACGTGGACCGCATGACGTTTCCCACCCTGATCCGCACGGCCGCCGAACAGGGGCTAACCGGCGCGGATTGGCGCGAGTGGCGCACCTGGCGCGAGATGCGCAACATTACCTCGCACACCTATGACGAAGGCAAGGCGCGGCAGGTGGCAGCGGCGATCCCGGCGTTCCTGGCCCAGGCCGAAGACCTGCTGGCCAGGCTGGAAGCCGCGCGTGGCTCCTGACGCGCATCTGGCACTTTCCGTGGAAGAGCTTGCCGCTGTGCGCGCGATTCTGGCGGCGCATCTGCCCCCAGGCTTCGTCGCCAGTGCCTTCGGCAGTCGCGCACGGGGAGCAGCCAAGCCCTGGTCTGATCTCGACTTGGTGATCGAAGGACCGGCACCTTTGCCGCTGGCCACCCTGGCAAGCCTTCGCGAAGCATTCGACGACAGCGATCTGCCCTGGAACGTGGACCTGGTGGACCGCAGCGGGCTGGACCCGGGGTTCGCGGCGATCGTGGATGCGCAAAAGGTGGCGCTGGCTTGACGGGGCGAGCTTGGCCGCCCTCCCCTACATCGGCTCGGGATGCGGATCGCCGCGCCGCGCCGCCAGGATGCAGCCGGCCACGATCAGCGTAACGCCGGCGACCGTGCCACGCGTCACCGGTTCGCCAAAGGCGACATAGCCGGTGATCGCGGCCCAGATGAACGCGGTGTATTCCAATGGGACCAGCACCTGTGCCTGGGCGCGGGCATAGGCCCAGGCCATCAACAGCATGGCGATCACCGACATGATCGCGCCGGCCACCACCAAGCCCCAGGCGAGCGGGGTGGGCCATGTCGTCCATGCCAGGGCGATGGGCGAAAGGGACGTGGCCGTCACCAGGCTTTGGTAAAAGGCGACTTCGACCGGGCTGGCCACTTGCGCCTGGCGGCGCTGGAGCACCAACGTCGTCGCATAGAGCACGGCAGAGGCCAGAATTTCGACCAGGCCGCGCCAGGCGCCCGGCCCGGGAGCCGCGCCCAGTTGATCCCTGGCGATGACGGCCACGCCCACCAGCGCCAGCAGCGAGCCCATCACCGCGCGGTGGCTGACGCGTTCGCCCAGGGTCAGCGCGGCCAGATAGAGTGCGATCAGCGGCGCCAGGAATGACAGCGCCATGCCCTGCGCCAGCGGCATGCGCACCACGCCATCGAAGAACAGCACCCCCATGCCCGCCGTGACCACACCGCGCAGCACATGAAGCCGCAAGATAGCCGGGGGCGGCAAACGCCCTTTCCGGTGCAGCAGCGTTTCCCGCAGCCAGAACGGTGCCACGACCACGGCGCTGGCCGTGCTGCGCCAGAACACCGCAACAAAAGCCCCCAGCATGAGCGAGGCGCCTTTCATGGCGCCGTCCATCACGCTGAAAAAAACAAGGCCGATCAACGTGGCGATGATCGGCAGGAGCGGGCGCGGCGTATGCATGGGCGGCGCATAGCCGAGTGCCGGCCGATTGGCTATCATCGCGCCAATGCGGTTGGCGGAAACGATGAACCGTGTTTATCGTTTGGAAGGAAAAGCAGCCATGTGCATGCCTGATTCAGCTTGGCGAAAGCCTCGCTGCTTGATTGGCGGTGGGGCATGGGGCAGTAGATGAACCGTGCACCACGTGCGTGCAACCGAATGGCAACAGGGAATTTCGAACCGATGACCCCCCGCAAGACCTGGCCGCAGCGCCGCAACCGTGCGCGTCTTTTCGGCGCGACGACGCTGGCCATGGCGCCCCTGGTTGCCACGTCGCTGGTTGTTACGCCCCTGCTGGCCACGCCGGCCCTTGCCCGCACGCAGGACAGCAAGGGCCCGGTGGACCTGACCGCGCAGGCGCAGCAGCCGGCGCCCCCACCGGCCAAGGCACCGCCCGCCAAGCTGCCCCCGGCCCCCGCTGCCAGCCCGGCCGTCCCGCCCGCGCCCGGCGCGGCCGTGGCCTTGCCCGCGCCGCCCCCTGCCCTGCCCGAGGTGGAAGCGCCGCCGCCAGTGGCGGTGTGGACGCTGCAGGATGCCAAGGACCTGCTTTCGGCCATTCGCGGCATCAGCAGCGAAGGCCTGTTTGCCCGCGATTACCAGCCTGCTGCGCTCGCCGCCGCGATCACCAAGGGGGAAGGCGACGATCTCAACCAGCTAGCCAGCAAGCTGTTCGTGTGGCTGGCCGAAGACCTGCGCGACGGGCGCACGCCGATGACCGCACGCGAGCAGTGGTTTGCGGTGGACCCCGACCAGGACCTGCACCCCAATTCGGCGCTGCTGGCCCAGGCCACCGAAACGCATGACGTGAAGGGCACGCTGCGCGCGCTGCTGCCCACGCACCCCGATTACGCCCTGCTGCGGCAGCTGTTGCAGACCACCAAGGAGCCGGCCAAGCTGGCCCTGGTGCGCGCCAACATGGACCGCTGGCGCTGGCTGGCCCATGACCTGGGCCTGCAATACCTGATGATCAACGTGCCCGAGCAGATGCTGCGGCTGACGGTGAACAACCAGATCATCACCACCTATCGCGCCATCGTGGGCAAGCCCGGCAAGACCGCGACGCCGCAGCTGGCCGAAATGGTGGAGAACGTGGTGTTCAACCCCACCTGGACGGTGCCGCAGTCGATCGTGAAGGGCGAAGGCCTGGGCGCCGATCTGCTGGCCCACCCGGCCAAGGCCAAGCGCATGAACTATGCCGTCAAGCAGCTGTCCGACGGCACGATCCAGGTGGTGCAGCAGCCGGGCGAGAACAATTCGCTGGGCCGCGTCAAGCTCGACATGCCGAACGAGTTTGCCATCTATATTCACGACACGCCCAACCGGAACCTGTTCGCCCAGGAAAACCGCGCCTTGTCGCACGGCTGCATCCGCGCCGAGCGCGCCACCGAGCTGGCCATGACCATGGCGATCCTGGGCGCCGACCTGCCCAAGGAAACCGCGGTGGAATACAACCTGTCGGGCAAGTACACCAAGGTGCCGATGACCAAGCCGTTCCCGGTCTACATCACCTATTTCACCGTGGCGCGCGACGTGAACGGCGTCATGCGCAGCTTCAAGGACATCTATGGCCGCGATCCGGCCGTGCTCGCCAGCTTTGCCCAGCCGCGCCAGTTGCACACCACGCAGCGCAAGAGCAACGAAGCCGTGATCAAGCTGGACAACCCGCTCTAAGCAGCGGGCAGGCCAGACGGCACCAAACGAAACGGCGGCGAATCATTGCTGATTCGCCGCCGTTTTGCGTGTGTGGGGTGTGATCAGCGGCGGTTGCTGGCAAAGCGGATAGTGGGGGCCATGCCGGGCTGGTTGGCCACGGGATTGGCCAGCACGATGCACACGCCGCCCTTGGCCTTGACCGAGCCGCACAGCGAGCGCGCCGGGCTGGCGCTGGCAAAGCCGGCGGCCTGGGTGCGCCAGAACTGCTTGCCGTTGACGACTGCGGCGGTGATCACCGGGCGATAGCCCTTGAGCGCGGGATTGATCGCCAGGTAATGGCGCCAGGCGCGGTGCGCACCTTCCTGCGTGGAAAAGGCGCCCAGCTGCACCAGGTGGGTGCCAGCCGGCACAGCCGGCGTGCGCGCGGCGAGCGTGGCCACGCGGGCCTGGGCCGCCTTGGCCACCAGGGCAGGCGCACGATCGGCGCGGTCGGCGGGGCGCAGCCGGCCGGTGATGACTGGGGCAGCAGCGTGGGTACGCGGGGCGATGGCCCAGGCTGGAACGTTGGCGCTGGTGACGGCCGTGGCGGAGGCCGACGCAGCCGAGGGCGGCATGTCGATCGCGGCGAGCTTTTCCGCCGTGGGCGCGGCGCTGGCATCGGCGACCTGGGGCTGGGCCGCGCCATTGTCGACCGCCGGCAGTTCCTGCGCGGCAAAGCTGGCGAGCACGGGAGCCTGTGTCGCGGCGGGCGGGCTGGCCGGCGTGGTGCCGATCGCCGCCTGTGCCGTGGCGGCCTGGGCGGCTTGCGCCACGGCCTGTCCGGCGCCGGCAGCGGGGAAATTGGCCAGCGCCAGCGCGGTGGGCTGGCCTTCGTCTTCGATCTGGCCGGGCACGCCGAGCACGCCGGCCACGCGCAGGCGCATGTTGCCCGGATCGTTGAGCTGGGCCCACTGCGCCATGCGTGCGGTGAGCTGATCGGCGGGCACGTCCTGGGCGGCCATGTCACGCGCCTCGCGCCAGTGGCCGGCCATGGCCATGGCATAGGCCAGGTTCTGGCGGGTCTTGGGCGTATCATCGCCGCCGCGCACCGCGCCGGTCAGCACCTCCACCGCCTGATCGGCATGGCCGGCCAGCGCCAGGGCCAGGCCGTAATCGGCCACTGGAATCTGCTGGCGATGGGTGCCGAGCGTATCGACCGCGACATCGGGATGGCCCAGCGCGATATCGGTCAGCGCCAGGCTGAGCGCGACTTTGCCGTCATCCTGGCCCAGTTCCATCGCATCGTCATAGGCCTGGCGCGCCGCCACGAAGCGGCCGGCGCGCAGATAGGCGCTGCCCAGCAGCATGCGATAGCCCGGGTTGCGCGGATCGGCCAGGACCGCCTGCTCGGCCAGGGCCACGGCCTTGACCGCTTCCCCGCCAGTGAGCGCCGATTGCGCGCGGGCGGCGGACTGCCCCGGATGGACCGAGCCCTGGGCACAGCCGGCCACGAGGCCGGCGGCAAGGGCCGTGGTGGCGAGCGAGAGGATCATGCGATGGGACATCATGGGCGTTTCCCGCAAAAGCATCAGCGCGGCCGCCGCAACGGAGCGGCGCGCGTGGAGGGCAAGGGTTCGGATTGAGGCAACTGGGCCAGCACGTCTTCAAGGCCGGGCGTGGCATCGACCAGGCGATCAAGCGCCTCGATCAACAGCGCCTGGGCACTGCGCCGCTCGGCCGTGCAGCAGGCGCGCAGCAGGGCATGGCGGCGCGGATCGAGCCGCAGCGTGAAGGCGACCTTCTTGCCGGGCAATTGTTCAACATCGAGCGCGGCGCGGCGGTTGGCCGCCACCTTGCGGTCAAGCACCGCCGAAAGCTGGGCGATCTGGCGCAGCACTTCGGGGCGGCTGTCATCCTCGCCGGCCTCTTCCAGGGCGATGACTTCGGCCAATGGCAGCGCGGTGGCGAGCGGCTCAGCGTCAGGCACGACGACCGCTTCCGGTTCGATGCCCGCCCAATCGAGCGAGACATGGCTGCGCATCGCCGGGCGTGCGGCGCCCTTGCGCGCCAGCAGCGATCCGGTGAGCGAGGCAAATGGCTTGGTTTCTGGCGTGCCCATGGTTGCGTCTCCCTCGCTCACGAGCCGGCCACGCGGCGCCCGAAGGTGCCGACCGGGCGCGGCGCGGCGCCGCCCAGCGCGCGCACCGGGGCCATGCCGGGCTGGCTCTGCTGCGGCACGGCAAACACGGTGCGGCGGAAATTCTTTTCGAGCCGTTCGGAAATATAGGCCCACAGCTGCGCCACTTCGGCGGCAGAGCGGCCGGTGGGATCAACCTCCATCACCGTGCGCCCATCGATCATCGAGGCGGCAAAATCGGTGCGATGGTGCAGGGTGATCGGCGCGACAGTGCCGTGTTGCGACAATGCGACGATCGCCTCGGCCGTGATGCGCGCCTTGGGCGTGGCGCCGTTGACGGCAAAGATCAGCGGCTTGCCCGCGCGTTCGCACAGGTCGACCGTGGCGCCCACGGCGCGTAGATCATGTGGCGAAGGGCGCGTGGGCACGACGATGAGTTCGGACAGCGCAATGACCGACTGGATCGCCATGGTGATCGCCGGAGGGGTATCGATCACGGCCAGCTTGAAACCCTGCTGGCGCAAGACCTGGAGATCCTGGGCCAGGCGGCCCACGGTGGTCTGGGCAAAGGCGGGAAAATCAGCCTCCCGCTCGTTCCACCAATCGGCCAGACTGCCCTGGGGATCGATATCGATCAGCACGACCGGCCCGGCACCGACGCGTTGCGCCTGCACGGCGAGGTGGCCGGACAAGGTGGTCTTGCCCGATCCCCCCTTTTGCGAAGCCAAGGCCAGTACGCGCAATGTGTCCCCCTGAGGCTGGCGTGCGATCAGGCCTGAGGGATTCGCAGATTGCGCTGAAATTTTGGTTAACACCCCCGGTGTTTCCGGGGCCTGGGGCAGCGCCCGGCCATGGTGTTGGCAAAATACCACGCAAGCGCGCGCGGGCGCATCGAGGCGATGACGGCGGGGGAAAACTTGTTTACCATTTTCCGCGCAAGAGGCCTGAGGGAAAGCCCGCAGACGACCTGCCCTGGCAAGAGATTCGCGTTCAACATGATCACGCCGCGCCCCAAGACCGCATCGCTTCGCGCCATGGCCACGCTGGCTGCCGTGGCCGCCCTGTTTCCCACGCTGGCCCAGGCCGATGTGCGCGACGGGGTAAACGCCTGGTCGCGCGGGGATTATGCCGGGGCGGTGCGGCAGTGGCAGGGGCCGGCCGCCAAGGGCGATGCAGATGCGCAGTTCAACATGGGCCAGGCGGCCAAGCTGGGCCGCGGCATGCCCAAGGACATGGCCAAGGCCGAGGACTGGTTCCACAAGGCCGCGCGCCAGGGCCATGCCCGCGCCGCCGACAACTATGGCATCCTGCTGTTCCAGACCGGCCGGCAGAGCGAGGCGCTGCCCTGGCTCACCGCCTCGGCCGATCGCGGCGAGCCGCGCGCGATGTATGTGCTGGGCGTGGCGGCGTTCAACGGCGATTTCCAGCCCAAGGACTGGGTGCGCGCCTATGCCCTGATGACGCGGGCGGCAGCCGTGGGGCTGCCCCAGGCGATCGAAAGCCTCAAGACGATGAACCAGGTGATCCCGCTGGAACAGCGCCAGATGGGTGCATCGCTGGCGAGCGACCTGGAAACCCGCACCAGCGA
The DNA here is from genome assembly GCF_013149315.1 of Novosphingobium sp. SG754. Taxonomy (NCBI): domain Bacteria; kingdom Pseudomonadati; phylum Pseudomonadota; class Alphaproteobacteria; order Sphingomonadales; family Sphingomonadaceae; genus Novosphingobium; species Novosphingobium sp. SG754. The sequence continues at coordinate 165,287 of NZ_JABGCC010000006.1, read as the reverse complement.
CCAGCGCTCGCGCGAATTGGCCGCCGCCGAACTGGGCGTGAGCGCTCAAGCCACCGATGGCGCCCCCGCCGGCACGATGGCCGCTGCTGCGCCGGTGCCCGCCCGCGCCGCGCCCGCCGCGCTGACCCCGGTTGACCTGCCGCCGGCGCAGACCGGCGATGGCACCATGACGACAGCGCCCGGCCGCGTGATGGCCGGCGCCAGCTATGCCAATCCGGTAGAGGTGCCGCGCGCCGCGGTTGCCGCCCCCCCTGCGCCCCGGCCCAAGCCGGCGGCGGCGGCCGAACCAAAACCCGCGCCAAAGCCGGCACCAAAGCCGGCTGGCGCGCCACGGCCCACCGTTGCCGCCACCGGCGCCTGGCGCATCCAGCTGGGGGCCTTTTCGCAAAAGAGCAATGCCGATGGCCTGTGGGCGCGCGTGCGTGGCCGGGCCGAACTGGCCGGGCACCCGCGCATCGACCTGGCCGAGGGCAAGGTTACGCGGGTTCTGGCCGGCGGCTTTGCCAGCCAGGCCGAAGCCGCGCATGCCTGCGCCGCGCTGAAAGGCGCGGGCGTGGATTGCATCACCTTGAAGCCCTGACGGTTTGGTCTTTCCGGCAGGCCGCGCGCGGTGCATGGGCGCGGCATGACCACGCCTGATCCAGCTCCCTTGGCGCCCCTACCCCGCATCGCCGCGCTTGATTTTCTGCGCGGCTGCGCCGTGCTGGGTATCCTGGCGATCAACATCACCGGATTTTGGGGGCCGCAACTCGCCAGCCTGAGCCCCGCGCTCCCCCAACTGGATGGGCCGCGCCTGGATAGACCGGGCCTGATCTGGTTCGTGATCAGCTACCTGCTGTTCGATGGCAAGATGCGCGGCCTGTTCACCCTGCTGTTCGGGGCGAGCATGGTGCTGTTTGCGCAAAGCGTGGAGCGGCGCGGGTTGTCGCCCGATACCATGCAGGTACGCCGCCTGCTGTGGCTGCTGGTGTTTGGCTATCTGCACTATGCCCTGCTGTGGTGGGGCGATATCCTGTTTGCCTATGCGCTGTGCGGCATGCTGGCGCTGGCGCTGCGGCGGCTCGATCCGCTGCCGCTGCTGGCGATCGGCGTGCCGGTGCTGGTCTTGGCCCATGCGTTTGATGCGCTGGCCGCCCTGCCCGCGATTGCCGGGGAACAGCGCGTGCTCTCAGGGATCGGCACCCCGGCAGACCGCGCCGCCATGGCCGACATCGCCGCGCGCGTGGCGCAGTCGCTGGCGGCCGACGCGCGCGTGCTCCATGCCGGCTGGATCGAGAGCGTGGGCTTGCGCACCCTGGTAACGCCAGCCTTTCCGATCACCGCCACGCTCAACACTTTCAGCGAGACCTTTCCGCTGATGCTGATCGGCATGGCATTGTTCAAAAGCGGCTTTTTCACCGCGCGCTGGCCGCGCGCAGCGATGCTGGGCCTGGCCCTTGGCGGCGTGGTGCTGGGCGGCGCAGCCACCGTGGCGCTGGCGCTGTGGGCCGATCGCAGCGGCTGGCCAGCGCAGCTGACCTTTGCCGTGACCACCGACATGGCCGCCCTGCCCCGGCTGGCGATGACGCTGGGCTATGCCGCAGCGCTGCTGATGGTCTGGCCAGTGCTGGCGCGACGGGCGCCGGGTCGGGCGCTGGCGGCAGCGGGGCGCTGCGCCTTTACCAATTACCTCGGCACCAGCCTGATCATGAGCGCGCTGTTCTGCGGCTGGGGCGCGGGGCTGGGTTGGGGCAATGCCAATGCCGTGCCGCGCGGCAGCCTGCCGCTGTTCGTGATCCTGGGCTGGGCGATCATGCTGGCCTGGCCGCAAGCCTGGCTGGCCCGCTTTGGTCAGGGGCCGCTGGAGCGGCTGTGGCGCCGCCTGACCTTTGCCGGCGTTACACCGTCTGCGGATGGCGCGGGGTAAGGATCAGCACGCCTTCTTCCACCCGCCAGCCTTTGAGGCGGTTGAGGAAATTCATGCCCAGCACGTTGAGGCCACCGGTCGTCTCGCTGACAATCACGTCCATGTCGCGCGCGACGATCGAGCCGAACTTGAGGGTTTCCAGCCGCGCCGTCTGTGCCTCCACATCGCCGTTGGCGGTGTGCATCACCACCGGCAAGCGCAGGGGATCGGCCGTAATGCCCGCCTCGCTGGCGCCTTCGGCCGACAGCGTGGTGATCGTGGCGCCGGTATCGACCATGAAGCGGGTGCGGGTGCCGTTGACGTTGGCCTCGATCCAGTAGTGCCCGTCGGCCGCCAGCGGCACGCGCACTTCGCCGCCGGAAACCTGCGCTTCGGGCAGGCCGATGCTGGGCATGAAATGGGCGAACGAGGGATCGAGGTGAACGAAGCGCAGGCACGCAACCGCAAACACGCCCAACAGCACGAGATTGCCGAAAAAGCGCATGAGCCGCGCCAGGCCACCGCCGCCCAGCCCCGCCAGGGTGACCAGCACCATCGCCACCAGCGCTGCGGCAAGCAGCGGCGGCGGGCTGATAAGCCAGGGCGGCAGGGCGCCAAGCATGTGGCCGGGATCGATCATCACCCGCCTTTTGCCACGGCCAACCTTGCCCCAAGCTGAAAACGCATGCGCGCGGCCGCCATGCCGTAACGCTTGGGAAACCACGGTGATTTACGATAGAACCAAGGCTTGTCCCTGGGCGGGACAGGCAGCCCGGCGCGCTGGCCTTGATCGGCGTGAACGCTATTGTCCGGGGCGAAAGGAAAATCTGGCATGGCTGGCAAGCCGGCGTGGTGGCGCAAAGCGCTGTGGCCGAACGGAAAAGACGGGTTGAAGACGAGGCAGGGCCGCCAGGCCGCATGGCGGCGCCTGGCGGTGCTGGGCGCGGGCGCCTGTGCCACTGGCCTGGCTATGCTCCTGGCGTTTCACGTCGGCCAGGATCTGGCCCGCAGCCTGGCCGGCGGGGATGACGATGCGCCCCAAGCCCTGCCAACCGCGCTGGCCGAGGCGGCCCCTGCCCCGGCCGCGCAAGCCGCTACTCCGCCCGCCGTGGCGGCGCCCGCCGTGCAGACCCCGGCAGCCGACACGCCCTTCGTGGTCAAGTCCGTGCTCAAGATCGATGGGCCGATCCGCTTTGGCCAGTTCTATTGGGATGAAAGCCAAAGCCAGGCCGGCCCGGTGGTGATCACCGTGGACCTGACCGCCCGCGTGCTTTCGGTGTTCCGCGATGGCCACGAGATCGGCGCGACCGCGATCCTCAAGGGCTATGGCGACAAGCCCACCCCGCTCGGCGTGTTTCCGATCACCCAGAAGGACGCAACGCACGTGTCCAACCTCTATGACGCGCCGATGCCCTGGATGCTGCGCCTGACCAACGATGGCGTCTCGATCCACGGATCAAAGGTGGAAAAGGGCTATGCCACCAACGGCTGCGTGGGCGTGCCCGACGAATTCGCCAAGCGCCTGTTCAAGGTGGCGAGCCTGGGTGACAAGGTGATCATCACCGACGGCAAGCGCCTGGGCCTGGGCGGGTCGATCAATCCTGGAGCGTAGGCGCGGTGGGTTCGGTTGCGGACGTTTTCGCGCTAAGCACAACCATAGCAGCTGGACCCCGGATCAAGTCCGGGGTCCAGCTTGATAACGCGCGCCATGGCTTTCGTCACCGCGCAACGGCAACTTTCCACCGACTTGCATTCCATTCCATCGTCATTCCCGCGCAGGCGGGAATCCAGTGGCGACGCCGCGAGATGGATTCCCGCCTGCGCGGGAATGACGAAGTGGGAGGGAGCACCGGCAGCTTGCCATCCATGCAGGCTGCGCCATTTGCGCTTGGTTGGCTCAACCGCGCGCGCTGGTCCTTCTCCATGAAATCCACACGAAGGCACGAAGACACGAAGGAGGGATGAAAGCGTCTTTCTTCGTGTCTTCGTGGCTTCGTGTGAAATCATCTTGGTACCAGGTCGCGATTTGGCGGCAGCGTAAGGCTTGAAGAAGAAGCTGGACCCCGGATCAAGTCCGGGTTGACGAGGAATAGGACGGTCGTTTGTGGAATGACCGTCACTGGTGATCCCCCTGGCGGGGAGGCGATCACAGCACGTCGAACCCGCTGCCCAGGCCAGCGCGCAGTTTGTCGAGGGCCTGGGCCTTGAGCTGGTGCACGCGCGGGACGGATACTTCCAGCACCTGGGCGATTTCCGCGAGGTTAAGTTCCTCCACGAAGTAGAGCTGGATCACCAGTTGCAGCCGCTCGGGCAGTGCGGCGATGGCCTTGGCCACGAGTTGGCGGCTTTCACTGTCGGCCAGCTGGGCAAAGGCATCGGGGCGATCGTCGGCAAAGGCGCTGTCGCTGTCGGAATAGGCGTCGTCGATCGCCTCGATCCGTACCGGCTCGCTCGCCGCGCGCAGGTCGGCCAGTTCGGTGTCGGTCAGCCCCAGGGCGCGGGCCAGTTCGGGCTCGCTGGGCATGCGGCCCAGTTCCGTGGTCAGCTGGTTGGTCTTTTCGCGCAAGGTGCGCCGCCGATCGGACGAGGTGCGCGAAAGCGGCATGGTGCGCCGCACCAGATCCACCATCGCCCCGCGCACCCGCAGCTTGGCATAGGCGGCAAAGCCATCTTCAGTGGGGCCGGAATGCTTTTGCGCGCATTCGGTCAGCGCCACCAGGCCCGCCTGGACCAGATCATCGACATCCACCCCGGAATGGCCAGACCCGTGCACGTGCCAGGCCAGGCGGCGCACCATCGGCAGGAACCGGCGAATGCGATCGGCGGTGTCGTCACGATAGGCACGCGAGGCGGCAAAGCTGCGGTGATCGTGTTTCATGGAGTCTCGTTTTCTTTTTTGAAGACCAGGAAGAGGCAGGAACGGGCGCCGCGATCACGCCGCCAGGGCGGGTTGGAGCGGCGGCGGCAGCTGCGGCGGCCCGGTCGGCGTCTCCTCGCCGATCACGGCCACCACCTCGATCGGCTGGGTGGGTGGCAGTTCCGCGATCGACAGCACCACGCAACCCGGCGCCCGCTGGCGCATCAGCGCGGCCAGCGCCCGCCGCGCGCGCGGCTGCACGATCAGCGCCGGCGCAATCGCGCCGGGGCCGCGCTGGGTGACAATGGCGTTGACCCGTTCGCCGATAGTGCGCGCGAGGTCTGGCTCGATCACCGGCTGGCCGGTGACCGGATCGTGCATCCCGCCCACGATCATCCCTTCAAGCTGGCCCGAGAGGGTGAGCACGGGCAGCCGTTCGGTGGGGCCACAGACGCGCGCCACGATCAGCCCGCCCAGCTCGGCCCTCAGCAGATCGACCAGCTTGTCGTGATCGGTGGTCTGCAGCACCGCCTGGCTCAGCGCGGCCAGGATCGGCATGGGATGGGCGATGGTCACCCCGTCTTCGAGCAGGGCATGGAACAGGCGGGTGAGCGCGGCGAGCGAGAGCGGCTGCGGATGCAGCGTTTCGATAAGGCCAGGCGCGCGATCGCGCACCGCGTCGAGAATGGCGCGCACTTCATCGGGGCCGAGCAGCAGTTGTGGCCGTTCACCCAGCAACTGGTTGAGATGGGTGGCAATCACCGTGCTGGCGTCCACCGTGAGGAAGCCTTCGGCGATGGCCTGATCGCGCAAGTGGTTCTCGATCCACAGCGCCGGGCAGCCAAAGCTGGGGTCGCGCGTCGCCTCGCCAATGAGGCCATGATCGCCGCGCGCCTCGCCGGCATCGATCGCCAGCACGCGATCGGCGCGCACCGTGGCCCCGCCCAGCGGCACCCCGCCCAGCATGATGCGATAATCGTTGGGGCCAAGGTCCAGGCTGTCGCGCACGCGGAACTGCGGCACGACAAAGCCGAACGCCTGGCTCAACTGCTTGCGCACGCCGGTGATGCGGGTGACCAGCGGCGAACCGCGCCGCTCGTCCACCAGGTGGACCAGGCCATAGCCCAGCTCGATTGTGACCAGCGTGTGGTCGCTGACCTCTTCCAGGGTGATGCGGGCCGGATCGCTGGGCGGCGCTTCGGGTTCGAGCACGGGTTCGGGGCGGCGGGCACGCTGGCGCAGGGCCCACCACAGCCAGCCGGCACCGGCCGCAGCGGGCAGGAACACCGATTGCGGCATGGCGGGAATGGCGCCGATCGCGCCCAGGATCACCGCCACCGGCAGCCAGGTGGCGGGATTGGCGAACTGGTGGCCGATCTGGCCGGCCAGATCGCGCGTATCGGCCACGCGGGTGACGATCACTGCCGCCGCGATCGACAGCAGCAGCGAGGGCACCTGCGCCACCAGCGCATCGCCCACCGCCAGGGTAATATAGCGCTGCGCCGCCTCGCCAGCGCTCAACCCGTGGGTGATCATCCCCAGGCAGAAGCCGGCGATGATATTGACGCCCAGGATCAGCAGCGCGGCAATGGCATCGCCTTTGACGAACTTGCTGGCGCCGTCCATCGCGCCATAGAAATCGGCCTCGGTCGCCACTTCGCGGCGGCGGGACTTGGCTTCATCGGCGCTCATCAGCCCGGCGGCAAGATCGGCATCGATCGCCATCTGCTTGCCCGGCAAGGCATCGAGGGTGAAGCGCGCCGACACTTCTGACACACGGCCCGCGCCCTTGGTCACCACCACCAGGTTGATGATCATCAGGATCATGAACACGAACAGGCCAACGGCGAAATTGCCGCCGACCAGGAACGCGCCGAAGGCCTCGATCACGTGGCCAGCGGCGGCCTCGCCCTCGTGGCCGCGCACCAGCACGATGCGGGTGGACGCAACGTTGAGCGCCAGGCGCAGCAGCGTGGCAAACAGCAGGACCGAGGGGAACGAGCTGAAATCGAGGGGCTTTTCGGCATTCATCGCGGCCATCAGGATCGCCACCGACAGCGCGATGTTGACCACGAAAAACACGTCGAGCAGCACCGAAGGGAGCGGCACGATCATCAGCACGATAAGCATGAGGATGCCGGCCGGAAGGGCCATGGCACCGGGCGAGCCAAAACGCTTAAACATGATCGGTTAGAGCCCCATCGCCTTGAGCCGGCCATAGGCACGGGCCACATGATCGCCGCCCGCGCTGCCCGGCGAAGCCAGGGCAAAGGTATCGCGCAGGGTATCGGCCATCGAGGCGCGCGGCGTGGCCGCCTGCCCGCCGGGGCCGCCGGCATTGGCCGCCACCTGCTGAAATTCCTGCGCCATGGGGCCACCGGTTGGCGCCGGCTGCGAGACCGGCGCGCCGGGCAGATCGAGCGCGGAGGGATCGCCATAGGGCATGGCCGCCATCGCCCACGGTCCCGAAAGCGGCGGCAGCGCGCTGCCGCTACCGGCAGCCTCGAGCCGGCTGCGCAAAAGGTCCATCACGCCCGAAAGCGAGCGCGGCGCGCCGCTGGCGGAAAAGAAGATCGCGCGGTTGGCCGCTGCCGCCTTGGGCAGCAGGGCGGCCGCGCTGGCATCGGGATCGGCCGCCAGGCCCGCCAGGAAGCGCCCGGCGCCATCGGCACCAAGGAAATGAGCAAGATAGAGTTCGGCATTGTCGGGATCGCGGCCCAGCGTGGTGGAGAGCGCCACTCGGTTGTCGTTGGCCAGGTCTCCGGCCAGCAGGGCAGACAGCTGGGGGTCATGGCGCATGGCCAAGAGGCGGCTGCGCAGCGCGGGATCGCTGGCGGCACTGCCCACGGCATCGCCGGCCCAATCCAGCCCATGATCGGCGCCGTGGCGCGCCAGGGTACCGAGCCAGGTCTGCCCGGTAAACTGGTACAGCCCGGTCGCGCTGGAGGTGCGGGCGCGGGCATGGGGATCAAGCCCGGATTCGAGCCGCGCCTGCGCGAGCAGATAGCCAAAGTCCACGCCGGTGGCATTGGCGGCCCGCGCGATCGCCGCGTGCACCGCACCGCCCTGGGTGGCGCTGCCGCCCATGATCGCGCCGGTTGCCGGATCGGCAATGCTGCCGGCAGAGTTTTGCACTGAACTCAAGGCCCACATCCTTGTGCTTGCAGCGAAAGCCAGACGATGGCGCGCCGCGACAAGGAGAGTTCAGCAAGGGTTGTGCCATTTTTCGAAATTCTGAAAAAGGATGCCGGATTCAGCGCTTTGCTGCGCACAAAAAAGCGCTGCGGGCCGGCCCGGCAAGGGCAGCGGCACGCAGCGCCAGACAAAATTTGCCGGTGGGGATCAGCGCACGCGCGCGGTGCGGGCGTGGTGCGCGCGCACCTGGCCGGCATGGGCGCGATAGAGCGCGGGGGTTCCGGTCAGCGCATCGAGCCGTGCAGCAACATTGGCGGCGATCAGGTTGCGCACACGGCGGTTGGCTTCGTTGAGGCGGCGCGCGGCATCTACCATGCCCCGGCATTCCTCGTCGATCGCCTCGCTCGCCACCGTTTCCAGGCGGCTGCACAAATCCGCCTTGTCGACCGCGCACCCCATGATCGCATCCATGTCGAGGCCGGCCAATGCCTGGCGTTCTTCATTGAGCACGGCAATCATCTGGCCCAGCGCGCGGGCGAGATCGGTGGGATGGCAAATCGGTGCGTCAGCAGTCATTGGGGGGTCCTCAGCAGCATGCCGGCGGCAATCATGGCATCGGCGATCCGGGCGGGAATCACCGGGTAATGGCCCTCCGCGATGGCGCGGCGAATCTGGGCGACGCGATCGGCGCTCACCGGCACCTCGCCGGCGCGGGTGGCATCGCTGGTGGCAACAGTGGCAGCGGCGGTGGCCGCGCTGGCCTGGGCAGCAGGCGCGGCCTGGGCCACGGCTGCCGCCGTGGGGTCGGTCGCCTGGGGCGGCACATCGGATGCGGCAATCTTGACCTGGACCGCACCAACCGGCCGCGACGGTCCGATTTCGATGTTGGACATGGTCGAGCTCCTCGGGGGTGATGCCGGGAAGAACGGCATCGCGCCGCAGAGTTTAAGACCATGCGGCGGATTTTTGCCGGGTCAATCTGCCTTAGGGAAATTGCAGTGGTGCGCGCCGGTTCACTCGACCGGCACTTCGACCACGCCGGGGCGCACGATGCGCCCGCGCAGGGCATCGGCCTTGGCCCCGGTGCGCACGCGGATCCAGCCGCCCACCGGGCCAGGATCGAGCGCCTCGCCGGCCTGCTCCACCGAAAAGCCATCGCCCACCATGGCGATGGTCACGCCATCGCCGCGCAGCACCGCCGGCGCTGCGGCCGGGCCAGCCGGCGCTTCGGCAACCGTGGCCACTACCGGCACGAACAGGCGCCAGCCGCCGGCATCGGGGCAGCGCACCAGGATGCTGTCATGCGCCCCGGCGCGCCAGCCCAGGGCCAGCGGCGCCGTGCAAGCCACCAGGCGCAAGCGCCGATCGACCGGCTGCGCCGCGCCGCCGGGCACCCCGATCGACCGGCCGGTGAACTGCGCGACGGCCTGATCGATCGCGGTCATATCGGCAAAGCGCGTGGCCGGCGCCTGCGCCACCTGCGCCTGGGCCGCAGGGCCAGTGGCCAGCAGGGCGGCAAGCGCACCGGCAAAGCGGGCGGCAAAAATGGGCCGGGTGAAAGCAGCGAACATGGCAATTTCCTGAAGCGGGAGGCGTCTCTCCCGGTTTCAGCAAGAGCCATGCCATTCAACGCTCTTCGTCATAACCCAGCGTGACGCTGGCGCCTGGCAGCGCGCCAGGTTCCACCACCAGCCGCGCGCTGGCGGCACGTTGACCAGCGCTACGGGCCAGGCTGGCGGCCTGGTCCAAGGCTGCCTCTCGCCCGCCAGGCCCGGCGGCATAGCGCACCACGATCGACAGGCGCAGGCGCGGATCGGCCGCCTGTTCGGCCAACCATTGCGCCAGCGGCGGGGCGCCGGGCCCATCGCGCCACACGCCCACTGGCTCTGCCTGCAGCGACGGGGCAACGGGCTGAACCGCAGGCGGCGGCGGGGGGGCGCGCAGCGGGGCCGCCTGCGCCCTGATTGCGGGTGGGGCCGGCCCTTCGGCCACGGACAGGGCAGAGGCGCAGATCATGAACAGGATCAGCGCGAGATCGGCCAGGATGGTCTGCCATCCGGTCTGCCCGGGCCGGGTGATCATGCCGTTTCGCGCGGATCGAGGGGCCGCAGCCCCGTATCTGCCGCCATGCCATCGGCGTTTGCCGCCCTGCGTGGCAGGGTGACGCCGTGCGGTGACAGCGGCGTGGCGCGCTGGCGATCCGGGCAGGCCGGCCCCACCTGCTGGGTCAGCCAGGTCATCACGTCGGCGCGGGCTTCCTCTTCGGCCTGCGAGGCGCGCTCTACCGCGCGGCCCAGCGGCCCCATGACGATGTGGGCCAGCAGCAGGCCATAGAGCGTGGTCAGGACCGACATGGCAATGGCGCCGATGAAATTGCCATGGGCCAGGCTTTCCACCTTGAGCTGGCTGAGCGCGACGAGCGTGCCCGCCAGGCCGAACACCGGCGACAGATCGGCCGCCTGCGCCAGGGTGCGTGCGGCGGTGGTGGCGCGGCGCAGGCGCGCGCGGCGCCAGGTTTCATGCTGTTCGACCAGCCCGTCGAGCGAGCGAGTACGCACCAGCGCGCTGGTGGCGGAATCAAATTCGCGATCGGCCAGGCGGCGCGGGTTGGCCCGGATCACCCCATCGCGGCGGATCAGCGCCACCTCGTGCGCGAGTTCGGAACGCATCGCCGCGGCATTGAAGCCAGGGCGCAGCAGCCCCGCCACCGCGCGCACCGCTACAAGGCTGTCATGCCAACCACAGCGCAGCACGGTGCCGACCAGCGTGCCGCCAACAACGATCACGGCCGATTGGGCATCCAGCAGGTGGGTTAAATCCATGGGCCTTGGTCTTTCGCGAAATCCTGGCACGAAGAACGGCAGCGCGCGCGCGGGTTTCAGGGGGGCGGCAGCCCGGCTTGCCGCCTTTCGGCAAAGCCTTGCCGTGCCTGGCGGGGTGGCCTGCAACCGTGGTGCCAGATTCCGGGGCAACGGCGCACTTGGCACGTCCCTTGCTGAACCATCGGCATCATTCGTCTGCCCAAGGAAAGCGAGAGCACCGCCGATGAGCCAGAGTGCATCATCCGACAGCCTGTTCGGCATCCATGGCGCCGCGCTGGAACTGCGCGCCACGCGCCTGGGGCTGCTGTCCTCCAACATCGCCAATGCCGCAACGCCCGGCTACAAGGCGCGCGACATCGATTTCGGGGCCGCGCTCAAGGCGCGCCTGGCCGGTGCCAGCGAAAGCCAGGCCGAAGCCGGCGCGGCGCTCTATCGGGTGCCGGTGATGCCCAGCCTGGATGGCAATACGGTGGAAATGGCCACCGAACAGACCGCCTTTGCCGAAAACGCGGTGGGCTATTCCGCCACGCTGGAATTCATCCGCGGCCGCGTGGGCGAAGTGACCCGCGCGCTCAAGGGCGAATGACCATGGCGGGCAACGGCAACACCCCCCTCACCCTGTTTGGCGTGACCGGCCGCGCGATGTCGGCCCAGCTGGTGCGGATGAACGCAGCGGCATCGAACCTGGCCAATGCCGGCAACGTCGCCGGCAGCGAGGCGCAGGCCTATCGCCCACTGCGCCCGGTCTTTGCCGAGGAACTCGATGCGCGGTCCGGCCTCGCCACGGTCAAGGTCCAGGGGGTCTATCGCACCGATACCACCGCCGTGCGCACCCACGATCCCGACAATCCCCTGGCCAATGCCAATGGCGATGTCTGGGCCGCCCCGGTCGATGAAAATGCCGAGATGGTCGAGATGATGGAAGCCAGCCGCCAATACCAGAACGTGGTGGAGGCGATGCAGACCGCCAAGCAGCTGATGCTCGATACGATGAGGATGAAGTGACATGACCACCGTTACCTCCCAAAGCACCACGGGCACCAGCGCCACGGGCACCGCAGCGGCCCCGGCCAAGACCGGCTGGGCCAGCCTTGGCGCCACCGATTTCCTCAAGATGCTGACCGCGCAGCTGCAGAACCAGGACCCGACCTCGCCGGTGGACAACACCCAGATGGTCGCCCAGCTGGCGCAGTTTTCGTCGCTGTCGAACTCCACCGAGATGAACTCAACGCTGAGCGCCATTTCCGACAAGCTCGACAAGCTGAACACAGCCAGCGCGTCAAACGCCGATGTAGCCGCCACGCTCAAGACCATTTCGCAGCAGCTGGCCGCGATCAGCGCGGCCCAGGCCGCCGCCGGCACCACCGGCACCGGCACGGCGACGGCCACCACCGCCGCCACCACTGCCGCCTGATCCCTTTCCCCAACCGACAGGAAAACACGCCATGTCGTTCTATACCTCGCTCAACGGCATCAAGAATGCGCAGACCGATCTCAACGTGGTCAGCAACAACATCGCCAACTCGGAAACCAACGGCTTCAAGAAAAGCACGGTAAGCTTTGCCGACGTGGTTGCCGGCACGGCATTCACCAACCCGCGCCTGATCGAGGGCATTGGCGCCAAGGTCGAGGCGATCACCCAGAACTTCAAGCAGGGCGCGCTCGATTCCACCGGCTCCTCGCTGGATGTGGCGGTGAGCGGCGACGGGTTCTTCACCGTCAAGTCTCCCACCACCGGGCAGACGATGTACACCCGCAATGGCGCCTTCCAGATGGATGCCGGCGGTTATGTCACCGACGCGCAGGGCAACCGCGTGCAGATGTATCCCACCGACGCCACGGGCACTGCCACCAGCACGACGCTGCAGGACACGCTGGTGCCGATCACCAATGCCGCCGGATCGGAATTTGCCGGGATGACAGTTTCGGAAAACGGCAATGTCGCGGCGAGCTATGCCGACGGGTCCAACACCGTGATCGGCAAGATCGGCCTGGCCACGTTCCTCAATCCGCAGGGCCTGCGCCAGCAGGGCTCGGCCGATTGGACCGCCACCAACCTGTCGGGCACGGCCAACTATGGCGAGCCGACCAATGGCCAGTACGGCAAGCTGATGTCGGGCTATCTCGAACGCTCCAACGTCGAGGTGTCGGACGAGCTGGTGGGCCTGATCGTCGCCCAGCGCGCCTACCAGGCCAATGCCAAGGCGATCGATACCGCCACCCAGGCCACCCAGGCCATTCTCAACCTGCGCAGCTAAGGCTTAAGGGAGGCAAGCGGCCATGGACCGGCTGATCTATACCGCCTATTCCGGCATGACCGGATCGATGGTGCGCGAGCGCGTGATCGCCAGCAACATGGCCAATGCGCAGACCGTGGGCTTTCGCCAGGAAATGCTCAGCGCCACGCCGGTCACGCTCAAAGGCCCCGCGCTGGAAGCCCGCGCGATGACGCAGGGGTATGTCCAAGGTTCCAGCATGAAGCAGGGCGCCACCATGGCGACCAACAACCCGCTCGACGTGGCGTTGAGCGGGGACACCATGCTGGCCGTGCAGGCGCAGGATGGCAGCGAAGCCTATACCCGGCGCGGCGACCTGACGATCACCACCGATGGCGTGCTGCAGAACGGCGACGGGCGGCCGGTGATCGGCGATGGCGGGCCGATCACCGTGCCGACCGGCACGATCGTGACCATCGCGCCTGATGGCACCGTGCTGGCGGGCGATCCGCAGAACCCGTCCACCCCGCCCCAGGCGGTGGCGCGGATCAAGCTGGTTTCCACCCAGGGCAGCCAGATGGGCAAGGGGCTGGACGGGCTGTTCCGCGTGACGGGGCCGAACAACACCATCGGCACCCTGCCGCAGGACGAAGAGGCCCGCCTGACTCCCGGCGCGCTGGAGCAATCCAACGTCGATCCCACGCAAGTGCTGGTCGAAATGGTGGAGGCGCAGCGCCTGTTCGACATGCGCACCAAGGTCGCCTCCACCGCGCGCGAGGTCGACGAGAAATCCGCCTCGCTGATGCGCCTCAACACCTGACAATCCCTTTCGGAGAGATCCTGCCATGCCCAGTTCCGCCCTTCACGTTGCCCGCACCGGCCTGGAAGCCCAGGACACACGGATGCGGGTGATCGCCAACAACCTGGCGAACGTGAGCACCACCGGCTTCAAGCGCGACCGCGCCAACTTTTCCACGCTGGCCTATCAGGACACGCGCGTGGCCGGGCAGCAGTCTTCCAACGAGACCGCCTATGCCACCGGGCTCAACCTGGGCACCGGCGTGGCGCTGCAGGGCACCGCGCGGATGGAAAGCCAGGGCCAGCTGCAAAGCACCGGCAATGCGCTTGACCTGGCGCTCGACGGTGATGGTTTTTTCCAGGTGACGCTGCCGGGCGGCCAGCTCGCTTATACCCGCGCCGGCAATTTCAGCCGCTCGGCCGAAGGCACCCTGGTGACCTCGCAAGGCTATCCGCTGCAACCGGCGATCACCGTGCCCGAAGGCGCCAACGCGATCACCGTGGCGCAGGACGGCACCGTGACCGCCACCCTTCCCGGCGCGACCGAGGCCACCACGCTCGGCCAGATCACCATTGCCAGCTTTGCCAATCCGCAGGGCCTCAAGGCGATGGGCGACAACTTCCTGGTGGAAACCGGCGCCAGCGGCGCAGCGCAAGTGGGCAATGCCGGCGACGCCGGGCGCGGCCATATCCAGCAGGGTTACCTGGAAGCGTCCAACGTCAACGTGGTGGAAGAGCTGGTCGACATGATCGAGTGCCAGCGCGCCTACGAGATCAATTCCAAGATGATCTCGGCGATCGACGAGATGCTCAAGAACGCCAACCAGACGCTGTAAGGCCGGAAAGACGCTAAAGCCCATGGACTCTCCGTTCGATCCCCTGTTCGACAAGGCGCTGCATGCCGAGCGCGGGCGTGGGCTTGCCCCGCGCCATGGGCTTGCCCCGCGCCAGGGCCTGGGCCTGCGCCTGATGGCCATGCTGATGGTGCCGGCGATGATTACCGCCGGCATGCTGGTGGCGGCCCAGCCGGCCAAGGCGCGCAACCGCCCGGCGGCGGGGTTTGACCCGGCGCTGCCGGCCGAAAGCCCGGCCAAGCCCGCCGATGGCAGCATCCTCAACCTGGCCAATGGCTATGCCGGGCTGGTCGAGGGTGCGCGCGCCCATGCGGTGGGGGACAGCCTGGTGATCGTGCTGGCCGAACAGCTGACCACGTCGAAATCGGCGGCGAGCAAGACCGCCAAGTCATCCTCGTTCACGTTCACCCCGCCCAACAAGGGGCCGCTGTCGATCCTGTCGCAGAACGGCATCAACAATTCGGGCGCCAGCGCCTTTTCCGGCCAGGGCAATGCCTCGCAGACCAGCACGCTGGGTGGCGAGGTTTCGGTGACGATCGCCCAGGTACGGCCCAATGGCACCGCGCTGGTCAAAGGCGAAAAGCGCCTGACGCTGAGCCAGGGCCAGGAATGGGTGCAGCTTTCGGGCATCGTGCGCCTGGCTGATATCGACACGACCAACCGCATCCAATCGGGCCAGGTGGCCGATGCGCGGATCACCTATGCCGGCAACGGCGATGTCAGCCGCGCTGCCCACCAGGGCTGGCTGACCAAGTTCTTCAACCTTGTCAGCCCGTTCTAGGGAACCCTTGATGTCTATCGCTTCTCCCATCGCGTTCGATCTGGCCGCTGCGGCGCTGGCCGGGCTGGCCCTGCGCCCGCTGTGGCGGCGCGGCCTGCTGGCAGTGCGCCCCGGCCTGTGGCTGGTGATGGTGGCCGCAGCGCTGGCCGCGCTGCCGGTGTTGGGCACCGCCGCCCATGCCGAACGGGTGCGCGATCTGGGCGAGTTCCAGGGCGTGCGCTCGAACCAGCTGACCGGCTATGGCATCGTGGTGGGCCTGCCCGGCACGGGTGACGACAACCTGGAATACCTGACCCAGGCGATGCGCGGGGTTTCGGGCCGGCTGGGCGTGCAATTGCCCGCCGGCGTGGCGCCGGGCCTGAAGAATGCAGCGGCGGTGATGATTACGGCCGATCTGCCGGCCTTTTCCAAGCCCGGCCAGCGCATCGACGTGACCGTATCGACGATCGGCAAGGCCAAGTCCTTGCGCGGCGGGGCGCTGGTCTTGGCGCCGCTCTATGGTGCCGATGGGCAGATCTATGCCATGGCGCAGGGCAACCTTGCCGTCGGCGGCCTGGGCATTACCGCCAAGGATGGATCGCAGCTGACCGTCAACGTGCCCACGGTGGGCCGCATTGCCGAAGGCGCCACGGTGGAGCGCGCGGTCGATACCGGGTTTGATCGCAACGAGGTGTTGCGCTGGAACCTGTTCGACGCCGATTTCCTCAACGCCGCCCGCGTGCGCGATGCGATCAACACGCGTTTTCCCGGCACCGCCAGCGTGGAAGACGGCGTGACCGTGGCGCTGCGCCTGCCCAATGGCAGCGATGCCCGCGCCAGCGCCATGGCCGCGATCGAGGCGATCGAGGTGAGCCCGGC
Source organism: Novosphingobium sp. SG754 (assembly GCF_013149315.1). Taxonomy (NCBI): domain Bacteria; kingdom Pseudomonadati; phylum Pseudomonadota; class Alphaproteobacteria; order Sphingomonadales; family Sphingomonadaceae; genus Novosphingobium; species Novosphingobium sp. SG754. The sequence goes on along the minus strand of NZ_JABGCC010000006.1, from coordinate 149,081 downwards.
CGAGGCCGCCGCCAAGGTGATCGTCAACAGCCGCACCGGCACGGTGGTGATCAACAGCGCGGTGCGCCTGTCTCCCGCCGCGATCAGCCACGGCAAGCTGGTGATCAAGGTTGATGAAAAACCGCGCGTATCGCAGCCCGGCCCCTTTTCCAACGGCCAGACCGCCGTGGTGCCGAGCAGCCAGATCAGCGTGGAGGAACAGGGCAACCACGTGGCGCTGTTCAAGCCCGGTGCCTCGCTCTCTTCGCTGGTCAATGCCCTTAACAAATTGGGGGTTTCGCCGTCCGATCTGGTGGCGATCCTGGAAGCGCTCAAGCAGGCCGGCGCCCTCAAGGCCGAAATGGTGGTGATCTGATGACTTCTGCATCGACAAGCACCGGCGCCGTTTCGGGCGCCGCCGCAGCCGCCACGTCCCCGGCCAGCGGCCCCGATCGCGCCGCGCTGCGCAAGGCCGCGCAGGGTTTCGAGGCGATGTTCCTGCGCCAGATGTTGAGCACCGCGCGCAGCACCGACTTGGGCGGCGACGATCTGTTCGGCAAGAAGCAGGACGATACCTTTACCCAGATGCGCGACGAACGCTTTGCCGAGATCGCCGCCAAGGCCGGCACGCTGGGCCTGGCCACGCGGCTGGAAAGCCAGTTGGCCAGTGCGGCTGCCCAGGCCACTGGCGCCAAGCCTAAAACCGGTGGGGGAGCCTGAGCGCCATGACCACCGACCTGCTCTCGATCGCGCGCAGCGCCACCCGCGCCGCCCGCACCCAGTTGGACGTGACCGCCCAGAACATCGCCAATGCCGGCACCGATGGTTATGTGCGCCGCACGGTATCCACCGAAGAGGTGATGACGCCCGGCTATGTTGCCGGGAACCGCGACGTGTCGCTGTCGGGCGTGCGGGTGACCGGGGTTATCCGCAATGCCGATGCCTTTCGCCAGGCCGAGGTGCGGCGCACCGGCGCCGATACCGCGCGCGCCGATACCGAAGTGGGCGGCCTTACCGATATCCAGTCCGCGCTTGAGGCGCCGGGCGTCTATTCGGCGATCACCGGCTTTGAAACCGCCCTCACGCAACTGGCGCAAAGCCCCACCGACACGCCGTTGCGCGCCTCGGTGATCGCGGCGGCGCAGACCCTGTCCAACAGTTTCAACATCGCGTCAAACCAGCTCGATGCCGTGGCCAAGGGCCAGCAGGGCGGCGCCAGCGATGGCGTGAACCAGATCAACACGATGTCGGCCGAACTGGCCAAGGTCAACGGCCGGCTGGCGCGCATGGCCGATGCCAGCAGCGATCGCACCGGCCTGCTCGACCAGCGCGACATGCTGCTCGAAAAGCTGGCGGGCTATGCCGATATCGCCACCAGCTTTGCCAGCAATGGCGCGGTTGATGTGACGCTGGGCGGCGCATCGGGCGCGCCGCTGGTGACCGGTGCCACGGCGCAAGCGCTGGCGGTTACCACCGCTACCGATGGCACGATCGGCTTTACCGTCAACGGCGGCGCGGTCACTCTGTCGGGCGGCTCGCTGGCGGGGCAGCAACAAGTACTGGCCAACCTGGCCGATGTGCATGGCCAGCTCGACACCCTGGCCAAGAGCGTGATCGACACGGTCAACACCGTGCAGGGCAATGGCGCCGCGCTTGATGGATCGACCGGCCCTGCACTGTTTTCCGGCACGGGCGCGGGCAGCATGGCGCTTGCCACCACCCAGGGCAGCGCGATCGCCACGGCGGCCGCAGGCGCCGCCGCCGGCAGCCGCGATACCACCAACCTCACCGCGCTGCGCAATGCGCTGACCAGCGCCGATCCGGCCGGCACGATGGATACCCTGATCTACCAGGCCTCTGCCACGGTGCAGGCGCGCACCACCACGCGCGATGCGCTCAAGACCATTTCCGATGCGGCCAAGACCGCGCTTTCCGCCCAGGCCGGGGTCGATCTCGACACCGAAGCCATCAACCTGACCCGGTTTCAGCAGGCGTTCCAAGCCTCGGGCCGGGTGATGCAGGTTGCCGGCAACCTGTTCGACACCATCCTCTCGATCAAGTAGGTCGCCCATGTCATCCAGCGTCTCGACCACTACGTCCGCGTTCTACGATCGCTCCGCGCTCGATCTCAACGGCTTGCGCACCCAGATGGAGCAGGTGCAGACGCAGATTTCCAGCGGCAACCGGCTGACCGCCTCGTCAGACGATCCGCTCACCGCCTCGCGCCTGCGCAACCTGCAACGCCAGGATGCCATCGCCAAGGTCGATGCCGGCGCGGCCAACCGCGCCACGGCCGATCTCAACCTGACCGATTCGGCGATGACCGAGATGATCAACACGCTGCAGCGCACGCGCCAGCTGGCCAACCAGGCCGCTACCGGCACGCTGTCGAACGAGCAGCGCACCAGCATTGGCCAGGAACTGGCCGAATTGCGCAACAACCTGGTCTCGCTCGCCAATTCGCGTGACAGCGCGGGCAATGCGCTGTTCGGCGGCGATGCGGCGGGCGCGGCCTATAGCGTGGATGCCACCACCGGCGTGGTCAGCTATGTCGGCAGCGGCAGCGCCGGCACGCTGGAGCTAGGCGACGGGCAGAGCGTGAAGCGCAGCCTGACCGGGCCGGAGTTTCTCAATTTCTCGTCCGGCGGCACCAGCAGCGATGTATTTGCCGCGCTCAAGAGCCTGACCGACGCGATCAGCGCGGGCGGCAGCGGCGCGCAGTCTGCCGCCAACAGTGCGCTCACCACGCTCGATGATGCCATGACGGCGGTCTCCACCGGGCAGACCGTGGTGGGCGCGCGCCTGTCGTGGATCGATCTCAACACCGAGCGGCAGACCACGATGGGCGAGGCGCGCAGCCAGGACCAGAGCACGCTGGGCGCCACCGACATCCCCACTGCCTATACCCGGTTGCAGGAACTGGCCACGGTGCTGCAGGCCAGCCAGGCCAGCTTCACCAAGATCTCGGGCCTTTCGCTCTTTACCATGATGTCCTGAAAGTGCGCGCGCCCGTGCCGTTCTGCATTGCAGCAACGGCCGGGTGATAGCGCCGGCTTTCACGGTTTATCGACAGGGTCACCGCTTCATGTTTGCTGGTATCGGCATCGTCGTCCTGCTCGCCATGGTCTTTGGCGGCTTCATCATCACCGGTGGCGCAATCGGCCCGGTGGCCGAAGCCATACCCCACGAAATGCTCATCATCGGCGGCGCGGCGCTGGGCGCCACGATCACCGGCAATTCCATGCACGAACTGAAGGGCATCGGCGCGGGCCTAGGCAAAGTGTTCAAGGGCCCCAAGCACAACAAGCAGGACCATGTCGATGCCATCGTGCTGTGTGCCAAGCTGATGAAGATCCTGCGCAGCGATGGCCCGGTGGCGCTGGAAAGCCATGTGGCCGATCCCAAGAGTTCGGCCCTGTTTGCCGAATATCCGCGCATCCTGGCCCATACCGCGCTGGTCTCGCTGATCTGCGATACGCTGACCCTGATCGTCGTGTCTTCCGGCACGCTGGAAGTGCATGCCGTGGAAGACGTGATGGACCACGCGATGAAAACCCATTTCCACGAGCAGGAAGAGGCGCAGCATGCCCTGCAGGGCCTGGCCGATGCCCTGCCCGCGCTGGGCATCGTGGCCGCCGTGCTGGGCGTGGTCAAGACCATGGGCTCGATCGACAAGCCACCCACGGTGCTGGGCGCGATGATCGGTTCGGCCCTGGTCGGCACGTTCATGGGGGTGCTGCTGGCCTATGGCATCGTCGCGCCGCTGGCTGGCCGGCTCAAGCAGGTGCTCGATCAGGATGCGATGATCTACCAGGCGGTCAAGCAGGTGATCGTGTCATCGCTGCATGGCTGGCCGCAGCCGCTGGTGGTGGAAAGCGCGCGTTCGGGCTTGGGCCATGCGTTCCGTCCCGGCCTGTCGGAACTGCTCGACGCGCTGCGCGGCCGCTAAGCGAAAGGGATCGCCATGGCCAAGCCACCCAAAGGCAAGGACGCGCCCAAGCCGATCATCGTCAAGAAGATCACCGTGGTGGCCGGCGGCCATCACGGCGGGGCCTGGAAAGTGGCCTATGCCGATTTCGTGACCGCGATGATGGCGTTCTTCCTGCTGATGTGGCTGCTGGGCGCAACCACCGAAAAACAGCGCAAGGGCATCGCCGACTATTTTACCCCCACCCTGGTCAAGACGCGCAAGGGCAGCGCCGGGTCTGACGGGCTGCTGGGCGGCTCGTCGCTGACCGATGCCGACAACTATCCCCACCGCGCCGGGCAGACCGGCACGCGCACGATGACCATTCCGCGCGATGCCACCGGCGGCCCCAAGGATGGCGGATCGAAGATGAAGCGCACCCAGGTGATGCAGCAGCGGCTGAAGGAAAAGCTGGATGCCAATGAGAAGCTGCGCCAGCTGGCCAAGCAGGTGCACATGACGATGACGCCGGAGGGCATCCGCATCGACATGCTGGACGACGCGCACTTCTCGATGTTCCGCCTGGGCACCACGATCCTCACGCCCGATGCGCTGGAACTGATCCGGGCGATCGGCCAGGCCATCGCGCCCGAACCCGGCGGCCTGACCGTACGCGGCCATACCGACGCGCTGCAGTGGAAGCCTGGCGACCCGGCCAACAACTGGTCGCTATCGGCCGGCCGCGCCGAAGCCACGCGCCAGGCCCTGATGCGCAACGGCGTGGGCGAGGCCCGCTTCCAACGGATCGAGGGCGTGGCCGACCGCGAGCCCCTGGTGCCCGACAGCCCCAACGACCCGAGCAACCGCCGCATGTCGATCCTGCTGCTGGATTGAGCCGGTTGCGGTGCCAAGCACGAGACCGGGCGTGGTGCCTTGTCATGGAGTCACACGAAGCCACGAAGACACGAAGGAAAGACCCTTCTTCGTGTCTTCGTAGCTTCGTGTGGGATTTTCAGGCAGAGCGGTTGGGATCGCAGACTGACCGATCCGGATAGCCCGATGTCGAATGGCTGATGGTAGTGAAGAGTTGCCTTTGCCGCCTCCGACTTCGTCACTCCTGCGCAGGCCGGAATCCAGTGGCTTCCGGGCGATTGAGACCACGCCTAAACTGGATTCCCGCCTGCGCGGGAATGACGAAGAAATGGATTAAAAGTCGGTGGAAACGGACAGGCAGCTTTCGAAGGGCGCGGGCGATAGCTGCCTTCCCAAAAACGATTGTGGAACGGGAAACTTCGGCAGGCTACATCAGCGGGCTGGTGGCTGCATAAGCTCTATCGTGATATGATCAGGGCCTGAAACATAGGTCACCAAAGTTCCCTTGCGGGGACCACCTGCGATTGGCAGCGGGCTACCCTTCGCCTTCCATCCTGCTGCCTCGACGCGGGCCATGGCGGCATGGATATCCTTCACGGTCAGAGCTAGGTGCGCCGCACCGATCGCCCCCGCGCTATCGGGCACCGCCCCGTTCTGGCGTCCCTTTGAATATTGCAACAGTTCGACCACGTAACCGTTTGGCGCCCTGACGATCGCCGTTTTCACACTCGGATCATCGACACCTGTGACTTGATGCAGGAAGTCGCCCCCCATCTCGGCTTGTCGCTCAAGTGTGAAACCGAGCGCTTCCGTCCAAAACCGAATGGCTTCGTCCAAAGACGATACAGCAAAGCCCGTGTGGTCCACGGCGATCACGTTTGTTGCGTCGTTCATTGTTGCACTCTCACCGGGCCGCGCCTGCGCTGTCTGGGCCTGCGCCCCGGCGGCAACTGATGCCAACAGCATGACGAATATGATCCTCATAATGACGCCTTAACGCGTCGGCCTCCTCCCGAGAAGGAACCTTTTTTGAGAGATCGGTGCCCTCCCACGTTCGGGTTGGAAGCCGTTCGGTGCATTCGCTTTCCCAAAATATGTTCCCGATTCCTCTTTTCCAAATGTGCGTCTCAGGCATGAGAAATCGGGACTGATCCGGGCCAACAATCGGCAACTTTCGGGATCGCGAGTTCAAGACCTGATCGACGGGGATTGGGCGATTTCCGCCATTGCCGGGTATGCACATCCCCATCAAACCAGCTCGTGCAGAGGCCACTCTCTTCGCCTCTGCGCGAAATTTCATCATGCGCTCACAATGCCGGGTAATTTCCAGTCGAGCGGCTTGCGCAACGCTACCCCTTTTTCCGCCCCGGCTTGGGGGCCAGCCAGATCATCCCGGCCGAGACGAACAGGACGATGGTGCACACCATGAAGACCTGGCGCGTGGCGAGCGTTACCGCCTCGGTCTGCACCAGTTGGCTCAACATCATGCTCGCCTGCGCGGCCGGCAGGCCGGTGTGCGTGGGCGGATGGATCAGCCCGACCAGTTCGGCGCGGTTGTACTTGGTGAAATGTTCCCACAGCGTGGTGGACATCGAGGTGGCAAAGGCGCCGGCCATCGTGCGCATGAAGTTCTGGATGCCCGCGCCCGATGCGGTCTGGTCGGGCCGCACCGAAGCCATCGCCAGCGCGGTGGAGCCGACGAAGAAGAACGGCATGCCCAGCCCCTGGAGCATCTGCGGAAAGGCGATGGTCCAATAGCCCATGTCGGTTACCCAGCGCGTGCGCAGCCAGGCGACTACGGCCAGCCACAGGATGCCGAACGAGATCAGCCCGCGCGTATCGACCTTGCCCACGAACCGCGCCACGATCGGCGAAAAGACCACGGCCAGGACACCGACCCAGCCCACCGCCAGACCTGCCCAGGTGGCGGTGTAGTTGAGGTTGGTTTGCAGGAAGAGCGGGATCAGCACGATGAACGAGAAGAACGCCGCGTAGGCCACGCACTGCGTCACCACGGCCACGGTAAACCCGCGGTTGCGGAACACCGACAGGTCAATGATCGGGTGGTCTTCGGTCAATTCCCAGATCAGGAACGAGATGAAGCCAATGATCGCGACCACGGTGAGCGTGATGATGAAGCCACTGGAAAACCAGTCTTCCTCGCGCCCTTTGTCGAGCATGATCTGCAGCGAACCAACCCAAATCACCAACAGCGCAAGACCGACGAAATCGATCGGCGATTTCTGCGTGGGAGTTTCGTACGGCCGCACCAGCCGCCAGGCGACGATCAGCGAGAATGCGGCGAGCGGAATGTTGATGAAGAACAGCCAGTGCCACGACCAGTTGTCGGAAATGAACCCACCGCAGATCGGCCCGGCAATCGGCGCGACCACCACGGTCATCGCCCACAGGCCCAGCGCGGCGCCGCCCTTGTCCTTGGGGAATATGCGCAGCAGCAAGGTCTGCGTCATCGGCATGATCGGGCCGCCGCACAGCCCCTGGCACACGCGGAACGCGATCAGCAGGCTCAGGCTGCCGGCCATGCCGCACAGCATCGAAAACAGGCCAAAGCCCAGCAGCGCCATGATGAACACCCGCACTGCACCAAACGTGCGCGCGAGCCAGCCGGTCAACGGCACGCAGATCGCCTCGGCCACGGCATAGGACGTGAGCACCCAGGTGCCCTGCGTGGGCGACACCGCCAGGCTGCCGGCGATATGCGGCACCGACACGTTGGCGATGGTGATATCGAGCAGCACGACGAAGTTCGACAGCGCCAGCGCAAAGCCGCCCAGCGCCAGCTTGGCGCCCTTGAGCGGCGCCGGCCCATCGCCAAAGCCCATCGGCGGTCCGCCGGCCATGTCAGTTCTGCCCGGTCTGCGACCGGTCCTTTTCAGGGCGCGTATCGATCGTGGCATCCATCGACAGGCCGATGCGCAGCGGGTGCGCACCCAGTTCGTGCGGATCGAGCGCGACGCGCACCGGCAGGCGCTGCACCACCTTGATCCAGTTGCCCGTGGCATTCTGCGCCGGGATCACGGCCAGCGCCGAACCGGTGCCACCGGAAAAGCCCACGACGCGCCCGTGATAGACCACATCATCGCCATAGAGATCCGATGTCAGCGTCACCGGCTGGCCGGGACGCACATGGGCCAACTGGCTTTCCTTGTAATTGGCATCGACATAGGCCTGGCTGATCGGCACGATGGTCATCATCGGGCTGCCCACCGCCACGCTTTGCCCCACCTGCACCGTGCGCTGGGTGACAACGCCGCTGACCGGGGCCCGGATCACCGTGCGATCGAGATTGATGCGCGCCTGGTCAAGCCTGGCCTTGGCCGCCAGCACCTGCGGATTGGTTTCCGGCGTGGTGCCAGTGACCAATGCGGCATTGGCCGCCTGCTGGCCATTGGCGGTGCCACGCGCGGCCTGGGCGGCGGCCAGGTTGGCGCGAGCGGCAGCAAGCTGGCCTTGCGCAGAAGCATAGGCATTGCGTGCGGTGGTCAGTTCCTCGCCCGACACCGCCCCGTCGCCCACCAGCGACTGGCGCCGCTTGAGGTCAATCTCGGCGCGTTGGACATCGGCCATGGCCACCTGCACTTGCGCGGTCATGCGGGCGATATCGGCCTGCTTCTCGCCCACCTGGGCCGACAGCGCCGTGCCGGTGGCGATGGTCTGGCGCACCTTGCGCAGCGCGTCGGCATAGTCCGCCTCGGCCGCGGCCAGGGCGATTTTGGCGTCGGTGGGATCAAGCTCTACCAGCACGTCGCCCTTGCGGACGACTTGCGTGTTGTTGACCGCCACGCGCCGCACCGGGCCGGCGACCAGCGGCGTCACCTGTGCCACTTCGGCCGCGACATAGGCGTTGTCGGTTTCGACATAACGCCCGCCTTCGATCCATTCGTAGATGCCGACGCCGGCCGCGACCAGCGCCACGACACCGGCAAAGATCAGGAAACCACGCTTGCGCGCGGCCTTGCGCGCATCGGCCTTGCTGGAGGCCTGGTCCGTATCGGGAAAGTTGGGTTCAATGTCAGCCATGGGCGGGTCTCGGCATCAGAAAGAAGAACAGGGATCAGGCAAACGGCAGCGCGTCGGCGGTCAGCCGGCGCGGAAGCCGCCGCCCAGGGCGCGCACCAGCGCCACGTGGGCAGACAGGGTGCGCGCCTGCAGATCGGCAAGCAGGCGCCGGTTGGCGAGCAGGGCATCCTGCGCCGACAGCACCGACAGATAGGTGGACAGGCCGGCTTCGTAACGGCGGCGGGCAATGCGATAGGCATCGTCAGAGGCGGCCACCGCCTGTTGCAACTGGGCACGCTGGGCATCGATCGATTGCCGGGAGGCAGCGGCATCGGCCACATCGCGCAGCGCCTTGAGCAGGGTATCGTCGTAGCTCGCTACGGCTTCGTCATAGCTGGCGCGCGCCTGGCGATAGCCACCGGCGATGCGCCCGCCCGAAAACAGCGGCAGGCTGATCGCCGGGCCGATCGATCCGGCATCGGAACCGCTCGCCGTCAGGTTGCTGAGGCCAAGCGCCTGCACGCCGATGAAGCCCATCAGGTTGACGTTGGGATAGAACGCGGCATGCGCCACCTGCACCCGCGCCGCGGCAGCCTCTGCCCGCGCGCGGGCGGCGGCGACATCGGCACGGCGGCCGACCAGATCGAGCGCCAGGTTGGTGGGCAGGCCCTGCGGCGCCAGCGTGGCAAGCTGTGGCAGGGCAATCGCATCGCCGCGTGCGGGCGGCGCGCCGATCAGCACGGCCAGGGCATGGCGGGCCAGGGCAATCGCCTCGTCCGCCGCCACCAGATCGGCGCGGGCAACCGGAATGCCAGCCTCGGCCTGGCGCTGTTCGGCGCGGGTATCGAGGCCGTTGACCACGCGCTGGCGCACCAGCTTGGCGGTATCCTCGCGCAGTTGCAGCGCCTGGGCCCGCACATCCCGCGCGGCTGCGGCGCGGGCCAGGGTGGCATAGGCATCGGCAACGCCTGTGGCGATGGCGAGGCGGGCGGCCTGCACCTCATATTCGGCGGCCTGCGCCTCTGACGTGGCGGCGCGCAGGGCGGCGCGGTTCTTGCCAAAGAAATCGAGTTCGTAGCTGAGGCTGAGCGAGGCCGCGCCGGTATCGTTCCAGCCCTGCGGCACGAAGGCGGGGGGAATGCCGTTGTTGTAGCTCTGCTTGGCTTCGGCCGCGTTGGCGCTGGCGGAAATGCCGGGCAGCAAAGCCGCCCCGCTCTCCTGGGCGAGACCGCGCGCGGCGCGCAGGCGGGCATCGGCCTGGGCCAGCGTGGGAGAATTGGCCACGCCTTCCGCGATCAGCGCGGACAGCTGCGGATCGCGCAGCGCCTGCCACCAATCGGCCGCAGGCCAATCGGCCGGCGTCACCGCCTGCGCCGGCTCTGCCGCCGGCAGCGCCAGATCGCTGGCGGTTGCCTGGCGCAGCGCCGGTTTCTGGCCAAGATCGGGAACAGGGGCGCAGCCGGCCAGCAGGCCCGCCATGGCCAAGCCATTCACCAGCGGCGCGCGCCAGAACGGCCGAATCGCGGCGGCGGGAGACACCATGGCGGAAAACAGGGCTGACGCGCGGTTGGAAAGACCGGCGGGGGAGGCAATCATGCAAGGCCTTTGCGCAATCGGGAATGGGACGACCGTGTACGGATCGGTCACTAAACTGCAACTGCGCCCTTGCACTGCGCCTGTCAACAGCTATGTGTACGGAATGGTCACTAACCCGTCCAATTGCAGACTCAAACGCTGTTCGCCCGATGAGCGGCGGGAAAACATCCTGTCCGTGGCCACGCAAGTGTTCACGCAGACGGGCTATGGCGCCACCTCGATGTCAGCCATCGCGGCCGAGCTGGGCGGTTCCAAGGCCACGCTTTACAAGTATTTCCCGTCGAAGGAGCAGTTGTTTGAAGCGGTGCTGATGCGCGGCTGCGGCGCGGTCATGGCCTCGCTTCAGGAACTGGCGGAAACCGAATCGGATGACCTTGAGGGCATTCTTACCGATTTCGGCACGCGCTTCCTGTCCGGGCTGTGCAGCCAGCGCTCGATCGATGTCTATCGCATGGTCCATGCCGACGGGGTGCAATTCCACGAAGCGGCAGAGATGTTCTTTCGCTGCGGGCCGGAAATTGCCGGCACGACCCTGGCGGCCGTGCTGCAACGCGTGGCCGGCCAGCGCGGCCTGGCCCTGCCCGATCCGCGTTTGGCAGCAGACCAGTTCCTGGGCATGGTGCGGGGCAAGCTGCACATGCGCGTGGCGGTGGGCGTGATGCCGGCGCCCGACGCGGAAACGATTCGCTGCCACGCCGCGCACGCCGCGCGCATCTTTGCCCACGGGCTGTTGCACCAGCCGAAGACCTGATCCCCCAACAACGACGATGGCCGGCGATCCCCAGGGGAATCGCCGGCACCGTGGAGAACCGGGTATTGGCAGCAGGGATCAGCGCAGCAGCGTCAGCACGTTCTGCTGGTTCTGGTTGGCCTGCGAGATCATCGCGGTCGACGCCTGGGCCAGGATCTGCGCCTTGGCCATCTGGGTGGTTTCGGCCGAGTAGTCGGTATCCTGAATACGCGAACGGGCATCCGACAGGTTGGTGATGTTGTCGTTCAGGTTGTTGACCACCGAGCTGAGGCGGTTCTGGCCGGCACCGAGCGTGGCGCGCGTGGCGTTCACTTCCTTGAGCGCGGCATCGACGTTGTCCATCGTGGTCGACGCCTTGCCGGTGTCGGACACGTCGAGCGCCTGGGTGGTCGAGGTGGCGCTGTAGGACGTGTCGGTGCCGCCGAACAGGTTGACGCCCGAGAACGCCTTGCTGACGAGGTCGACCGTGTCGGTGGTGTTGGCACCGGTCTGGATCGAGCTTTTCACGTCATCGCTGCCGTCGGTGGCCGCCGTGCCGCCAGCAACCTTGAACACCTTGTTGCCGTTGAACTCGGTGTTGTTGAGCACGTCGGAAATCTGGGCATTCAGGTTCGAGACTTCCGACTGCATCGCGTCGCGGTCAGACTGCTGATAGGTGTCCGACTTCGACTGCACGGCCAGTTCGCGCACGCGCTGCAGCATGTTGGTCACTTCGCTGAGCGCGCCTTCGGCCGTCTGCGCCATCGAGATGCCGTCGTTGGCGTTGCGCACGCCCTGCGACATGCCGGTGATCTGCGCGGTCATGGTCGTGGAAATGGCCAGGCCCGCGGCATCGTCCTTGGCACTGTTGATTCGCTTGCCGGTCGACAGCCGTTCCATCGCGGTTGCAGCCAGCTTGCTTGCCGAGTTGGAAGCGTTGGCCGCCTTGATGGCGCTGACGTTGGTGTTGATTACCGCCATGATGTTTCTCCGATTTTCGGGACAGACCCCAATCGCTGCCAGTCCAGGGATTGACCGGCTGCACGGCAAAGACCGGCAGGATGGGCGGCAATTTAAGGGCAAAATCTTGCCGGTCAGCGGTTTTGCGGCGGCGCCGTATACGTGTTTCCCCTTAGCACGGTCGCTGATCTTAAAGTTTCACACCATTTGACGGTTTCGCGCGAAAAACAGCGTCGTGGATATGGTTAAGACGGGGGTCAAAGTGATGAACAGCGATTGCGGCGACAGATTGCCGATAAGCGGGCAGGCGCAGGCGCGCCACGGCGCGCTGATCATGCGCGCTGCAGCGGTGCTCAATACGCCGGGCATGGGCCCCCTGCCCGTGCTGGCCGATTCAACCGATGTGGGCGCGCTCGATCCGCGCCGCCCGGCGGTGGTGCTGGAACGCGGGGCGCAGCCGGCGCTGGCGCGCATGGCCAATGGCAAGCGCCACGTGGTGCGCTATGCCGATCCGCTGTCGGAAAGCGCGCTGGCCGCGATCATCGCCTGCGCCACCGCGCCCGGCATGCCGATTGCCGCCGATCCCGAAACCCTATCGATCCTGGCGCTGGCCGAGCGTCTGGCCGTCAGCGACATCCCCGTGCTGATCAACGGCCCTACCGGCACCGGCAAGGAAGTGTTGAGCCGGTTCATCCACGCCGCCAGCCCCCGCCACGACAAGCCGTTCATCGGCGTCAACTGCGCCGCCATGCCCGAAACCATGCTGGAAGCGCTGCTGTTCGGCCATCAGAAGGGCGCGTTCACCGGCGCCAGCGCGGCCGGCGAAGGCTTTTTCCGCGCGGCCCATGGCGGCACGCTGCTGCTGGATGAAATCGCCGAAATGCCGCTCTCGCTGCAAGCCAAGCTGCTGCGCGCGCTGCAGGAAGGCGAAGTGGTGCCACTGGGCGCAACCCAGCCGGTCAAGGTGGACGTGCGCATCATCGCCTGCGCCAACCGCGATCTGCCATCCGAAGTGGAAGAGGGGCGGTTCCGCGCCGATCTCTATTACCGGCTCAACGTCTTCCCGCTGACGCTGCGCGCGCTGGCCGAGCGGCCCGACGATATCGCGCCCTTGGCCTTTGCCCTGATGATGCGTCACGCGCCGGCCGATCGGCCGCTGCCCTGGCTGTCGGACGCGGCGCTGGCCATGCTGGGCTGTCACGGCTGGCCGGGCAACGTGCGCGAGCTGGAAAACGTGGTGCGCCGCGCCCTGCTGCTGGCCGGCGACCAGGCCGAGATCGGGCCGGAGCATATCGTGTTCGATCGCCCCGCGCGCAGCCCCGCCAGCGACGCAGCCCTGGCCGAAGTGCGCGCGCCCCAGGCAGGCAAGCTGTCCAACATTGTCCAGCTTTCCGAAGCGCGCGCGATCCTGGCGACGCTGGAAGCCTGCGGCGGCAGCCGCGTGGAAGCGGCGCGCCAGCTGGGCATTTCCGAACGCACCCTGCGCTATCGCCTGGCCAGCTTCCGTGAAGCCGGCATTGCCGTGGCAGGAGGCCGGCGATGAGCGCGATCAACGGCATAGGCGCCGGGGGCGGAATCCAGCAGATCATGGCCATGCGCCAGCAGATCATCGATCGCTCGCACCTGCTGCAACAGATCCGCACGCCCGAAAGCGGGTTACCGGCCGAAACCAATTCGCCGACCGGTGGCTTTACCGACGCGCTCAAGTCGGCGCTCGACACGGTCAATGCCAGCCAGACCAAGGCCGACGGCATCAGCGCTGCCTATGAAAAGGGCGAGACGGTCGATGTCGCCAAGGTGATGCTGGCGCGCCAGGAAGCCGGCGTTGCCTTTGAAGCCACGCTGCAGGTGCGCAACAAGCTGTTGACCGCCTACCAGGACATCATGCGGATGGGGGTCTGATAGATGGCCGATCTGGTTCCCGTGGGGGCCGGTGGCAGCCCGCCACCCTCGCTTCTGGCGCCCTTGACCGATCCCGCCGGCGGTGCCCTGCCCGCCCGGATGGGGGCGTTCCTGCGCCAGCCGCCGCTGCGCCGCATGCTGCCCTGGTTCGGCGGGATTACCGCCGCCGGGCTGACCGGGCTGCTGTGGCTGACCATGGCGCCCGCGCCGCAGCGCATGCTCTATTCCGATCTGTCGGATGCAGAGCGCGCGCAGGTGACGGCCGCGCTCGACAAGGCGGCGATCGCCTATCACATCGACAATTCCACCGGCGCGATCACCGTGGGGGAAAACGACCTCTACAAGGCGCGCATGGTGGCGGCATCCGATGGCGCGGTGGCCACACCCGAAACCGGCGAGCAGATGATCGACAAGCTGCCGATGGGGGCCAGCCGCACCCTGGAAGGGCAGCGGCTGCAAGCCGCGCGCGAGCGCGAGCTGGAACTGACCATCATGCAGATCGACGGGGTGGAGGCGGTGCGTGTGCACCTGGCCCAGCCGGAAAAATCGGTCTTCGTGCGCGATACCGCCGCGCCCTCTGCCTCGGTCATGGTGCGCCTGGCCAAGGGGCGGCAACTGGCCACCAGCCAGGTTTCGGCGATCGTCAACCTGGTGGCCGGATCGGTGCCGGAACTCTCGGTCGATGCGGTCAAGGTGATCGACCAGCACGGGCGCCTTCTGTCGGCCGACAAGCCGGGCGATGCTGATCGCCTGGAAATCCAGGGCCGGCTGGAAGACAAACTGCGCGAGCAGATTTCCCAGCTGCTGACCCCGATGCTGGGCGAAGGCAACTTTTCCAGCGAGGTGCAGGTCGATCTGGACATGGACCAGGTGACCTCGGCCCGCGAAAGCTATGACAAGCAGGGCGCGGTGCGCACCGAGCAGCAATCGGCCTCGCAGACCAGCGGGCCGGGCGCGGTGGGGGTGCCGGGTGTCTTGTCCAACACCCCGCCCGCGCCCACCACCGCCGCGGTTGGCGCGCCGCAGGGCACGCCCTCGCCCAGCCCATCGGGCGCGGCGCCCAGCAATGGCGAAAGCTCGTCCTCGAAAACCTATGAACTGGGCCGCGAAGTGGCGGTGACCAACAATACGCCGGGCAAGATCCGCCGCCTCACCGTGGCGGTGGCGCTGTCTTCGGCGGTGCTGGCCAAGGCCAAGCCCGCCGAGATCGACCAGATCAAGCAGCTGGTGAGCGCGGCCGTGGGCGCCGATCCCACGCGCGGGGACCAGGTGGCCGTGGCGGTGCGCGCGTTCAACCCGGCCGACATCACCCCGCCCAAGTTCTATGAACAGCCCTGGTTTGCCATGGCGGTGCGCAACGGCGTGGCGCTGGTGGCGGTGCTTTTGACGCTGCTGCTGGGCGTGCGCCCGCTGATCAAGGCGCTGCGCCGCGATGGCGGTGCATCGGCCAAGGGCAAGGACGCCCGCAAGAAGGGCAAGGCCGCCGCCAGCGAAGACGACGACGAGGACGCAGAGGAGGCCAACGCCGCACGCGCCGAGGGCGCTGCCGATCCCAACGCCCCGCGCCCCAGCCGCGAGATCGGCCCTGGGCCCACCACCGGCATGATCAAGCCGATGCTGGCGCCAGCGCAGGATGAAACCGGCGCGATCGATACCGAACTGCTCAGCCGCCAGGTGGGCCTGGCCCAGCGCCTGGTCCAGGAAAAGCCCGACAGCGCCGTGGCCGTGCTGCGCCAGATGCTGAAGGAACCGAGCGAAGAAGGCGCCTCATAACATGGACAGCGACATGGCAGAGGGTTTGGGCAGCATGACCGATCCCGAACTGGCCGCCGTCATGGTCATGCTGCTGGAAGACCAGCAGGCGGCCGATCTGCTGGCGCAGCTCGATCCCAAGGAACTGCGTCTGCTGGGCGAAAAGATGTGCGCGCTGGGCGAGATCGGCCCGGTGGCCATCGCCCAGTCGATCACCGGCTTTGTCGAGCGGACCGAGCGCCTGGGCCTGACCGCGCACGATCGCGTGGGCCAGGTGCGCGATCTGATGACGCGCGCGGTGGGCGAGGTGAAGGCCGTCAACCTGATGCACCGCATCGCGCCCGAAGCGGCGCAGGATACCTCGGCCCTGGAACTGGCACGCTGGCTCAACCCCGAAGTGCTGATCCCGCTGGTGCGCGGCGAGCACCCCCAGGCAATTGCCGTGCTGCTGGTGCAGATCGACCCGGAAGTGGCCGCCGCCGTGCTGCACGGCCTGCCCGAAACGATCCAGACCCAGGTGGTCCACCGCATTGCCACGCTGGGCAAGGTCTCGGCCGAGGCGCTGCGTATGCTGGAAGAGGTGCTGACCCGCCGCATCGTGGCGATCCACAGCCGCTCTGCCCTGACCATGGGTGGCCCGCGCGAGGCGGCCGAGATCATCAACGCGGCGGCCAAGGCGGTGGAGAAGCGGGTCATGCCCGAACTCACCAAGATGGACAAAGCCCTCGCCAAGGAAATCGAGAACGAGATGTTCAAGTTCGAGCATCTCTATGTGCTGGATGCGCAATCGATGGGCGCCATGCTGCGCGAGGTGGACAGCGACACGCTGATCGCCGCGCTCAAGGGCATCGAGGAACCGCAGCGCGAGGTGTTCTTCCGCGCCATGTCGAGCCGCGCCGCCGATGGCGTGCGCGACGAGATCGCCGCGCGCGGACGCCTCAAGCGCGCCGAAGTGACCGAGGCGCAAAAGGCCATGATTACCGCCGCTCGCCGCCTTTCGGCCGAAGGGGTGATCGTGTTCGGCTCGGGTGACGATGACTATGTCTGACCTGCTGCGCATTCCCGAACCCGGGCGCACCTTGCGCGCCTGGGGCGCGGTGCCGGCGCAATCGCAGGGCTTCACGCTCGACCCGCGCTTTGCCCGCATCCCCGTGGCGCCCCCGGCCGAATTTGCCGCGATGCCCGAGCCCGAACGCGAAGACCCGATCGAGCGCGCCCGCGCCGATGGTTTTGCCGCCGGCCAAGCCGCCGCACTGGCCCAGGCACAGGCCGATGCCGCCACCCAGGACGCCGCGCGCCACCGCATCGAAAGCGCCTTGCGCGCCATGGACGCCGCGCAGATCGATGCGCTGGAGCAGCGCCTGCGCCAGACGGTGCTGGCCCTGTGCGAGGCGGTGTTGGCCGATGCCGCGATCGATCCCGCCGCGCTGGAGCAGCGCGTGCGCCGCGCCGCGCAGATGCTCGCCCGCGCCGAAGATGCCCGCGTGATCCGCCTGCATCCCGAAGACCTGGCGCTGGTGGGCCAGCACTTGCCCGAAGACTGGCACTGCGAGCCCGATTCCAGCCTGGAACGCGGCGCGGTGCGCGTCGATGGCGCGCTGGGCGGGGTGGAAGATGGCCCGCTGCAATGGCGCCGCGCGGTGGAAGAGGCGCTGCGGCAATGCTGATGCCGCCAGCCGATGGCGGCAGCCTTGATCGCACCACCGGCGGCCTGCATCCCGCGCTGCCATTGCTGGCGCGCCTGGCCGGTGCCCATCCCGATCTTGCCCCGCGCCGCTATGGCCGGCTCAGCGCCTGCGATGGCGGGCTGCTGGAAGTGTCGGGCCTGTCGGTGCCGATCGGCACGCAATGCCGCATCGCCCACGGGCGCGGCGATCTGGCGGCCGAAGTGATCGGCTTTCGCAATGGCCGCAGCCTGATGATGCTGCTGGGCGATCCGGTGCTGTTGCGCCCGGGCGCCTATGTGCGGCCCGAAGGGCGGCCTGGCATGGTGCCGGTGGGCGAGGCGTTCCTGGGCCGCGCGGTGGATGGCGAAGGCCACCCCATCGATGGCGGACCGCCGCTCGCCACCCATGCCGAATGGCCGGCCGGCGGCGTGCGCGCCGGCGCGCTCGATCGCAGCCCGGTGCGGCAATCGTTCGATACCGGGGTGCGCGCGCTCAACGCCCTGACCACGTTCGGCGTGGGCCAGCGCATCGGCATCATGGCCGGATCGGGCGTGGGCAAATCGGTGCTGCTCGACATGGTCGCCCATGGCGCCCAGGCCGAAATCGTCATCGTTGGCCTGATCGGCGAGCGCGCGCGCGAAGTGTCGGACTTTGTCGAGCGGCACATGGCCGGCAACAAGCGCGCGCACAGCGCGGTGATCGCCGTGCCGGCCGACCATGCGCCCAACCTGCGCATTCGTGGGGCGATGATGGCCACGGCGCTGGCCGAATACTTCCGCGCCCAGGGGCGGCGCGTGCTGCTGATCATGGACAGCCTGACGCGCGTGGCCCACGCCGGGCGCGAAATCGCGCTGCTGCTGGGCGAACCCGGCGCGGCGCGCGGCTATCCCCCATCGGCGCTGGCGACGATCACCAAGCTGGTGGAGCGCGCCGGCAATTCGGCGGCCAGCGGCGGCTCGATCACCGGGCTCTACACCGTGCTGGCCGATGGCGACAACCAGGACGATCCGGTGGTCGATACCGCCCGCTCGATCCTGGATGGGCACATCGTGCTCTCGCGCGATCTGGCGCAGCGCGGGCACTATCCCGCGATCGACATTCCCGCCTCGCTCAGCCGTGTGATGACCGACATCACCAGCCCGCAGCACCAAGCCCTGGCCCGGCAGTTTCGCGCGCTGATCGCCGCCTATGAGGCCAACCGCGATCTGGTGCTGATGGGGGCCTATCGCCAGGGGGCCGACCCGCAGCTGGACCAGGCGATTGCCATGCACGGCGCGCTGGCCGATTTCCTGATGCAACCCGCGCAGGACATAGTGCCACTGGACAGCTGCATTAACCAATTGACCCAGTTGCTGGGCGGCTGAGCGCGCCATGACGATCAAGGCCCGCAACCAGCGGCTGGTGCGGCTGCGCCGGCTGGAAAAGCTGCGCGAGATCGGCCATCGCCAGGCGATGCTGGCCGCCGGTCAGGCCGAAAGCACGCTGACCCAGTTGCAACATCTGGCCGAGCGCACCGGCACCCTGGCAGACAGCTATGCCGCGCGCACCGATGCCGATGATGGTGCGGCATTGGCCCACCTTGGCGCATTTCGCGCGGGTCTCGAACGCATTGCCCGCAGCACTGCCGGCGAAATCGACACCGCCCGCCGCATTGCCGATGCCCGCGCCGCCGAAGTGGCCGCGGCCGAGCGCCGCCGCGCTGCCGTGGCCGATCGCATCGCGGCAGAGGCGCAGGCCCTGGCCCGAGTCCGCGCCCAGGCCGGCACCCCGCTGGGCGCCGCACGCAACCGCGAAGACCCCGCATCCGAAACCATCCCTATGCCGCATTCGCGCGATTGGCACGGCTCTTGAATTAACCGTGGGCATACCGCCCAGGAGCTTGTACCGCGATGGTATCGATTGCCACCCCCACTGCCGCTTCATCCGCCCCCGCCATCATGGCGGGCGTGACGGCAGCGATTGTCGTCGGACCGGCGCAACCGGGCGAAACCACCGGATTTGCTGCGCTTCTCGACACGGCAGAGACCCTGCCAGCGGCCCTGCCCGCCACCGCCGCCATTCCGGCCGAGCTGAGCGCGCCTGCCACCCCGGTGGAACTGCCGCTACCGGCCACGGCAAGCCTGCTGGCCGAAACCGGCAAGATCTTGCCGGCAAACGGCAAGGCCGCCACGCCTAAAGCGCCCGCTCCTGTCGCAGCTGTGGCTGTGGCGGCGGCTCCCGCCGTGGCGCCGAGCCCTGCGCCGGTTGTGGTCGCACCGGTTGCTGGGCCAGTTGTGGTCCCGCCGATAGCCGCCGCACCGATTGCCACCACGCCGGCGACAAGCCAGCCTGTCACCGGCACCGCGCCTGCACTTGCGCCAGCACTGGCGCCAGCACCGGCGCACGGCGCCGCACCGGCCGTCACGCCGGATCAGGCGCCCGCTGTGCCAGAGGCAACGCCGCCGGCCGCCATGCCGGTGGTGACGCATCGCGCCATGGCCAGCCTGCTGGCCCTGCGCCACGCCGCCAACGCTGATGCCGATGCCGATGCCGATGATCTGGCGGTAGACGAAACCGCCGCACCCGCGGCCCCGGCAACACCCGGTGATGCAACGCCCACTGCCCCTGCGCCAGCCCCGGCCGCAGCCAGCCTGGCCCTGGCCAGCATCCCCGCGCCGATCATGCTGCCTGCCGCCCCGGCGACGCCCGCGCCAGAGCAGGCCATCGCGCATGCCCCGGCACCGGCGCGAGCGATGCAGCCAGCGCTTGCGCAACCAACCGCGCCCGGGCCGATGGCCGTGCCCCAGGCTGGCCAGCCTCGCCCGGAAACGCCGACGAACCCCATGATGCCGGCCGGGCTGGCGACACCGCTGCCGCTTGCGCCAGCCGATAGCACCACGCCCGCCGCTACCGTGGCTGAACCGCTGGCACTGGTGCCGCAAGCCGCAGCGGCTGCCCCGGCGCCTGCCCCGGTCGCCACCACGATCGCGCACGCCCCCGCGCCCGCTGTGCCCACTGCGCCGATTGCGACGCAACAGGTGCTGGCGGCGCGCCAGCCGCAGCAGCCAGTTTCTGCAGAGCCAGCGTCACCGGCCGAAGCCGAACCGGCCGCAACGCCCCTGGCACCAGCCAGCGCCACTGCCGTGGCGCCGCTGCCCCTTTCCGCCCTCGCCGTGGCCGCGCCCCAGCCAGTGGCTACGCCAGCCATCACTGGTCCGGCGCCTGCCGCCACTATCCCCGGCGCGCAGGTTGCCGCGCTGGTCGATGCCGTGGCCCGTGCCCGCCAGGATGGCCAGGGCGCCACGGTGGCTGCCACGCTGGCCCACGGCACGTTCGGGCGGATCGATCTGCAGTTCCGGCAAAAGGACGATGGCCTGACCGTGACCATGGCCAGCGCCGATCCCGGCTTTGCCCCCGCTGTGCTGGCCGCCAGCCGTACAGACGCCGGCACTGCCGGAAACCAAAACTCGGCGAGCCAGAACACTTCGGGCCAGAACGGCGCGGGCCAGGCGTTTGCCGGCCAGTCGCAATCACAAACCCCTTCACAGGGCCAGGGTGGCGATCCGCGCCAGCCGCAACGCGCCGCGGCGCCGGACAGCGCGGGCCTTGCCGCCCGCCGCGGGCCGGACCGGGGCGAAGAGCCCGACACGGCCCAGGGCGGCGTCTACGCGTGAATCCCGCGCGTAAATCGACGCCTCAATCCCCTGGCCATCTGACGATCAAGGAACCGGCATGAGCGACAAGAAGGAAAAGGACAAGGACGCGCCCAAGAAGAAAAAGGGCGGTCTTGTGGTGCTCATCGGCGTGGTCGTGGCCACGCTGGTGATGGGTGGCGGCGGGGTCTATGCCCTGTTTGCCATGCACATCCTGGGTGGGCCGCAAGTGGTCATCCATGAAGACAACAAGCCCAAGCTGATCCGCAAGGGCGAGGAAGACCCCTATGCCCCCGTCGCCAAGGAAGGCGGCGAAGGCGAAGGCGGGGCCAAGGAAGTGGAAGGCGAAGGCGGCAGCGAATACCGCACCGTCTACTATTCGTTTTCCGACGATTTCACCTCGAACCTCAAGGACAGCGATCGCCTGGTCCAGGCCTCGATCGCGGCATCGACGCGCCGCGATTATCGCGTGGTGATGTGGATGAAGAAGCACGAGCTGGCGATCCGTTCGGCCCTGCTCACCGTCTTGGCCGATACGCCCGATACCGACGTGGAAACCACCCAGGGCAAGCAGCGCCTGCAGCAGCGCATGACCGCCGCGATCAACAAGGTGCTGACCGACACCGAAGGCTTTGGCGGGGTGGATGCGGTCTATTTCAAGCAATTCATCGTGCAGTGAGCCGCAGGTTTGCGGATTGACGGGCATTTTACGGGCAATGGGGAAGCAAGACGATGAAGCCTGAACGGGAATTCGTGGCAGAGCGGGTAGTGGCAAGCCACTGCCCGCAACTGCTGCGCCCCGGAGCGAGCCAGGCAGACCTGGTCACGGCGCTCAGCCGCACGGCCGAAAAGCTGGCGCGCGAATTGGGCAGCGCCCTGGCCGGGTTGCTGGGCGGCGATGAACCCCTGGTGGAATGCAGCCGTCCCGAACGCACCGTCTATTCCGATTATGCCACGATGCAGGTGATGGGCCACCGCAACCTGGGCGCCTATACCCTGTTTGGCGCGGGCGCGGCCAATGACCGCATCCTGGGCATGGTGGCGGGCGAAGTGGTGCTGCGGCTGGTCGACCGCGCGTTTGGCGGCGCCGGCGTGGCGCCCCAGCAATTGCCGCGCGAACTGCCGCTGTCGGCCGAACTGATGGTGCACCGCCTGGAAGCCATGCTGGCCGGCTGCCTGGCCAGCGCGCTGGGCGCCGAAACTGCCGACGTGATCCGCCCGCTGCGTCGCGAAGGCAACATCGATCACCTGGCGCCGTTCGGCAACGACGAGCATATCGTCGCGCTGGTCTTTTCGATTACCGAGCCCGGCCGCCCGGCCTGGGCGATCGAGATGGCCTTTCCCTATGACACGCTGGCCGCGCTGTTCGCCAATGGCGAGCGCCCGCCCGTCAGCGCCGAGCATGCCCCGGCCGATCCGCGCGCCGCGCCCTTTGCCGATGTGCCGCTGCCGCTCAGCGCCGTGCTGGTCGACATGCGCGTGCCGCTGGCGGCGATCTCCGCGCTGGAAGTGGGGCAGATCCTGCCCGTGCCGGTGGCGCGGGCGGTGCCCTTGCGCGTGGCTGGGCAGACCATCGGCCATGGCACGGTGGGCGCGGTGGACGATCGCCTGGCCGTGCAGCTTTCGCAGATTTTCTAAGATTTCAATTGGGGGGTTTCACAATGTCGTTTCAACCGCGCGGTTTCGATTTCCTCAAGGATGTCGATGTGCGCCTCACCGTCGAACTGGGCCGCACCGAGATGAAGCTCAAGGACGTGCTGGCACTGACCGAGGAAAGCGTGGTCATGCTCGACCGGCTGACCGATGAACTGCTCGACGTGATGGTCAACGGCAAGCTGATCGCGCGCGGCGAAGTGGTTGCCCAGGGCGATCGCTTTGGCCTGCGCATCGTCGAACTGGCCGGCAGCGAAAACGCCCCGCGCAAGGATGCGGCGTGATGCTGTGGTACATTCTCAAGCTGATGGTCGTGCTGCCGCTGATTGCCGGCATGGCCTGGGGCTCGCTGCGCCTGGCCAAGCGGTTTGAAGGCAAGTTCGGCACCTCTACCGGCAGCCGCGCGGTCAAGATCGTGGAAACGCAGATGCTTTCGCCCACGCTGCGCCTGGCGGTGATCGAATTCCACGATCGCGAGATCCTGGTGTCCACCTCGAAGAACGGCCTGGTGCGCCTGGCCGAAGCGCCGGCGCGCAAGCGGGAGGATGTGGCGTGAGGGGCAATGTTGTGGGCGGCATCCACCACCCCCCAACCCCCTCCTCTGAAGAGGAGGGGGCTTATCGGCCCTCTCTCCCCCTCCTCTTCAGAGGAGGGGGCCGGGGGGTGGTGGGCTACCTTGCACTGACACTGCTGCTGCTCCCCACTACAGCCCTCGCCCAGAGCGCGCCGGGCCAGACGGCCATTCCCGGCGCGCTGGACCGTGCGTTCAGCCAGATCGCCGGGGCGCAGTCGCAGGGCAGCCTGTCGCTGTCGTTGCAGCTCCTGCTCATCATGGGGCTGCTCACGATCCTGCCTTCGCTGATCCTGATGATGACCAGCTTTACCCGCATTCTGGTCGTGCTCTCGATCCTGCGCACGGCATTGGGCCTGCAGCAATCGCCGCCCAACCAGATCCTGATCGGGCTGTCGCTGTTTCTCTCGCTGTTCGTGATGGCGCCCACGCTCGACAAGGTGAATGCCAACGCGATCCAGCCCTATTCGACCGGGCAGATTAACGCCGAGCAGGCGATCGGCACGGCGGGCATGGAATTTCACGCCTTCATGGTGCGGCAGACGCGCCAGCGTGACCTGCTGATGTTCACTGACATGGCCAAGGCGCCGCATTACCAGGCGACGCGCGACATTCCCTTTTCGATCCTGCTGCCCGCGTTCGTGACCAGCGAGCTGAAAACGGCGTTCCAGATCGGCTTCATGCTGTTCCTGCCGTTCCTGGTGATCGACCTGGTGGTTTCCTCGGTGCTGATGAGCCTGGGCATGATGATGATGTCACCCACGGTGGTATCGCTGCCGTTCAAGATCCTGTTGTTCGTGCTGGTCGATGGCTGGGCGCTGCTGATGGGCAGCCTGGCGTCGAGCTTCGGCTAGGGGCGGGCACGATCATGGACGACATGTCTTCCCTGCTCGCGCTTGCCGATCGCATGCTGTGGACCACGGCGCTGGTGGCCGCGCCGGTGTTGCTTGCCAGCCTGGCGGTTGGCCTGGTGGTGGGCATCATCCAGGCGGCCACCTCGGTCAACGAACAGACCCTCACCTTCGTACCCAAGCTGGCAGTGACCGCGCTGATCCTGGTGCTGTTGGGCGGGGCGATGCTGGGCCTGATCGCCGATTTCATGACCGACGTGTTCGCCCAGATCGCGGCGACGGGGCAGTAACGATGATCGCGATGAATTTCGGGTTCGGCGCGCTGGAGACCGAATTCTGGCGGATGCTCTTCCTGATGACGCGGTGCGGCGCGGCGCTGTTTGCCGTGCCGCTGTTCGGCAGCCAGCAGGTGCCGATGCAGGTGCGCGTGGTGCTGGCCGGCGGCCTGGCGGTAATGCTGTGCAACTGGACCACGATCCCCGCACCTGCCGCGCTGTTTTCGCTGCCCGGCCTGCTGGCCACGGCGGGCGAGGTGGTGATCGGGCTGGCGCTGGGCTTCGTGCTGCAATTCGCCTTTGCCGCGCCGATGATCGCCGCCGAAATGATCGGGGCGAGCATGGGCATGAGCATTGCCACCGCCGCCGATCCGGTGTCGGGCGCGCATTCACCGGCGCTGGGGCAGTATTTCTCGGTGCTGCTCACGGTGATCTTCCTGGGCCTGGGCGCGCACCTGCAATGGTTTTCGCTGCTGGTGGAAAGCTATCGCGCGTTTCCGCCCGGTGGCGGTTGGTTCACGCCCGATCGCGTGGGGCTGATCGTGGGGTTCGGCACGCAGATGTTCGTGTCTGCCCTGGCCATCGCGCTGCCGGTAGTGCTGCTGCTCTTGCTGGTGCAGTTGACCTTTGGCGTGCTGGCGCGATCGGCGCCCAGCCTCAATATCTTTGCCCTGGGCCTGCCGATGGGCGTGCTCGGCGGCATTGCCGCGCTGATCGCCTCGGCCCCGCTGCTCGATGATGCGCTGACCGATCTGGTCGCCCTGGGCCTGGGCCAGGCCCAGGCGCTGCTGGTGAAATAGGGAGCGCAGCGGCCATGGCAGAGAGCGAAGGCAGCGGCGAAAAGACATTCGCCCCTACCGAAAAGCGCAAACGCGATGCCGCACAAAATGGCGACGTGCTGCGCTCGCGCGAGTTGGGCACGGCGGCGGGGATCTTTACCGGGATTGCCTGGCTATGGCTGGCCGGGCCCTGGCTGCTGGGCCAGTTGGGCCAGATAACGCGCAGCGGCTTTTCCTGGGATCGTGACAGCCTGGATCATTTCGATCCGGGCCAGCGCCTGGCGCGCGCGCTGCTCGATGTGCTGCCGCCGGTGCTGGTGCTCGGCGTGGGGCTGATTGCGGTGGCGCTGGTGTCGCAGCTGGCGTTTTCGTCTGGCCGGTGGAACGCGGGCAACCTGGCGCCCAAGGGGTCGCGCCTCGATCCGGCCAAGGGGCTGGCGCGCATGTTCGGCATCCAGGGGCTGATCGAGCTGGGTAAGGGCCTGGCCAAGGTGACGCTGCTGGGCACCATGGCCTATGTCTGGATGCGCGGGCGGGTGATGGCGCTGGTTGGCCTGGGCGGCGGACAGATCACCCCGGGCGCGCTGGCCGGGCAGCTGGGCTATGCCTGGGATGCCATGCTCTCGCTGCTGGTCTTGCTGGCCTCGGGGCTGGTGGTGATCGCGCTGATCGATTTTCCGGTGCAGTTCGTGCGCCGTTTCATGCGCCTGCGCATGAGCCTTCAGGACATCCGCGACGAAACCAAGGAAAGCGAA
Organism: Novosphingobium sp. SG754; assembly: GCF_013149315.1. Lineage (NCBI taxonomy): Bacteria > Pseudomonadati > Pseudomonadota > Alphaproteobacteria > Sphingomonadales > Sphingomonadaceae > Novosphingobium > Novosphingobium sp. SG754. Next base: position 123,179 of record NZ_JABGCC010000006.1, on the reverse strand, counting down.
GGCTCGCCCGAAAAGAAAGCGGCGATCCGCGGCCGCCAGCGCCAGATCGCCATGGCCGGCGTCAACAAGGCCATGCGCGAGGCGCAGTTCGTGATCACCAATCCCACCCACTTTGCCGTGGCGCTGGCCTATGATCCCGCTCTGGCGCCCGCGCCGATCGTGCTGGCCAAGGGGCGCGGGGAAAAGGCGCTGGCCATGCGCGAACTGGCGGCCGAACTGGCCCTGCCCACGCTGGAATACCCCGCGTTGGCCCGCTCGGTCTATTACACCACGCGCGAGCGGCAGGTGATCCGCGAGGAACTCTATGGCCCGATCGCGGCGATCCTGGCGTTCGTTATGTCACTGAAGCGCGGCGATACCCCGCCCGCGCCGATGGTGAATGTGCCCGTCGCGCTGCGCTTCGACGCCGATGGCCGGCCCGAAGCGCTGGTCTGACGGCACGCGTGCCGCGCGGGTGAAGCGCCCTTAATCTCCTCAACCGCCGGACGTTCTTGAACGTATGACCACGACCTCATCGACATCGTCGACTTCGGCGTCGACCAGCACCTCGACCACTTCGTCGTCTTCGGCAACGGCCAAGCTGCTGGCCTCGCTCGGCGCCAGCACGATCGACAGCTCGGGCCTGGCCGACCAGCTTTCCGCCGCGCAATATGCCGCGCGGATTGATGCGGTCAACGCCAAGCAGAGCAAGGTCGCCACGCAGATTTCCGATGCCTCGACGCTCAAGTCGATGATCAGCTCGCTCGCGAGTTCGCTGGGCGACCGGGTGCGCACCGGCGATCTGGCGGTCACGCCCACGATCACCAACAGCACCGTGGCCACTGTCAGCAAGGGCACGCTCACCGGCAGCGGCACCTCCACGCTGGAAGTCACGCAGCTGGCCAAGGGGCAGACGCTGGTCAGCCCGGCCATGGCATCGACCGCCAGCGCGGTGGGAACGGGCACGTTCACGCTGCGCTTTGGCACCGTGGCAGGCGGCGCGTTCTCCGCCGATTCCAGCCGGTCGCAGGTCGATATCACGCTGACCAGCAGCGATACGCTGTCCACCCTGGCGCAGAAGATCAACGCCACAGGCGCGGGGGTTTCGGCCTATGTCGCCACCGGGGCGAGCGGCGCGCAGCTGGTGATCAAGGGTGCCGATGGCGCGGCCAACGGCTTTCAGATCGAAACCACGCCGGCCGCCGGCGATACCACGCTGGCTGGCCTGGCGTGGACGCCGGCGGGCGATGCCACGCGGCTCAAGTCCACCGCCACCGATGCGGCCTATACGCTCGATGGCGTGGCGCGCACCGCCACGTCGAACACCATCACCGATGCGGCGCCGGGCCTTACCCTCAAGCTGACCGGCACCAACACCGGATCGCCGACCACCATCACCTTTTCCGATCCGTCGAGCGCGATCCAGACGGCGATGACCGATCTGGTCGATGCGCTGAACCAGGTGGTCAGCACGCTGACATCGGATACCGATCCCACCAACGGTTCGCTCAACAACAATCCCGGCGCGCGATCGCTGCGCCAGACGCTGACCACGCTGGCCAGCAAGGTGGTGATGCCCAATGCCGCCAGCGGCCAGCCCAGCACGCTCAGCGACCTGGGCCTCAAGATCAACCGCGATGGCACGTTCAGCCTCGATACCACGGTGCTCGGCAATTCGCTGAGCAAGAACCCCGATGGCGTTGCGGCCATGTTCACCAATGGCCTCTACGGCGTCTATGCCACGTTCGATTCGATCTCGCGCTCAGTAGCATCGACCACCGATCCCGGCTCGCTGGGCGGGGTGATCACCTCGCTGGGCACCAAGCAGGCGACGCTGACCACGCAATTGACCGATCTGCAGAACCAGCAGGCCACGCTGCGCAGCCAGTTGCTCACGCGCTATGCCGCCCTGGCGACCAAGGTTTCGGATTCGCAATCGACGCTGACGTTCCTGACCAACCAGATCTCGGCGTGGAACAACAAGAGCGGCTGATGCCGGACGCGATCGTGACCGACCACACCAGCAGCGTGAATTACCAGAGGGGCAACGGGTTCTGACATGCGCTATAACCGCGATCCGGGTGAAGCCTATCGCCGCGTCGATTTCGAGGCGCGGGTGCACGGCGCCAACCCGCGCCAATTGGTCGACCTGTGCCTGGAACAGGTGGCCGGCTCGCTCGGCCGGGCGATCTATGCCGAAAAGACCGGCGACAATGCCGCCAAGAGCGCCGCGCTTACCCGCGCGGTCTCGGCGCTGACCGCGCTGCAGATGGGCGTGGACAGCCAGACGCCCACCGGCCCGGCGCTGATCCAGCTCTACCAGTCAGCCCGGCGCACTGTGCTCGACAGCGCGCTGCGCTTCGACGGGGCCAAGATGGACACCATCCGCAAGGATTTCCTGGAAATCCGCCAGGCCATGATGGGCCACTGATCAAGCGTTTGCCGCACAGCCACAAGGCCCGGTGACACCATAGCGTCGCCGGGCCTTGCCGTTTGTGGTCCCTGGCTCAGCTCTGGTTGCACAGGCCGATCACCGCCGCGCCCAGATCATCGAGCGCGATCTGGCGGCCGGCGGCGCCGATCTCGATCGCGGCGCTTGGCGCCTCGCTGACCAGGGCGCTCTTGGGGTCTTGCACGATGGTGTCCATGCCGCTGTCGTGCAGCAGCTTCAGACCCTTGGCGCCATCGTTGCCCATGCCGGTGAGCAGCGCACCCACGGCCGGAATGCCGGCGCGCGCGATCGAGCCATAGAGCAGGTTGGCCGAAGGGCGCGAGCCCTCCACCGGCTCGCGCTCCATCAGGCGGATCTTGGGCGGCTGGCCCGGCTCGATCACCACGTGGCGATCGGGATCGGCGGCGATGTGGATCGTGCCCTGGGCGAGGGCAGCGCCATCGCGGGCGATCTTCACGCTGCAACCCAGGTCCGTATCGAGACGCTTGATAAAGGTTTCGGCCAGCATCGGTTCGGCCTGAAGGCAGATCACCGTGGGCGGGCATTCATCGGGCCATTCGGCCAGGATCGTGGTCAGCGCGTCGATCCCGCCCATCGAGGCACTGAACGCCACGAAGCGCCCGTTCCAGGTGAACTTGGCCGCTTCAGCCGCCGCCGCCTCGCGCTTGGCCTGCTGCTTTGACCGATCACGCACGTTGGAATTGGCCGCGGCCAGCACGATCTTGCCCAGCTTGCCAACGGTCTTGGCAAACTGTTCGGGCGTGGCCTTGAGCGGCTTGGGAAAGCATTCCACCGCGCCCAGCTCGAACGCCTTGAGCGAGGTTTCGGTGCCCGCCTGGGTAAGGCTGGAGAGCATCACCACCGGCAGCGGGTTGCTGCCCATGATCTCTTCCAGGAACTCGATCCCGCTCATCCCCGGCATTTCCACGTCGAGCGTGATCACGTTGGGTTTGAGATCCGCAATGCGTTCGCGCGCGTCTGCCGCATTGGCGGCAGCGCCGACGACGACAACATTCTTGGTCTGGTCGAGGATGTCCGAAAACAGCGCGCGCATCGCCGCCGAATCGTCCACCACAAGAACGCGAGCTTCGTGCATGGATCATGAAACCTTCGTCTGGGCGCCACTGTCACGGCGCCATCTGCAAGCCCATCCATAGCCAGCGAGCCCGGTGCAAATTCCATCCGCGCCCCTAGGTATCTCACCCTAAGAGCGCGGAAAGCGCGCCTTTCCCCATTCCCGCTAAGCCTGTGTCGACCACCCGCCACCGTGTTGCCCACGGCCCGCGCCAAACCCTTGGCAACGGCCGATTCGCCCCACGCAGCGGCCGCCAGAAAGCTGACTTCACGTCATTGCGCTATCGAGGGGAAACCGACGCGATGCCCACGATCACTCTGCCACCCCGCTGCGACCGGGCGGCTGCCGAGGTGCTGCTGCCCGAACTGGTGGCGGCGCTGGGCACCGGCCCCCTGCAGATCGATGGCACGGCCTGCACCCATGTGGGCCAGGCGATGTTCCAGGTTCTGGTGAGCGCGCGGCGCAGCGGCGATGGTGCGGTGATCGAACCCTCGCCCGCCCTGCGCGAAGCCGCCCGCCAGATCGGGCTGGAAACCGAACTCTTTGACGGAGCGCACGCATGAACGCGGAAGAAATCCAGGCGATCTTCTTTGCCGAATGCGAGGAATCGCTGGCTGCGGCCGAACAGGGCCTGGCCGCGTGCAAGGAAGGCACCCAGGACGCCGATACCGTCAATGCCGTGTTCCGCGGCGTCCACTCGATCAAGGGTGGCGCCGGTGCCTTTGGCTTCATCGCGTTGCAGGCCTATACCCACACGTTCGAGACGCTGCTGTCAGATGTGCGCGATGGCACCGTGGCGATCACCGAGCCGCTGATCGATCTGCTGCTGCGCGCGCTCGATACGCTGAGCGACCATGTCATGGCCGCGCGCGGCCAGGGCGACACGCCCGACGATGCCGCGCTCCAGGCTGAAATGACCGCCGCGATGGCTGCCAATGCTGGCGCCGCGCCGGCAGCGGCGCATGAACCGGCGCCCGCGCCAGAAGCGGCACCGGCACCGGCCAGCAGCAGCAGCGACGACGCCGCGTTCGATGACATGGGCCTGGATTTCGATTCGATGCTCGACAGCATTGCCGGCGCCATGGCGGCCAGCGACAAGGTGGAAAACGCCACCGAGGGCGAAGATGCACCGGGCGGATGGATCGTCAAGATCCGGCCGCATGCCGGCGCCATGCGCAACGGCAGCGAGCCGATGCTGATGCTGCGCGAGGTACTGGAGCTGGGCGGCACCTGCGTCGATTGCGAGGTTGGCGCAGTGCCGCACCTCGACGTGCTCGATCCCGGCATGGGCTATCTGGGCTGGACGTTCCGCATGCCCGGCAGCGTTGACGAAGCGAGCGTGCGGGACATTTTCGATTTCGTGGGTGACGATTGCGAAATCGCCATCGGCAGCGAAGCCGTAATGCCGGCGGTGCGCCTGCCGGCAGCCCCCCCGCCTGCCGTGCCCGCCGCCGCCGCGCCGCCACCGGTGTCGGTGCCGGCCCCCGCGCCCGCGCCGCAGCCGGCCGCCGCGCAACCCGCGCCGCCCGCAGCCGCAGACCCTGCCGCCACGCCAAGCGCGCCGCCGGCACCGGTTGCACCGCCGGCCGCGCCGGCCGCCGTGGCTGCAGCGGCCACGCCGCCAGCCCCGCCCGCGCCCGGCCAATCGATCCGTATCGAGCTGTCCAAGCTCGACAAGCTGATCGACGCCGTGGGCGAGCTGGTCATCGCCCAGGCGATGATGGCCCAGCGCCTGTCAAGCGAAGGCCTGGCCGCGAGCGAGGAAATCGCCGTGCTCGATGGCCTGACGCGCGATATCCAGGAAAGCGCCATGGCGATCCGTGCTCAGCCGATCGGCTCGGTGTTCAGCCGCGTGCCGCGCATCATGCGCGAACTTTCCGCCAGCACCGGCAAGCACGTGCGCCTGGAAGTTTCGGGCGAGAGCACCGAACTGGACAAGACCGTGATCGAGCGGCTGGGTGAACCGCTGACTCACCTGATCCGCAACGCGGTGGACCATGGCATCGAAAAGCCCGAGGAGCGGCTCGCCGCCGGCAAGAGCGCCGAAGGCACGCTGACCCTGTCGGCCGAGCACCGCTCGGGTCGCATCCTGATCCGCATTGGCGACGATGGACGCGGCATCAACCGCGACCGCGTGCTGGCCAAGGCCATCGAAAAGGGCCTGGTTGCACCCGATGCCCAGCTCTCGAAGGAAGAGATCGACCTGCTGATCTTTGCGCCGGGCTTTTCCACCGCGCAGACCGTGTCCAATATTTCCGGGCGCGGTGTGGGCATGGATGTGGTGCGCCAGAACGTGAAGGACCTGGGCGGGCGCATCACCATCGAATCCGAACAGGGCGTGGGCACCACGTTCACGCTCACCCTGCCGCTCACCCTCGCCATTTCCGACGGCATGGTGGTCAATGTCGGCGACCAGACGCTGGTCGTCCCGCTGGCCAACGTCGTCGAATCGCTGCGTCCGGCGGTGGAAGACGTCAAAGGCCTGGGCTCCAACCGCGCGATGATGAACGTGCGCGGCCGCTTTATCCCGGTGGTGCCGCTGCACGTGGCGGTGGGCGCCTATGGCGCGGTGGAAGCGCCGCAGGATGGTGTGCTGATCGTGGTGGAGACCGAAGGCGCCGGCCGCGCCGCGCTGCTGGTGGACTCGATCGTCGATCAGCGCCAGGTGGTGATCAAGAGCCTGGATACCCACTACCGCTCGGTAGAGGGCGTGGCCGGCGCCACCATCCTGGGCGATGGACGCGTGGCGTTGATCGTCGATGTCGACGGCCTGGTCGCGCGCAGCATGGCCGAACATGGCCAGATGGACCTGTCGCACCCGCAAGGGCTGGCGGAAGCCGCATGAGCGTTCACGCCGCCTTCGACGTCAGCCTGCCCGGCGTCAGCCCGGGGGTTTATGACGCCGCCGATTTCCAGGCGGTGAGCGAGATCGCCCATCGCGAGGCGGGGATCGTGCTGCCCCCGGGCAAGGCCATGCTGGTCTATTCGCGCCTGGCGCCGCTGGTGCGCGATTCGGGCTGCCAGACATTCGGCGCCTATGTTTTGCGCATTCGCGAGGATGCGGCCGAACGCACCAAGGCGATCTGCGCGCTGACCACCAACCACACGTTCTTCTATCGCGAGGCGCATCATTTCGAGCATTTCGCCCAGGTCGTGCGGCCCCACCTGATCGAACAGCTCGATCGCGGCGGCAAAGTGCGCATCTGGTCGGCCGGCTGTTCCAGTGGCGAGGAAATCTGGTCGCTGGTGATGACCCTGCTTGGCCCGGATCGCAGCGAAGGGCTCAAGCTGGCGCGGCGCGATATCCGCATCCTGGCCAGCGACATTGCCACCCACGCGATCACCAAGGCCCAGGCCGCGCGCTATCGCCAGGAAGACCTCAAGCCCGTGCCCGAGGCGCTGCGCCGCGCCTGGACCGTGCCCGATGGCCAGGATGCCACGATCGCGCCCGAGGCGCAGGCGCTGCTGCGCTTCCGCCACCTCAACCTTCTGGGCGATTGGCCGATGGCCGGCGCCTTTGACGTAATCTTTTGCCGCAACGTGATGATCTATTTCGACAATCCAACCAAGGAACGGCTGGTGGCGCGCTTTGCCGAAAAGCTCGTGCGCGGCGGCCACCTCTATATCGGCCACAGCGAGCGGGTCACCGGCCCGGCTCTGGAAGAACTGGCGAACATGGGACCAACGATCTATTCGAGGAGGGCGGCATGACGATCCGCGTGGTGATTGTCGAGGATTCGCCCACGATGCGGGCCATCCTCATGAACCGGCTGTCGAAAGAGCCGGATATCGAAGTGGTGGCCGCCGCCGCCAATGCCGCCGAAGGGCGCCAGATGATCCGCGAGCTGGATCCCGACGTGGTCACGCTCGACGTGGAAATGCCGGGTATGAACGGCCTGGATTTCCTGGAAAAGATCATGCAGCTGCGCCCGACGCCGGTGATCATCGTGTCGGGCGCCACCCAGCAGGGCAACGATACCACGGCCCGCGCGCTCGCGCTGGGGGCGGTCGATTGCTACGCCAAGAGCGAGATGGGCCAAGGCATGACGCTGGAAGACAGCGGCCGCCTGGCGAACATGATCCGCAGCGCGTCCAAAGTGCGCTTTGCCCCGCGCGGCGCGCCGGCCCCGGCCGTGCCGACCAGCCGCATCGCCAGCCAGGCGCGGCTGTCGATCGCCGATCGCCCGCGCCTCATCGCCATCGGCTCGTCCACCGGCGGGGTAGAAGCCCTGCAGATCCTGCTGTCGGATTTCCCGGCCGATTGCCCGCCCACACTGATCGTGCAGCACATCAACGAACGCTTTGCCCCGGCCGTGGCGCGCACGCTCGACCAGAACTGCCCGCCGCGCATCCAGCTGGCCGAGCCCGACATGCCGCTGCGCGAGGGCAACGTCTATCTGGCACCGGGCGATGATCGCCACCTGGGCATCGGCGGCACCACCAGCCTGCACGCCAAGCTGCGCCGGGGCGAGGCGGTTTCGGGCCACCTGCCTTCGGTCGACGTGCTGTTTTCCTCTGTCGCCGAAGTGGTCGGCGCCCAGGCCGTGGGCATCCTGTTGACGGGCATGGGGTCTGACGGGGCCAAGGGCCTTCTCGCCATGGCCCAGAAGGGCGCGCGCACCATTGCCCAGGACGAGGCGACCTGCACCGTCTTTGGCATGCCGCGCGCCGCCATCTCGCTGGGCGCGGCCAAGGTGGTGGCGCCGATCGGGCACATCGCCCGCCACGCCTTCAGCAAGGCGGCCTGAGCCATGTTTCACAAACCCATCCTACCCAACCCCAGCGGCCTGGAGCGGATCACCGTGATGCAGGGCCAGGCCCTGGCCAGCGCCGACAAGAGCCTGGAATATTCGACCGTGCTGGGCAGTTGCGTGGCCACTTGCCTGTTCGATCCCGATGCCCGCGTGGGCGGCATGAACCACTTCCTGCTGGCAGAGCCGCCCGCCGGCTATGACACTGCAGTGGACGAACACTACGGCCTCTATCTGATGGAACTGCTGGTCAACGAGATGCTGGCCAAGGGCGCGCGCAAGTCAAAGCTCAAGGCGCACCTTTATGGCGGGGCCAACGTCAACCGCAACATGATGAAGATCGGCTCGGTCAATGCCGAGTTCGCGCGCAAGTTCCTGGCCAACGAAGGCATCGCGCTGCTGCGCGAAGACCTTGGCGGGACCCAGGCGCGGCGTGTCGATTTCCGCCCGGCATCGGGCCAGGTCCGCCTCCGTACGGTGGAAGACCGGCTTGCGCCACCTGTGCAACCCACTGCGCGTCCAGCCAAATCGCTGGGCGATGTCGAACTGTTCTGAATGGAAAAGCGAGTCCAGGCATGACCACTACCACCCGGATCCTGACCGTAGACGACAGCCCGTCGATGCGGGCCCTGCTCAACCACGCACTCACCTCGCAAGGCTTCGATGTCTCGCAGGCCGAGGACGGCATCGCCGCGCTCGACTGGCTGGCCCTCAACGAAGTCGATGTGGTGATCACCGACATCAACATGCCAAGGCTGGATGGCTTTGGCCTGATCGAGCGCCTGCGCGAGGGCAGCCGCCACCGCGATCGCCCGATCCTGGTGCTGACCACCGAAAGCTCGGAAGAAAAGAAGGCCCGCGCCCGCGCCGCCGGGGCGACCGGCTGGATCGTCAAGCCGTTCGACCCGGCCAAGCTGGTCGCGGCCGTGCGCCGCGTGTCGCACTAGGCCATGGCCATCGCAGTCCTGAAGGGAGACAAGCAATGATCCGCGAACTGATCACCTTCGAAGTGGAAGGCCAGGTTTTTGGCCTGGATATCATGGCCATCCGCGAAATCCGCGCCTGGACGCCAACCACGCGGCTGCCGCGCGTGCCGCACTATGTGGCCGGCGTGGTCAACCTGCGCGGCACCGTGCTGCCGGTGGTGGACCTGGCGGCGCGGCTGGGCTGGCGCGCCACCGAGCCGACCCCGCGCCATGCCATCATCGTTACCCAGCTGGGCAGCCAGATCGGCGGCTGGATCGTCGATTCGGTCAGCGACATCGTGACCGTGCCCGATGAAGCGATGCAGCCCCCGCCGCCGGCCTCGGGCAGCGATACGGTGGTGCCGTTCCTCGATGGCCTGGCCGCGATCGAAGACAAGATGGTCATGGTGCTGAATCTGGCAGCGCTGGCCGACAGCGATTCGATGGCCGAAGCGGCCTGAGCCAAGACCACCTGACGCGACGCTGCGGAGAGCCTTTGCGATGCCTATCGACACGACCGACCTTTGGCCCGAGCCCGACCCCGCCCCCCGCGCGGCCGGCACCACGGCCCGCGCCGAGGCCACGCAAACGGTCGAGAATGAAGGCTTCGTGCCTTTCGATGCCCCGCCCCTGCCCACCCCCATGTCCACGTCGTCGCCGGTGGCCAGCCCGACCCACGCCGCGCCTGACCCAGCCAGCCTGCGCGATGCCACGCACCAGCGCATCGCCGTGGTGCTGGAGGAACTGGCGCTCGAAGTGGAAGACCTCGGCGGGCGCCTGTGCACCGACATGGACGTGGCCGCGCGGCACATGGACGTGCTCCAGGCGATCGACCTGATCGCACAGAAGCAGCGCTCGCTGGCCAGGCTGCTAGAGGCCGATTGCCCGATCACGGCGATCGAGCAGATCGGGCTGGACGTGCTGCGCGACCGCATGCGCATGTTTCATTAGCACGGCTGCGGAGCAAAAATTGCGCCCATGCATTACGGCGGTGCTGGACTTGGGCCATGGCCCTCGTCCATGGAGCATGGCATGTGGCAGCTTTATCAGTTTCCCCTTTGCCCGTTCAGCCGCAAGGTTCGGCTGCTCATGGCGGAAAAGGGCATCCCTTATGAATTGGTTCGCGAAAATCCCTGGGACTATCGCGAGGAATTCCAGAAGCTGAATCCCGCCGTGCGCACCCCGGTGCTGCGCGACGAAGGACGCGGCATCACCCTGGTCGATAGCCGGGCGATCTGCGAATATCTGGAAGAGACCAACGACAAGAACCCGATGATCAACGGCACGGCCACCAACCGCGCCGAGATCCGCCGGCTGGTGGCGCTGTTCGACGAGAACTTCTTTGCCGACGTGACCATGCCTTTGCTCGAAGAGCGGATGAAGAAGCGGCTGGTCTATCGCCAGTCACCCGATTCGCGCATGCTGCGCGAGGCGCTGCGCCTGGCGCACGATCACCTCTATTACATCGATCACCTGATCGATAATCGCCCCTGGCTGGCCGGATCGACCATGAGCCTGGCTGACCTTGCCGCCGCGGCGCAGCTTTCCGTGGCCGATTACCTCGGCGGGATCGACTGGAACGGCCACGAGCAGGCGCGCGACTGGTATGCCGTGTTCAAGAGCCGGCCCAGCTTTCGCCCACTACTGTCCGAACGGATGGACGTGATCCAGCCGCCGGCCCACTATGCGGACGTGAACGCCTAGGGTCTGTAGAGGGCTTCGACAGGCTCAGCCCGAACGGGTCGGAAAGACCTCCACCCCCGTTCGCCCTGAGCCTGTCGAAGGGCCTGTCCTGAGCCTGCCGCCCCCGTGGCAATTACCCCAGGCTCTTGACGCCAAACCGCCCCGCCTTGCGATAGCGCAGCATCCAGCGATCGAGGAACAGGCCCAGCGGCCGCGCGCGCAGGCCAAGCTCGGCCAGCCCCGGCAGCGTGCCGCTTGCCACGCTACCGGCCTTGAGCAGGGCCAGCTGATCGCGCGACAGCGGGGTGCCCGGCAGGCTGGCAAACAGGCCGGCCATGGCATCGCCCACCGGCACCAGCACGGGCTTGCGCCCCTGCGCCTTGGCGATGCGCTGGTTGATATCCATCATCGTCAGCACTTCGGGGCCGGCCAGTTCGAACGTCTTGCCGGCCTGGGCGGGGAAATCGCCCAGGATCGTGGCGATGGCGCAGGCCGCATCATCGACGAAAATCGGCTGCAGGCGCCCTTCGGGACCGAACACCGGCACCACCGGGAACTGGCTGATCACCTTTCCGAACAGGTTGAGGAACGTGTCGTCGGCCCCGAACATCACCGAGGGGCGCACGACCACCGCGCCGGGGAACGCCGCCGCCACGGCCGCTTCGCCTTCGGCCTTGGTGCGGGCATAGGCGACAGGCGAGCCGGCATCGGCGCCGATGGCCGAGACATGGACGAACGCCTGCGCGCCGGCATCCTTGGCCAGCGCCGCCACGCGGCCCGCGCCGCGGCCCTGCACGGCATCGAGATCACCCTTGAACGCGCCGACCAGGTTGACCACCGCATCGGCGCCCAGGAACGCGGCCGCCAGCGAGCGTTCGTTCTGCACATTCACGCGCAGGAACTGCACCTGGCCCAGATTGCCCAGCGCCTTGATCGCATAGCCGCGTTCGACATGCCGGCTGCACACGCGCAGACGCGCGCCACGCTCCAGCAATTCCTGCGCAAGATGGCTGCCGAAAAAGCCGCTGCCACCCACCAGCACCACCAGCTTGTCTTCCAGATCGCGCACGTTGCCCATAGCCTTGCCTGTTCCACCTTGGTCGGTTTGCGAGAAGAAGCGGCGCGCCGGCCGCTCCACACCATGTTTCATCGCGCCTTGGCACAGCCAGGGCCAGCCGTTCAATGCCCCGGATCAACCACAGTGCCCGGCCAAGCGGAAAATTGCCGGCTGTGGAAAAAAAGATGCCATGAAAATGACAAAACCCGTGTTGACACCCCCCGGCCTCACCCGTATTGGCCCCTCCACCGACGGCGAGTGCCCAACAGCACGCACCGAAGAGAAAGTGCCCAGGTGGCGGAATTGGTAGACGCACCGTCTTCAGGTGGCGGCGCTCGAAAGGGCGTGGAGGTTCGAGTCCTCTCCTGGGCACCACTTTCTCTCTTGCAAATCTCCCTGCACATGCGCCGAATGGCTGGCATCAGCCAGTTTCTCCGCGATGTTCGCGCAGCGCAATTCTGGCGCGTTCGGTACCAATCGAAAGCCACACAGGTATCCTGATGGGTATCGGCCTCTGCCATTAGGCGGGGTGACGTGCGCTTGATCACCCTCTTTGCGATTGCGAAGACCAACAGCCGGCGGGCAAGCAGGTCTGGAACGGTTTACACTCCCTATCGCGTTCGAACCGCAGCAAATGCCTCGATCAGTGGGCATCTGCAAAGCTAGAGGTTAGGCCGCAATCGAGAGGAGAGGCCTTGATGGAGATTCGCCAGATCGCGCACCTGGCTGCTTTCGTTGCCACATCATACGCTGCCCCTGCCCACGCCGTGGAGCGCGCGGACAAGACCGACACCGAGCTGCGGCGCTGCCTGGATGGCGCGAGCAACGCATCCACGGCCGGCCAGGTCGGCTGCGAGGTCGCTGCCCGCGACGCGTACGACAAGCGCATGGGCGCGGCCTACCGCGCGCTGTTGCGCGCCTTGCCCAACGACGCGGCCGGAAAACTGCGCGAGGCGCAGCGCGCCTGGCTGCGCTTTCGTGACGCGCATATCCAGGCAAGCAACGCACTGTTTGCGACGCGACAGGGCACGATGTACGTGCCGATGCAGGCCGCCGACCACACGGCGATCGTCAGGCAACGCGCGATCGAACTGGAAGCGCAACTGCGCATTTTCAGGATCGACGAGTAGCCCATAAACGCGGTGATCATGCCGCCCGCGAGGTGGCAGAGAAAAATGGCGGCTACAAAGGCCGCGCCTAACGCGAACAGCCCCATCGTTCGGCATCGAGCAGCAACGTTTCGCGATCACCCAGCAGCCCGGCGTCGCGCCGTTTCGCCTGGCGCCAGGTGAGCGCGCGCTTCTGCCGCGCTCCATCTTGGCCAGCGCCACGCCTGCCGCACGCGGCACTTGCATTGGCGGCATTGACCGGCTTTGACGCCCTCGCAACAAGGATTATGCGCTGGCGCCCGCGCGGCGGGCACAGATCGCATAACAAGCGCAACGCCTGCCCGATAGGATCGGCGCAATGACCTGCACCGCCCTGCCTGCTGCCACGCCCGATCTGGCCACCCCGCCCGTCGCCCCCGCGCCGATGGCTTATGCCCAATGGGTTGCCGCCGCCGTGGCGCTGGCACGCCAGGCGCCGCGCCCGATCGTGAGCCTGTTCGAAAGCGCGGTGCCCGAACCGCGCGCCTTGCTGCGCCAGGCCGTTCTGGCCACGGTCGAACCCGATTTTTCACCGCGCTATGTCAGCGCCTTTGGTGATGGCAACCCGTTCGTGCGCGCGATGCTGGCGCAAAGCCATGGCGTCGATATCGACCAGGTGCTGTGCACCACCGGCGCCACGGGCGGCCTCGCCCTGCTCTATCGCGCGCTGCTCCGGCCTGGTGACCGCGTGCTGGTGGAAGTGCCGGGTTTCGATCTGTTTGCCGGCGCAGCGCAAGTGCAGGGGATTGGCGTGGATACGTTCACGCGCCCCGCCCCGCATTTCGGCATCGACGTGGAGCAGGTTGCCGCCGCGCTTCGCCCGGAAACGCGGCTGATCGTGGTGTCTGACCTGCACAATCCCTCGGGCATGGGCATCCCGCGCGATACCCTGGTCGCGCTTGCCCACTTGGCACAGGCACGCGGCGTGCTGCTGGTGGTGGACGAAGTCTATGGCGACTATGCCGACAAGGCCAGCCGCCCCGGCCCGGCCTGCGCGCTTTCGCCGGCGGTGATCAGCCTGTCGAGCCTGACCAAGATTTTCGGCCTGGGCGTGTTGCGCTGTGGCTGGATCGTGGGTGCGCCCGGCGTGATGGCCACCCTGCGCGACTATGCCGCGCGCGCCGAATTCGGGGTTTCGACCCTGTCGCACGCGATCGCCGCCGAAGTGATGCTGCGCGCCGACGCCTTTGCCGATCACTGGCGCAGCCATGTGGCGCGCGCGCGGCCCCGCTTTGCCGCGTGGTTTGCCCGCATGGTGGATGCCGGACTGATGGCGGGTGAATTGCCCGATGCGGGCTGCATCTGCTTTCCCGCTTTGCCCGGCATTGCCGATACCCGCGCCTTTTCCGAAATGCTGATCGCGCAAAGCGGGGTGATCGTGGCGCCGGGCGAATTCTTTGGCCAGCCCGGACACATCCGTATCGGCTTCTGCCTGCCCGATGCCGAACTTGACGCCGGCCTTGCCGCGCTGGAAGCGGCCCTGCGCCAGGCAGCAGGCAACCGCTTGGCAATCTGACCACGCAACAGGGGATTTCTGCCAATGCTGCGATTGCCCCATTCCCTGGCCGCGTTGCTGGCCGCAGCCGTGCTGCTGCCTGCACCGGCTCGCGCCACTCCGCCCGCGTTGACGGTCACCTTTGCCCCGCGCGCCGATGTGGCCGACCGAGACCGCGTGGGCACGGTGGAGATTACGCTGCGCCTGTCCGGCCTGACCGCCAAGGCTGGTGCGCCGGTGTTGCAATTGCCGCTGGTGGCCAGCAATGTGGATACCGTGGCCAGCCTGCTTGGCCCGCTGCACGCACGCGATGCGGCCGGGCCGCTGCTCTTGCATCCACGCGATGCGGTGCTGGCCGACAGCGCCGATAGCGATGCGGTGAGCGGCGGCCCCGGGCGGGAATGGCTGGCGCCGCGCGCGGTTCGGGGCACGCTCGTCGTCTCGTACCGCGTGCCCGCCCAGGCCAGCCTGCCACCGCGCGGCCCCGCCCCGCCCTTTGCGTTCAGCGCCGATGGTGGCGCGGTTTCCGCCGCCGGGCAGGTTTTCCTGCTGCTGCCCCCCGGCACCACGCGCTGGCGCGCCACGTTCGGCTTTGATCTGTCGGGCGCGCCCAAGGGCAGCCGCGGCGTCAGCTCGCTGGGCGCAGGAACGGTCACGGCGGCAGAGCCGCTCGACGCCAGCGCCCTGCGGCAAAGCTTCTTCATGGCCGGTCCGATCGGCACCTGGCCGACGGGTCACGCGCAAGATGGCTTTTTCGGCGCCTGGCAAGGCCGCCCGGCCTTCGATGCCGGCGCCCTGCTGGCGTGGACCGGTGCGCTCCATGGCCATTACCGGCAGATGTTCGGGCAGACCCGGCCCGCGCCCTATGGCGTGTTCCTGCGCTACAACCCGATCAACGCGGGCGGCGGGGTGGGCCTCCACCATGCGTTCGTCACCACGTTCGGCACGGGGCGCGGCGCGGACCTGGCCAGCATCCGCATCACGCTGGCGCACGAAATGTTCCACACGTTCCAGCCCTATGTCACCCGGCCCGGCGGCCTTGAATCCGCGTGGTTCGGCGAAGGACTGGCCACGTTCTACCAGGCGCGCCTGCCGTTCCGCTTTGGCATGATCGATGCCGATGCGTTCCTGCACGATCTGAACTGGACGGCCGCGCGCTATTACACCAGCGCCATGGCCAGCGTGCCCAACGCGCAAGTGCCGGCACGGTTCTGGGCCGATACCCGCATCCGCACCCTGCCCTATGACCGCGGCATGCTCTATTTCGCCACGGTGGACCACGCCCTGCGCCAGAAGAGCGGCGGACGCGAGAATCTCGACACGCTCGTCCTTGCCCTGCTGGCCCGGCAAAAGGCCGGCGCGACCCTCGCCAACGCTGATTGGGAAGACCAGTTGGCCCAGCACCTGGGGCCGCAAGGCGTGGCCGATTTTCGCGCGTTCCTGGATGGCGCCGTGCCGCTGCCGGCGTCCGACGCCTTTGGCCCGTGCTTTGCCCGCACCACCACCCGCCTGCGCCGCTATGAGCTGGGCTTTGCAACGGACGTTCTCGCCGAGCGCAAGCGGGTGGTGCGAGGCCTGGTGACCGGCTCTGCCGCTGCGCTGGCCGGTGTGCGCGATGGCGACGAGATCGTCGATCCGGTGCCGCAGGACGGCATCCAGGGCGAGCAGACGCAGGAGTTGACCCTGCGCCTGCGCCGCGATGGTCGTGTCTTTACCGTTACTTACCTGCCACGCGGCGAAACCGTCGATGCCTGGCAGTGGCGGCGCGTGCCGGTTTCACCCGGCACGGCCTGTGCTCTTTGAGATGCGCCCTTTGCGAAAGGTTGTCCTGATGCGCGCCCTGCTGCTTCCCCTCGTCCTGGCAAGCGCCGCTGCGCCGTTGCACGCCCAGCCGGCTTCACCGGCGCCCGCGCAAACCGCCCAGCACGCGCTGGCAGCGCCGGTGATCACCCACCACAAGGGCACGTTCGGCGGGCAGACCCTGGCCTATACCGCGCAGGTGGAGGCGACCGGGGTGAAGACCGTGGATGGCGCGGCCCGCCTTGTCAGCTTCGCCTATCTGCGCGATGGCGCCAACCCTGCCACGCGGCCCGTGCTGTTCGCGTTCAACGGCGGGCCGATCGTGGCCTCGGCCTATGTCCACGTCGGCGGCCTTGGCCCCCGCCGCGCCGCTTTCCCCGATGACATCGCCGCCGATCCGGCCAAAGTCACCCTGGCAGACAATCCCGCTTCGCCGCTCGACGCCGCAGACCTGGTCTTCGTCGATCCCGCGTCCACCGGGTTCAGCACCGTGGTGCCGGGTACCGATCCCCATGCGTTCTGGTCGGTGCGCGCCGATGCTGCGCAAGTTGCCGCATTCATCCGCGCCTGGCTGGCCGCCCACGGGCGAACCGGCGCGCCGGTCTATGTGCTGGGCGAAAGCTATGGCACCAACCGCGCCTGCGAAATCGCGCGGCAATTGGCGCAGGGCCCCGATCCGCTGCCGCTGGCCGGCGTAGTGCTCTATGGCCAAGCGGCCAACATCATCGAATATGCCCAGCGCCCCGCCAATGTCACCAGCTATGTCGCCTCGCTGCCCACCCTGGCAGCGATCGCGTGGTATCATGGCCGGGCCGATCGGATGGGTATGGACCTGCCCGCTTTCCTCGCCGCCGCGCGCGCCTTTGCCAAGGGCGATTACCTGACCGTGCTCTATCAGGGCAGCGGCGCGCCCCTTGCCGATCGCGCCCGCGTCGCCGCGCGCCTGGCCGCGTTCACCGGCATCCCGGCCGCCTGGTATCTGTCGCACGACTTGCGCATATCCAAGGAACGCTATCGCGTCGAACTGCTCAAGGACAAGGGCCTCGTGCTGGGCCGCATGGACGCGCGCTATACCATGGCCGCGCCCGCGCAGGGCGGCGCCCCCGATGCGTCGGAAGCGATTACCGATACCCTGGCCCGCCTGTTCGAGCGCTACCGCCACGACGAACTCAAGGTGGCAGACACGCAGCCCTATGTCCTGTCCGCTCCCGTCGAAGGGTTTGACCAGTGGGGCTGGGGATCGGGCACCAGTCCCTTTGCCGATTGGCCCTATTACCAGGGCATCACCGCGATGATGGCAGCCAACCCGCGCTTTCAGGTCCTGGTCGCCAACGGCTATTACGATACCCAGACCACGATGGGCGGGGCCGAGCTGCTCGCCACGCAATCGGGCTGGGACCCGCAGCGCGTGACCTTGCGCTATTACGACGGGGGCCACACCGGCTATTCGGTGGCCGCCACGGCCCAGGCCCTGGGGAACGACATCCGCATGCTGATCACCAAGACTGCTCCTGCTCAAACCGGGCAGGCGCCGCGATGAGCCGCGCCCTGCTCCCGCTCGTCCTCGCTCTCGCCGCAGCGCCACCGGCAGCGCAGGCGGCGGACGAAAGCCTCGTCATCGTCTCCAACGGCGAAACCGTCGGCTCGCTCAAGATCCACACCCAGGGCAACCGCGTGGCCGTGGATTACCGCGTGGACGACAATGGCCGCGGGCCCAAGCATCACGAGGATCTGGTGCTCGATCCCTCGGGCGTGCCGACCAGCTGGACGATCCATGGCACCTCGCTGATGGGCGGCACGGTGGATGAAAGCTATGCCTATGCCGGGCAGGAGGCGCGCTGGAAAAGCCAGGCCGACGCCGGCAGCCAGGCCTTTGCCCGCCCGCCGCTGTACATCGCCAACGATGACAGCCCCTATGCCCTGGCGCTCTATGCCCGCGCGGCGATGGGGCGGCCAGACCATTGCCTGGCCGTGCTGCCCTCGGGCCGGGTCTGCGCGCAGGCGGGGCGCACGTTCGCGCTGGGCAGTGGCAAGGCTGCCCTGCCGGTCACCGCCTGGCGCATCACCGGGGTGCAGCTCAACCCCGGCTATGTCCTGCTCGACACGACCGGCCGGCTGGCGGGCGTGTTCGGCCCCGGCGCCGATGGCACCACGATCCGCGCCGGCTATGAGGCGCAAGTGCCGATGCTCGCCAAGCTGGCGACCGAGCTGGAAACGGCGCGCGCGCTGGCCCTGCAACAGCAACTGGCGCACCGCTTTGCCACGCCGCTGCGCATCCGCAACGTCCACGTGTTCGATCCGGTCAGCGGCACCCGCTCTGCCCTGTCGACCGTGGTGGTGATGCGCGACACGATCACCCAGGTCTTGCCCGAAGACCCCGCCGCGCCCGATCCGGCCGACGAGACGGTGATCGATGGCCAGGGCGGCACGGTCTATCCGGGGCTGCACGACATGCATTCGCACGCCACGCTGCCCTCCGGCCTGCTCTATCTGGCCGCTGGCGTTACCGCCACGCGCGACATGGGCAACGACAATGCCTTCCTGCAAGACCTGATCACCCGCGTCGATGCCGGGCAGGTGGCCTGGCCGCGCATCGTGCCCAATGGCTTTATCGAGGGGCGCAGCCCCTATTCGGCGCGCTTCGGCTTCATTCCCGTCAGCGTGGACGAAGCACTCAAGGACGTGCGTTGGTACGCGGCGCGCGGCTATGCCGAAATCAAGATCTACAACTCGATGAACCCCGATTGGGTGGCGCCGATCGCGGCCGAGGCACACCGCCTCGGCCTGAAAGTGACCGGCCATGTCCCCGCGTTCGACACGCCCGATCGGGTGATTGCCGATGGCTATGATTCCATCGCCCACATCAATCAGTTGATGCTGGGGTGGATCTTGCAGCCGGGCGAAGACAGCCGCACGCCCCTGCGCCTGACAGCCATGGCCCGCGCCGGCAGCCTCGATCTTGCCGCGCCCGCCGTGCAGCACACCGTGGGGCTGATGCAGCAGCATCACGTCGCGCTCGATACCACGGCCTCGATCCTCGAACAGTTGATGCTCAGCCGCGCCGGGCACGTGCCGCCGGGGCAGGAGGATTTCCTCGGCCACATGCCGATCGGCTTCCAGCGCTACCGCAAGCGTTCGTTCGTCACCCTGCCCGATGCCGCCGCCGATGCGGCCTATCACAGTGGATTTGCCAAAGTGCTGGAAACCATCGGCATGTTGCACCGCGCCGGGATCGTCCTGTTGCCTGGGACCGATGAAGCGACCGGCTTTGCCGTGCAGCGCGAGCTGGAGCTTTATGTGCAGGCCGGCCTTACCCCGGCGCAGGCGCTGCGCACGGGCACGCTGGATGCCGAGCGCTTTTTCGGACGCGAGGGGCAACTGGGCACGATCGCGCGGGGCAAGCTGGCCGATCTGGTGCTGGTGCCGGGCAATCCGGTGGAAGACATCGCCGCCATCCGCCGCCCGCGCCTGGTGCTGCGCGGCGGGGTCGCCTATTTCCCCAGCGAGATCTACACCGCGCTGGGCATTGCCCCGTTCACCACGCCACCGCCGCTTCACCCCGCCAAGGAAGCCCTGGCCAGCCAGGATGCCGGCCTGACCGCCCGGTCCGCCTTTGGATACGAGATTGCCGACCATGCCGATTGATCGCCTGATCCTGGCCGCTGCCCTGGCGCTCGCCCCGCTCGCCGCCCCGCTGCCCGCGCACGCTCAGGACGCCGGCCCACGCGCTTTCATCACCAAGGGCCAGGGCACGTTCGGCACCACGCGCATGGCCTATGACGCGGCTGAAGAGGAATTCATCCTGCGCAGCCCCGATGGCAAGGCGGCCGCCAGCGTCTTTGCCACCAGCTATCTGAAAGCCGGCGGGAAGACCGCGAAACCCGATGCCAGCCGGCCCGTGCTGTTCGTGTTCAACGGCGGGCCTGGCTCGGCTTCGCTGTGGTTGCACATGGGCATGCTTGGCCCGCAGCGCATCGATTTCGACGATCCCGATCATCCCCAGACCACTGCTCCGTTCCACACCGTGGCCAATGCCGACAGCCCGCTCGACGTGGCAGACCTGGTGCTGATCGATCCGCCCGGCACCGGTTACAGCCGCATCCTGGCCGATGGCACCCCGGCCATGTTCTATGGCGTGGAGCAGGATGCGGTGGCCACGGTGCAGGTGATGGAACAGTGGCTGGCCCGCCATAGCCGGATGAACGCGCCCAAATACATCCTGTCGGAAAGCTATGGCACGGTGCGTGCGGCGGTGGTGGCACGGCTCTTGGCCGGCGGCCCCACCCAGACCGGGCAGATGGACGGCATCAGCTTGAATGGCGTGATCCTGCTGGGCCAGGCGATGGACATGGCCCATGGCGCGGCGGGCGACGATCGCGGCTATCTTGGCATCCTGCCCAGCTTGGCGGCCACGGCATGCCATTTCCACAAGGTGGCGCCAGATTGCACCCCGCAGGGCCAGGTCGATGCGGCGCAGGCCTTTGTCGATGACACCTATCTCGGCGCGCTGCATGCCGGGTCGCGCCTCGATCCCGCGCGCCGCGCTGCCGTGGCACAAGCCATGGCGCGCCTTGTCGGCCTGCCCGCGGAAACGATCCTGGCCAACGACCTGCGCCTGTCGGGCGCGGCCTTTGCCCGCCTGCTGCTGGCGGCCGAGGGACGGCGCACCGGGCTCTATGATGCGCGTTTCACCCTGCCGCTGGCCGCCGCCGGGCCAGACCCGGTGGCCGATGACCCGGCCATGGCGCAATATGTGCCGGGCTTTGTCGCCGCGTGGGACGCCTATGCCCGCGACACGCTCAAGATCGACCTGCCCCAGCCCTACAAGGCGATTGCCTTTCGCGATGTGAACGGGGCGTGGGATTATGGGCCATCGCCCAGCAACTATGCCACCGATCTTGCCACGGCGATGAACCGCAACCCGGCGCTGCGCGTCCTGGTCGGCACCGGGCTCTATGATCTTGTCACGCCACTGGGGACGGCAAGCGATACCATGGCCCATTCGGGTGCGCCGGCAGACCGCGTCGCTTTCCGCACCTATCCCGCCGGGCACATGGCCTATCTGGGCCGCGAGGCTCGGCAGGCGCTGGCTGCAGACTTGCGCGCCTTCATCACGGGCAGCCTGCGATGAGCGCACCCGAAGCGCCGATCCAGCTCGGCAAATCGGTGGGCCTGGTCGGTGTCGTCACGTTTGGCGCGGGCACCGCGATCGGGGTCTCGATCTTCACGATCCTGGGGCCGACCGCGCAAGTCGCCGGGGCGGGCCTGTTGCCGGCGATCGGCCTGGCCGCGTTGCCGATGCTGATCTTTGCCCTGGCTTATGCCTATCTCGGTTCGGCCCTGCCGGTATCGGGCGCATCGTATGAATGGCCGCGCCGCTTCATCCATCCGGCGGTGGGCTTTCTCATCGCCTGGATGCGCATCGTGGCCAACGTCGGCGCCATGGCGATCCTGAGCCAGGTACTGGTCGGCTATCTCGGCATGGTCGTGCCGCTGCCGCCCCTGCCCGCCATGGCGGCACTGATCACGCTGGTCTTTGCGCTCAACTATCGCGGCGTTGCCCTTGCCGCCAAGGCGCAGACCGCGCTCATGGCCCTGCTGCTGGTGGTGCTGGCGCTGCTGGTCGCGCTTGGCCTGCCGCATGTGCACGTGGCCACGATGGGCGCGCCGCTCTCGGTGCCGCTGCCCCAGGTGCTTGCTGCCGTGCCGCTGATGATCAGCCTGTTCCTGGGCATCGAAAGCGCGGTGGAAATCGGCGAAGAAGTGCGCAATCCCGCCCGCACCATGCCCTTGGGCATCGCGCTGGCGATTGCGCTGACGGCGCTGGTCTATGGCGCCGTGGCGGCCACGGCGCTGGGCTTGGTCGGCCCGGCCGGATTGGCCGCCAGCAAGGCGCCGCTGCTCGACGCCGCGCGCGTGGTAATGGGCAGCCCGGCCGCCACGATACTGATCGTGGGCGCCGCCACGCTCTCCATCGTCAAGTCGATGAACGCGCTGGCGCTGACCTTTTCGCGCAGCCTCTTTGCTATGGGGCGCAGCGGCGCGCTGCCCACCGCACTTGGCCGCGTCCACCCGCGCTTTGCCACGCCGCACGTGGCCGTGCTGCTGGCCTGGGCCTGCGCCATGGCCGGCATGCTCCTGCCGCAAAGCCTGGTGTTCCTGCTGCTCGCGGTCAATCTGCCGACCATGCTCAAATACGCGGCCTGTTCGTGGTCGGCCACGGTGGTTGCCCGCCATCACCCCGAAATCCATGCCCGCGCGGCGCTGGGCATGGCGCCGGCCACGGTCACGCTGATCGGCCTGGCCGGCGTGGTGGCGGCGCTGGCCATTGCGGCGTTTGGCGTGGAAGCCGATCCGCGCCCCTATCTGCTGGTGGGCGGCTGGCTGGTCTTGGGGCTGGCCTGGTGGTTCGCGTTCGCGCGCAAGAGCTGATCGATCATCGCGCGCATGGCCCGACGGCCGGGGGCATCGGCAAAGACCGAATGCCCTGCCGGCAAGGCCACCAGCCGCGCCAGTGAGCGTGGCAGCCAGGCATGGCGCAGCGCGTCGCGCGTCGCCATCAGCGGCACGGCCATATCGTAATAGCCCCCCACCAGCGTCACCTCGAGGGCAGGATGGTCGGTCATGGCCTGGGCCAGGTTGCCCAGCAGATCGGGGCGGCGATCGGCCTCATCGCCGTCCGCCCCCTCCATGCGCGGCCAGCGCCACTGGAAATTGACGTCCAGCGTGAGCGAGACATAGTCGCGCGTGGTGTGCACACCCAGTTCGCGGCGCAGGTAATCGCCCAGCGCGGCAGACACGATCACATTGCTCGCGCCCAGCCCCAGCGCGGGATCGCTGGCCGCCGACGGCCGCCCAGCCACCTGCGCCGGGCGCGGCGCGGCGATGCGGCTGTCGAGCCGGCCCACCACCTGGCCCTTGCCGGCCAGCAGCGCGGCGCGAAACATCTCCACGTCCACCCGCAGGCGTGCAGCGCGGATCGCGGCCGGTGGCAGGCCGATCAGCCGCGCCATCTGCATCGCCACGCGGGCCTCCTCTGCCGGGGCCAGGGCGCTGCCCGCCAGCAGGGCGCGGGCATAGGGGCCAGCGGCAAAGGCAGCCGCGCGCGCTTCCACGCGCGCTGCGGGCAGGCCGGCAAGCGCCCCCTTGCCATGGGCCGCTGCGGCCACGGCCATGGCCGGCAGTGCCTCGACCAGTTCGCTGTCCCCCTGCGGCCCGATCGCCAGGGCGGGAGACAGCAGGACCAGCCCCGCCAGGTTCACGCCCTTGAGCAAGGGCAGCATCGCCGCAGCACGGGTACCGCCATAGCTTTCCCCCACCACGATGACCGGCGCACCCGCGCGGCCATGCGCGGCAAGCCAGCCGGTGATCGCCTGGGCCATGGCGCGCGCATCACCGGCCACGCTCCAGAACGGGGCACCGCCGCCAGGCGTGAGCGGGCGGCTGAACCCGGTGCCTACCGGATCGACGAATACCAGGTCGGCCCGATCGAGCGGGGTCTCGGCGTTGTCGACCAGGCCAGCGCCATCGCGCCGGCGCGGCCCCATGGCGTCGATATGCAACGGAGAGGAGGAAGCACCTGGCCCGCCGTTGAACGCAAAGATCACCGGCCGCATGGCATCGGCCGTGCCGCTGCGCAGATAGGCAATCGTGGAAATCGTGGCCGCCGGTTGCCCATCCGGCCCACGCAGCACCTGCTGCTCAAACACGGCGTCATAGTCCAGCCGCCCGGCGGGCGTGGCCAAGGCGTGATGGCTCGTCGCCGGGGCAATCGGGCCATCCTGTGCGGGCGCAAGTGCGGGCGCAGCGGCCAGCAAAAGCGGCGCCAGCGTCAGGGCCGCGACGTTCACCGGCATGCCCCGGCAGGCGCCGCCGCCCGGTGCCCCGCTGGCGCAGCCCGTTGCCATTGCCAGCCATCGACACGCCCATGGGGCGTATCCCACTGCGTCGCCACGCGGGCAAAGCAGGGGCCAAAGGCATCGGACAGCGGATCGAGCGTGTCCGTGCCGTCCAGGATCAGGCGCTTGAAGCGATCGCGCTCGCCCTCGTCGCCCAGCTCGCGCACGATCGCCGCCAGCCAGGCCTCGGTATCGAACCGCACGCCCTGCTCGCGCAACAGGAACAGCGGGAACAGCACGCTTTCGAGCGTGCGCTGGCCCTGGCTATGGGCACGGATGCGCGCGTCCAGATCGTGGAAATACATCGCCGCGCGATAATAGACGATGTGGCGCACCTCTTCATCGCCAAAGCCGATCTTGACCACATCGGCCGCCGCCATGTTGCGCGCCTTGCTGATGAAGTAGCGCCGCGCCAGGCGATTGACCGCCGCGAGATAGGCATCGGCGCTTTCAAAGCCGCCGCGCCATTGCAGATCGTCTTCGTAATAGGTGGTCAGCCCTTCGGAGAACCAGCTGGAAATGCCGCTGGGTGCGTCGATCTGACCGGTCCACTGGTGGATCATCTCGTGAAAGAACAGGGAACTGGGCATTTCGCTCTGTTCACCCGGCGCCAGCGGCCCGCGCGAGAGCATGAACGACTGATCCAGCGCAGTGCCACCGCCATAGGGCGCCGCGTCGCGGAACTGCACGAAGATGCGATAGGCACGCTGGCCTTTCAGGTGGGGGAAATACCCTTGCAGATAGCGGTGCGCCGCCCCGGCCCGCGCCAGCGCCGTGGGCACATCGAACACCGGCTGACCCAGCCAGGTCCCGGCAAAGCCGTCGCGCGTGCCGGTCGCCGGCCAGTGGCCCAGCGGCCCGGCCATGAACCAGCTATCGGCCAGCGCCTGCGCGCCACCGGGCACCACCACATCGCCCGCGCCATAGGAGATCGCCGCGCTCGCGCCCCTGGCCATGGCCGAAAGATCCCAGTGCAATCGCGCGGGTAGCGCATCGCGGTTTTCCGGCAGCAGCAGGAACCCGCCGCCCGATGCAGCGAGGCCCCCGCCCACCGCGCGCAGGCCAAAGGCCGGCCCGCCGGGCCCACCCGCCGGCATCACGGCGGCGCGATAGCGGATTGCCACTTGCCCCTGCACCGTACGGGTGGCGCGCCAGTGCCGATACCATGGGAATCCGCCTTTGACCGGCGCATCCTCGCTCACGGCCAAGGGCACTGGCCCCCGCGCGTCGGTAACAGCCAGGCCGCTGAGCCGGTCGGCCACGCCCGGCGCACCGGGATAGACCACCGGCGCTGCCAGCAAGAGCGTGCCGTCTGCCGGCGCGGGCAAGTCCATCGCCACGGCCACCCCCGCCACCGCGCCATCGGCCATGTCGGGCCGCAGCGTGACGGCAAGCTGGTCTGGCTGGCGCGGCGCCGTGCCCATGGTCAGGGCAGCAGCCAGGGGCAGCAGGGCCCGGATGGAAAGCACGGTTTGAAACTGGGGCATCGCGGCGCTCGCTATGATGATGCTGCGCAGCCTAGCGTAGCGGCCCGGGCAGTGCGTGTCTTTCGCGCGCCCATCCTGGACGTGGGCGACATAGATTATGCGGCAAGTGCCAGCGATGCAGGTGAATCGCGCCAGAGGCCAGGGCACGGCTCACACCCCGCAAGCACGCTTTCACGCATAAATATAATCGGCAGCCGGTCAGCCCACGCCATATCCAAATAAAAATTCCCGCTCCGTTGTGGTGTTCTTGCCGATAACGAACCAACCAGAACATGAGGGCATCCATGCAGACCAACACCACCGGCGCGTTCCGCCGTCGATCCGCCCTGGCCCTGACCCTGGCGCCGATTCTGTCCGGCGGCCTGGCCGTGGGTGCCCATGCGCAGACCGCCACGCCGGTCGCGCCGCAGGCCAGCACAGAAGAGCCGGGCGATACGATCATCGTCACCGCGCTCAAGACCAGCCAGCGCCTGATCGATGTGCCTGCCCCGGTTACCGCGCTGTCGGCCAACACGCTCACCGAGCAGAATCTGACCAACATCAGGGACTACTTCAACCGCATCCCCGGCCTGCAGTATTCCGGCCAGGCCGTGCACAGCCTGTCGCTGCGCGGCATTACCACCGGCGGGGCCACCAATCCCACGCTGGCCGTGCTGGTTGACGATGTGCCCTTCGGTTCGGCCACCGCCAACGGCGATACCGACATTCCCGATTTCGACCCGGCGATCCTTTCGCGCATCGAAGTGCTGCGCGGCCCCCAGGGCACGCTCTATGGTGCGGCCAGCCTGGGCGGCATCATCAAGTACGTGACGCAAGACCCCAGCACCACGCAATTTACCGGGCGGGTGGAAGCAGGCGTTTCCACCGTGGCCCATGGCGGCCAGGGCAATTCGCTGCGTGGCTCGCTCAACGTGCCGCTGATCAAGGACCGCGTCGCGCTGGCGGTCAGCGGCTTCTATCGCCGCGATCCGGCCTGGGTGGACAACACCGACAGCAACACCGGGCAATTCCTGGCCAATGCCAACCACCAGCGCCAATGGGGCGGCCGCGCCGCGCTGCTGCTGCGCCCGGTGGATAACCTGACGATCACGCTCAGCGCCATTCGCCAGCGCCTGCGCACCGAGAACAGCGGGTTGGTCGATTTCAAGTCCGACACCGATTTCAACAGCGTCAACGCCGATCCCTATTCGGTCACCCGCGTGCTGGGCCAGCCCAGCCGTAGCCAGTTCGATGTCTATTCGGCGCGCGCCGTGCTCGATCTGGGCAAAGTCCAGGTCACCTCGGTCACCGGCTGGAACGTCAACGAATCCGTGCCCTACCAGGATCTCACCAGCATCTTCGGCGGTTTGCTCGGCCGCTATTACCCCGGCCTGTCGTCGGTGTTCCTGACCAATTCGCACCGCGCCACCCGCTTCTCGCAAGAACTGCGCCTCTCGGGCAACAGCACGGCACTCGACTGGATGCTCGGCGGGTTCTATTCGGTCGAGCACGCCAATATTTCGCAAACCATGCTGCTGATGAACGCCAGTGGCAGCCTGATCGACACGCCGTATGTCGGCGCCGGGCCTTCGACCTATCGTGAACTGGCGGCGTTCGGCACGGTGACCGGGCACCTTGCGCCCGGCCTCGATCTGCAAGTGGGCGGCCGCTATGCCCACAACAAGCAGGACAACCTTTCCACCGTCGCCACCACGGGCGTCGCGCAATACATCTTCGGCTTTTCCAGCAGCGAAGAACACCGCACCTCGGAAAGCCCGTTCACCTGGCTGGTTTCGCCCAGCTGGCACATCACGCGCGACGTGATGGTCTATGCGCGCGTTGCCAATGGCTATCGCCCCGGCGGCACCAATACCCTGGCCGATGGCGTACCTGGCACCTATCGCTCTGACCGCGTGGTCAACTATGAAGCGGGCGCCAAGGGTTCGGTGCTGGAGGGCAAGCTCGATTTCGACCTGTCGGTGTTCCAGATCGACTGGAGCCGCATCCAGTTGCAGAACACCTCGGCCAACGAGCTGACGTTCACCACCAACGGCGCCAAGGCGCGCAGCCGGGGCGTGGAACTGGCCGGAACGGTGCGGCCTTGGACCGGCGGCGCGATCAGCGGCAACGCCACGTTTACCGATGCCGTGCTGACCCAGGCGCTGCCGGCGGCCACCGATGGCGGTTCCGCGCTGGTTGGCGCCAAGGGCGATCGCCTGCCCAACTCGGCGCGGTTCACTGCCAATATCGGGCTCGATCAGAAAGTGCGCCTGGGTGAAGGCGTCAGCGGCTCGCTGGGCGTGAACTATGCCTGGACGGGCAAGCGGCCGGGCGATTTCCTCAACAGCCTCGCCGCGGCCGGGCGCGAACGCCAGATGCTGCCCAGCTATGGCCAGCTCGACGTGCGCGCCGGTGCCGCGCTCGACGCTGGGTGGAGCGTCAACATCTTTGCGCGCAACCTGACCGACGAACGCGCCGTGCTCTATGCGATCAACCGCAACGGCACCACCGCGCCCTATGGCCGCTACATCCCGCCCCGCACGGTCGGCGTGCAGTTTGCCGGTTCCTTCTGAACGGCCAATCCCCCGAACCATTCGGGTCGCAACGGTCCGCTGCCTCCATTCCACGGAGGCAGCGGATTTGCCGTTTCAGGAAGACTGACTTTCCCCGCCCGCATGCACGCGGGCACCCCCTACCCCGCCCGCACGCGCTCCAGCAGCAACTGCGCGGCGGCGATATCCTGCACGGCGTGGCCGAGCGACTTGTAGAGCGTGATATCACGCGCATCGCGGCGTCCGGGTACCTGGCCGAGCAGCACCTCGCCGATCTCGGCCACGATATGGGCGTCGTTCACCACGCCGGCGGCGCGGGCGACCAGGAATTCGGCAGCAGCCTCTCGCGCGTTGGCCTTGCTGTCGGCGATATAGCGCGCGGCCGCGACAAGGGCGGTGTCGGCTTCCACCGGGCCTGGCGCGCTCGATCCCACCAGATTGACGTGCGTGCCGGGCCGCACCCATTGCCCCAGCAGGATCGGCTGGGCAGCGCCGCTCACGGTGCAGATCACATCGGCCTGCGCCACTGCCGCTTGCGCGTCTGGTGCCACGGCCACGGGCAAGCGGTCCTGCCATTGCTGCACCACAGCCGCCGCGCGGGCAGGATCGCGGCCCCAGATCAGGATGCGCTCAAAACGATGGACCAGCGGCAGCGCGGCCAGGTGGGTATGGGCCTGCCCGCCGGTGCCCATGATCAGCAGCGCGCGGGCATCGGCGCGGGCCAGGGCGCGCGTGGCCACGGCCGTCGCCGCGGCGGTACGGATGTGAGTCACCGCCTCGGCATCGACCACGGCCACGGGATGGCCTTGTGCCGGCTCGAACAGGGTGATCACGCCGCGATGGCTGCGCTGGCCCGGCCGGGCCGGATCGGCGAACACGCTGATTAACTTGGCCCCGAACATGCCGTCGTCTGCCAGGCTCGCGGTCATCTGGGCAAAGGTGCGCCCCTCGCCCATGTGGATCATGGTGCGCGGCAATTGTCGCGTGGCGCCGCCCGAAAGCGCGCGCATCGCCGCCTCAATGGCCGCGATGCAGGCAGGATAATCGAGCAGGCGATGCACGCGCTCGCCATCGATGAACACCAGGTCTTGCGCCATCTTGGCCTCTTTCATGCGCGCGGCAGGGCCGCCAGGAATCGGTCTATGTCGGCATCGTCGTTCTGCACCGAAGGCGTCAGGCGAAAACGGTTGGCCGACAGTGTCAGCTTGACCCCCGCCGCCGCCATTGCCGGGCCAATCCTGGCGCGGGCATCGGCGCAGATCGCGGTCACGATCGGGGCGCGGCATTCGGGCGGGGTCATCACCGCATAGCCGCGGCCGGGCAATTCGGCTTTCAGCCGGGCTACCAGCCCTTGCGCATGGGCCTGGATGCGCGCCACGCCCGTGGCCATGATCCAGTCGAGCGAATGGTGCAGTTGCGCGATCACCGCGTGGCTGTGGGTGCCCAGGGCAAAGCGGCCGGTGGCATTGTCGGCAAACGCGTAGTCGGCCACCGCCTGCCCCGGCGGATCGAGCGGATAGATATGCGGCTGGAACGTATCGATGCCGTAATACCCATAGGCACAGCGCTTGAGGCGCGGCCATACATCGCGCCGCACATAGAGGAACCCCAGCCCGAAATCGCCCATCAGCCATTTGTACGATGCGCAGGCGGCGAAATCGACGCCGCTGGCTTTCACGTCCACCGGCACGCAGCCGGCGGCATGAATCATGTCGGCATAGACCAGCGCGCCATGGGCATGGGCCAAGTCGCACACCGCTTTGAGGTCATGCTCGAACCCATTGATCGTCGACACTTGCGAAAGTGCCACGAGCCGCGCCCCACCGGCAAGCGCCCTGGCCATATCCTCCATGCGGATGCGGCCATCCACCGCCTGCACCCAGGTGACGTTCACCCCCTGGCGCGCCATTTCTTCGTAAAGCGGGATGGAGCCGAAGAAATGGAGCGTGTCGGTCACCACGCGCGCACCGCCGTTACCCGGCAGGTCCAGGGCGCGCAGCACCATCTGCTCGGCCGCCGTGGTGCTTTGCACATAGGTCACTTCATCGACATCGGCGTTGATCAGCCGGGCAAACTTGGCCAGCAGGCCGGCCTCGTCCAGATCATAGCCTTGTGCCGCCGGGTCCAGCCGCCGCTTGGCGAGATATGCCTCAATTGCCGCCTGGCCGCCCAGGCTCAGCGGGTGCTGCGATCCGTTGTCGAGGTAGGCCAGGCTGGTGGGCGCAAAGGCAGCGCGGGCCGGCAGCGTGGTGGCGATTGGCGCGATGACGGTTGGTGCAGTTGCCGCCGCCCCGGCGTGCGCAGCCTGCGGTCCCACTGCCATGCCGGCAGCCACGCCCGCGCCGAGCCCCTGCATCGCCTGGCGCCGCGTCAGCCCCGCGCCCACCATCGCCTCTTTGCCCTGCCGATATGCCATGGTGTCCTGCATAGCCGCGCGCCGCTGCCAATTCATGCCGTTTCGCAGCGTGTTTGCGCATAACCATGCCGGGTAGGAACACAACGCGGCGTTCATGCAAGCTGACCATGCATTTCGTCGATTTAATCTTGTGTTGACCCAAAACCCGGATAGCGATTGCGCAAATTGCAGGAATTTTCGCATGGCCGAACCGCTCAGCCCGATCGATCTCAAGATTCTCGACCAGATCCAGCAGGATGCCAGCCTTTCCACCACCGAACTCGCTGAAAAGGTGGGCCTTTCGCAATCGCCGTGCTGGCGGCGGCTGCAACGGCTGCGCGAGGAAGGCTATATCAAGGGCCAGGTCGCCCTGCTCGATCGCAAGCAATTGGGCGATGCGATCATTGTTTTCGCCACCCTCAAGATGGCCGCGCTGTCGGACAAGCAGCGTGAGGATTTTCTGCGCAAGATCGAAATCACGCCTGAAATCCTGGAGTGCCACACCATTTTCGGCGAGCGCGACATCCTGATCAAGGTCATCGCGCAATCGCTGGAATGGTATCAGAAATTCATATTCAAGGTGGTGCTCAAGCTGCCCGGCGTGATCGACATCGTGTCCACCGTCACGCTGTCGGAACTCAAGCACACCACAGCCATTCCTGTGCGCGGTTTTGCCAGCGTGTGACGATCCCGGCGTGGTGCCGTGCCCGCGATCCTGCGTTCGAACGGAGAGGGGTCATCGCCGCGCCTGCTGGAACACGGCCATCTGCGCTGCCAATGCCGCCTGGAAAGCAGGGCGCGCCCTGCCGCGTTCGACATAGGCGGCCAGGTTGGGGTGGGCTGCCACGAGGCCGGGTTCTGGAACATTGCGCAGCACGTCGATCATCAGCAAGTCACCGATCGTGAAGCGATCCTCCAGCCAGTCGCGATCCCCCATCTCCCGTGCCAGTTGCGCCAGCCGCATGACGGCCAAGGGGCGCACCGCGGCCTTGGCTTCGCCTTGCCACGGTTTTCCATCGGCGAAGAAGCGCAGGATGGTCAGCGTGCCGAGAAACGGCTCGATACTGTTGAGCGCCGCGAACGCCCAGCCGATCGCCCGCGCCCGCCCGGCGGGGTCGCGGGGCAGCAGCCGTTCGTCCTTTTCGCCGATGTGGATCAGGATCGCCCCGGATTCAAACAGGGTCAGGCCGTTCTCGCGATAGACCGGAACTTGGCCAAAGGGCTGCTCGGCAAGGTGCTCTGCGGATTTTTCGGTGCCCGCCCCGCCGACAAGACGGACGCGATAGGGCAGGCCGATTTCCTCCAGTGCCCATCGCACCCGCAGATCCTTGACCCGTCCGCGCGCCATGTCGGGCACCCAGTCATAGGCGGTGATTTCGATGGCGGCTTGCGGATCGATCGGCATGTCAGGCTGCCCCTTGCTGCATGGCTGCCGACGCAGCGGCCATGTCCATCCACATCACTTCCCAGATATGGCCATCAGGATCTTCAAAGCTGCGCCCGAACATGAAGCCGAAATCCTGTGTCGGCGTCGGGTCAGCCTTTCCGCCGTTGGCCTTGGCCTGCTCGACGTAGGCATTCACCGCGTCCTTGCTGTCGGCAGACAGGCACAGCAGCACCTGCGCGCTGGCATGGGCATCCACGATCGGCTTCGTCGTGAAGTGCCGCCACTTGTCGTGGGTCAGCAGCATGACATGGATAGTCTCGCTCATGACCATGCAGGCGGCGGTCTCGTCGGTAAACTGCGGATTGTTGGTCGCCCCGATGGCGGCGTAAAATGCCATCGACCGGTTCAGGTCGGTTACCGGCAGGTTGATGAAAATCATCTTGGACATGGCTGGTTTCCTCTGAACGCGATTACTGGCTGATTTCAGGGGTGACGAGGCGCGCAAGCTTGTCCAGCGAGTCCTGCCAGCCAAGATAGCACATCTCCGTTGGGATGGCGTCGGGAATGCCGGCCTGTTCGATGCTCAGCGCCGTTCCGCACAATACCGGCGTGAAGTCGACCGTGACGACGATCTCGCCGGGCAGGTTGGGATCGTCGAAGCGGTCGGTATAACGCAGCCGTTTTCCAGACACGAATTCCAGAAATTCGCCGCCGAAACCATGCGATCCGCCGGTGGTGAAATTCGTGAACACCATGCGAAAGCGGCCGCCCTCGCGCGCATCAAAATGTTCGATGCCGGCCGTAAAACCATAAGGGGGCAACCATGCCGCCAACGCCTGTGCCTCGGTAAAGGCACGGAAGACCTTGTCGGGTTTGACAGGCAAAACGCGGTGAAGATGGACGGTTCCGGGCATGTCAGGCTCTCCTCTTGGTTTGGCCTCTTCATTGGGCCTCTTCATTGTGTCGCTTCATTGAGGCAGGGGCACCTCGCACAGCGGGGGCACCTCGCACAGCATGGCGACATAGGCTTTGAGATGCGCGACGCTGGCCTTGGCATGCGCCGGGTCGCCGCTGGCTTTCGACAGGATAAACCCGCCCTGCAGAACCGCCTGGAAATGCAGCGCCAGGTCGATCGGTTGAACGCCGTGGACATTATGCGCCGCCAATGCTGCGGCGATATCGGGCACCAGGCTTTGCGCGTGGCCGAAGATGCTCGCTTCGCAGGCCTGGCGGATGGCGGGGCTGGTGCCGTGCACCTCCTGCACCATGGTGCCGACCAGACAGGTGAACGCGGCAATCTCGTCCGACACCAGGTCACGCCGGAAATCGAGATAGGCAAATACGCGGTCGAGCGGATCGGCAGGCAGGTGATAGGGAGCGCCGGCAAACAGGGCGGAGGTCGTTTCCGCCCAGTTGTTTGCCGCAGCCACGCCGAGCGCTTCCTTCGAGGCGAAATGGTGGAAGAACGCCCCTTTGGTCACACCCGCTGCCGCGCACAGTTCATCGACGCTGGTCGCCGTGAAGCCCTTTTCGCGGATCAGCTTTGTCGCCGCGTCGAGCAGGCGCGCCCGCGCATTGCGCTTGTTGGGAGATGAGGCTGCTCGACTCGACATGGGCAAAACATACCAACCGGTTGGTATGTCGTCAAACGCGCGGTTACGCGCATGTGCACAGCGCCTACTCCGAGCTACCCCGAAAAATGAAACGGCCCCGTTCCGTTTCGTTGGAGCGGGGCCGTGCGGGATGCGTCAGTGAGTCTGCACGGGCTCTGCCGCCGCGTCGCTGGCCAGCATGTCCCGGCCCTTTTCGCCCAGCATCATGCCGATCAGCGCGGCCAATGGCCCACCGGCAGCGCCGCTGGCGTCGCCGCCAGTGCTGATCTGGATACGGGGCACGATGTCCACGCCCGACTTTTCCAGTGCGTCGGCCAGCCGCTCCACGATCTGGCGCGTGAGCTGGTTCTGCGCCCCGCCCGATGCCTCGGCCTGGCGGGCAATGGTTTCGGCGGTGGCAAGGCCGGTCTTGGTGATGCGTTCGGCATCGGCCGCGGCCAGGGCGATCATCCGCGCGGCCTCGCCCTCGCCGATGATGCGCACGCGCTCGCTTTCGGCCTTGGCCAGGGTGCGGGTCTGTTCGGCCTGCTGCGTGGCCTGGCGCAGGGCCGCCTTGCCCTCGTTTTCGCGCACGATGATCGAGAGTTCCGACTGGGTGATCGCGGTCTGCTGGTTGGCCCGCGCCTCGGCCTCGCGCAGCGCCTTTTCACCTTCGGCGGCGATGCGCTGTTTTTCATAGGTCGTCACGCGCTCTTCAGCCACCTGGCGTTCGCGCAGCTGTTGCAGCACTTTCTCGATCTGGTCGTTGCCGGCGCTGGCGCGCGGGGTGCCGATCAGCACTTCCTGCATTTCCAGGTTGTAGGTGGCAAACTTGGCGCGCATTTCGGCGCCGGCCTGTTCCTGGATGTCGCTGCGTTCCTGCAACAGTTCGATCAGCGTACGCTTCTGGGCGATGTTCTTGAAATAGGCCGAGACCATCGGATCGAGCGTCTGTTCGACCAGCTTCTTGATATCACCAAAGCGCTGCACCACCAGCGGCGCCTTGCGGTAATCGATATGCACCACCACCGAGAGCGGCAGTGTGGGTTCGAACGCGTCGCGCGTGATCAGCGAAACTTCCGAGAGGTTTTCGTCGAACTTGTGCTGGCCGATCGTGTCGCTTTCCCACTTCAGGATGAAGTTGGTGGTGGGCACGATCAGGATCTTGCCGGCATAGGTGTTGAACGCATATTTGCCCGGCAGCAGCGGATCGCTCCACACCCCGCGTGACCCGCGCGCGACCAGCTCGCCATGGCGATAATCATCGCCCGAGGTATCGGCCGTGTCATTGCCGGTATAGCTGATCACGACGCCGACATGGCCCACTTCGATCACCGTCTTGGCAACCATTTCCACCGTGGCGAACAGGCGGTTGATATAATAGCTGCCTTCGACCAGCACCTGCAGCTGGCGCCCGCGCCGGCCACCGGCGGCGATGAACTTTTCCGGGTCCTGGAACGAGTTGTGGAATGTGGCGGCATCGCCCTGCTGCGTGCCCACTTCGGGCGCGATGATGTGATCGGCGCTGAGCGCGGGGCCATCGTGCACGGTGACAATGCCGATCTGGTCGGCCGAATCCTTGATTACCACGGCTTCGAACCCGCCGCGCCCGGCGATCAGCGTCTGCATCTGGCCGAACAGATCACCATCATTGGCATTGAGCATCAGGCCATGGATGCGATCACGCGTGATGATCACGAACTGCGCGGTGTTGATGGCATAAGTGCCCTCGCGCAGGATCGTGCGCTGCGGCCCCTTTTGCCCACCGGCCGACAGGAACGCGCGCACATCGAGGAAATCAGCGGTCTGGGCATTGCTCGCCAGGGTCTGCGTGGGGCCAAGCGGCGCGCCATCGCGGGCGAAGACATAGCCGACCTGCCCCTGCGGAATGGTCACCAGCGACTGGCTATGGATGCGGTACTGGAACGGGAAGAAGAAGTGATAGCCGCCGCGCAGCACATCGGGCTGGAACCCGGCTTCGCCGCGCAGAGCGATCAGCCCGTCGGTGATCGAACCGGCGCCGCTCCACAGCTTTTCGACAATCGCCACGCGATTGTTGCCGACATAGCGCACGCAGCGCGACGCCACGAACAGCACGAAGACGAACACGACGAGCACGGCAGCAGTGCCGAGCATGATGGGATCAAGCATGGATGACATCCTGTGGAGTCTGGATCAGGGGAAACAGCAACCGGGGTGACGCAACCCTCACAGCAGGCCGCACGCATGCCTGCCAACTGCGCCGGCTATCCGGCCCGGCTAGGGCAAGCATGGCGCCCGGCATGGCATACCGGCGTGCGGGAATGGTGCGGATGGGGTGGTGCGGTTGCGCATGGGCGCGCGGCCACGGTCAGGCGTGGTTGATGCCTGGCGCGGACTGTGCGCCGTTAAGGCCGCAAGCGGCCTGGGCTTTCAAACCTGTGCTTGGTGAAAGTGAGCCGGGCGATGCGCCGGGCCGAAGGGAAGAATTGCACACCCATGGGTGCTGTTGCCCTGTTAAAAGCCGCTCGATGCGGCCACCGACTCATCTAGGCCGTTTTCACAGCGAAATCCACAACAATCGCAATGTCACACAGTATCCTGCCCGTCAGAACCGGGCCGATACTTGAGGTCGATATACCGCGCCATGACGCGCGCCTGGTCCTGTGCTGCGCCTGATCTTTGGCGCACGTCCTGCTCCAGGGCATCGGCCAAGATTGCCAGGGCCTGGGCCGTGCCTTGCTGCACTCCGGGATCGGATGCGGGCGCGGCGCTGCTGGCGGCGAGCAGGCGGATGATATCCTGGGCGATCGGGCCGGCCTCGGTGGGCGCGGCCAGGCTGGCGATGCGTGCCAGTTGCGCATCAGCCGCCGCGCCAAAGCGGCCCTGCGCTGCGGCCAGGGCCGGGGCCAACGACACTGCCGGCGGTGCCGCCACCGCGCGCTGGCGCCGATCGGCCAGCGCCGCCACGCCGCTTGCCACCACGGCCGCGGCGCCATAGGCGGCCAGGAACCAGCCGCCCAGATGCAGGGCATGGGGCAACCAGGCCGCCCACGCATGCGGGGCATGGCCCAGCGCGGCATCGGTCACCAGCACCAGGCCATAACCGGGCGCCAGGAAATGCAGGGCAATGCCCGCCACCAGCCGTCCGCGCCGGATCGGGCGACCGGCCGAACGGGCAGGCACGCCGAGCACGGCCGACTGATCAGCGAGGTAAACCGGCGGTCTGTCTGCGGTCATCGTGCGTCGATCCAGGCACCGCGCGCTGCGGCATGGCCCATCTGCCCCGCTTCCCGCGAAACTTGAAGCAATTTCGCGCCAACCCTGGCTGGACGGTTCCCGGCGCAGGCGATAGCAATGGCAACAAAGACAAATCTGCCGTTACCATGCGGCACAAAGGTGGGGGCATTCTTGGGGGTTTTTCGTGCAGCCGCGGCGCTGGCCGCCGCTTCTTCGCGGCCATGTGCAGCGCTCGCCCTGCTCGGTCTGGGGTTGGGCGTGGCACCCATCAGCGCCCACGCCGCGCCCGAGGGCAAGGCCAGCGCGGCCAGCGCGGCGCTGGCCCGCCCGGCCATTGCCCCGCCCGAACCGTGGGTCTTGCCGCCCGGCGCCGCGATCACGCCCACCGGCGCCGGCGCGCAAGGTGCTGCCACGATCGACCTGCTGATCGATGAGCAGGCGCGCCTGATCGATGGCGGCAGCAGCGTCTATCGCGCCAACCGCTTTCGCATTGCCACCACCCAGGGATTGGACGATGCCGCCCTGCAATTGAGCTGGGACCCCAGCCTCGAAACGCTGACGCTGCACCGCTATCGCATCCTGCGCGGCGATAGCGTGATCGACCTGCTGGGCGATGGCAGCGCCCTTTCCGTGGTGCGCCGCGAAAAGAACCTCGAAGATGCGATGCTCGATGGCAAGCTGACCGCCACGCTCCAGCCCGATGACCTGCGCGTCGGCGATGTGATCGATGTTGCCTATACCCGCACGCGCCGCGATCCGGCGATCGGCGGCCGCGCCGAACTGGTGATGGGCCCGGCAGACGGTTTCCCGCTGGGCCACTATCGCCTGAGGATGACCTGGCCGGTGGGCCGCGCGGTGCAATGGCGCGCCTGGCCCGGCGTGGTGCAGCCCAAGCTGACGCGGCAGGGTGACACGATGGAACTGCTCGCCGAACGCAGCGACTTTTCCACCGAGCGGGCGCCCAGCGGCGCGCCCGCGCGCTTTGGTCTGGTCAACCTGGTGGAGCTGACCGAATTTGCCGATTGGCCCAGCGTCTCGCGCACCGGACACGCGCTGTTCGAGACGGCCGAAACGCTCAAACCCGATAGCCCGCTCAAGGCCGAGATCGCGCGCATTGCCGCCGCCAGCTCCGATCCGGTGCGCCGCGCCGAACTGGCCCTGGCCCTGGTGCAGGAACAGGTGCGCTATCTGTTCATCGGCATGAACGATGGCGGTTTCGTGCCCGCCCCGGCAGACCTGACGTGGCAGCGCCGCTTTGGCGATTGCAAGGGCAAGACCGCACTGCTGGTGGCACTGCTCAAGGGACTGGGCATCGCGGCACGGCCGGTCTTTGTCGATACCGACAGCGGCGATGCCGTGGCCGCGCGGCTGCCGGCGATGAACCTGTTCGATCACGTGCTGGTCGAGGCGCAGATCGGCGGGCGCAGCTATTGGCTGGACGGCACGCGCCAGGGCGATAGCCGGCTCGACCGGCTGGAAGTGCCGAATTACACCAGTGGCCTGCCCACCACGGCGCAAGGCAGCGGCTTGGTGGCGATGGTGCCGCCCGCGCCCAGCGCGCCGCAGGCGGTGACCAGCCTTGCGCTCGATGCCTCGGCCGGGGTGGAGGTGCCCGCCCCGGCGCGGGCGGAAATGCGCGCGCGCGGCGATACGGCGGCGCGCTGGCGGATGAAATATGCCGGCCTGGCCACGGCCGAGCGCGAACGCCAGCTGCGCAAGCTGTGGCGCGATGTCTATGATTTCGTTACCCCGCAAACCGTGACGGCCACTCTGGACGAGGCCAGCGGCGATTATGTGCTGGGCATGACCGGCACCGCCAAGATGGAGTGGACATCGAGCGGATCGATGCGCTGGTACGAACTCGATCGCGCGCGCGTAGGGTGGAAACCCGATGTGCAGCGCGAGGGCACCTTGCTGGCCGATGCGCCCTTTGCGTTTGATTATCCCGATTGGTGGGCCAACCACGAAACCGTGCGCCTGCCGCGTGGCGGCAAGGACTTTGCCCTGCAAGCGAGCGACGTGGATGAAACCGTGGGCGGCCTCTATGCCTTTCACCGTCGTGTGACGCTGAATGGCGACACGGTGACGATGGACAACGACACCCGCGCTCTCAAGGCCGAATTGCCCGCCGCCGATGCCGCCAAGGTGCGCGACCGCATGGCTGAGCTGGGCAACCATGGCCAGTTCATCCGCCTGCCCGCGATGTATGAAGCGACCGATGCCGACATGGCCGCCCTGGCCACTGACAAGCCGGCACTGGCCCATGCCTGGCTGGTGCGCGGCGCGGCGGCGTTTGACCGGGGCGACATGCCCGGCGCCATCGCCGGCCTGAATGCGACGCTGGCGGTCGATGCCAAGCAGCCGATCGCGCAAGGGCTGCTGGCCTTTGCCTATGCCAGCCAGGGCGATGCCCGCGCCACCGCGACGGCCGATGCCGCACTGGCGCTGGACGACAAATACGACATGGCCTGGGCGGCCAAGGGGCTGGTCGCGCTCAAGGCGCAGAAGATGGCCGATGCCATCGCTGCCTATGACCGCGCCATCGCGATCGATCCGCGCAACCCGCGCACTCTGGCCGGGCGAGCCAGCGCGCACCTGGCGATGGGCCAATATGGCCCGGCCCTGGCCGATACCGACGCCGCGCTTGTCCTCGCGCCCGATCTGCCGCTGCAGCCCGTGCGCGTGGTCGCGCTTTCGATGCTGGGCCGCACGACCGAGGCACTGGAGGGAGCCGACGCGCTGCTGGCCAAGAACCCCGACGCGCGCGACATGCGCCGCCTGCGCGCCGCCCTGCGCGCACAGGAGGGCGACCGCACCGGTGCCCTGGCCGATGCCGACTGGCTGGTGGCGCATGACGGCACGACGGCCGACCTGCTCACTCACGCTTCGATGCGGCCGGTGAGCGACAATGCCGGGCGCATGACCGACGTGACCGCCGCATTGAAGCGCGATCCCGACAATATCGATGCCCTGCTGCAACGCGCCGCCTTGGAGCGGGACGCTGCCGCCACCGCGGCGATGACCGCCGATATCACCCACGCGGCCAAGCTCGCTCCCACCTCGCTCAAGGTGGCAGCCGCGCAGATGGACATGATGGCAGCGCAAGGCCGCAGCGCCGCCGCGCTGCAACTGGCCGGCACCACGCTGGCCGGCCATGCCCAAGACCCGGAGGCGCACAACCTGGTGTGCTGGTTCAAGGCCACGCACAACCTGGCGCTCGACAGTGCCGGCGGTGATTGCGACAACGCCCTGCGCCTCGCGCCGGGCCGCCCCGATTTCATCGACAGCCGGGGTTTCCTGCGGCTGCGCCAGGGTGACAACAAGGGCGCGATTGCCGACTACGACACCGCGCTGCGCATGGCGCCGACCCTGATCGCCTCGCTCTATGGGCGCGGGCTGGCCTATGCCCGCCTGGGCGAGCGTGACCGCGCGCTGGCCGATCTGTCCCGCGCGCGCAGCCTGTCACCGGGGGTGGACAAGACCTGGGCCGAATATGGCATGCAACTGCCGCCAGGATTCTGAGCGCCGCGCGCGCCATGTGCGGTGCGGACGAGGCCCAAGGCTGGTGACGCGCCGGTTGCGGACGGTCTGGCAGGACGGGCCACCAGAAAAGCGGGACCCCGGGTCAAGCCCGGGGTGACGAAGAAGGTGTTGTTTTCTAAAACCTTACGTCACCCCGGGCTTGACCCGGTGTCCCGCTCAATGATTTGCGCCATGGCAATCAACCACCAATCCTTGCTCCCAACCCACACAATGGATCGACGCAGCGCGGATTGGCAGCGGCCTAATCCACCTGGCGCCACTCTCCGGGCGCGAGGCCATCGAGCGTCCAGGCGCCGATGGCCCAGCGGACCAGGCGCAGGGTGGGGTGGCCCACGGCCGCCGTCATGCGCCGCACCTGGCGGTTGCGCCCTTCGCGCAGGGTCAGCTCCAGCCAGCAATCGGGCACGCTCTTGCGAAACCGTACCGGCGGCACGCGCGGCCACAGCGCGGGGGGATCGATGCGGCGCGCGCCAGCGGGCAGGGTCATCCCGTCCTTGAGCCGCACCCCGCGCCGCAGGGCAGCGAGCGCCGCCTCGTCCGGCTCTCCCTCCACCTGCACCAGATAGGTCTTGGGCGCCTTGAACCGGGGATCGGCAATCCGCGCCTGCAAGCGGCCATCGTCGGTCAAAAGCAGCAGCCCCTCGCTATCGAGATCCAGCCGTCCGGCCGGATAGACGTCCGGCATGGTGATGTGATCGGCCAGGGTGGGCCGCGCCGGGCCGGTGCTCTCGTTGGTGAACTGGCACAGCACGCCATAGGGCTTGTTGAACGCGATCAGGGCCATGGGTGCTCAATCCGCCCAATCGCCGTCTTCGTCGTCCTCGCCATCATCGAAAGCGAGCGTGCCCTGGTCGATCAGCGCGGTCACCAGCGCGGCGGTGCCCGGCGCGCCGGCCAGGCCCGGATCGAGCAGCACCAGCGCCCCGCCGCACAATGCCTGGGCCAGGGCCACGTCGGCGCAGGGCCAGGCCAGGCCATCGGCAAACAGCAGCGTGCCGGCCCCCTCGCGGATATAGGCCAGGCGGTGGGCCGGGTTGCGGCGCAGCGCCACACCCTGCGCCAGCAGCGCGGCGACATCGGCCGGGTCTGCCGCCGTATCGGGGCGCCAGTCGGTATTGGCGTATTTGGCCTGGGTGTTCATCTGGCCAAACCAGCGGGCAAAGGCGACGCGATCGCCCAGCGCTTCCAGCGTCATGGCGTGCAGCCGGTCGAGCGCGGCCGGGGTGATCTCTCCGGGGTGATCCTGCAGGACGAGATCGGGATCGGCATAGCGATCGGCCTCGTGATCGGCCGCCGCTTCCAGTTGGTCGGCGACGTGGGCGCCCCAGCCCTCCACCAGTTCGGCGCGCGAGGGGGCGCGAAACCCGATCGAATAGGTCATGCAATCATCGCCCAGCGCCACGCCATCGTGGGCAAAGCCGGGCGGGACATAGAGAATGTCGCCCGGTTCCAGCACCCAATCGCCAGTGGCGGCAAAATCCGCGATCAGGGCCAGATCGGCGTGCTGCTGGCGCGGCGTGGCGGCATCGCAGCGCGCACCCACGCGCCAGCGCCGCCGGCCCAGCCCCTGGATCAGGAACACGTCGTACTGGTCGAAATGCGGCCCCACCCCGCCGCCGTCGGTGGCATAGCTGATCATCACGTCATCGATCCGCCAATCGGGCACGAAGCGGAACGGCGCGATCAGATCGGCCACCTGCGGCACCTGCTGGTCCACCGCCTGGACCAGCAGCGTCCAGGGATCGGCGCCCAGGCTGGCAAAGCGGTCTTCAGCCAATGGCCCGTGTTCCAGCACTGGCCCGCCCGCGCCGCGCACGATCAGGCGCGATTCCACCCCGGCCTCGCAGGCCAGGCCGGCCAGTTCGTCGGGATCGAGCGGATTGTGCCATGCCCCCCAAGGATTGCGGATCAGCATGGGCTGCTTTTGCCAGGCAGTGGCGAGGAACCGGGCGATGTCGAAGTGGGCAAAGTGCATGGCGTCGCTCATGCGCCGATGCACCGCCCCTTGTCAAAAGGTGGCCCGTCACCCGGGCCGCCAAGCTTGAATTTGCCGTGCCGCCGTTCCATGCAGGGCCAGCAGGAGACGATATGGCCAAGCGCGCAAAAGCCGAACAGGCAGAGCCTTCAGAAGCAGTTATCGAACAATTGACCACCGGATCGGGCGCCCCCAGCAACGATCCGCGCGCGCTGGAAAAGGCGCTGGGCCTGCGTGTGCGCCAGTTGCGCCGCCAGCAGGATCTGTCGGTGGCCGATCTGGCCACCGCCGCCGGGCTTTCCACCGGCATGCTCTCCAAGATCGAGAACGGGCAGATTTCGGCCTCGCTCACTTCGATCCACTCGCTTGCCCAGGCACTGAGCGCGCCGATCTCGTCGCTGTTCGCCCTGGCCGAAGAGCGGCAGGACTGCTCTTTCGTGGCGGCAGGCGAAGGCGTGAAGATCGATCGGCGCGGCACCAAATCGGGCCACGTCTATCAATTGCTGGGCCACCTGATGCGCGGCGACCTGGTGATCGAACCCTATCTGATCACGCTGTCTGACCGGGCCAGCCCCTATACCAGCTTTTCCCACGCCGGGACGGAGCTGATTCACGTGCTGGAGGGCGAACTGTCGTATCGCCATGGCGACCGGCGCTATGACCTCAAGCCCGGCGACACGCTGCTGTTCGACAGCCAGGCCCAGCATGGTCCGGAAACCATGGGGCCGGGCACGATCCGCTATCTGTCGATCATCGCCTATCCGCGCGGGCAGGCGGGGGCCTGACGCGCCCTCGCCCTGCTGGGATAACCGCCGGGCGGTTCAGCCCAGTTCGCTGCGCAATACGGCGATGTGTTCGGGCCCGATGCCGCAGCATCCGCCCAGGATCGTGGCGCCCTCGGCCGCCCAGGCACGGGCAAAGGCGGCGTAGCCCTGGGGCGTGAGATCGGCGCGGATCGGGCTCAGGCCATTGTTCGCCTCGGCATCGGCGCCCTGCGGGGGGAAGGCATTGGCATAGACGCCGATCGCCACCCCGCTGCCGGCCAAGGCGGCCTTGGCCTGGGCCACGGCCGCGGCCATCACTTCGGGCTGGCTGCAATTGAACAGCAGCGCCTGGGCGCCCAGCCGCAGGGCAGCGGCCGCAGCGGCTTCAACGCTTTCGCCCGAGCGCAGCTGCGGGGCTGCGGCCGGGTCTTCATCGGCCAGGGTGAACGAGAGCCACAGCGGCTTGCCCCTGGGCGCGATCAGATCGGCGACCAGTTCCGCCTCGGCAATCGCCGAAAGGGTTTCGGCCTGCCAGTGATCGATATGCGGCGCCAGCGCCGCCACCAGGACCGACAGCACCGCGCGGCTGCGCTCCAGATCGATCAGGTCGGGGCGGTAAGACCCCGAGACCGGCGGCAGCGATCCGGCCACCTTCACGCCACGCGCCGCGGCATCGGCCACCTCGCGCGCCAGGCGCCCGGCCAGTGCCGCCCACTGCGCGCCATGGGCATCGAAGCGGTCCTGCCCGATGTGAAACGGCACCACGG
The DNA here is from genome assembly GCF_013149315.1 of Novosphingobium sp. SG754. Lineage (NCBI taxonomy): Bacteria > Pseudomonadati > Pseudomonadota > Alphaproteobacteria > Sphingomonadales > Sphingomonadaceae > Novosphingobium > Novosphingobium sp. SG754. Next base: position 79,216 of record NZ_JABGCC010000006.1, on the reverse strand, counting down.
CATAGCTGTTGGTGGTGATCACATCGGCCCCGGCATCGACATAGCGCTGATGCACCTGGGTCACGAACTCAGGCGCCTCGATCAGCGCCAGGGCCGACCATTCGGGCTGGCGGAACGGCGCGCCGCAGCGCGCCAGCTCGCGGCCCGTGCCGCCATCAAGGATCACCAGGCTCACAGGTTCACCGTCAGGCGCAGGTAATACGATCCGCCGTTGATGCCATAGGGCGCAACGTGGGAATAGCGATCATAGTTGAGCGCCTGGCCGATCGCGGTGGGGATCATGCGCGGGTGCACGTCGAACAGGTTGTTCGCGCCCACGCCCACGCGCACCTGCGGCGTGACGCGATAGCCGATGTCGAGATCGGTGATCACGCGCGCGCCGGTATCGATGATGTAATAGGGCTCGGCATAGCCCTGCGCCTGGCGCGCATTGCTGTAGAACGTGTTCCGCAGCGTAAGATCCAACGGACCGCTGCTCCATGCCGCGGCCAGCGAGGCTTTCCACGAAGGCGTGGCGGTGGTGAGATTGGTGCGCTGCACGGCATCGACCAGCGACAGCCCGGCATTGGCGAGGACGGCGGGCGCGGCATGCACGCGGCGGATCGTGGTATCCACGTAAGCCAGCCCCGCATCCCAGCGGATCCTGCCCAGCGCGCCGGCCGGCATCATCCAGCTGGCGGTCATGTCCACGCCCTGCGTGCGGGTATCGACGCCATTGGTGAAGAACACTGCGCTGACATTGCCCGGATCGAGCCCGGCGGGGATCGTGGTGCCGTTGGCGGCGATCGCGGCCTGGGCCAGATCGCCATAGAGATAGGCGCTTTCGATGATCCGGTTCTTCACATCGATGCGATAGGCATCGACCGTGATCGACAGGCCGTGCACCGGCTCTGCCACAAAGCCCAGGCTGGCGCTGGTGGAGGTTTCCGGCTTGAGCGCGGGCGCGCCCAGCAGATTGGCGCCGGGCGAGCCGAGCGGCAGCTGGATCGAGGCATAGCCGGTGGTGACGGTGGTGGCCGAATAGTTCTGCTGCGCCAGGGTTGGCGCGTGGAACCCGGTGCTGACGCTGCCGCGCAGGGCAAAGCGGTCGGTCACGTCATAGCGACTGGCGAGCTTGCCGTTGAGGCGGCTGCCCACGCCGTTGTAATGCTCCCAGCGCAAGGCGCCCGAAAGCTCCCACGCCTTGACCGGGCGCAGCGTCAGGTCGGCATAGCCAGCGACGCTGTTGCGGTGCACGTTGGCCGCGTCGCTGGGGCGGAAGCCCGGAAACGCCTGAGGCCCGCCGCTGTAATACGACGTCGGCTCGCCGGCGCGGATCTCATAGGTTTCATAGCGGTTTTCCGCGCCGAACGCGAACGTCGCCGGACCGGCCAGGCCCAGGTCGAACTGGTGCTTCACATCGAGGTTGCTGGTCCATTCCGACGCGGCAAAGCCACCGACGTTGAAATCGGTCTGGGCATTGCCGGTGTCGGCCAGCAGATCGGGATTGATCGTGCTGATATTGCGCAGCTTGACCGTGTCGCGGCCATAGGTGGACGAAAGGTCCACCGCCCAGTCGCCGTGGCTCTTGATGCCGCCGGTAACGCTGAAATCGTGTTCGTTCAGCGTTTCCTGCGGGGTGAAGCCCTGGGGATAGAGCGCATCGACCGCATCGGAAAACCAGCCGGGCTGGCGCGGGTTTTCATTGGCCCGCGCCTTGCGCCAGGCATAGGTGCCAAAGCTGTAGAAATCGAGGGTTTCACCCAGCGGCCGGGTATAGTCATAGCCGCCGCTGACCACCACCGAGCGCGGCATGCCCTGCACCTTGGCCGGCTGCACGCCGCCGCTGTCGCCGCTGCGGTTGGTGAAATCCTGATAGCGATAGCCGGCCGACAGATGCAGCACGCCGCCATCCTTGAGGGCGACGCCCTTGTCGGCATTGGCCTGGATCGAGGTGCCATCGCCGGCATAATACTTGCCGCCCTGCACCGAAACGCCGCCCGAATTGGCATCGTCCTTGAGGATGACGTTGATCACCCCGGCAATCGCGTCAGAACCATATTGCGCCGCCGCGCCATCGCGCAGCACTTCCACCCGGCCCACCGCGGCCAGCGGGATCATATCGAGATCGACGACATTCGACCCTTGCGAGGGATCGCTGTCGGCATAGATGCTCGACGAGAGGTGCCGCCGCTTGCCGTTGACCAGGATCAGCGTCTGGCTGGGAGACAGGCCGCGCAGCGCGAAGGTGCGCGCCAGGGCGCCCACGTCATAGCCCACGGCCGGGGCATTGAATGAGGGCAGCACGCTGCGCAGCGAATCGACGAGGTTGGACTGGCCCGTGGCCGTCAGGGTATCGGCCTTGACCACGTCGATCGGGGTGGCGCTCTGCCGGGCCAGGCGGCCGCTTTCGCGCGTGCCGGTGACGATGATGGCATCGCCGCTGGTGCCGATGTCGGCAGCCGGCGCATCGGTGGCTGGTGCCGGTGCCTGGGGCGCGGCCAGCGCCATGCTGCTGGCCGAGAGGCCAAGGGAAACCAGCGCCAAACGCAGCGGCGCGCGATAGGAAACGACGGAAAGTGCCACGAAAACCCCGGATCGGTTGGACGTCGGAAAAATCCACCTAATGACTTGAGTATTATTCGGTCAAATGAGCAGTTCAAAACATGCCAATCCTTGCACGGACTGTGGCAATCGCGCACTAGGTGCGCTGCTCGTGGCCCCCAGCCTGCGGAAAGTGCCTGCTTGACCGATCTGCCCCCTTCCAGCCCTGCCTCTTCCGGGCACCGATCCTCAGGCCCGCGCGCCCATCTCCACGTCGGCCACGCCATGCTGGTGGCACTGGGGATGGTCATGTCGACCGACAGCCTCAAGACCGCGCCCACCGTGGCGGCCAATGCGCCGGGCGGACATGTGCTGCTGCTGTGGGTAGCCGGCGCGCTGGTCACCATGGTGGGTGCGCTGTGTTACGTCGAAATGGCGGCGGCCTTTCCGGATTCGGGCGGCGAATACAGTTTCCTGCGCCGGGCCTGGGGCGGCCGCGTGGCCGCGCTCTATGCCTGGTCGCGCTTTGCCATCATGCACACCGGCTGGATCGCGCTGATGGCACACCTGTTGGCCGACTATGCCAGCGCGCTGTGGCCGCTGGGCCATGCCGGGCGCACCGTGCTGGCGCTGGCGATCGTGGCGGCACTCACCGCGCTCAACCTCGTCCATGTCAGGCTTGGCTTTCTGACCCAGGCGCTGCTGGTGGCACTGGTGGCGGCGGGCTTTGCCTGTGTTACTGCGGCCGGCCTGCTCGTGCCCGCGCCCGCCGCCGGCGCGCCGCTGGCTGGTGGCGGCAGCGTGGGCGTGGCGCTGATCTATGTGTTCCTGGCCTATGGCGGGTGGAGCGACATGGCGACGCTGTCGGGCGAGGTGCGCGGCGGGCGGCGGGCCATGCTGGTGGTGGTGATCGGCGCGCTCGCCCTGCTGATGCTGATCTACTGCGCGATGAACTGGGCACTACTGCGGGGCCTGGGCCCGGCCGGCCTGGCCGCGAGCACCGCGCCCGGCGCCGATCTGGCGCGCACCGCGTTCGGCCCGGCCGGCGCGTGGCTGACCGTGGGGATCGTGGCGATCTCGGCGATCAGCAGCATCAATTCCACGCTGATCGTGTGTTCGCGCGTCACCGCTTCTGCCGCGGCAGACCTGCCGGCACTGTCCGCGCTGGGCAACTGGCACGATGCGCGCGGCACGCCGGCGCGCGCCACGCTGGCGGTGGGCGGGTTTTCCCTGCTGCTGACGGCAGTATCGGGCCTGTCGCAAAGCGGCTTTGGCGCCATGGTTGATTACATGACGCCGGTCTATTGGCTGTTCGTGATCCTGGGCATGGCCGCGCTGATCCGCCTGCGCCGCACCATGAAGGCGCACGACTGGCCGGTGCGAACGCCGCTGTTCCCGCTGTTTCCGCTGGCCTTCATGGCGCTGTCGGCCGCCATGCTGTGGTCTTCGCTCACCCAGCTGGGGCCGGGTGCCTTGGCCGGGGCCGCCGTTCTGCTGCTGGGCCTGGTGCTGGGCCAACTGGTGCAGCGGCGCGGGAGGACTGCCCAAGCCGTCCAACAAAGCTGAACAATTCGACCAGCCTTATCGGTATTTCCTTGAATAGCTGCGCGCTTTAAACCGGCCTCACAGCCCGTCACGGGCGCCAGCTTTGGGAACACCGCCATGACCATCCGCACCCCCGATGTGCCGGGCATCGAATTTGCCCTCCTGCCCCCGGTTCGCGATCTGGGCGAAGGCTTCAAGGTCCGCCGCGCGCTGCCTTCGGCCCACCGTCGCATGGTCGGGCCGTTCATCTTCTTTGACCAGATGGGCCCGGCCGCCTTTGCCGGTGGCGAAGGGCTCGACGTGCGCCCGCACCCGCATATCGGCCTCGCCACGGTGACCTATCTGGTGGAAGGCGAAATCCTGCACCGCGATTCGCTCGGCTCGGTCCAGGCGATCCGTCCCGGCGAGGTCAACTGGATGACCGCCGGGCGCGGCATCACCCATTCCGAACGCACCGGCCCGGAAATGCGCAGCAGCGGCGGCCCGCTGTTCGGCCTGCAGGCCTGGGTTGCCCTGCCCACCCATGCCGAGGAAACCGATCCCGCCTTTGCCCACCACAAGGCGGATGAAATCCCCACAGGCGAGGTCGATGGCACCCGCCTGACGCTGATCGCCGGGCAGGTTGATGGCCTAACCTCGCCGGTCAAGACCCTGTCGGATCTGGTCTATGCCGAACTGGTGATCGCGCCGGGCGGACGCTATCGCGTCGCGGCCGATCACGTGGAGCGGGCGCTCTATGTCGTGAGTGGCGAAATCAGCGTGGGCGGCCAGACCGGCGGCTTCGCCACCAGCGAGCTGATCGTGCTCAAGCCCGGCGCCGAAGTGGTGATCACCAGCACGACCGGCGCGCGGGTGATGCTGATGGGTGGCGAACCGTTTCCCGAAAAGCGCCACATCTTCTGGAACTTCGTCTCATCGCGGCCCGATCGCCTGGAACAGGCCAAGGCAGACTGGAAGGAAGACCGCTTTGCCCATGTTCCCGAAGAGCACGAGTTCATTCCGCTGCCCGAATAAGCGGCTGTGACGCAAAAGCCACAGCAGAAACACAGCAACACTTCGTTGCATGAGGGAAAAGGAACAGACAGCATCGCAGCCTAACCCCGGTCATCTCGGCGCAACCTGCTGCCGGAGATGGCCGGGCTTTCCCTTGCCATCGTCCGAGACGGGCAGGCGCCGAGACGCAGGCGGAACCGTTTCTCGATGACCGTGAGGGAAGGACAGTTCCGATGATTCAACGCTCTGCACGCCGCCGGGCCGGCCGTATCGCTTTGGCCGCCACGCTGGCCGGCGCATCCATGGCCCTGGCCAGCGCGGCCAAGGCGGAAGACACCGCGCCGCCTTCGGCCATCACCATTTCCGGCAGCGCCGCCGTGGTGACCGACTATCGCCTGCGCGGCGTGTCGCAATCCAACAATGGTTTTGCCCTGCAGGCCGGCGTCACCATCGCCCATGAAAGCGGCTTCTACGTCGGCACCTGGGGCTCCAACCTCGCCGGCTGGGGCACGTTCGGTGGCCCCAACCTGGAACTCGACGCGATCGGCGGCTTCAAAAAGTCGTTCGGCCCGGCCACGCTCGACGTTGGCCTGACCTGGTATATGTATCCGGGCGGCGCGGCCAAGACCGACTTTGCCGAACCCTTCGTCAAGCTGTCGGGCACTGTCGGCCCGGTCTCGGCACTGGCCGGCGTGGCCTATGCGCCCAAGCAGCAGGCGCTGGGCCAGTGGTATGATTCGGGCGCCAGCTATGTCGCCGGCACGCCCGAACATCCCGGTGCCAAGAATGACAACCTCTATGTTTGGGGCGATGTCAGCGGCGCAATCCCGACTACCCCGGTCACGCTCAAGGCCCACCTCGGCTATTCCAAGGGCAATCCCGGCCTCGGCCCCAACGGCACCAGCGTGGCGCCGACCGGTTCCTATGCCGACTGGCTGCTGGGCGCCGACCTGGCGCTGGGCAAGGTGGTGCTGGGCATTGCCTATATCGACACCAACATCAGCGATGCCGATGCCGCCTATTTGCGGCCCAACTTCACCAAGTACCAGGTTCAGGACGGCGCCTCGATCTCGTCCTCGCGCGTGGTGCTCTCGGCCACGGTCAACTTCTAACCCGCCCTTTCCACCAGGTACGCACGACTGTCCCTCGCCAGCCCCCAAGCTGGCGGGGGACTTTTTATGTGCCGTTGTCGGCCGGTTCCCTCAACGAAACTGCCCCCACAGGCCAGAGGCCGTGGGGGCAGCGGCGCGTGGTGCGCCATCCATGAGCCGGGATGGGGGTGGGCTCAGGAGTTCGACAGGGCCTTTGCGCGATCAGGCGGCGTGAGGCACCGCGCGCAGGATCGGCTCGGGGCCCGAGACGGTTACCGCGTTGCCCTGCTGGCGGCGGCGGGCGAGCCATTCGCGCAGGGTTTCGGCAGTGGTATGGTCGATCGCCTTGACCCGGCCGAGATCGAGGTGGACACGGCGGTCGGCCGGCAGGTCTTCAAGCACGGCGTTGAGCTTGGTCAGCCGCAGGAACGTGGCCGCGCCCTTGAGTTCAACGTTGGTGGCGTCACCATGGTCGTGGGCATGAACACCCAGGTTGAGGTGCTTCACGTGCGGCAGCAGCTCCACCAGCGACAGCGCCATGCCCACCAGCACGCCGGTCAACAGGTCGGTCGTCACGACCAGGGCAAAGGTCACCGCCCAGATCGCCGCGGGCAGCGGACCATAGTGGGTGAACAGGTGCTTCACATGCTTGAGGCTGACCAGCTTCCAGCCCGTCACCACCAGCACGCCGCCGAGCGCCGCCATCGGCACTTCGCGCAGCAGCCAGGGCAGCAGCGCGACAAAGCCGAGGATCCACGCGCCATGCAGCACGGCCGACCAGCGGGTTTGCGCGCCGGCCTGGACGTTAGCCGAAGAGCGCACGATCACGCCGGTCATCGGCAGGGCGCCAACCATGCCGCACAGCAGGTTGCCAATGCCCTGCGCGCGCAGTTCCTTGTTGTAATCCGTGCGCACGCCATTGTGCATGCGATCGACCGCGGCGGCTGACAACAGCGTTTCGGCGCTGGCAATAAACGCGATGGCCACGGCCGAAACCAGCAGCGCCGGCTTGGCCAGCAACGGATCGAGGAACGCCCCGCCCGGCGCGGCAAACGCGGCGCTGAGCGAATCCGGCACGGCAATGCGCGCCACCGGCAGGCCCAGCACGGCGGCAAGCACGGTGGCAGCGACCACACCGATCAGGGCGCCCGGCACCAGGGACAGCGCCTTGGGCTTGAGCTTGTCCCAGCCCAGCATGCCCGCGATCGTCACCAGGCCCAGGACCAGCGCCATTTCGCTGGCGCGCCAATCGAACGGCGAAAGGCCCAGCACGCGCGCCGGGATCATCGACAGGTTAGCGAGGCCATTGGACATCGGCTTGGCATCGAACAGGATGTGGAACTGGCCCACCACGATCAAGGCGCCGATGCCGGCCAGCATGCCGTGCACCACCGCCGGAGAAATGGCGCGGAACACGCCGCCCAGGCGGGCCACGCCGGCCACCAACTGGATCAGCCCGGCCACGAGCAACACCGGGCCAAGCGCGGACAGGCCATTGTCGCGCACGAATTCGAACACGATCACGGCCAGGCCCGCCGCCGGGCCGGAAACCTGCAAGGGCGAGCCGGCCAGCAGGCCGACGACGATGCCGCCGATAATGCCGGTCACCAGGCCCTTTTCCGGTGGCACACCCGAGGCGATGGCAATGCCCATGCACAGCGGCATGGCCACCAGGAACACCACGATCGACGCGGTGAAATCGCGAACGAGGCCACCCCTTGTGGGGGCAGCCTCGGGCGATGCAGCGATTGCTGCCTGGCTCATTCGGCCGCCTCCGCCAGGGCCGGTTCACGCGCAAAGCGCGGTGCGGCTGCCAGGGCCACAGGCAGCGGGCGATCTTCGCGCAGCGGCACGAATTCGCCAGTATCGCCATCCAGGCCCAGCACCTGGCCGGCGCTGATATCCACGAACCAGCCATGCAGCGACATTTCGCCGCGCGCGATCGCCGCCGAAACCGAAGGATGGGTGCGCAGATGATCGATCTGGGCGATGATGTTCTGCAGGCTGACCGCGCGCACGCGCTCACTGCCGTGCAGGTGCGGCGAACAGCTCGACACGACATGCTCGGCCGCGGCACCATGGCGCAGCCAGGCCACCACGTTGGGCATGCCCTGCGGCGGCTCGGGCGCGGCCAGCGCCTTCATCGCACCACAGTCAGAGTGGCCGCACACGATGATGTCACGCACGCCCAGCGCCACCACGGCATATTCCACCGTGGACGAGACGCCGCCGTTCATCGTCGAATAGGCCGGCACCATGTTGCCAGCATTGCGGCATACGAACAGGTCGCCAGGCTGGGCCTGCATGATCTGCTCGGGCACGATGCGCGAATCCGCGCAGGACACCATCAGCGCCTTGGGCGCCTGGCCGTGGGCAGAAAGCTGGCCATAAAGCTCGCTGCTCTGCGGAAAGACGGTCTTTTCGAAACGGAAAACCCGGCCGATAAGTTCGTTCATGGGGAGGTACCTCCTCTTGAATATCTGATGCGCGGGGCGAATGCCGTTGCGCTTGATGCAAGAGGTACGCGGATGTCTTTGCCCGCAGCCGTCGCAACTGTAAGGAACTATTTCCCTGGCTTGGCAGCGGGGTAGCCGGCCTTGCGCGGCAGACGAACCGTGGCGACCAGGCCGCTGACCGGCCCGGCCTCGCCCGGTTCGGGACGGCGATTGGCGAGAATCAGCGTGCCGCCTTCGGCCCGGATCGCGCGCTTGACGATGGCCAGGCCCAGCCCCATGCCCGGCGTATCGCGCCCGCGCGCCGCATCCAGGCGCACGAACGGCTGGGTCACTTCATCCAGCCGGTCCACCGGAATGCCCGGCCCGCGATCGGCCACCACCACTTCGGCCCAATCGCCATCGGCGCGCACGATCACTTCCACATGCCCGGCATAGTGCAGCGCGTTTTCCACCAGATTGCCCAGTGCGCGGCGCAGCGACACCGCGCGCGCCTGGATCACCAGCCGGTCTGGCCCGTCATAGGTGGCATCGCCCCCCTGGTCATAGGCGTTGTCCACCAGCGTCATCGCCATGGCCGCCAGGTCCACCGGCTCTGCCGGGATCTGCCGCCCTTCCCCTTCGACATAGGCTTGCAGCGAGGCGAGCAGGTGCATCATCTCGTCAATGTCGTGGACCATGTCGGCCTGGGTTTCGCGGTCGATGCCGGCATCGTCCAGCCGCAGCCGCAGCCGCGCAAGGGGTGTGCGCAAGTCATGACCGATCGCCAGCATCGACTGCGTGCGATCGAGCATCTGGCGATAGATGCGGCTTTGCATGCGGTTGAACGCGCGGATCAGGCGGCGCACTTCGTCCGGGCCGCGCTCGGTCAGCGGTTCGGGCGGGCCGGCGCCAACCCGCCCGGTGGCGGATACCAGCGCCTTGAGCGGGCGGATCGTGGCGCGAAACAGCACCCAGGCCAGAACCACCAGCAAGGGCGTTGGCACCAGCAGCACCGCCAGCCGTCCGGCATTGAGCGTCCAAGCCTCGCTTGCCTGGGTGCGGAACACCACGCCCGAGCCATCCTTGAGCAGCATCGCCCCGTTTACCGATCCGGGCGAGGCGAGCGATTTCAGCGAAAAGCGCGGATCGCCCGAGGCCAATTCGGGCGCGGCATCGAGCACCTGCGCGCGCAGCCGGTCGAGCGAAAGGGCATCGTCGCCGTGGGCCAGGCGCGGTTTCCACGCCAGGGAAAAGCGCGGTGAAGACAATCGCTCGGCCAGCGCCGGGCGGTCGGCGGGCTCTTCTGCTTCCAGCGCGCGGCTGGCGATTACCAGGTTTTCGGCAATGCGCGCCGCATCATCGCTGCGCAGGGCAAAGTTGCTGGCGCGATCGAACAGCACGGCGTTGGAGCCGAAATCGATCGCCGCCATCAGCACCAGAATGGCCAAAAGCCGCTCCGGCAAACCGAAGCGGCGCATGGCCCGGCGCAGCGACAGCCGGCGCCGGGAAATCATGAGCGGCGCTGCATCACGTGCGGGTGACTTGCGCCTTGAACATGTAGCCAACCCCGCGCACCGTCGCGATCGGGGCTTCGCCCCCGGCCGCCGTCAACTTGCGGCGCAGGCGCGACACCAGCACGTCGATGCTGCGGTCTGAACTGTCACCCAGGCGGGTGCGCGACAGCTCGATCAGGCGTTCGCGGCCCAGCACGCGCTGCGGCTGCGCCACGAACGTGGCGAGCAGATCGAACTCCGCCCCGGTCAGGTCCACCATCACACCATCGGGGGCATGCAGTTCGCGGCGGGCGAGCGAGAGCGTCCAGCCATCAAAGCGGATTTCGCTGGCGCGCTCACCCGGCTCGGCCGCCGCCAGGCCATCGCCGCCCTGCCCGCCACGGCGCAGCACGGCGCCGACGCGGGCGACCAGTTCGCGCGTGCCGAATGGCTTGGCGAGATAGTCATCGGCGCCGAGTTCCAGGCCAAGCACGCGGTCTTCCTCGCTGCCACGGGCGGAAATGAAGATGATCGGCACGTCGCTCAACCGCCGCAGCTTGCGGAACAGCTCGATCCCGTTGGTGCCGGGCAGCATGATATCGAGCACGACAAGGTCGGCCGGCGCGCTATCGAGCAGCACCCACATTTCCGCGCCGGTGGCGGCCGGGCGCACTTCATAACCATGCTCGCGCAGGGCGCGGGCGGTCAGCGTGCGCAGGGGGCCATCGTCTTCGACAAGCACGATGGAGGGGGCAAGACGGGTGGCCAGCATGGCTGTGCTACGCAATGGCGCTCCTTTGGTTCCAGGCTCGATCATACCGCCGCCTCAGCGCGCATCCTCGCGCACCACGGCGTTCTGGGCAAGGGCAGCATCAGTGCCGATGGCGGTGCGGCGGAAACAGCCACGGTTCTTGCCCGGATCGGGATGGCAGGCCACCACGGCGACACGGCCAGCGGCTGCATCGGTGCGCTCCGCCACCGGCGCGGCGACGGCAGCCGGGCGGCACAGCGCGGGACGGCCAGGCGCGCCCTGGCACACCGGGGCCGGGTGAGCAGCGGCAGTGGGAGTGGCCAGCAGCGGGGCAGCCGGAGCCGAAAGCGTCGCCAGGGCGAGGAAGGAAGCGAGGATCATGAGGGGGACACTCCGCAAGTAATTGGTCGTGAAATTGGTCGTGTCCGGGGTAACACCATGCCTTTTGCGCGATGGGTGCGGCTTCGTGAAGAAGTGTTGCTGCGCAAGAAAAGATTGCGCCTTCATGTCCACCCTGCGCGCCATGCCGCAGCAAAGTGCCGGTGCGGCATGGCGCCGGCATAGGGACGAAGCTGTTAAAGCAATTACGTTTCGTTGCGCGGGCGTGTCTCGATCGCGGCGCTTTCGCGCGTCGACGCAGCGCCTGGCGCCAGGGCCTTGCCCGGCGCTGCGGCAAAACCATGCAGCCCCAGCCACCATTGCAGCGCGATCACCGCGCCCTTGGCCGGTTGCAACAGGCCCAGCACCATCGTCACCGTCATGGTCAGGCACACGCCCATCATCACCGGCCATGACAGCGTGGTGTGCAGGCCCAGCGCGATGATCACCGGCGCCATGACATGGCCGGTGATCAGGATCGCCACATAAGGCGGAAAATCGTCGGCGCTATGGCCGCGCCAGTCCTGCGCGCAGGCCGGGCACTGTGCCACCGGGCGCAGCCAGGCGGCAAACAGGCGCGCGCCGTCACAGCGCGGGCAATGCCCCCGCGCCCCGCGCCACAGGGCATCTGCCAGGCGGCGCGGGGGATTGCGGGTCATTTCTTGGCGAACGGATTGGTAGGGCTGCGCAGCGTCAGCCGGATCGGCACCGCTTCGAACCCCAGCGAGCGGCGGATGCCGTTGACCAGATAGCGGCGATAGCTTTCGGGCAGCTGATCCAGCCGCGTGCCGAACATCACGAAGCTGGGCGGGCGCGTCTTGGCCTGGGTGATATAGCGCAGCTTGATGCGGCGGCCGCCTGGCGCGGGCGGCGGGTTGGCCGCCAGCGCATCATCGAACCAGCGGTTGAGCGCAGCGGTCGGCACGCGCTTGCTCCAGGCATCGCGCAGCGTAAAGGCGGCCGACAGCAGCGTGTCCAGCCCCTTACCGGTGCGGGCCGAAACCGCCACCAGCGGCACGCCGCGCACCTGCGCCAGGCCATCGTCGAGCGCCTGGCGCACGCCGTTGAACAGGCCGCTGGCATCTTCGGCCACGTCCCACTTGTTGATGGCAATCAGCAGGGCGCGCCCTTCTTCCAGCACCATCGAGGCGATCTTGAGATCCTGGTGCTCCAGCCCGCGCGTGGCATCGAGCAGCAGCACGACTACTTCGGCAAAATCGATCGCGCGGCGGGCATCGGCCACCGACAGCTTTTCCAGCTTGTCGACCACCTGGGCCTTCTTGCGCATGCCGGCCGTGTCGATCAGCCGAATCGGGCGTTCCTCGCCGTCCTTGGGATCGGTCCAGTTCCAGTCGATGGCGATCGAATCGCGGGTGATGCCCGCTTCCGGCCCGGTAAGCAGGCGGTCTTCACCGAGGAAACGGTTGATCAGCGTGGACTTGCCGGCATTGGGGCGGCCAACGATGGCCAGCTTGAGCACGGCCTTGGGATCGTACTCGGCCTCCTCGTCGGTGGCTTCTGCCTCGTCTTCGGCTTCCTGCTCGGCAAAATGGGGCAGCAATGCCTCGAACAGGTCGCCCAAGCCTTCGCCGTGCTCGGCCGAAACGCCCACGGGATCGCCAAAACCCAGCGAGAACGCCTCGAACAGGCCATGATCGCCGGCGCGGCCCTCGGCCTTGTTGGCCAGCAGGATCACCGGAATATCGTGCCCGCGCAGATAGCGGCCGATTTCCTCGTCCAGCGGGGTGATGCCGGCACGGGCATCAATCACGAACAGCGCCACGTCGGCGCCTTCGAGCGATGCTTCGGTCTGCATCCGCATCCGGCCGGGCAGGCTGGAGGGATCTTCGTCTTCCCACCCGGCGGTGTCGACGATGGTGAATTCAAGGCCCAGCAGCGACGCATCGCCAAAGCGACGGTCACGGGTGACGCCGGGCTGGTCGTCGACCAGCGCCAGCTTCTTGCCGACAAGCCGGTTGAACAGAGTGGACTTGCCCACGTTGGGCCGTCCGATGATGATAACCTGGGGACGCATAGCCCCCGTTGGCCCGGCTTGGCGCCAAAGGCAAGCGGGCGTTGCATACCAGGCCCGGTTGGTCGCGATTCGTAAAACCGCCATTAACCAAGCCGGTCAGGCGGGCATTGACCATTTGCCGGCACAACAGCGCCATGGTGTGGTGGACAAGAACAGGGCCGTTGGGCCTGGCCGCGGGGGCGGCACTGATCGCCGGGATGATCGCTCCAGGGGCTGCCATGGCCGCCCCGATCGCCCTGATTCCCGGCCCGGATCAATCCGATGGCGCACCGGCCGATACCGCCGGCGCGCTGCCTTACCTGCAATGCGTGCCCTATGCCCGGCAGGTTTCGGGCATCCAGCTGTTCGGCGATGCGCATACCTGGTGGGACCAGGCCGAGGGCCGCTATGAACGCGGTTTCACGCCCAAGCCCGGCGCGGTGATGAGCTTCCATCCCTATGGCGCAATGCGCCTGGGCCATGTCGCCATGGTCAGCCGGGTGATCGATTCGCGCACCGTGCTGCTACGCCATGCCAACTGGTCACCGATCAACGGCACGCGCGGGCAAAAGGAAAACGATGTACGCGCGGTCGATGTGTCCGACGCCAACGACTGGAGCGCGGTGCGCGTGTGGTATGCGCCGATCCAGGGCCTGGGCACCACGCATTGGCCGGTCGACGGCTTTATCTACAATCGCCCGCCAGCACGCCACCTCGGCACCGCCACGCCGCTGCGCCTGGCGAGTGCGAGCGCTGCGCCGCGCAGCATGATGCAGCCGGCCGTGCAGCGCCAGGTGTTGATGGCCACGCGCGCGACGGCCCCGGCGCGCAGCCCGATCGATAGGGATTTCCTGAGTGGCGTTGCGGTGGAAACGGCAGTGCCGAAACCGGCCGCGCCCGTGCGCACCACGGCGCGGATCAGGATGGCGCAGGCCACTATAGCGGCCAGTGCCGCACTGCCGGCTCCGGCGCGGCGCGATCAGGCCAGCCTAGCGCGCGACGATGATCCCATCGGCCGCATCATTGCCAGCCGCACCGGCGGCGCCGGGGTGGGCAGCGCCGGCATGGGGATCGGGCGCCTGCGCTAAACGCCGACACCCGAACAACCCAAAGATCAGGCCTTGGCCACCGGGGCGTCTTCGCCCAGGTCTTCATACCATGCCTCGACCGGGCCGGAGAGCTTGAGCGTCAGCGGGTTGCCCTTGCGGTCCATGGTCTTGCCGGCCTGCACGCGCACCCAGCCTTCGGAAATGCAATATTCCTCGACATTGTTGCGCACAGTGCCCTTGAAGCGGATGCCCACGCCACGGCCCAACTTGTCTGCGTCAAAGAACGCGCTGCGCGGGTTGATCGCCAGGCGATCGGGCGGCACATCGGCGCCGGACGTGGCAGGTGCGGTGGAAGGAGCGGCGACGGCGTCCGCGTTTTCGGGCGTTTCGATTGGATCGGTCATGGGGAGCGAAATATCTTCACGTGCCCACTTGTCAACGTTGCGCAACGCCGTTAGAGGCCGCCTCCACACCCCGGGGCCGACACGATCGACCACCGCGGGACGCCATTTCGGCGGGCGCGTAGCTCAGCGGTAGAGCACACCCTTCACACGGGTGGGGTCACAGGTTCAATCCCTGTCGCGCCCACCATAAAATCCCAACAGATCCGGATTTTATGGTCAAGGCAGGTAATGTCGTGCATCACGCTGGGTCGCCTTCTCGCACGCCAGCCGGCGACCGCCCAATTCATACCAATCTGGATGCATCGCGCAGGGATTTGCGGCGCCCTGCGTTTGGCACAGGTACAAGCGCGCGCCTGATGCGGCAGCGGCGGCGCAGGGCCGGGCGGGCTGTCCGTTGTTGTGGCCAGACATCACCGGGTTCCTGCATGCGCATACTGCTTGTCGAAGACGATGCCCCCCTCGCCCGTGCGCTGGCAGCGTGCCTGGCCGGTGCCGGGCTGACTGTCGACCATGCTGCCAGCAGCGAGGAGGCGGAGCTGTACCTGGCCGCCAATACCTATGCCGCGCTGGTGCTCGATCGGGGATTACCCGATGGCGACGGGTTGGCCCTGCTCGCCCGGTTGCGCCGCGCCGGGCATGGCCTTGCGGTTGTCGTGCTCACCGCGCGGGGCGAGGTGCAGGCGCGCATCGCCGGACTGGACGCAGGCGCCGACGATTACATGGCCAAGCCCTTTTCGCCCGACGAACTGCTCGCCCGCCTGCGCGCCGTACTGCGCCGCAACGGCACGTTCCAGGGCCGTGAAATCGCCTGCGCCAACCTGGTCTTCGATCTCGACAATCTCTCGCTCAGGGTCGGGGGGCGCGTTGTGGCGCTTTCGGCGCGCGAAGCCGGGCTGCTCGGCCTTCTGCTGCGCCGCGAAGGACAGGTGGTGACCAAGCGCCTTGCTGAAGACCAGCTGTTCGGCGCCAACGATCCGCTCGGCTCCAACGCGATCGAGGTCTATGTCCATCGCCTGCGCCAGAAACTCGATGCCGCGCAGGGCGAGGCGGAGATCGTGACGGTGCGCGGCGTGGGCTATATCATCAAGCCGCGCGCATGAAGCGGCTGGTCCGCCGCGCGGCGACTTCGCTGCTCACGCGCATCCTGCTGGTGGAGGGCATCACCATTGTGGTGGCGAGCCTTGCCATGCCCTTTGCCGCGCGCACCGTGCTGGAAAGCAGCGTCCGCGCGATCGAGCGCGACACCTTGCGCCAACAGGCCGAACTGGTGGCGCAGCATGTCATTCCCGCACCAGGCGGCCATTGGCAGGTGGCCCTGCCGCGCGAGGAGATGGCGATCTATGCCACCGGCTATGACGGGCGCGCCTTTGCCGTGATCGATGCGCGCGGGCAGGTTCTGGCCCACAGCCCGTTCTTCCTGCCCGATATCTGGCCGCAGCCGCCCCGGGCCTGGCACGAACAAGCCCTGACCAGCGGGCCGCTGGTTGGCCTGAGCGTGCCGAGGGCATTTGCCGATCAGAACGTGCGCATCCTCGTGACCCAGGACCAGACCCGCCCTGGCGCCGTGGTCGACGATGTGGTGCGCAGCTTCCTGGCGCATTACCTGGTCTGGCTGGTGGGACTGCTGCTGCTGATGCCGCTGGCCAATATCACCATGCTGTGGCCACTGCTGCGGCGGATGCGCCACACGGCGCGGGCCGCCACGCAGTTGGCGCCGCAGAACCCGGGCGCCCGGCTCGATGCGGCGGGCCTGCCGGCCGAGGCGACCGCCATGGTCAGCGCGATCAACGGCCTGCTCGACCGGGTGGAGGCAGCCCTGGCGCTGCAACAGGAATTTGCCGGCAACGTGGCCCACGAACTGCGCACCCCGCTTGCCACCCTGCGGCTGGAAGTGGGGCGCATGGCCGCGGAGCCGGCGCGCGACGAGGCGCTGGCGCAGATCGCGCGGATGGCCCACGTGCTCGACCAGTTGCGCGATCTGGCCAGCCTGGAGCACGATGCCGCGCCCGCGTTCGAGCGTTTCGACCTGGCCGGGCTGGCCGTGGCGGTCGTGGCCGATCGCACGCCCGATGTGCTGGCGGGCGGGCGCAGCATCGCGCTGTTCGGCGCTGAAGAGACGGTAATGACCCACGGCAACCCCGGCCTGGTGGCCATGGCCATTGCCAACCTGCTCGACAACGCGCGGCTGCACACCCCGCCGGGCACGGCGATCGAAGTCAGCGTTGCCCGCCCGGCGCAGATCAGCGTTGCCGACAATGGCCCCGGCGTGACCGAGGAAGACGCCACGCGCCTGGCGCGGCGGTTCTGGCGGGCCGACCATCGCCGTAGCGACGGCGCCGGGCTGGGCCTGTCGATCGTGCAGCGCATCGCCCATGTCCATCATGGCCGCCTGGTGATTTCCCGCGCCGCCAGCGGCGGGGCGTGCTTCACTCTGTCGCTGGCAGAATACGCTTTGCCGTAAGGTTGATGTAAGCGAGCCTGCCTAGGCCCGGCCTGATTTCAAGATCGAGGCCTGCCATGATGGATCATCTTCCCGCCGACGAGCCGGAACGGCCCGTGCCGGTTCTGTCGCGCCGCGTGCAATGGCGATTGGCCGCTGCGCTGGTCGTGCTGGTCGCTGCCGGGGGCTGGCTGGCGCCGCGCATGTTCGGGCTGGATGGCGACCCTGCCCCCGCGCCGCCCCCGGCCACCAGCGACGGCAGCTTTTCCGCCACGCAGGCGCAGTGGGATACATTGCGCTTTGCCACGGTGCAGACCAGGCCGTTGGGCGATGCGACGCAAAGCGATGGCAAGATCGCGGTCGACGATGACCTGACCACGCCGGTCTTTTCGCCGTTCACCGGGCAGGTCACGCGCGTGTTTGCCAAGGCAGGAGACCGCGTGCGCGCCGGCCAACCGCTGTTTGCCGTGGCCGCCAACGAAGCCGCGCAGAGCGAGGCCGACATCATGACCGCCGCCGCCGCGGTCAAGGTGGCGCAGGCCAATGCCGCCCGCCTGCACGATCTGGCCGCCAACAAGGGCGCCGCGCTCAAGGATGCGCAGCAGGCCGATGCCGATCTTGCCGCCGCGCAAGGCAATCTGCTGGCCGCCCAGGGCCGCCGCCGCGCACTGGGCAGCATCAGCCATGGCGAAGGGATTGTCCGCGCGCCAGTGGGCGGCGTGGTCACCCAGCGGTTGATCGGCATGGGCCAGAACGTGGCCAGTGCCACCGGCGGCGCGGCCACCCAGGCTTTCACCATTTCCGATTTCTCGCGCGTGTGGCTGGTCGGCAACCTGCGCGAGGAAGACGCCGGGCTGGCCCGCCTGGGCCAGATGGCGCTGGTGCGCCTGCCCGATGGCACCACCTTGCGCGCGCCGCTGACCTATGTGGCGCCGATGATCGATCCGGCCACACGCCGGCTGACCGTGCGCGCGCAGATCGCCAATCCTGACGAACGGCTCAAGCCCGAAACCTATGTCAGCTTTGCGCTGGAAACGGGCGGCGCACGCCAGGGGCTGATCGTGCCGGAAGAGGCGGTGATCTTCGAAGGGGACACTGCGCGCGTCTGGGTGGCCGACATGCGCCGCCACAGCCTGGCGCTGCGCCCGATCGGCACGGGCCAGGTGGGCGGCGGCATTGTGGAGGTGACGAGCGGGCTCAAGCCGGGCGAAACGGTGGTGACGGCAGGCAGCCTGTTCATCGACCGTGGCGCCAAGGCGGATTGAGGGAGCGCGAGGCATGAACCCTGTCGTTGCCCTGGCCCTGCGCCATCGCGTGCTTGTGCTCATCCTGCTGGCGCTGTTCCTGGTGGGCGGGGGCATTGCCTTTCGCCTGCTCAATATTGAGGCCTATCCCGATCCCGTGCCGCCGATGGTGGAGGTGGTGACGCAGAACCCCGGCCAGTCCGCCGGCGAGATCGAACGCACCGTCACCATGCCGATCGAGATCCAGCTGGCGGGGATCAAGAACGTCAAGAAGGTGGAGACGATCTCGCTGTTCGGCCTGTCGGACGTGCGCGTGCAGTTCACGTTCGATTATGACTATGACCAGGCCAAGCAGCAGGTCATCAATGCCCTGTCGCAAGTGCCGCCCCTGCCCGGCGGGGCGCAGCCGGGCATTTCGCCCACCAGCCCGATCGGCGAAATCTATCGCTATCGTATCGTCGGGCCCAAAAACTATTCCGTCACCGATCTCAAGACCATCCAGGACTGGATCCTGCAGCGCCGGTTCAAGGCGGTGCCCGGAGTAATCGACGTCAACGGCTGGGCCGGCAAGAGCAAGACCTATGAGGTTACGATCGATCAGCGCAAGCTGGTTGCCTATGGCCTGTCGCTGGGACAGGTGCTCAATGCCATCAACAATGCCAACGGCAACGTCGGCGGCCAGACGATCAACCTGGGCCCGCAATCGGCCGTGGTGCGCGGCGTGGGCCTGATCCATTCGATGGATGACATCCGCGACACGCTGGTGGCTACCCCGGCGGCGGGCAAGCCGGTGCAGGTCAAGGACATTGCCACGGTAGAGGTGGGCAACCAGCCGCGCCTGGGTATCGTCGGCCAGGACAACGATGACGACATCGTCCAGGGCATCATCCTGATGCGCCGCGGCGAGCAGAGCTTGCCCACGCTCAAGGCGGTGGAGGCCGAGGTCGACAAGATCAACACCGAGGGCATCCTGCCGCCCGGCGTCCATCTCGAAAAGATCTATGACCGCACCGACCTGATCGACGTGACGACGCATACCGTGCTGGAAAACATGGTGTTCGGCATCGCGCTGATCTTTGCCGTGCAGTGGATCTTCCTGGGCACGTTCCGCAGCGCGCTGGTGGTGGCGGCCACGATTCCCTTTGCCCTGGCGTTCTCGATCCTGATCATGGTGCTGCGCGGGGAATCGGCCAACCTGCTGTCGGTCGGCGCGATCGATTTCGGGCTGATCGTCGATGCCACGGTGATCATGGTGGAAAACATCTTCCGCCATTTGGCCCAGCCACCGCGCGCGCGCTTTGCCGCCACTGGCGCGCTCGATCACCAGGGGGGCATCGCCAGCTTCTTTGGCAAGCTGGGCATCATCGAAATGTCGGCCACCGAGGTCAACCGCGCGATCTTCTTTGCCGCGGCGATCATCATCGCCGGCTTCCTGCCGCTGTTCACGCTGACCGGGGTGGAAGGGCACATCTTCGGACCCATGGCCAAGACTTATGCCTATGCCATCATCGGCGGGTTAATCGCCACATTCACCGTGGCGCCGGTGCTTTCGGCCTTCCTGCTCAAGGACGAGGAGGAAGAGCGCGAGACGCCGATCGTGCGCGCGATGCGCCGCGTCTATGATCCGGCGCTGCGCTTTGCCCTGGCCAATCGGGTGGTGGCGCTGGGCACCATGGCGGCGCTGCTGCTGGCAGCGGGCATCGCCATGCATGGGCTGGGCCTGGAATTCCTGCCCAAGCTGGAAGAGGGCAATTTCTGGATTCGCGCCACCCTGCCGCCCTCGATCAGCTTGGAAGAGGCGCAGGGCCAGGTGAACCGCATGCGGCACATGCTGATGAAGTATCCCGAGGTGAAGACCGTCATCAGCCAGCTTGGCCGCCCCGACGACGGCACCGATACCACCGGCTTCTTCAATGCCGAATTCTACGTACCGCTCAAGCCGGCCAGCCAATGGCCCAAGGGCTTGACCAAGGAAGCGCTGACCCGCCAGGTGAATGCCGAACTCGCCGCCCCCTTCCCCGGCGTGGAGTTCAATTTCAGCCAGAACATCGAGGACAATGTCGAGGAAGCCGCGAGCGGGGTGAAGGGCGCCAATTCGATCAAGCTCTATGGCAATGATCTGCAGGCGCTGGAAAAAACTGCCTATCAGATCAAGGCCATCATGGCCAAGATCCCCGGCATTACCGACCTGTCGGTGTTCGATGCGCTGGGCCAGCCCACGCTGAACATCAAGATCGATCGCGACAAGGCCGCGCACTATGGCCTTGCGCCTGGGGACATCAACGCCGTGGTCCAGGCCGCGATCGGCGGGCAGGCGGCGGGCAACCTCTATGAATATGGCTCTGACCGCAATTTCCCAATCGTGATCCGCCTGGCGCCGCAGTTCCGCCAGGATCTGGCCGCGATCCGCGCCATCCCAGTGGCGGTGCCCAATGCCACCGGCGGGGTCAGCCAGATTCCGCTTTCGACCGTGGCCGATGTCAGCCTCGTCTCGGGCTATTCCTTCATCTATCGCGAAAACCAGTCGCGCTACATCCCGATCAAGTTCTCGGTGCGCGGGCGCGATCTGGGCAGCGCCGTCCTGGAAGCGCAGCACAAGATCGCGGCCGAAGTGAAACTGCCGCCCGGCAGCCGCATCGAGTGGGTGGGCGAATTCGGCGATCTCCAGGCCGCGCTTGCCCGGCTGGAAGTGGTCGTGCCGATCAGCCTGGCGCTGATCGTGATGCTGCTGTTCCTCAACTTCGGTTCGGTGCGCGATACCGCCCTGGCGGCCAGCGTGATGCCCATGGCGCTGGTCGGTGGCGTGCTGATCCTGGCGCTGACCGGAACGCCGTTCAGCGTGTCGGCGGCGATCGGGTTCATTGGCCTGTTCGGCATTTCGGTGATGGAGGGCATTCTCGTGCTGGCCTATTTCAACCAGTTGATCGGCAATGGCATGGACCGGGCGCAGGCCGTGCTGCATGCCGCGCGCACCCGCTTCCGCCCGGTGATGATGACCTGCATCGCGGCCTGTGTCGGCTTGCTGCCGGCGGCGGTATCGACCGGCATCGGCAGCCAGGTGCAGCGCCCGCTGGCGATGGTGGTGGTCGGCGGCATCCTGCTGGCGCCGGTGCTGATCCTGATCGTGTTGCCGGTGATGATCGATCTGTTTTCCAACCGCCCGGTTCGCCCGGCACAAGCGCCGGAGCAGGCGGCATGAGCGCGCGGCGTTTGATCACGGCGGCGGCCTGCACGCTGGCCAGCGGGTGTGCCGTCGGCCCCGATTTCCACGCTCCCGCGCGCCCTGCGCAAACCGCCTATGCCCCGGCCACGCCCAGCGCGATCACCGCGCCCGATGGCGTTGCCGGCGGTACGCAGGTGCTGTCAGCGGGCGCGGTGGCGGGCGAATGGTGGCACGCCTTCGGCTCGCCCGCGCTCGATGCGCTGATCGACCGGGCGCTGGCAGCCAATACCGATCTGGCCGCCACGCGCGCCGGGCTGAGACAAGCGCGCGAGCTGTGGCTGGCGCAGCGCGGGGTGCTGTTTCCCACGGTCGATGCCGGGGCCACCACCAACCGCGTCAAGGGATCGCAATACCTGGCCCCGGTGCCCAACAATTCAAGCTTCACCTACAGCCTCCAGACCGCGCAGGTGAACGTGGGCTACACACTCGATCTGTTCGGCGGCAACCGCCGCAGCGTGGAGCAAGCGCGCGCGCAATACGATGCCCAGGCCTATCAGGCGCAGGCCGCGCGGATCACTCTGATCAACACCGTGGCGGCCACCGCGTTTCAGCGCGCCGCCCTGCAGGAACAGGTCGATCAGCAGCGCCAGGTGATCGCCCTGCAACAGGAACTGCTGGCGATCACCCGCCACCAGCTGGCCGTGGGCCAGGCCGCCGGCGTCGACCTGATGGCGCAGCAGGCGCAACTGGCGCAGGCGCAAGGCGCGCTGCCGCCACTCGAACATGCCCTGGCGCAAAGCCAAGACCTGCTCGCCTATCTCACCGGACAGGGCGCGGCCGATGGACCGCTGGCCCCGGTTGCATTGTCGCAGGTAACGTTGCCGCGCGAACTGCCGCTCAGCCTGCCGGCGCAGCTCGTGCGCAACCGGCCCGATATCCGCGCGGCCGAAGCCAACCTGCACGCCGCCAGCGCCGGGGTGGGCATCGCCACCGCCAACCGCCTGCCGCAGATCACCATCGGCGCCAGCGCGGGCGGCAATTCCGGGGGCTGGTCCAGCCTGCTGTCAGCAGCCAATGCGTTCTGGTCGGCCGGGGCAGGCCTGACCCAGCCGATCTTTGCCGGCGGCGCCCTGCTCCACCGCCAACGCGCGGCGCGCGCCGCCTATGACCAGGCAGACGCGCAATACCGCTCCACCGTGCTCGCCGCCTTTCAGAACGTCGCCGATACGCTAGCCGCGCTTGCAGCCGATGCGGCGGGCCTCGCCGCCGCGCAAGACGCGCGCCGGGCGGCACGCGATACCCTGGAAACCACCGCACGCCAGGCCCGCGATGGCGCCGTGGCGCCCACGGCCGAACTGCAGGCCCGCATCGCCCTGCTTCAGGCCGACCAGGCCCTGGCCCAGGCGCAGGCCGCGCGGCTGACCGATACCGCCGCCTTCTATGAGGCGCTGGGCGGCGGGTGGCATTCTCCGGCCGGCTGATCTAGGTGCCGGTCATGTCCGTTACCTCCCAGACCCTGCCCGATCCGGCCTCGATCGCCGCGCTGTTCGATGTCGATCTGGTCGGGCTGATCACCAGCCTGATCTGCCTGTCGACCGCGTTCGTGCTGGGCACGCTGATCGGGCTGGAGAGGCAATGGCGCCAGCGCACCGCCGGGCTGCGCACCAATGTGCTGGTGGCGGTGGGCGCGGCCGCGTTCACCGATCTCGGCCTGCGGGTTGCCGGGGTGGATGGCGGGGTGCGGGTTATTTCCTATGTCGTATCGGGCATCGGCTTTCTCGGCGCCGGTGTGATCATGAAGGAAGGCACGCAGGTGCGCGGGCTGAACACGGCGGCCACGCTCTGGGCCAGTGCGGCGGTGGGCAGCTTTGCCGGCGCGCGCAAACCAGCGGAAGCCGTGCTGGTTGCGATCTTCGTGCTGGCCGGCAACACGCTGCTGCGCCCGCTGGTCGATGCCGTCAACCGCCGCCCGCTGACGCCGGGCGAGACGGAGGCGCTCTATCGCGTGCACGTGGTCTGCGCGGCGGAAAACGTCGCCACCGCGCGCGATCTGCTGTTCGAGGAACTCGACATGCACCACTATCCGATCCGCGAGATCGAGACGCTGACCGATGGCGACACGCAGGTCGAACTTGGCGCGATCCTGGTGCCGACCACCGCCAACCCGGCGGATCTCGATGCGATCACCGCCCACATCGGCCGCCACGCTGCCATTACCAGCGCCACCTGGACGGTCAGCACCACGCATTGATCGGGCGCCGGCAGGCATTGCGGTTACCGGCGCGTGGCATATATGGTCGCGCCCGGCCGGAACAGGAATTGCCCCCCGTCGCTGCGGCTGCTGGAGTAAGCGGGAATGAGCCTTGTTGTGCGCACGCTGGCCGATCGGATTTTCGATCTCGTGCGCGAGAAAGTCGTCTCTGGCGAGTTGGCGCAAGATCAGCCGATCCGGCAGGATGCGCTGGCCGCCGAATTTGGCGTGAGCAAGATCCCGCTGCGCGAGGCGCTGGCCCGGCTGGAGCAGGAGAACCTGCTGGTTTCCCATGCCAACCGTGGCTACTTCGTCCGCGCGATGAGCGCTGACGAGGCCGAGGAAATCTATGCCCTGCGCCTGGCGATCGAACCGGCGGCGGTTGGCCTGGCGGCACTGGCCGCCACCGACGCCGAACGCGCCGCCGCCACCGCCGCGATGGACGCGCTGGACAAGGCCGCTGCCGGCCAGGCCGAGCAGGTGGCCATGCGCAACCGCGAGTTCCACGTTGCGCTGGCCCGGCCCTGCCGCCGCGTGCTGACCGTGCAACTGATCGAGCGGCTGCAGTTCCTGTCGGAACGCTATACCGTGGCCCATCTCGCCCCGGCCGGACGCGGCGACCGCGCCCATGACGAACACAACGGCCTGCTGCAGGCCTGGCTGGCGCGCGATGCCGCCCGTGCCGAGGCACTGGCCGCCGCGCACATCACCGGCACGCTGCAGGACCTGCGCCAGCAATTGCACCAGGCCTGATCCCGCTTGGGCAGCGCAGCCGCAGCATCAGGCCCCGGTAAAGCGCGCCGGCCGCCGCTCGAACACGGCTGCCACGCCTTCGGCATAATCGGCGGTTTCGCGCAAGAGTGCCTGCCGCGCCAGTTCGTGGTCGAGCGTGGCCGCCACCTCCTGCGCCAGGCCGCGCGCCAGAGTGGCCCGCACCTCGACCAGGGCCAGTGGCCCGTTGGCGGCCACGGCGCCGGCCATGGCCAGCGCCGCTGCGTCAAGTTCCTCTGCCGGCACGAGGCGATCGACCAGGCCCCATTGCAGCGCCTGCTCTCCCTTTACTCGTTCGGCCGAGAGCATCATCCACGCCGCGCGCTGTTCCCCCACCACGCGCGGCAGGGTGTGGCTGATGGCAAAGCCGGGGTGAAAGCCCAGCGCCACGAAATTGGCGCAAAACCGCGCTGCCGGGCTGGCAATGCGGAAATCGGCGGCCAGGGCCAGGCCCAGCCCTGCCCCCACCGCCGCGCCGCCCACTGCCGCGATCATCGGCTTGCGCCGGCCAAACAGGCGCAGCGCCTGGTCATAGAGCCGGCGGATCGCGGCCAGCCCATCGGGCCCGCTTTCCCCGGCCGCGCCGCCAACCAGGTCTGCTCCGGCGCAAAAGGTCTTGCCTTGCGCGCGCAGCACGATCGCGCGCACCTGCGGATCGGCATCGCAGGCCTCCACCGCATCGGCGATCTCGCCCAGCAATTCCACCGACAGGAAATTGAGCGGCGGATGCGCGAGGGTGATGATGCCAAGATGATCGGCAACCTGAAGGGCGAGGCGGTGCGGGGTCTGCGTCATGCGCGCCTTGTTCCTGATCTGCCCTTTTCCGGCAAGTCTCATCGCATCGGGCCGATTGCATCCGCGCAGCCTTGCGGGCATAGCCCGGCAACCATGCATGATATCCGCCTGATCCGCGAAAACCCGCAAGCCTTCGACGCCGCCCTCGCCCGCCGTGGCGTGGCCCCCGTCTCTGCCGACATCCTGGCGCTCGACGCCCGCCGCCGCGAGGTGGCCACGCGGATGCAGGAGGCGCAGGGCCGCCGCAACGAAGCCTCGAAGCTGATCGGCGCGGCCATGGCCAAGGGTGACAAGGACACCGCCGAAGCGCTCAAGGCCGAAGTCGCCACGCTGAAGACCACGCTGCCCGCGCTGGAAGAGGAAGAACGCCAGCTTTCCGCGCAAAGCCTGGCCGCGCTGGCCGCCCTGCCCAACCTGCCCGCCGATGCCGTGCCCGAGGGGGAAGACGAAGCCGGTAACGTGGAAGTGGCCCGCTGGGGCACCCCGCGCAGCTTTGCCTTTGCGCCCAAGGAACACGCCGATCTGGGGCCGGCGCTCGGCCTGGACTTTGAAACCGGCGCGCTGATTTCCGGCGCGCGCTTTACCTTCCTGCGCGGCCAGATGGCCCGCCTGCAACGCGCGCTGGCGCAGTTCATGCTCGATCACCAGACCGGCGTGAACGGCCATGTCGAATGCGCCCCGCCGCTGCTGGTCAAGGACGAGGCGGTGTTCGGCACGGGCCAGTTGCCCAAGTTTGCCGAAGACCTGTTCCGCACTACCGACGGGCGCTGGCTGATCCCCACAGCCGAAGTCTCGCTGACCAATGCCGTGCGCGAACAGATCCTGGCCGAAAGCGCGCTGCCGCTGCGCATGACCGCGCTGACCCCGTGCTTCCGCAGCGAAGCCGGTGCCGCCGGGCGCGACACGCGCGGCTATATCCGCCAGCACCAGTTCGACAAGGTGGAACTGGTCACGATCTGCAAGCCCGAGGATTCGGCTGCCGAGCACGAGCGGATGACGGCGGCGGCGGAATCGGTGCTCCAGGCGCTGGACCTGCCCTATCGCAAGATGCTGCTGTGCGCCGGTGACATGGGGGCGACTGCCCGCATCACCTATGACCTGGAAGTGTGGCTGCCGGGGCAGGATGCCTATCGCGAGATTTCCTCGTGCTCCAACTGCGGCGATTTCCAGGCGCGGCGGATGAACGCGCGCTATCGGCCGGACAATGCCAAGGGCACCGAATTCGTCCATACGCTCAATGGTTCGGGCCTGGCCGTGGGCCGCACGCTGGTGGCCGTGCTGGAAAACTACCAGCAGGAAGACGGCTCGGTAGAGGTGCCAGCAGCGCTGGCGCCTTACATGGCCGGGCTCACCCGCCTGGTGCCGCAGGGCTGAGCGCCATGGGGCGGATGCAACGGCGCGGCCTGGGCTTCCTGCTCGCGCTGCTGCCGTCGGCATCGCTGGCTGCGCCGCCCGCCCCGCCCGCACCGCCGCCGCCGCCGCCCTATGAAAGCCCGATCATCGCCTGGACCTATGTGGTTCAGCCGGGCGATACCTTTGCCGCGATTGCCCGCCGCATGGGCGTTTCGATGGCGGCGCTCGCGGCGGAAAACCGTGTGCCATTGCCCTATCTGATTACCCAGGGGCAAGTGCTGCGCCGGCCATCGCCAGCAGGTGACGCCGTGCCGCCCGCACCCCGCCCTGCTTCACGCCCGGCGCCAGTGCCTCGGCCGGCACCCCGCCCGGCGCCTGTCGCACGCCCCGCGCCACCGCTGCGCCCGGCCCCCGAAACGGCCCCGGCACACCAGCGTGAGACTGGCGCCCCGCGCCTGTCCTGGCCCACATCAGGCACGATCGTGGCGCGCTTTGGCGTGCGCCAGGCGCAGGGGCGGGCCAACAACGGCATCGATCTGGCCGCGTTTACCGGTATGTCGGTCCATGCCGCAGCCGCTGGTCGCGTACTGTTCGCCGGCACGGAGCCACAGCGCTTTGGCCAGTTGATCGTGATCGACCACGGCGGTGGCTGGGTCACCGCCTATGCCTATCTCGGCCGGGTTGACGTGGTGGAGGGCCAGCGCGTGACCGCCCGCCAGCCGATCGCGCGCATCGGCCGCAGCGGCGAAGCGCAAAAGCCGACACTGCATTTCGAACTGCGCCGCGACAATGTGCCGCGCGATCCGGCGCCCTATCTGCCGGTGCGGTTGTAGGTTTGTTCATGGCCCCAGCACCACCCCCAACCCCCTCCTCTGAAGAGGAGGGGGAGTTAAGGTGCTAAAAATAAAGCCCCATCCTCTTTAGAGGAGGGGGTTGGGGGTGGTGCGAGGCCTTACGCCGACTCTAGAATATCAGAACCGGCCCAGCAGCCAGAACACCGTGCCCATGGCCAGATAGCACAGCATGACGCAGCCGGCATCGATCATCGCCAGGCGCGTCGAGGTGCGCTGCTGGGTATAGCCGATCCACAGGCCGGGAATGACAAAGGCACCGGCCAGGCCGCCCGACATCATGAAGAAGAGCCAGGGCTTTGCCGCCAGAGTGGCCGCGCCGACGCGGGCGAACATGTGGCCCATCATTGTGGAACTGACCAGCAGCAGGCCCGCGGTGATCGCCAGCGTGCGCCAAGGCGCCATGCGCAGGCCCAGCCCGCCCGGCCCCACTTCGGCCAGGCGTGCCCGGCCAAAGAGCGGGCCATACCACAGGCCCTGCACCGCCAGCGCCGCCAGAACGGCCAAAATCACTGCAAACCAGTTTACCGGACCCATTGCACCTCTTTCCCGTGCCACGCCCCCGTGTGAGCCAGTGCGTAGACCCAGCGCACGCAAAGCGCAAACATGTGACAGGAAATCATCGTTTTCCTTCCACGCTCCGTCGCAGCGATCGGCGCCCAAGCCCAGCAAGGCCGGGGAAAAGCCATGATGAGGTGACGCGCGCGCCTTTTGCGCGTATGGGCGCGCGCACAATGGCCACATTTCCCCCCGATTCCCGCGACACCACCCCCGCCCCCGAGCCCAAGCGCATCGGCATGGTCAGCCTGGGCTGCCCCAAGGCGCTGGTCGATTCCGAACGCATCCTTACCCGCCTGCGCGCCGATGGCTATGCCATGAGCGCGGACTATGCCGGGGCCGATGTCGTGCTCGTCAACACCTGCGGGTTTCTAGATTCGGCCAAGGAGGAAAGCCTGGCCGCGATCGGCGAGGCGATTGCCGAAAACGGCCGCGTGATCGTGACCGGCTGCATGGGCAACGAGGCCGAGGTAATCCGCGCCCGGTTCCCCGATGTGCTGGCCGTGACCGGCGCGCATCAGTACGAAGCCGTGGTGGAAGCGGTGCACGAAGCCGCGCCGCCGGCGATGGGCCCCTATTTCGACCTGATCCCCCAGGCGCTGGATGACATGGGCGGGGTCAAGCTCACCCCGCGCCATTACAGCTATCTCAAGATTTCAGAGGGCTGCAACCACGCCTGCTCGTTCTGCATCATTCCCGACCTGCGCGGCAAGCTGGCCAGCCGGCGGATCGATGCCGTGCTGCGCGAGGCGGAAAAGCTGGTGGCCGCCGGCACCCGCGAACTGCTGGTAATCAGCCAGGATACCTCGGCCTATGGCGTGGACGTGCGCCACGAGACACGGACCTGGAAAGGCCGCGAGGTGCGCACCCACATGACCGACCTGGCGCGCGAGCTGGGCCAGCTGCGCACGCCCGATGGCCAGGTGCCGTGGGTGCGGCTGCACTATGTCTATCCCTATCCGCACGTCGACCAGGTCATCCCGCTGATGGCGGAAGGGCTGCTCACGCCTTATCTGGATATCCCATTCCAGCACGCCAGCCCCAAGGTGCTGCGCGCGATGAAGCGCCCGGCCAACGAAGCCAAGGTGCTCGACCGTATCAAGGCCTGGCGCGCAATCTGCCCCGACCTGGCGATCCGCTCCAGCTTCGTCGTCGGCTTCCCCGGCGAGACCGAAGAGGATTTCCAGTACCTGCTCGACTGGCTCGATGAAGCCCAGCTCGATCGCGTCGGCGCCTTCCGGTTCGAACCGGTCGAAGGCGCGGCGGCCAACAGCCTGCCCGATGCCGTGCCCGACGCGGTCAAGGAAGAGCGCTATGCCCGGATCATGGCCAAGACCGAGGCGATCAGCGCCGCGCGCCTCGCCGCCAAGGTGGGCCGCACGATCCGCGTAATCATTGATGACGTCGGCGAGCCGGACGAAGACGGCGATATCGGCGCCACCGGCCGCAGCCAGGCCGATGCCCCGGAAATCGATGGCGCGGTCTATCTGCGCAACGTGCCCGCCAGCCTCAAGGCCGGCGATTTCGTGAGCGTGGTGGTGGAAGAGGCCGATGCCCACGACCTCTATGGCGTGATCGCCTGACCACCTGAACGCCCCGCTGCTCAGCCGTCGAGAGCCTCGGTCGCGCTGTCGCGCGGGCGAACATAGACGCGCGCCACCAGGGGAAAGCGGCTCGATACCTCGGTCTCGATCGCCAGCACGATGCGCTCCACGTCGCGCGCGGTGATCGTATCGTCGAAATCGGCGCTGATGATCACGGTCACCATCGTTGGCGCACTGTGCACGGTCAGCACTTCGTGCACGCGCACCACCCCGGTGTGGGCAGCTGCGGTGGCGCGGATCGCCGCGACCAGCTGGGGATCGGCGCTTTCGCCGATCAGCAGGCCCTTGGCTTCATAGAGCAGGATCAGCGCGAGCGCGCCCAGTACCAGCCCGATCACCACCGAGGCCATCCCATCCCACAGCGGATTGCCGGTCAGCAGGCTGAGGCCAAGGCCCAGCGCGGCGACGACCAGGCCGACCAGCGCGCCGGAATCCTCCAGCAGGATGACCAGCGTGGGCGCATCCTTGGTATCGCGGATCGCAGCCCAGACCGTGCCGCGCCGCCCGCGGTTGAAATCGCCCAGCGCCGCCAGGATCGACCAGCCTTCCAGGCCAAAGGCCACGCCCAGCACGGCAAAGGCGATCAGCGGGCTTTCCGCCGGCTCGGGATGCAGGATGTGCATCACCCCTTCGAAAACCGAAACCCCCGCGCCCAGAGCAAAGACCAGGATCGCGACGATGAAGCTCCAGAAATAGAGCTCGCGGCCATAGCCGAAGGGATGCAGCGCATCGGCCGGCTTCACCGCGCGCGAGCGGCCGTGCAGCAGCAACAGCTGGTTGGTCGAATCGACCATGCTGTGCACGCCTTCGGTGAGCATCGCAGAAGAGCCGGTAAACGCGGCGGCCACGAACTTGGCCACGGCAATGCCGAGATTTGCCCCCAGGGCAATCAGAATGGTGCGTGTCGATCCACCGGCCATGCGCGGTCAGGTCCCCTGTTGTCGTGACGAAGCACGGGGCTAACGCGCAAGGACGGTGAATGTCACCCGATTAGTTGCGCCGGTCGCTCAGGCCGCCAGGCGGGTATGGCCGGCGGGCGCATGGCCGGTGCCCAGGTCGAACTGGCCAACCAGCTGGCCCAGGGCATTGGCTTCGTTCGACAGGCTGCGCGAGGCGGCCGTGGCTTCTTCCACCAGCGCGGCGTTGGCTTGGGTGATGCGGTCCATGTCGGATACCACGGTATCGACCTGGCCGATCGCGCCGGCCTGCTCTTCGGCCGAGCGGGCGATCGCCTCGATCATTTCCGACAGGCGCGAGGTGCGCTCCACGATCTGGCCAAGCGCGCTTTGCGTTTCGCCGATCATCTGCACGCCATTGCCCACGTCGCGATCGCTCTCGCGGATGATCGCGGTGATTTCCTTGGCCGCTTCGGACGAGCGCTGCGCCAGGCTGCGCACTTCGCTGGCGACCACGGCAAAGCCCTTGCCAGCGTCCCCGGCGCGCGCCGCTTCCACCCCGGCATTGAGCGCGAGCAGGTTGGTCTGGAACGCGATGCCTTCGATCAGCGCGACGATTTCCTGCATGCGGTTGCTCGACTTGGCGATGTCTTCCATGGCCGAGACGGCCTGGGTCATCGTCTCGCCGCTGGCACGCGCCTCATGGCGGGTCTGCCGCGCGGTGTCGCTGGCGTCCTTGGCGGTCTGCGCGGTCTGCGCCACGGTGGTGCTCAGCTGACGCACGGCGGCGGCGGATTCTTCCAGCGCGGCGGCCTGGTTTTCAGTGCGGCTCGACAGGTCATGGCTGGCCGATGCGATCTCGCTGGCACCTACGCGCACGCCCTGCGCGGCCTGGGTGACCTGGCCCAAGGCATCGGCCAGCGTCGCCATCGACTGGTTGAAATCGACGCGCAGCTGCTCGTAATCGCCTGGAAACGTCTCGGTGATGCGGTGCTGCAGGCGCCCTTCGCGCAGCGAGGCCAGCCCCGCGCCCAACGCGCCCACCACCTGCTGCTGCACGGCCATGCGCTCTTCACCGGCACGCGCAGCCCGCCGCGCCACGAAATCCTTGATCCCTTCCAGCGCGCGGGCAATGTCGCCCACTTCGTCGGTCAGCTCATGCCCCGGGATGCTGCGATCGATCTGCCCCGATGCCATGTCCTGCATCGCCTCGGACAGGCGCATCAGCGGGTTCGACACGCGCAGGCGGAACAGCAGGGCGACGCCCAGAGCAACGATCACGGCCAGCACACCCGCCCCCACGGCCATGGACCGCAGATGGTCTGCCTGGGCCACGCCCGCTGCGGTGTCTGCCTTGGCCAGCGTGGCATTCCGCGTGGCCAGGCCAGCAATGCGCTTGCCCATGGTCAATCCCAGGGGATTCATCCGGTCGCGAAACTGGTTATAGGCTTCGTCGTTGCGGTTTTGCAGCGAATAGTCGCGCACCGGGCGGGCTTCCTTGACCCAGGTGTGGAAGATCTGCTGCAGTTCACCCACGGCGTTCAGTTCGTCCTGATCGCCGGTCGGCGCTTGCAAGGCGCGATAGTCGTTCAGGGCCTTGTCGAAATCCGCCACGCGCTGGTCGAACTCGGCATCGAGGCGGCGGGTTTCGGTCAGTTCGTTCGACAGGATGTGCTTGGCGATGGTCAGCCGCAGATCGCCCAGCATGCCACGCAACTGAGTCAGCGCGGTGAGCGTGGGAACCGTGTCGGTTGACATCGCGGTCAACCGCCCACCAAGGCTGCTGGTCGCCGAAATGGCCATGGCCGCACTGCCCACGGCCGCCAGGGCCAGTAGCAGCGTGCCCAGCAGGGAAATGGTGCGAATTCGCAAAGACCCGAAAACAGACATGTGAGAGCCACCCTTGCCTTGCATCATCCCGCGCGACAGATGGCGCGGCCTTTCGCAGTGCATGGACCATGGCGCGTTAAGCCTGCGCCGATGCCGGCATAGGGGATTATGCGAGAGGGGGGCGATGCGCGATGCCGGCCGGAATCAGCCGGTCACAGCCAGCCGATCCGGCGAAAACGCCAATAGAGCCCGCCGCATATCGTCAGGATCACGCCCCAGACGAAGAAATAGCCGTAGTGCCATTTGAGTTCAGGAATGTACTCGAAGTTCATCCCATAGATGCCGGCAACGGCGGTGGGCACGGCGAGCAGGCCCGCCCATGCGGCCAGTTGGCGAGTCATTTCCCCCTGGCGATGCTGTTCGAGCAGGCTGGCGGTTTCGACGATCGCGGCCAGCGTCTCTTTCAGTCCGCGCAGGCGCGCCATGGCGCGGCGCACATGGTCGAGCACGTCGCGAAACCAGATGCGCGCGGTGGGATCGATCAGCGCCACGTGGGATTCGGCCAGGCGCTGGCACACTTCCTCCATCGGGCCGATGATCCGCTCGAACCGGCGCAATTGCCGGCGCAGGCGGAAGATGCGGCGGATCGTCTGCTGTTCGGGAAAGACGTCGATCGCCGATTCTTCCATGGCGTGGGCCACGGCTTCCAGGCGCTCCATGATCGGCAGATAGCCATCGACGATGAAATCGAGCACGGCATGCAGCACATAGTCGGCGCCTTCGGCCAGGCGCTCGGGATCAGCCTCGAGCTTGTCCCGCAGGCCCAGATGCGCCCGGCTGGAGCCGAACCGGACCGAGATGATGAAATCGGCGCCCAGGAAAAACGCCGTCTGGCCATAAGCCAGCGTCTCACCCGGCTCCAGCGTGGCGGTGCGCGCCACCACGAACAGGTGCTTCTGGTACTGGTCCAGCTTGGGCATCTGCTGGGGGTTGAGGGCGTCTTCCACCGCCAGGGGATGCAGGCCATAGTGGCTGGCCACCTGCGCCATCTCCTCGTGCGAGGGCTCGCACAGGCCAATCCAGTCGAATGCCCCATCGGGCACGGCGGAGAACCTGTCGTCCAGGGCAAGCGGGCCGGGAATGCGGACGGCCGAGCGGCCAGTGGGATCGGGCACATAGCGGCGCGCGGCAATGATCGTCATGGCGGCCTATGTGGCAATGGCACGGGAAAAGCGCAATCGTGCTGGCAAAAGCCGGGCAAAGCCTTACGTCCATGGCCATGACGATACACACGCCCGACCTGGATGTGGCGATCATCGGCGCAGGCATCAGCGGCATCAGCATGGCCGCCCACATCGCCCGCGATTGCCCCGGCCACCGCTTTGCCCTGCTGGAGCGGCGCGCCAGCCTGGGCGGCACCTGGGACCTGTTCCGCTATCCCGGCGTGCGATCGGATAGCGACATGCACACCCTGGGCTTCGGCTTTGCCCCGTGGCGCGGCGCCGATGCCATTGCCGATGGCGCGGCGATCCGCGATTATCTGAACGAAACCGTTTCATTGTTCGATCTGGACCGGCACATCCGCCGCAACACCCGCGTGACGGCGGCCGATTGGGACAGTGCCGCCGCCTGCTGGCGCCTGGTATTGATCGATGCGGCGGGGACGGAGCAGCGCCTGACGGCGCGCTTCCTGGTGCTGGCCGCGGGCTATTACGATCACGATGCCGCGCACGATCCGCCGCTCGCTGGCGAGCAGGACTTTGCCGGGCCGATCGTGCTGCCGCAGTTCTGGCCGCAGGATCTGGACGTGGCGAGCCGGCAGGTGGTGGTAATCGGCTCTGGCGCGACGGCCGCCACACTGGTGCCGGCGCTGGCGCAGCGCGGGGCGCAGGTCACCATGCTGCAACGCACGCCCACCTGGTTCATTGCCAGCCCACGGCAAGACCGGCTCGCACAGCTTCTGCACCGCGTGCTCCCGGCCCGCCTCGCCGCGCGGCTGGTGCGGGCGCGCAACATCCGCCTGGGTGCCTGGTTCTACAACCGCGCCCGCCGCGCGCCCGACAAGGTGGGCGCCTGGCTCAAGCGGCGGGCAGCCCGCGCGCTCGGCCCGGCCTGGAACGAAGCGGCGTTCACCCCGCCCTATGGCCCGTGGCAGCAGCGGCTGTGCCTGGTGCCCGATGGCGATCTGTTTGCCGCGATCCGCGCCGGACAAGCCAGAGTGGTCACTGGCCACATCGCCCGGATCGAGGCCGGCGGCGTGGTGCTGGCCGATGGGCAGCGCCTGCCGGCCGACGTGATCGTCAAGGCCACCGGCCTGAAATTGGCCGTGGCCGGCAAGATCGCGCTCAGCCGCGATGGCGTGGCGGTGAACCTGGCCGATCACGTCAACTACAAGGATTGCATGCTGTCGAACCTGCCCAACCTGGTGCAGGTGTTCGGCTATCTCAACGCCTCGTGGACG
This sequence comes from Novosphingobium sp. SG754, assembly GCF_013149315.1. NCBI lineage: Bacteria > Pseudomonadati > Pseudomonadota > Alphaproteobacteria > Sphingomonadales > Sphingomonadaceae > Novosphingobium > Novosphingobium sp. SG754. The sequence continues at coordinate 44,323 of NZ_JABGCC010000006.1, read as the reverse complement.
CTGCGTGCCGATCTGGTGGCCGCGTTCACTACGCGGGTGCTGGCCCACATGGCGCACACCGGCACGCACGTGGCGACGCCTGTGCTGGTGGCAGACCACGGCCTGGAAATGGACGATACGCCCGCGTTTTCCTCCGGCTATCTGCTGCGTGGGCAAGCCATGCTGCCGCGCAGCAGCACCGACCGGCGCTGGCGGCTCAATCACGATTACCTCGCCGATCGCGCGTTTCTGGCCAAAGACCCCCTGGAGGATGGCGTACTGCGCTTTGACCGCGCGCCCCAGCCGCTTGCGCCCGCGCCCGATTGCGTTATCGATACGCCCCGATGAGCGACGCATCCCGCATAGACCCCGCCCGCATCTGGACCGCAGCCCTGCTGGTGATCGGCGATGAAATTCTCTCTGGCCGCACCCACGACAAGAACATCGCCCAGGTTGCCACCTGGCTCAACGTCCAGGGCATCCGCCTCAAAGAAGTGCGCGTGGTGGCCGATGACATGGCCGCGATCGTCGAGGCGGTGAACGCGCTGCGCGCACGCAACGACTACCTGTTCACCACCGGCGGCATCGGCCCCACCCATGATGACATCACCGTGGACGCGGTGGCCGCCGCGTTGGGGGTGGAGGTGGTGATCCACCCGGCCGCCCGCGCGATGCTGGAAGACTATTACGGCCCGCGCGGCGGCGTGAACGAGGCGCGGCTGCGCATGGCGCGGGTGCCAGCGGGCGCCACGCTGATCGAAAACGCGCTGTCGGGCGCGCCGGGCATTGCCGTGGCCAATATCCACCTGCTGGCTGGCGTGCCGCACATTGCGGCAGAGATGCTGGCGGCACTGACCGGCACGCTGCAAGGCGGGCTGCCGGTGCTGTCTGGCACGATCGGCTGCTGGGTGACCGAAAGCGAAGTGGCCGATCTGCTGCGCGAAACCGAGCAGGCCCACCAAGGCTGCCAGATCGGTTCCTACCCGTTTTTCCGCGAAGGCAAGGTGGGCGCCAATTTCGTCATCCGCGCCACCGACCAGGGCATTATCGATGCCTGCATGGCCGATCTCATGACTGGCCTTGCCGCGCTGGGCCGGCAGGGCGTGACCGGCGGGATCTGACCGCAAGCGACGGAAATCTCTCTAGACTTGGCTGGCGCTTGGGGCATTATTCCCGCCGATGGGCGGCGCATGGCGCGCCGCATGGGGGGAACGGCGTGAACATATCCAGGGGCTTGGTCATTGCGGCCGGGCTGTCAACGGCGTCTGCCATGGTCCTGGCAGCAAGCCCCGCCTGCGCAGCCGCGCGCAGCACCACGCGCGAGGTGATCGTGGCCGATCCGGCACCCTGGGTCTTGCCCCCGCCACAGCCGGCCACCGCCACGCCGCCTGCCACCGATGCCGCGCTCGCCGCGATCTATAGCGACACGCAATACATGGCCGGCCCCGATGGCCTGCAGGTCTACAACGCGATGCGCTATCGCATCGTCAAGCCGCAAGGGTTGGCCGCCGGCAACCTTACGCTGACCTGGTCACCCGATGCCGGGCGCATGGTGCTGCACCGCCTGCGCGTGTTCCACGCCGGGGCGATGCGCGATCTGACGCATACCGCCACCTTTTCGGTGATGCAGCGCGAGCAGAACCTGGAACTGGCCACGCTGGATGGCCGGCTGACCGCCGCCTATCAGATCCCCGGACTGGAAGTGGGGGACGAGGTGGAACTGGCCACCACGCTGACCGCGCGCGACCCGACGCTGAGCGATGCGCGCGGCGATCTTTATATCATGCCGCAGGCCAGTGCCACGGGCACGTTCCGCCTGCGCGTGTCGTGGCCGCAGGGCCAGGCGATACGCTGGCAGACAACGCCCGATCTTGCCCCCACCCCGCTGCCCAGCGGCGGCAAGCTGGACGGCATCGCGCTGGAACTGCACGATCCTGATCCGCCGGCCGACGTGCCGCAGGGCGCGCCGGCACGCTATGGCTGGCGCCGCCTGGTGGAATTCACCAACTATGCCAGCTGGCCCGATTTTTCACGCCGGTTGTTCCCTCTCTATGACAAGGCGGCGCGGCTCGCCGCCAATAGCCCGCTCAAGGCCGAAGTGGCGCGGATCGCGGCCGCATCGCCCGACCCCGCCCGCCGCGCCGAGGCCGCGCTGCGCCTGGTGGAAGAGCAGGTGCGCTATGTCTATGTCGGCATGGATGGCGCCAACCTGACCCCGGCCGATGCCGATACCACGTGGCAGCGCCGCTATGGCGATTGCAAGGGCAAGACCGCCCTGCTGCTGGCGCTGCTGCGCGAACTGGATATCGAGGCGCAGCCGCTGCTGATCCAGACCAAGGGGGGCGATGGCCTGGCCGATCGCCTGCCCAATGCCGCGCTGTTCGATCACGTCGTGGTGCGCGCGACCATCGCCGGCAAGCCCATGCTGCTCGACGGCACGCGGCTGGGCGATCGCTCGCTGGCGATGATCCTGCCTCCGCCGTGGCGCCAGGGCTTGCCGATCACGGCCGAAGGCGCGCCGATCCTGTCGCTGCCCACGCCGCCACCGGTGCTGCCGCGCATGGTGGCGGTGCTCGATATCGATGCCAGCGCGGGGCTGTCTGCCCGTGCCAAAGTGCGCGCGCGCCATATCCTGCGCGGTGACGAAGCGCTGGTGATCCGCAGCTATCTGAGCAGCCTGCCCGCCGTGGACGCCGAACGGGCGCTGCGCAAGTATTGGGAAGCGCAGGAAAACTGGCTGGTTGCCGACAAGGTTTCGTGGGAAGCAGACGAAGCGCATGGCGCCGTGGTGCTCAGCGCGCAAGGCCTGGGCGACATGGATTGGGAAGACATGGGCGATGGCGCGCATCGCTATTACCTGCCGGGCGCCGGCTTCAGTCCGCCTGATCGCCTGCGCCGCCGCGCCGACCAGGACCAGACGCTGCCCTATGCCACCGATTACCCGGCGTTTCGCTGCTGGGCCACGACGGTGCGCCTGCCCGCACCGGCCGCCGCGCACGACTGGACCTATTACGCCAAGCCGGTGGACCGTTCGCTGGGCGGTGTCGCCTATTGGCGCAAGGCCGGGCTCACCGGCACGGTGATGCGCACGGTGATGAGCCGGCGCGTGCTGCTGCCGGAAATCAGCGCGGCCCAGGCGGCCGAACTCAACCGCCAGATTCCCAAGTTCGACAACGACATGTCATCAGTGTTCGAACAGACTGCGGTGAAAGGCGTGGCCCCGGCCAACCACGATGCCGCGCCGTTTGCCGACGATAACGACTGGCTGGCCGCCAAGACGCCATGCACCGCGCCATGATCGTCGGTCGCACCCTGGCGGGAGCCGCTCTACTGGGCACCACGCTGGCGGGCTGCGTGCCAGCGCGCCTGCCGGCGCTGGAAGCGACGCTCGCCGCCCAGCCCAGCGCCACGGCGGCCCTGGCGCAATGGTGCGCGGTGCAGCACCTGGCTGATCCGGCCACGATCCATGCCGCGGCCGATCGCACGCCGCGCGCGGCGCCTGCGGCCGTGCGCGCTGCGCTGGGTGTGAGGGCGGATGCGCCGCTGGGCTATCGCCATGTGCGCCTGTCGTGCGGCAATGTCGTGCTGTCCGACGCGCAGAACTGGTTCGTGCCAGCGCGGCTAACCCCGGCGATGAACCAGACCCTGGCCAGCACCGACACGCCGTTCGGCACCGTGGTGGCGCCGCTGCATTTCACGCGCCAGCGCCTGGCCGCGCAGCGCGGCCGCATGGCCGAATGCCCGGCCGGCACCGTGCTGTCACACCGCGCCGTGCTGCGCCGCCCCGATGGCGCAGCGATCAGCCTGGTGGTGGAATGCTATACCCGCGCCAGCGTTCAGACCCCGCCTGCCTCGCTGCGCTGATTGGCCGGAACGACCGCCGTGCGCACCCGCGAAAGCGCTGCGCCCAGCAGCAGCACCGGTTCGAGCACGGCCATGCCCACCAGAATGCCGACCAGGCGATCAAAACCGGGGGCGATATGCGCCGCTTCCCAGCTATCGGGCACCAGTACGACCAGCACCGCCAGGGTGAACTGCGTGCCGACATAGCCGCGCCCGTGGTTGCCGTTTTCCAGATGGCGGCCCAGCGCCACGCCCATCGCGGTGCCTGCCAGCATCAGCGCGGCCCGCGCCGGGCCATGCAGCAGCGCGGCCAGCCCCAGCACCAGCGCCGCCAGGGCGCCACCCGCCAGGCAGCCGAGCAGGCGATACCACAGCCGCCGGCTGACCTGGCGCAGGCCATTGGGGCCGTCCACCGCCGTCACGGGAATCAGCATCACCGCCATGATCGTGATCGCGCCCGATACCAGCGAGGGCAGATCCCACAGCGTGGCCAGGCCGAGCAGCAGGGCCAGGGCCAGGCCGCCCCGCGCGCCGTGGAGCAGCGCATCGGGACGCCAGCCCACGCCCTGCGGCTTGGGCGCGCGGATCGCCGGCCAGCGGCGGCGCAGCGTCCATGCCGACGCTAGGCTCACCGCCATGCAGGCGGCCGTGCCGGCCAGGGTTTCGATCATGCGCATCACCGCAAAGGCCCGCGGATCGGCCAGCGGCATGGCCACGCGATCGTAGAGCATCATGGCAAAGGTCAGGCCCAGGAACAGCCAGGCATAGGCATGGCGCCCGGTGATCGCGCCATAGAGGCTGACCGTGCCGGCCAGCGCCATCGCCATGGCCAGCACCACCATGTTGCCGCCGAGCGGGCTTTCCAGCACGGCAAGGCACGCCAGCGCGCCCAGCGCCGTGCCGATGATGCGCAGCAGCGCACGGCGCAGCGTTTCCAGCGGATAGCCGCGCATGACCATGTAGCCGGTGAAAGCCGCCCAAGAGACATGAGTGGCACCGATATGGTGCGCCACCAGGATCGCCAGCAGGACCGAGGCGACGCACTCCGCCTCGTCCACCAGGCGCGGGGCCAAAGGATCGGCATCGGGATCTGGCGCTGCGAGAGAGGCAGAAGACACGGTCACAGCCCTGTGATTAGGCGAGCCAGGCACGCGCGCCTAGAGCATTTTCAAGGCAGGTGGAATCACCTGCCGACTCGGAAAATGCGGAAAATCAAAAGGCTAGAGCGCCGGCTTTGACGCAGTCAAAGTCGATCGCGCTCTAGCCCCAACGGAAAGGGGCCGGGAAGGCAAACCCTCCCGGCCCCGAAATCCTGTTTGCCTTGACGGCGTGCGGCTTAGCTGCCGTGCACCTGGGCAACGTCGATCTTCAGGCCGGGACCCATCGACGAGGACAGGCCGACCTTGCGGACATACTTGCCCTTGGCGCCCGACGGCTTGGCCTTGACGATTGCATCGACGAAAGCGTCGAAGTTGGCGCGCAGCGCTTCGTTCGAGAACGAGAGCTTGCCGATGCCGCCGTGGATGATCCCGGCCTTTTCGACGCGGAATTCGATCTGGCCGCTCTTGGCCGACTTCACGGCGTCAGCGACGTTCGGCGTCACGGTGCCCAGCTTCGGGTTCGGCATCAGGCCCTTGGGGCCCAGCACCTTGCCGAGGCGGCCAACCAGACCCATCATGTCGGGCGTGGCGATCACGCGACCGTAGTCGAGGTTGCCGGCCTGCATGTCTTCCAGCAGGTCTTCGGCGCCCACGCGGTCAGCGCCGGCGGCCAGAGCCGCTTCGGCCTTGTCGCCACGGGCGAACACGGCAACCTTGACGTCCTTGCCGGTGCCCGACGGCAGGCTGACCATGCCACGGACCATCTGGTCGGCATGGCGCGGGTCGACGCCGAGGTTCAGCGACACTTCGAGCGATTCGTCGAACTTGGCGCTCTTCAGATCCTTGAGCAGCTGGATGGCTTCATCCACGCCGTAGATCTTCTGGTTGTCGCCGAGCTTTTCGACGAGGGCCTTCTGCTTCTTGGTCTGCTTTGCCATGGTATCAGCCCTCCACAACCTGCAGGCCCATCGAACGGGCCGAGCCCTCGATGATCTTGGCGGCCTGTTCGATGCTGTTCGCGTTCAGGTCCTTCATCTTGGCCTGGGCGATTTCTTCCAGCTGCGAGCGCTTGATGGTACCGGCCGAAGCCTTGCCCGGGGTCTTCGAACCCGACTTGATACCCACGGCCTGCTTGATGAAGAAGGTGGCGGGCGGAGTCTTGGTCACGAAGGTGAACGAGCGGTCCGCATAGACCGTGATCACGGTCGGCAGCGGCGTGCCCTTTTCCACTTCCTGGGTGGCGGCGTTGAATTCCTTGCAGAAACCCATGATGTTGACGCCGCGCTGACCCAGCGCGGGCCCGATCGGCGGCGAAGGCTTTGCTTCGCCGGCCTTGATCTGCAGCTTGATATAGCCTTCGATCTTCTTGGCCATGATGGCCTCCTTTCATCCTGTTGGGGCATGTGCCCCGCAGAGTAAGCGGTGATAACGAGCGGCCGAAACTGCTCTACCGCGCGGAATCGGGCGGGCACGAAACCCGCCGCGAAGTGGGCGCCCTTAGCAGGCAAGGCCGGAAACGCAACCAGAAACGGCCGCGCCCGGCAAAAGCTGGTGCTTACTTGACCAGTTCGACTTCGTCGAAGCCGAGCTCCACCGGGGTGGCACGGCCGAAGATCGACACCGAGACCTTGACGCGGTGCTTGTCGAAATCGAGCTCTTCCACCACGCCGTTGAACGTGGCGAAGGGACCGGCGTTGACCTTGACCGAATCGCCGATTTCGTAATCGACGGCAACCTGGCGGGCCGGCTGGGCAGCGGCCTGTTCGCGCGCGCCGAAATAGCGTGCGGCTTCCTTTTCGGAAATCGGCTGCGGCTTGCCATTGTGGCCGAGGAAGCCGGTCACCTTGGGCGTGTTCTTGACCAGGTGATAGATGTCGTCGTTCATCGCCAGCTTAGCGAGAACGTAACCGGGCATGAACTTGCGCTCGACCGAGATCTTCTTGCCGCGCTTCACTTCGGTCACGGTTTCGGTGGGCACTTCCACCGCTTCGACCAGCTGCGACAGGCCGATGCGCTCGGCTTCGGAGATGATCGATTCGCGGACCTTGCTTTCAAAGCCGGAATAGGCGTGAATGATGTACCAGCGGGCCATAAGTGGGTCTCTTGTACGAAGGTTTGTGGATCAGGCCAGCTTGAGCAGCCACTGCACGATCATGCCGAACACGCTGTCGATGCCCAGGAAGAACACCGCCAGGATCAGCATCATGATGCCCACGAAAATCGCGGTGGTGGTGGTTTCCTGGCGCGTGGGCCACACCACCTTGCGCGCCTCTGCCTTCACCTGATTGAAGAATTCGCCGGGGCTGGTCTTGGCCATAGCCGTGCTGCCTTCGCTGCCTGAATGAATCTCGTCCCTTCCGCCTAGGGGCCATCGCCGCCCCGGACAGGTCCGGGAGGGGCAGGTCAGGGCTCCGATGTCGGAAAGTTTGCCGTATCTAGGGCCAAGCGCGCCGCTTGGCAAGGGTGCAGGCTGCCAAGCCCCCAAGGCGCCTGCTGCGCGCCAGCGTAAAAGACTCGGATACGAGCGGGCATTGATCCGTTAAGGTGAGCAAACGCATCCTCAAGGAGTGCCCGACCATGCGCGCCATTGCCGCAACCGCTGCCCTGATCCTGGGCACCGCCATCAGCCTGCCAGCCATGGGCCAGCAGGCCACCACCGACACCACCTCGCGCACGCCGCTGCCGGGCACCCCGCCGGGCGTCAGCAGCCGGGCCACGATCGGCGCCGGCATCGGCCCGATGACCGGGGTGAGCCCCGCCATCGGCCCGGTGCGTTCTCCCGGCGGCGACGGCACGGGCCGGCCCCAGCCGGGCACGCCTGCCGATCCGGCAGCCACCAGCCTCAACAGCACGGGCATGGCCGGCGGCTTTGGCGCCAGCCGCCGCACCACGATCGGCCAGGGCAGCGCAACCGGAACAGCGCAAAGCGCGCTGGGCAGCACGCTGCGCAGCCCGGTCGATCCGATGGGCCGGGCGATGACCGGCGCCACCGGGGGATCGACCCTGGGCGGCGGCGCGGCGGGTAGCACGGGAAGCCGGGCCGGCCACGCTGGCACCACCACGGGTGGCGCTGCCAGCGGAACCACGGGCGGGCTGTGAAACGGCGGTGAGCCAATGAAAAAGGCCGCATCCCAAACGGGTTGCGGCCTTTTTCAACACATGGCCATCACGCGGTGGTGATGGCAGGAGCGGGGGGACTCGAACCCACGGCCCTCGGTTTTGGAGACCGATGCTCTACCAACTGAGCTACGCTCCTGTGCTCGTGACGGCCCCTTAATGGGTTGACGCGGGCAGCGCAACCGGCGGATGAAGATTTTCAACGATCATGTTGCAACCTGTGAATTCCATCATTCCGCCCGATCTGCTGCTCAGGGCCTATCGCGCCGGGATCTTTCCCATGGCCGATAGCCGCGACGATCCCGATGTCTATTGGGTGGAGCCGCGCCTGCGCGCGATCCTGCCGCTCGATGGCTTTCATTGCTCGCACTCGCTGGCACGCACGCTGCGCCGGGGGCGCTTTACCGTCACCTGCAACGCCGCGTTCGATGCCGTGATCGATTCGTGCGCGGCCCCGCGCGATGGCGCGCAGGACAGCTGGATTTCGCAGCGTATCCGCGAAAGCTATCGCACGCTCCACACCCTGGGCCATGCCCATTCGATCGAAACCTGGGCAACCGGGCCAGATGGCCGGCGCACTTTGGTGGGCGGGCTTTATGGCGTGGGCTTTGCCCGCGTATTCTGCGGCGAAAGCATGTTCAGCCGGCAAAGCGATGCGTCGAAAGTGGCGCTGGCCTGGCTGGTCGCGGCGCTGCGCCATGCCGGCGTGGTCTTGCTCGATTGCCAGTTTTCCACCCCGCACCTGGCCTCGCTGGGGGCGGTGGAAATCCCGCAGGCCGATTATCTTGCCCGGCTGGACGACGCGGGGCGTTACTGCGTGGGCGAATCGGCAGGCGTGCCGCCGTCTTCCATCACCGGGGCATCATCGGCCGGGGCGTTGTCATCGGGCTCTTCCGCAGGGGCGGCGGCGGGCTTGCCGGCAGGCTTTGCCGCGCTCTTGGCCGCAGCGGCCGAGGCTGGGCTGTCTTCCTCGCCGGGGAACTTCATCGCGCAGTTCTTGACCCAGACATCATAGACCGGATGCTCGACGACGTTGAGCGACGGCGAATTCTTGAACAGCCAGCCGGAAAAGACCTTGTGCCAGGTCAGCTTCTGTTCGGTGGTGGCGCGTTCTTCGACAAACAGCTGAACGAAAGCGCCGGTTTCGGCCGGGTCTTCCCACGGCGCGGTGCGCTCGCACGTGCCCAGGCGCACGATGGCATTGCCGATGCGCCGCGCCTCGCCCGAACGCAGCACGATGTCCTGCGTGATGTTGTTGCGCTTGTTGAGGAAGCCCAGCGTGGCGACGCGGTCCTTGACCGGGGTGCCGTAATCGCTTTCGGCCGCGCCGCTGGCCGCCGGCATCGGCGCGGCGGCTGTCGCCTCGCCCGGAGGGGCGGTTTCGGCCGGCTCGCGGTGGTTGCAGCCGGCCAGCAACAGCGTGCCGCCGGCCAGCAGGACCGCAACCGACAGCGCGCGGCGGGCAGGCATCAGCCTTCGGGCGACCAGGCTTCGTAATCGCCGGTGGCAGCGGCGCGATGGCCACCGCGTTCCAGCGCGCCCTGCGGGCGATAGGCCGCGGCCGTGCCCGTGGCGTTGGGGGTGAATTCCACTTCCCAGATGCGCGGCGGCGGCAGGTTGCTTTCCGGCACGCCGTCGAGCGAGCCGTGCAGCCAGCCATGCCATTCGGCCGGCACGCGGCTGGCGTCGTTGGCACCGTTGTAGATCACCCAGCGACGCTCGCGCCCCTGGAACGGATGTCCCTTGGGATACGGCTTCTTGGCCCGGTAATACTTGTTACCCTGGGCATCGTGGCCCACGAGTTCGCCATTGCGGGCGCTGTCGAGCAGGGTGCCGAAGGTGGCGCCGTCCCACCAGGTGAAGATCTTGCCGAGAATGCTCATGAAGCTCTTGTTCCAGTTGCCGCCCGCCGCAGCGGGTTTCCTTGCCCCTAGCCCCTGCAAGGGGGAGTCGGCAAGGGTGCTGTTGCACCTGCGTCGCCGACGATCCCTCGAGGCGTTTACCAGGCGATCTTGTCGCCGGGCTTGAGCCCGATCTGCGCCGCGCGCCCGCCATTGAGTTCGAGCACGGCCGCTGCCGGCCCGGTGGAGGGCAGCGGGCTCAGGTCATAGGGCACGGCGTTGGCCGCCACGTTGAGCACGCGGTGGTTGGGGCCGATGAAGATGATGTCGAGCGGGATCACCGTGTTCTTCATCCAGAACGCGGCCATGCGCGGCGGGTCCATCGGAAAGATCATGCCTTCGTCTGCGCCCATCGCGGTGCGGAACATCAGGCCCTTTTCCTGTTCCTCGCCGGTTACGGCCACTTCCACGCGAAACTGGTGGGTGCCGCCCTTGGTGGCGATCGCCAGGGGAATGACCTTGAGGCCCGAGATCGGATGGACGCCGACCGCGCCGGTGGGCGCGGGCATCGCATCGGACTTGTGATGGCCGGCGTCGGCCGTGGCCGGGGAACAGGCCATGATGCCCAGTGCCAGGGCGAGTGCCGCGCCCATCATCCCGGTCTTAATCGTCTGCGTCATAAACCCAATCTTCCGCTTCGCGTTCGCCCGCTGCATTCACCAGCGCGCGCGCCATGGCAAGGGGGTGCCCTGCCCTGAGGAACACGGCCACCTGCTTTTCCCGCACGGCCGGGTCGATCCGCCCATCGTCATCGCGCGGGCCGAACGGGCCCAGCCGCCGCTTGCGCGCCAGGGCGAGCGCGGCGGCGCGGGCCTGCTGGGCCGAACCCATCGCCTCTTCGCGCAGATCGGGCGCGATGCCGGCCTGGCCCAGATCCTGGGCAATGCGCCGCGCCCCCAGCCCGCGCCGGCGCAAGCTGGCGCCGCGCATGCGCGCATAGCCTTCATCGCTGACATAGCCAGCCTCAGCCATGCGCGTGATGATCGCGGCCACATCGGGCGGGCTGGGCGCATCTTCATCCCAGCCGCGTTCGCGCAGCTTGCGGTTGAGATAGGCCGACAGCTTGCCGGTACTGGTGGCAAAGCGGGCGACGTAACCCAGTGCCAGTTCATCGAGCAGCGCCGCATCGAGCGGACGAGGAGGCCGCCGTGTGCGACGATCTGGTACATCAGGGCGGTTCACGCCATATTCGTGCCACACTCCGGACTAAATGAGAACCTCGGGTTACGGTTTCTTGACCATGGGGGCTTGCGCCAAGGCGCTGCCCACGCAAGGAGCCGCAGCCAGTCAGCCACCATTCACTGCCTTGGGCGGAAGTGGCGGCACAGACCGACTGTTTTAAGACCGATATCTTGTTCCATACCTGGGGTACCGCATGACCGTTACGGCCGCCGTCGCAGAGAAGATGGCTCTTGTTCCAACGCCAAACGACGATGCGCAGCCGCGCCGTTATGCGGATTTTGCCACGTTCTGTGATGCGCTGGACTATGCCGCCCAGGGCGAGCGCGGGTTCAACTTCCACGATCCGCGCGGCACGCTCACGCAGGTCTATCCGTTTTCCCAGCTGCGCACCGATGCCCTGGCAGCCGCACGCCGGCTGGTGGCGCGCGGAATCAAGGCCGGTGACCGGCTGGCGCTGATCGCCGAAACCGGCCCGGAATTTGCCGCGCTGTTCTGCGGCGCGGTCTATGCCGGTGCCTGGCCAGTGCCGCTGCCCCTGCCCACCAGCTTTGGCGGCAAGGAAAACTATATCGACCAGCTCGCCGTGCAGCTGGCCAGCTCGGACCCGTGCCTGCTGGTCTATCCCGGCGAACTGGCAGAGATGTGCGGACAGGCCGCCGCACGCCAGGGTTGCCCGGGGCTGAGCTGGGCCGAGTTCGACGAGGGCGCGCTGGCCGATGGCGACCTGCCCACCGCCGATCCCGATGCGATCTGCTATCTGCAATATTCCAGCGGCTCGACCCGCTTTCCCCATGGCGTGGCCGTTACGCACCGCGCGCTGCTCGCCAACCTGGCCGGCCATTCGCATGGCATGGACATTGGCGACGGCGATCGCTGCGTCAGCTGGCTGCCGTGGTATCACGACATGGGCCTGGTCGGCTGCTTCCTCTCGCCGATCGCCAACCAGGTTTCGGTCGATTACCTCAAGACCGAGGATTTCGCGCGCCGCCCGCTCGCCTGGCTCGACCTGATCAGCCGCAACCAGGGCACCACGCTGTCGTATTCGCCGACCTTTGGCTATGACATCTGCGCCCGCCGCATTTCCAGCCAGACCAGCGTGGCCGACCGGTTCGACCTGTCGCGCTGGCGCGTGGCCGGCAACGGCGCCGACATGATCCGCCCCGACGTGATGCAGGGCTTCGTCAATGCCTTTGCTGATGCCGGGTTCAAGGCCAGCGCCTTCCTGCCCAGCTATGGCCTGGCCGAAGCGACGCTCGCCGTCACGGTCATGCCGCCGGGCGAAGGCATCCGCGTGGAACTGGTGGAGGAAGAGCGCCTGTCGGGCAGCCCGCGCGACCTGTCGCGCCCGGCCCGTTATCGCGCCATCGTCAACTGCGGCGTGCCCGTGCTGGGCATGGAAGTGGCGATTCGCGGCGAGAATGGCGAAGAACTGGCCCACCACCACATCGGCAAGGTGTGGTGCCGCGGCTCCTCGGTCATGCACTCCTATTTCCGCGATCCCGAATCGACCGCGGCCTGCATGGTCGACGGCTGGCTCGACACCGGCGACATGGGTTACGTCAACGCGCAGGGCTACCTGTTCATCGTTGGCCGCGCCAAGGACATGATCATCATCAATGGCAAGAACCACTGGCCGCAGGATATCGAATGGGCAGTGGAACAGCTGCCCGGCTTCCACCAGGGTGACATTGCCGCGTTCTCGGTGGAAACCGAAAATGGCGAGGAAACCCCGGCCGTGCTGGTGCACTGCCGCGTCTCGGACCCGGAAGAACGGGTGAAGCTGCGCGACCAGATCCGCGACAAGGTGCGCTCGATCACCGGCATGAACTGCGTGGTCGAACTCGTGCCGCCGCGCACCCTGCCGCGCACCAGTTCGGGCAAGCTGAGCCGCGCCAAAGCCAAGAAGCTGTACCTGTCGGGCGAGATCGAGCCCTATAGCCTGGCAGCCTGATCGTTTTTTTGGGGGGAACAAGCCCTCCCCCAGCCCCTCCCGCAGGCGGGAGGGGAGCTAAACCTTCTCCCCCTCCCGCTTGCGGGAGGGGCTGGGGGAGGGCTTGTAGCTCAGCTCAAAACGGAATCTCCGCCCCATCCCGAGCCCACAGCTTGCCGCTGTCGGCCGGCTGCAACCGTTCCAGCACATCCAGCAGGGCACCGGCTGAATAAGCTGGGCTAAACAGCTTTTCAGGCTTTACCCCGCGCTGGAACGGGGCAGACAGCGCCGTGTCTACCGTGCCGGGATGAAGCGCGGCAGCCACGGCCTGCGGATGGCTGCGGGCCAGTTCGATCGCCAGCCCGCGCAGCAGCATGTTGAGCGCCGCCTTGGCCGCGCGATAGCCGTGCCAGCCGCCCAGGCGATTGTCGGAGATCGAGCCGACCCGCGCCGAAAGCACGCCAAACACGCCGCGCCGATCGCGGGGCAGCAGGGCCGGGACATGGGCCATGATCAGCGCCGGACCGATGGCATTGACGGCAAACTGCTGGGCCAGCGCCGCCTGGCCCAGAGACCGCACGCTTTTCTCGGGCGGTGTGCCATCGGGCAGCGTCAATTGCCCGGTGGCGACCAGCACCATGTCGAGCGGGCCTTGCTGCGCCAGCGCGGTGCAAGCCTGCGCCACGCTGGCTTCATCATCATAGTCGAAGGTGAAGGGCCGCACCTTGGCAGTGGCGGCAACGGGGCGGCGGGCGCCGGCATGGACCACGGCCACATCGTCTTGCCCGGCCAGCGCCGCCACCAGCGCGGCGCCGATGCCACCCGATGCACCGAACACTGCCACATGGCGGCCCCGCGCTTGCTCATCGTGTACTGTCATGGGCAAAGCCTGCGCGGCATGGCTCTGGCTGTCGAGCGGGCAGAAAGGGCACGCCGGCGCCGCCGGGCGAAACCCATCGGCCGTTCATCGGAATAGCGCCTTGCGCAGCGCGCGGGCCGGGGCCATCTTCCACGCGCGGAGGGCAAGCTCCCGATCCGCAGAGGAAAAGACAGGACCGCGTCATGGCATCGACCCCTTCGACCACCACCGCAGAGCAGGCGCCCGGTATCACGCTGACCCCGCCCGATCCCGTGCCGGTGGTTGCCCCGCAGCAGGCCGCCGGGCTGGTTCCCGTGGCCGAGGAGACGCGCGGCAAGCTGGAAGCCAAGGCCGACGCCTTTGTCACCGAACTGTTGGCCCAGGACGCGGCCAGCCCCGAATTCGGCAAGCGGGTGGACCAGTTGACGGCCATGGGCCGCAAGGAAATCGCCCAGGCGGCGGGCATGTCCAACCGCTTCCTCGATCGCCCGATCCGCGCGATGGACAAGGATTCGGGCGTGGGCGCCGATCTGGCGCAGCTGCGCCGCACGATCGAAGAGCTTGATCCAGCGCGCAAGGGCAACCTGTCTTCGGGGCGCAAGATCCTGGGCATCATCCCCTTTGGCAACAGCATGAAGAAGTATTTCGACGGCTATGTCTCGGCCCAGGGGCACATCAAGGCGATCCTGGAACGCCTGGCCGCCGGCAAGGACGAGCTGTTGATGGACAATGCCGCCATCGATGTGGAGCGGCAGAAGCTGTGGGAGGGGATGGGCCAGCTGGAGCAGATGATCACCATCGCCCGCCTGCTCGATACCAAGCTGGAAGATGCCGCCGCCGATCTCGATCATACCGACCCGGCCAAGGCCAAGGCGATCCGCGAAAGCGCGCTGTTCTATACCCGCCAGCGCGCGCAGGATCTGCTGACGCAGATGGCGGTAACCGTGCAGGGCTACCTGGCGCTGGACCTGGTCAAGAAGAACAACGTGGAACTGGTCAAGGGCGTGGACCGCGCCAGCACCACCACGGTGGCCGCGCTGCGCACCGCCGTGACCGTGGCGCAGGCGATGACCAATCAGCGCCTGGTGCTGGAGCAGATCACCGCGCTCAACACCACCACGGCCAATATCATCGATTCCACCGGCAAGCTGCTGCGCGAGCAGACCGGGCGTATCCACGAAATGGCGGCGTCCAGCACGATCCCCCTGGAAACCCTGCAGCGCGCGTTCCAGAACATCTATGACACGATGGACACGATCGACACCTTCAAGCTCAAGGCGCTCGACGCCATGAAGCAGACGGTGGACACACTTTCGGGCGAAGTGGAAAAGTCCAAGGGCTATATCGCCCGGGCCGAAGGCGCGGCCAAGAACACCCCCCAGGCCAGCGCACCCTCGCTGTTGAGCCTGGAGGGGTGATGCCGGCGTCAGGTTTCCACCACCCCCAACCCCCTCCTCTGAAGAGGAGGGGGCTTTTGCGTCCCTTCTCCCCGTCTTCGTCAGAGGAAGGGCTTTTACCGTTCTTCTCCCCCTCCTCTTCAGAGGAGGGGGTCGGGGGGTGGTGGAAACCCAGAACCGACACTTCCTCAACACAGGCCAAACCATGACTGCATCGCAATCCGACCAAATCCTGCGCGCCGCGCGCGCCAGCCTGGCGCATCAGCGCGCCGGCGGACGGCGGCGGTCGATCGGCTTGCGCTCGGCCGAACTCAAGCGGCAGCATGTGGCCAAGAAGGCCGCGCGCATCGCGATGGCGGTGGGCGTGGTGCTGGTCGCGGCCATGGCGCTGGGCCTGGTGATCGACGGGATCGGCCTGGTCGGGCTGTTGCTGACAGTGCTGGCGGTGATCGGCGTGGTGGGTTTCTTTGCCACTTATCCCCGGCTCAAGGTGCCGGACCTCGCGACGATCAACCGGGGCGACGTGCGCACCATGGTGGGCCGCACCCAGCTCTGGCTGGAAGCGCAGGCACCTGCCCTGCCCGCCCCGGCGGTGCGGCTGGTGGATCAAATCGGCGCGCAGCTTGATGGGCTGGGTGCGCAGCTGGAAGGGATCGATGCCAGCCAGCCAGCGGTGGCCGAAGTGCGCAGCCTGGTGGGCGAACACTTGCCCGGCATGGTCGAAAGCTGGCGGCGCATCCCGACCCATTTGCGCCAGGAAGAACGCGGCGGCCGCAATGCCGATCAGCAACTGGCCGATGGCCTGGCCCGCATCAGTGGCGAGATCGACCAGATTACCCGCCAGCTTGCCGCCGGAGACATCGATGCGCTGGCCGTGCGCGGCCGCTATCTTGACTATCGCTATGGCGATGCGCTGGAAGGCGATGCTTTGGCCGACAACGGCGCGCTCCCCGTGCGCCTTGTTCCGCCAGTGGAGAAGACATGATGCAAATTGCCCTGCCCCATTCCCTTGGCAAGGACGAGGTCCGCGCGCGCATGCAGGCCCGCCTGGGCGATGCCTCGGGCAAGGCCAGCGAATTGATCGGCGGCATGGCCCAGGTCGAAACGCAGTGGAACGATGCCGATCACCTGACCATGACGGTATCGGCCATGGGCTTTACCATCCCCAGCCAGGTGACGCTGGAAGATACCCAGGTGCTGTTTGACGTGGACATTCCCGCCGGGCTTGGCTTTGCCCGTGGCATGATCGAGGGGATGATCCGCGAAAAGGGCGAAAAGCTGCTGGCCTGATACGGGGCCAGATCGCTGCCGAACCTCGCGCGTTCGGCAGCGATTGTTCACAGGTCCTTGCGTTCCAGTTCGAGAAACTCGGGCGGCAGGCGCAGGGTGCTGGCGACCAGCCGCGTTTCCAGCAGCAGATAGATCAGCGCCACCATCAACAGCGCAATGGCGATGAAGAACGTGGTCGCCGTGACATCGCCCAGATGCGCGATGCCGGTGATCTGGTTGAAGAACAGCGACCCCACCGTCACCCCGATGCCCAGGCCCGAGAGCACCAGCAGCAGGAGCGCGCGGCCGATGAGCTGGATGCGCCGATCAACATAGCGCATTTCCACCACCACGGCATCGTGCGCCACGCCGGTGGTTTCGGCATGCAGCTGCTGCAAGTGGCGTGACCGATCGACGATGCGTCCCAGCCGGGTGGTCAGGATGTTCATGATATTGCCGATCGCCACCAGCACGAAGACTGGGGCGAGCGACAGCTGGATGGTTTGCGCGATCATGCCGTCCCTCTTGCGGCCAAGAACGCGGCACTGGCAAGCACGGTCATTCCATCAGATCGAGGATATCATCCACGCCGATCGTGGCAAAACCCACCGCGCTATCGGAAATACCGTAGGGCACCAACAGGTTGTCCTCCACCATCAGCGCACCGCAGGTATAGACCACGTTGGGCACGTAGCCGTAGCGATCGGCATCGATGGCGGTAAGCAGCGGCACCTTGCTGCGGGCAATGACGCGGGAAGGATCATCGCGATCGAGCAGGGCGCAGCCCAGGGCATACTTGCGCATCGCGCCCACCCCGTGGGTGAGCAGAAGCCAGCCCTGATCGGTCAGGATCGGGCTGCCGCAATTGCCGATCTGCACGAATTCCCACGGGAATTTCGGCTCCATCAGCAAGACGCCATCATCGTCCCAGCAATCCAGCCGGTCTGAGCGCAGCAGGAACAGGTTCTTGCCATCCTGGCGCCCGACCATGGCATAGCGCCCGTCGATCGCCTGGGGAAACAGGGCCATGCCCTTGTTGCGCCCGGCGCGGCCCTGGATCGGCTCAAGCCCGAAGCGGCGGAAATCGCGCGTACGCAGCAGTTCCGAGCGGATCGAGCTGCCCGAATAGGCGGTGTAGGTGCCGATCCATTCGTAATCGCCGCCGCCGTGATCGAACCGCACCAGCCGCAGGTCTTCCAGCCCGCCGCGCTGCTGCTCGGTCACGGGGAAGATCACGCTGTTCGACAGGGTGCTTTCTGCATGGCGATGCAAGGCCACGATCTGGTCACCGGCGGGCGGAGTGCTGGCGTCGGGCAGCATGGCCGTGGCAAACGCGCTTTGCGGCCACAGCTGGAACGTGCCGTCGGCATTGGCCACGCCCTCACGGAACACGATCGAGCTGATATGCCCTTCGCCCACCGCGCGCAGACTCATGACAAAGCGCACCGCGCCATCGAGCATGCCCGATTGATCGGGATGGGGCACGATCGACGGGTTCATCAAGGCTGCCGCAGCATAAGTATATTCGTGGCAGAAATAGGCTCCGATCAGGCGCCGGCGCACGGGCGGGATGGCGCCATCGTCGAGGTCGAGCGCCTGGCGCACTTCGGCATAGCGTTCCTCGAACAGCTGCTCCGTCTGCCAGTGGCGTTCCTCGAAATCGTGGAGGACGCGGGCATATTCCTCGGCCGCCTCGACTTCGCCCAGCGACAGGACATCCTCTACCAGGCGCGCCGCACGCGAGCCGCCGCCCGCGCCGCCCTGCCAGCCCAGATGAAAGGGCCGCAGCACGACGCGTGACGGATCGGCATGAAGCCGTTGCTCGAGAATGCGCAGGCCATTGCCCACCCCGTCGGGGCGCGTTCCCACAGGGTTGGCCGCCACCGTGTCAGCTGGCGTGAGACTGGGATTTGTAGGCTCGGTCGCCAAGGACACTCCTTACCTTGCTGGATGGGCCAAACGATTGGCCAAGGGCTGCGGTTTCGCTGCCAACGCGCGGGCCGCTGGCCCGTTCCAACTCGGCAAGCGCATAATGTGCCAGCTGGAATGCCAGGATTGATTCGGCGCCGCAATTGGCATTGATGCCGCGCGGGGTAATGCCATCGCGACACCGCCCGCTAGCCAGATCGCCGAGCGGCTGGCCACGGTCGTTTGCACCCAGGAACCAGCGATAGGCGGCCTGGGCATGGCTGCGCCACAGCGCTTGCGACGCGCCGCGCGCGCCGTGCTCGTCCCAGCTGGCTTCTGCCTGCCAGGCTGCCGCGCATGCTTCCACCGCGGCCCAGGCTTCCAGCGGCTGCTGGTCGAATGGCTTGGCTTCATAAGATACGGCATGAGGCGGGGTGAAGGTTTCCGAACCAATCGCACGAAACTGACCTGTGGCAGTGGTCTGTTGCGCCACGATGAACCGCAAGGCTTCCAGCCCGCTTTCCAGCCAGTCTGCCCGGTTCATGAGATGGCCTGCACGAATCAGCGCTTCGGGCAGGCGCGGGTTGTCATAGCCCAGCATGGCTTCGAACCACGCCCAATCGGGGCGCCGCCCTTCGGCCAGCAAGGCATGAAGCACCGCGCCGCCGCGTTCGACCAACTCCCGGCTGGGACGGTGATCGGGCTCCACCGCCAGAACCTGCGCCGCGCCCAGCACGGCAAAGGCGATGCTGCGCGGATATTCCACACTGCCCAGCGGATCGAGCACAATGTCATACCACTGCCGCGCCCAGGCGCGCAGGCCGGCGTCCGGCGCGTGGGCCACGGCATGGCCCAAGGCCCACAGGGCGCGGCCATTGCTGTCTTCCGAGCCGACGTCTTCGCACCACGAGCGATCGAACGCCATGAAGTTGCGGAAGCGGCCAGCCTCGGGATTCCAGGCGTGCTGGACGAACGAGGCGAAGACCGTGGCCCAGCGCTGGCGCTCGGCCAGGGGAATGCTATCAGCCACACCCATCAGCATCAGCGCGCGGACATTGTCATCCAGGCAGTAGCCATGGCGGCGATCGGGCACCACGCCGATTGCATGTTGCAACATGCCGGTGCTGTCACACATCGCCCAGACCCCGCTGGTGCCCGGCGTGGCGGTCAACGGCGGCAGCTGCGGCGCGGTGGCGGCCACGGTGTTGACCAACTGGGCGCAGCTTTCGGCAAAGCGCGGCCAGATCGTTTCGCGGCCACGCGCATAGGCGCGGCGCTGCATGGCATCGAGCGCGGCAGGATCACCGAGCAACGCGTTGACGGCATCCGCCAGCGCCTGCGCCGAGCGCGGCGGCACCAGCGCGCCGACGCCATCGGCGAGAAGTTCACGCGCGTGAAGATAAGGGGTGGAAACCACCGCCTTGCCCAACGCCACGGCATAGCTGAGCGTACCCGAGGTGGACTGCTGCAGGTTGGGATAGGGCGTGAGGTAGATGTCGCATGCTTCCAGCTGATCGAGCAGTTCGCCAGTTTCGAGGAAGCGGTTTTCCCACAACACATGATCGGCCACGCCCAACTTGCGCGCCAGGTCCATCAGGCTGTCGCGATAGGCTTCGCCTTCTGCGGCAACCAGGTTGGGATGCGTCGCGCCGACAATGCGATAGACCGTATCGGGATGGGTCGCGACGATCGCCGGCAGTGCCTCGATCGCGGTTTCCAGGCCCTTGCCCTGGCCCAGAAGGCCAAAGGTCATGATTACATTCTTGCCTTCAAGGCCAGCGCGGGCCTTGAACTGGGCATGGCGCCCGAACGGGCGATCGGGTGCGCCGTGGGCAATCACGGTAACCCGCTTGGGATCGACGCCATAGACCGCGGCCAGGACATCGCGGCCATGTTCGCTCATGACCATGACGCCGCTGGCGCGATCGAGGATATGATCGAGCACCGCGCGCTGCTCGGCAGAAGGGCTGGCCAGCACGGTGTGCAGCGTAACGATCAGGGGGGCAGCGACGCGATCGAGCAGTTCGAGCACCATGGCGCCAGCTTCGCCGCCAAAGATGCCGTATTCGTGCTGGAGCCACACCGCATCGACGGCATCTTCGTTGATGCGTCGCGCGGCAATGCGATAGTCTTCGGGCTGATCGGCCCGGATCACGCTGCGCGCATCGGGATAGGGCAGCGGCTCGGTCGGGCTGTCGATGACATGCAGGTCGACCGACAGCTCGGGGTGATGCAGCCCCAGCTGCTCGAACACGTCGGTGGTAAACGTGGCAATGCCGCACTTGCGCGGCGCGAAGCCCCCAATCAGCGCCACGCGGCGGGCGGGTGCACGGGAAGCTGCATCGGTACCGAAGAAATCAAGCACGGCCCCTGCAACAGGGGTGGCGCGCCGCAAGGAAGTGGAAAGGTCACGTGTCATCTGGCTGGCTCGCCCCGAATATGTCTGTTCGATGAACCAACGATGGAACCGGGATAAAGTTGCATTGCGCCGCAACGTCATCGTCACGTTACGTGCTGATTTTGTCGCTGAAAAAAGGCGACTCACAGGTGCGGCGCTGCAAAAACAACAAGGTTTCCGCGCCACGCTAACACATGTTAGGGCGCCCACCAGCGTTGGCGCCAGCCATATTCGGCTTCTATCGCCTGGCCTTGCGCGTCGCGCGCCGGGCGAAAGCGGAAGCGCTGCATAGCCAGGCGGCAGGTGATGGCATCAGCTTCGTCGTTGCCGCTGGCCTGTTGCACGCGGCACCCCACCGGATTGCCCTGCGTATCCACCCGCAGCACGATCACCACCTGGCGGCCGGCACGATCGGCGCGGCCTGCGGCGGGATAATCGCGCGCGGCGGTGATGTCTCCGGCGATCTTGGCCACGCGCTGTGCCCCGCCACCACCATCGCCATTTCCTGCAGCGCCGCTACCGGTTCCCGAGCCCGCGACGGCGCCGCCGTTGCCCGTGCCAGTGGGGCCGGCGCCCGACCGTGCCGCGTCGCCAGTCCCCGCCACCGGGGCGGCCGGCAAGGCCGGGATAATGATGCGCGGCGGTGGGGCCATGATTTCTTTGGGCCGCGCCTTGCGCCCCATCGCCCCGGCAGCCCCCGAAGCGGCATGGCTTGGCCGCATGCTGCTGCTGGGCGGGGTGGGCGTGGGTGTGGGTGTGGGTTCGGGCGGAGTGTAGAGCACGAATGCCGGATCGGGCAGGCGCAGCGCGACAATGCCCCCAGCCAGGCCGTGCACCAGCGCCAGAATCAGGCCGACATGGAGCAGCGCAACCACACCGCCGATCAACAGCTGGCGCTGCCAGCGGACATCCAGACCGGGGGTCTCGTAAGGAAAACGAATCGCGCGCGGGGCCATGGCCAAGCCATAATCCCTGGCGCATCGCGCTGGTTCCCAAGGGCATGATCCGGGCGAAAAACGGGCCAAAGCGTTGCAATCAGGGGATAGACCCCCTGGATGCAACCCTATTCGTATCATCGGCAGTTTCGCGTATGCCGCAGATGGGGTAGGGTTTTGTGGAATTGGCGTTGTGCCGCGCCTTCGCGCCCGGCACCAACAAACGCCACCAAGGATTGCAATGATGAGAATTCTGGTTGTCGAGGACGAGCCCCTGCTCGCAATGCTGCTGGAGGAAAACCTGGCAGACCTCGGCCATGACAAGGTAACGGCAGTGGCCACGGTGGACCAGGCGCTATCGGCGCTGGACGAAGGCCCGGTCGATGCCGCCCTGCTCGATTTTTCACTGGGCAGCGACACCACCTCGGTGCCAGTAGCGCTGCGCCTGCGCGAGGAAGGCACGCCGTTCTTTTATCTGTCGGGGCATGCCTCGTTCGATCCCGATGCCGGCGCGCCCGAAGCGCCGATGCTGCCCAAGCCAGTCAGCCTCGAAGCGCTGCGCGAGGCGCTGTCCACGCTGGCTGACGCGCGCTGAGCCGCCCATTCCCGGCGGACAGGCCAACTTTCCCGGGCCGGGTCGCTCAACTTTCCAGGAAACTGTCGTCCCTCGCCAAGCTGACCAGCCGCAGCCCGTGGGCCTGCGCGCGCTCTGCCGCGAGGGTCGAGGCCGCTGACACAGTGACCAGCAGCGGCACGCCGGCGATCACGGCCTTCTGCACCAGTTCATAGCTGCACCGCGCCGTCAGGACGACAAAGCCGCTGGCCGGGTCAATTCCCGTCCGCGCCAGCGCGCCGACCAGCTTGTCGAAGGCGTTGTGGCGGCCAACATCCTCGCGCAGCGCCAGAATCGCGCCATCGCCCGTGCAGAATGCGGCGGCATGGGCGGCGCGGGTGGCACGGCCCAGCGTCTGGTGATCGCCCATGGCTGCGGTGGCGCGAAAGATTGCCGCATCGCTGACGGCCAGTGCCGCGCCCACCTGCGGCAAGGGGCGCAAGACCTGCTCCAGGCTTTCGATCCCGCACAGGCCACACGATCCTTCGGACAGGCGCAGCCGCGCGCGTTCCATCAGCGGCGCCGCATCGGCCATGGCCAACGTGATACGCAAGATCCAGCCGCGCCCCTCGATCTGCGCCGCCTGCGCCGCCACGAACCCGGAAGGATCGGCGATCAACTGTTCCGACAGGCAAAAGCCCAGCGCATAGTCTTCAAGATCGGTGGGCGTGGCCATCATCACGGCATAACCCAGGCCATTGATCTCGATCGCCACGGGCGCTTCCTGCGCCAGCGCGCGGGCACGCGGCACGGGCGCGCGGCCATCGGCAAAATGTTCGACAAAGGCGTGGTCGACCGCGCCGGGCGGCAGGTCAGCCGGCATCGGCGCCATGGTGCGCGGGGTCGGTCGCCTTGGTTTGCGGTGGCGGGGCATGACCCGCGGCCAGTTCGGCCAAGGCCGTGCGGGCGATCGGATCGAGCCCGTCCTCGCCATGGGCGGCAAGGTGAGCAAAGATCTGGCGCAGCATCGCCGGCGTCCAGAACGCGTGCAGGTGATCGGCCAGAGCCGCCGCCGGGTGCGGTTCGTGCACCAGGTTGCGGGCGATCTGGTTGGCCATGTAGACCAGCTTGGCTTCGGTCTGCCCGCTCATTCGGCCGGCTCCAGCGCGCTGCCGGCGATGCGCCGCGCCTGGCGGCTTTGCGCGGCATAGTCTTCCTGCCATTCGCTCGGCCCGTTGGACGGGGTGATCTGCACTGCGGTCACCTTGTATTCCGGGCAATTGGTGGCCCAGTCGGAATAGTCGGTGGTCACCACGTTGGCCTGCGTGGCGGGATGGTGGAACGTGGTATAGACCACGCCGGGCGCCACCCGATCGGTCACCGTGGCGCGCAGCGTGGTTTCGCCCGACCGGCTGGCCAGGCGCACCCAGTCGCCGCTGTTGATGCCGCGGTTTTCCGCGTCGGTCGGGTGGATTTCCAGCACGTCTTCGGCGTGCCACACGCTGTTTTCGGTGCGCCGGGTCTGCGCGCCGACATTGTATTGCGAGAGGATGCGCCCCGTCGTCAGCAGCAGCGGGAAACGCGGCCCGGTGCGCTCGTCAGTGGGCACATAGTCGGTCACCACGAATTTGCCCTTGCCGCGCACGAAGCCATCGACGTGCATGATCGGCGAACCATCGGGCGCGGTGTCGTTGACCGGCCACTGCAACGACCCTTCGGCATCGAGGCGGGCATAGTTTACCCCGGCAAAGCTGGGGGTGAGCCGCGCGATCTCGTCCATGATCTCGCTGGGATGGGTGTAGTTCCAATCGAGGCCCATGGCGCGCGCCAGTTCCTGCGTCACTTCCCAGTCCTGATAGCCATTGAGCGGCTCCATCACCTTGCGCACCGGCTGGATGCGGCGTTCGGCATTGGTGAAAGTGCCGTCCTTTTCCAGGAACGAGGAGCCCGGCAGGAAGACATGGGCATAGTTGGCGGTTTCGTTGAGGAACAGGTCATGCACGATGACGCAGTCCATCGCCGCCAGGCCCGCCGCAACGTGCTTGGTATCCGGGTCTGACTGAAGAATGTCTTCACCCTGGATGTAGAGGCCCTTGAACAGGCCGTCAGTGGCGGCATCGAGCATGTTGGGAATGCGCAGGCCCGGTTCGGGATCGATCCTGACACCCCATTCCGCCTCGAACAGCGCGCGCGTGGCGGCATCAGACACATGGCGATAGCCCGAAAGCTCATGCGGGAAGCTGCCCATGTCGCAGGCGCCCTGCACGTTGTTCTGCCCGCGCAAGGGGTTAACCCCCACGCCGCGCCGGCCGATGTTGCCGGTCGCCATGGCGAGGTTGGCAATCGCCATCACGGTGGAGGAACCCTGGCTGTGTTCGGTCACGCCCAGGCCATAATAGATCGCACCGTTGCCGCCCGTGGCATAGAGCCGCGCCGCCCCGCGCACGAGATCGGCGGGAACGCCGGTGACGGGTTCGAGGAATTCGGGGCTGTTGCGCTCTTGCGCCACGAATTCGGCCCAGTGCTGGAACTCGTCCCAATCGCAGCGTTCGCGCACGAACGCCTCATTGACTAGGCCTTCGGTCACGATCACGTGCGCCAGCGCGGAGAGCACCGCGACATTGGTGCCGGGGCGCAGCGGCAGGTGATAGTCTGCCTCCACATGCGGGCTGCGCACCAGATCGGTGCGGCGCGGATCGATCACGATCAGCCTGGCGCCCTGGCGCAGGCGGCGCTTCATCCGGCTGCCAAACACCGGATGGCCATCGGTGGGATTGGCGCCGATCACCAGGATCACGTCGCTGTCTTCGACCGAATCAAAATCCTGCGTGCCGGCAGACGTGCCGAACGTGGTCTTGAGGCCATAGCCGGTGGGCGAATGGCAGACGCGGGCGCAGGTATCGACGTTGTTGGTGCCAAAGCCGGCGCGCACCAGCTTCTGCACCAGGAAGCCTTCCTCGTTGGTGCAGCGGCTCGATACGATGCCGCCCAGCGCATTGTTGCCATGGCTGGCGGCGATCGCCTTGAAGCGGCTGGCGGCAAAGCCCAGCGCCTCGTCCCAGCTGACCTCGCGCCAGGGCTGATCGATGCTGTCGCGCACCATGGGTTTCAGGATGCGGTCCTGGTGCTGGGCATAGCCCCAGGCAAAGCGGCCCTTGACGCAGGAATGGCCACGGTTGGCCTTGCCGTCTTTCCACGGCACCATGCGCACCAGCTGCTCGCCGCGCATTTCGGCGCGAAACGTGCAGCCCACGCCGCAATAGGCGCAGGTGGTGACGACGGCCCGCTCGGGCTTGCCGATTTCGGTCACCGCCTTTTCCATCAGCGCCGACGTCGGGCAGGCCTGCACGCAGGCGCCGCACGATACGCATTCCGACGAGAGGAAATCGTCAGACTTCACGCCCGCCGAAATCTGCGAGCCGAAGCCGCGGCTTTCCACCGTCAGCGCCAGGGTGCCCTGCACTTCATCGCACGCCCGCACGCAGCGCGAGCAGACGATGCACTTGGTCGCGTCAAAATCGAAATAGGGATTGCTGGCGTCGGTCTGCGCCTCCAGGTGATTGGCCCCCTCATAGCCATAGCGCACATCGCGCAGGCCCACTGCAGCGGCCTGGTCCTGCAACTCGCAATCGTTGTTGGCGCTGCAGGTAAGGCAATCGAGCGGGTGGTCGGAGATATAAAGCTCCATCACTCCGCGCCGCAGCCTGGCCAGCTTTTCGCTTTGGGTATGAACCTTCATGCCATCGGCCACCGGCGTGGTGCACGACGCCGGTGTGCCGCGCATGCCGTCGATTTCAACCAGGCACAGGCGGCACGAGCCGAACTGCTTGAGGTTGTCGGTGGCGCACAGCTTGGGGATCGACCCACCCGAAACCGCCGCCGCGCGCATGACGGTGGTGCCGGCCGGCACGGTTACGGCGCGGCCATCGATTTCCAGCGTCACCTGGCTGTCGGAACGAACCTCGGGGGTGCCGAAATCGGCCTGGCGTTCATAGCCCATGGGCATGCTCCTGCACGGCGGCAAGATCCGCCGGGGTGTTGATATTGTGAGGAATAGTGGTGAGCGCAACCGGGCGCGCGCCTATCGCTTGGGCAAACGCGCGCAAGCTGTGCTTGGCCGGGCTGGCCAGCAAGGCATCGAGCGCAGGCGCGGCACTGGCCGGCCACAGGCCGATCACCGGCTGGCTTTCGCAAAAGGCGGGTGCGGGGGAAAGCTGGGCGGCCGTATCGGCGGCAAGGCCAAAACTGTCGACCGGGACCGTGAGCACCGTATCAAACCCGTGGCCAGCGGCATGGTGGAGCGCGGCGGCGATGCCACCCAGCGGCCCCATGCCGGCACGCGGGCGATCGGGCAGACAGGGCGCCGGCGCATCGTCCCGCCCCACAACCACGACCGTGTCGCACTGCTGCTGCAGGGTATTCACGGCATGGGCGAGGAGGCTTTGCCCTGCCAGTTCGGCTACAGCCTTGTCACTGCCAAAGCGGGTGGATTGGCCCCCAGCAAGGA
This sequence comes from Novosphingobium sp. SG754, assembly GCF_013149315.1. Lineage (NCBI taxonomy): Bacteria > Pseudomonadati > Pseudomonadota > Alphaproteobacteria > Sphingomonadales > Sphingomonadaceae > Novosphingobium > Novosphingobium sp. SG754. Next base: position 17,445 of record NZ_JABGCC010000006.1, on the reverse strand, counting down.
CGGCGCCCAGGATCATGGGCGCACCATTGCGCTGGTGCCAACGCCCTTCGACAGGCTCAGGGCGAACCGGATTTGGGTTTTCACACCGTTGAAACCCGTTCGGACTGAGCTTGTCGAAGCCCCCTGGCGGCAAGGCGCCATCACTCGGCTGCCTCCGCGTCAGCCGGCACCGCACCGAAATCCTCGGGGAACCGGCGCAGGGCGGAAAGCACGGGATAGGGCGTGAAGCCGCCCAGCGCGCAAAGCGAGCCGAACTTCATCGTTTCGCACAGGTCTTCAAGCAGGGCGATCTCGTCGGCCAGGCTGCGCGCGCGCTTCTTGGCGTTGTGGATTTGCGGCAGGCTCTCCACCGCATCGGCACTGCGGCCCTGGCGGGCGCGGATGCGGTCGATCACTTCGACGCCGCGCGTGGAGCCCAGGCGGCACGGCGTGCACTTGCCGCAGGATTCAGCGGCGCAGAACTGCATGGCAAAGCGCGCCTGCGCGCTCATGTCCACGCTATCGTCAAACACGGTCAGCCCGGCGTGGCCGATCAGGCCATCGGCAGCGGCAAAGCTTTCATAATCGAACGGCAGGTGGAAATCGGCCGGCGGGTGATAGGCGCCCAATGGCCCGCCCACCTGTACCGCGCGCACTGGCCGGCCCGAGGCCGTGCCACCACCCACAACCTCGACCAGTTCGCCCAGCGTGATGCCAAAGCCGACCTCGTACAGCCCGCCATATTTCACGTTGCCGGCGATCTGGATCGGCATCGTGCCCTTGGACCGGCCAAAGCCGACATCGGCATAGGCCGCACCGCCGTTCGCCAGGATCCACGGCACCGCCGCCAGGGTCAGCACGTTGTTGACCACGGTGGGCTGGCCAAACAGCCCTTCGAGCGCGGGCAGTGGCGGCTTGGCCCGCACTTCGCCACGCTTGCCCTCCAGGCTGTTGAGCAGCGAGGTTTCCTCGCCACAGACATAGGCGCCCGCGCCCACGCGCACTTCCACCTCGAACGGGGCGATGTGCGGACGTGCCGCCTGGGCCGCTGCCTGCATCTTGGCGATGGCATGGGGATATTCGCTGCGGATATAGACATAGCCCTTCGCCGCGCCGACGGCATGGGCGGCAATCGCCATGCCTTCGATCAGCATGAAGGGATCGCCTTCCATCACCATGCGATCGGCAAAGGTGCCGCTGTCGCCCTCGTCGGCGTTGCAGACGATATATTTGGGCGTGGCCGGCGCCTTGGCCACAGTGGTCCACTTGATCGCGGCGGGAAAGCCCGCCCCGCCCCGGCCGCGCAGGCCCGAGGCCATGACTTCCGCAATCGTCGCTTCCGGCCCCATTTCGCGCGAACGGGCAAGGCCCGCCCAGCCGCCATGCGCCGCGTAATCCTCAAGGCTCAATGGCCGCGTCTTGCCGGCGCGGGCAAAGGTAAAGCGCTGCTGGCTGGCGATGAAGGGGTGATCGGCGATCGGGCCGATGCCCTTGTCGCTGGTGCCGGCCAGCACGGCAGGCACGTCGGCCACATCAAGCGGCCCGAACCCGGCGCCGTCGACCTCGGCCAGGGGTTCGAGCCAGTGCATGCCCCAGCTCGATACGCGCTCCACCGTGCAGCCCGCCGCTGCGAAGGCGGCAGCCACGGCATCGGCGCAACAGGCGAGGGCCAGTGCGTCGTCGGAAATGCGCACGGTCGTGCTCATGCCCACGTCCTTCATGCCAGGCCTCCTACCAGAACATCGAGCTTTTCAGGCGTAAGCCGGGCGTGGAGCGTGTCGCCCACCATCGCGTTCGGCCCCACGCTGCAAAGCCCCAGGCAATAGACCGTTTCCACCTTCACCGGCCCATCGGCGCGAAGGCGCGCGGCCAGTGCCTCCACGCCGCGTGCCTGGCAGCTTTCCGCGCGGCACAGCTTGACCACCGGGCGCGATTCGGGCGCGGTGCGGAAATCGTGATAGAAGCTGACCACACCGTGCACTTCGGCGCGGCTGAGATTGAGCGCATGGGCAATCGCCCGCTCGGCTGCTTCGCTCACATGGCCAAAGACAGCCTGCACATCATGCAGGATCGGCAGCAGGGATCCCTCGCGCCCGGCGTGCGCGGCAAGGATCCGGTCCAGTTCGGCAGGTTCGGTCATGGCGCGAAATGTCGCCCCGTCGGCGCGCGCGGTCAAATCGAATTGCGCAAAGTTTGATAGAATTTCTCTATCACGCCGCCAGAGCGCGCGCCACGTCGAGCGCAGCCAGCGCCAATGGCCCCATCGGCTGGCGATCGAGCACGACCAGCCCCAGCCGTCGCGCGGTTTCAGCGCCCTCCATCGGCTGGATCGCCGCCCAGTCCAGCCCGGTCAACAGCGCGGCATAGCTATCGGGGATGATCGTGGCAAAGCGGCCCGACTGCACCAGCGACAGCAGCGCGACATAGCTGTCTGCCACGGCACGCGGCGCCAGGGCCAGGCCGCGTGCGGCAAACTGCGCGTCGAGAATGCGGCGATACTGCATGCCCTGGTGCAGCAGGCACAGCGGCATGGCAGCCGCCTCTGCCCAATCCATCGCCGCGCCGCTTTCGCGCGCGGCATCGCCATGGGTTACAAAGAGATAGCGTTCCTGCGCCAACGGCACGGCGATGACGTTGGCGGGTGGCTCGTGATCGAGATAGGTCAACCCGGCATCGCACGACAACGCCTGAAGATCCTGTTCGATCACCCGGCTGGTGGCTTGGTGGACGGCGAGATGCAGCCCGGGATAACGGCCCAGCAGCGCATCGCCAAAGCGGCCGACGAGCGGCAGCGCGGCGGGAATGGCGGCAAGGCGGAACCGCCCCGCCAATGGTGCGGCGGTGGCTGCCACGGCCTGGGCCATGCTGCCCATTGCGCCCAGAATCTGTTCGGCCCAGGGCAGCATGGCCTGGCCCTGCGCCGTCAGGTCGATGAAGCGCCGATCACGCTCTACCAGGCGCTTGCCCAGATCCTGTTCCAGCGCCACCAGCCCGGCCGACAGCGTGGGCTGCGACACGCCGCATTCCGCCGCAGCGCGTGCGAAGTGGCGCAGACGCGCCAGGGCCACGAAATAGCGCAAGTGGCGCAGTTGCATGAGTGGGGCAAACTCCCTCGAAAATTGAGAGGCTGTTTCTATCACGAAACGCACGGGCAGGCATGGCCCAAAGCCGCCGCCAGGGCCAGCGGCGACGCGGTTATCGCTTCATTTCCGTGGGAACAGGCGCCGCATGGCGATCCAGTAGGGATTACTAAGGGCCATCCCGATGGGCGGCGGCACGGATCGCGCTGACGCCCGCACATGGGGCAGGCATTCGGGACCGGCGCAAGGGGGACGGTGATTTCATGAAGCCAGAGGGCCAGATCGTTGCACAACCCGCACCGGGCGCGATGCCGGCGGTAGACCTGCTGGCGCGCGGGCGCCGGGTGATCCAGACGGAAGCCGACGCGCTCGATCGCCTGGCGCGCACGCTCGATGCCCGATTTGCCGATGCGGTGAACCTGCTCCTGGCCACCAAGTCACGCGTGGTGGTGAGCGGCATGGGCAAATCGGGGCATGTCGGGCGCAAGCTGGCCGCGACCCTGGCCGCCACCGGCACGCCGGCCTTCTTCGTACACCCGGCAGAGGCGGCGCATGGCGACCTGGGCATGCTCACGCCTGACGATCTGCTGCTGGTGCTGTCCAATTCGGGCAATACCCCCGAACTCCGCCCGATCCTGGCCCATGCCGCACGGCTGGGTTGCCCGCTGATCGGCATCAGCGCGCAGGCGAATTCGATCCTGCTGCGCAGCGCGGATATCGGCCTGGTCCTACCCCCGGCGCGCGAGGCGTGCCCGGCCCATGTCGCGCCCACTACCTCGTCCACGCTGATGCTGGCGCTGGGCGATGCGCTGGCGATTGCCACCATGGCGGCGCGGGGCACGACGCATGCACAGCTGCGCCAGCTTCATCCAGGCGGCGCCATCGGCACCAGCCTGGCCACGGTGGCCGACATCATGCATCGCGGCGATGCCGTGCCCCTAGTGCCCATGGCCATGCCGATGCGCGACGTGCTGCTGGAAATGACCGAAAAGAGCCTGGGCATCGCCGGCGTGGTCGATCGTGCCGGCTGCCTGGTGGGGGCGATCAGCGATGGCGATCTGCGCCGCCATGTCCATGGCCTGCTGACTTCCTGCGCCGAAGACGTGATGACCCATGCCCCGCGCACGGTGCGCGCCGATGCCCGCGCCGCAGACGCGCTGGCCGTGATGAGGCAAGCCAACGTCACCGCGCTGTTCGTGGTGGAAGGCGCAGGCGCCCCGCTGCCCGTCGGCGTGGTGCGCATGGCAGACTGCGCCACGCTCGCCGCTGGCCCGGCGCCCGAAAGCGCGGCAGCGGTGCCTCCGCCCCCTCGGAACCCTCAGGCGCTGTTTGCCTGGGATCGTCCGGCCCAGGCGGCGTCGGCGTAACGGCGATGCCCTTCCCCGCTTCGCCGCCTTCTCCTGATCTCGCCGGCCCGGCTGCTCCTGCGCGCTCCTCGCTCTCGGTCACCTGGTCGGTCTGGCGCGCGCTGATGCTGCGTGAGGCACTCACCCGACTGTTCGCCACACGCATTTCCTGGGCCTGGGTGCTGTTCGAGCCGGTGTTCCACGTCGCCTACCTGCTCGTGCTCTATTCCGCCGTGCGGGTGCACAGCGTGGGCAACCTCGACACACCGGTGTGGATCATGGTCGGCATCCAGACCTTCTTCCTGTTCCGCAAGACCGCCGACCACGTGGCCGGCGCCCCGGCCGATAATTCCGCCCTGTTTGCCTATCGCCAGGTCAAGCCGGTGGACACGCTGGTGGCGCGCGGGCTTCTGGAAGGAGCAAGCTGGCTGGTGATCACCCTGCTGCTGATCGCGCTCCTGGCGCTATGGGGCCACCCTTTTGCCCCGCAGTTCCCATTGGCGATGATGGGGGCCTGCGCAGCGATGTGGCTGCTGGGCGTGGCGTTCGGCATGGTGGTTTCGGCCTGCACCACCTTGATGCGCGAAACGCGCCAGGTGCTGCACATCGTGCTGCGGCCGCTCTACATGATTTCGGGCGTGATGTTTCCGCTCGGCTCGCTACCGGCTGATTGGCGCGCCCTGCTGATGCTCAATCCCCTGGCCCATGGCGTGGAGCTGGTGCGCATGGCCTTGTCAGACAGCTATCAGGCCGTGCCCGAAACCGATGCCGGCTATTTGTTTGCCTGGGTGCTGGGACTGCTGCTGCTCGGCCTCGCGCTGCAACTGCGCCTGGCGCACAAGGTGGGTGCGCGATGATCGTCGGGCGCGGCCTGTCCAAGCGCTATATGACCGCACACGGCGCCGGTCCCTGGGTGCTCGACAATGTCAATTTCGTCATTCCGCCGCGCGTTAGCGTGGGTATCCTGGGCGCCAATGGCGCTGGCAAATCCACGCTGCTGCGCATTCTGGCGGGGGTGGACAAGCCGACGCGCGGCGCGGTGGAGCGGCATTGCCGCGTATCGTGGCCACTGGGCTTTGGCGGCGGGTTGCAAGGCACGCTGACCGGGCGCCAGAACGCCCGCTTCGTCTGCCGCATCCACGGGCACGAGGATGACATTCCCGAACGCCTTGCGCGCATTGCCGAATTTGCCGCGCTGGGCGACCGCTTCGACCAGCCGATCCGCACCTATTCCACCGGCATGGCCGCGCGCCTGCGCTTTGCCATTTCGCTCGCTTTCGATTTCGATGTCTACATTTCCGATGAGGCGACCTCTGCCGGCGATGCCAGCTTTCGCGCGCGCGCGGCCGAGGAATTCCGCCGCCGCGCCAACCAGGCCAGCGTGATCATGGTCAGCCACGATCCCGGCACGCTCAAGCGGTTCTGCACTGCCGGCATGCTGCTGCACCAGGGCAGGCTGACCTGGTTTGACCGGCTGGGAGACGCCATCGCGGCCTACAAGGACACCCTGCCCGCATGAGCACCGATCTTGCCTATCCGCCTGCCTCCCCGGCCCCTGCCGCGCCGATCGCGCGCAGGCGGCGCCCCCCGGCCGATCTGCCCGAACAGGGCGACGGGCAAGACGCCGGGCCGGGAGAAGCGCCAGCCCTGCCACTGTCAGGCCCGCGCGAAGCGCCTGGCGCCACCACGCTGCCGGCCGCCGGGCGCCCGCGCTGGCGCGCGGCGCGGATTCGCCATCTGGTGCTGGGCCTGGCCGGCGCGGCCAGCCTTGTCGCCAGCGCCTATTGGTGCCTGATCGCCTCTGACCTCTATGTTTCCGAAACCGACGTGGTCGTGCAGCGGGCTGACATGGGCGCGATCGATCCGGGCGGGCTGGGTGGCCTGCTGTCGGGCCTGGCCGGCGCGGGCGGCGGCAATCGCAATGACCAGATGCTGCTGCGCAACCACCTGCTTTCGCAAGACATGCTCGCCCGGCTCGACGCCCGGCTGCATTTGCGCGCGCACTATGCCGATCATCGCCACGACTGGCTGTCGCGCCTGGGTGCCGCCAACGCGCCGATGGCCCGCTTTCGCGATTACATGAAAGCGCGCGTCCGCGTCGATTATGACGACAATGCCGGCGTACTTCATGTGGAAGCGAGCGCCTACGATCCGGCCACGGCGCAGGCAATCGTGGCGGCCATGCTGCACGAAGGCGCCGCTTTCATGAACGCCAACGATCACCGCCTGGCCCAGACCCAGGTGGATTTCCTGGCCAGCGAAGCGGCGCAGATGGGCAAGCGCAACCAGCAGGCCCGCCAGGCCGTGCTCGATTTTCAGAGCCGGGAAGGCATGGTGTCGCCCGATGGCACGCTCGATGCCGTGGCCGGCACGATTGCCCAGCTTGAAGCGCGCAAAAGCGCCTTGCAGACGCAATTGGGCACGTTGGAAGCCTACCTGGTTTCGGCCCATCCCGACGTGGTGGCCGTGCGCCAGCAGATCGGTGCGATCGATGCCGAACTGGCGCGCGAACGCGCCCGCGCCGCCGCGCCCGAGCCGGGCGCGCTCAACCGCCGGGCTGATGCGTTCCGCCAATTGCAGCAGGAAGCGCAGTTCAGCCAGTCGCTCTACCAGACGACGCTGGCCGCGCTGGAAAAGGGGCGGATCACCGCGATGCAGGCGATGAAGCAAATCTCGGTGGTCCAGGCGCCAACCCTGCCCGAATATCCCGCGCGCCCGCGCCGGCTCTACAACGCCCTGGTCTTCACGCTCGCCGCGTTTCTTGCTGCGGCCATCGCACTGCTGCTGGTGTCGGTGGTGCGCGACCACGTCGACTGATCTTTCCCACCCTTCGGTTTGCCAAAAAGGAGCGCCTACCCATGCGCCGCACCTGCCGCCCCATGCCCAGCCCTGGTCGGCTGGCGCTGGGCCTTTCGCTCGCCTTCACCGCCCTGGCCGCGCCTTTGCCAGCCCTGGCGCAGGGATTGCCGCCTGGCGTGATGGGCCAGATGCTGCAAAGCGCCGATCCGGCCACGCTGGCTGCCATCGCCAATGCCATGGGCAATACCGGCGGTAGCGGCACCAGCCTGCCCGCCATGCCGCTTGCCGTGCCGACCGCCAGCCCCAATCCTGCCCAGCCGGTGCCCGTGGATGGCGCGGCCCCTTCCGTGGCGCCGGGCAATACGGCCGCTTCCGGGCAGTATGTTGCCAACGCGGTCAGCCCGGTGTTTGGCGCTCAGCTGTTCACCGGCGCGTTTGCCCGCGCGGGCGCAGCGCATTTCAACCCGGATTACGTGATCATCCCGGGCGATCAGGTCGTGCTGCGGCTGTGGGGCGCATTCCAATATGCCCAGGTCCAGACCGTGGACCCGCAAGGCAACGTGTTCCTGCCCAACATCGGCCCGATCCATCTGGCCGGGGTGCGCAATCAGGATCTCCAGCGCGTGATCACCGGGGCGGCGGCGGGCACGTTTCGCAGCAATGTCTATGTCTATGCTTCGCTGGCAGAGGCGCAGCCGGTGCGGGTGTTCGTCGGCGGCTTCGTGCGGCGACCGGGGCTCTATGACGGGACGAGCATGGACGGGCTGCTGCATTATCTCGATGCGGCCGGCGGCATCGATCCCGATCGCGGCACCTTCATCGATGTGGAGGTCAAGCGCGGGGAGCAGGTGCGCGCGCACGTGAACCTTTACCAGTTCCTGTTTCGCGGGGTGATGCCGCCCTTGCCGCTGGCCGATGGCGACGTGATCTTTGTCGGCCCGCGCCAGCAGACGGTGACGGTGCTGGGCCTGGCCAACAATGCCAATGTCTTTGAATTTCCGCGCAATGCCCATCCCACCACGGCCGATGTCGCCCTGCTCGCCGGGCCGCAGCCGGTTGCCACCCACATGCGCATCACCCGCGCCACCGGGCCGATCCGCAATGTCGACTATCGCCCGCTGGGCGAGGCCGGCGCTTTGCCAGTGGGCAATGGCGATACCATCGAGTTCACCTCCGACCAGAAGAACGGCACGATCACCGTGCGGATCGAGGGAGAGCACGAAAGCCGGCAGGAATATGTGCTGCCCTATGGCGCGCACCTGGGCGACTTGTTGCGCCAGATCCGCTTTTCCGAGCGATCGGATGCCACCAGCATCCAGCTGTTCCGGCAAAGCGTGAAGGACCGCCAGAAGACCATGCTCGACGCCAGCCTGCACAGCCTGGAGCAGGCGGCGCTGACCGCGCGATCGGGCACCAACGACGAAAGCCAGCTGCGCCACAACGAGGCGGACCTGATCCTGCAATGGATCGACCGCGCGCGCAAAGTGCAGCCGCTGGGCCAGGTGGTGATCGGGCAAGGCCCCGCGCGCGATGACCTGCTGCTGGAAAACGGCGATCTGCTGCGCGTGCCGACGCGCGATGGGCTGGTGCTGGTGAGCGGGGAAGTGCTGTTCCCCAATGCCGTGGCCTGGCAAGCCGGGCTCGACGCCACCAGCTATGTCGAGCGGGCAGGCGGCTTTACCCAGAAAAGCGCCGCCCGCCGGATCGTGGTGGCCCATGCCGATGGCAGTTTCGAGGAAGTGGCCGCGCAAAGCCGCGCGGTGCGCAGCGGCGATGATCTGCTCGTGCTGCCACGCATCGACACCAAGTCGCGCCAGATCCTCAAGGACATGACTCAGATCCTCTATCAGATCGCGGTTAGCGCCAAAGTGGTGCTAGGGCTTTGATCCTCGCTGTGTTTTTTGCTGTTCATGACTGGCGCGCGGCCCCTATGCTGGGTGCCTCAGCCCGCCGGAGACCGCATGATCGCCGCATTGCCACCGACGATCGAACCGGCCGTTCCGGCAGTATCGGCCACGACGCCAGTGCCGGTGCCGCCAGCGGCCGACGTGATCGAGGTGACCGCCGCGCGCACGCCCGCCACCCTGCATATCGACCGGCGCACCTACCAGGTGCAGCAAACCCCGCAATCGGCACAGAAGGATACGCTGCAATTGCTGCGCGGGCTGCCGGCGGTCACGATCACACCCGACGACCAGATTCTGTTGCTGGGCGCGGGGAATGCCAGAATCTATGTCGATGGGCATCCCTACGCCGGCGATGCGCGGCAATATCTGCGCACGCTGCACGGCAGCGATATTGCGCGGATCGAAGTGATCAACAACCCTTCGGCGCAGTTTTCCGCCGAAGGCACGGGCGGCGTGATCAATCTGGTGCTGCGCCAGGCACGGCACGCGGGCTGGTCGGGCAATGCCAGCGTGGAAACCTCCAGCTATGGCCATGGCCTGATCGATACGACGCTGCATTACCGACGCGGGCGGTGGAGCTATGAACTCAAGGCCGGCGGCAACATCGGCACGATGGCACGCGCACACGATTTCATCAGCCGCCGGGTGGAGCCCGATGGTGATGGCGCTGCCACCGCCTATACGCGATCGGGGCAGACCGATACCGGCGGCACGGACGGCCGGCTGAGCGGCAAGGCAACCTATGAGATCGACGCCAAGACCACCGTGTCGCTGGGCCTGGGCGGTGGAGGCGGCCACGATATCACCCACACCCGCGCCAGCTATCAGGGCCTCACCCCCGATTTCAGCAGCTTTGCCGAAACCCGGCGGTTGAGCAGCGTGGCCAGTTTCCTGACCGGCGAACTCGATGTCGATCATCGCGGCACGCGCGAGGGGGAAACGCTGACCGCCAGCGTGCAGGTCTATACCAACCCCGTGGTGCGCGATGAGACCCTGGCCCGGTTCAGCAACGGCGGTGGCTTTGCCACGGTCTTGCGCAATCCCACCACCACGATCGACGGGCAGGTGGACTGGAAGCACCCGATCGCCGCGCACCAGTTGCTTTCGCTGGGCACCAGTTGGCACCGCGACAGCACATCGCAGGCCTATTCCCTGAGCAGCGAGGCAAGCGACGGCGCACTGGCAACCCTTGCGAACGATCGCTTTGCCGGGCGCAGCACCACGCTGGCGGCCTATGCTACGCTGCAGCAGACTCTGGGCAAGCTGACCATCGCCCCGGGCCTGCGCGCCGAACGCAGCGTGCGGCGGATCGACAGCACGGGTGAAGACCGCCTGGTGCTTGGCCGCACCGCCGTTTTTCCCAGCCTGCATATCCAGTTCGCGAGCAGCAAGATGCTGACTCTGGCGGCCAGCTACAGCCAGCGGATCGAGCGGGCACCGCTCGACTATCTGCGCCCCTATACCGTGGTCGAAGACCCGCTCACCCTGTTCCAGGGCAACCCTGCGTTGCAGGACCAGACCACCGCATCGTGGGAAGGCAGCCTGCAATACCGGCGCGGTGCGATCGAAACCAATCTCACTGCCTATTGGCGCACGACCAGCAATGTGTGGAGCACGACCTATGCCGCCACCGCGGCAGGGGCGAGCATCTATGGCTATGTCAATGCCGGCCGCAGCCGCAGCGCCGGCGCGCAGTTCGATCTGAGCGCGCCACTGCTGCGCCATGTCAAGCTCAGCGCCAGCGCCAACTTGTTCGACCAGTGCAACCCGATCGATGTGCCGGGCGGGCAGCAGTTGCTGCACACCATGCGCGCCAGCACCAACGGCACGCTGGAATGGAGCGGCACCGCCCGGGGCGACGTGCCGGCTGACGTGGCGCAGGTGCAATGGTCCTACAACAGCCCGTCGCGCGCCTGGCAGGTGCGCGACGCTGCCTGGGGCGAAGCGAGCATGATCATGACGCACAGCTTTGATCGCACGCTGTCGCTGTCGGCCACGCTGCGCGTGCCGGGCCGCACGCGCCAGGAACTCTCCGCGCCGTTGATCCAGGGATCATCCTGGCGCCAGCGCACCACGGAATTTCAGCTCAAGCTGCTCAAGACATTGGGCTGAACCGTGCCGGCGTCAGGCCAGGTCAGGCAGGGCGCGATAGCGGAACGCGCGGAACACCACCTGCCCCTTGCCGGCGGCAAACAGCGCGGGACGCAGGCTGAGCAGATTGTCGAGCGTGTTGGCGTTATACCCCTCGACATAGCTGCGCACGCCATGGCGCGTCCAAGCCTGGCCATCGAGGCTGTAGTAGAAGGTCACCACCTGCCGTTCGTTGGTAATGCGCATGTGCAGGCGGCGCGTGGGCGGCGCCGGTTCCTGCCAATAGGTCGGCTTGCCACCGCGATAGCTGATCATGCGCCGTCCATCGATGCCCATGCCCAGGAACAGCCGGTCATCGAAGAACAGCAGCAGGCCACCCTGCGTTTCGCCTTGCAGTTCGACGTCCACCTCGATCGCATAGGCGCGGTCCCCCACTTGCTGGGTCAGCACCGTGGCATCCTGCGGACTGCTGCCCTTGGCAGCCAGCGCCAGGCTGTTGCCAGACACCTGCACGCGCGCGCTGTCCGAGGGCGCGCTGGCATAGAGCGACCACAGGCGACCGAGTCCATCGGCGGCAAAGTCGTCGGAATGCGCAAGGCCATGAGGCAACGCCTGGCCGCCAGGCTTGGCCAGCGGCTGTGAAAGGTCACCCCCGGTGGCGCGGAACCAGCCATCGGCGGTCCATTCGATGGGCTCCAACAAGGTTTGCCGGCCCAACGTGAGATAGCCGTTTTCATAACCGTGATAGACCATGAACCAGCGCCCGCCCGGCCCTTCCACGACGGTGGCATGGCCGCGCGACCACCACGGGTCGGCATCCGATGCGGCGCGCACGATCGGGTTGTGCGGGCAATTCTCCCAGGGTCCGTTGATCGATCGCGACCGTGCGACCGCAACCATGTGCCCTGTCGCCGGGCCACTGGTGCCACCCACCGCGTTGACGAGGTAGAACCACGGCCCACGGCGAAACAGCTTGGGGCCTTCGGGAGACCACGCCTCGGTGATCCAGTCATCGGGATAATGCCATGCCTGGTAGGCGGTTTCGACCGGGCCAGCGGTGGCCAAGCCATCGGCAGTCAGGCGCACCCGCTTGCCACCATTGAAGAACAGGTAGCGGTGGCCATCCTCGCCCACGACATGGCCAGGATCGATCAGTTCGCCGATCCCAAGATCGATGGGATCGCTCCACGGCCCTTCCATCGACGGCGCGTGGATGACGTAGATATTGGCAAAACTGGCGAGCGGCGGTGACCACGGCGCCTTCATGAACGGGATGTAGATGAAATAGCGATCGCCATGCTTGGCAATATCGACCGCGAACACGGTGCCTAGCGGCTTGGCCAGGGCGGGGCCCAGCGGGCGCCAATTCACCAGATCGCACGAATGCCAGATCAGCAGCCCGGGCGCCGCATCGAACGACGAATGCGTCATGTAATAATCATCGCCGTCCTTCAGCACCGAAGGATCGGGATAATCGCCGGCGAGGATGGGGTTGAGATAGCGCCCATCGCCCATGTCGGCCTTGCGCTGGCCCTCGATTCCGTGGGGCCACGCAGGCCGGAACGACTGGCCAAGCGCGGTACAGGCGCGGCGGTCGTCGCTTGCCGGCGCCTGCCCCGACGCCGCGCCCGCCCCGACGCCCGAGCCTGCCACGGCACTGGCGAGCGCGAGCTTGATGGTTGCGCGGCGGGTTTGCATTGGCCTCTCCAAATTAGAATTATCATACCTGTATGAACTGGGCGCTGGCGCATGGCAAGGTGGCATCAGGCGTGGCGGGCCGGGCCGGGGGGCGGCCATGACCAAATTGTCATGGAACACATCCTCCACCCCGCGCTTTATCGCCGCGAAGGAGATTTCTCGATGCGCAAGGCTCTGGTTCTGATCGCTGCGATGGCTGCCACTGCGACCGTTTCGGTCCAGCCGGCCATGGCCAAGGGATGCATCCGCGGCGCCATGGCCGGCGGCGTTGCCGGTCACTTCGTTGGCAAGGGCCATGCGCTGGCCGGTGCTGCGGCAGGTTGCATCGTTGCCCATCACCACTATGCCAAGAAGGCCCGTGAAGCCAAGGCCGCTGCGCACGCAGGCCATCCGGGTTGAAGATCACCCCGGATCGCCGGCATGCCGCGCTAGAGGCGCGCCGGGCGCTGAAAATGGCGCGCTCGGTGCACGCCTATGTGCGCGGCAATACGGCACAATTTTATGAATGGCTGGAAGCCTCGCCGGTTATGGCCCAAGTGCCGGTGGGGCCGAACGTGTGGATCTGTGGCGATTGCCATCTTGGCAATCTCGGGCCGCTGGCAGATCGGCACCACGATTTCGCCATCCAGATCCGTGATCTTGACCAGACGGTGATCGGCAATCCGGCGTTCGATCTTATTCGCCTGGGCCTTTCGCTGGAAACGGCGGCGCGCAGTTCAGACCTACCGGGCATTGTCACCGCGCAGATGCTGGCCGCCATGATCGACGGCTATTCCCGCGCGCTTTCCCCCGAACCGGAAGACGATCCCACCGAGCCAAAGGTGGTGCGCGCGGTGCGTCGCCGTGCGGCCGGGCGCAAATGGCGCCATCTTGCCAACGAGCGGATCGACGGCCCCACGCCCAGCCTGCCGCTGGGCAAGCGTTTCTGGCCCTTGGCGGCGGCCGAACGCGACGTCATTACCGCCCTTTTCGACGATCCAACCGTGCGCACCAAGGCGCTGGCCTTGGCCGGGCATGCCGGCGATGGGCGGGTGCGCGTGCTGGATGCGGCCTATTGGCGCAAGGGGTGCAGTTCGCTGGGCCGGCTGCGCTATGCCGTCGTGCTTGGCGTTGGCGCGCAGGACAAGGGCCCGGAATACCTGGCGCTGGTGGATATCAAGGAAGCGGTGCATTCCGTGGCGCCAGTTGCCGATGGGGTGGCGATGCCCAGCAACCCGGCCGCGCGCGTGGTTGCGGGGGCCTGTGCGCTGGCGCCCAATCTGGGGGAACGGATGATCCCGGCCCATCTCTTGGGCAAGCCCGTGGTGCTGCGCGAACTGGCGCCGCAGGACCTCAAGATCGAGGTGGAGCAGTTCTCGCGCCGCCAAGCCGTGTCGGCGGCATCCTATCTCGCCTATATCGTCGGCATGGCCCATGCCCGGCAGATGAGTGACGATGTGCGCCGCGCCTGGCAAGACGCATTGCAACCAGCCCCTGCCGACGACCAGGCACCATCGTGGCTGTGGCGCAGCGTGGTCGATCTCGCCGCCCGGCACGAGGCCGGCTATCTCGACCATTGCCGCCGCCTGGCATGATGCAGCCCCACTAACGGGCTCCAGGCGCCCTCCGGAAATCCGAATCTGCAGCGATTCCCGCCCTGTGGCGCGGGTGAAATCGTGCGCCAGCTTTGTGCATGCAGCGGGTCGCATCCGAAACGAAGTTAAATACTCAGTATTTGTGCGGATGGCGCTTTAGCCGCGTCCGCGATTGATTGCTTCCGGAGGTTTCTGGGCTCGCGAGGCGGGCGGAACTGGGGAATGATCCTTTCACCGGCAGCAACACGCCGCCGATCACTCGCAATACGGTCGCCCGCGCGGCGGTGGCTCCGGTCTGCCATCCACTGGCCGAACCACCGCCCGCCATGGCGGCCCACTGCGCACCGGTTTCGCGGCTTTGGCCGGGCGTGCCGCCATCGGCATCCCGTCCAAAGCCCGGGGCTCTGCAATCTTAAGGCTTTTGCCACGGGATATCACGTAGGAAAGGGGGCATGCGCCATGGCCACTGCGGCGCCTTTGAGGGATGAAACCGAAGAGATGATGACCCCAGCCCACCGCTTCAAGCGGGTTTCCGTGATCGGCCTTGGCTATATCGGCCTGCCGACGGCCGCCGTCTTCGCCTCGCGCGGGATCGAAGTGATCGGTGTGGACGTCAACGAAATCGCCGTGCAGACGATCAACAAGGGGCGCATCCACATCGTGGAGCCCGATCTTGACATGGTCGTCCACGCCGCTGCCCGCGAAGGTCGCCTGCGCGCAACCTTGCGGCCAGAGCCGGCCGACGCTTTCCTCATCGCCGTGCCCACGCCGTTCCGCGATGGGCACGAGCCGGACCTTTCCTATATCGAGGCGGCTGCCAACGCGATCGCCCCGGTTTTGGCCAAGGGCAACCTGGTGGTGCTCGAATCCACCTCGCCGGTCGGCACGACCGAGCAGATCGCCGCGTGGCTGGCGCAGGCACGGCCCGACCTGACTTTCCCGCAAGATGCGGGCGAGGCCGCAGACATCGCCGTGGCCTATTGCCCCGAACGCGTGCTGCCCGGGCATGTCCTGCGCGAACTGGTGGAGAATGACCGCGTGATCGGCGGCCTCACCCCGCGCTGCTCGGCCGAGGCGGTCTCGCTCTACAGCACGTTCGTGAAGGGCGAATGCGTGGTGACCACAGCGCGCACGGCGGAAATGTGCAAGCTGACCGAAAACGCCTTTCGCGATGTGAACATCGCTTTTGCCAACGAACTATCGATCATCTGCGACAAGCTGGACATCAGCGTGTGGGAGCTGATCCGGCTGGCCAACCGCCATCCGCGCGTCAACATCCTGCAGCCCGGCCCGGGCGTGGGCGGACACTGCATCGCGGTGGACCCGTGGTTCATCGTCAACCGCAGCCCGGAAGAGGCGCGGCTGATCCACACAGCGCGCCAGGTTAACGACAGCAAGCCACACTGGGTGGTTGAAAAGGTGCTGGCCGCCGCCCGCGCCGTCGCCGCGCGCAAGGGCTGCACGGCCGATCAGGTGCGCGTCGCCACCTTCGGCCTCGCCTTCAAGCCCGATATCGACGATCTGCGCGAAAGCCCGGCGGTGGATATCGTGAAGGAACTGGCCACCCATTTCACCCGGCCCTTGCTGGTCGTGGAACCGAACATTGCCGTGCTGCCGCCCGCGCTGGCGGCCTGCGGCGTGGAACTGATCGATGGCTTTGCCGCCCTCGATCAGGCCGATGTCTGGACCCTGCTGGTTGACCATCGCCCGTTCAAGACCGTTTCGCCCAAGCGGCGCGACGGGGTGGAGATCGTCGACGCGCGCGGGATCTGGACGGACTGAGCACCCGATCCGCCAGGCCTGCTGTCTTATACGCAGCCGGGCCGGCGGATGACGCGGCCGAGGTGGCGCATTGCCACCGGCGATGCGTTTCGGATCGGGTGTTCGCCACAGCTATGCTCGCCCCGCCTGGCCGGGGCGCCGTGGGGAGCCGATGACCGACACGCAAACCCTTGCCCATGCGCTGCCCGCGCCATCATTCCCTGCGCCCGCGCTGGCAACTGCATCGGCACTGGCCCTGTCACCAGCGCTGGGCCAGGAAAGCGGGGTCATGCAAGGCGGCAATGACGGCGCCCGTATCTCCCCCGGCGATGACGACCACAGCGACGCTGCCGCAGATGCCGCCGCCGCTCCGTGCGTCAACCGTGGCGACAGCGCGGCACTGCTCGCAGCCGATCTCGCCGCCCATGCCGCAGAGGCGGCAGCGTGGCGCGCCGCCGCCCAGCACGCGCGCCTGGCCGCGGCGCAGCAGGCCGAGCGGCACGAACGCGCCTTGGCCAGCTACGAAACACGCGTGGCGGCGCTGGAAGATTCGCCGGCCTATCGCCTGGGAGACGCGCTGTTGCAGCGCTGGCGCAAACCGCAGCGCTGGCTCGGCATGCCTGCCGCGCTGCTTGCGCTGCGCCGTCCGGCAACGCGTCTCGCCCCCGCCATCCCCACCCTGACTGACGCTGCACCTGCGCACGATGCTGCACTCGAACAGGTCCCGCCGCTTGCCGCCCTCCCGCCTCTGCCACGCCTGTCACCCACCGCCCTGTCACGGGCAGAGGCCCAAGCCGCGCGCAAGGCAGCGCAACACGAACGCCGCGCGCAGATCGCGCGGGCCGACGCCCACGCGGCACGGGCGCGCGCGCTGCGCCAGTCTGATCCCGTGGCGGCCGCGCAGGCCGCGCAGGAGGCCCATGCCGCCGATCCGCAACCGTGGCGGGCGAAATGGCTGGCATTCCGGCTCTATGACGCCGGCGAACTGACCCGGCCCGCTGCACTGCTTGCCGGCCTGCCGGCCGATACCGCGCTAAGCGGATCGGAAAGCAGCCGCGCGCAGCAGATCCAGGCCCTGGCCGCCATGGCGCAGGCCCTGCCCGACCTGCCGCCCATGGCCGCCCCGGCCTATGATCCGCGGCCGCAAAGCCTGCTCTATTGCGCCGCCAGCGCCCTGCCCTGGCACACCAGCGGCTATACCACCCGCACC
>NZ_JABGCC010000005.1:0-534223 GCF_013149315.1 Novosphingobium sp. SG754 | reverse complement strand
GACTCCTTGGTTGAAAGGAGCCGGAATCGTCTGCCTACTCGGGCCAGACCTCAACTTAGACCCAGACAGCCGATCACTGGCCAGGCCTCAAAACAAGCGCCACTCCCGCGCCAGCGGGTTCGTACAAGTCCCAAATCTCGTCGTTCACGCCTCGCGATCTGCGCCTGAATGTAGGGCAGGTTCTGCCGATTAGCTCTGGCGCCATGAACGACCGCTATCGCGGCGATCGTGGCGAAGGCCCGGGCGATAACCAGATCGGCAGCTCGCGCCCGGTTGCAGTCATCGGTTAGGCTGCTTAGGGTCAGCCATGATCGAACTCGACGACCCGCGCTGGCTGAAGCTTTCGCACGCTTACGGGAGTGCGGCCGACATTCCAGAACTGCTTCGCCAACTCACTCATGTGACAGGCCCGAAAACCGGATATGACAGCGAGCCATGGTTCACGCTCTGGTCGAGCCTTTGTCACCAAGGCGACGTGTATGATGCGTCCTATGCGGCGCTACCACACATCGTCGAGATTGGCTGTAATGCGGCGGGTCCCATAGATTTCAGATTTTTCCAATTGCCCGCCGCGATCGAGATCGCCCGAGCTAGCGGGAAAGGCCCTCCCGTTCCAGCTGATCTCGCTCAGGCGTATGGCGATGCCATTTCACGCCTTGCGCGGTGCGTCGTACAATACCTTCACGAGGATTGGGACGAACCGACGCTCCTATCCGTCATGTCCGCGCTAGCGATCGCCAAGGGTCATCACCGCGTTGCCGAGGCCGTCATGAACCTCGACGATGATCTCATAGCAAAGCTGGTCGATCTTGATTTCGGCGATAGCTGACTCTCGCCTTGCCACCAAACTCAGGCCATTCATGGGGCCAGCGACATCGATAAACAAACGACCGCTTCCAGCGTATGAACTCAGGCGCCTGAACGTCTGCTATTGGGGCGGCAATCGCCAAAGCGAAGGGACTCGGCCACCATTGTGGAAACGGAAATCTCTTTGATGGTCATTCCAAGTAATATGCGCCGCTGCCTTTATCTCTCCAGGTTTGACATTTGCGATGGAGCCCGCACGCCGGAGATGGTCTTTTCGGGAAGACGTAAGAAGCCCGGTCATTAGCGATTTTCGAGGCCAATGCCGGCTTGGATGATAGATCAAAGAAGCATGTTGAAGGCAAGCTGCAGGCTATGCACTACCCTTTCCATCCTGAGGATGGAAAGGGTAGTGCATAGATGCAAAGCTGTCAAATTGCCCTTGCGGCAGCTGCTCAAAGAATCTTGACAAGATTACCTCCAGCGATATAACCCTTGTCCTTAGGACAAGGGTTATATCGCTGGATCATATGGTCGGGACCGAGCAGCAGATTTCAACGCCTTTGCGTCATAGCCTTCGCGTGACCAAACTGGCCCAAGCGCTGCTCGCCGAGCTCGATCAGCAGGACAAGCCAGTCCTCAGCAACTATGAGTTATTCCGCATCGTCGTAGCCCTCTACCAACGCGGGAACGTACGTTACCTTCGGGATAGGCTGCCGACGCGCGTAAGCTTCCGGCGTACTCGCGAGATTTTGCGTGTGCATGGCCATATTCGCCCGGATATCGATTATGCTAGCCAATGGCGCATTGTCTCAAAGCCCGACCTCTCTCCAGAGGAACTGGTCTGCAGCATCGACCCATTTTGTTACGTCAGCCACTTATCGGCCATGCAGCGATATGGCCTGACCAACCGCAGACCCGAAGCACTCCTAATGACGCAGCCCACCCCGAAATTGCGCCGGGAGATGCTCGACAGCAAAATGGAAGCGGATTTCGGTGACGTCTTTTTCGATCTGGACCATGACGTTGAACGCCTAAAGGCCGTCACCCATCCAGATATCGTTCGCGACCGCCGCCTCTCCCTTGTAGCCACGAAATTCTACCGCAATTTCATGAATGTCCGAGGAAGCTTCGTTCGCATCGCAACGATCGGGCAAACCTTCCTTGAGATGATCGATAGCCCTGATCTTTGCGGCGGCATGCTCCATGTCATGGATGTCTGGCGGGAACATGCCGGAAATTTCCTCGACGAAATCATCGAGGTTGTTGGGAGTTCTGAAAAGCCTATCCTCAAGGTCCGGGCAGGCTATATTCTGGAAGGTGTTCTAGGAATCGACGATCTCCGTGTTCAAGGATGGCTTGCCTATGCCCAGCGCGGATCAAGCCGCGTGCTGGACCCAGGCAAGCCATTTTCTCCGATTTTCTCCGAAAAATGGATGCTTTCGCTAAATGCCTGACGCCGTGCCGGTCGAAAAGACGATCCAGGTCAATATCGAGGATTGGATCGACCGGGCCAAGGCCGATCCGGTGGCCTATGTCGAGCGCCAGGCAACCGAAGTGTTCCTGGCGGCCTTAGCCATGACACCACGCTTCTCCCGCGAGATATTTCTCAAGGGCGGGATCCTGATGGGGGTGGTTTATGGTAGCCCCCGCCAAACTGGCGACATCGATTTTACCGCAATCAGCGAGCCCGAACCAGCGATCGCCGATGCACTCAGGGATGAGTTGAACGCTGCATTCCCCCGCGCAGCAGCGCGCCTGGGTTATCCAGACCTGCGATGTGCGGTCCAGTCATGCCGCTATCTGCCGTCTCGTGCAAAATTTGCCGAGTCAACCGGCCCAGCTCTGAAGGTCAAAATTGGCTATGCCCTGCGCGGATCGCCTCAGGAGCGTCATTTCGAGGAGGGCAAATCATCACAGATCCTTGAGGTCGATATCTCCTTCAAGGAGCCGGTCGGCGCGATCCAGATTGTCACATTTGGCGACGGCGCTGCAATTGGAGCTTACTCGCTTCACGACCTCATTACCGAAAAAATCCGCGCACTCCTTCAGCAGGAGAGGCGCAATCGGGGCCGTAGGCAGGATTTCTACGATATCGCCTCCTTGCTCAAGCGCTTCGAGTTCGATGAAGGCGAAAAGGCACGCCTTCTCAAGCTTCTTTACGAAAAATGCGCCGCGCGCACCATGAATTGCCCAACACCCGAGCCAGAATCATTGGCCAGGCCCGAGGTGCGTGATCGTGCCTTTAAAGAATGGGCGACCCTTGAGATCGAAATCGGCGCCTTGCCTGATTTTGAGGAATGCTTCGCAATTGTCGATGCGTTCTATCGCTCACTTCCCTGGTCGCCAAAGCCGGATCAAGTTCTTATCTCGCCACTATCACCGATCAGTTCTCCTGTGATCGCTCCGCGAAGCTGACCGCCTTCTACCAAGCCTTTCGCACTGCGTTCGACGCGACGACAGTTAGTGGCGAGTTTATGAAATACCGCTAGTGGAGGCTGGTCTCCTACGCTTTTGACGCAAAAGTCCCGACATTGAAACGGACCGGATTTTTTGGAGGGCTTCTCGTATGAGATGAACGGAAGGAAGCTATTGATGAGATGACAAGAGGCGTTGAATGTCCGCAATTAAGGCGGCAATTCCCTGACTGGCGCTCACCCGCTGTTGTCGGCTCACACCCGGACAACACGATTCGATCGGTAGCCAGTAAGGCTACGACGTCATACTACCCAATCTTAAGCCGCGAACTTTAACCTTTTTCGACAGGCTGCCTTCGGGCTATCTTTCTGCCATGGCATTCGGCGTGTTCATCCATCGTTCTGATTCGATCTACGACGACACCCCGGCCGAGCGATATCAGTTTCCGAAACAGTATCTGGAACGCGCCCGAGCCTGCGTCGGCGACTGGATTATTTACTACGAGCCGAGAAAGGTTACAGGCACGCGAGGCTACTACGCAGTGGCCAAAGTCGAGCGTATCATCGCCGACCCGACAACGTCCGGCATGTACCTCGCTCTGATCGCGCCCGGCAGCTATCTGGATTTCGCAAGCCCTGTTCCATTTTCTGATGAAGATGGGCCGATCGAACGCGGCCTGCTCAACGAGGTTGGAGCCATATCCGGGCGAGCTCAAGCCGCCGTTCGCGGCCTGTCCTCCAGCGACTTCAATCGTATCGTGGCAGCCGGATTGGCCGATGAGAAGCCGCTGCTGCCACGGACAGATTTCCTAATCGACGAACAGATTGTTCGTGAAGAGCCAGTCCCCTTTGTTTTCGATGAGGCGAGGGAACGCGTTTCCGCTATCGTTTCCCGCGTAGTGCGCGATCGCGTGTTTCGCCGAATTGTGTTGCGAGCCTATGATGAACGCTGTGCCGTCACCGGGCTAAAGCTCATCAACGGTGGCGGGCGGGCCGAAGTTGAGGCCGCTCACATCCGCCCCGTGGAAGCTAGTGGGCCTGACATTGTGAGCAACGGCTTGGCCCTTTCCGGCACCGCACATTGGATGTTCGACCGAGGTTTGATCGGACTGGACGACGACATGCGTATCATGATTTCGCGGCAGGCCAATGATCCTGACAGCATCCGATCGGTCATCAATGCCACTGGCCGAATCTTGCTGCCACAGCGCGAAGCTGATCGCCCGCATCCGCAATTTGTCAGGTGGCACCGGGAGCACCGCTTCAAGCTCTGAAGCTGCTGCTGCATTTTTCTGGGCGGCAGTCGTACCGAATTTATTCCCCTGCTCCGGTGCCAATCGGCGACGGAATGAGGCGCGAAGATATGGTCTGCGACTCGGCCGAATCGGGGATTGGATTCCGCTCGTGAGAACCGAACCCGGTCACATTTTCCTTGACAGGGGCACGGGTGATGGACCGATTTTCGAATCACACAACATACTGAAATCATATCAAATTGTTAGTTTATCAATTGGATTCCCGCTACCTCCCAAATCAGTCCAAAACCAATCACCACGCCGGTAAGCGGTGTCCTCATGCCACGGCCGTCCATGGCATGAGTTCGCCGACGGCGTTCGCGGGATGACCGCTGGCGAGCTTGGTCAGCGTCCCGGACAGCCAGGCGTGCGGGTTGATGCCGGAGATCTTGCAGTTCTCGATCAGCGTAGCGATGACCGCCCAGTTGTCACCGCCCTCGTCGGAGCCGGCAAACAGCGCATTCTTGCGATTGAGGGCCAGCGGCCGAATCGACCGCTCGACGGTATTGGAATCGAGCTCGATGCGGCCGTCGTCGAGGAATAGCGACAGGCCAGTCCAGCGGGTGAGCGCGTAGCGGAGGGCATCGGCGAGTTTGCTCTTGGCACTGACCTGCCGGAGCCGCGCCTCGAGGTAGACGTGCAGGTCATTGACGATGACGCGGGCCCGTTCTGCGCGCACGGCGCGGCGCACCTCGGCCGAGGTGCCGCGAACCTGGTCCTCGATCGCGTAGAGCATGGCGATCCGGCGCAGCACCTCGGTGGCAACCGGCGAGTTGTCGGCCAACTCGTAGAATTTACGCCGCACGTGCGACCAGCAGAAGGCCAGGCTCACCTGCTGCCGGCGCTTGGCCAGAGCGGCATAGCCGCCAAAACCATCGACCTGCAGGATGCCCGCAAAGTCACCCAGATGGGCTTCGGCCCGCTCGCCCTTGCGGTCAGCAGCATAGACATAGGCCACCATCGGCGGATCTCCGCCACCCCATGGTCGATCGTCGCGGGCATAGGCCCAGAGCTGGCCTGTCTTGGTCCGCCCGCGTCCGGGATCGAGCACCGGCGCCGTGGTTTCATCGGCGAACAACCGCTCGGATCTTCGCAATCGCTCCAGGATGTGATCCCGCAAGGGGCGCAGGTACCAGGCGGCCCGACCAACCCAGTCCGCCAGGGTGGATCGGTCGAGCTGGATGCCTTCCCGCGCGTAGATCTGGGCCTGGCGGTATAAGGGCAGGTGATCGGCATACTTGGCGACCAGCACCTGCGCGATCAGCGTCTCGGTGGGGATGCCGCCCTCGACGATCCGCGCCGGGGCCGGTGCCTGGACGATCGCGCTCTCACACGAACGGCAGCCATAGCGCGGACGGCGGGTGACAAGCACGCGGAAGGTGGTCGGCACGACGTCGAGACGCTCGGCCACGTCCTCACCGATCTGGTGGAGCGCGCCGCCACAGCAGGCGCAGGACTTATCCTCGACGTCGATGACCTGTTCGATCCGATCCAGATGCGCAGGCAGCGAGCCGCGGTTGGCCTTGCGGGGCCGCTCGCCGCCAGCCTTCGTGACCACCGCCTCGCTGACAGCGCGGGCCTTGCCGAGCGCTGTCTAGATATCTTCCAGGCAGAGTTCGAGTTGGTCTGGATCGAGTTGCTCGGACTTGCGGCCAAACCGGTGCCGCATGAACGCATCAATGATGGACTGAAGCCGCTCGATCTCTGCGTCGGACTCACCCTTGGCGACCATCACGTCGGCCAGCTTGCGAGACTGCTCGAGGGCGAACGCACGGAGCGCTTCAATGTCTTCTGGCAGGTCCGCTTCCATGAGCATTGCGGCAGTGAATCAGCAGGTGGAACCCCCGTCAACCGGCAATCTGCGGGGCGATCGGGCGGCGTCCGCCGTGCACCCGGCGCCAGTCCAGACCCTCGAGCAAGGCGCCCAACTGCGCCGCCGTCAACCGCATCACGCCGTCCCGGATCGCCGGCCACTTGAACCCGCCGGACTCCAGCCTCTTGGCCATCAGGCATAGCCCGGTGCCATCCCACCAGACGAGCTTGATCCGGTCGCTGCGCTTGGCCCGGAACACATAGATCACGCCGGAATAGGGATCGCCGCCATACTCCGCGCCAACCAGCGCAGCCAGCGCGTCCGGGCCTTTGCGGAAATCCACCGGGCGCGTGGCGACCATAACCTTCGCACCTGGACCGATCCCAATCATCAGCTGGCTCCCGCCTGCAGGGCTTGAATGATAGCCACGGCCAGATCGGTCCTGACGGCCTGTCCTATCCGGACCACGGCACCACCAACTTCGACTTCAATGCTATCGCCCGAGCTCAGCGGTGAGCCACCCACGACCGGCACAAACATGGGCTCGTCGCGTGGCGGAAGCTTGGCGGCCTCCATCGCGTACCGCAGTTCCCTGCGCCACGTGTACAATAGCGCCGTGCTGATCTCCCGCTCGCGAGCAAAGGCCGCGACGTTATCGCAGCGCTCCATCTCGGTGACCAACTCCAGCTTCTGCTCAACCGTCCAAACGCGGCGCCGACCTGACAGTCGGCCAAGGACCTCGACCCGCCCAGTAGGCTTCAGAGGCACTCCAATGTGGGTGTCCAATGCGGTCGTAACGCGGTGCTCGTCCATCCCCCCACTTCAACCACCGCCCCGAGGCCGCGCAAGGTGCCGGCAGAACACCGCTTACCCACGCCGTGGCTCTGCGCCATCTGTGCAGCAGGCCGATGCCTCACGCCGCCAGGGCTTGCGGGTCGATCACCAGGCGGTTGCGGCCTTCGCGCTTGGCGGCGTAGAGTGCGGCATCGGCGGCTTTGAGCAGGGCCACGCCTTCGCGGTCCATGCCCGGCGCCCAAGTGGCGAGGCCGAACGACATGGTGACCGAACCGAGGGCGCGTTCGCCTTGGCGCACGGTCAGCAGGCTGATCGCCTGGCGTACTTCTTCCACCCTGGCGGAAAGCACGTTGGCGTCCGTCGCTGGCGCGATCACCACGAACTCCTCGCCGCCAAAGCGGCAGACCACATCGCCATCGCGGAAGCGGCGGCGCAGTTCGGCCGCGACCGTCTGCAGCACCTGGTCACCGGCATCGTGGCCGAATTCATCGTTGAAGCGCTTGAAGTGGTCGATATCGCACATCACCACGGTCAGCGGCGCGCCCGAGCGGGAGGCGCGGGCCATTTCCAGGGCCAGCGTTTCTTCCAGATAGCGGCGGTTGAACAGACCGGTCAGCGGATCGCGGATGGTCTGCTCGCGCAAGCCGCGCTGCAGGCGGTGATTGACCAGGGCCGAGGCGATGTTCTCGCTCAACACTGCCAGGCGAAAGCGGTTTTCGGTGCCGATCGTGCCTTTGAGATAGAGCACCCCGATCACCTCGCCACCGGCCAGAAGCGGTTCGCAGTGGTAGTGATCGGCCCCGGCGCCGACATGCGGGCACACGATGTCAGATCCAGGCTCGTCCACATAGTGGCTTTGCCCGCGCCGCAGCGCCCAGCATTCTTCGGGGGCAAAGCCGGTCTGCTCCGATTCCAGCCCGCCCCAGGTGGCCGTGGGCACCAGCAAGTTGCGCGAATTGTTGTGCACGAACAGCGCGCCGGGAATCTGCGGCAGCACGCGTGGCACGAACACGCGGATGATCGCGGCGAGTTCATCGTCGGTGCGCGCGGCCTGCATGCGATGCGCCATGCCGCCCAGGATCTCGATCACCTCGCCCCGTTCGCGCAGGGTATCGGCATTGTGGCTGAGCGCGGCATTGGCCGCCCGAAGGTTTTCGGCCGCTTCGGCCTGGTTGGCCACCGCGCGTTGCAGTTCATCGGCCATAGCGTTGTAGCCACTGGCCAGCCGCTCGAACTCGCGCGAGCCCATTTCGCCGGAAATGCGCGCGTGGCGCTGCCCGGCGCCAAGATCGCCCATCACCGCCAGCATCGCGCCCACCGGGCGGCGGATGCGCAGGATCAGCGAGCGCGCCACCAGCGCCAGCATCAGCAGCGTCAACGGCGTGCCGAGAATGACCAGCCAGCGCGTGACGCGCAGCAATTGTTCCACCGCCGCCATGCGATCGCCCGCCAGCGCCCGCTCGTCGAGCAGCAGGTCGTTCACTTTGGCATCGACCAGTTGCATCAGTTCCAGCCCGCGCCCGGCCGCTGTCGCCGCGCGCGCCTGGTCGAACGCGCCGCGGCGCGCCAGGTTGGCGGTCGCCTCCAGCGTATCGGCGCGGCCATTGACCAGCACCTGCAACTGGCGCGCCCGCTCGTTCTGTTCGCCGTTGTCGGTCGTCAGGGTGACCAGTTCCGCACTGTCGCGCCTTGCCGCCGCCAGGGCCGGGCCAACCGCGCGGGCGAAATCGGGGTTGTGCGTCAGGGTAAAGCCGCGCTGGCCGGATTCGGCCACGCGCAGGCTGCCCAGCGCATGGTTGGCCGTGCGCAACACACGTGAGGAATGATCGAGCCAGCCGAGGTCGTTGTGCATCTGCACCGTCACCGTCAGCAGTGCACCGGCCAGGATCACGATCAGCCCAGCCAGCGCGGCACACAGCAAAACGATACGATGAGACAGCGATCCGACCAAGGCGACCCAACCTGTTTTGACCCGAAGGCGTGGTGTAACAGACGAGCCGCTAAAGAGAAATCGACCTCGGCAATGTTACTTTTGACACACGCTGCAAAAAAACGTCGATCGGCCGCCCTGCACCACGCGCGCCACTGGCCGGCCGCAGGCGCATGGATCGCCCTCGCGGCCATAGACGAGGAAATCCTTGGCGAAATATCCCAGCTCGCCATCGGGCCGGGCATAATCGCGCAGGGTCGAGCCGCCCGCCGCGATCGATTCTTCGAGCACGGCGCGGATTTCCGGCACCAGCCGCTTGAGCGCGGGCAGCGAGACCGTGCCAGCCTCGCGCTCGGGATGGATGCGCGCGCGGTGCAGCGCCTCGCACACATAGATGTTGCCGAGCCCGGCGACGATCCGCTGGTCGAGCAGCATGAGCTTGATCGCGGCAATGCGGCCGACAAAGGCGCGGGCCAAGTGCTGCGCGGTCAACCCCGGCCCCAGTGGTTCGGGCCCCAGCGCGGCGAACGGCGCCCAGGCATCGAGCGCGTCGTCGTCCACCAGGTCAACCGAGCCGAAACGCCGCGCGTCGTTGAGCGCGAGGACATGGCCATTGCCGGTTTCCAGCACCAGGTGATCGTGCTTGCCGATCTCGTCAGGGTCGATTCGCCAGCGCCCCGACATGCCGAGGTGAAACACCATGGTGCGTGCGCGGTCGGTGTGGATCAGGCCATATTTGGCGCGGCGCGACAGGCCGCTGACCCGCGCGCCGGTCAGCGCCTGCGCCAGGTCTGGCGGAAACGGACGGCGCAGATCGGCGCGGCGCACGGATACGCGGGAAATCGTCTCGCCGGCAAGAATGCTCGCCAGCCCGCGAACGGTGGTTTCAACCTCTGGTAGTTCGGGCATCGTGCGCTCCTGCTATCATGCTTTGCGCCTGCGGCAATTCCCCTTTAAAGGCCCTGAACCATGACCAGCCCGGATAGCGTGTCCTTCGGTTACGAGGACGTCACCCCTGAGGAAAAGACCGCCCGCGTCGGTGCGGTGTTTTCCAGCGTCGCCAAAAAGTACGACGTGATGAACGATGCCATGTCCGTCGGCATGCACCGCGTGTGGAAGGACCGCTTCGTGGCCCGCGTGAAACCGCGCGAAGGCGAGCAGATCCTCGACATGGCCGGCGGCACCGGCGACATCGCCTTTCGCATGGCGCGCGAGGGCGCCTCGATCACGGTTTCCGACATCAACCAGGACATGCTCGACGTAGGCATCGAGCGAGCGATGGAGCGCGGCATCGACGGCCTGGTATGGTCGCGCCAGAATGCCGAGGAACTCTCGTTCGGCGATCGCTTCTTCGATGCCTATACGATCGCGTTCGGCATCCGTAACGTGACCCGCATCGACCAGGCCCTGGCCGAGGCGCACCGCGTGCTCAAGTTCGGCGGGCGGTTCTTCTGCCTGGAATTTTCCACCACGCAGTGGCCCGGCTTTGCCGAAGTCTATGATGCCTATTCGCACAAGCTGGTGCCCAAGATCGGCCAGGCCATTGCCGGCGATGCGGAATCCTATCGCTACCTGATCGAATCGATCCGCCGCTTTCCCAAGATGGGTGAATTCGAGGGCATGATCAAAGCCGCCGGGTTCCGCCACACCAAGGTGGAGCCGATCCTGGGCGGCCTGGTGGCAATCCACTCTGGCTGGAAAGTCTAAGCGAGCGCCTTTGCCGTGACCCGTCCTGCCACCCACATCCGCCGCCTGCTGGGCTGGGGCCGCATCCTGGCGCGCCACGGCGCGTTGCGCCTGCTGGAAGAAAGCCCCAACACGCCGGCGCCGGTGCGCCGGCTGTGCCGCATTGCCCGGTTTGGCACGCGCCAGCCGGTGGTGCCCGATTATGCCGGCGCCTTTCGCGCGATCGGCCCGGCGGCGATCAAGCTGGGGCAGACGCTGGCCACCCGACCTGACCTGGTGGGCGAGGAAGCGGCGCGCAACCTGCTCGCCCTGCAGGACAAGCTGCCCCCGGTCGATTTCGCGCTGATCCGGCGCGAGATCGAAACGAGTTTCGAGCGGCCGCTGGAAAGCCTGTTTTCGCGCTTTGACGAAGAACCGGTCGGCGCCGCCTCGATCGCGCAGGTCCACCAGGCCTGGACGGTCGACGGGCGCAAGGTGGCAGTCAAGGTGCTGCGCCCCGGCGTGCGCGAAAAGCTGGCCCGCGATATCGAGACCTATGAATGGGCCGCTGCGCATCTGGAGGCGCTGGGTGGCGAGGCCGGGCGCCTGCGCCCGCGCCTGATCATCGCCAATTTCAAGCGCTGGACCGCGCGCGAGGTGGACTTGCGCCGCGAGGCGGCCAGCGCGTCGGAACTGGCCGATGCGATGCACGCCTTTCCCGGCTATCGCGTGCCCGGCATCGATTGGGACCGCACCAATGGCCGCGTGATGACGCTGGACTGGATCGATGGCGTCAAGATCAGCAATCTCGACGCGATCGATGCCGCCGGCCACGATCGCAAGGAAATGGCCAGCCGCCTGGTCCTGGCCTTCCTGACCCAGGCGATCAGCGGCGGCTATTTCCATGCCGACATGCATCAGGGCAACCTGTTCGTGGAAGCCGATGGCACGATCACCGCGATCGATTTCGGCATCATGGGCCGGATCGATCGCCAGGCGCGGCAATGGCTGGCCGAAATTCTCTATGGCCTGACCACGGGCGACTACAAGCGCGTGGCCGAAATCCATTTCGAGGCGCAATACGTGCCGAGCTATCACTCGGTGGACGAGTTTGCCACGGCGCTGCGCGCGGTGGGCGAGCCGATGCGCGGCCGCCCGGTGAAAGACCTTTCGGTTGGCCAGATGCTCGACGGGCTGTTTGCCATCACCCGCGATTTCGACATGCAGACCCAGCCGCACCTGCTGCTGCTGCAAAAGACCATGGTGATGGTCGAAGGGATCGCGCAGCAGCTCGATCCCGATATCAATATGTGGGAAACGGCAGCGCCATTCGTGCGCAACTGGATCCGCGACGAACTGGGGCCGGAAGCCGCGATCGCCCAGCGCGTGCAGGATGATGCCGCCACGCTGCTGCGCGTGCCCGCCCTGATCCGCCGCATCGAGGAACGCTTCCCGCCCAAGGGCGGTGCGCCCGAAGCCCCACCCCTGCCCCATGTCGACCTGATGTGGGAGCGCAAGCGCCGCGATGGCCAGGCGCAAGGCGGATCGGGTGGCTGGGCCGGGCTGGTCCTGGCCGCAGCCTTGGGTGCAGCGGCAGTGCTGGGGCTTCAGGCCTGGCACCATCCGCATCCGCCCCATCCGCACGACATGCCGCCGCCACCGCCGGCCGATGATTGGCATCGCCATCCGTGAACGCGGCTGCCGGTCCTGCACCGCGCCCGGCACCGTTGCCCGGGCTGCGGCTGGCCAAGCGCCATTTCAACGCGCTTGACCTGTCACGCGTCATTGCCGCGTTCTTCGTGCTGTTCTGGCATTACCAGCATTTCTTCGTGCCGCCGGTCGGCTATGGCTTTCACGTCAACCGCGCCGCGATGATCCCGCTCTATCACCCGCTGCGCTGGCTGTTCGATTATGGCCACATGGCGGTGCAGTATTTCTGGGCGGTCTCGGGCTTTGTCTTTGCCCATGTCTATTTTGCCGACAGCACGGCGATGCAGCGGTTCTGGCTGGCGCGCGTGGCGCGCCTGTGGCCGCTGCACCTCTTGACGCTGGTGCTCGTGGCCGGGTTGCAGGCGATCTATACCCACATCAACGGCACGGCGTTCATCTATCACGAGCAGGACTGGAAGCATTTCCTGCTCTCGATCCCGCTGGCGCATTACTGGGGCTGGCAGCACAACCAATCGTTCAACGGGCCAAGCTGGTCGCTTTCCACCGAAATCCTCGCTTATGCGGCGTTCTGGGTGCTGTTGCCGGCGATGCGCCGCGCGCCTTTGCTGGTGTCGTTGCCGGTGGCGGTGATCGTCCTGCGCCTGTTCTTCCTGGGCTGGCCCGACGAGCCGGTGCTGACCTGCATCGGCTATTTCTTCATGGGCGTGGCGGTCTATGCCGCCGCGCTCAGGGGCTGGCTGCCGGTGCCGGTGCTGCTGGGCAGCGCAGTGGCCTGCGTTGCCGCCGCCTGGATCGCCACCACCCGCTACCACGCCGAAGACGCCACGATCCTGGCCGGAACCTTTGCCGTGCTGTTTGCCACGCTGGCGATCGACCTGGCCGACAAGCACGACCTGCTCGCCTTTGGCCGGCAGTGGGGCGAGGCGTCCTATGGCATCTACCTGTGGCATTTCCCGATGCAGGTGGCGCTGGTGCTGCTGATCGATGCCACGCTGGGTAGCCGCGCCATCGCGCAGCAACCTGCATTCCTGATCTTCTTCCTGGTGGCGTCCGTGGCGGCCGGCTTTGCCTCGCACCGCTGGATCGAACGCCCGGCGCAAAAGGCGGTGCTGCGCTGGGCGGGGCGATGGAGTGGCAAGGCCGCTCGGGCGTAGCGCTGGCGGGCTTCGACAAGCTCAGCCCGAACGGGGATCGGAGCCAGTTCCTTGCACTCCGGCTTCGTTCGCCCTGAGCCTGTAGAAGGGCGACAAGCGCCCTACCCTGCCAATTCCCCCACGCGGTGGTGCGGCAGGATGCGCCAGGCGGCGCCCAGCACGATGACGTGCAAGGCTTCCACCGCCATCGGCTGGGCCCATCCCGGATAGGCGCCAACCAGCGCCAGATCGAGCGCCCGGCCAAGCAGCGCCACGCCAAACAGCAGGCCCGGCACCAGCAGCAGGTCGCCGTTGCGGCGCCAGGCGCCAACCATCATGCACAGCGCCGCCACGCCGAAAAACGCGGTGAAATCGGCGCGGATCGTGGCCCAGCCGGCCGGAACCGCCGCGCTCACACCCAGGATCGCCGCACCGGCGTGGGGCGTGAACAGGAACGAGGCGGCCATGAAGACATCGAACAGGCCGAGCAGGAATACCAGTGCGGTCAGGGCAAAGCGGATCGGCATCGCGGTTCAGGCCAGGTTGGCGCGGTGCGGCGCGGGGGCAGGTGCAGGCACCGCGTCTTCATCAGCCTGGCGGAATGCGTGCCGCGCGCCCAGCAGCAGGGCAATATGCGCCACGTCCAGCACCATCGGCAGCAGCCAGTTGGCATAGGTGCCGAAGGCGACGAGATTGACCAGCCGTTCGGCCAGGGCGCCGATGAAGATGAACGTGGGCACCAGCAGCAGATCGCCGTTACGCCAAAGTGCGCCGGCGATCATCGCCACGGCGGCCACGCTGAAGAACGAGGTGCAATGCGCGCGGATGATCGAAAGACCATGCGCCGCGCGCGCCAGTTCGGCGCCATCATGCGGCGTCAGCAGCGAAGAGCCGACAATGATCAGATCCACCAGCCCGGCCAGCAGCACGAGCGCGGTCAGCACCACACGCATCGAGTCTCTCCAACGCCCTGTTCTATTTGTCGCAAGTCTGACAAACTTTCGGACAGCTTGCAAAGAAAATGAACGACGCAAATCCGCCGTTTTCGCCCCATCCTGGCGCAAAACCTTGCGCCTGCCGCGGCAAGGCGGCACAAGCCGCGTCATGCCATCCACGCGTATCCTGCTGATCGTCGGAGGCGGCATTGCCGCCTACAAGGCCTGCGAACTCGTCCGCCTGATCCGCAAGGGCGGGGGCGATGTCACCTGCGTGCTGACCGAGGGCGGCGCCCATTTCGTGACCGCGATGACGCTGGCCGCGCTCAGCGAAAACCCCGTGCACACCACGCTGTGGGATCTGAAGAACGAAGTGGAAATGGGCCATATCCAGCTGTCGCGCCAGGCAGACCTGGTGGTGGTGTGCCCGGCCACGGCCGATCTGCTGGCGCGCATGGCCGCCGGCATTGCCGACGATCTTGCCACCACGCTGCTGCTCGCCACCGACAAGCCGGTGCTGGCCGTGCCGGCGATGAACGTGCGCATGTGGCAGCATGCCGCCACCGTGCGCAATGTCGCCACCTTGCGCGCATCGGGCGTGACCGTCCTGGAACCCGATGTCGGCGCGATGGCCTGTGGCGAATTCGGCCCCGGCCGCCTGCTCGAACCCGAGGTGATCTGGGCGGCGATCCAAGACGAGTTGTCCGACAGCGCCAGCCCGTGCGCCGCATCCATGCCTGGCCCACTCGCCGGGCGCCATGTCCTGGTCACCGCCGGACCCACCCATGAACCGATTGATCCGGTGCGTTATATCGCCAACCGATCGAGCGGGCGGCAGGGCTTTGCCATCGCCGCCGCCGCCGCGCAGGCCGGCGCGCGCGTGACGCTGGTGGCCGGGCCCGTCACCCTGCCCACGCCAGCAGGCGTTGACCGCGTCGACGTGGAAACCGCGCGCGAGATGGCCGCCGCAGTGGATGCTGCCCTGCCTGCAGACGTGGCGGTGATGGTGGCAGCCGTGGCCGATTGGCGCACCGCCGATGCCCCCGCGCACAAGCTCAAGAAGGATGGCAGCGGCACCCCGCCGCCGCTCGCCCTGGTGGAAAACCCCGATATCCTCGCCACGCTGTGCCGCGATCCGCGCCGGCCCGCGCTGGTGGTCGGCTTTGCCGCCGAAACCAACGATGTCATTGCCCACGCCGTGGCCAAGCGCGCGCGCAAGGGGGCAGACTGGATCGTGGCCAACGACGTTTCGGGCGACGTCATGGGCGGGATGGCCAACACCGTCCACATCATCGATGCCGAGGGCGTGGACAGCCTGCCCGAAATGCCCAAGGACGCCGTGGCCCAGGCCATCGTCGCCCGCATCGCCCACACACTTGCCAACGGAACCCCCGCATGACCGTCTCATCGCATTCCAGCCCGGTCCCCATCATGTTCAAGCGCCTGCCGCATGGCGAGGGGCTGCCCCTGCCCGCCTATGCCACCGATGGTGCTGCCGGGATGGACGTGGTTGCGGCCGAGGATCTGGACCTGGCGCCGGGCGCCCGCCATGCCGTGGCCACGGGCCTGGCCCTGGCGATCCCGTACGGGTTTGAAATCCAGGTGCGGCCGCGTTCTGGCCTGGCGCTCAAGCACGGCATTTCCGTGCCCAATGCCCCCGGCACGATCGACAGCGACTATCGCGGCGAACTCAAGATTATCCTGATCAACCACGGCAGCGAAAGCTTTTCGATCCAGCGCGGCGATCGCGTGGCGCAACTGGTGCTGGCGCCGGTGGTGCGCGGCACCTGGCTCGAGGTGGGCGAACTGGACGATACCGCGCGCGGGGCTGGTGGCTTCGGCTCGACCGGCGGCGTGGTTGCCCTGGGTAATTGAGCGCGCGCATGAACCTGCCCGATTTCCGCCTGGAGGCCTATTTCTCGCACTGGGAATTTGCCGCCCGCCATCACCTGACCGCATCCGACGCGCAAAGCATGACGGTGCGCGAACTGCTGGCGCTGGCCGATCCGGCCGATGCCGCCGCCTTCGACGCGCAATGGCTGGGCTATACCCAGACGTTCGGCGCGCCGGTGCTGCGCGCGGAAATCGCCCGCACCTATGACACCATGACGCCTGACAACGTGCTGTGCTTTGCCGGCGCGGAAGAAGGCATCTATGTCGCCAACCACGTGCTCTTGGGGGCAGACGATCACGCCATCGTCATCACGCCCAATTACCAGGCCGCCGAAACCGTGCCGCTCTCGCTCTGCGCCGTCACGGGGGTGCCGCTCGATCCCGACCAGGGCTGGCGGCTCGATCTCGATCGCGTGGCTGCCGCCATCCGCCCCAATACGCGGCTGGTGTCGATCAACTTCCCGCACAATCCCACCGGCTGCATCCCCGATCGCGCCACGCTCGATGGGCTGGTGGCGCTGTGCCGCCGCCATGGCATCTGGATCTTCAGCGACGAGGTCTATCGCCTGCTCGGCCCCGACCCGGCGCGGCACCTGCCGCAAGTGGCCGATATCTATGAGCGCGGCCTGTCGCTCAATGTGCTGTCCAAGGCCTATGGCCTGCCGGGGCTGCGCATCGGCTGGATCGCCTGTCAGGACCAGGAACTGCTCTCGCGCATGGAGCGGATGAAGCACTACCTGTCGATCTGCAACTCTGCGCCGAGCGAAGCGCTGGGCATCATCGCCCTGCGTGCGGCAGAGCGCATCGTTGGGCGCAACAACGTCCTGGTGCGCGCCAACCTTGCCCTGCTCGATGCATTCTTTGCCGATTATCCACACCTGTTCGAATGGTCGCGATCGGATGGCGGCTGCGTGGGCTATCCGCGCTGGCGCGGACCGGGTACGGTGGACGCGTTCTGCGAAGACCTGGTGACCCAGGCCGGCGTGCTGTTGCTGCCTTCGGGCATCTATCATTCCGAACTGGGCCCTGTCCCCCCTGACCGGTTCCGTATCGGCTTTGGCCGGGCCGACGTGCCCGACAGCATCGCGGCCTTCCGCGCCTATCTCGAAAAGCGGAAGCTCTGATCAAGCCGGCTGTTTTCCTGTAACAATCTGCGCTAACCTGCCTGTGGGGAACGGGTGGGCAGGTAATTTGGCGGGCATGTTCGATGCGGGGTTGATCGGGGATATCTATGAAGCGGCGGCCGTGCCCGAACGCTGGCTGGCGGTATTGCAGTCCTTGGCCGAGCGATTGGGCGCACAAGGCAGCAACCTGATCCGCATCGGCCCGCAAGGCATGGCGATCACCTCCACCGATGGCGTGCGCGCCATGACCGAGGCGTTCATGGAGCAGGGCTTCAACGCCCACAACACGCGCGTGGGCCGCCTGATGGAACGCGGCGCGCATCCCGGCTTCCTGACCGACAGCGACCTGCACACCTCGCAAGAACTGGCGACGCTGCCAATCTATGCGCAATTCCTCACGCCGCACCGTGCCGACGCCGGCGCGGCAACGCTGGTTCAGGGCGCGGGGGACGATGGCCTGATCCTGGCAGTGGAAGGCTTTTCCAGCCATGCCGCCTCGCGCACGGCGGCGCGCCAGCTCGACAGCCTGCGGCCGCACCTCGCCCGCGCCCTGGCGCTGAGCGCGCAATTGCGGATGCAGCGCCTGTCGGCCGCGGTCGGTGCGCTGGAACTGGTGAGCGTGGCAGCGGCGGTGATCGATCCGGTTGGCCGGATCGAGGCGATGAACGCCCTTTTCACCCAGGCGATGGACCACCTGCTGACCCAGCGCGCCGGCGCCCTGCGCGCCCTGCACCCTGCCTGCGACAGCCAATTGCGCGCCGCGATCATGGGATTGCAGGCCGGCAGCGGCAACCCCGGCGGTGCCTCGCTGCCCTTGCGCGACGCGGCCGGCCTGGCCCGCCATGCCCTGCACCTCGTGCCGCTGCGCGGGGCTGGCCACGATGCCTTTGACAGCGCCGGCGCGGTGATCATCCTGGCCAGCGCCGGCAACCCCAGCGTGCCGGGCGCCGACCTGATCCGCGCGCTGTTCGACCTGACCCCGGCCGAAGCCCGCGTCGCCCGCGCGGTGGCCCAGGGCCTGTCACCAACCGATATCGCCCAGCGCCACGCCGCCTCGCCCGCTACCGTGCGCACCCAGCTCAAGCACGTTTTCGCCAAGACCGGCGTGACCCGCCAGAGCGAATTGGCCGTCCTGCTCGCCTCGCTGCGCAGCCCGGCCGATGCGGACGCGGCATCCTGACCCGCGCGTAACCTGCAAACAAAAAGGGCCGGCCCTAAGGCCAGCCCTTGATGCGTTCTTTGCCGAAGCGTGCCTGGTGGTTCGAGAACCGCAAGGCGAAGCGCGATTAGCGCTTCGAGAACTGGAAGCTGCGGCGTGCCTTGGCGCGGCCGTACTTCTTGCGCTCCACCACGCGGCTGTCGCGGGTGAGGAAGCCGGCGGCCTTGACGGCGCCGCGCAGCGCGGGTTCGAACTTCGAGAGAGCCTGGGCGATGCCGTGCTTCACGGCGCCAGCCTGGCCAGACAGACCGCCGCCCTTGACGGTGGCGATGATGTCGTACTGGCCTTCGCGGTCAGAAACCTGGAACGGCTGGTTGATCACCAGGCGCAGGGTCGGACGGGCGAAGTACACTTCCTGGTCGCGGCCGTTGACCACGATCTTGCCGCTGCCGGGCTTGAGCCACACGCGGGCCACGGCATCCTTGCGGCGGCCGGTGGCATAGGAACGGCCGAAAGCGTCGACTTCGCGATCGCGCAGCGGGGCGGTGGGAGCAGCAGGCGCAACCGGCGCGTCGCCTTCGGCGGCGGGCGCTTCGGCAGCAGCAGGAGCGGGAGCGGCAGACGTCAGGTTCTTGAGGTCGGCCAGGCTCGAGACGGTGTCGTTATCGGCCATGATCAGGCACCCACCTTGTTCTTGCGGTTCATCGAGGCGACGTCGAGCGCCACCGGCTGGGTGCCACCATGCGGGTGTTCGGTACCGGCATAGAGGTGCAGCGCACGCATCTGGGCGCGGCCGAGCGGACCACGGGGGATCATGCGCTCAACAGCCTTTTCCAGCACGCGCTCGGGGAAGCGACCACCCAGGACCTTGTCCGCGGTGACTTCCTTGATGCCGCCGGCATAGCCGGTGTGCTTGTAATAGGTCTTGGCCTTGAGCTTGTTGCCCGTCAGGCGCACCTTGTCGGCGTTGATCACGACAACGTGATCGCCGCAATCGACGTGGGGCGTGAAGCTGGGCTTGTGCTTGCCACGCAGACGGTTGGCGATGATGACGGCGAGGCGGCCGACCACCAGGCCTTCGGCATCAATAAGATGCCAGTTCTTTTCCACCTCGGCCGGCTTGATCGACCGGGTGACCTTGCTGAGAGCCTTCATGGCTGTTCGGTTCCCTGGATGATGGGTTACCCCATCGCGTACCGAACTTGGCACAAACGGGGTGAAGAACCGCGCCTTTGTTGCAAAGCGCCCCAAGAGTCAAGCAAACCGGGCCTTTGCGGAGAGGTAAAATAATACCTCTCCCAAAAATGCGCTGATCAGGCCGCGTTTTTGACCCGGCCCAGGGCATGCGCTCCCCACACCGTGCAGATCAGCAGGATCGCGCCGCACAGCTGGTGCAGCACCGCCAACCACAGCGAAACCCCGCTATAGACCGTGGCGATGCCCAGCAGCACCTGCGTGCCAAAGGCGCTGTGAATGGCGATGGAAGCCCGGCGCTGCCCTGCCCGGCGCAGCCGGCGCGCCATGACCACCAGCACGGCCACCACGGCCCAGGCCCACCAGCGGTGGAAGAAATGCACGAGATAGGGATCGCCGGTCAGCGTGGCCCAGGCGCCGCGCGCCCATTCCACGCCGGCAGGAAAGAAGCTGCCCTGCATCAATGGCCAGGCATCCCACGAAAACCACCCTGCGCCCGCGACGACGCCCGCGCGCAAGCCCGCCAGGAACGCGCCATAAACCAGCTGCAGCGCCAGCATGCCCAGCGCGAGCGTACCCAGCCCCGTCAACCGCGCCCGCGCTTCTCCCCGCGCCAGAGCGCGCAGGTCGAGCATGGTCCACACGATCCCGGCCAGGGTGAACAGCGCCACGCCCAGGTGGGTCGCCAGGCGATAGTGGCTGACCTTCACATCGTGGACGATGCCGGACTTGACCATCCACCAGCCCACCGCGCCCTGCAACGCGCCCAGCGCCAGCAGCGCAAGCAGCCGCGGCGCATAGCCGGCCGGAATCTTGCCGCGCAGCCAGAACCACGCGAGCGGCGCGGCAAACGCCAGGCCGATGGTGCGCGCCAAGAGGCGGTGCACCCACTCCCAGAAGAAGATGAACTTGTAGGTCGCCAGCGTCATGCCCGCCGGGCCATTGACCAGGATATATTGCGGGGTCTGGCGATAGGCATCGAATTCGGCCTGCCACTGCGCCTGGGTCAAAGGCGGCAAGGCGCCGGAAACCACATTCCATTCGGTGATCGACACGCCCGATTCGGTCAGCCGGGTAATCCCACCCACCACCACGATCGCCACGATCATCGCGGCCACCACGGCCAGCCAGCGCACAAGGCCCTGCGTCGGAACCGCCTGAGTGGCAGGCGCGCGCGGCGTGGCAGAAGCATGGGGCGCCGATGCAGGCGAAGCAGTGCGGGAAGCCATCATGGGCCGTTCTCTCGCGCCTTGCGCCAGACCGCGCAAGTGGCATTTGGGGGAAGCGCGGTTTTGCACCCCGTCGCCAACGGCCCTTCCCAGCGGGCCCCAACGGCCTTCCGTCATAACGCTTGAATCATGATACAACATTACATATATGCGCGCCATGAACCAGGCACTCCTCACCCTGCGCAGCCGGCTCGACCGTTTCGGCGTGATCCTCTCGGGGCTGTGCATGATTCACTGCCTGGCCGGGCTGTTCCTGGTTGGCGTGCTGGGCCTGGGCGGCGGCGTGCTGCTCAACCCCGAAATCCATCACATCGGCCTCGTCCTGGCGATCGTGATCAGTGCCGCCACGATCGGCATGGGCGCGCTGCGCCACGGCCATCGCCTGCCGTTGACGCTGGGCCTGGCCGGGCTGGCGCTGATGACGGCGGCGGTGATGGTCGGCCACGGCGCGGCCGAATCGGTACTGACCATCGCCGGCGTGCTGCTGGTAGCCTCTGCCCATGTGGTCAACATGCGGCGGAATGCCTGCTGAAGCCTTGCACCATGCCGTGCCCTCGTTAAAGCACGCAGCCATGGCCACGAACCCGCAAAGCTCGACCCTGTCGCTCACGCTCAACGGCGAACCGCGCCGCGCTGCTCCCGGCACGATTGCCGATCTGGTGCGCACCCTGGACCTCGATCCGGCCAAGGTGGCCGTGGAGCGCAATGGCGATATCGTGCCCCGCTCCACCCTGGCGCAGGTGCCGCTTGCCGATGGCGACGTGCTGGAGATCGTGCATTTCGTCGGTGGTGGCGATGGCGATGGTGCGGCGCCGGACGATACCTGGACGGTGGCCGGCCGCACCTTCCGCTCGCGCCTGATCGTGGGCACCGGCAAGTACAAGGATTTTGCCCAGAACGCGGCCGCCCTGGCGGCCTCGGGCGCGGAAATCGTCACCGTCGCGGTGCGCCGGGTCAACGTGTCGGACCCCAAGGCGCCGATGCTGACCGACTATATCGATCCGCGCAAGGTCACCTACCTGCCCAATACCGCGGGCTGCTTCACCGCCGAAGACGCCATCCGCACGCTGCGCCTGGCGCGTGAGGCGGGCGGCTGGGACCTGGTCAAACTGGAAGTGCTGGGCGAGGCGCGCACGCTCTATCCCGATATGCGCGAAACCCTGCGCGCCACCGAAGTGCTGGCCAGGGAAGGCTTCCTGCCGATGGTCTATTGCGCCGATGACCCGATCGCCGCGCGCCAGTTGGAAGAAGCCGGCGCCGTGGCGATCATGCCGCTGGGCGCGCCGATCGGTTCGGGCCTGGGCATTCAGAACAAGGTGATGATCCGCCTGATCGTGGAAGGGGCCAAGGTGCCGGTGCTGGTCGATGCCGGGGTCGGAACGGCCAGCGATGCCGCCGTGGCAATGGAACTGGGCTGCACCGGCGTGCTGATGAACACCGCCATTGCCGAGGCGAAAGACCCGATCCGCATGGCCCGCGCGATGAAGGCCGCAGTCGAGGCCGGGCGCGATGCCTATCTCGCCGGCCGCATGGCCACGCGCCGCTATGCCGATCCGTCGAGCCCGCTGGCCGGGCTGATCTAGGGCGCGAACACAGTCGGTTAACGATTGTGCCCACCAACGCGCTGGATGGCCGGTTAGGCCTATGCCATTTTAAAACAAGAATATTTCGCGCAGAGGCGCAGAGGCGCAGAGAAAAGGTTTTCTCTGCGCCTCTGCGCCTCTGCGCGAAACAAAATTTGATGACATTGCGGGCCGCTTGTCCGCAATCGCCCAAAATGCGACTATTGATCAGTGCGGCGCTACTCCGCAGAACTCGTCGATCCATTGGTTGAATGAGGGAGCGATCACGTCCACGGTCTGGTCGTCGTGATCAAAGAAGAACACCGGTGCCGCTTCCTCACCATCGCTCGCATTGCAAAAACAGAATAGGTTTCCCATGCAGTCGGTGGCGAAAGCGACAAGATCCTCAGGCAAGCCCAAATATCGCCAATCGTCTGTAACAGATACAATCTCAGACGAATTAAGGAATCTGCTAAGGTCTCTTAAGTCAAGTTCTCGATCAACGATTGCATCAAGTAGTGCAATAGTTGGGCGTGGTAGGCCTACCTGCAGAACGGCATGGCGATATTCGTTAGGAAGGCAAAAGCCGAAGCGTTGTTCGACGATGCGGATGTCCGCCTCGGTGACTGGATCAGGAGGGTAGCTACTAGACGCCCACAGTTCGGCAAATCGCTCCAACGACATAAATTCCCCACTTCGAGGCTCGGCACTCTATCACCGGCAGCTTTCGTCGCAACGTCCGCTTTTCACCACTTTCAGTCCATTCCTTCGTCATTCCCGCGCAGGCGGGAATCCAGTGGCTACGGCGCGAGAAAAACAGCCACCCGGGTGTTGATGCTTCCCCCGAAACTGGATTCCCGCCTGCGCGGGAATGACGAAGTTTGAGGGGCAAATGCAGCTTCCTACCAATCCCGCTCGTCCCCGAACCGCTGGACTTGTCCACGCGGTCCGGGGTTGAGCGCAGCTTGGCTTCAGGCGGTGATGCCTGCCGCGGCCAGCACGGCCAGGGTCAGCAGGTCGGGTGCGGTTGCCGTCATCGGGGCGATCTGCACCGGCTTTTCCATGTTGAGCAGCATCGGGCCGATCATGGCGTTGCCGCCCAGCTCGCGCAGCAGCTTGGCCGAGATATTGGCCGATTGCAGACCGGGCATGATCAGAACGTTGGCCGGGCCCGACAGGCGGCAGAACGGATAGGTCTGCATGATGCGCGGGTTGAGCGCGGCATCGGGCGCCATTTCGCCTTCGTATTCAAAGCCCGGCTGGCGTTCATCGAGGATCGCGACCGCATCGCGCAGCGCATCGAGCCACTTGCCATAGGGATTGCCGAAGGTGGAGTAGGACAGGAACGCCACGCGCGGTTCGTGACCCATGCGGCGGGCAACGGCGGCCGTCTCGATGGCGATATCGGCCAGTTCCTCGGCATTGGGGCGCTCGTTGACCGTGGTATCGGCCAGGAACACCGTGCGGTTCTTGCCCACCATCAGGTGCACGCCGAACGGCAGGTGCCCGGGCTTGGGCCCCAGCACGCGGCGAATTTCCTTCATGGTCTGCGCAAACGGGCGGGTGGTGCCCGAAATCATCGCATCGCCATGGCCCAGCGCCAGCAGCAGTGCGGCAAAGACGTTGCGATCGTTGTTGACCATGCGGCGCACGTCGCGTTCCAGGAAGCCCCGGCGCTGCAGGCGCGGATAGAGGTAGGACACCATGTCTTCCACCAGCGGCGAGACATTGGAGTTGTGGATTTCAAAGCTGGACGGGTTGGACACGCCCAGTTCCGAAAGCTTGTCGAGCACGCCCTGGGTGCGGCCGACCAGCACCGGCGTACCATAGCCGAAATCGCGGAACTGGATCGCGGCGCGCAGCACCACTTCCTGCTCGGCCTCGGCAAAGACAACCCGCTTGGGGTTCTGCTTGACGCTGGCATAGACGTTGGTGAGCACCGAGGTCGTCGGGTTGAGCCGCGCCTTGAGGCTTTCGCGATAGGCTTCGAAATCCTCGATCGCCTTGCGTGCCACGCCGGTTTCCATCGCCGCCTTGGCCACGGCCGAGGAAACCCGCTCCATCAGGCGCGGATCGAACGGAGCGGGAATGATGTAGTCCAGGCCGAACTGGTGGTTCTTGCCATAGGCGGCGGCCACTTCCTCGGGCACCGGCTCGCGCGCCAGTTCGGCGATCGCAGAAGCCGCGGCGATCTTCATTTCCTCGTTGATCGCAGTGGCCTGCACATCCAGCGCGCCGCGGAAAATGTACGGGAAACCCAGGACGTTGTTGACCTGGTTGGGATAGTCGGAACGGCCGGTGGCGATCACGCAATCCGGGCGCACGGCCTTGGCCGCGTCGGGATTGATTTCGGGATCGGGGTTGGCCATCGCGAAGATGATCGGCTGCGGCGCCATCTTCTTGACCCAATCGGGCTTGAGCGCGTCGGCCGCCGACAGGCCCAGGAAAATGTCGGCGCCATCGAGCGCCTCTTCCAGGGTGCGGGCCGGGGTATCGACGGCGTGCGCGCTCTTCCACTGGTCCATGCTGTCGGTACGGCCGCGATAGATCGTGCCCGTGCGGTCGCACATGATCACGTTGTCGTGGCGCACGCCCATGGCCTTGATCAGTTCGGTGCAGGCAATCGCCGCCGCGCCCGCGCCGTTGACCACGACCTTGACCTCGGACATCGCGCGGCCGGTCAGGTGGCAAGCATTGAGCAGGCCGGCGGCGGTGATGATCGCGGTGCCGTGCTGGTCATCGTGCATCACCGGAATCTTCAGCCGCTCGCGCAGGGCCTGCTCGATGATGAAGCATTCCGGGGCCTTGATGTCTTCCAGGTTGATCCCGCCAAAGCTGGGCTCCATCAGGGCGACGGCCTCGATAAAGGCTTCGGGGTCTTCGGTGGCGAGTTCGATGTCGATCGAGTCGACATCGGCAAAGCGCTTGAACAGCACCGCCTTGCCTTCCATCACCGGCTTCGATGCCAGCGCGCCGAGATTGCCTAGGCCGAGGATGGCGGTGCCGTTGGAAATCACCGCCACCAGGTTGCCCTTGGCGGTATAGTCATAGGCCGTGGCGGGATTGTCCGCGATGGCCAGCACCGGCACGGCCACGCCGGGCGAATAGGCCAGGCTGAGATCGCGCTGCGTGGCCATCGGCTTGGAGGCGATGATCTCGATTTTGCCAGGCCGGATCGTGTTGTGATAGAAAAGCGCTTCGCGTTCGGTGAAACGGACGTTGCTTTCCTCGGACATTCGCGCACTCCCGGCAGACTGG
This sequence comes from Novosphingobium sp. SG754, assembly GCF_013149315.1. Lineage (NCBI taxonomy): Bacteria > Pseudomonadati > Pseudomonadota > Alphaproteobacteria > Sphingomonadales > Sphingomonadaceae > Novosphingobium > Novosphingobium sp. SG754. Next base: position 508,346 of record NZ_JABGCC010000005.1, on the reverse strand, counting down.
AAACTCGTCTTGCCCCCTTGCACATTCGAATGCGCTAGGGAAGGCTTGAGCGCGCACGAAATGATCCCTTACAAATCGCGCGCCTGCCATTTGGGCAGGCCCAGCGGTCGCACTGCAAACAACAGGCTGCGCCCCTGTTGCCACACCAGGCGCAGGCGCGGATCGGGGTTGCGCGGCAGGCCGGTATCAATCAGCCAGACGTAATCGACCCGCTCTACCGGGGCAAAGCGCAGGGCCGAGTCGATCGAGCGCAGCCGCCCGCTGGCGCAGCGCCGCGACCACACGAATTCCGACGGATCGGCCGCGAAATTGCGCGCCGGGCGGAACCGCGGCACGACCATGTGCAGGCCGGGTACGGCCCAGTTGTCGTTCACCCAGGCCTGGCGATAGACGCTGGCCAGGCTCGCCAGGTGATCGCGCCGGGTGTTGCGCCACGCTTCCTCCAGGCAGGAATGTTCCACGAACGTGAGGATACGGGCGCCCGGCTCGATATGTTCGAGCGCGGACAGCTGCTGGCGATAGTCATCGGCATAATCGACAAAGCTGGCCGCCGTGACCACCGTGCGCAGGCCAAGCAGAACCAGCCCGGCATAGGCCACGGCGCGGGCCACGCGCGGGCGCGCGCCGCTCCAGTCCTGCAGGCCCAGCAACAGCATCATCGCCGGGGGCAGCAGGCGCACGTCGACAAAGGCGCTGCCGTTGATATCGCTCGGGATGATCACATAGAGGATCAGCACGCACAGCCCCGGCAGGCCGCGCTGCCAGTTCCACCGCCCGCCCAGCCAGAACCCGCCGAGCAACAGGATATAGGCGGCGGCCGTGGTGATCACGTCGAGCGCAAACGACTGGTCGCGCAAGGTGATGCCCAGGAACACGCCCTTCTGCTCCCAGCGCCAGGCATTGAGGCTGCGCGCCGGTTCGGGCGAGAACAGCTTCCACAAGACGATGGTGAGCACCGTGGCGAGCAGCGGCCAGCACAGCACGATGAGGCGCCCGGCGGCGGCCTTCCAATCGTGCGTGGCGATCACCGTGCGCCAGCGCGACGGGCGCCACCAACCGGCCGGCAGGTTGTCCAGTTCGCGGCCAAAGGCATTGGCGCCGACCATCACCGCCAGCAGCAGCCCGCCGATGGCATGGCACAGCATCGCCAGCGGCTGGGCCACCACGAGCAGGCCGGCACGGTCGCGCGGGCGGTGCTCCAGCGCCATCGCCGCGGCAAAGGCGCACAGCGACAGGCCGGTGCCCAGGATATAGTTGAGGAACCCGGTCAGCAGCGGAAAGCTGAACACCCACATCAGCGCCCAGGGCGCGCCGTGGCCGCCGCGGGCATTGGCCACCCGCACCGTAGCCAGGCAGCCGCCGGCAAACAGGCCCGTGGCCAGCACCGTGCTCCACCATCCGGCCGCCAGCACGCCCAACCAGCCGCCCAGCACTTTCATCAGCACGTCGCCGCCGATGTTGAGCGTGAACACCCACTTCCAGCCCAGATACTTGCCCAGCGGGCTGTCCGGCCCGGCCGCCTCGATCGCGGCGGCACCCATGTGGCCCGGCACGTCGATCAGCGGCGGCACATCGACCAGCACGAACGGAAAGCAGATCAGCAGCACGCCCAGGATGATCGCCGGCGTTGAAAGCCAGGGCAGACCCCCGCCGCGCCAATCGAGCAGAAACCGGAATCGCTGGGGGGAAACTTGCATCAGGCCTCTTTTGCGCTGCGTCGGGCTGGGGTGGAAACAGGGATGGATACTGGGCGTGGAGCGGCTGCCCTTATCACGCCGATGCCGCCATGGGGAGCCGTGACACCCGCAGGCCACCCCGCCGCTTCATCCGGCCTGTTCATAAGGCCCGCCTGCGGGTTTGAGAATGCGCGCCGCCTGGGCTAGCGATAGCGCGATGTCCTCCCCCGCCCCCACCCCGATGATGGCGCAATATCTGGCGCTCAAGGACCAGGCGCCCGATTGCCTGCTGTTCTATCGCATGGGCGATTTCTTCGAACTGTTTTTCGATGATGCCCGCCAGGCCGCGCAGATCCTCGATATCGCGCTGACCAGCCGGGGTGAGCATGGCGGCGCGCCGATCCCGATGTGCGGCGTGCCGGTCCATTCGGCGGAAAGCTATCTTGCCCGCCTGATCCGCGCCGGTTGCCGCGTGGCCATTGCCGAGCAGGTGGAGAGCCCGGAAGAGGCCAAGAAGCGCGGCGGCTCCAAGGCCTTGGTGGCGCGCGACATCGTGCGCTTCGTCACCGCCGGCACCCTGACCGAGGAAGCCCTGCTCAACCCGCGCGAATCCAACGTGCTGGCTGCCCTGTGCCCGCTGCGCGACAGCGTGGGCCTCGCCTCATGCGACATTTCCACCGGGCGGATGGAGCTGGAGGAATGCACGCCCGATCGGCTCGGCGCCGCGCTCGCCCGGCTCGGTGCGCGCGAGATCGTCGCCCCCGATGGCTGGGCCGATGCCCCGCTCGATGCCGTGCCGCGCGAAGGCCGCACGTTTGACAGCGCAGCGGGCGAAGCGCGCCTCAAAGAACTGCACGGCGTTGCCACGCTCGATGGCTTTGGCATGTTCGGCCGGGCCATGCTGGCGGCGGCGGGCGGGCTGATCGCCTATCTCGACCACGTCGGGCGCGGGCGCCTGCCGCTGCTGCTGCCGCCGGTGGCGCGCGGGGCCGATGCGCACATGGCGATGGACGAGGCGACGCGCGCCAGCCTGGAAGTGCTGGTATCAGCGAGCGGCACGCGCAAGGGCAGCCTGACCGAGGCGATCGATCGCTGCGTCACCGGTGCCGGCGCGCGCCTGCTCGCCGAAGACCTCGCCGCGCCGCTGCTCGATCTGGCGCAGATCCGCGCCCGCCTGGAAACGGTGCAGTGGCTGGTCGATGATCCGCTGCTGCGGGCCGATCTGCGCGCCACCTTGCGCACTGTGCCCGATCTCGGCCGCGCGCTGGGCCGCGTCGTCGCCGGGCGCGGTTCGCCGCGCGATCTGGGCCAGTTGCGCGATGGCCTGGCCCAGGCGCGGCACCTGCACGACAGCCTTTCGGCGCGCGCCGATCGCCCGGCCCTGATCGCCGCGCTGTTGCCGCATCTGGCCGGCCATGGCGCGCTGGTCGATCTCTATACCCGCGCCCTGGTGCCCACCCCGCCCACCGAGCGCAGCCAGGGTGGGTTCATCGCCGAAGGCTATGATGCCGGGCTAGACGAACTGCGCGCCGCAGCCGGCAATTCGCGCCGCGCCATCGCCGCGCTGGAAGCCAGGTACCGCGACGAGACCGGCGTTGCCGCGCTCAAGATCCGCCACAACGGCGTGCTGGGCTATTTCATCGAAGTGCCCGCGCGCCATGCCGACCGGCTGATGGCCCCCGATTCCGGCTTCACGCATCGCCAGACCATGGCTGGCGCAGTGCGTTTCAATGCGCTGGCCCTGCACGAGGAAGCCAGCCGCATCGCCGAGGCTGGCGGCCATGCCCTGGCCGCCGAGGAAGCCCATTTCGAAGACCTCATCGCCCAGGCCGTCGCCGCGCGCGAGGGCATTGCCGCTACCGCCGCCGCGCTGGCCCGCATCGACGTGGCCGCCAGCCATGCCGAGCGCGCCGGCGAAGGTGGCTGGTGCCTGCCGCAGGTGGTGGAAGAACCGGTGCTGGCAATCACCGGCGGCCGCCACCCGGTGGTGGAAGCCGCGCTGGCCAAGGCGGGCGAGCGGTTCGTGGCCAACGATTGCCAACTGGCCGAGGCTGACCGGCTGTGGCTGGTCGGCGGGCCGAACATGGGCGGCAAGTCCACCTTCCTGCGCCAGAACGCCTTGATCGTCCTGCTGGCCCAGGCCGGCAGCTATGTCCCCGCGCTTGATGCCACGGTAGGCCTGGTCGACCGGCTGTTCAGCCGTGTCGGCGCCAGCGACAACCTGGCGCGCGGGCGCTCCACGTTCATGGTCGAAATGGTCGAAACCGCCGCGATCCTGCAACAGGCCGGCCCGCGCAGCTTCGTCATCCTCGATGAAGTGGGGCGCGGCACGTCAACCTATGATGGCTTGGCCCTGGCCTGGGCCGTGGCCGAGGCCGTGCACGAAACCAACCGCAGCCGCTGCCTGTTCGCCACCCATTACCACGAGATGCAGCGCCTGGCGGAAACCTGCCCGGCGCTCTCGCTGCACCATGTGCGCGCGCGCGAGTGGAAAGGCGATCTGGTCCTGCTGCACGAAGTGACGCAAGGCCCGGCCGACAAGTCCTATGGCTTGGCCGTGGCGCGCCTGGCCGGCGTGCCCGAACCCGTGGTCAAGCGCGCGCGCAGTGTGCTCGACAAGCTGGAAAAGGGCCGCGCCGCCACTGGTGGCCTGGCTGCGGGCCTTGACGACCTGCCCCTGTTTGCCGCCGCGATCGAGGCCGCCGAGGACAAGGTCGATGCCCTGCGCGAAAAGCTCAACGCACTGGATATCGATGCGCTGTCACCCCGCGCCGCGCTCGATCTGCTTTATGAACTCAAGCGCGAGGCAAACGCATAGCCCCTCCACCACCGCTTGCGCGGCGGTCCCCCTCCCCGCCTTCGGCAGGGAGGATCTTCAGGTCCTCCCCATCAGCGATGGGGAGGTGGCGGCCGCAAGGCCGACGGAGGGGCTTGATGTCAAAGCGACAGAAACAGCCCCGCCAGTGCCGCGCTCATCAGGTTGGACAGCGCGCCGGCGCACAGCGCCTTGATGCCCAGCCGCGCGATCACCGGGCGCTGGTTTGGCGCCAGGCCGCCGGTCACCGCCATCTGGATGGCGATCGACGAGAAATTGGCAAAGCCGCACAGCGCAAAGGTGACGATCGCGATGGTGTGATCGGAAAGGCCCTTGGCCTCTTGCAGATCGATGAAGCCGACGAATTCGTTGAGCACGATCTTGGTGCCGAACAGGCCGCCGGCCTGCATCGCCTCGGCCCAGTTGGGCGCGCCCAAAAGCAGGAACACCGGCGCAAAGATCGGCGCGAGGATTTGCTGGAAGGTCAGCCCGGGATGGCCAAAGAAGCCGCCGGCCCAGCCCAGCATGCCATTGGCCAGCGCGATCAGCGCCACGAAGGCGAGCAGCATCGCGCCCACCGCCACGGCCAGCTTCACCCCGGTCTGCGCGCCTTGCGCGGCGGCCATGATCAGGTTGGCCGGGCGCTGCTCTTCCGGCGCCTCTTCCAGCGAAGGCTTGATGTGCGGATTGGTCAGCGCGGCGTCGGCATCAGCGTCAACGGCATCGTGCAGCGGGGGCACGTCGGGCATGATCAGTTTGCCCATGAACACCCCACCCGGTGCCGACATGAACGCCGCCGCGACCAGGTAATCCACCCGCACGCCCAGCCCGGCATAGGCGGCCAGGATCGTGCCAGCCACGCCGGCCATGCCCACGCTCATCACGGTAAAGACCTGGCTGGGGGTCAGCGCGGCGAGATAAGGGCGGATCACCAAGGGCGATTCGCTTTGCCCGACAAAGATGTTGGCCGCCGCGCACAGCGATTCCACGCGGCTGATGCCGGTCACCTTTTCCAGCGCGCCACCGATCCAGCGGATCACCAGCGGCATGATGCCCAGATAATAGAGAATGGAGATCAGCGCGGCGAAGAACACGATCGGCGGCAGCACAGCAATCGCCACGCTCTTGCCGCCCAGCTCTGCACTGGCCAGGTTGCCGAACACGAATTCCACGCCGGCGCGCGAATAGGACAGCAGCTGTTCCACCGCATGGGCCGCCCCCTGCAGCGCCGCCTTGCCCGGCGGAAAGCTCAGGACCAGCGCAGCCAGGCCCGCCTGCAGGGCAAAGGCTGGCAGCACCACCCGCCAGCGAATGGCGCGGCGGTTGGAGGAGAGCAGGAATGCGATGGCAAACAGCAGCGCCATGCCGCCAAGACTGGAAAGAATGCGCATGGCGGGATCGCCAACTCCACGTACGGGGGATTTAGACGGTTTCGTTCCTAACCATATTTGGCGCCGCGTCAAAATCAGGATAGAGGCCACCGATGGAAAAGATGCCTTCATCCGCGCCGCAGACCGTCTCCCTGCCCCGCGCACTGTTCGTATTTTCCCTGCTTTACGGCGGGTTAGTGGTTCTTGCCGGCGTGCTGGGGGCCAAGATCGCGAGCCTGGGCACTTGGCCCGTGGTCGGCAGCCTGGCGGTGGAATCGGGCATTTTCTGCTTTCTGCTGCTGGTCGTGCTGTCCAGCACCACGGCCGAACTCTATGGCCAGAAGGCCGCGACCACGCTGGTGCGGCTGGGTTTCATCCCGCTGATCGTCTCGATGGTGCTGCTGACCCTGGTGATCCACGCCGTGCCGCCCGCGCCGTTCTGGCAGGGGCAGGAAGCCTTTGCCACGGTGCTGGGCCAGGGCGCGCGGATGCAGCTGGCGGGGCTGATTTCCTATGGCGTGTCGCAAACGCTCAACGTGCATGTCTTTGCCCGCATCGGCGGCGGCCAGGGGCAGCGGCTGATGCTGCGCGCCTGGCTCGCCAGCCTGCTCAGCCAGGTGGCCGATACCGTGCTGTTCATCACGCTGTCGTTCTGGGGCGAAAAGGGCGCCGATGGGCACCCGCTGCCGATCGGCGCGCTGATGACCGGGCAGCTCGGCGCCAAGCTGCTGCTGTCCACGCTGATGGTGCCGCCGCTGATCTGGCTGGCGGTGCGGCTGGGCCGCCGGCTCGATCGCGCCTGACACAAATCTTCACGGCGCAAATATTCACTGCAAATTCGGCCGAACACGGCTAAGGCGCCGCCATCATGGCCACGAACATCGATCAGACCGACTCCTATCGCACCAGCATGCTCGCCAAGGCGGAAACGCTGACCGAGGCGCTGCCCTATCTGCAGCGTTATGCCGGCAAGACCTTTGTGGTGAAGTATGGCGGCCACGCCATGGGCGATCCCGATGCCGCGCGCGATTTTGCCGAGGACATCGTGCTGCTCAAGGCCGTGGGCGTGAATCCGGTGGTGGTGCATGGCGGCGGCCCGCAGATCGGCGCGATGCTCAAGAAGCTGGGCGTGGAATCGCACTTCATCGATGGCCTGCGCGTGACCGATGCAGCCACGGCCGAAGTGGCCGAGATGGTCTTGTCGGGCAAGATCAACAAGGAACTGGTCAGCTGGATCGCGGCGGCCGGGGGCAAGGCGCTGGGCATTTCCGGCAAGGACGCCGGGCTGGTCACCGCCACCAAGGTGGAACGCACCACCAAAGACCCGGAAAGCAATATCGAGCGCGTGGTCGATCTGGGCTTTGTCGGCGAACCGACCGAGATCGATCCCACCATCATCCACACTGCCAGCGCGGCCGGCTTCATCCCGGTGATCGCGCCGATCGGCGTGGGCAAGGACGGGCACACCTACAACATCAACGCCGATACCATGGCTGGCGCGATCGCGGCCAAGCTCGGCGCCTCGCGGTTGTTCCTGCTCACCGACGTGCCGGGTGTGCTCGACAAGGACAAGCGCCTGCTGACCGACCTGACCCCGCACGACATTGCCGGGCTGACGCGCGATGGCACGATCAGCGGCGGCATGATCCCCAAGCTGGAAACCTGCGTCCACGCGGTGGAGGCCGGGTGCGAGGCGGCGGTCGTGCTCGATGGCCGGGTGCCCCATGCCATGCTGCTGGAAATCTTCACCGCGCGCGGCGCGGGCACGCTGATCCACCGCTGACACAGCATGGGCGACGGCGGGCGCGGCTGACGGACAAATGGAACGAAAGCGAGGGCCAAGCGTGGTTAGGGGCATGATCCGTTCCTGCATGGCCACCGCCCTCGCCTCTGCCATCGTCATCAACCTTGCGGGATGTGACCGGCGGCCTGATCCCGCACCGCAAGCCTCTGCCAGTGCGCCCGACAGCGCCGAGACCACGCCACCAGCGTGGATCGTGGCGCCTTCTGACCTGCCGAGCGAAGACAGCGCGCCCGATGCCGCGTCAAAGCCTGCCGCGACTGACGCAGCCGCAGCCGATCCGGCGCCCAATCCTGCCTACGCCGCAGCGCTCAACGCGCGGCGCGATCCGGGCAAGGTGCTGGCCGCCTGGGGCACGGCGGTGGAAGCGCGCGACTGGGCCTCGGTCCGCGCGTTCTGGGGCGATCACGGCAAGGGCAGCGGGCTCGACACCAAGGCATTCACCGCCCGCTGGGGCAAGCTGGTGCAACCGCGCGTGACGATCGATCCCGGTCAGTCCGAAGGCGCGGCCGGATCAATCTATTACACCGCCCCCGTCACGATCATCGACGGCGCCCGCCGCCTGACCGGCGAAGTGGTGCTGCGCCGGGTCAACGATGTGCCGGGCGCCACCGCCGAGCAGCTGCGCTGGCACATCGACAGCACCACCTTGACGCCCTGAGCGGGCCAAGACCCAACGAAATCTTGCGCAAAAGGGCGGCGTTCACCCGATTGCCCTTGGGGCCAAGCCTGGGCTAAAGCGCAGCACCGCTGCCGCCATAAGGAACGCCGCCCGTGCTGCTCTATACCCTTGTCCAGATGATCGATTACCTGATCAGCGTTGTCAGCATGGTCGTGATCGTGCAGTTCGTGATGAGCCTGCTGATCAGCTTCAACGTGATCAACACCAGCAACAACGCGGTCGTCGCGATCTGGCGCGCGCTCAATGCCATTCTCGATCCGCTGCTGGCGCCAATCCGCCGCTTCATGCCCAACACCGGCGGTATCGATTTTTCGCCCATGGTGCTGATCGTGCTGCTGCGCCTGCTGTCGATCCTGCTCAACGGCCTGGCCGCCTCGGGGTACTGATTTCATGACTGCCAACGTAATCGACGGAAAGGCCTTTGCGGCCAACCTGCGCGCGCGCATCGCCACTCTGGCGGCCGAATTCACCCAGGCCACCGGGCGCCAGGCCGGCCTCGCCGTGGTGCTGGTGGGAGAAGACCCGGCCAGCCAGGTCTATGTCCGCTCCAAGGGCAAGAGCACGGTGGAAGCCGGCATGGCCAGCTTCGAACACAAGCTGCCCGCCGATACCGACGAAGCGACGCTGCTGGCCCTGGTCGAACAGCTCAACGCCGATCCCGCCGTCGATGGCATCCTGGTGCAGTTGCCGCTGCCCCGCCATCTTGACGAGCAGAAGGTGATCGCCACGATCAACCCCGACAAGGATGTTGACGGCTTTCACGTCACCAATGCCGGGCGGCTGGCGGTGGGCCAGGCCGGCTTCGTGCCGTGTACGCCGCTGGGCTGCCTGATGCTGCTGCAAGACCGGCTGGGCGATCTGTCCGGGCTCGATGCCGTGGTCATCGGCCGCTCCAACATCGTGGGCAAGCCGATGGCCCAGTTGCTGCTGGCGCAAAGCTGCACCGTGACCGTGGCGCACAGCCGCACCCGCAACCTGCCCGATGTGGTGCGCCGCGCCGATATCGTCGTGGCCGCCGTAGGCCGGCCGGAAATGATCCGGGGTGACTGGATCAAGCCCGGCGCCACGGTGATCGACGTGGGCATCAACCGGGTGGCCGGTGCCGTGGAAGGCAAGACCCGCCTGGTCGGAGACGTTGCCTATGACGAAGCCGCTGCGGTGGCGGGCGCGATCACGCCGGTGCCCGGCGGCGTCGGCCCGATGACCATTGCCGTGCTGCTGCGCAACACGCTGGTGGCGGCCTATCGCCATGCCGGCCTGGCCCTGGCGCCTGAGGCGATCTGATCACGGTTATTGGCGGAACGTTTCATTGCCAAGTGCTCGCTTGGCCCACGGGCCGGCATCCGATAGAACGGGGGGCATGCTGCTTCGTGCCCCCGGCATCGCCCTTGCGCTTGCCTTCTGCCTTGCCGCCCCCGCCCTGGCCCAGCCGGCCGGTGGACGCGTGCGGATGATCGCCAATCCCAGCGCGCTGATCGGCGCCGATATCGCCACGGCCCAGGCCATGCAGGCCAAGGGCGCGCGCGAGGGGCTGGCCACCAGCATGGCCGAAGGGGCCGAGCTGATCCTGCCGCCACGCCAGGCGGCCGACCCCCTGCTGCGCCGCAAGGATGCCATGCCGGGCCACCCGCATCAGCCCGATGCCGCCTGGATTGCCTGCGACGGCAGCTTTGGCATCACCCGCGGCCGCTGGAAAACCGCGCAAGGGACCGGCGGCTGGTATGCCACGGTGTGGCAACGCCACGCCAAGAAGGGCAACTACCAATGGCGCCTGTCGCTGGAAGGCACGGCCGCCAGCCTGCCCGATGCGCCCGAATTCCTGATCGGGCTGGTGGCCGATTGTCCGGCCCGGCCCATGCCCGCCGGCGCAGACGATCGCCCGGCGCCCAAGCCCGCCAAGAACGCGCCCATCGTGCAGCGCCCCCTGGCTGGCGCGATTCCCGCTGACGATGCGCCTGCCGGGTCCGACAGCCAGACCGCGCAATCCAACGATGGCACCCTGGCCTGGCGATCCACCGTGCGGCCCGATGGCAGCCGCGCCTTTCGCGCCTGGCAGTGGAAAGACGGCGTGATGGCCGACATTGTCCATCTGGACGCCGCCCCCGACCAGCGCCAAGGTGGCTGACATGCTGCAACTGTTCCTGTCCGCCTTCACCACGCTGTTTCTGGTGATCGATCCGCCCGGCTGCGCGCCGATCTATGCCGGGCTGACCACCCATGCCACCGCGCGCCAGGCCACGCAGATGGCGCTGCGCGCCTGCGTGATCGCCACCGGTATCCTGGTGGTCTTTGCCCTGTTCGGCGAAGCCCTGCTCGGCGCGCTGCATATCGAGCTGGCCAGCTTTCGCATCGCCGGCGGCATCATGCTGTTCCTGATCGCGCTCGACATGGTGTTCGAAAAGCGCACCGAACGGCGCGAGGAACGCGCGGAAAAGGTGCGCAATGCCCAGCCCCACGTGGAAGACGTCTCGGTCTTTCCCATGGCCATGCCGATGCTGGCCGGGCCGGGCTCGATCGCCTCGATCATGCTGTTGACCGCGCGCGCCCACGGCACCGAGGAAACCGCGGTGGTGCTCGCGGCGCTGGGCGTGGTCATGGTGCTCAGCTTTGTTGCGCTGGTGGCCGCCCGCCCGATCATCCGCGTGCTGGGCGAACAGGTAGAGGCGGTGGTTACCCGCCTGCTGGGCGTGCTGCTTGCGGCCCTTGCCGCGCAATTCGTGATCGACGGGCTGCGCACCCAGTTTTAACGGCTGCTCGCGACAAGGGCTTCGACAAGCTCAGCCCGAACGGTTCGGGGGGTAATGCCCCCCGTTCGCCCTGAGCCTGTCGACGGGCGCCAACGCAGCGCCCCAACCCTCAAACCAGGCCAGCCGTCTGCGCCAGCAGCCAGCTGCCGATCACGATGAACAGCGCGGCGGCCACCATGCGCACCAGGTTCATCGGCACGCGCGCGATCAGGGCATTGCCCAGGAACACCGCCGGCACATTGGCCAGCATCATGCCCAGCGTCGTGCCGGCCGTGACCGCCACGGCATCGTGGAACCGCGCGCCCAGCGCGATCGTCGCAACTTGCGTCTTGTCGCCCATTTCCACCAGGAAGAACGCCACCACCGTGGTCAGGAACGCGCCAAAGCGCGCCGGCCGCGCCGCGTCGTCCTCGTCATCGAGCTTGTCGGGCACCAGAGTCCACAGGCCCATGGCGATGAAACCGGCGGCAATGGCATAGCGGAACCACAGGCCATCGAGCAGGTCGGCCGCGACCATGCCGACCAGGGCCGCCAGGAAATGGTTGACCAGCGTGGCAGCGAGGATGCCCAGCACGATCGGCACTGGCCGCTTGAACCGCGTGGCCAGGACAATGGCGAGAAGCTGGGTCTTGTCGCCGATTTCGGCCAGCGCGACCACGGCGGCGGAGGTGCTGAAGGCTTCGAACAAGGGTGCCATGGTGATACGTTCCGGGGCCGGGCGAGACGAAGACAAACGACAGCGCGTGCTTCCGCCCGGCCGAGCGAATCACACAGCTGCCATTTGGTCTTGCCCGCAGCGGGCCGTGTCCGGCCTGCCTCTGCCCGCGCCATGATCTCTCGACCAAGCATGTTGACGCTGGGCGCCGCGCGCGACGCGCGGTGGCTACTCCCCAAGTGACGTGGCCGATCGGTTAGGGTGCCACGTGGCCGGTGGCAAGGCGTTTTTCACAACGTGCCAGGATTGCATGCTTTTCTTCCGCTCCCGCGCGGTACCATGCGGTGATTTCGGCCATGGTGCGGGCACAGCCACGGCACAGGCCGCTATCGGGCGCGATGCTGCACACCCCCGTGCAGGGGCTGGCGGGTGGGGCAGGATGGCCGGGCGAATCCATGCCACGCCCTAGGCCCGGGTGCAGCGCAGCGCAATTTCCTTGCGTATCGAGGCCATTGCCCCTAAGGGAGCGACCAGCAGGTGCGATGCGCCCGCCGCGATCCAGCGGCAGGTGACAGAGGCCCGGGCAAGCGTGAGATCGACCGTCGCTACGGAAACGATCCGCCCCGGCTGCGCGCATCGTGCCCCACCCGCCTCCCTTTATCACGCAAGGGGTCGCACGTTCGACCCTGCACCCATCGGGCCTGTCGCGCATTGTCGTGGCCGGCCATGGGAGGCATTGCAAAGCATTGGAACTCCATGTCCTATTTTTCTGACCTTGGCCTTGCCGAGCCGATTCTCCGCGCGCTTGAAACCAAGGGCTACACCGATCCCACCCCGATCCAGCGCCAGTCGATTCCCGCGCTGCTCGAAGGGCGCGATCTTCTCGGCATCGCGCAGACCGGCACCGGCAAGACCGCCGCGTTCGCGCTGCCCTCGCTGCACCGCCTGGCCGCCGATCCGCAGCCGCGCAAGCCGGCGTCGTGCCGCATGCTGGTGCTTTCGCCGACCCGCGAACTGGCCGCCCAGATCGCCGACAACATGAAGGGCTATGCCAAGAACCTGCGCCTGACAGTCGATTGCGTGTTCGGTGGCATTCCCATCGGCAAGCAGGCCCGCCGCCTGGTGCCCGGCGTCGATATCCTGGTGGCCACGCCGGGCCGCCTGCTCGACCTGATCGACAACCGCGCGCTGACCATCGGCCGCACTGAAATCTTCGTGCTCGACGAAGCCGACCAGATGATGGACCTGGGCTTCATCCATGCGCTCAAGCGCGTCGCCAACCTGCTGCCGGCCAAGCGCCAGAGCCTGTTCTTTTCCGCCACCATGCCCAAGTCGATCGAAGACCTGGGCAAGCAGTTCATCAAGAACCCGGTGCGCGTGGAAGTGGCCCCGCAATCGACCACGGCCGAACGCGTCGAACAGTTCGTCAGCTTCCTCAACCAGCCGGAAAAGCAGGCGCTGCTGTCGCTGACGATCCGCCGCCTGCTGGCGGAAAAGCAGCTCGATCGCGGCATCGTGTTCACCCGCACCAAGCATGGTGCCGATCGCGTGGCGCGCAATCTTTCCGCCGCCGGCATCGATGCCCGCGCCATCCACGGCAACAAGAGCCAGGCGCAGCGCACCGCCGCGCTCGAAGCGTTCCGCCAGGGTTCGTGCCCGGTGCTGGTGGCAACCGACATTGCCGCCCGCGGGATCGACGTTTCGGGGGTGAGCCACGTGTTCAACTTCGAACTGCCCAACGTGCCCGAGCAATATGTGCACCGCATTGGCCGCACCGCGCGCGCCGGTGCCGATGGCGTGGCGATCAGCTTCTGCGCGCCTGATGAAAAGCCCTACCTGCGCGATATCGAGCGCCTCACCAAGGTGAAGCCCGATGTCATGCCGCTGCCGGAAAACTTCCTGGCCGATGCGGCGCGCCTTCCCGCACCCGTGCGTCGCGCGGCCGAAGACACTGACATGCGCCGCGACCAGCCACGCGGCCGCGCCGGTGGTGGCCGGCGCGATGGCGGGCGCAGCGATGGTCGCCGTGATGGCGGCTCGCGCCACGACGCCCCCCGCGCCGACAATCGCGGCGAGCCCCGCCGTGACGACACGCGCCGCAGCGACGCACCCCGCAGTGACACGCCGCGCAGCGCAGACCGCACGGGCCAGGATCGCCGTCGCAGCGATGCCCCGCGCAGCGATGCCGCCCGGCACGACGCCGGTGGTGAAGCGGCTGCCAAGCGCCGGTTTCGCCCGCGCGGCCCGGCCACAACCGGCCAGCACCGCAACAAGGTGCGCCGCGTGGTCTGATTCAGCGGCAGCGCCGATGGCTTGAAAAAGGGGTGTCGGCCACGCGGCCTGCACCCTTTTTTCATGGCAAACCTGCGCGCCGCCGCTGCCATGCCGCGCTCGCCCCGGCGCAAAAATGCCATTGTTGGGGGACGCAGGTGGAACCAACCGGGCCGATCGGCATTCCTGTCGTGGGCGCGCGGCGCCATCTGCGATCGTGCCGCGCGGGAAGGGTTTCAATGCAAACGACGAATCTGACCGCGCTGGGCAGGGATACCCGGGTCAACCGCTTCATCCTGACACTGCTGACCATCGGTTTTGCCGCCCTGCTCGCCGGGCTCGGCGCGGCATTGTGGACGCAACAACGCAATACCGACAGCGAGCGCTGGGTTGCCCATACGCTGGAAGTGCAGGCGCGCATCGGCGCCTTTGCCAGCAAGGCCGAGCGCATGGAAACCGCCCGGCGCGGCCGCCTACTGAGCGATGATCCCGCGTTCAATGGCCTGTTCGACGAGGCATTGGCCAGCGCGCTCGCCGATCTCGACATGGTCCAGAGCAAGACCGCAGACAATCCCGAGCAGGCCGCCAACATCCGCAGGATGCGGCAATTGCTGAGCGATTACGTCAAGGCCGAAAGGACGGAACGCAGCAGGGGCAGAAGCGCGCAGGCTGCCTTGCGCAGCGATTTCTTCCACGATCCCGTCGTCGTCCATATTCGCGAGATCCGCCAGGTGGCGGACGCCATGGCCGACGAAGAGCGCACCCTGCTGCGCCAGCGCGAATCGCTGCAGGGGCAAAGCCTGCGCACGTTCAACATGGTGCTGGTGGCGATCGCGCTGCTGATCCTGACAGTGGCCAGTGCCACGATCCTGCTGGTGCGCCGCACCTTGCGCGATCTGCGTGCCTCGCGCCTGGAACTGAGCGCGCTCAATACCGACCTGGAACGCCTGGTCGATTCGCGCACGACCGAGCTGCAGCGCGCGAACGCCGAAATCCAGCGTTTTGCCTATATTGTCAGCCACGATCTGCGCTCTCCGCTGGTCAACGTCATGGGATTTACCGCCGAACTGGAAGCGGCGACCGACGTGATCGCCCGCTCGCTGCACGATCCGGCGCAGGCGGGCGCTGCGGTGCCCTCGCCCGCGGACGTGCTGCGCGCAGTGGAGGAAGACCTGCCCGAGGCGATCGGCTTCATCCGCAGTTCCACCCAGAAGATGGACCGGCTGATCAACGCCATCCTGCGCCTGTCGCGCGAAGGGCGCCGCACCCTGGCGCCCGAGACGCTCGATCTCACCGCGCTGGTCCGCTCGATCGCCGATACGATGCAGCACCGCCTGACCGAAACCGGCACCACGCTGACCATCGCGGCGCTGCCCACGCTCACCAGCGATCGCACCGCGCTGGAACAGATTCTGTCCAACCTCATGGAAAACGCGCTGAAGTACCTTCAGCCCGGCCGCGCCGGTGAAATCCACATCAGTGGCAAGGCCATGCGCGGCCGCGCCATCATCGAGGTGACGGACAACGGTCGCGGCATCGATCCGCGTGATCATGAACGCATTTTCGACCTTTTCCGCCGCTCTGGCGTGCAGGACCAGCCGGGCGAAGGCATCGGTCTTGCGCATGTTCGTGCGCTTGCCTATCGCCTTGGCGGTGTGATCGAAGTGGTTTCGGAATTGGGCAAAGGCGCCACGTTCCGCGTCAACCTGCCGATCGAATGGAAAGGCGCAGAAGCCAATGGTTAATCAACGTCCCGTCAACATCGTGATGATCGAGGACGACGAGGGTCATGCCCGTCTCATCGAGAAGAACATCCGCCGCGCCGGCATTTCCAACACGATCCATCACTTCGTCGATGGCACCTCGGCGCTGTCGTTCCTGCTCGATAGCGAGCACGGCCCCAGCCACAACGGGCCGGCGCTGGTCCTGCTCGATCTCAACCTGCCGGACATGAGCGGGATCGATATCCTCGCCCGGATCAAGAGCGATGATGGCCCGCTGCGCCGCACCCCGGTGGTCGTGCTGACCACCACCGATGACAAGGTGGAAATCCAGCGCTGCTATGACCTGGGCTGCAACGTCTACATCACCAAGCCCGTCAACTATGAAAGCTTTGCCGACGCGATCCGTCAGCTGGGCCTGTTCCTGTCGGTGATCCAGATCCCGAGTGCGGAGGAGGTCTGATCCGTCCCGCCGCGCGCATTCTCTATATCGACGACGACGAGGGGCTGCGGCGCCTCGTCGCACGTGTGCTGGCGCGCAAGGGATATGACGTAACCACCGCGGCCAGCGGCGATGAAGGCATCGCCATGACCGCAAGCCAGGCTTTCGACCTGGTAGCCGTGGACCATTACATGCCGGGCCGCGATGGCCTCTCCACGCTCGAAGGGCTGCGCGCCCTGCCCGATTGCCCGCCGATCGTCTATGTCACCGGCTCGGAAGAGAGCCGCATCGCCGTGGCCGCGCTGAAAGCCGGGGCGCAGGACTATGTCGTCAAGGCAGTGGGCGACGATTTCTTCGATCTTTTGGCGCAAAGCTTTGCCCAGGTGCTGGAAGCCACCGCCCTGCGCCAGGCCCGCGATCGCGCCGAACAGGATCTGCGCGCCAGCAACGCCCGGCTGGAAACCCTGCTGCGCGAGGTCAACCACCGCGTTGCCAACAACCTCCAGATGGTCATGGCGTTCGTCTCGATGCAGGCGCGCAGCGTGGACAACGAGGCCGCGCGCGATGCGCTCTATCGCGCGCACCAGCGTATTGCCACGATCGCCCAGGTCAACCGGCGGCTTTACACGACCAATGACGTCGAATTCGTGGCGATCGACGATTATCTCGCCGCTCTGGCCAGCGACATGGGCGATGCCTGGTCGGCCCAGCGGCCGCGCACGGTGACGGTCGATGCCGATCCCGCGCGGCTGAAAACCGACCTTGCCGTCACCATTGGCCTTGCCGCCAACGAACTGGTCGGCAATGCCTGCAAATATGCTTATCCGGCCGATGCCGAAGGCGAGGTGCGCGTCACCCTGCGCCTGACGCAGCAGGCTGATGCCGAGGCGCGCCTGATGCTGTGCGTGGAAGACGATGGCTGGGGCATGCCGCCCGACGGCACCGTGCATGGCACCGGCCTTGGCACGCGGCTGATCGATGCGCTCACCCGCTCGCGCGGGGCACGCTTGGCACACGAGGCGGTGCATCCCGGCGAGGCTATGCCCGGCACGCGCGCCTGCCTGACGCTTACCCTCAACGCTGATGATCTGTGCCTGGGCGACGAAAGCGTGCCGGCGGATTTCACCATCTGAACCTTGCCGTCGCGGCAGTTTGTGATATTTTTCATATCACGAATACACCATCGATCACAGCAAGCGCAGGAAACGGGGATGGGGCATGGGCAAGAAGCGCAAACGCAACGCGGAAAAGGCGGCGGCTGACCAAGGCCTGACGCGGGCCGTCATGGCACTGCTGGCCCAAGCCATGGCCGAGCCGGACGTGGCGCGCTGCACCCTGTCGATCGACAAGACCACCGGCCTTGCCCGCCTGGCGACGAGCGGCGCGGACGGCCGCACCGCCACGCGCGAGATCGTCGGCCCCGGCCTCGCGCTCGATACGCTGACCAACGCGCCAGACGAACAACCGGATCAATTGCCCAGCGCATTGCCAGCAACCAGCGGGCGCAGCGGTGCCCAGGCCCGTGCCGCCCGCGATGCGCAGATCGTGGCGCTCGCCGCACGCGGCCTTACCCAGACCGAAACCGCACGGGTGCTGTCAGTCTCCCAGGCGCTGGTATCCAAAGTGCTGCGCGCCGCCGCGGCCGGCTAAACCACGCTCAATGGTCGATGCCCCAGGTGGCGCAGGCCGGATCGGCCGCCACCACCTGCCGGCGCAAGGCCGTGCGGGCCAGGCGCTCCACCTCTACCTTGCGGCGCGCGGCGGCCAACGGCAGGCTGGGCGCCGGCCGCACGATTTCCGCATCATAGCCATCGGCCACGATGATGCCGCAGGCCTGCGGCAGAAACGCCGCATCGTTGAGCACGGCGCGATCGAGATGCGGCGCCAGCCCCCAATAGAACCGGTCGCAATGATCGAGGTATTCCGGCCACTTGCTATCGCCCAACAGATCGGCGCGGCTGACCTTGATTTCCACGATCACCACCCGCCCCTTGCCATCGATCCCCATCAGATCGGCGCGGCGGCCATTGCGCAGCGGCATTTCCGCCAGGCACCAGATATCGTTGCGGGCAAACAGCCGCGCCACGCCGCGTGCCACGGCCAAGGCATCGGGCGACAGCGAGGGGGCAGTGGGCGGAACGAGAATCGAATCGGACATGCCGTCAGATTAGGAACATAATGCGAACAGGTAAAGCCGCAGCCCGCCATGGGCTGAATCCCCACACACCCTAGCGTTGCGGCCGAAGATTGAGCGGGGGGATCAGATCGAGCAGCGCAGCGCGCGCGGCCTCGAATTCCTGCCACAGCGCCTGGGCGGCCTGGCGCAGCGCCTCGGGCGTGGCGCGGCCCTGGGCGGCGATCAGAGCGCGCAAGCCAGGTTGCAGCACGGCAGCCAGGTCTTCGATTCCGTCGCGCGCCTGGTCGGCCCGCCAGCCGCCGGTGGCCCGCATGATCGCGGGAAAGTTGCGCACGTCGGGCCGCAACGGTTCGGGAGGACGCCCCGCCAGCACCGCCACCGACCGCGCCGCCTCGTGCAGCGCCATCCACACCGTATCGAGCGGCGACATGCCCGCCAGCCGTGCCCGCGCCGCCAGCCGATCGGCCCCCAGCACATCCGATGCGCCGCCGGGCAACAGCGGCGGCGGGCCGCCCTGCACCGTTTGCCGCGCCTGCTCGCGCAAGGGATCGCGCGGCGCTGAATCAAGGCTTTGGCCAGCGCGGAAGGACTGGAATGGGGGGTGTTCCATGGCGGAAAGGCTAGGCTGGGATTGTTAACCGATTCCTAATTTTCCGCCGTGCCGATGCCATGGCCAGGGGCCGTGCAAAAACCGCTGGCATGCCCTGCCCGCCACTGCTAGGGCGCCACTTCACGCACCCGTAGCTCAGCTGGATAGAGTACTGCCCTCCGAAGGCAGGGGTCACAGGTTCGAATCCTGTCGGGTGCGCCACTTCCCTCAACATCTGATGCTTGATCGCCCTCTTGGCCCGCGCTGCGCGTGGCGCCAGCGCTGCGCCGACGCCGCTCACGGCATTACCGCGTAATTGTGCGTAAGCTGTTCCGACAATAAATTCACCGTGAACACGGCATACCGTTCCGCGCATGACGTTCAGCGGAAAAATACGCACAGTATTGGTATACATACTTAGCAATCAGCAGATTTCAGCCAATATTGTGTTGATTCAGCCTATTCTGCATAACCGCCGCCGAACCTCGTGAATATGCGCCGCCTGGCCCTGGCCGGGCGGATCAACACAGCTGGCGGCCACTTTTTGCGCAAGCGGCAGCGGTACGCCATGTTCTTTTCAACGCCTTGAGGTGTCAAGAAAATGGCGAATATCAACGTCACCGTGTCGGCCTACAACGCCAATGCGCCCTATTCCGCGGCCGATACCGTCACTCTGGCCGATACCGGCGCTGCCATCGCGGCGCTGTCGGCAAGCGATTTTGGCAACCTCGCGGCAAACGGCATCGACAAGATCAATGCCACCGACAACGTGCTGAGCCTGACCGTGGACCAGTACCAGGCATTGGGCGTGGTGACGCTGGCCGCGGGCGACGTGATCACCCTGGCTGACAGTGGCGCCAATATCGCCGCGCTTTCTGCCAGCGATATCGCTGCGCTGGCCGATGCCGGGATCGACCGGATCGACGCCACCGACAATGTGCTCAACCTCAGCGTCGCCCAGTACCAGGCGCTCGGCACCGTGGCCCTGACCAGCAGCGACACCGTGACGCTGACCGGCACGGGCACTGCGCTTTCCGCCCTCACCCCCAGCGATATCGCCGCGCTGGCCGCCGCCGGGGTGGACCAGCTTGACGCGACCAACAACGTCCTGTCGCTGACCCTGGCGCAATACCAGGCGCTGGGCAGCGTGACCGTGGCCGCCAACGACGTCCTCACGCTATCGGGCACGGGTGCCAGCATCGGCGCGCTCAGCGTGGCGCAGATTGCCGGCCTAGCCGCCTCGGGCTTTGACAAGATCAACGCCACCGACAACGTGCTCACCCTTTCGGTCGCGCAGTATCAGGCGCTGGGCACGGTGGAGCTGGTTGCGGGCGACGTGATCACCCTGGCCGACAGCGGCAGCAACCTGGCCGCGCTGTCGGCCAGTGCTTTTGCCGCGCTGGCCGACGCCGGCATCGACAAGATCGACGCGACCGACAATGCCCTCGCCCTGTCTGTGGCGCAGGTCCAGGGTCTGGGCACGGTGGAACTGGCGCGTGGCGACGTGATTACCCTGGCCGACAGCGGCGCGGCGCTGGCCGCGCTCTCTGCCGCCGACATCGCCAATCTGGGCGCCATCGGCATTGACCGCATCGACGCCACCGACAACGCGTTGAGCCTGACGGTGCAGCAGGCGCTGGCGCTGGGCAGCGTGGCGCTGACCGGCAGCGACAGCATTACCCTGGCCGATACCGGCAGCAACCTGGCCGCGCTGACCCCGGCCGAACTGGCGCAACTCGCCACGGCCGGGTTCGACGCGATCGATGCCAGCGATGGGGCGCTTACCCTTTCGCTCGCGCAGATCGGCGCCTTGGGCACCATGGCGCTGACGCCGGGCAACACCGTGATCGCCCAGGCGACGGCTGCCGAGATCGAGGCCCTGTCACCGGTTGCCATCGCCGCCCTGGCGCAGGCCGGCGTGGATTTGCTCGGCCCCAGCGATGGCGAGCCGATGCTCTCCGTGGCGCAGGCCCAGGCCGTGGTCGACGGCAACCTGTGGTTCACCGGGCACAGCGCGGTTCTGGCCGACAGTGGCGCCGCGATCGCGGCCCTGACCGGCACGAGCCTGGAAGACCTTTACCTCCATGGCGTGACGCGGACCGACGCCATCGACGATGTCCTGACGCTGCATGTGGACCAGGCGCTGGCGGTCGGCCAGGCTGGCACCGCCCTGACCGGGGCAGACGTGATCACCCTGGCCGATACCGGCGCCACGCTGGCCGCGCTGGCGGCCGGCACGATCGGCGATCTGGCGCAGCTGGGTATCGACCGCATCGATGCCACCGACAATGCCCTGGCGCTGACCGTGGCGCAGCTCGACGCGCTCGACACTATCGCCCTGACCCAGGCGGACAGTGTCACCCTGGCCGATACCGGCGCGAATCTTGCCGCGCTTTCCGCCGCGACCATCGCTGGCTTGGCGGCGCTAGGGATCGACACGATCCACCCCACCGACGGCACTCTGGCGCTGAGCGTGGCACAGGCCCAGGCGCTGGGCGCCGTGGCGCTGCAAGGCGGCGATACCATCGTGCTGACCGACAGCGGCGCGCATATCGCGGCGCTCTCTGCCGCCGACATTGCGGCCCTGGCCACTGCCGGGATCGATCGCATCGCCACGACGGGCGGCAGCCTTACGCTGTCTGTCGCGCAGGCCCAGGCCCTTGGCACCATCGCCCTGACCCCATCCGACAGCGTGACGCTGGCCGATACCGGCGCCAGCATCGCGGCGCTTTCGGCAACGGCCCTGGCCGCGCTGGTAACAACCGGCATCGATACGATCGACGCCAGCGACGATGCCCTCGCGCTCCCCGTCGCACAGGCCCAGGCGCTCGCCGGCGCGACCCTGTCGGGCAGCGACACGCTGACGCTGGCCGATACCGGCGCGCATATCGCCGCGCTGTCGCTGGCCGACCTGGCCGATCTGAGCGCGCGCGGGTTCACCGCGATCGATGCGCGCGATGACTTGCTCACCCTGTCGCTCGCCCAGGTCCAGGGACTGGGCAACCTGGCCCTTACCGGCGCGGACATGGTCACCGTGCTGGCCACCGGCGCCGAATTCGCGGCGTTGACCACACAGGATTTTACCGCCCTCGCTGCTGCCGGGGTGGATGCCCTGGCGACCACCGACCATGCCCTGGCGCTGAGCGTGGCGCAGGTCCAGGCGCTGGGCAGCCTGGCGCTGGCCGCCGATGACGCGATCACCCTGGCCGACACGGCCGCCCATATCGCGGCACTGACCCCGGCTGACCTTGCCGGTCTGGCCGCGCTTGGCATCGATACGGTCCACGCCACCGATGGCGCGCTTACCCTGTCTGCCGACCAGGCCCTGGCGCTGGGCGTGGTAACTCTGGCCGCCGCCGATACGATCACGCTGGCCGATAGCGCGGCCAACCTTGCCGCCCTCACCGCAAGCGAGATCGCCGCGCTGGCCGCCACCGGAATCGATGTGCTCGATGCCACCGACAATGCCCTGGCGCTGACCGTGGCGCAGGCGCAGGCGCTGGGCTCCATCGCGCTGACCGGCAGCGACAGCATCACCCTGGCCGATGGCGGCGCGGCGATTGCTGCGCTGTCTGCCACGGCGCTGGCCGGGCTGGCCGCCGCCGGGATCGACGCGATCGATGCCACCGACAATGCCCTGCATCTCAACGTGGCGCAGCTTGGCGCGCTGGCCAGCGTGGCCATTTCTGCCGGTGACACGCTCACCCTGGCCGACAGCGGCACCCATGTTGCCGCCCTGTCGGCCGCCGCGCTGGCCGCTTTGGTAGCGCAGGGGATCGACACGGTCGACACCACCGACAATGCCCTTACCCTGTCACTGGCCCAGGCGCAGGTGCTGCATGGCGTCACGCTCGCCGCTGCAGACCTGGTCACCGTGGTGGCCACCGGCAGCGAATTGGCCGCCCTTACGGCGCAGGACTTTGCCGATCTGGCCGCAGCCGGGGTCGATGCCCTGGCCACCACCGATCATGAGCTGACCCTGAGCGTGGCCCAGGCGCAGGCGCTGGGCGGGCTGGCGCTGGCCGCCGCCGATACCGTGACCCTGCGCGATAGCAGCGCAACGCTTGGCTGCCTTTCGCCCACGGCCCTCGCGGATCTGGTGGCGCTGGGCGTCGACCGCATCGCTGTCAGCGACGGCACGGTGCAGTTGGATGCGACGCAGGCGTTGGCTCTCGCTGGCACCTTGGTGGCGCCGGATAGCACGCTGATCGTGCACGATGCGCAAAGCACGCTGGAAGGGTTGAGCCCAACGCAATGGGCCACCCTCGCCGCGCTGGGCGCCACCACGGTCGGCAGCGTCGAAGGCCATTTCACGCTCGACGCGGCGAGCGCCGTGGCCATGGCCGGGATCGGCCTGGCCGCCAACGAAGTGCTGACCATTGAAGACAACGGCGCGGCGCTTTCCGCTCTCACTACGGCGCAGCTCGCCACGCTTGCGGCCAAGGGTGGCGTCATCGTCATGGTCAGTGACGATGCCCTGGTGCTCGACGTGGCACGGCTCGATGCTGCGGCGGGACTGGCCTTTGCCACGCAGCATGGCTTCACCCTGGCCGATGACGCCAGCGTGCTCAACGCGCTCTCGCCCACCCAGATCGCGCAGGCGGCCGGCCATGGCGTGAGTGTGGTCAGCGCCACGCAAAGCGCGCTGGAATGGACGTGGGCGCAGTTCAACGCGCTCGATGGCGGGCACATTGCCAGCGCCACCAGTGCAACGCTGGTGACCACGCAGGCCGAACTGGACGATGCCGGCCTGCCGATGCTGGCCGGCCTTGCCGGCCAGGGCATCGATACCCTGGCATCGGCCGCCGGCACGCTTACCGTCACGACCGATCAGCTGGCCGCGCTGGGCCAGGTCGTGCTGGCAGTGGGTGACAGCGTGACCCTGGCCGATAGCGGCGCCGCGCTGGCCGCGCTGGATGCCACGGCGCTCGCCGCGCTCGCCGGGCACGGCATCGATACCATCGCCGTGACCGACCACGTCCTGGCATTTTCGCCGGCCCAACTCGCCGCGCTGGGCCAGGTCACGGTCGGTCCGGCCGCCACGCTGGTCCTGGTCGATAGCGGCGTCCACCTGGCCGCGCTCGATGCCGCCGGCGTGGCCGCCCTGGTGGCGCAAGGCGTCGATGCGATCGATTCCAGCGATGATCAGATCGTGCTTGGCCTCGGCACGTTCCGCGCGCTGGCGCCGCTCGCGTTCACGCCGGGTGACCAGATCGTGCTGGAAGACAGCGCCACGGCGCTGTCCAGCCTCTCGCTGACAGACATTGCCCGGCTGCAGGATCTGGGCGTGGCCTATATCGCCGCCACCGATCCAGGCGCCGTCACCTTTTCGCTGGCGCAGTTCGATGCGCTCCATGGCGTGGACCTGGACGTGGCCAGCGTGGTCCTGGCCGATAGCGGCGCGGCGCTGGCGGCGCTCGATCCGGCCTACCTGGTCCAGGCAGGCAATGCCGGCCTGCGGCAGATCGACGCCACCGACGATGCGCTGACGCTCAGCTATGACCAGTTCCTGGCACTCGATGGCACCGTGGCGCTGACGGCCAGCGACAGCGTGACGCTGACCCTCAGCCCGGCCGTGCTGGCCTCGCTCGACGCCGCCGCCATTGCCCACCTCGCCGGCATGCATGTCGATATCCTGGCTAGCACCGGCGGCGCGCTGACACTGACCCAGGCACAGTTCGATGCCTTGGGCAGCATGGTCATGGCCCCGGCCGCTACAGTGACGCTGGCGCTTGCCGGGTCCGCGCTGGAAAGCCTTTCGCCCGCGCAGATTGCCGCCTTGGCCGACCATGGCATCGATGCGATCGACCTGGGTATGGCCATGCCCACGTTGAGCGTGGCGCAGGCGCTTGCCCTGTCCGCTTACCCCACGTCGTCCGGCGGGATCATCATTGAAGACAGCGCAGACCACCTGGCCACACTGTCGCCCACCGCGATCGCGCTGCTCGATGCCACTGGCGCAGTCGCGCTCAGCGCCAGCAGCGGCGCGCTGGTGCTCGATCTGGCGCAGACGCAGGCCCTGCATCTGGCCGAGATCGCCGTCGGTGGCAGGCAGCCGGTGACCCTGGCCGACAGCGCCACGGCACTTGCCGCGCTCAGCCCCGAAACCCTGTCGTGGCTCGCTGCCATCGGCGTTGACCAGGTCCACGCGAGCGATGGCCCGCTGACGGTGAGCGTGGCGCAGGCTCTGGCCCTCGGCAGCGTCACTTTTGCCGACGGGGATACGGTGATCCTTGCCGATACCGGCGATGCACTGGCCAACCTTTCCGCCACGGCGCTGGCTGGCCTGGCCGCCGCCGGGGTGGACCGGATCGATGCCACCAACGATGCCCTGGTGCTGAGCAAGGCGCAGTTCGATGCGCTGGGCACAGCCACCCTGACCCAGGGCGACAGCGTCACGCTGGCCATCGCGGCGGGCCAGCTTTCGACCCTGACGCCCACGCAACTGCACGACCTCGCCAGCCAGGGCATCGATATCCTGCGCACGCCCGATGCGAGTGCCGCGTTGACCGTGGCACAGGCCCTGGCGCTGGGCAGCATGGTCTTTGCCGCAGATCTGCCCGCCACCCTGGTCGATAGCGGGGCACATCTCGCCACGCTATCGGTGGGCGATATTGCCGCCCTGCGCGCCGCCGGCGTTACGGCCATTG
The DNA here is from genome assembly GCF_013149315.1 of Novosphingobium sp. SG754. NCBI lineage: Bacteria > Pseudomonadati > Pseudomonadota > Alphaproteobacteria > Sphingomonadales > Sphingomonadaceae > Novosphingobium > Novosphingobium sp. SG754. The sequence continues at coordinate 482,790 of NZ_JABGCC010000005.1, read as the reverse complement.
CCGCCACTGGCCATGACTTTGCCGTCACGGTCAGCCAGGCCCAGGCCATCGCCGGCATGACGATAGACCCCGCCAGCACCGCCACGATCACCGATAGCGGCAGCGCGTTGGCGGCACTCTCGCCGCAAGCACTGGCGGCCTTGGCCGATGCCGGGTTCGACCGCATCGATGCCACCGACAACGTGCTGGCGCTGTCGCTGGCGCAGTTCCACGCCATCGGCCCGCTGGGCATCGCACCAGACGACGTGCTGACCCTGGCCGATAGCGCGGAAACGCTGGCCGCCCTGTCACGCAGCCAGATCGATGACCTGGCAGCGCGCGGTGTCACCACGATCCACGCCACCGATGGCGCGATCACCGTGGGCGTCGATAGCTGGTCGCGCCTGGTGCAGGATGGCATCGGCTTTGCCCATGGCGACGCGGTCGTGGTGCGCGACAGCAGCACGGCGATCGCCAACCTGGGCGAAGAAACGCTGGCCACGTTTGCCGATAGCGGGGTCACCCGGATCGATGCCAGCGACGATCAGATCACCCTGTCCTATGGCCAATTCCTGGCACTGGGCACTGTGGCATTGACCGGCGCAGACACCGTCAGGCTGTGGTTCAACGGCGATAGCCTGGCCACGCTGGATGACGCCGATGTCGCCGCGCTGGTTGCCGCCGGGGTCGATATGGTGGGCACGCTGGGCGAGCCGCTCTATGTCGATCTGGCCACGCTGCACCATCTGGCGCAGGGCGGCCTGGCGATCGATCCCGATGTGACCGTGCGCCTCATGGTCAGCGGCAGCGCCCTGGCGGCACACGACGCGCAGGAACTGGTCGCCCTGGCGACGCAAGGCGTGGATGTCATCCAGGTCAACGGCCCGCTGGCCCTGTCGGTGGCGCAATACGATGCGCTCGGGTCGATGGTCCTGGCGGGCTATGATGGCCGCAGCCTGGTTGATACTGGTGCGCATATCGCCGCGCTTTCGCCCGATGGCCTTGCCGCATTGGCCGCGCGCGGGGTTGGCGTGATCGATGCCACTGACGGCAGCGTGCATCTCTCGCTTGCCCAAGTGAGCGCCATGGGCGGCATGTATGTTGCGGGTGAAGACCTGGCCGTGGTCGATCTCACTGCCGAGCAGGCCTTTGCCCTCGACACCGAAACGCGCGCCATCCTGGGCCAGCATGGCATCGATGCCATCGCCGTGACCCAGGGCACGCTCACGCTCGGCCTGGCCGATCTCTATCGCTATGCCGACTACACCTTTGCCGGCGGCGACGTGGTCCTGGCCGAAAGCGGGGCGACGCTCGCCAACCTTTCGCCCTATGATCTGGCCTGGCTCGCCGGGCGGGGGATTACCGCGATCGATGCCAGCGATGATGCGCTGGTGCTGTCGCTGGCCCAGTTTACCGCGCTGGGCACGATGCACCTTGCCGCGGCCGACGACGTGACGATCACGGCCAGCGCCGCCGATCTCGCCACGCTGTCTCCGGCCGTGTTCGCGGCCATGGATGCCAACGGGGTCGACAGCGTGGAAGTCTCGGGCGGCGGCTTCAGCCTCACGGCAGCCCAGGCGGGGCAACTCGGCAATATCCAGCTGATCGGCTCTGGCCCGATCACGCTGGTCGACACCGGCGCCGCGATCGCCGCGCTCAGTGCTGATACCCTGGCCGGGCTGGCCGGTTCGGGCATCACCGCGATTGACGCCACTACCGGCATCACCATCAATGCCAGCAAGTATGAAGCCTTGGGCGGCATCGGCTTTGCCCTGGCCGACGTGGTGACCGTGGCTTCCAACCACAGCTTCACCATGGGCGCCGATGTCGACAACGTGACGCTGACCGGCACCAAGAACCTGGTGGTAACCGGCAATAGCGGCGCCAACGTGATCACCGGCAATGCCGGGCGCAACACGCTGGATGGTGGCGCGGGCAACGATCGCCTGATCGGCGGCGGCGGGCGCGATGTGCTGACCGGCGGCGCGGGGGCTGACAAGTTCATCTTCCGCGATGGCGATTTCGGCGGCAACACGGCCTCCACCGCCGATCGCATCACCGATTTTTCGCACGGCTCGAAAGACCTGATCTCGCTGATCGGGGTGGATGCCAATACCAATACGCTGGGCGATGATGCCTTTGCCTGGATCGGCAACAGCGCATTCCATCACGTGGCGGGCGAGTTGCGGTATATCCAGACCGCCGGCAACACCTATGTCCAGGGTGATACCAATGGCGATGGCCTGTCGGATTTCTGGATCCGGCTGGATGGTGTCGTCAACCTGCAAGCCACTGATTTCCAACTTTGATCGTGGCTGCAAGGGCGGTTTCGGAAAGGGGTGCCATCGGCGCCCCTTTTTGATTGCATGCAATCACAATCGATCATCGCCGCAGGTTCTCCCCCTCCCCATTGCGGCGCTGCCGTGATAGTGCCTGCCGCCAGGAACGGCCGCCGGCAACGGCCGCGCCGCACACGGCACAGCAGGAAGCAAGGCAGATGATCATTTCCGCACCCACCGATTTCCGTGGCGCGGCCGCGCGGCGCCTGCCGCCGTTTCTGTTTCATTATATCGACGGCGGATCGGGTGCGGAAACCACGCTGCGCCGGAACGAGGCCGATCTCCAGGCGCTGAGCATCCGCCAGAACGTGCTGCGCGACGTGGGCGGCCTGTCCACTGCCACCACCCTGTTTGGCGAGGACATGGCCCTGCCGGTCGTGCTCGCGCCGGTCGGATTGACCGGCATGTATGCCCGCCGCGGTGAAGTGCAGGCGGCGCGCGCCGCGGCTGCCCATGGCGTGCCGTTCACGCTTTCCACCGTGTCGGTCTGCCCGCTCGAAGAAGTACAGGCCCAGTGCCCGCGCCCGATCTGGTTCCAGCTCTATGTGCTCAAGGATCGCGGCTTCATGCGCAACGTGCTGGAACGCGCCAAGGCCGCTGGCATCAAGACCCTGGTATTCACGGTCGACATGCCGCTGCCCGGCTCGCGCTATCGCGATGCACATTCGGGCATGTCGGGCCCCTACGCCGGGCTGCGGCGCATGATCCAGGCGATGACCCACCCCGCCTGGGCCTGGGACGTGGGCCTGCGCGGCAAGCCGCACGACCTCGGCAATGTCTCGGCCTATATGGGCAAGCCCATGGCGCTGGGCGATTATATCGGCTGGCTCGGCAACAATTTCGATCCCGGCATCGGCTGGAAGGATCTCGAATGGATCCGCGCCTTCTGGGACGGGCCGATGGTGGTCAAAGGCATCCTCGAACCGGAAGACGCGCGCGATGCGGTGCGGTTTGGCGCCGATGGCCTGGTCGTGTCGAACCATGGCGGGCGCCAGCTTGATGGCACGCTGTCTTCCGTCGCGGCGCTGCCGCGCATTGCCGATGCGGTGCAGGGCGATCTGCGCATCCTGGCGGATTCGGGCGTGCGCACCGGGCTCGACGTGGTGCGCATGCTGGCCAGCGGCGCCGATGCGGTGATGCTGGGCCGCGCGTTCATCTATGCCCTGGCGGCGCGCGGCGGCGCTGGCGTGGGCCAGTTGCTCGATCTCATCGCGCGTGACATGCGCGTGACCATGGCGCTGACCGGCGCGCGCACCGTGGCCGATATCGGCGCGCACACGCTGGCCGGCTGATCCCGCCCAGCGCAATTGGCCCGGATCACGCCGGGGTGGCGGGCGGCGGCGTAGTGGGGGGTGCAGCGCCCGCCAACGCACCGATCCGCCGCACCGCCGGCGCATGCAGGCCCAGCATGGCATCCAGCAGGGGCAGCCGCTGCTCGACCAGCCGGGCCGGGGTGCGCCCGGTCACCAGGCGCACTTCGCGGATCAGGTGTGACTGGTCATAGAAATGATCGGCCACGCTGGCGGCCTGCTGCGGCGTGGTGGCGGGATCGGCCAGCAGCGCGGCGGCGCGCAGGGCGCGATGCTGCCGCGCCAGCTGTTTGGGCGGCAAGCCGAAATAGCGATCGACCAGGCGCTGCAGCTGGCGCGGGGAATAGCACGCATCGCGATAGAGATCGTCCACCACCGGTGACATCGCGCGGGCCAGCCAGGCCTGCACCTCATCCACCAGGCGCACGTGCGCGTCAGACAGGGCATGCAGCCGCGCCTGCAGTACCGGCACGCTGCGCGCCACCAGTTCGGCCAGGGTAAAGGGCCGAACGCCGTGCCCCTGGGACAGGTCTGCGGCCAGGCGGCGCACCCCGCCGCCCAGCAGTTCGCCCGCATCGCGCAGCCGGTTGCCGTGCTCCGAGGCGGAAAGGCCGCCAGTCAGCGCCGCCCAGCCCAGCGGCGACAGCAGCGCGCCGAACACGTGCCAGGGCCCGGCAATCTCGATCCGCGCTGCGGCCCGCAGCGGCGTGATAACGCTGGCCGGCGCGCTCGCATCGGCCAGGCCGCCGGGCAACCGCAGCAGCCCTTCCCCACGCAGGAATATCGCCAGCATGGCTGGGCCGGCCGGTAGCATGTCTTCCTGCAGCGGATCGGCGCCGCATATCTGGAAAAAGCTGCCGATATAAGGCGCCAGGGCAGGCGGCGCGGGCCAGTGATCAAGGGTCAGGCTATCCCCGCCAGTGTCGGTGCGTCCCCAGGAACGCAGGCCGATACCCGCAGGTTGCCGCGGCGCCGTGGCATGGTTCATCGCTGCACCCGGAACGGCTGCCGATACTGTGATCTTTCGTATTGCCCCATGGCTGCCAGCGACCATCCAAGCCACTGTCATGTCAAGCAATACAAAGCGATACTTCGATAATGGATGAAAAAACGGCGGCTGGGCCAAGGGCCAAGCCGCCGTAAAGTGGAGAACCCGATACATCACTGCACCGAGCCCTTCGGGTCGCAAAGCGGACCTAAGCGATAGGTCGATTCCCTGATTGTATGGATTCGACAAAATCGGTGGCATCCGCGCCACAGCGGAAAAGTTTTCGCCCCACCTCCCGACACTAAACCATGCCAAGCGTGTTTTGCGGCTTGGCGGCGCGCGCGCGGCCCGCAATAGGAAGCCCTTCCCCGACCGCACCCAACGCATGGCCCGTTAATGCTCTATCGTCTTGCACGTCCTTTGCTTTTTCGTTTGCCGGCAGAAACCGCACACACGCTGACGCTGCGCGCGCTGGCCATGGCGCCGGCCGGCGGCCGCGCCGCGCCGGAGCCTGCGCTGGCGCAGCGCGTGGCAGGGATCGTGTTCCCCAATCCGGTCGGCCTGGCCCCAGGGTTCGACAAGAACGCAGAAGTGGCCGACGCGCTGTTCGGGCTGGATTTCGGCTTTGTCGAAATCGGCACGGTCACCCCGCGGCCCCAGGCCGGCAACCCGCGCCCGCGCCTGTTCCGCCTGGTAGAGGACGAGGCGGTGATCAACCGCATGGGCTTCAACAACCATGGCGCCGAAGTGGTCAGCCGGCGCCTGACCCAGCGCCTGGGCAAGCCCGGCATCCTGGGCGCCAATATCGGCGCCAACAAGGATTCGGTCGATCGTGTGGCCGATTACGCGGAAATGACGCGGATCATGGCGCCACTGGCCACCTATCTCACGGTCAACATCAGCTCTCCCAACACGCCGGGCCTGCGTGCGTTGCAGGATGAAAGCGCGCTGGGCGATCTGCTCGATGCGGTGATCGCCGCACGCGCGCCGCACAAGACGCCGATCTTCCTCAAGCTGGCGCCGGATCTGCAACGGTCGGATATCGACGCGATCTGCCGCATCGCCATGGACAAGCGGCTTGATGCCCTGATCGTGAGCAACACCACGATCACTCGCCCGGCCAGCCTGCGTTCGCCCCATGCCGGCGAAACCGGCGGCCTATCCGGCAAGCCGCTGGCCCCGCTGGCGCTGGAAATGCTGCGTGCGTTCCGCAGCGCCACGGGCGGCGCCATTCCGCTGATCGGCGTGGGCGGCATCGCCAGTGCCGAAGATGCCTGGCAGCGCATCCGCGCCGGGGCCAGCCTGATCCAGATATACAGCGGCATGGTCTATCATGGCCCCCGGCTGGCGCAGCACATCATCACCGGCCTCGCCCGCCGCGTGCGCGCCGAAGGCATGACAAGCATTGCAGAGGCGGTCGGGACGCAATAGCCATCGCTGCCATGACCTTGCGCAGCCTCTCCCCGCTTGCCACCGCTTCCCTCGCGGTTATTTCCACGCTGGCCCTGGCCGCCTGCCAGACCATGCCCGGCGCCACACCGGGTACGGCAACCACGCCGGCCCCCGCGCTCGCCCTCACCCCGGGCCGCACCGATGGGGCCGATGTCGGCCGCCAGGGTCTGGTTTCTGCGGCCGATCCGCGCGCGGCCGATGCCGGGGCGCAGATGCTGCGCCAGGGCGGCTCGGCCACCGATGCCGCGCTCGCCACCATGCTCGCGCTGACCGTGGTGGAACCGCAAAGTTCCGGCATCGGCGGTGGTGGTTTCCTGATCATGGCCGATGCCGCCGGCCAGGTCGATACGGTCGACGGGCGGGAAAAGGCACCAGCCGCCGCCACGCCGCAGTGGTTCTTCAAGGATGGCCAGGCCATGGCCTTTCCCCAGGCGCGCCCCGGCGGGCGCAGCGTGGGTGTGCCCGGCTCGCTGCGCCTGGCCGCGCTGGCCCATGCCGAACATGGCAAGCTCGCCTGGCACATGCTGTTCGCGCCGGCGATCAAGCTGGCGCGCGATGGCTTTGCCATTACCCCGCGCCTCTATCATGCCCTGGCCGACAATCCCGATATCGCCGGCCTCGATCCGGCCGGGAAGGCGCTGTTCTATGGCGCCGATGGCCAGCCGCTGCCGGTGGGCACGATCGTGCGCAACCCGGCGCTGGCCGATACGCTGGAAGCGGTGGCACTCCATGGCGCCGACTGGTTCTATTCCGGCAGCAATGCCCAGGCCATCGCCACCAAGGTGGGCACTGCCCCGGTCAACCCGGCGCCAATGACCACGGCAGACCTCGCCGCGTTCAAGGCCGTGCCGCGCCCGGCGGTCTGTGGCCGCTATCGCCAGTATCGCATCTGCTCGATGGGGCCGCCCTCCTCGGGCGCCACCACGGTGCTGGCCACGCTGGGCCAGCTCGAACGCTTCGATCTTTCCGCGCTGGGGCCCGACAGCCCGTTGGCCTGGCACCTGCTGGCAGAAAGCGAGCGCCTTGCCTATGCCGACCGTGATCAGTACCTGGCCGATCCCGACTTCGTCAAAGTGCCGGTGGCCGGCCTGGTCGATCCGGCCTATCTGGCGCAGCGATCGCAGCTGATTTCGGCGCAGACCGCACTGCCCCACGTTTCCGCCGGGATTCCGGCCGGGGTTACTGCGCGGCTCGCTCCGGCCAAGCCGCAGCCCGAATTCGGCACCTCGCATTTCGTCACGGTGGATCGCTGGGGCAATGCCGCCAGCTATACCTCCACGGTGGAAAGCGCGTTTGGTTCGGGACTGATGGCCGGTGGCTATTTCCTCAACAACGAACTCACCGATTTCAACCTCGATCCGCTGCGCGACGGCCAGCCTACCGCCAACCGGGTGGAAGGCGGCAAGCGACCGCGCAGCTCGATGTCGCCCACCGTGGTGTTCGGCCCTGATGGCCAGATCCGCCTGGTGGTGGGGGCCGCTGGCGGCGCCACGATCCCCGCCCAGGTGATCCGCGCGCTGATCGGCGTGCTCGATTGGCACCTTACCGCGCAGCAGGCGCTGGCCCTGCCCGTGCTGTTTGCGCCTGGTGACCGCGTCTGCGTCGAACAGGGCACCCGGCTTGAGGCGATGATCCCCACGCTGGTGGCCATGGGCCATGCCCAGACCCAGGCATGCAAGATGCCGCTCAAGGCCAACGCCATCGAACGCGTGGGCGATCGCTGGCATGGCGCGGCCGATCCGCGCAGCGAAGGCGCCGCCATCGCCCAGTGACTCCGCGGTCATCCAGCTGCCCCGTGGCAGCCGGATGACTGCCCGCAAACCCCGCTTGCCGTAACGGAACGCGCGGCCTAGCTATCCGTTTTGGGAACTGGCGCGAATACGGGCCAGCAGGGAGAGTGTGCGTGTCCGTGGGTGAAAACCAAGCTGCCGTGCAAGTGGCACAGCTGGCTGAAATGCCGAACCTGGTCAGCCTGTTTCTGGCCCGCGCGGCGCAGCATGGCGATGCGCCGTTCCTTTCGGCCAAACGCCAGGGCACCTGGGTGGCGCAATCGTGGCGCAGCGTGGCCGATCAGGTCTGCCTGCTGGCCCAGGCCCTGCGCGGCCTTGGCCTCAATCCCGGTGACCGGGTCATGCTGGTGTCGGAAAATCGCCCCGAATGGTGCATTGCCGATATCGCGATCATGGCCGCCGGACTGGTCACCGTGCCCACCTACACCACCAATACCGCGCGCGATCACCTCCATATCCTGGAAAATTCCGGGGCGCGCGCGATCATCGTATCGAATGCCAAGCTGGCCCAGCCGCTGCTTGCCGCCGCGCTCAACGCGCCTTGCGCCGAACACGTCATCGGGATCGAACCGCTGCGCCAGCAGCAGGCCGGCACGCTGCATTTCCATGATTGGGAAACCCTGCTGCAGGGCGATGCCGCCGCCGCCCGCGCGGCCGTGAGCCAGCGGATTGCCGCGATTCGGCGCGAGGATCTGGCCTGCATCATCTACACCAGCGGAACCGGCGGCGCCCCGCGCGGCGTGCGCCAGCACCATGGCGCGATCCTCGCCAACGTGGCCGGCGCAGCCCAAGTCCTGGCCGAGGATTTCCACCTGGGCGATGACCAGTTCCTGTCGTTCCTGCCTTTGAGCCACGCCTATGAACACACCGGCGGGCAATGGCTGCCGATCGGCGTGGGCGCACGCATTGCCTATGCCGAAAGCCTGGAAAAGCTCGCAAGCAACATCGAGGAAGTGCGCCCCACGATCATGGTGGTGGTGCCCCGCCTGTTCGAAGTGCTGCGTGCCCGGATCATCAAGCAGATCGAAAAGCAGGGGCGTGTGGCCACATGGCTGATGGACCGAGCCCTGGCGATCGCCGCCCACCAGGAAGAGACCGGGCATCTGCGGCTGATCGATCGGCCGCTCAACCTGCTGATCGAGCGCACCTTGCGCCCCAAGGTGCGGGCGCGCTTTGGCGGGCGGATCAAGGCGCTGGTATCGGGCGGCGCGCCGCTCAACCCCGAAGTCGGGCTATTCTTCGAGGCCATGGGGCTGACCATGCTGCAAGGCTATGGCCAGACCGAGGCTGGCCCGGTGATCGCCTGCAACCGCCCGGCCGCCGGCATTCGCATGGATACCGTCGGCCCGCCGCTTGCTGGCGTGGAAGTGGCCATCGCGCCCGACGGTGAAATCCTGGTGCGCGGCGAACTGGTGATGCACGGCTATTGGCACAACGATGCCGAAACCGCCCGCGCCATCCAGGATGGCTGGCTGCACACCGGCGATATCGGCCACATCGATGGCCAGGGCCGCATCAAGATCACCGATCGCAAGAAAGACATGATCGTCAACGACAAGGGCGACAATGTCTCTCCGCAAAAGATCGAGGGCATGCTCACCCTTCAGCCCGAAATCGCCCAGGCCATGGTATCGGGCGACAAGCGCCCCTACGTGGTTGGCCTGATCGTGCCCGATGCCGAATGGGCGATGCAGTGGTCGGTGGAAAACGACGCCCCCCACGATCTGGCGCGGCTGGCCGATCTGCCCGCCTTCCGCAGCGCGATGCGCGAGGCGGTGGACCGGGTGAACCGTGATCTGTCCGTGATCGAAAAGGTGCGCCAGTTCACCCTGGCCGACGAACCCTTTGCCATCGCCAACGAGGAACTCACCCCCTCGCTCAAGATCCGCCGCCACAAGATTCGCGAACGCTATGGCGCGCGGATGGACGCGCTGTACAAGGGATAAGGCTGGCAGACCGGCGCGCAGGCGCTAAGGGAAGCCGATGTCTCGCACCACTTCCCGTGCCACGCTGGCCGGCGCCTGTGCCACGCTGTCCGCGCAGGTTTCGGGCAACCTTGGCGCCGGTTTTGCCAAGCAGCTGTTTCCCCTGGTCGGCGCGGGCGGCGCCACGCTGCTGCGCGTGGCGCTGGCGGCCTTGGTGCTGCTGGCCTGGCGGCGGCCCTGGCGGCGCCCGGTGCCGCGCGCGCTGTGGCCGGGCCTGGCGGCCTATGGCGCGATCCTGGGGATCATGAACCTCCTGATCTACCAGGCGTTTTCGCACATCCCGATCGGCATTGCCGTAGGGGTAGAGGTCATGGGGCCGCTCGCCATCGTGCTGGCTGCCTCGCGCCGCCCGCATGATTTCCTGTGGCTGGCCTGCGCGGTAGCTGGCCTGGCGCTGTTGCTGCCCTGGCATCCTGGCCAGACGCTGGACCCGCGCGGGCTGCTGTTGGCGGGCGGCGCGGCGGTGTGCTGGGCCAGCTATATCGTCACAGGGCGGCACGTGGCGGCGGCACTGGGCACCGATGCGGTGGCCTGGGGCATGGCCGTGGCCGCCGTGGTCGTCGTGCCGATATTGGTGCTGCTGAGCGGCAGCCCGGCGCTACTCATGCCCCACGCCCTGGCCACGGGCTTGGCCATCGCCATCTTGTCCAGCGCGCTGCCCTATGGGCTTGAGATAGAGGCGATGCGCCGCCTGCCCGCAGGTGTCTTTGGCATGCTGCTCAGCGCCGCGCCGGCCGTTGCCGCGCTAACCGGCTGGGCCTTGCTGGGCGAACGGCTCACCCCCGATCAATGGTTGGCGATCGGCTTGATCGTGCTGGCCTCGGCCGGCACCGCCGCCACCAGTGCGCAGCGCGCGCGGGCCGTGGCTCAGGCCGCTTCTTCCAGCGGCACGAAATCGGGATAGAACGTCGGCGCGCGGGTGGACCAGCCGGGTGCCGTGGCCGCAGCCTCGCTGATCGATTGCAGCAGGTCCTTGCGCCGCAACGGGCGAATCTGCGGCAGCGCCGCCGCGCCGCAAAATGCCGCCGGCAGCCAGGGCCGTACCTCTGCGCCCAGCAGCCGCTCGTAGAGAAAGCGATAGGCCGAAAACCCGTCGAGCCGGTCCTGGCCCAGATCGAAGGCGGTCAGGCGGATCAGCGCCCCCATGAACCGCTCGATACCCTCCGCCGCCGGGCCTTCGGGCAGCATCGTGCGCAGCAGCTTGAGATCCTGATAGACCACGTATTGCGTGCGGATCGCCGCGGTCTCGGCCGCCGTGCGCGCCCAGATCTGGAAAGCATCGCGCCGGCCCAGCCCGATATCCAGGCTGCGCCGGATATAGCGCTGGGTCGCCGCCGGAAAACTGGCAAATTCGCGCAGTTCGTTCAGCAGCTGGGTGGCAGTCTGGTGGTGAGACATGGCGCGCTCCGATGCGGCGGTCCGTGCCGTTCGCACCTGTCCCGCCGATAGGACAAACGCTACGCCTCGATAGTTAGCGCGCCATTAATCAGCCCATGCGCACGGGCCCCGCCCGCCAGTTATGGCAAACTGCACCACAGCCCGCAGCGCTCTGGTTCAGCTGCGGGTGTACCGGAAATACCAGATTTCATGGCCTTGGGCGCGGGCCTTGGCGGCATAGCGGGTTTCCGGCCAGCCGCCCGGGCGCTGCTGGAAATCCTGCGCGGTCTGCGCCTGCCAGCGGAACTGGTCGGTGTGGCGGCGCATCACCATCAGCGCGTGGCGCAGATAGATCGGATGGTCGGTGCCAAAGCGGAATTCGCCGCCCGGCTTGAGCTTGCGCGCGAACAGATCGACCGGGCCATCGTTCATCATGCGCCGCTTGGCGTGGCGCGCCTTGGGCCAGGGATCGGGATGCAGCAGATAGAGGAACGACAGCGTGCCATCGGGCACGCGTTCCAGCACTTCCAGCGCATCGCCGTGGTGGATGCGCACATTGCCCAGCGGCGGATGGGCGCCATTGTCGCCATCCACATGGGTCAGCGCCTGCGCCACACCGTTCAGGAACGGCTCGGCGCCGATAAAGCCATGGTCGGGCAGCAGGTCGGCGCGATAGGCCATGTGCTCGCCGCCGCCAAAGCCGATCTCGAAATGCAGCGGGCAATCGTGCCCGAACAGCGCCTGGGCCGTGACCGGGCCTTGCGCCGGCACCGCGATGCGGGGCAGCAGGGTATCGACCAGGGCCTGCTGGCCCTGGCGCAGGGGCTTGCCCTTGGCGCGGCCGTAAAGGCGGTTGAGCGTGGTCGGATCGCCGGATTTGTGTGCCGTCATGGGGCGCAGCCGATGGCAGGGGCGCGCGTTGCGGTCAATGCCCGGCGCACATACTGCACGGTTTCGCTTGATCTGTGATCGATCTTGGCAATGATCGGCCATGGCCACCGCACCGCTGATCGATCGCCCCCACACGTACTATTCCGCCAGCCTGGGCGACGATACTGCCTGGCCAGTGCTGCAAGGTGATCACAGTGCCGATGTCGTGGTGATCGGCGGCGGCTTTACCGGCGTCAACACCGCCTTGGAACTGGCCGAACGCGGGCTGTCGGTGGTCCTGGTGGAAGCCAACCGCATCGGCTGGGGCCAAAGCGGGCGCAACGGCGGCCAGGTAACCGGCAGCCTTTCGGGCGAAGGCGAACTGCGCAAGCAGTGGAAACGCCGCCTGGGCGCAGAACTCGACGATTTTCTCTGGTGGCTGCGCTGGCACGGGCAAGACGTGATCGCCGCGCGCGTTGCCCGCTATGGCATCGCGTGTGACCTCAAGCACGGCCACATCCACGCCGCGATGAAGCCCGCCCACATGGCCGAGCTGGAAGAAACCTTTGCCCAGGGCTGCGCGCGCGGCATGGGCGATGATGTCGTGCTGCTCGATGCGGCCGGCATGCGAGACCACCTCGAAAGCCCGCGCTATTGCGGCGGCCTGCTCAACAGCCGCAACATGCACCTCCATCCGCTCAAGCTGTGCCTGGGCGAGGCCAAGGCCGCCGCCCAGCTCGGCGTGCGCCTGTTCGAGGGCTCGCCGGTTGTCGACATCGTCCACGGGCCGCGCCCCCGCGTGATCACCGCCCAGGGCAGCATCAGCGCCGCGCAGGTGATGGTCGCTGGCGATGTCTATCACAAGCTGGAACGCAAGCGGCTGGGCGGGCTGATCTTTCCGGCGGTGGGCGGGATCGTCACCACCGAACCGCTGGGCGATGCGGCGCGCGCGATCAATCCACACGACCTGGCGGTCTATGATTGCCGCTTCGTGCTCGATTACTATCGCCTCACCGCCGATGGGCGCCTGCTGTTTGGGGGCGGCGCCAACTATTCCGGCCGCGAATCGCGTTCGTTCGCCGATGAATTGCGCCCGGCGATCGAGGCAACGTTTCCACGGCTGAAGGGCGTGAAGATCGAGCATGCCTGGTCCTGCGCCATGGGCATCGTCATCAACCGCGCGCCGCAGCTGGGCAAGCTGGCCAATAACGTGTGGTATGCGCAAGGCTATTCCGGCCACGGCGTCGCCACCAGCCACGTCGTCGCCGAAGTCATGGCCGAGGCCATCGCCGGCACCCTGGAACGCTTCGACATTTTCGCCGCACTCAAGCCGGTGCACGTCCCACTGGGCGACTGGCTGGGCAACCCGCTGCTGATGCTGGGCATGCGCTGGTATCTGCTGCTGGAGAAGTTCCGCTAGGGGTTTGACCGCAGACTGATTGCAGATTTTCGGAATTTAAGAAGAAGAATAGTATTTCGCGCAGAGGCGCGGAGGCGCAGAGAAAATGGAACCTCCGCGCCTCTGCGCGAATCAGATTGGGTCAAACTCAAATATTGCGATATAGTGTGCATGTCCGAAAGCGCCCACTTGTGGACATTACCACTCCGCAGAAAGATCCCGGCTGATCTTCGCATAGAGATAGTATGACAGTTCGTGGAGGTGCCTGCCCCAGTGGATTTGATAGCTGAACCTGAAATGCCAGTGGGCATCGTGGGCATTCACCACCTGCGGACCATGTCAAAAGACGCTTTAGGTCCGATAGAGTTCTAGAAAGTATGCCGGTATTCCCGCTGCTTCGGCTGCAATGCCGCTCATCGTCGGATCGGTCCAGATCTCCTCGATCAGTGCTTCAACCTTCAGGTCGCGCGCCACCTCCACGATAGCCTTGCAGTTTTCTGGTGGAAGGAAGGGGACGCCTGCGGAACCGCCATTTATGGCGTGCGACCAATCCCATCCGCCGCCCAACGGGCCAAACTCAGGGAAATCGCTAGGTTGATCGATTTCACCAGTCAGGATTGGATAGGCTCCGTTCAACCACGTCATGATCTGAAGCTGCCATAACCGGTCGGAGATACTTACAGCAGACTGAAACCAGCTCTCTACATCGCTCGCCGGCAGATACCTTGCAGAGAAAAACAGTGAGGCAGACAACAAGCTGCCGGCCCAAGACCAACCCGCTACCCCATTCGGACCGGTCCATTTGGAAAGGCAGTTGACCGCATCAAGCTTCCCTGCCGGCCAGAAGATCGGCGACATGACATACCGGCCGAGGGTGTGGAGCGCGTCGACATAGAAGTCTGGATAGGGTGGTGTGCCCCCAACAAAGGGATGCTGGATCATGAAGGCTGTGAACAGGGTCTCAGCTGGCTGGTAGAAGGTCGTTTTCCATCGACGCACAATAAGTTGTGGAAGGAGGTAGTGATACCATTCGACCCACTCAGCGAGCAGGCCGAAACTGCTCAAACCAGACGCAATCTCCTCAAGCGGCTTCGTAACCGCGTCATCCTGCAGCTTAGTTATGTCGCCAAACAACTGCGGATACATCTCCCGCTCGGGTGCCATGAACCATGCCTCACCCATCGGTTTTGTAGGCTTTGGGAAGGCTTGGGCCATGCGATCAAGCGCTGTTCGATCTGGTCCCACTCCCGGAGACCACGCAAACGAAGAAGAAGCAGCTTCATTCATTCCACAGGCCATAGCTTGAAATCGCTAACGTCCGCTTCCCACCAAAACACGACACATCCGCCCGGCAGCACGGCCGTAAATTCATCCGCTCGACGCTCGCCCGCACACCCAATGTTACACGTGAAACACCAAACGAAAACGGCCCGTCGTGGGAACGGGCCGCTTCGGGATTGTGCGCAGAAAAAGAGGATCAGGCCGCTTCGATGGCCGTCATGTCGTCGGGATCGCGCAGCACATAGCCGCGACCCCAGACGGTTTCGATGTAGTTCTCGCCGCCGCAGGCATGGGCCAGCTTCTTGCGCAGCTTGCAGATGAACACGTCGATGATCTTGAGTTCGGGCTCGTCCATCCCGCCATAGAGATGGTTGAGGAACATTTCCTTGGTCAGCGTGGTGCCCTTGCGCAGCGAGAGCAGTTCCAGCATCGCGTATTCCTTGCCGGTCAGATGCACGCGCGCGGCGTCCACTTCCACGGTCTTGGCGTCAAGATTGACCGAAAGCTTGCCGGTGCGGATGACCGATTGCGAATGGCCCTTGGACCGGCGCACCACGGCGTGGATGCGGGCGATCAGTTCTTCGCGGTGGAATGGCTTGGTCACATAGTCATCGGCACCAAAGCCGAACGAGCGGACCTTGGAATCCATTTCGGAAATGCCCGAAAGGATCAGCACCGGCGTCTGCACCTTGGCGACGCGCAGCTTTTTCAACACGTCATACCCGTGCATGTCGGGCAGGTTCAGGTCGAGCAGGATGATGTCGTAATCATACAGCTTGCCGAGATCGAGGCCTTCCTCCCCCAGGTCGGTGGAGTAGACGTTGAACCCTTCGGCCGTCAGCATCAATTCGATTGCCTTGGCCGTTGCCGGCTCGTCCTCGATCAGCAGCACGCGCATGGATCAGCCCCTTCTTGCCATTCCCCGGCACAGCCCCCTACTGAGGCGCATGCCCATCATTAACCATATGACCTATGAACATGAAAGGTTAATTTAACGTAAGCACAGGTCCGGTGTCGGCAGCCATTTGCCAGCAATCATCGCTGCAAACCCCGCCCTCGTCGCATTCCCGCAAATCCTTACCGCGCCGCTTCCCCCAAAGCGACAACGGCAAGGCTTGCGAAGACCAATCGTAAGCCCACACGGTTAACGTGCTTTTCCATGCGCCATCGGGAAGAACGGCAATGGCAGGCGAGGATTCGCGACGCGAAAACGCTCAATCGGCGGCAATGCCCAGGCGCGCGGCGGCATCACGCAGCTTTTGCGCATTGGCAGGCTGGGTCTTGAACGCCGCCAGCCCCTTGGCCAGCGCCTTGGCTGCGTCATCGCGCCGGTCCTGCTGCACACGACTGCGAATCAACAGAATCCAGCCATCGACGTTGCCGGGGTTGCGCGCCAGCCGCGCTTCCAACCCATCGACCATGCCGCGCTCCATCGCCGCACGCGTGCCGCTGTCCACGCCGCCGGTCTGCGCGCCCGACGCGGTTTTCAGCTCGGCATGGGCCGGCCCCGGCAGCGCGCCTTTGCGGCGCTCGGCATCCTTGCCCTTGCCCTTTTCCTTGGTCTTGTCCTTGTCCACCTTGGGCAGGCGGGCCTGGGCATCGGCAATCGCCAGGCGCTTTTCCACCTCGATATGGTGGCGCTTGCCCACGCTGCGGATCACGCTGCGGATATCGCTGGCATAGGGCGCGTCGGGCGCCGTTTCGCTCAGCTGCGCAAACCATGCGCGCAGGGCACGGCGGTGCTGGCCGGCCAGATCGAGCGACAGCGCCTTGAAATAGCGCGCACGCGCATTCTTGGGATCGATCGCCAAGGCCTTGTCAAAGGCGATTCGCGCCCCGCGCGGCATCTGCCCTTCGCGGCGCGAAGCCATGACCAGCGCCTCGCCCAGGAACGAAAAGCTTTCGGCATGATCGGGATCGAGCGCCGTGGCCTTGCGCAACGCGCGCGCCGCGTCCTTGTAGCGGGCGTTCTGGAAATAGGCCCAGCCCAGCATGCGCCAGCCCTGCACGTCTTCGGGCTCGTCCTTCAGGCGCTGTTCCATCCGCGTGATCGTATCATCGACCACGGGCGAGGGTTCCGGGCTCGGCTCGGCATCGGGCGCCGCGTTCGAGGCGTCGGCCGCAGGCGCACTGGCATCGGGCAGCGGCGCGGGCACTGCACTGTCGAGCACCACCGGCGTCACTTCCGGCCGCTCGGGCTGGCCGGCGGCCTCGACCAGTTCGGCCGGACGCTCCAGGCGATAGATGCCGATGCCGCCGCCGATGATCGCCGCCACCGTCAGCACGCCCACCGCCACACCGCGCCAGACCGGGGGCTTGGGCCCGCCAGCGGCAGAACTGTGGTCGGCTTCGTTCATCACATCTTCCCTCATGCCGCACCAGGGCGGCCCGATTTCGCCCGGCACCCGTGCGGCGCCGCATTATCCCGCGCCGCCCGGTGCGGTCAACGCACCCCGGCCAGCGCCTTTTGCCGGCGCCGCTGGACCGAGCTGCCCAGGCCAATCGCCTCGCGGTACTTGGCCACCGTGCGCCGCGCCAGGTCAAAGCCGCGCGCTTTGAGCAGATCGACCAGCGCATCGTCCGACAGGATCGCCTTGGGATCCTCGCCATCGATCAACTGGCGGATCGCCGCTTTCACCGCCTCGGCCGAAACCCCCTCGCCATCGGTGCCCGCCACACCCGAGGTGAAGAAATACTTCAGTTCGAACGTGCCGCGCAGGCAATGCAGGTATTTGTTCGAGGTCACGCGGCTGATCGTGCTCTCGTGCATCTTGACCGCTTCGGCCACGGTGCGCAGCGTCATCGGGCGCAGGTGCGACACGCCGTGGCGAAAGAAGCCTTCCTGCTGCTTCACGATCTCGGCCGCCACCTTGAGAATGGTTTTCTGCCGCTGGTCCAGCGCCTTGACCAGCCAGTTGGCATCGGCCAGCCGCTCGCCCAGCCAGGCCCGCGCCGTCTTGTCCACGCAAGAGCGGCGCATTTCCACGTAATAGCTGCGGTTGACCAGCACGCGCGGCAGCGTGGCAGGGTTCAGGCTGATCGCCCAGCCAGGCACCTCCGCTCCGGCATCGTCGGCCGGATCGCCCTCGCCGCGCGCTGGCTGCACCAGGATATCCGGGCTGATCGCCTCGGCCGGGCCGCTGCCGATGCGCAGGCCTGGCTTGGGATCATAGCCACGCAATTCGGCCAGCATGTCGGCAAAGTCTTCCTCGTCCACCCCGCACAGGCGGCGCAGCCGGGCCAGTTCGCCCCGGCCCAGCAGATCGAGATTGTCGAGCAGCCGCGCCATCAGCGGGTCATAGCGGTCCGCCTCACGCGCCTGGAGCGCCAGGCATTCGCCCAGCGTGCGCGCGCCCACCCCGGTGGGATCGAGCGTCTGCACCAGCGCCAGCGCCGCTTCCACCCGGCTCAGCGGCAAGCCCAGCGCCTCGGCCACCTCGGGCAGAGCCATGCGCAAGTAGCCGGTCTCGTCCAGCTGATCGATCAGCCAGCGCCCCACGAACAACAGCTGGGCATCGGATGTCGTGGCGCCGATCTGGCCATGAAGATGCTCGGCCAGCGAGGCAGCACTCGCGCCGCGCTCATCGATATCCGGCCCTTCGCCGCCGCTGCTGCCGCCACCGTCGGCGCCGATCGTCCCTTCGCGCAGGCCGCTGCTGGCCAGATCGGACAGGGCCACGGCGCCATCGCCGGTATCGCGATCAAGATCGAGCGCAGACGAATCGATATCGAGCGGGCGATCTTCGGCGGCGCGGCCCTCGCCCACCAGCTGGTCCACCGGGCTCGATTCGAGATGGGTGCGCCGCAGGTCTTCGCCCGGTGCCTCCTCTCCGGCCAATCCTGGCGCGGCATCGCCCATTTCCAGCAGGGGGTTGGCGTCCAGCGCCTCGCCAATGAAGGTTTCCACTTCAAGGTTGGACAGTGCCAGCAGCTTGATCGCCTGCTGCAGCTGCGGCGTCATCACCAGCGATTGCGACTGGCGGATATCGAGGCGTGGACCAAGAGCCATGGCGGCGGGTATCAGCCGCCCGTGGTAAACAGAACGCGAAAGCCGCGCGGCTTCACAACGTAAAGCCCTCGCCCAGATAGAGCCGTCGCACGTTGGGATCGGCCACCAGCGCCTCGGGGCTGCCGGCAAACAGCACCTGGCCGCCATAGATGATGCAGGCGCGATCGACGATATCGAGCGTTTCGCGCACGTTGTGGTCGGTGATCAGCACGCCGATGCCGCGCTTCTTGAGATCCTTGACCAGATCGCGGATGTCGCTGATCGACAGCGGATCGATCCCGGCAAACGGTTCGTCGAGCAGGACGATCGACGGGCGCGCGGCCAGGGCGCGGGCGATTTCGCAGCGCCGCCGCTCCCCGCCCGAAAGCGCCATGGCCGGGCTGGCGCGCAGCCGCGTAAGGCCAAACTCGTCGAGCAATCGGTCCAGCTCAGCCGCGCGCGTCGCCTTGTCGGGCTCCACCAGTTCCAGCACCGTGGCAATGTTCTGTTCCACCGTCATGCCGCGAAAGATCGAGGTTTCCTGCGGCAGATAGCCCAGCCCCAAGACCGAGCGGCGATACATCGGCAGCTTGGTGATATCCACGCCATCGAGCAGGATGCGACCCGAATCCGGCCGCACCAGACCCATGATCGAATAGAAGCAGGTGGTCTTGCCCGCGCCGTTCGGGCCGAGCAGGCCCAGCACTTCCCCCTTGCCCACCGAGAGCGAAATATCGGTCAGCACCGCCCGCTTGTCATAAGACTTGGCGATGGACACCACTTCCAATCCCCCTTGGGGAATCGGCACGGCGGCACCAGTGGCGGGTTCAGACGCGAGCGCGGAGGAAGAGCCAGTCATTCCCTGCTCATAGCCCGGTCCGGCGCCGCGGCAAACCCCAACGCGGCAGGATTGGCGCGATTGATGCATGGCACGGCAGTGTGGACATGCTTGCACCGCGCGCAACGCCATGGTGTTATGCTTGGGCGCGTTATGCCGGGGGAGAAGTGATCATGACAGCGAACAGGCCATTCATGGCGATGGAGCCAAGCGTGGCCGACCGCACCGCCCGGCTGGAAAGCGCGCACAAGCGGGTCAGCAATGCCGTCGCCTATGGCCTGATGGTCTATACCGCGCTGCAGATCTTCCTGACCATGCGCGCCCTGGAAGAGGCCGACAACACGCTGCTGCCGATGATCGCGCTGGTCGTGCTGGTCGGTGCGATCATCCCGCTCTATCGCCGCATGGAAAAGCACTGGGACGTGACCGCCGCCCGCCTGGCCGATGATCCGCCAGCCCTCGCCACGGCGCTCAACCGCGCGCGGCTGACGGTGTGGGCGGTGTCGATCGGGCTGCCGCTGCTGGTGACCGTGCTGATCGAAGGGCTGATCGCGCTGTTCGCCCACTGATGGCCGCCTGATTGCCGCCTGATTGCCGGCACGCGCCCCAGCGGCTAGGAGCGGCGCACGCCAGCCCGATGTGGCCGGCCCCCGGTGTTTCAGGTTTGGAGTGCGCCCCCGATGTTGACCCCCGCCCAGGCCCAGGAACGCTGCCAGGCCCTGATCGAACGCGCCCGGCGCGCCGGGGCAGAGGCGGGCGATGCGGTCTATCTCGCCAGCGGCGCGGAAAGCGTGAGCGTGCGTTTGGGCGCGCTGGAAGACGTGGAACGCTCCGAATCCGAGCATATCGGCCTGCGCGTATTCGTCGGCGGCGCATCCGCCTCGATCGGATCGACCGACCTTGCCGATGCCGCGCTTGATGAACTGGCCAGCCGCGCCGTGGCCATGGCGCGCGCCGCACCGGCCGATCGCTTTGCCGGCCTGGCCGATGAACAGCTTCTGGCGCGCGGCCCCTTCCCCGATCTCGACCTCGATGATCCGGCCGAGCCCGCCCCGCAAGAGCTGCGCCGCCTGGCCGAGGAAGCCGAGGACGCCGCGCGCGCCGTCCAAGGCGTGACCAACAGCGAGGGCGGCAGCGCCAGCACCGGGCGCGGCGTGGTGGCGCTGGCCACCAGCCACGGCTTTGCCGGTGCCTATGCCGCCAGCAGCCATTCGGTTTCGGCCAGCGTGATCGCCGGCGAAGGCGGCGCGTTGCAGCGCGACTATGCCTGGGCCAGCACCCGCTTTGCCGCCGATCTGCCCCCGGCAGGCCAGATCGGCCGCGAGGCCGGCGAACGTGCGGTGGCGCGGCTTAACCCCGGCCGGGTCAAAAGCGGGGCGATGCCGGTGGTGTTCGATCCGCGCGTGGGCGGCTCGCTGGTGGGCCATCTGCTCGGCGCCATCTCGGGTTCGGCGATCGCCCGGCGTTCCAGCTTCCTGCTCGACAAGGATGGCGCCCAGATCTTTGACAGCAGCGTGACCATCACCGACGATCCGCTGCGCCGCCGTGGCCTGCGCTCGCGCCCGTTCGATGGCGAAGGGCTGCCCACTGGCCCACGCAAGCTGGTCGATGCCGGGCGCCTGACCGGCTGGCTGATGGACAGCGCCGCCGCGCGCCAGTTGGGCGCCGTGCCCACCGGCCATGCTTCACGCGGGGGATCGGGCGCGCCGCATGTCACCGCCGGCAACGTGGTGATCGAGCCTGGCACGCTGACCCGCGCGCAGCTGATCGCCGATATTGCCGATGGCGTCTATGTCACCGAACTGATCGGCAGCGGCGTCAACGGCGTGACCGGCGATTACAGCCGCGGCGCCGCCGGCTTTCGCATCGTCAACGGCGAAATTGCCGGCCCGATCGCGGAGTTTACCGTGGCCGGCAACCTGTTGGCCATGTTTGCCGCGATGATCCCGGCCAGCGATCTCAAGATCGAGCGCGGGATCGACGTGCCCACCCTGCGCATCGACGGCATGAGCGTCGCGGGCGACTGACGCGCGGTAGCCCTTTTTGTTTTCACACGAAGCCACGAAGGCACGAAGAAGGACAGACCCGCTCTCTTCGTGCCTTCGTGGCTTCGTGTGGCCCAATTTATGCGCGCGCCATACCCAGCGCCATGCGCTCCAGCACATCGCCCATGGCCTGCGCCACTTCGGCATCGGCCGGCGCCACCTCCGCAATCGCGCGGCGCATCGCCTGGGCCCACTGACCGGCGGTTGTGGCGTCGATCGGAAACGGCTTGTGCATCGACATCATGCACTTGCCGGGATTATCGTTCCACCAGTCACGCGGGCCACCGCACCAGCCTGCCAGGAAGCTGGGCAGGGATGCGCGCATCGGTGCCAAGTCTGCCGCATGCATCGCCCGCAGCGCGGCATAGGCCGGGTCGCTGTCCATCAGGTCATAGAACCGCTCGGTGATCGCGCGCAGCGTGGCGTGGCCGCCGATGCGGGCAAATGGCGTTTCAACGGATTCGGCAGTCGCTGCCATGGCAGGCCTTTCGCGCGAGGGAGGGGATGCTTGCCCCTAACCGCCCCTGCCCCCAGCCACCTTGACCGGCATCAATCCGCCACCATCGCGCGCAAGGTGTCCAGCCGGTCCGCCTCGTGCGCGGGCTTGTCGCTGCGGATGCGGTGGATGCGCGGGAAACGCATGGCCAGGCCCGATTTGTGCCGCTTGCTGGCGTGCACCGAATCGAATGCCACCTCCAGCACCAGCTGGCGATCCACCTCGCGCACCGGGCCAAAGCGGTTGACCGTGTGCTGGCGCACATGGCGGTCGAGCCACTTCAGTTCCTCGTCGGTAAAGCCGAAATAGGCCTTGCCCACTGGCAACAGATCGGCCCCGGCATCGGGATCGCCATCCCAGCAGCCAAACGTGAAATCGGAATAGAACGAAGATCGCTTGCCGCTGCCGCGCTGGGCATACATCAGCACGCAATCGATCAGCAGCGGGTCGCGCTTCCACTTGTACCACAGCCCGGCGCGGCGCCCGGACACATAGGGCGCATCGCGCCGCTTGAGCATCACGCCCTCGATCGCGTCATCGCGCGCGCGGGCGCGAATTTCGGCCAGCTGATCGAGGTTGTCGGCCGCGATCACGGCGGAAATATCAAAGCGCTGCGAATCGAGTTGCGGCATCAATGCCTCCAGCCGGGCACGCCGCGCGGCCCAGCCCAATGGCCGCAGGTCTTCACCCTGCAACTGCAACACGTCATACAATCGCACGAACGCGGGATAATCGGCCAGCATGGCCTTGCTTACGCTCTTGCGCCCCAGCCGCTGTTGCAGCGCGTTGAAGCTGGCCGCCCCACCCGCTTCGCCGCCCTGGTGGCTGCCGCGCACCAGCAATTCGCCATCCAGCACCGCCGGGATTTGCAACGCGCCGATCAATTCGGGAAAGCTGGCGGAAATATCATCCCCACCGCGCGAATAGAGCCGGGTTTGCCCAGCCACGTGCACCAGTTGCACGCGGATGCCGTCCCATTTCCATTCGGCGACAAACGCGCCCAGGTCCACCACCGTATCTTCCAGCGGCTGGGCCAGCATGAACGGGCGGAACAGTGGCAGGCTTTCCGCATCGGGCGGCGGCGCGCCATCAGCGGCCCAGGCAAACAGATCGGCATAGGGCGGCGCCTGGCCGTGCCACAGCTCTTCCACCTGCTCCACATCGACATCAAACGCCTGGGCAAACGCCACCTTTGCCAGCCGCGTCGACAGGCCGATGCGCATCGCCCCGGTCGCCAGCTTGAGCAGGGCATAGCGGCCATTGGCATCGAGCCGGTCGAGCAATCCGGCTAGCCGCTCCGCCGCCGTGGCGCGGGTGGCGCCGGCCAGAACTTCCACCGCTTCGCTCACGCTGGGCGGGGGCAGCTGCGGTGTCTGCGGTTCGGGCCACAGCAGGCTGGCGGTTTCCGCCGTATCGCCCACATAATCGCGCGACAGGCGCCACAGCACCTCGTCCACCCGCGCATCGAGCAGCGCGCGTATTGTGCCAGCCTTCACCGCTGGAAAATTCAGCCCATCGGTCAGCGCCGCCAGGGCCCAGCCGCGATCGGGATCGGGCGTGTCGCGCAGATACTGCGCCAACAGCGCCAGCTTGCCATTGCGCGATCGGGTATAGACCAGGCCATCGACCAGGGCGGCAAAGCGTTCCATCGCTCAATCGTCCTCATCTTCATAGCCGACCATGGCCAGCGCGCGGGCCTTGCGCTGGTGCAGCGCGCACCAGCGCAGCAGCGCTTCCTCGCGGCCATGGGTGATCCAGGTTTCGGCCGGATTTACCTCAGCAATCGTCGTGGTCAGTTCGTCCCAATCGGCATGGTCGGAAATCACCAGCGGCAGTTCGACATTGCGCTGCCGCGCCCGTTGCCGCACCCGCATCCAGCCCGAGGCCATGGCGGTGATCGGATCGGGCAGGCGCCGGCTCCAGCGGTCGTTGAGCGCCGATGGCGGGCAGACCACGATGTGCCCGGCCAGTTCCGCCTTGGCCACGCCAGCGGCCGGGCGCAGTTCGCCCAGATCGATGCCCCATTCGCGATAGAGCGTGCACATCCGCTCCATCGCGCCATGCAGAAAGATCGGCGCATCGTGCCCGGCCTGGCGCAGTTCGGCGATCAGGCGCTGCGCCTTGCCCAGGGCATAGGCACCCACCAGCACGCAGCGCTGCGGATTGGCCGCCTGCGTCTCGCGCAGCCGGGCGATCTCCTCGGCGATCGGCGGGTGGCGAAACACCGGCAGGCCAAACGTCGCCTCGGTAATGAACACGTCGCACGGCACCGACTCGAACGGGGCGCAGGTGGGATCGGGGCTGCGCTTGTAATCGCCGGTCACCACCACACGCTGGCCATCACGCTCCAGCAGGATCTGCGCCGATCCCAGCACATGGCCCGCCGGCACGAACGTGGCGCGGATGCCGCCGGGCAGCGCGATGGTCTCGCCATAGTCCACCGCCTGCGCGCCTTCCGGCATCACGCCATAGCGCAGGCCCATGATCGCCAAGGTTGCCGCCGTGGCCACGGTCTGGCCATGGCCACCCCGCGCATGGTCGGAATGGCCATGCGTGACCAAGGCTCGCGGCACCGCATGGGCTGGATCGATCCAGGCATCGGCGGGGGGCAGATAGATGCCCTGCGGCTCGGGGCGAATCCAGGCAAGATCGATGGGCATGTGCCATCACAATGGCCCGCCTGCCGGTTGGGTTCCAGATGAGCGTTGGGGCGAGGTTCGGGCCCCTCCGTCAGGCCTTCGGCCTGCCACCTCCCCGCAAAGCAGGGAGGATCAAAAAATCCTCCCCATCACCGATGGGGAGGGGGACCGCCCGCGCAGCGGGTGGTGGAGGGGCCAAGAAGAAAGGAAGGGGCGAGCGCCAAGCCCGCCCCTCCGTCGGGCCTTGCGGCCCGCCACCTCCCCGCGAGGCGGGGAGGATCATACGCGTTCAGGCGCCCTGCGGCTGCAGCCCGCCATTGCTGCCACCGCCCAGGAAGCGACGGCCCGCGCGCGGCACCGTGGCACCGGGTGCGGCGATCGGCCGCGCCGGGCCACCAAAGGTTTCCGGGCGTTCCAGCTGGCCGCCATCGACCAGGATCTTGATCTCGTCACCGGTCAGCGTTTCATATTCCAGCAGCGCCTGGGCCAGCACGTGCAGCTTGTCTTCATTGGCGCGCAGGATATCGACCGCGCGAGCATAGCCCTGGTCGACCAGCGCACGGATTTCGCTGTCGATCAGCTTGTTGGTCTCTTCCGAGGCCATCATGCGGGCCGAACCGCCCATGCCGAGATAGCCTTCCTGCTGGTCTTCATACTGCAGCGGGCCAAGCTTTTCCGACATGCCCCACTTGGTCACCATCGAACGCGCCAGGCCGGTGGCATACTGGATATCGCCCGAAGCACCCGAAGAAACCTTGTCGTGCCCGAAAATGATTTCCTCGGCCACGCGCCCGCCCATCGAAACCGAGAGGTTCGCGTGCATCTTGTCGCGGTGATAGGAATAGCTGTCGCGTTCCGGCAGGCGCATGACCATGCCCAGCGCGCGGCCGCGCGGGATGATCGTGGCCTTGTGGATCGGGTCGGACGCCGGCTCGAACACCGAGACGATGGCATGGCCGGCCTCGTGATAGGCGGTCATCTTCTTTTCGTCTTCGGTCATGACCATGGAGCGGCGTTCCGCGCCCATCATCACCTTGTCCTTGGCGTCCTCGAATTCCTGCATGGCAACCAGGCGCTTGTTGCGGCGCGCGGCCAGCAGGGCCGCTTCGTTGACCAGGTTGGCGAGGTCCGCACCCGAAAAGCCGGGCGTGCCGCGCGCGATCACGCGGGGGTTCACGTCGGGCGCCAGCGGCACCTTCTTCATGTGCACGCCCAGGATCTTTTCGCGGCCCTCGATATCGGGCACCGGCACCACTACCTGGCGGTCAAACCGGCCGGGACGCAGCAGCGCGGGATCGAGCACGTCGGGACGGTTGGTGGCGGCAATGATGATGATGCCTTCGTTGGCCTCGAAACCATCCATTTCCACCAGCAGCTGGTTCAACGTCTGCTCGCGTTCGTCGTTCGAATTGCCCAGGCCATGGCCACGGTGGCGGCCGACCGCGTCGATTTCGTCGATGAAGACGATGCACGGCGCGTTCTTCTTGGCCTGCTCGAACATGTCGCGCACGCGGCTGGCGCCGACGCCAACGAACATTTCGACAAAGTCCGAACCCGAAATGGTGAAGAACGGCACGCCTGCCTCACCCGCGATGGCGCGGGCCAGCAGGGTCTTGCCGGTGCCGGGCGAGCCGACCAGCAGCGCGCCCTTGGGAATCTGCCCACCGAGCTTGGAAAAGCGGCTGGGATCGCGCAGAAACTCCACGATTTCCTGCAGTTCCTCGCGCGCTTCGTCGATGCCAGCCACGTCATCGAACGTCACCCGGCCCGAACGCTCGGTCAAAAGCTTGGCCTTGGACTTGCCAAAGCCCATCGCGCCCGATCCGCCACCCTTCTGCACCTGGCGCAGGGCGAAGAACGCCACGCCCAGGATCAGCAGGAACGGCAGCGACTGCGCCAGCACCCAGACCAGCATGTTGGGTTCTTCCTGCGCCTTGCCGGTGTAGGGCACGTTGTTGTCCTGCAACAGCTTGGGCAGCAGCTCCTTGTCACCATCCACCGGGGTGGTGGTGAAGGTCTGGTCGTTCTTCAGAGTGCCGGTGATCTTGTCCGCGCCGATCTGCACGTCGCGAACGGCGCCTTCGGCCACGCGGGCGCGGAAATCGGAATAGCCGATCTGCGTGCCCGAAGCATCGCCGCGCGCCCCGAACATCGAGACCACCAGCAATAGCGCGAGGAAGATGCCCCCCCACACCAGAAGGCTCTTCATCCAGGGATTACCCTGCGGCTGGTCATCATTCATGGGCGTCACGCAATCCTTTCAGACAGGGAAGGTAGGTGCGATCCGCTGAATGGCAAGTTGCCGAATCGTGCCCATGCTGTCCAAGGTGGCAATAACGGCACGAAAGGAGCGCTTTTCACCCCGCGCGATGGGGCGGAACGCGCAAAAAGTGCCAGGTTGCCCCCTTCCCCTCGCCGCGCAGGCCGGCCAGCGTCGCCACTTGCCCGGCCGCCAGCGCGGCATGCCAGCGCACCAGTTCGCCGCCGCGCGGCACGGGCGTGGCCCCCATGGCGTTCAGCACCAGCTCCAGCACGCGCAGGGCCAGTGCCTGGGGCAGGCCATCGGGCACGGCCAGCCGGCCATGCGCCTCGTCCCAGCCCTGGGCAAACAGGCGCTGCGCGGCCCAGTCCAGCGCGGCATCGGCCTGGGCCAGGTGCTGCGCGCTGGCTGCCCAGCCAGCCGTGTCCAGCCACGCGGCGCCGGCCAACCCAAAACGCACGCGCACCCGTTCAAATCGGGTGTCCTGGTTGGAGGGATCATCCGCCGCGACAACGCCCGCACTGGCCACCACCGCTGCCAGCTCGGCACGGCGCCAGCCGAGCAGCGGGCGCAGCAGCGGCAACGCGGGATCGCCCGGCACCCCCGCCCGCGCGCGCATGCCGGCCAGCCCGCGCACCCCCGCCCCACGGTTAAGGCGCATGGCCAGCGTTTCGGCCTGGTCATCCATATGGTGGGCAGTGGCCAGCGCGGCGAGCCCCTGCCCCCGCGCCCAGCCGGCCAGCGCGGCATAGCGCGCGGCGCGGGCACGGGCCTGGATCGCACTGCCCCCGCCCAGATCGACGCGCAGGGTGTGATGCGGTACGCCCAGGTCCGCGCATAGCGCAGCCACGGCGCGCGCCTCATCCGCTGCTTGCGCACGCAAACCATGGTCCACCGTGGCCACGGCAATCTGCCCCGGCAGATGGGCAGCAGCCAGCAGCAGCAAGGCACAGCTGTCTGGCCCGCCGGAAACCGCCAGGCCCACCCGGTCTGTCTCCGACAGGTTCAGCGCGGCCCAGTCCCCGGCGAAGCGGGTCAGCGCGGCTTCGGGGATCGGGCCGGGCGCCGGCTCAATCGCACTTCACCCCTTTGATCGCGTTTTCATATTGCCCCTTGAGGCGCCCGGCGATCTGGTCGGGATAGGCATCGCGCAGTTCGGCAAAGGCGCCGCAGGCCCGCTTGGTATCGTTGATGCGCGTCATCGCCACGCCCAGGTAGAGCAGGCTGTCGGGCGCACGTTCGCCCTTCTTGTCGCCCAGGTAGTTCTGCAGGAACCACTGCGCCGCCGTGCCGGGCTTGCCATCTTCGAGATAGGCGCGGCCCAGCAGGTTGCGCGCCAGGCTGATCTGCTTGGCCTTGGGATAGGCCGTCACGAACTTGTTCAGCTGGACCTGCGCCTCGGGATAGAACTTGGCGTCATAGAGCCGATAGCCATAGGTATATTCATCGGCCTGCTTGTCGCCGGTCGAGGGCATCTCGATCGCGGCAACGGCGGCCACCCGGTCGGCAGAGGCCTTGGCCGATGCGGACGTGGCGGCCGGTGCCTTGGCCGGCGGCTGTGCCGGGCCAGCGGCCGGGCGCGGCGCCAAGCCGCTGCCGGCAGCCGGTGCGGGCGCGATGCCCGAAGGATTGGCGCCAGCCGGATCGGTTGCCGCCGCCGGCGGGGCCGCGGCGGTTTCCAGGGCAGACACGCGGGTGTCCAGCTTGCTCAGGTGGTTCTGGTTTTCCTCGGTCGCGGCGGTCACCTGGCGCAGTTGCGCTTCCACCGCATCGAGGCGGGACAGCACATCGGTGAGCGGGGTCGTCGCCACCGTGGGCACAGCTGGCGTGGGGGCCGGCGCCGTGGGCGTGATTTCCGGGCCAAAGGCGCGGCCAGCGCCATCGGGAAACACCTTGCGCTGCAGGGCGCGGATTTCTGCCTCCAGCCGGCGCAGCCGGGCTTCGGTGGTTTCGCCAGCGGCCTGGGCATGCGCTACCTGTGGCACCACCGGCGCCACGGCCAGGGCCATGCCCAGGGCGGAAAACAACGCGGGGCTGGCCCGGCGGAACAAGGTCTTCATGGTAACTCCCGTCTCGATCATCTGCCGCCCCACGGCAACATCCGCCCCCCAGCGCATGTCCGTTCCTGAAAAGCTATATGCATCGGCCCGTTCGGCGCGTTTCGGGTCCGGTCTCAGGGCGTGTGGTGCAATGGCCGCAAAGTGCCGCACCGCGCGCGCGAAGTCGAGCCTTGTTGCAAGGACTTTGCCCCGCCCACTCCTTTGCCCGCCAAGCCTTTCGCCAATCGCGCGCTCAGTTCACCACGGCAGGCGCCGTAGCGGCCACCGTTGGCGCCGCGGCCGGCTGCACCGCAGCGTCACCGCCATCGGGCGCGCCCGCCGGGACAGAGCGCGCCGCCGTGCGCCGCACCAGGCGGTGGGCCGGGCCGGCAGCAGGCGTGGCGCTGGCCTGATCGGCTGCCTGATCACTTGGCGGCGGGGCGGCGGCATGATCGGCCCGCGCCCACAGCGCCGGACCGCTGACCGCCACGTCCTTGACGATGCCCTGCTTGTCGGCAATGCGCGGCACGGCCTGGCCGCCGATGGTGATCGTCAGCGCATCGGGCCGGCCGGTCCACAGCTTGGGATCGGTCACGCCATCGGGCACGGTATAGGTTTCGCCCTTGGCCATCAGCTTTTGCACCAGCTGCTTGCCGCTGCCGTCATAGAACTTGACCCAGATGCGGTCTTCCTGCGCGGTGAACACCACCGGGCCATTAGGCCGCGCCGCAGCCGCCGGCGAGCCGGGCTGCGCCGAAACCTTGGCCGCCACCGGCTTGGGCTGTTCGGGGCCAACCAGCGCCGGCAGTTCGGCCGAGGGCCAGTAATAGCTGCGCCAGAACACCAGCCCCAGGCCCAGCACTGCCACCACCAGCAGGCCGGCCAGCCAGCTGATCAGGCGCGAGGGGGTCTTGGCCGGATCGCCCGCTTCGAACTGGTGGATCACGCGGGTTTCGGGCGCTGGCGCGCGCGCGCTCAGCTCGCGCCGCACCGCTTCGGCGATCGGCGCCTCGTCCAGGCCCACGGCCTTGGCATAGCTGCGCGCAAATCCGAGGGCATAGGGGCGACCGGGCAGGCTGTCATAATCGCCCGCCTCCAGCGCCTCGACATGGCGGGCAGTGATGCGGGTGCGCGCGGCAATATCTTTCAGCGAAAGGCCCTGCGCCTCGCGCGCGGCGCGCAAGGTGGCTCCCACGCCCGCCGGGGCGGCGGCGTCCGGCTGGGGGGAATGAAAATCTGACCCGATCGAGTCGGCCAAGGCGCGGCTCCCGTCTTCTCTGCTTGTTTTGCAACCCGGTGGCTTGATGAAAAGCCGGTAAAAGGGGATCGTTGCAATTGCGCGAAAGTCAACCGTTTTGCGGCGCGCAACCGGCCAAAACGGTCATGCGAACCCGATCAGTCGCAATCGATGCCCTGCGCGCTGGCCCACTGCGCCACCACGCTGCGCATGTCGGCATGCGGCTCGCGCAGCCAGCCAGCCATGGCATTGCGAATTTCGCCCAGGTCGATCGTGCGGATCAGTTCCTTGATCGGCCCGACCGCAGCCGGCGTGATCGACAGGCGGGTGATGCCCAGGCCCAGCAGGGCCAGGGCTTCCAGCCGCCGGCCGCCCATTTCGCCGCACACCGTCAGGGCCGTGCCATGGGGCGCCACATCGCGCACCACCCGCGCCAGGAAGCGCAGGATCGCGGGGCTGAGCCAGTCATAGCGTTCTGCCAGCTTGGGATGGGCACGATCGGCGGCAAACAGGAACTGCGTGAGATCGTTGGTACCGATCGACAGGAACGACAGGCGCGGCGCCAGCATATCGAGGCATTCGGCCAGCGCCGGCACTTCCAGCATGGCGCCATAGCGGATCGCCTCGGGCAGCACTTTCTTCTGCTTGCGCAGGAACGCCACCTGGCTTTCGAACACGGCCTTGGCCGCATCGAATTCCCACGGTTCGGTCACCATCGGGAACATCACGTTGAGCGTGCGCCCGGCCGCCGCCTCGATCAGCGCGCGCGCCTGGACCTTGAGCAGCCCATCGCGTTCCAAGGCCACGCGCAGCGCGCGCCAGCCCATCGCCGGGTTTTCCTCGGTCTCGCCATCGTTGTGGCGCAGATAGGGCAGGACCTTATCCCCGCCGATATCCACCGTGCGGAACACCACCGGGCGATCGCCGGCGGCATCGAGCACGTCGCGATAGAGCCGCTGCTGCCGCTCGCGCTGGGGCATTGTCGCGGAAACCAGGAACTGGAACTCGGTGCGGAACAGGCCGATACCATCGGCACCGGTCAGCGGCAGCATCGGCATGTCATCGCGCAGGCCGGCGTTGATCATCACCGTGATGCGCTGCCCGTCACGCGTGATCGGCTCCACGTCGCGCATCGTGGCATAGTGGGCCTGCCGCTCGCGATTCTTGGCAAAGCGCGCCTCGAACGCCTCGATCAGGCTGGGCGCCGGACGCACGTCGATCACGCCCTGATCGCCATCGACCAGCAGGGTATCGCCGTCGCGCACCTTGCCGCGCAGCGCGCGCACGCGGCCGACCACGGGAATGCCCATGGCCCGCGCCACGATCACCACGTGCGCGGTGAGCGAGCCTTCTTCCAGGATCACCCCCTTCAAGCGGCGGCGATCGTATTCCAGCAGTTCGGCCGGGCCCAAGTTGCGCGCGATCAGGATCGCATCGCCTTTCAGCCCCAGGCTGGCGGCGGTGCCCAGTTGCCCCGATACGATCCGCAACAGGCGGTTCGACAGGTCTTCCAGATCGTGCATCCGGTCGGCCAGCAGGGGATCGTCGATCTGGCGCATGCGCATGCGGGTGCGCTGCTGCACGCGCTCGATCGCGGCTTCGGCGGTCAGGCCGGAATCGATCGCCTCGTTGATGCGGCGGCTCCAGCCTTCGTCATAGGCGAACATGCGATAGGTCTCGAGCACCTCCTCATGCTCTCCGCCCACGCCGAATTCGGCCTGGCTGGCCATGCGGTCGATCTGCTCGCGCATCTTGTCGAACGCGCGATAGACCCGCTGGCGCTCGGCCTCGGTATCTTCGGCCACGACATGCTCGATCGTCACGCGTGGCTGGTGGAACACGGCCTGGCCCACCGCCAGGCCCTTCACCAGGGTCTGGCCCTTGAGGCGATCGGGCCCGGTCAGGTGGTCGGGCACGCCGGCCACGTCTTCATCGTCGATCAGTTCGGCATTGGCGATCAGCTCGGCCAGGACCATCGCGACGGTCTGCAGCGCCTCGATCTCCACCTCTTCATAGCGGCGCGGATCGACATGCTGCACGGCCACCACGCCCACGGCGCGCTGGCGGCGCACGATCGGCACGCCGGCAAACGAGTGGAAGCGTTCTTCCCCGGTTTCCGGGCGGAAGGCAAAGTCGGGATGCGCGGCTGCCTCGGCCAGGTTGAGCGTCTCGATGTTCTGGGCGATCGTGCCGACCAGGCCCTCGCCCACGGCCAGCCGCGTGACGTGAACCGCCGCCTGTTCCAGCCCGCGCGTGGCGAACAGTTCCAGCATCCCCTCGCGCAGCAAATAGATCGAGCAGACCTCGCTGTTGAGGTTTTCGCCGATTACATCGACGATGCGGTTGAGCTTGGCCTGCGCGCCGGATCGCGAGGCCATGACCTCGTGCAGCGAGGTGAGGATCGCGCGGGCAGAGGCGACGGCAGTCAACATGACCAAAGGCCTAGCGCAGCCCATGCCGTTTGCAAACGGGGCCTGCCGCCATTGCGGAAATATTCGTATGCAACTGTGCCGCGGCCGCCAGCGGCGCTCTGGGCAAAAGGCCGGTCCCCGTGGGGGAACCGGCCGTGTTTGTCAGGCGTGGCCGCCGCAATCGGCCGCTCACGCCTGTTACAATCCAGGGGTATTGATCGTTTTCAGGTTATGTTCGCTTGGTTGGTTGGTTCCGGCGCAAAGGGATCAGTGAATCAGCGCCAGTTCTTCCTTGATGCGCAACTTGCGCCGCTTGAGCTGCATGAGCAGGGCCACGTCGGGGGCTGGCCGTGCCATTTCCTCGGAAATCCGGCGTTCCAGGCCGGCGTGCTTTGTCTGCAAGGCGTTGATGTGCGTCGTTTCCATGCGTTGACCTCCTGAGGGGCGCGGGCCGGGATAGGCCGCTGCCCGGTCAAAACCCGTGCGAGAGACATTCCCGCGCGGCTGGCTCCGGTGTCTGCGGCTCCGATGCTTCTGTTCTGCGAGTCGCTGACAGTCGGTGCGTTGTCATGCTCCCACATTCGCCGTATCTTGCAAGTGGAACCGCGCCGGGTCGCACCGGCATCGCGTTCATGTGTAGAGGGCGATGACGAAATGTGCACCATCAACGGTCAACGGGTTTTCCAGCGGCCCCGCGCGCCGTTGGCCGGTGCGTGGTCGCCAGCGTGAGTCGGCAACCTGAACAACGCCAGGTGCAGATGGGAGGCGATGTGGCAGCTTGGGGTAGCAAGGTCGGTTTCGGGGAGTGGTTGGTGTGACCGAAGAGGAAATGCGCAAGCGGCTCGAAGCGCTGCGGCTCGAGCATCGCGACCTTGACGTGGCGATCGATGCGCTGAGCGCCAATGGCGTGGCCGACCAGCTGCAGGTGGCGCGCCTGAAAAAGCGCAAATTGCTGCTGCGCGATCAGATCAGCATGCTCGAAGACTATCTTATCCCTGATATTATCGCCTGATTTCAAACGATTGCATACCGTATTTACCGATTCCGCCTGCCGTGCAAAGCGTTCCGTATCGAGACAGCGGCAAAGCGGTGGCACTTGGCCACTGCCGGGGCATTGAGCCGGCGGGGCGATCGGCCTTAAAGCCGGCTTTGATCCATGGCCGGCGCATCCGCTCGGGCATGTTCGTACCCAGCAGGCCACCCATTCCGATCGCCACCATGCCCGTCACGCCCAGCGCCAATCCGCGCATCATCGAAGCGCTCTATGCAGAGGCGCTGGCGCTGGCCGATCGCGCGCGCGATGCGTTCGAGGCCTTGCGCCGCCAGCCGGCCAACGATGCGGCACCGCCAGCCGGCGGCAGCCTCGGCGCGGACGAAGACCTGGCGCATGTCCAGGCGAGCTGCGAGGCGCTGCGCACCACCACGCGGATCATGCATTGCCTGGCCTGGCTGCTCAACCACCGCGCCTGGTTCGCCGGCGAACTGACCGAGCTGCAACTGCGCCGCCACGGCCGCCTGATCGCCCATTTCCCGGCAAGCGACCCGGCCTGCATTATCCACCTGACCCTGGCAGCACAGGCGGTAGTGCACGAGAGCGAACGGCTTTATCAGCGCATCACCCGGCTGGAACAGGCCTGGCAGCGCCAAGGCATGGCCAACGCCGCACCGCACGATCCTCTGACCGACCCACTGCCCGCAGCGCTGATCCACCTGCGCGAGCGGTTGGGCCTGGCGCTGGCCGAGGCGGGCTGAACCGACGCGCCACGTCGTGCCTTGCGCATGGGGGCGGCCGTCCCCATAGCACGGGGCATGGCCAGTTCCTCCCTTCCCGATCGTTCCACGTGGAACACCGGCATGGCCGCCCAGCTTGAACCGCTGGTGCGGCGGGTGCTGGCACCCAATCCATCGCCCTATACCTATACCGGCACGCAGACCTATATCGTCGGCGCCGGAAACGATGTGGCGGTGATCGATCCCGGCCCCGATGGCACCGGCGCGGCGGGCCATGCCGATACCAACGGCGAAGGCCATGTCGCGGCAATCGTGGCGGCGGTGGGCAGCGCCCGCATCGCCGCGATCGTGTGCACCCATACCCACCGCGACCACAGCCCTGCTTCACGCCCGCTGGCGGCATTGACTGGCGCACCGATCATCGGCTGCGCACCGCTGGCCCTGGAAGATGATGGCCCGCGCGCCGATGCGGCGTTCGACCCGGATTATCGCCCGGCCCGCGTGCTGGCCGAAGGCGAGGAACTGCGCGGCGATGGCTGGACCTTGCAGGCCGTGGCCACGCCCGGCCACACCAGCAACCACCTGTGCCTGGCCCTGGTGGAAAGCGGCGCGCTGTTCACCGGCGATCATGTCATGGGCTGGTCCACCAGCGTGGTCTCGCCGCCCGATGGCGACATGGCCGCCTACATGGCCTCGCTGCAAAAGCTGTATGACCGGCCGCAGGACCGCGTCTATTATCCCGCGCACGGTGATCCGATCGACAATCCGCACCAGTTCGTGCGTGGCATGCTGGGCCATCGCCGCCAGCGCGAGCGGCAGGTGCTGCGCGTGCTGGAAGGCGGGCTGCACAATATTCCCGCCATGGTGGCACAGATGTACAAGGGACTGGACCCGCGGCTGACCGGTGCCGCGGGCCGCTCGGTATTGGCGCATCTGCTCGATCTGGAACGCCAGGGCCGGGTTGTTCGTTCGGGGGAACAATGGACGACAGCACGCTGAATAGCCCGCCCCTGTCAGGGAACTCTCCCCAACCCGCGCCCACGGTAGTGGTGGCGCGGCGCAGCGCTCTGCCTTGGCTGCTGTTCGTGGCGGCACTGGCGCTGGCCGGGCTGTTTGCCTGGCTCCTGTGGAAACCACAGGACATCGGCGACCCGCTGGCCACCAGCCTGGTGGCGTTCGAGCGGCAGAACAGCCTGACGGTGTTTAGCGCCGAACTGGCCCCGGTGGTGTCGAGCGACGACAGCCGCCTGTTCGGCCTGGTGCAGTCAAAGCAGGTGGCGGTAATCCCGGCGCGCGTGGATTACACCATCGATCTTTCGCAGATGAACCGCGATCGCATGGCGTGGGATGCCACTAGCCAGACGCTGTCGGTGCGCCTGCCACCCCTGCGGTTGAGCCGACCCAACCTGGACGAGGCGCGCGCCCAATACCTGCGCGAAGGCGTGTGGATCACCCGCGCTGCGCAGGACAAGCTGACGCGCGACAACACCCGCCTGGCCGAACAGCTTGCCACCAACCAGGCTGCCAATCCCGTGCTGATGGGCCTGGCCCGCAGTGCCGCCAAGGATGCCGTGCGCCAGAACCTGGCCATTCCGCTCCAGGTAGCCGGCTATGGCAAAGTCACCGTCAACGTGACGATCGATGGGGACACCCGCTAAGGCCCCTCGGCAAGATCCTCCCCATCCCCGATGGGGAGGTGGCAGGCCGCAGGCCTGACGGAGGGGCATTTCCCCAATCCCGGCTTGGCAACACGCGCCCGCGCCCCTAAGTCGCAGCCCAAGGAATCCGGGCGTGCCGCATCGCCTGGAAGCAGGAGCATCCCATGACGGCCCAGCCCACCAACTTGTCAGGCCTTGACCTGCGCGCGGAAATCGATCGCCTGCGCATCGAACGCAAGGCCGTGATCCTGGCGCACTATTACCAGAAGCCGGAAATCCAGGACCTGGCCGATTTCGTGGGCGATTCGCTGGAACTGTCGCGCAAGGCGGCAGCGACCGACGCTGAAGTGATCGCCTTTTGCGGCGTCCGCTTCATGGCCGAAACCGCCAAGATCCTCAGCCCCGAAAAGATCGTGGTGCTGCCCGACATGGACGCCGGGTGCAGCCTTGAGGATTCCTGCCCGCCCGATCAGTTTGCCGCCTTCCGCGCGCAGCATCCCGATCATATCGCGCTCACCTACATCAACTGCTCGACCGAGGTGAAAGCCCTGTCGGACGTGATCGTGACGTCATCGAGCGCCGAGACGATCCTCGCCAAGATCCCGCCCGAACAGAAGATCATCTTCGGCCCCGACCGGCACCTGGGCGGCTATCTCAACCGCAAGTTCGGGCGCGACATGCTGCTGTGGCCCGGCGTGTGCATCGTGCACGAAGCCTTCAGCGAAACCGAGCTGCTCAAGCTCAAGGCGCAGCATCCCGATGCGCCGATCGCCGCGCACCCGGAATGCCCGGCGCACATCGTCGACCATGCCGATTATGTCGGGTCGACCAGCGGCATCCTGAACTATGCCAAGGCCATGACCAGCGATACGCTGATCGTGGCGACCGAGCCGCACATCATCCACCAGATGCAGTTGGCCATGCCCGGCAAGACATTCATCGGTGCGCCCGGTGCCGATGGCAACTGCAACTGCAACATCTGCCCCTACATGGCGCTCAACACGCTGGAAAAGCTCTACCTGGCGCTGCGCGATCTGACGCCACGGGTGGAAATCGAGGAAACCCTGCGACTTGATGCCAAGAAGAGCCTGGATGCCATGCTGGCGATGGCCAGCGGCACCGTGGGCCAGGGCGATCTGGGCCGGCCTTGAGCGGGGTTTGAGCCTGCCGGGCGCACGCCTGGACCTGCTGATCCGCGAAAGCCCGGGAGCCTTTATGGCCTTCCGGGCTTTTTCTTTGCCGGTTTCAAGAAAACCTGCCGCCGCCCTGCCCGTGCCCCCTTGCGCGGCGGAACGGTCGCGGCCAATATACGTTGCAAAGAAAAACCCATAATGCATTTCCAGCAAGAGGCCTGCATGACCGAGACTTCCAGCCAGCCCCACCACGCCGCGCTGTTCCAGCCGATCGATCTGGGCGCGATCCATGCGCCGAACCGCATTCTCATGGCCCCGCTCACCCGCGGCCGCGCCGGGCGCGATGGAGTGCCCACGCCGATCATGGCCACGTATTATCGCCAGCGCGCCAGCGCCGGCCTGATCATTTCCGAAGCCACCGGCATCAGCCGTGAAGGCCTGGGCTGGCCCTATGCCCCCGGCCTGTGGACTGACGCCCAGGTCGAAGCGTGGAAGCCGGTGACCGAAGCCGTGCACGAAGCCGGCGGACGCATCGTCGCGCAGCTGTGGCACATGGGCCGCGTCAGCCATCCCGATCTCAACGATGGCCAGCCGCCGGTCTCTGCCTCGGCCACGCGCGTGCCGGGCCATGTCCATACCTTCGAAGGCCGCAAGGACGCGGTCGAAGCGCGCCCGCTGCGCCTCGATGAAATGCCGCGCCTGCTCGATGACTATGCCCGCGCGGCCGAAAACGCCAGGAAGGCCGGGTTTGACGGGGTGCAGCTGCACGCCGCCAATGGCTATCTGATCGACCAGTTCCTGCGCGATTCGGCCAACCTGCGCACCGACGAATATGGCGGCAGCCCGGAAAACCGCGTGCGCCTGCTGCGCGAAGTGATGGAACGCCTGATCGGCGTGTGGGGGGCAGAACGCGTCGGCGTGCGCCTTTCGCCCAACGGCGATTCGCAAGGGGTGGATGACAGCAACCCCGAGGCCGTGTTCGGCCTGGCCGCCCAGGTTCTCGAAACGCTCAAGCCGGCCTTTGTCGAACTGCGCCAGCCCGGCCCGAACGGCACCTTTGGCGCCACCGACGTGCCGCAGCAGGATGGCCTGATCCGCAAGATCTATACCGGCCCGCTGGTGCTCAACAGCGATTACACCCCGCAGTCTGCCGCGGCCGACATTGCCTCCGGCCGCGCCGACGCGATCAGCTTTGGCCGCCCGTTCATTTCCAACCCGGACCTGCCCGCGCGCATCGCCAAGGACGCCCCGCTGGCGCCCAACCGCAACGTTCCCGAATCGTGGTACTTCCCCGTGCCCGAAGGCTATGCCGACTATCCCACGCTGGCCGAAGAAACCGTCTGACGCGCCAATCACCCAGCGGCCAGGATCGGCGCGTTATTGCGCCGATGCCTGGCTCTGGGCAGCGGGGGCATGTGCTGCGGGCGCGGCTGTGCCGCCTGCAGCCCCTGCAGCATCGGGCGTGGCGCTTTCGGCCGCATCGCTCGATGCTGCCTGTGGCGCAGCGCCGCTGGCCTTGGCCTTGGGCGCGGGTTGCAACGGCGGAGTGCCGGTAGCGCCATCAAGATCGATCATCGCATCGCTGACACTGCCGGGCAGAACCTCGCCACCGGCGGCCTTGGCCGCGCCCTTTTCCGGTTCGCTGCCCTTCTGGCACCCGCCCAGGGCAAGCAGCAGGGCGACCGCCGATAGGGAAAGCAGGGTCTTCATGGCTCCATCTCCACCGGTGGGCATGGCACGTCGAGCTTGGACAGGAACGCCGGCAGGCGCGCCAGCAACGCATCATCCCATTGCGCGCTGCTGACCGATCGGCCCAGGTCTTTCAGGCTGGTCACGCCAAACTCCTCGATCCCGCACGGCACGATCCCGCCGAAATGCGAAAGATCGGGCGACAGGTTCACCGAAAAGCCGTGCATCGTCACCCAGCGGCGAATGCGCACGCCGATCGCGCCGATCTTGGCCTCGCGCCCATCGGCCCCCGCACACCAGATGCCGATGCGCCCTTCCGCGCGCCAGGCCTCGACGCCGAAATCGCCCAGCGTATCGATCACCCAGCCTTCCACGGCATGGACGAACCCGCGCACGTCGCGCGCGCGCTTGCGCAGATCGAGCATGACATAGCCGATCCGCTGGCCCGGCCCGTGATAGGTATAGCGCCCACCGCGCCCGGCCTCGACCACTTCGAACCGGGGATCGAGCAATTCGGACCGATCGGCGCTGGTGCCAGCGGTATAGACCGGCGGATGTTCGAGCAGCCACAGCATGTCCGATGCCGTGCCATCGGCGATCGCGGCATTGCGGGCGGCCATCGCCTCCAGCGCGGGGCGATAGGGCACCGGGGCGGTTTCACGGACGATCTCGATGGTATCGGGCGCAGTCATGGTGCCTTGCGACTTGGCCCCGAACGCCGCCCGAAGCAAGGGGGCAAGACACCGGGAAGAGAGGTGCGCCGGGCCGCAGGCTTTGCTAGGAGCAAAAGATAACGAGCCCCGAGGAAAGTACGTGACCAAACCGTTGATC
Source organism: Novosphingobium sp. SG754 (assembly GCF_013149315.1). Classification (NCBI taxonomy): domain Bacteria; kingdom Pseudomonadati; phylum Pseudomonadota; class Alphaproteobacteria; order Sphingomonadales; family Sphingomonadaceae; genus Novosphingobium; species Novosphingobium sp. SG754. The sequence continues at coordinate 443,025 of NZ_JABGCC010000005.1, read as the reverse complement.
GCCCCATTGGACAGCATGGCCGCCTGGCAGGGCGCCACGCGCATCGTTTCGGCCAATGCCGATCTGCTGATCGCGATTGCCGGGGTGTTTTTCCTGCTGCCGCTGCTGGTGGGCGCCATATTCATCGCGCCGCCGGTCATTCCTCCGCAGGTGACGCAGCAGCAGCTCGCGCAGGTGATGCAGGATTATTACACGCGCAACCTGCCCTACCTGCTGCCGCTGTCGCTGTTCCAGATCGTGGGCTTCATCACCATGCTGGTCTGCGTGCTCGATCGCTCGCGCCCCACGGTGGGCCAGGCGCTGCGCAACTGCGCGGCGCGGGTGCCCGCCTATTTCCTGGCGCAAGTGCTGATCGGCCTCTTCGCGCTCTTGCTGATGATGGTGGTCAGCGGCGTGCTGCTGGGCCTGCGCGTGCCGGCGCCGCTGGCCGCCGGCGCCGGGCTGGCAGCCGTGGTCTATCCGCTGCTGCGCACGATCATGGTCGGCCCGGTGCTGGGCGTGGGGCGCACCCACAACCCGATCATGGCGATCCGCGCCAGCGTGGCGCTGACGCGGGGCAATACCGCGCGCATCCTGGCGTTCCTGGGCCTGGCCATGGTGGTGTTCCTGGTGGCGATGAGCGTGGTGATGATGGTGGTGGGACTGATCACCACACAGTTGCTCGGCGCCGAAAACGAAAGCGCGCGCCTGATCAACGAAGCGATCTCAGCGCTGCTCTATTCGGTAGGCTACACCTATTTCGTGGCGATGCTGGCCGGCATTCACGGGCAGCTGACCGCTGATCTGCCCCGCCCGTTTCTGTGAGCTAGAAAATGAAACGCGCCCGTTCCATTATGGAAGGGGCGCGCCAGGTGGTCAGTCTTTCCAGCCCCACGAGATCACGCAGGGCGGCACGTTGATCGGCTCGAAACCCTTGTCGATGCGGTGGAAATAGCGGCTCATCAGTGCGCGCGCGCGGGCCGTGTATTGATAGACCAGGAACGCCCCGCCCGGGCGCAGCACCCGCTGCGTGGCGGCCATGATCGCCGGCCCCACGCCTTCGGGCAGCGTGGTGAACGGCAGGCCCGACAGCACATAGTCGGCATGGTCAAAACCGTGCTGACGCACGATGCTTTCCACCTCGGCCGCAGAGCCGTGCACCGCGATGAAGCGGCTGTCACCGATCGTGCGGGCCAGGTAGTTGATGAAATCGGGGTTGGTATCGATCACGATCAGCCGCGCATCGCGGCGCAGGCGATCGAGCACCGGCTGGCAGAAGGTGCCCACACCGGGGCCATATTCCACGAACAGATCGCAGTTTTCCCAATCCACCTTGGACAGCACGCGCGCGATCGTGCGGCGCGAGGACGGCACGATCGCGCCGACCATCACCGGGTGCTTGATGAAGCCCTTGAAGAAAATGCCTGCTGGACCGAACATCCGTTCCGCCTTGCGCCGGACCCGCTGATGCAAAGGAGCGCGCGCCGCCTGGGTCGAATTCATTGTGGACAGGCATCCCTATCTTGGTGCGTGAACCGCGCAAGTTGCAAATCCGTGGCACTATTGCAAGCGTTCGCCGCAAGGCCCAGCGCGATGCGACGAACCGTTATCGGACAGACACCCTGCGCAACCAGGCGTTTACCGTTGCAAATGGCGGGTTTCGGCCACCGGCGTCAACGCCCGGCCCGTGGCAAACCATGCGGAAAGGTTGTCGATCATCAACTGCCCCATGGCCGTGCGCGTGGCGACCGAGCCCGAGCCGACATGGGGCAGCAACACCGCGTTGTCCTGCGCGACAAGGTCGGCAGGCACATGGGGTTCGCGGGCAAAGACATCGAGCCCGGCAGCCAGGATCGTGCCTTGCTGGAGCGCCGCGATCAGCGCCGCCTCGTCCACCACGCTGCCGCGCGATACGTTGATCAGCACGCCCTGCGGCCCCAGCGCGCGCAGCACGGCGGCATCGACCAGCCCCGCCGTGGCAGCGCCACCGGGCACCACCACCACCAGCACATCGACCGCCTCGGCCAGGGCGAGCGCCGTGGGATACCAGGGATAGGCCACGCCCTCCTGCCGCGTGCGCCCGTGATAGGCGATGGCCACGCCAAAGCCTTCCAGGCGGCGCGCCACCGCCTTGCCGATTGCGCCCAGCCCCAGGATGCCAATACGCCGCCCGCGCAGCGTGGGCGAAAGCGGAAAGGCGCCCTGTTCCCACAGCCCGGCGCGCAGGTGCCGCTCGGCCTGGGGCAAGCGGCGGATCGTGGATAGCAGCAGGCCGAGGGTCAGATCGGCGACTTCCTCGTCGAGCACGCCAGGTGTGTTGGTCACCATCACGCCGCGCGCGGCAGCGGCAGCCACGTCAATATTGTCATAGCCCACGCCAAAGTTGGCGATGATTTCCAGCGCTGGCAGGCGGTCCATCACCTCTGCCCCCAGGCGGCCGAACAGGGTGTTGGTCGCCAGGGCGCGGATCGATCCGGCGGCGGCATCGTCCAGCCCGTCCCACAGGCGGTGCACGGCAAAGGCCGCTTCCAGCGGCTGCATGGTGAACGGCGGAAAGGGCGCGGCGGCGAGGACGGCAGGTTTGGTCATGCCGCGCATGTTAGCGCGCGAACGGTTGAAAAGTCAGCCCTTCATCCCGGCAATCGCTCAAGGATAGCGCAGGCGAATGCGCGTCGACAGGTTGGTGCGCGGCACGGAAAGGCGCACCGCGCGGAATTCCAGCAGGCTTTCGATCGAGCCGGGATTGCCTGAAAAGCCAAAGCCTTCGGCCGGCAGGCCCATCGGCCCGATGCGGTTGAGCGAGCCGGAATTGTCCTCGTCATGATAGACGGCCAGAGCATAGATGCCCGGCTGCGGCAGGAACAGGCACATATGCGTCTTTTCCGCACGGGCCGGCACGCGCGCAACATAGAGCGAGCCACCATCGATCAGGAACTTGCGCTGGTCATCGGGATAGACGGTGAGCGCAATCACGCCGCGATCGGATCGCACCTTGTCGATCGTCACATTGAGCCAGGTATCGCTGGGTGGGCCGGCGCAGCCGAGCGGCGGCAGATGCACGCCATGCTTGGCCGCCATCGCGGTGCCCGGCAGCAGGGCCAGCGTTGCACCCAGCGCGAGGGAGCCAAGCGTGGTCTTGAGGGATTCGATCAGCGTCTTCACCCCATCTTCGATGACAAGCCCGGCCGCCGATGGCAAGGGGGCGCAAGGCCGCAGGGCGCGTTCGCGGCGCGACCGTGGCATTGCTGCATGGGTTGATCGCCGGCCTGGACAAATCCGCGCGCTTTCGCAGCAAACCCGCGCCAGACCGGCCCGAAACTGCACAACGCGTGTGGAAAATACTGCAAAGAGCGCTTGTGGCCCCGATTCGGCGCGGTTAAGCGCCGAACGGCGCCCGCTTGGCGATTTGGCCGGGCCGGGCTATTTCTTGCCCAGAATTGCGATCGGACCCGTTGTCGATGACTGCCTTGCCGATAATTTCCCCGTCGATCCTATCCGCCGATTTTTCCCGGCTGGGCGAGGAAATCCGCGCGATCGATGCCGCCGGGGCTGACTGGATCCATGTGGACGTGATGGATGGCCACTTCGTGCCCAACATCACGATCGGGCCGGCCGTGGTCAAGGCGCTGCGCCCCCACACCACCAAGCCGTTCGACGTGCACCTGATGATCAGCCCGGTCGATCTCTATCTAGAAGCCTTCGCCAACGCCGGGGCCGATATCATCACCGTCCATCCCGAAGCCGGGCCGCATATCCACCGCACCGTGCAGGCGATCAAGGCGCTGGGCAAGAAGGCCGGTATCGCGCTCAACCCCGCCACGCCAGCCAAGATGCTCGATTACCTGATCGACGATATCGACCTGGTGCTGATCATGAGCGTGAACCCCGGGTTTGGCGGGCAGAGCTTCATTTCCAGCCAGCTGCGCAAGATCGAAGCGGTGCGCAAGATGATCGACAAGACCGGCCGGCCGATCCACCTGGAAGTGGATGGCGGGGTCGATGCCAAAACCGCGCCGCTGTGCGTGGCCGCCGGCGCCGATGCCCTGGTCGCCGGCACCGCGACCTTCAAGGGTGGGCCCGATCACTATGCCGCGAATATCGCCGCGCTGAAAAGGATCGACTGACCCCGTGGGCGAACCAGGCTTCTCCATCGCACCCGGCCAGCCCGCCAAGGGCAAGGCCATTTCGGCGGACGAAGCCAGCCCCGCCCTGCCCCTGGGGCTGGAAAACGAACCCTTGCGGCGCGATGCGGCCGCCGCCGCTGCTGTGGTCCGCCCCCTGCCGCCGATGCCCGCCGACGAAGACATGCCGCTGCGCCCCGAAGTGGTGGAGCCCGGCCGCGCCCTGGCGCTGGCGGATTTTTCGCCGCCCCCGGTCAGCGCGGGTGAACGCTTCATGCGTTTTGCCTATCGCCTGGGGCTGCCGGCCGCCGCGCTGCAACCCTTTCGCAAGCGTTCTCGCCCGCGCCTGACGGCGACGGTCAGCAACCCGCTTCCGGGCGATTCCGGCGCGGGCAAGGCATTGCGCGCCGGGCATTTCCTGGTCCACGGCATGAAGACCCCGATTGCCGATACCGAATTCACCGGGCCGCGCCTGCCGCCGCCGTTCGAGCGGATGGTGCATGGCTTTGCCTGGCTGCCCGATCTGGAGGCAAGCGGGCCGCGCGCGCAATGCACCCCCGTGGCCGAGCGCGTGCTGGGCATGTGGCTCAATGCCAATCCCCAGCCCAACGCCAGCCCGGCCTGGGACGTCGGGCATACCGGCCACCGCCTGCTCACCTGGCTGATCCACGCACCGCTGCTGCTGTCGGGCAACGACAAGAAGTTTCGCAGCCGCGTGCTGCACGCCATGGCCGAAACCGCCCGCTGGCTCGATCGCCATGTCACCCGTGCGGATGACAAGCTGGGCGAAGTGGCCGGCTGGGCGGCGATCACCGCCGCCGGGCTGCTGATGGCCGATGGTGGCCCGCGCCGCCTGTTTGGCGAGGCCGGGCTGATCCGCGCGCTGGGTGACATGGTGGGCGATGATGGCGGCGTGCTGTCGCGCAGCCCGCTGGGCCAGATCGAGGCGATTACCATCCTGGTGCGGCTCAAGGCCTGCTATGCTGCGGTGCGCCGCGATCCGCCCCAGCAGATCGAAACGATCCTGTCGCTGCTGGTGCCGCCGCTGCTCGCGCTGCTGCACGGCGATGGCGCGCTGGGCAGCTGGCAGGGCGCGGGCGCCGTGCAGGCCGACCATATCGCCACGCTGATCAAGGCCAGCGGTGTGCGCACCCGGCCGCTGCGCGATGCGCGGCAGTGGGGCTACCAGCGCATCACGGCGGGCAAGTCGGTCCTGCTGCTCGATGCCGCGCCGCCGCCGATCGCCCGCCACGCCCGCGAAGGCTGTGCCTCTACCCTGGCGTTCGAATTCAGCCATGGCGCCGAGCGCCTGATCGTCAACTGCGGCGGCGCGGCCTTTGCCGGCGGGCTGATCCCGCTGCGCCTGGCGCAGGGCCTGCGCGCCACGGCGGCCCATTCCACGCTGACGATCGACGATTTCAATTCCACCGCCGTGCTGATCAACGGCAAGCTGGGCAGCGGCGTTTCCGAAGTGGAAGTGGACCGACGCACGCTGCAGGCCGATGGCAGCTATGCCGCCACGGCGCCCGGCCCTATGGGCCAGTCCGCCACGCGGATCGAGGCCAGCCACAACGGCTATGTCAGCCGCTATGGCCTGATGCACCAGCGCATCCTGATCCTGCGCGATGATGGCACCGAACTGCGCGGCGAAGACCTGCTGGTGCCGCACGGCAAGAAAGGCAAGCGCGGCATGATCGGTGTTGCCTTGCGCTTCCACCTTGGCCCGCATATCGAGCTGGCGCAGGGCCAGGACGGCCTTGGCGTTACCCTTGCCCTGCCAGATGGCGGCCTGTGGCAGTTCCGTTCGGGGCGTGAGCCGGTGACGATCGAGGAATCGCTCTGGGCCGATGGGTTGGGCCGCCCGCTGGGCACGCGCCAGCTTGTCATCACGGCCAAGATCCCGCGCAGCGGAGAGAGTTTCTCCTGGCTGCTCAAGAAGATGAGATAGGAATTTTCAACGTGAGCGATGTGACGATCCGGCGGGCGCTGCTTTCGGTGTCTGACAAGACCGGCCTGGTTGAACTGGGCCAGGCACTGGCCGCACACGGCGTGGAACTGGTTTCCACCGGCGGCACGGCCAAGGCGCTGCGCGAGGCGGGCCTTGCGGTGAAGGACATTTCGGAACTGACCGGCTTTCCCGAAATGATGGATGGCCGCGTCAAGACGCTGCACCCCAAGGTGCACGGCGGCCTCCTGGCCGTGCGCGACAATGCCGAGCATGCCGCCAGCATGGCCGAGCATGAAATCGGCGCGATCGACCTTGTCGTCGTGAACCTCTATCCGTTCGAAGCGACCGTGGCCAAGGGCGCCGACCGCGACGAAGTGATCGAGAACATCGACATCGGCGGCCCCTCGATGGTGCGTTCGGCCGCCAAGAACCACGATTACGTCACGATCCTCACCGATCCGGCCGACTATGCCACGGTGATCGCTGAACTGGCACAGACCGGCGGCAAGACCACCCTGCCCTTCCGCCGCGCGATGGCGGCCAAGGCCTATGCCACCACCGCCGCCTATGATTCGGCGATTGCCACCTGGTTTGCCACCGTGGACCAGCAGCAGCATTTCCCCGCCACGCTGGCCAGCGCGCATGGCCTGGTGACCACGCTGCGCTATGGCGAAAACCCGCACCAGTCCGCCGCGCTCTATGTACCGCGCCGCGCCACGGTTGCCGGCCTGCCCCAGGCCGAGCAGATCCAGGGCAAGGAACTGTCGTACAACAATTATAACGATGCCAATGCCGCGCTGGAACTGGTGGCCGAATTTGCAACCGACAAGCCCACGGTGGTGATCGTCAAGCATGCCAACCCCTGCGGTGTGGCCAGCGCGGATACGCTGCTCGACGCCTGGCAGGCTGCCCTGGCGTGCGACAGCGTTTCGGCCTTTGGTGGCATCGTGGCGGTCAACCAGCCGCTCGACGGCCCGACCGCCAACGCGATCTGCGAAATCTTCACCGAAGTGGTCGTGGCCCCCGGTGCCGATGCCGCCGCGCGCGAGGCGTTTGCCCGCAAGAAGAACCTGCGCCTGCTGCTGGTCAACGAACTGCCCGACGCCCACCGCGCCGGCCTCGTCACCGTGCCGATCGCCGGCGGCCTGCTGGTGCAGGACCGCGACAATGGTGCGATCAAGGCGGACGACCTCAAGGTCGTGACGCAGCGCGCGCCGACCGAACAGGAACTCAAGGACGCGCTGTTTGCCTGGACCGTGGCCAAGCACGTGAAGTCCAACGCCATCGTCTATGCCAAGGATGGCGTCACCGCCGGCATCGGCGCGGGCCAGATGAACCGCCGCGACAGCAGCCGCATTGCCGCCGCCAAGGCCCAGGAAGCCGCCCAGACCCATGGCTGGAGCGAAGCCCGCACGGTGGGCTCGGCCGTTGCCTCCGACGCGTTCTTCCCCTTTGCTGATGGCCTGATGGCTGCGGTGGAAGCGGGTGCGACGATGGTGATCCAGCCGGGCGGCTCGATCCGCGACGAAGACGTGATCAAGGCCGCCGATGAGGCCGGCCTGGCCATGGTCTTTACCGGGATGCGCCACTTCCGCCACTGATCGCGGATTTCGGAACGCAAAAAGGGGGCGGTGCCACGCGGCGCCGCCCCCTTTTCTTTGCTCCCCTCCCGCTGGCGGGAGGGGCCGGGGGAGGGAATGTTTGGCCCCTCCCGAACCGCTGGTGGAGAAAGCGACACGCCCTCCCCCACCCCCTCCCGCGTGCGGGAGGGAAGCCCATTGTTACGGCTGCGGCTTGTTGAGCACCGAATCCGGGTTTTCCTGGATGCGGATCTTGCCCATCGGCGGCTTGGGCGGCAGCGGGGTATCGGCGATCTGGGTAATCGCCGGGGCCGGCTTGGCGCCCGGCGCGGTGACGCGCCAGATCACGCCGCCCACATCGTCGCTGACCAGCAGAGCGCCGTCCTTGGCAAAGGCCACCCAGGTGGGGCGGCCATGGGCCTTGTTGTCCTTGGTGAGGAAGCCGGTGAGCACAGGCGCAGGCGGGGCCGGCAGCACATTACCGTGGCTGTCGAACCGCACGAAGACCACGTCATAGCCAGCGAGTGGGCGACGGTTCCACGAACCGTGACGGGCGATGAAGGCGCCCCCGCCAAAGCGATCGCCCATGGTATTGCCGCCGCGCGCAAAGGCCAGGCCGAGCGGCGCGACATGGGCGCCCAGACCGTATTCCGGCTTGCGCACGTATTCCATCAGGTACTCGGGCATCGGCTCGTTCACGCGCCAGTCGATGTACTTCTTCCAGTAGACCCAGGGCCAGCCATACTGCGCGCCGAGCGGCACGTTGGTGAGGTAATCGGGCACGAGATCGGGGCCGAGCATGTCGCGCTCGTTCACCACGGCCCAGAGTTCGCCGGTGTAGGGATTGAAATCCATGCCGTTGGGATTGCGCATCCCGCCGGCAAACTGGCGCACGCGGTGCTTGTCGAAATCATACTCGAAGATCGCGGCACGCTGCGCCTCGGCATCGATGCCGTTTTCAGCGATATTGCTGCCCGAACCGACCGAGATGTAGAGCCGCTGGCCATCGGGGCTGAGCGCCAGGTTGCGCGCCCAGTGCATGCCGGCCGGCGGCAGGTCCATCAGCTTTTCCGGCTTGCCCGGCAGGGTGGTCTGCCCCGGCTGGAACGGCCAGGATACCACGCCATTGTGGTTGGCGACATAGAGCCGGCCGTCGCGCCACACCATGCCGAACGGCGAATCCAGCGCCGGATTTTCCATGACAAAGCGCTGGCTCGCCTTGCCGCTGCCGTTATCGCGCAGCACCACGATCTTGTTGGGCGAGGGTTCACCCGCACCGGCCTGGCTGAACAGGAAGCCGGCCACCAGCCCGGTGAGGCCGCCACCACCATGATCACCCGCGGGCGCATTGGTTTCGGCGGTCAGCACATCGCCATTGGGCAGGACCGCCAGCGTGCGCGGGTGGTCCAGCCCATCGGCAAAGCGGGTGACGACCAGCCCCTGCGCCGCCACCGGCGCTTCGCCCGCCTGCCACCCGATCGGCTTGGCAATGCCGACGCCGGGAATGGTCTGCGGCGAAGGCTCGGCCATCTTGGGATGGGGGCCCGAGGTTTCGTCGGTGGTGTATTGGCCGGCCGGGCCACGGATGGCCCACGCCAGGAACGCGGCAACGGCGATCACCAGCAGGCCAAGGGCGATGAGGAACTTCTTGAGGGTGCTCATGCCGGGCAAACTAGGGCGGCCAGGGCTTCGCTGCAATGACAGCTTGCGGGAAATGCGCTAAGCCCCACCGCCATGTACGATTTTCAATTCGATAGCGCCAACAAGCCCACCCTCTATGCCGATCTCGTCGCCGCCGCGCGCGGGCTGATCCATGGTGAAAACGATGGCGTGGCCAACATGGCCAATGTCGCCGCGCTGCTGGCGCTGGCCCTGCCCGATTGCAACTGGACCGGCTTCTATCGCCTGATCGGCGATACCCTGGTGCTCGGCCCGTTTGCCGGCAAGCCGGCCTGCATCCGCATTCCGCTGGGCCAGGGCGTTTGCGGCACGGCTGCGGCTACCGGCGAAACGCAGCTGGTGCGCGATGTCCACGCCTTCCCCGGCCATATCGCCTGCGACGCGGCCAGCGCCTCTGAACTGGTCGTGCCGATCAAGCGCGACGGCGTGGTGATCGCGGTGATCGACCTCGACAGCCCCACCCTCGCCCGGTTCGACGAGGAAGACGCGCGCGGGATCGAGGCTTTGGCGGCCGTGCTGGCCGGCGCGCTTTAAATCGCGCCGCCGGTCAGCCGCTGGCAGATCAGGTCAAGCTGGTCGAGCGTCTTGTAGCGGATCACGACATTGCCGGTGCGTGGATCGGCATCGGCATTGATCGTCACCTTGAGGCCGAGGAATTCCTCCACATGGGCCTGCACGGCGGCGATATCGGCGCTGTCTGACGGATCGCGTTCGGCACGGGCACGGCGCGGGCCACTTTCCGGCTTGGTCGCGCGCTTGGCCATGCGCTCGGCATCGCGCACCGAAAGGCCCTTGGCGATAATTTCCTGCGCCAGCGGCAGCGGATCGGGCACGACCGCCAGAGCGCGGGCATGGCCCATCGACAGGTCATCGCGCTGGACCATGTCCAGCACTTCCTCAGGCAGCGAGAGCAGCCGCATAAGATTGGCGACATGGCTGCGCGACTTGTCGACAAAGCGGGCGATTTCCTGCTGGGTCAGCCCGTCGTTATCGGACAGGCGCTGATAGGCACGTGCCTCTTCCACGGGGTTGAGGTCTTCGCGCTGCAGGTTTTCGATCAGCGCCAGGGCAGTCACCTCGCGCTCGTCAAGCTGGCGGACGATCGCGGGGATTTCGTGCACGCGGGCACGCTGCGCCGCACGCCAGCGGCGTTCGCCCGCCACCAGCTGATAGCGGCCACCGGCCATGGGACGCACGATCACCGGCTGAATCACGCCACGCGCGGCGATCGACTGGGCCAGTTCGTCCAGCGCCTCTTCATCGAAATGGCGGCGCGGCTGATCGGGGTGCGGCTCGATCTCGGCCACCGACAGCAGTGCCACGCCGGTGGTGGCCCGCGCCGGGGCCGTGGCCGCAGGCGCGCCGCCGGTTGCGGCGGGCGCCGGGCGGACCAGCGATTCCTCGCGCCGGGTCTCGCCCAGCAAGGCGCCCAGCCCCCGGCCCAGTGCGGCGCGCTTTACCGGTGCCTTGACGCCTTCTTCGCCGCTCATGCCGCCTTCCTCCGTTCCGGCAGGCGCCCGATCAGCTCGCGCGCCAGTTTCATGTAGGCCTGCGATCCCGAGCAGGCATGGTCATAGATCAGCGCCGGCAGCCCGTGGCTGGGCGCCTCGGACAGGCGCACGTTGCGCGGAATCACCGATTCGAACACGAGATCGCGCAGGCACGATCGCACATCGTCGGCCACCTGGTCTGTCAACCGGTTGCGGCGATCGTACATGGTCAGCACGATGCCCAGGATGCCCAGATCGGGATTGAAGCGTTCCTGCACCCGCTCCACCGTCTGCAAAAGCTGGCTAAGCCCTTCCAGCGCAAAGAATTCGCACTGCAGCGGAACCATCAGGCTATCGGCTGCGGCCATGGCATTGAGGGTCAGCAGGCCCAGGCTGGGCGGGCAATCGATCAGGCAGATTTCGTGCGTCGTATCACGGTGCAGTGCAGCACGCAGACGGCCGGTGCGATCGTCGACGCTGACCAGCTCCACCTCGGCGCCTGACAGGTCCACCGTAGCGGGGATGATATCGAGGCCGGGAATGCGGGTGGGGACAGCGCATTCCGCCACCCCTGCCCCGTCGATCAACATGTCATAAGAAGACCGCTCGCGATCGGCGGCGTTGAGGCCGATCCCGGTGGAGGCATTGCCTTGCGGGTCAAGGTCAACCAGCAGCACTTTCCAGCCAGTAGCAGCAAGCGCAGTCGCGATATTGATAGCGGTGGTGGTCTTGCCCACGCCGCCCTTCTGATTCGCAATGGCGATGGTGATCATCGACGGGAGCCTCGTTGGGAAGCTGCGCCCGACTGGCGGGCAGGCTTCGGGGGATGGCCACCCAGCAAGCGACCGGCGATCACACCAGCGGCGCGATCGGTCAGCGATTGTTCCACGTGAAACACGTGGCGCCAGGTTTCAGGCAGTATAGCCACTTCTTGCGCTGCCTTCGCCCCTTTTGGCAGCAACCACATCGTTTCCGGTGTGGAAAAACGCGAAGAAATTGCCAGCAACTTGTCAAGCGGCGCAAATGCGCGCGCGGAAAGCACCGCATAGGTCTGATTGGGCAAGTCTTCGACGCGTGAAAGCACGACGTTGACCTGCGACAGCCCAAGCTCCGCCGCCGCGCGTGCCAGCCATTCGGTGCGTAGCCGGCGCGAATCGACCAGCGTCACCGGCCGCTGCGGTTGCAGGGCGGCGATCACCAGGCCGGGAAAGCCAGCGCCGGTGCCCAGATCGAGCCATGCGCCGTCAGGCAATGTTTCACGTGGAACAGTCAGCAGCTGGGCGCTATCGACGATGTGGCGCTGCCACACCATGGGGATGGTGCCGCGCGCGATCAGGTTCTGCCGCTCATTCTCCGCCACTAGCAGTTCAACCAACCGGTCCAGGCGCGCCATCGTGGCGTCATCGGTGCCCAGCGTCTGGCGCAGCCAGTCCTGGGCTTGCACCTCGCTCTCGATCATGGCGGTCATGCTGCCACCATGCGGCGACGGGCATGGACGAGCAGGCTGGCCAGCGCGGCCGGGGTGATTCCCGCCAGACGGCCGGCGGCTGCCAAGGTTTCCGGCCGGGCGGCACTCAGGCGTTCGACCATTTCGGCGGAAAGCCCGGGCACGCGGTCATAGGGAAAATCCTCGCCCAGCGGCACGGTCTCGTTGGCGCGCAGGTCACGCAGCTCTGCCTCTTGCCGCGCGAGATAGGGCGCATAGGCAGCGTCCTCTTCCACCTCTTCCACCAGGAGGGCGTCATCGGGCATGGCCTCGGCCAGCCACGGGGCAAGGCCCGCCAGCGTCACTTCGGGGAAGCGCAACCATTCCATCAGGCTACGCCGCGCGCCATCGGCGCGAACCGCCAGGCCAGCACGTGCCATCTCACTCGGGGTGGTTTCCTGGGCCAGTCCCTCTTCCAGCCGGGCGCGCGCGTCGAGCCGGCGTTCGAACCAGGCGCGACGCTCATCACCGACACAGCCCGCTGCGATCGCCAATGGCGTCAGCCGCGTAGTGGCGTTGTTGGCGCGCAGGCGCAGGCGATATTCGGCCCGCGCGGTAAGCATGCGATAGGGCTCGCTCACCCCGTGCAGCGTCAGGTCATCGATCATCACCGCCATATAGCTCGATCCACGATCGAGCGCTGCGGGCGCGGTGCCCAGCACGGCGGCAGCGGCGTGCATGCCCGCGACCAGTCCCTGCGCAGCGGCCTCTTCATAGCCGGTGGTGCCGTTGATCTGCCCGGCGCAATAGAGGCCAGGCATGGCGCGCACTTCCAGGCTGGGGCGCAGCGCGCGCGGATCGATATGATCGTACTCCACAGCATAGCCAGGCACGACGATGGCAACTTGCTCCAGGCCTTCCATCGAGCGCATCATCGCCAGTTGCACATCAGCGGGCAGCGACGTCGACAGACCATTGGGATAGACCAGGTGATCGTCCAGCCCCTCGGGTTCGAGGAAGACCTGATGGCTGTCGCGATCGGCAAAGCGGTGAATCTTGTCTTCGATCGACGGGCAATAGCGCGGACCGCGCGCGCCGATCGCGCCGGTGAACAGCGGCGAGCGATCGAGGCCGCTGCGGATGACATCGTGGGTCTGCGCATTGGTGCGGCTGATCCCGCAGAAGATTTGCGGCAGCGGCCGCGCGCGCGTGAGCGGCGACATCGTCCAGGGATCGGCATCGCTGTGCTGCTCTTCCAGCCGGGCCCAATCGATGGTGCGGCCATCCAGGCGCGGCGGTGTGCCGGTCTTGAGCCGGGCCATCGGCAGGGCGGCATCGCGCAGCTGGGCCGCCAGACGATGGGCGGCGTCTTCGCCGATGCGGCCACCTTCCATCCGCTCTTCGCCACGGAACAGGCGCGCGCCGAGGAACGTGCCGGTGCACAGCACCACGGCCGATCCCTCCAAAATGGATCCATCGGCGAGGTCGATGCCGACTACGCGGCCACCGGCCAGGCGCAGCGCGGCTGCTTCGCCCGGAACGACGGTGAGACCGGCTTGGCTGTTCACCACCGCCTGGACCGCCGCCTTGAACCGCTTGCGATCAGCCTGGACACGCGGCCCCTGCACCGCACTGCCTTTCGAGCGGTTGAGCATGCGGTAATGAATAGCGCCAGCATCGGCCGCCCGCGCGATGACGCCATCAAAGGCGTCAACCTCGCGCACGAGGTGTCCCTTGCCCAAGCCGCCGATCGCCGGGTTGCAGCTCATCGCGCCAATCTTTTCGGGATCGAAGCTGACCAGCGCGGTGCGCGCACCCATGCGCGCCGCCACGCAGGCCGCCTCGACGCCGGCATGGCCGCCGCCGACCACAATGATGTCGAAGGAATGCATGCCCTCTGCCCTATCGCTCTGCGCGGCTTGGGTCAAACTTGTGTTTCACGTGAAACATGCGGGCGCCATTTGCCGCCCCGCACGAAAAACCCGCTTGGCCTATTTGCCGATGCAGAAGCGACCGAACAGCGCATCGAGCATGTCTTCGGTGCCAGCACGGCCCGTCAACCCATCCAGCGCGCGGCGGGCCAGGCGCAAGTGCTCGGCCGCCAGCAGCGGGTCGAACTCCAGCGTCGCTGCCGCAAGGTTGTTGTGCACCTGCGAAAGAAGTGCATGCTGGCGGGCATTGAGCGCCGCCTCACCCGGCCCTGGCAAGCTAGCCCGGGCATGGCTGACGAGATCGCGACGCAAGGCATCGAGCCCTTCGCCGGTATGAACTGAGAGACGATGGCGGGGCGCAGCCTTGGCCGGGGCGGCCGGATCGTCGGCACGCGCAGCCAGTTCCCACAGCGGCACGGTAGCGTCAGCCGGCCCTTCCCCCTCAGGGCCGAGCCAGAGGATCAGGTCGGCCCGCGCAGCCTCGGCGCGTGCACGGGCAATACCGATCCGCTCGATCTCGCCGGCACCCTCGTCACGCAGCCCGGCGGTATCGGCAAAGGTGAAAGGCACACCATCGATTGCCACGCTGCGCGTCAGAACATCGCGCGTGGTGCCGGGCTCCGCCGCAGTGATGGCGGCCTCTGCCTCGACCAGCGCGTTGAACAGCGTGGACTTTCCGGCATTGGGCGGGCCGGCCAGCACCACGCGAAACCCTTCGCGCAACGGCTCTGCACGTGGGCGGTCTAGCCACGCGGCCACCTGCGCCGCCTGCGTTGCGGCCTGATCGGCAAAGCCTGGCGGCAGCAAGGCCACGCCTTCGCCAACGTCATCCTCATCGGAAAAGTCGAGCAGTGCCTCAAGCTGGGCAGAAAGCATCAAGACACCCTGGCGCCAATCCTCGACCTGACGGGACAGCGCGCCATCGGCCATCGCCAGAGCACTGCGCCGCTGCAATTCGGTTTCGGCATTGAGCAGATCGGCGAGACCTTCGGCCTCGTTGAGATCGATGCGGCCATTGAGGAACGCACGGCGGGTGAACTCCCCCGCCTCGGCCGCGCGAAGGCCAGGCAAACGAGCGAGCGCGGCAAGCACGGCCTGAACCACGGCGCGGCCACCATGAAGATGGAGTTCGGCGCTGTCTTCGCCCGTGGCGGTATGCGGACCGGGCAACCACAACACAATCGTGGCATCGAGCAAGGCGCCATCGGCAGGATCGACCAGCCGGCGAAACGTGGCGCGGCGCGGCATAGGCAAGCTGCCTGCCAAGGCTGCCAGGGCCATGCCAGCGGCCGGCCCACTGATCCGCACCACGGCAATGCCGGCCGGCGGCGCTCCGGAACTGAGGGCAAAGATCGTCGGGTTGTCGCTCATGCTGCGCCGCTTATCACGCGGCGGGCCCAGTGCCTACATCTCGGCGGTGCCTACTTCTTGTCGCCGCCCATGCCGGCCTTGAAGCCAGCCATGGCCGCCCCGGCGCCCTGCTCCATGAACTGCTGGAACAGCTTGAGGCCGATTTCGCCCATCGGCGCCAGTTGCTTGGCATAGCCCTGGAGTTGGTCCACGCTGCTTACGCCCTGCATCGCCTTGGCCACGGCATCGACATAGACGTCATTGGCTTTCGATACGTCTGGCAGGCCGAGAAAGCGGCGGGCCTCTTCCGGGCTGCATTCGATCTCGACATTCACTTTCATGGCCTGCTCCCGGGAATTTGTCGTGGCTTGCGGCACGGAAGGTGTCACAGTCGGCCAGGCACGCCAAGCCCATGATCGACCGAAACGGTATCGCGAACGATCAACCGCTGCAGGCTTGCCCATGCCGCGTTGCGCCGGATCAATGCGCCCGGCCACGCGTTGTTTCACGTGGAACATGCCGGGTGCCGGCAGTCGCGCGCCCTTGGCTGGGAGACGTATCATGCAGCTTGGATTGGCCGCCTGGCACCGCGCCATGCTTGCGGGATGCCCCGAAGACCTGCTCACCGAACTCCTGGCTGACGATGCCGTGTTTCACTCGCCGGTGCTGCACACCCCGCAGGTGGGCCGCGAGGCGGTGGCACTGCACCTGTCGGCCGCCTGCCGCATCCTGGCCTTGGGACGCTTTGCCTATGTGCGCGAACTGGCCGATGGCCCGGAAGCGGCGCTGGAGTTCGAGGCGACGCTCGATGGTGTGGCGGTGAACGGCGTGCACCTGCTGCGCTTCGATCTGGAAGGGCGGATCGTCGATGCCAAAGTGATGGTGCGTCCGTTTGCTGCGGCAGACCTGCTGTGGCGCAAGATGGCCGAGGCGCTGGAAGACGGTTGAGAATGATCGGGGCGTTTGTGCCAGCGCCCTTCGACAGGCTCAGGGCGAACGGAGCGTTGGGGACGGCGGCTGCTATTGCCGTTCGGGCTGAGCTTGTCGAAGCCCTCACCCCATCGCCAGGCGGACGCAAAAAGGGGTGGAAGGCCTGGCTGCCTCCCACCCCTTTTTTGCGCAGCAAACCCTTGGCGGGATTACTGGTTCATCGTGGCGAAGAAGTCTTCGTTGGTCTTGGAATCCTTCATCTTGTCGAGCAGGAATTCCATCGCGTCGACCGTGCCCATCTGCATGAGGATGCGGCGCAGCACCCACATCTTGCTGAGCTGGTCGCGCGGCACCAGGAGTTCTTCCTTGCGCGTGCCGCTCTTGCCCACGTCGAGCGCGGGGAAGATGCGCTTATCGGCGACCTTGCGGTCGAGCACGATTTCCGAGTTGCCGGTGCCCTTGAACTCTTCAAAGATCACTTCGTCCATGCGGCTGCCGGTGTCGATCAGCGCGGTGGCGATGATCGAGAGCGAGCCACCTTCCTCGATGTTGCGCGCCGCGCCGAAGAAGCGCTTGGGGCGCTGCAGAGCGTTGGCGTCAACACCGCCGGTCAGCACCTTGCCCGACGAGGGAACGACGGTGTTGTAGGCACGACCAAGACGCGTGATCGAGTCGAGCAGGATCACCACGTCGCGCTTGTGTTCGACCAGACGCTTGGCCTTTTCGATGACCATTTCGGCAACCTGCACGTGGCGCGTGGCCGGTTCGTCGAAGGTCGAGGAGATGACCTCGCCCTTCACCGAGCGCTGCATGTCGGTCACTTCTTCGGGGCGTTCGTCGACCAGCAGGACGAGCAGGAACACTTCCGGGTGGTTGTCGGTGATCGCCTTGGCCATGTTCTGCAGCAGCACGGTCTTGCCGGTGCGCGGCGGCGCCACGATCAGGGCGCGCTGGCCCTTGCCCTGCGGGCTGACCAGGTCGATCACGCGGGCAGACTTGTCCTTGACCGTGGGATCGAGCGTGTCGAGCTTGAGCCGCTCGTTGGGATAAAGCGGGGTGAGGTTGTCGAAGTTGACGCGGTGGCGCACGGCCTCCGGCTCGTCGAAGTTCACCTTCATCAGGCGGGTGATGGCGAAATAGCGCTCCCCATCCTTGGGCGCGCGGATTTCGCCTTCCACGGTATCACCCGTGCGCAGGCCCCATTTGCGGACCTGGTTGGGCGAGACATAGATGTCGTCCGGGCCGGCGAGATAGTTCGCTTCCGGGCTGCGCAGGAAGCCGAAGCCATCGGGCAGAACCTCGATCGTGCCGATGCCGAGGATTTCCTCGCCGTCTTCGGCCACTTCCTTGAGGATGGCGAACATCAGATCCTGGCGGCGCATCGTGCTGGCGCCTTCCACGCCCAGCTCTTCGGCCATTTCGACCAGCTCGGCGGGGGTTTTCTTCTTGAGTTCTTTCAGATGCATTGCGTGTGTTCCGTCAGCGGAAATAGGCTGGAAAAATGGCCGGCGGGCCGATGGGCTTGGAGAAAGCAGGCCGTGAGCGCGCCAGTGCGCGCCCGGGTATGTGCCGGTCGAGATGTGCGTTATGCCGGGAAAAGCCCGGCGTCAATTGAGGATTGGTGAAGGGTGCGGGGCTTGCGGCCAGCGCTGGGCCTGGCCGCCGCCATGTACGCCGTCGCTCAGAACGGCTTGATGATCACCAGGATGACGATGATCGCGCCGAGCACGCCGGGCACTTCATTGAGCAGGCGCAGCTGCTTGCCGGTGAGGCGGCGTTCGCCCCGCGCCAGGGCGCGATGATAGCGGGCGAGCCAGATGTGATAGCCGGTCAGCGCCACCACCAGCAGCAGCTTGGCATGGAGCCAACCCTGGGTGAACCAGCCGCCCGAAATCGCCATGGCCAGGCCCAGGATCCACACCACCGCCACGCTGGGCGCCATGATGATCTTCATGAGCTTGCGCTCGCGATCGGTCCACACCGCGTTTTCGGGGGAATTGACCGGCGTTTCCTGGTGATAGACGAACAGGCGGGGCAGCATGAACAGCCCGGCCATCCAGAAGATCACGAAGATGACGTGGCCAGCCTTGAGCCAGAGATAGAGCATCGAGAGCACCTGGAGCATGAGGGTCTTCTAGCGTTGCGCGAGGGGGACGGGAACGGGCCTTTCGACGGGCAACGTGCGGCACGCCGAACGGCTCCACAGCATCTCGGCCTTTAAGGCGATGATTGCAAGAACCTTGCCCGCTCGGGTAGGAGGGGGCCAAGCAGGCGAGCCAATGAGGGGGACGCCACGTGTTGCAGGCAGGCCGCCGATTGCTGATGCGCCATCCGCGCCTGGGTCTGATGATCCTGGCGCTGGTGCTGGGCCTGCGCGTGCTGATCCCGCCGGGGATGATGCCGGTGCCCAACGGCGCGCGCGGCATCGTGGTGGCGCTGTGTGATGGCAGCGGCCCACTTGGCGCTGACGTGAGCAAAGCGAGCCGGCGCACGATCACCCTGCCCACCAGCCATCCCGCCAAGACTGACGGCACGGCCAATCCCGGCCCTTGCGCATTCGGCGTGCTGGCCAATGCCATGATCGGTGGGGGAGAAGCCCCTGCCCTGCCCCTGGCGCCCCCGCTGATTGCGCCCATTACGCCGGCGCTGGTGGCGGCCCTGATGCTGGCGGCGATTGCCCGCACGCGACCACCGGCGCGTGCGCCACCGCAAGGCGCCTTCGGCTAAGCCAAGCACACCGAGCATTTTTGTTTTTCCGGCCCGCGCTGCATCGGTGGCGGGGCCGCCTGTCGGGACATCCGATCCATGCCACGCCTGTTTTCGCGCGCCCTTGCGGCTGCGCCCTTTGCCCTTGCGCTGTCGTCCACCCCAGCGCTGGCCTGTGCCAGCTGCGGCTGCACGTTCACCTCTGACTGGCTCAACCAGGGCCTGGTCACCCAGCCTGGCCAGGCCGCCACGCTGCGGGTGGACTATGTGCCGCAAAGCCAGCTGCGCACTGGCACCAGCAAGGTCGATACCAGCCAGCTGACCATTCCCAACGATCGCGAGATCGAACGCTGGACCGACAATGTCTATCTCACCGCCAGCTATGACCGGCAGTTTGCCAGCGACTGGGGCATCAACGTGGCCGTGCCGCTGATCATCCGCCCCCATGCGACGATTGCCGAAGATACCGATGCAGAAAGCCGGTCACGCACCCATGGCCTGGGCGATATCCGGGTAACGGCGCGCTGGCAGGGCCTGTCGACACCCAGCGGCGTGACCGGGCTGCAGTTCGGGCTTATCCTGCCCACCGGCGGCTTTCACCAGACGTTCCGCAGCGGCCCGGCACAGGGCGAGGAAGTGGATCGCGGCTTGCAGCCGGGCACCGGCACCACGCAGGCGGTGATCGGCGCCTATCACTATCGCCGGTTGGGCCGGGACTGGGCGCTGATGGTGCAGGCCCAGGCGCAGATCGCGCTCAATGCGCGGCAGGAGTATCGCCCCGGTACGATCGGTGAAGCCTCGCTGGCGGTGCAGTGGATGGGCCTGGGCCGCGTGGTGCCGCAGCTGCAGATCAATGCGCGGATCAACGCGCAGGACAGCGGCCTCAATGCCGACGTGGAAAACAGCGGGGGCGAACAGGTCTATCTTGCCCCTGGGCTCAGCATGCCGCTGGCAGCGCGGGTTTCCGCCTTTGCCCATGTCCAGCTACCGCTGTACCAGCGCGTGGTAGGCTGGCAGCTGGCACCGCGCGTGAACCTGGCGGCAGGGCTTACCGCGCGGTTCTGAACGGGTTTCCGGTGGCGCCTATCGGGCGCCACCGGGACACCGGGATCACTGCGCCGGCTTGAGCCAGCGGGCCATCCAGCCAAAGATGGTCTGGTGCCACTGCAGCGAGTTCTTGGCCTTGAGCACCCAATGGTTTTCATCGGGGAAGACCAGCAGTTCGGACGGGATGCCCCGCCGTTGCAGCGCGGCAAAGCTGGCCAGGCCCTGGGTATAGGGAATGCGGAAGTCGTTCTCGCTGGTGATCACCAGCATCGGCGTCTTCCACTGCGCCACGTGGTTGACCGGGTTCCACTTTTCAAAGGCTTCGGGCGCCTCGTAGTAAGGGTGCCCACCGTGTTCCCATTCGTCGAACCACAGCTCGTCGGTTTCATAGGCCATGGCGCGCGCATCAAACACGCCATCGTGCTGGATGATGCACTTGAAGCCATCGGGCCACTGCCCCTCGATCCAGTTCATCATGTAGCCGCCATAGCTGCCACCGGCCGCACAGGCATTGCCGGGATCGACCGCGCCATCCTTGGCCGCGGCCGCCACCATGCCGAGCTTGAGGTCCTGCAGCGGCTTGCCACCCCAATCCTGGTTGATGCTGTCGGTAAAGGCCTGGCCGTAACCGGTCGATCCGTGGAAATCGATGGTGATCGCGGCATAGCCCTGCGCTGCCCACAGGCGCGGGTTCCAGCGCGTGGACCAGCCATCGCTGAACGAGCCCTGCGGCCCGCCATGAACCAGCAGCACAGTCGGCAGCTTGCCCACCGCACCCGCCGGCTTGAGGATCTGGCCCCACACCGTATCGCCATTGGCCCCCGCGAACGCAAAGCGCTCCACCGCCACCGGGGCCATGCCGGCCAGCGCCGTGGTGCCCAGATCGGTCAGCCGCCTGGCCTGCTGGCCAGGCTTGCCCAGATAGAGTTCGGGCGCGGCATCGATTGCATCGCGCTTGAGCAGGAACGCCCCGCCCTTGAGCATGGCGATCTGCGAAACGTGGCCTTCGCGGCCCTTCTGGAAGGCCAGGCGCGTCGGCTTGCCGGTGGCGAGATCGACGCGGAAGGCCGGCGTATCGAGCAGGTCCTGCGCCGTTACGATAAGGGCCTTGCTGTCAGGCGTGAAGGCCAGCGAGCCGGCGGAGCGATCCCAGCCCTGGGTCAGGGCACGGCTCTGCCCGGTCTTGAGGTCCATCAGCTGGATTACCAGGCGATCGGCCTCGTACCCCGGGCGCGCCATCGCCGCCCAGGCCAGCCAGCGGCCATCGGGCGACACGGCTGGCGTGGTATCGGTGCCACGGTTGCCGGCCGTCAGGTTGCGCGGCGCGCTGCCATCGACCGGTGCCCACCACAGATCAAGATTGGTCGAGCGCGGCTCATCGCGATCGGCCTGGCGCGCGGCATAGATCACCGCGCTGGAATCCGCGCTCCAGGTCAGTTCGCCGCCATCGCCGAACGGCTTGCTGGGCGCGTCGCCGACCAGGCCGCCCTTGGCCGGATCGCCATCGAGCGCGTGGCCGGATGCTGGATCGACCTGCCCGGCCTTGAGCGCGAAGGCAAAGATGCGGCTGTGGATGCCCGGCGTTTCCCAGGTATCCCAATGGCGCACGAAGCCGGCGCCATCGCGATAGAGCCGCCCGCTGCCCGGGCCGGGCAGGCCGGTATTGCCATCGCCATGGGGCAGATCGACGCAACCGCCAAACGTGGCACAGGCGCGGGCGATATCGCCCCACACTGCCAGCCGCGTGCCATCGGGCGAAAGCTTGAACCCGGCCACCTCGGCGGCAAGATCGGTGACCTTGATCGGCCCACCGGCACTGCCATCGGCGCCGGGCAGGACCGACCAGACCTGCGCGGTCTTGCCATCCTTGTCAGACAGGAACCACAGCCGCCCATCGGGGGCAAAGGCGGGATCGCTGATGCTGCCCTGCCAGGCCAGCTTGACCGGCGTAGCGCCCTTGCCACCCAGCGGCAGCAGCCACAGCGCGGTGGTGCGCTTGTAGCTGTGCGGATCGGTGGTGGTGACGGTGTAGGCCGCCAGGCGCCCGTCGGGCGACACGGCAAAGCTGCCCAGGCGCGGCAGCGTGACAAGATCCTGCGCGGTCATCGCCGGCTGGGCGGAAGACGGCGCGGCCATGGCCGGGACAGGCGCGGCCACGAGGGCGAGAGGGGCCGCGCCAAGGGCCAGCGCGGCAAGCGAAAGCGTGTGGGTGAGCTTGTTCATGGGCCGCATGCGTACCCTGCCCCCCGCCCAGCGCAAGAGGGAACGATGCAGCAGGCGCTTCAGCTGGCCGCGCTAGCCCGCCAGCGCCTTGGCCAGCGCCTGGTCGAACCGCGCAGCATCGAGCGGCCCGAACCGCGCAACGATCGTGCCATCACGCCCATAGATGCGGGTTTCCGGCAGGGCAGTGGGCAAGTCGCGCGGCCGCACATGGGTATCGGTGGCGCGGATCAGGGGAAAGTGCACGCCCATGCCCGCCGCCAGGATGCGGCTGCGGCTGGCGGCGGTATCGAGCGCGATGCCGACCATGCGCAGGCCTTGGCCGCTGCCGCCCTGGGTGTGATACCGTTGCCACGCGGCATCGAGGATCGGCATGTCGTGCCGGCATGGCGCGCACCAGGTAGCCCAGAAATGCACCACGACCACATCATGCGCAGCCGGATTGATGGCAAAGGGCGTGCCATCGAGCGTGGTGGTGGCCAAAGGTGGCAAGCGATCGGGCGCGGCCTGTGCCGTGGCTGCGCCACCCAGCGCGGCCAACGCCAAGGCCAGGACCAGCGCCCCCCGCTTCACGGGCGCTGCCAACCCCTGACCGTGGCCAGCAGCTGTTCGACATGGGCGATCGGGGTGAACTGGCCAATGCCGTGGCCCAGGTTGAACACATGCGGGCGATCGGCAAAGGCATCGAGCACGCGCCGGGCCTGGCGGTCCAGCTCGGCCCCGCCGGCCAGCAGCAGCAGCGGATCGAGATTGCCCTGCACCGGCATGCCCGCCGGCAATTCGCGCGCGGCCCACAGCGGATCGATGGTTTCATCCACGCCCACCGCGTTGACTCCGGTTTCACGCGCATAGGCGGCCAGCTTTTCGCCCGCGCCCTTGGGAAAACCGATCACCGGCACATGGGGATAGCGCGCCTGGATCGCGGCGGCGATGCGGGCATTGGGGGCGATCACCCAGCGTTCGAACTCGGCTGGCGCCAGGCTGCCGGCCCAGCTGTCGAACAGCTGCAGGCCTTCGGCGCCGGCCTCGACCTGGCCGGCGAGGTATTCGATCGTCACCTCGACGATGGCATCGATGATCGCCTGGAACGCCTGCGGATCGCGATAGGCATAGCTGCGCGTCTCGTGATGATCGCGGCTGCCCTCGCCCGCCACCATGTAGGTCGCCACGGTCCACGGACTGCCAGCAAAGCCCAGCAGGGTGGTCTGTGGGCCCAAGGCCGCCTTGACCCTGCCCACGGTAGCATAGATCGGTGCAAGACGCTCTGGCACGGCCTGGAGGGCACTGAGCGCGGTATCCACCAGCCGGGGGGCAAGACGCGGTCCTTCGCCAGCGGTGAAAGTCAGATCCTGGCCCATGGCGTAGGGCACGATCAGGATGTCGGAAAACAGGATGGCCCCGTCAAACCCGAAGCGGCGGATCGGCTGCAGCGTGATCTCGGCGGCAGCCTCGGTATCATAGACCAGTTCCAGGAACCCGCCCTTTTCGGCCCGCAAGGCGCGATATTCCGGCAGGTAGCGCCCCGCCTGGCGCATCAGCCAGATCGGTCGGCGGGAAAGGTTCTGGCCGCTGAGCGTTTCGAGAATGGGACCGGGCATCGTTCTTGTTTTTCCAATCCAATCAAAAAAATAGAATCTTATTAAATGGGATGATGAAGTTAGTTGGCCCTGTGGAAACCGGGGATAGCCAAGCTCTGCCCGATTTGTCCCGGATGCTCCACAAAATTCGCGTGGTGCGAATCCCGATGACTCCCGATGCAAGACAAACTTGTGCCCGTTACCCACAGGCTGTGGGAAAGGCTGTCCCCATGGGGATGAAACGGCCCGTGGATGACTCGCTTCGGGGGTGAAATCGGGGGCGAAACTTGTCGCCAGTTTCATCCCGTGGTTTATCCTAGCGCTTTCCACAGGGTTACCCCGGCGGCCCTGCAACGCGGTGCGCCGGCTTGTTCACAAAGGGTTCCCATGCCGCGTCTGCACCTTCACCTGCTGTCCGACTCAACAGGTGAAACCCTTGAAATGATTGCCAAAGCGGCCCTTGCCCAGTTCGAGGATGCCGATGTTGTGCGGCATTTCTGGCCGATGGTCCGTTCGCAGCAGCATCTTGACCGCATCCTGGGTGAAATTTCCGCTAACCCTGGCCTGGTGCTGTTTACGCTGGTCAACACCGAAACGCGCGATCGGCTGGAGCAGCGCTGCGCCACGCTGGGCCTGCCCTGCGTGGCTGCGCTCGATGCCGTGACCAATGCGCTGGAACAGCAATTGGGCCAGGAAGCGCGGGGCCGGCCGGGC
Source organism: Novosphingobium sp. SG754 (assembly GCF_013149315.1). Lineage (NCBI taxonomy): Bacteria > Pseudomonadati > Pseudomonadota > Alphaproteobacteria > Sphingomonadales > Sphingomonadaceae > Novosphingobium > Novosphingobium sp. SG754. The sequence continues at coordinate 418,326 of NZ_JABGCC010000005.1, read as the reverse complement.
CGCCAGCACATGATGGACGAGGCCTATTTCCAGCGCGTCGATGCCATCCAGTTCACCATTGCCCATGACGATGGCGTCGGCTGGGAAAACTGGGAAGAGGCCGATATCCTGCTGGCCGGTGTCTCGCGCAGTTCCAAGACGCCCACCTCGATCTATCTTGCCAATCGCGGCTACAAGGTGGCGAATATCCCGATCGTGGTGGAAAGCCCGCCGCCGCCCACGCTCTATTCGGTGCGGCGGCCGCTGATCGTGGGGCTGACGACCAGCCCCGAACGCCTGATCGCGGTGCGCCGCAACCGCCTGCTCTCGCTCAACCAGGCGCCCGAAACCGCCTATGTCGACAGCGAGCACGTGGCGCGCGAGGTGCAATATGCGCGGCGGATGTTTGCCGACAATGGCTGGCCGGTGATTGACGTTTCGCGCCGATCCATCGAGGAGACGGCCGCAGCGGTGATCACGCTCTACAACGAGCGCAAGGTTGCCGGGGACGCCAATCCGGGAATGAAGGCTCTATGATCGTACTTGCTTCGCAAAGCGCCTCGCGCAAGGCCATGCTCGATGCTGCCGGCGTGCCGTTTGAAGCGCGCAGTTCGGATGTGGACGAAGGCGAGATCAAGCGCGAGCTGATCGGCGTGCCGGGTTGCCAGGTGGCGCAGATCCTGGCCGAGGCCAAGGCGATGCCGGTGTCTGCCGCCATGCCGGGCCGGCTGGTGCTGGGCGGGGATTCGCTGGTGGAGGTGTGCGGCCGCTCGTTCGACAAGCCGCAAAGCCGTGAACAGGCGGCCGAACACCTGCGGTTCTTTTCCGGGCAGACCATGCAGTTGCACAGCGCCGCCGTGCTGATGCGCGATGGCCAGGTGACCTGGCGCCATTGCGAAACGGCCAGGCTCAAGGTTCGCCGGCTTTCCGACAGCTTTATCGACAGCTATCTCCACAAGGAATGGCCGGCGGTTTCGGGCTGCGTGGGCGTGTTTCGGATCGAGGCGCTGGGCGTGCAGCTGTTCGAAAGCATCGAGGGCAGCCACTTCACCGTGCTGGGCATGCCGCTGCTGGCGCTGCTCGCCGCGCTGCGCACCGCCGGGGAACTGCCGGAATGAGCCAGGCGCCAATCCCCTATGCCGAGGTGATCGGTGATCCGATTGCCCAGTCCAAGTCTCCGGTGATCCACCGCTATTGGCTGGAACAGCTCGGCATGGCCGGCGATTACCGCCGCGCCCAGGTGCACAGCGATGGCCTGGCCGATTACCTTGCCAGCCGCCGTGCCGATCCCGCCTGGCGCGGCTGCAACGTGACCATGCCGCACAAGCAGGCGGTGATCCCGCTGCTCGACCGGCTCGATCCGCTGGCCGCCCGCATCGGCGCGGTGAACACCATAGTGCCCGAACAGGGCCTGCTGGTGGGCTACAATACCGACGCTCCCGGCTTCATGGAGCCGCTGGCACCCTGGCTGGCCGATGCCCACCTCTTGCGCATGGCGCGGGTCATGGGCACCGGCGGCGCGGCGCGGGCGATCGTCGCGGCTCTGTCCGATGCCGGGTTCCTGATCGTGCTGGCCGGGCGCGATCCGGCCAAGGCGCGGGCGCTGCTCGATGAACTGGCGCGCGGCAGCGATCATCACGCGGTCGATATCGCACATTTTGCCGATCCCACCGATTTCGCGTTCGATGATCGCCAGGGGCTGTTCGATCTCGTGGTCAATGCCTCCCTGCTGGGCATGACGGGACAGCCGGCCCTGGCCTATGACCTGTCCCACACCCCGCCCGGCGCGGTGTTCTATGACATCGTCACCAGCCCGCTGGAAACTGATCTGCTGGCGCGGGCCAGGGGCGCCGGCCATGCCACTGTCGATGGCCTGGCCATGCTGATCGGCCAGGCCGACCATGCGTTCCGCCGCTTCTTCGGCGCGGTGCCGCCGCGCGGGGATGCCGATGCGGAACTGCTCCGCCGCCTGCTGACTCCCGTTCCGGCATGAGCCGGCCTTTCGTACTTGGACTGACCGGCTCGATCGGCATGGGCAAGTCTGCCGTGGCGCAGATGATGCGCGAGGCAGGCGTGCCGGTGTTCGATGCCGATGCGCAGGTGCACCGCTTGCAGGGGCCAGGCGGTGAACTGCTGCCCGCGATCGAGGCGGCCTTTCCCGGCACCACCGGCCCCAACGGTGTTGACCGGGGCAAGCTGGGCGCGCTGGTGTTTGGCGATCCCGCCGCGCTCGCCCGGCTGGAGCGAATCGTCCATCCCGCGGTTGCCGCCGCGCGCGAGTCGTTCCTGATCGAGCATGCCGGGGAGCCGCTGGTGGTGTTCGATATCCCGCTATTGTTTGAAAAGGGCCATGGCGCCGGGCTCGATGCCGTGGCGGTGGTTTCTGCCCCGGCGGCGGTGCAGCGGGCGCGGGTGCTGGCGCGGCCGGGCATGACCGCGGAAAAATTCGCGCAAATCCTGGCACTTCAGGTGCCCGACGCGGAAAAGCGTGCGCGCGCCGATCATATCATCGATACTGGACTTCCGCTCGACGAGACCCGGGCCATGGTTAACGATCTGATCGGCCAGCTTGGGGAAAAAAACCCGTCGGCTTGATCGCCGCGCCCCTTGCCAGCCCCGGCCGGCAGGTTCACATATTGGGCATGCGTGAGATCGTCTTCGACACCGAAACGACGGGACTCGATCCGCAAGGCGGTGACCGGCTGGTTGAACTCGGCTGTGTGGAAATGGTCAATCGGGTGCCCACTGGCGCGACCTATCACGCCTATTTCAACCCCGAACGCGACATGCCGGCAGAGGCTGAGGCCGTCCACGGCCTGTCCGCCGCGTTCCTGGCTGACAAGCCGCGCTTTGCCCAGTGTGCTGCCGATTTCCTGGAGTTCATCGGTGATGCGCCACTGGTGGCGCACAATGCCGGGTTCGACTTCGGCTTCATCAACGCGGAACTTTCAGCCATCGGGATGGAGCCGGTCAGCCGCGATCGCATGGTCGATACCGTGGCGATCGCGCGGCGCAAGCATCCCGGCGCCAAGCTCAGCCTCGATGCGCTGTGCACCCGCTATGGCATCGATCGCAGCCATCGCACCAAGCACGGCGCGCTGCTCGATGCCGAGCTTCTGGCACAACTTTACGTCGAATTGATGGGTGGCCGGCAAATCGGCCTGGAACTTGCGGCAGAGGTCAGCGTCTCTTCTGCAGGTACCGGCGCTGTGGCCGCGGTTGCGGCCGTGGCGCAAGTGACTGTTGCCAAAACCACCCGGATCTTCCGCGAGCCCCGGCCGCATGCGGCCAGCGAAGCGGAATTGGCCCGCCATGCGGAGTTCATGGCGGGCATCAGCAACCCGCTCTGGTCGCGTTAGGTCTCGCTTGCGGCCCACTGTGCGGGCCGCAAGTGGCCTCGCGGTCAAAGCGGGCCCAAGAAGGAGAGAAGACCCATGGACATTCGCGTTTCGGGACACCAGGTCGAGGCCGGTGCCGCCTTTGAGGCCCACGCGGCCGATCGGCTTTCCGGCATTGTCGACAAGTACTTCTCCCGCGCGCTTTCCTCGCAGGTCACCCTGGGCAAGGCGCCGCACGGAGGTTTCCGCTGCGACATCATCACCCATGTGACGCAAGGGTTGATTCTCAAGGGCAGCGGCGTGGCCCAGGACGCGCACCAGGCGCTGGACCAGTCGGCCGAAAAGATCGACAAGCAGCTGCGCCGCTACAAGCGCCGGATCAAGGCCCATTCCGAGGGCGCGGATTTTGCCCGCCGCAGTGAAGACGCGGCCTACACCGTGTTCATGGTGGAAGAACCTGCGCACGATCAGGACGAGGCCGAAGCCGCCGATGCGCCGCTGGTGATTGCCGAAACCCGGGTCGACGTACCCACCGCGACGGTGTCTGACGCGGTGATCATGCTCGATCTGCGCAACACCAACGCGCTGCTGTTCAAGAACGCCGGCACCGGCGTGCACAACATGGTCTATCGCCGTGGCGATGGCTCGATCGGCTGGGTTGAACCGGCCGGCGCCTGATCTCTAAGCCCTGCCCGCAGGCCCATTTCGGGTTTGCGGGCAGCGCCATGACGGCATTGGCCAATTCACCCGTGATGCGATTCGGCGCTTGCATGGGGAACGAATAGAGCGCATGGCGCCGCCAACTTGACCGTGCCTTTACACAGGCTGTGGCGTTTTTCGTTTCATGACCGCACTTTTTTCCATTGATCCTCAGGCTGTCCGCGTCGTTCGCGCTGAATCCAAGGCGCAGATCCTGGATATGCTCGCCGCGTGCTTTGCCAGCGTCTATCGGCTCGACCGGGCGCAGGTGCAGGAACGCATCGAAGAGCGTGAGAGCCTGGGCAGCACCGGTTTCGGCCGTGGCGTGGCCATTCCCCACGCCCGGCTCGATGGCCTGTCGCGCCCGGTGGCGGTGTTCCTGCGGCTGGAAGAGCCGGTCGATTTCGCGTCCGCCGATGGCATGCCGGTCGATTGCGTGTTCGGTCTCCTGTCTCCTGAACAGGCCGGCGCCGTGCATCTTCAGGCACTGGCCGCGATCAGCCGCCTGATGCGCGATGATCGCATGCACCAGCGACTGACCAGCGCGCCCGATGCCGACGCGCTCTATGCCGTGCTGGTCAACGTGATCGATCGCGACGCGGCCTGAACCGCGCGCACCCCAAGCCATGACAGCGCGCCTACCCGCAGGGATCGAGGCCAAAGGCTGGATCAGGGCCGCGCAGGCGGCTGGCGGCTTTGCCATGGTGCTGCACAAGGGCGATGCCGATGCCGGCACTATCGCCTTGGTGACATTGGAAAATCACCCCGAGCACGGGCACCTGGCGCAACTGTGGGAGCGCATGCCCCGCGCCGATGGTAGCCGGCCATGGACTGCTACCAAAGCGCAAGACCCGGAAAGTAAACAAGATTTTAACGACTATATAGCGCGCAGAACTGCGGCTGATCCCGATTTGTGGCTGCTTGAACTGACCATCGCAGACGCACAACAGTTCATCGGGAACTTTGCCGGCGAAGGTTGACTCCCTTTCGCGCGTGGATAGACCCGGCGCCATCGAATTGCGCAGGCGGCGCCGCTTGGCATGGGGTCTTCAGGCGCTGGCACGCAGACGGGGGTTTACCGTTACGGCCCAAGGGGCATGGCTTTCGGCATGATTGCCGAAGCGCTGTGCTGCGCGCCGCAATCGGCCGATCACCGCCCAATGCAGATGGCTGATGACCGATCCGTTCCGCGTTGCCCGCCAGGCTCTTTCCAGCCTGCTTGCCGTGGTAATGCTGCTTGGCGCACCGCTTGCCCAGGCTCAGGAACCTGTTCACGCCCTGTCTGGTCCGCACGATCTCCAGGTCGTGGTGGCAGAAGGCCCCGCCAACGGGGCGATCACCCTTCCTTCCACCGGCCCTGCCACTACCACCCTGCCGCCGGCGCGCGGCATGCTGGCCCTGGCGCCGGCCCCCTCTGCCACCACCGGTGCGGTCAACGCCGCCAGCCTGGCTGATCTGGTGGCGGCGACGCCGGTGCCGGCCAATCTTTCAGCCGAACTCGAATGCCTGGCCGGCGCGGTCTATTTTGAATCCAAGAGCGAGAGCCTGGCGGGCCAACTGGCCGTTGCCCGCGTGATCGTGGCGCGCAGCCATTCCGGCCGCTATCCCTCATCCTATTGCGGCGTGGTGTTCCAGCCGTCGCAGTTCTCGTTCGTGCGCGGCCATGCGATGCCGGCGATCAACCACGCCAGCCGGTTCTGGGCCAATGCCGCGCGCATTGCCGTGATTGCCGATCAGGGCAGCTGGAAAAGCCCGGTCGAAGGGGCGCTGTTCTTCCACGCCGCGCGCGTTTCCCCGGCCTGGGGCAAGACCCGCCTGGCCGCCATCGGCGGGCATATCTTCTACCGCTGAACGCCGATGAACGCGGGCCTTACAGTGCCTTGCCGGCGCGACCGGCCAGTTCGTTGACATATTGCCATGCCACGCGGCCCGAACGGCTGCCGCGCCGCTTGGACCATTCCAGCGCATCGCCCGCGTCGTACGGCAGCGCCAGTTCGGTGCAATAGCCAGCGATGATTGCCAGGTAATCATCCTGGTTGCAGGCATGAAAGCCCAGCGACAGGCCAAAGCGATCAGCGAGGGCCAGGCGATCGTCCACCGCATCGCGCGGGTTGATCGGATCGTCCTGCTCGCTCATGTGGCGCTCCACGATCGCGCGGCGGTTTGACGTCACGGCCAGGCGCACATTCGCCGGTCGCGCTTCTACCCCGCCTTCCAGCCACGAACGCAGCAGGCGCGCGCCTTCGGCATCGCCGGCATCAAAGCCGAGGTCGTCGAGCAGGACCAGGAACTGGCGCGGCACCCCGCGCAGCTGCCCAAACAGCAGCGGCAGGCTGGCATCGGGCATGGCCTGGACCAGGGCAATGGCGCCGGGGTGGGCAGCGTCGGCAGCGTTGACGGCAGCGCGCAGCACCGCCGATTTGCCCATGCCGCGCGATCCCCACAGCAGCATGTCATGTGCCGCAGCGCCACGGGCGAGCCGCGCCACGTTGTCCACCACTGCAGCCTTTTGCGCATCGATGCCGCGCATCAGCGGCAGGCTTGGCGCTTCCAGCCTTTCCACCGCGCGGGCGGTCTGCCCCAGCCAGACATAGGCGGGATGGGTCAACCAGTTCACCTGGGGCGGCGCCGGCGGAGCCAGCCGCTCCAGCGCTTCGGCAATGCGGGTAAGCAGCGTTTCGGGCAAGCTCTGCGGCTGATCGATCATCACGTGGGCAACTTTGCGGCTGAGGGGATGCTTTGCAAAAGGCGCGCAGTCGCGATAGCGACGGCAGCCATGACGTCCAACCCCTTTTCCGACCCCTTGCCGCCCGAAATCCGCCCCGCAGACGATGATGGCGTCGCGGCTGCCATCGCCGTGCTGGCGGCGGGCGGAACCGTCGCCGTGCCCACCGAGACCGTCTATGGCCTGGCGGCGCGGGCCGATCGCGATGCGGCGGTGGCGGGTATCTATCGCGCCAAGGGGCGGCCCGATTTCAACCCGCTGATCGTGCATGTGCCCGATCTGGCGGCGGCAGGGCGTCTGGCGGTGCTGGATGACCGGGCCAAGGCCCTGGCGGCCGCGTTCTGGCCGGGCGCGCTGACCCTGGTCGTGCCGCGCCGGCCTGACAGTGGGCTGGCCCCGGCGGTGAGTGCCGGCCTGCCCACCGTCGCGCTGCGCTGCCCGGCGCATCCGGCGATGCAGGCGGTGCTGCGCCAGTCCGGCCTGCCCCTGGCTGCGCCATCGGCCAACCGCAGCGGTGCGATCAGCCCGACCAGCGCGGCCCATGTCGCTGCCTCGCTCGGGCGGCGAGTGGATCTGGTGCTTGATGGCGGCGAAACCCGCCAGGGGATCGAATCGACGATCGTTGGCCTGCGGCCCGAGGGCGGTTGGGCGCTGCTGCGCCCCGGCCCGATCACCGGCGCCGAAATCGCCGCCGTGCTGGGCGAGGAGGCCGAACAAGGCCCGTCGCGCGGGATCGAGGCCCCGGGCCAGCTGGCCAGCCACTATGCCCCGGGAAAGCCGGTGCGCCTGGGCGCGGAGCACGCGCAGACGGACGAGTTCATGATCGGTTTCGGCGCGGTCTCAGGCGATGTCACGCTCTCGGCCCAGGGTGACCTGGCCGAGGCGGCCGCGCGCCTCTACGCCTGCCTACACGACGGCGCAGCGGCACGTCAGCCGCGTATTGCCATTGCCCCGGTGCCGGATGAGGGCATCGGCGCGGCGATCAACGATCGCCTGCGCCGGGCCGCAGTCTGAAAACCTTATTGCGGGTTGTTGAGATCGTTGACCACGGCCTGCGCGGCCGTGGCGCGGGCGCAAGCGCGGCGGTTGCCCTTCTTGCAGGCGGCCTGCTCGTTCGCCAGGCGGGCCTGCGCCTTGGCCAGCGCCTGCGCATGGGCCTGAGCACGCTGGGCCTGGGCGGCCGGATCAGGCCGGGTTGGATCGCGCGGGGCGGCGTTCTGCGCCGCACAGGCAGCCAGGGCCAGGGGAAGGGTCAGGACGATCACCTTGCGCAACATGCATTTGCCTTTCCAATGGCGGGTCTTCCAGGCGTTTGCACCAGCCCCTGCCCCGCCGCCAAACGAAAAAGGCCGCCGGTGGTTCCGGCGGCCCGTTTCACGTGAAACATCTGTTCGGCAGGTTGCGCCGGTCAGACCGTTTCGTAGTACTTGGGAGCATGCTCGTTGAGGATCGCGAGGATCTTCTTGAGCGCGGCCGGCTCGTCGGTCTTTTCCATCGCGGCGAGTTCGCGGGCCAGGCGCGAAGACGCGGCTTCGAAGATCTGCCGTTCGGAATAGCTCTGTTCCGGCTGGTCATCGGCGCGGAACAAGTCGCGAGTCACTTCGGCGATCGAGACGAGGTCGCCGGAGTTGATCTTGGCTTCGTATTCCTGGGCGCGGCGCGACCACATGGTGCGCTTGACCTTGGGCTTGCCCTTGAGCGTATCGAGCGCTTCGCGCAGGGTCTTGTCCGAAGACAGCTTGCGCATGCCGATCGCTTCGACCTTGTTGACCGGAACGCGAAGCGTCATGCGCTCCTTTTCAAAGCGGAGCACGTAGAGCTCCAGCTTCATGCCCGCGATTTCTTCCTGCTGAAGCTCGACCACGCGGCCGACACCATGCTTCGGGTAAACGACGTAATCCCCAACATCGAAGGCAAGAGCCTTGGCTGCCATTTCTTATCCTTTCGACGCCGGCAGACGGGACGGCGGGGGCGGGATGCCCGGCTAGGAAAAACCATGACGGCGAACCGAATATGCCTGTGACACTCCACCCTGCCCGGTCTGGTTGATCCGGTGCGGGGCTGGTCCCGGGGAGCGTGAACTGGCAAAGAACCGTTTTAAGCCCGGCCAAGGCCCTGCGATCGACGAGGCGATCCGATAGCGCGATCCGTCAGCGTTTTCCGTGTGCCGCCTGTTTCTGCCTTCTCGTAACAAAAAGGGCGCCCGGCAAAGGATTTGCCCGGCGCTTGATGGCCATATAGCAGCATTGTGGCAAAATTACCAGAGCCGAGACAGCAAAAGGCATGCGCCTTTTGGCCGCGCCCGGCCAAAAAGCCGGGGCAGCCCGATTTCCGGCGCTGGATCGGGGCATGGATCAAGCCCCGTCTGGCGCAATCAGCCGCGCGACAAACGGGCGCGAATCACCCCTGGCGCGGTTGCCGGTTCGCTCAGTCCCCTTCGCCCGGCTCGGGCGAGAACTGGGTTTCGAACTTGTTTTCCACGCCCTTCCAGGCGTCGGCATCGGCCGGCGCGTCCTTCTTGGTCGTGATGTTGGGCCATTCGGCAGAATACTTGGTGTTCAGCTCCAGCCACTGCTCCAGCCCGCTTTCGGTGTCGGGCAGGATCGCTTCGGCGGGGCATTCGGGTTCGCACACGCCGCAGTCGATGCATTCGCTAGGGTTGATCACCAGCATGTTGTCGCCTTCATAGAAGCAGTCGACAGGACACACTTCCACGCAGTCCATGTACTTGCAGCGGATGCAGGCATCGGTGACGACGTAAGTCATGCTGTGGGTATTTCCTCAAGGCTCGATTTCGGGCCGTGCTAGAGGCGCGAGGGGCGCCGCGTCAAGCACCCGATAGCATCCTTGTGCCTCAAGGGCAGGCCCGCGGCGTGCCGGGAGGGTGATAATCTCGATCACGCGCACCGAATTGCGCAAGGGCAGGACCAGGACATCCCCCGATTTCACGCCCGCGCTGCAGCGTTCGACGCGGCGGCCGTTGAGGCGGATGTGCCCTTCTTCCACCCAGCCCTGGGCCAGCCCCCGGCTGCCGGCAAAGCGCAGGAACCACAGCAACTTGTCTATCCGCATTGCTCCTCCCTTGTGATCGCTTTTCCTTTATCGCAGCAACGTGGCCAGCGCGGCAAAGGCGCCGCTGGCCGGTGCCGGTTGCACCGGCGCGCGCGAGGCCTGCTGGTTGGATTTGCTGTTCCTGGAAGGTGGCGTGGCCGGCCGTGGCGGGCGCCAGTCCCACAACGGCGGTGCGGGCGGCCCGGCCTGCCCTTCGGCCAGCGGGCGCGGCATCGCGGCGCGGAAGCCGGCAGCGCGCAGCAGATTGGCATAGCCGGCGGTGGACAGGCCCATCGAGCGGGCCAGCGCCGGATCGAGCACGAAGCGGCGGCCTTTTGCACCCTGGCGCACGCCGTGTGCGGCATGGAGCAGCTTTTCCGCCATGTCGACGCGCAACGCCTGCGGGCCGGTGCGGCGGTAGCCCAGCGGAATATCCTTTTGCGCCAGCACCGGCGCCATGCCGCCCGGCGGCGGGGCGGTGGGAGCCAGGCCCCAGACCTTGGCCAGGGCCGCCCAGGCGGCCAGCGGCGCGGCGCGCAGGGCCGCGGGCACGAACACATCGAGCGCACCAACCTGGATGCCCAGGCGGCGCGCCAGGGCGCGCTGCGCCGGTGTCAGGTCTTCCAGGCGGGCATGGTCGCGCGCGATAACCCCACCGCTTTCCACCAGGTGCAGCGCCAGCGCGCGCAGCGCGGCCCCTGCCGCAGGATCGCGGGCGGCCTCGGCCAGGCGGCGCAACGGTCGCAAGGCGGTGGCGAGGTTCTGCTCGAGCCATTGCGCCAGCGCCGCCTGGACCTTGTCGCGCGCGGCCGGGCCGGCGCGTTCCAGCGCAGGTTCGAGCGCGAGGCGCGGCTCGAGCACGGTGCGGCCCTTGGCGAGACGGGCAACGGCAAGGCCGCGCCACTGCACCTGCCCGTCGGCCAGGGCGACGTCCTTGCCGGTCGTGGCGTCGCTCGCCAATTCGGCCAGGCGCGTGGCGAGCAGGCCCGGCAGGTGGCGTTCGGCCGCAGCCAGCAGCAGCTTGCGATCGGCCGCGCGGGCGAGCGGATCGACCACGAAGCGAAACCCTTCGAGATGGCCAATGGCTTCATCGTCGACCAGCACGGCGCCATCGTCGCCCAGGCGCACCGGCAGCAGCGAGGCATCGGCCCCGGCCTTGCGCATCAGCACCGTGGTGCGGCGGTTGACGAAGCGTTCGGTCAGGCGGCCATGCAGGGCATCGGACAGGCGCGTTTCCACGGCGCGGGCGCGCGCGGCCATCTCGTCGCGGGCCAGCACCCAGTCTGGCCGTTGAGCAATGTAGGACCAGCTGCGAATCGCCGCGATGCGGCCTTGCAGCGTGTCGATATCGCCCGTGGGATTGTCGAGTTGGGCTATGGCCTGGGCGACATAATCCGCGCCAAGGTAACCGCCGCGCAGATCCTGCCACAGCCGCGCCACGAACCGCGCATGGGTTTCCGCGCCCTGCTGGCGGAAATCGGGCAGCGAACAGACATGCCAGAAGCGTTCGACGCTGCGCGCGCCCCGCACCGTGGCGGCCACGTCCGGCTCTTCGGCCAGGCGGCGCAGCACGGCCAGGTCGATCGCCTCGGGCGGGATGGCGAGTTCGGGGCGCGGTGGCGGGCTTTCCAGGTCGGCGATGAGCGTGGCCAAGGTATCGAAGCGCGGCTCTGCCTCGCGCCAGAACAGGCGGGTCAGCGGGGGGAAGCGATGCTCTTCGATGGCATAGACTTCCTCGTCGGTAAATTCGGGATCGCGCCCGCCCGTGCCAGCCAGCGTGCCGAACGTGCCGTCCTTGTGATGCCGCCCGGCACGCCCGGCGATCTGGGCCATTTCCGCGGTGGTCAGCCGGCGATGGCGGTGCCCGTCGTATTTCGACAGGCCAGCAAAGGCGACATGCTCGACATCGAGATTGAGGCCCATACCCACCGCATCGGTGGCGACGAGGTAATCGACCTCTCCCGACTGGTACATCGCCACCTGGGCATTGCGGGTCTGCGGGCTAAGCGCGCCCATGACCACCGCCGCGCCACCGCGAAACCGGCGCAGCATTTCGGCCATGACATAGACCTGCTCGGCCGAGAACGCGACGATCGCGCTGCGCGGGGGAATGCGGCTGAGCTTTTTGGCGCCGACGTGGCTGAGCGTGGAAAAGCGTGGCCGCGTGACGATTTCGGCCTCGGGCACCAGGGCCTTGACCATCGGCTCCAGCGTGGCGGAGCCCAGCAGCATGGTTTCCTCGCGCCCGCGCGCGTGCAGCAGGCGATCGGTGAAGATATGGCCGCGTTCGGGATCGGCGGACAGCTGCGCCTCGTCTAGCGCGACGAAAGCGAGGTCGGGCCGGGCGGGCATGGCTTCGGCGGTGCACAGCAGCCAGCGCGCGCCCTTGGGTTCGATTCGCTCCTCGCCGGTGATCAGCGCGACTTGCGCTGGCCCCTTGATCGCGCAGACCCGGTCATAGACCTCGCGTGCGAGCAGGCGCAGCGGAAAGCCGATCGCGCCAGAAGAGTGCGCGCAGAGCCGCTCGATCGCGAGATGGGTCTTGCCGGTGTTGGTCGGGCCGAGCACGGCCTTGATCGTGCCGCCTGACGGGCGATTCGCCGACGAGGTCACTCGCGGAGAGGCGGGCACGCGGTTGGCCATGGCCCCAGATGTGGCGGGCGTGCGGCGCACATGCAAGAAGGCGCCGTGGAATTATCCCCGGCGCCCTGCTTGATCGTGCCGAAACCCAGCTGAGCCGGATTTCAGGGCCTGTTACGCGTCGTAATCGGCGCCCAGCGAGGTGTTGCGCACCGGCGCCGCAGCCGTGATGCGCAGCGCTTCAGCCGACTGGGAAAGCGAGCCGATTTCATCGACTTCGTCATCGTCGTCGGGCAGCACGCGCTGCAGCGACTGGATGAGGTTTTCCTTGAGAATGGTGGGGCGCACCGTCTCTTCGGCAATTTCACGCAGGGCCACGACCGGGTTCTTGTCGCGGTCGCGGTCGACGGTCAGTTCGGCACCGCCCGAAATCGCGCGGGCGCGTTCGGCGGCCAGCAGAACCAGATCGAAACGGTTGGAAACCTTGTCGACGCAATCTTCGACGGTAACGCGCGCCATGGGCACTCCGAAAAATGGAAATGATCGGGGAAAGGGTGCAGCTAGGTAGGCGCGGACGAAAAGTCAAGGAACTTGGCATATCTAGCGGTTTCCCACCGTCACCGGCCGCGCGCGTTGCCTTGCGAAAAGAAAGTGTTTTTGCACGAATACCGCAAATAAGGGTAACGCTCGGGCAAGACTTGGTGGATAAGATGAACAATACCGGGTTCGTGTGCGCCCGGCCAAAGGGGGAACGCACGCAATTGGAGATCAGGGCAGTGGCCCAGCGCAACGATCTGCCCGAAGAACCCGGGCAAGACATCGCCGCCCCATCGGCCGGTGCTGACGCATCGGCCGGCGCCGACATGCGCGCCGCGCCCCGTTTCACGCTGCTGATTCGCGCGGCCAAGCTGATCGTCGATGGCGGCGAGTTTCTGTGCATCCTGCGCGATGCCTCGGCCACCGGCGTCAAGATTCGCCTGTTCACCCCCATTCCCGATCACCAGACCCTGGCGATCGAACTGGGCAACGGCGATCGCCATGCGGCGCGCCTGGTGTGGACCACGGGCGATCACGCCGGCCTGCAGTTCCTGCAGGAAATCGACGTGCAGCGCCTGATCGACGAGCGCGACGGCGCCTATCCGCGCCGCCAGGTACGGCTGCGCCTGATGCTTGATGCCGTGCTGCATTCCGGCGGCGAAAGCGTGCATGTGCAGTTCCACGACATTTCGCAGCAGGGCGCCTGCATCGAATGCGAAAAGTGGTTGATGGTGCACGAACTGGTGCGCCTGGATACTGGGGTAATGCCCTCGATCTATGCCAAGGTGCGCTGGCGCAACCACCCGCGCTATGGCCTGGTGTTCGAACAGACCTTCAAGCTGGATGAACTGGCGCGCATTTCCGCGCCGTTGCAATTGGGCCAGGCCCTGTCCGATGCCGCGCGTCGCAAGGGCCAGCCCGATTGAGCCCCGGCGTGGGTCTGTCCCGCGCTGTGCCCAATCGGGGAAACCCCCGCAATATCCGGCAAGAACTGCTTAACGTTAACTGTCCCTTATCCATTTTCCTTCATCCCGAGGGCATCAGCGAATCCGCTTGGACGGGGGCATGGGATGGTTAACGTGGTGGGCACTTCGGGGGATGAAGGCCGTCAGTACGATGTCGATGTGGCGATCATCGGTGCAGGCCCAGCGGGCCTGACCGCCGGCTACCTGCTGACCAAGCAGGGGCTTTCGGTGGCGATCATCGAGAAGGACACCCGCTATGTCGGCGGGATCAGCCGCACGGTGGAACACGAAGGCTATCGCTTTGATATCGGCGGCCATCGCTTCTTTTCCAAATCGCAGGCGGTGGTCGATCTGTGGAACGAGATCCTGCCTGATGACTTCATCCAGCGCCCGCGGATGAGCCGGATCTACTACGAGGGCAAATTCTATTCCTATCCGCTGCGGGCGTTCGAGGCGCTGTTCAACCTCGGCATCATGCGCTCCACCCTGTGCATGGCCAGCTATGTGAAGGCCAAGGCCTTCCCCAAGAAGACCGTGCGCAGCTTCGAGGACTGGACCACCAACCAGTTCGGGCAGAAGCTCTATTCGATCTTCTTCAAGACCTATACCGAGAAGGTCTGGGGCATGCCCTGCAACGAGATGAGCGCCGACTGGGCGGCGCAGCGCATCAAGGGGCTCTCGCTCGGCGCGGCCGTGCTCGATGGGTTCAAGCGCAGCCTGGGCCTCAACAAAAAGCCCAACGACGGCATGGCGACCAAGACGCTCTTGGAAACCTTCCGCTATCCGCGCCTCGGGCCGGGCATGATGTGGGAAGCCGCGCGCGACAAGATCCTCGCCAAGGGCGGCCATATCCTGATGGGCCACGCGATGAAGCAGCTTGCCAGCGATGGCCAAGGCGGCTGGCGCCTGAGCGCCACGCCGGCCGAAGGCGGCGAAACCATGATCCGCGCCCGCCATGCGATTTCCTCGGCCCCGATGCGCGAGCTGGCAGCCCGGATGCATCCGCTGCCGCAGACCACGATCGAGGCCAACGACCTCAAGTACCGCGATTTCCTGACCGTGGCGCTCAAGATCCGCTCGGAAGACCTGTTCCCCGACAACTGGATCTATATCCACGACAGCAAGGTCAAGGTTGGCCGCATTCAGAACTTCCGCTCGTGGTCGCCCGAAATGGTGCCCGACGACAGCGTGGCCTGCGTGGGCCTGGAATACTTCTGCTTTGAAGGCGACGATCTGTGGGCATCGAGCGATGCTGACCTGATCGCCCTTGCCACGCGCGAGATGCAGATCCTGGGCCTGGTGCAGCCCGACCAGGTGATCGGCGGCGTGGTGGTGCGCCAGGAAAAGGCCTATCCGGTCTATGATGATAGCTATGCCGCCAATGTTGCGGCGATGCGCACCGAACTGGAAGCGGCCTATCCCACGCTGCACCTGGTGGGGCGCAACGGCATGCACCGCTACAACAACCAGGATCACGCGATGATGACCGCGATGCTGACGGTGGAAAACATCGTGGCCGAGCGCCGCCTCTATGACACCTGGTGCGTCAACGAAGACGCCGAGTATCACGAGGCCGGGGCCGAAGGCGCGGACGCGGGCCTGCCCAGCACCCGCCCGGTCACGCCCGACCAGGCTGCTGCGCTGGCATCGGTGCGCCAGGTTCCCGAACGCATCGCCGCGGCGCCGGATCGCCGCGCCGCCTGATGGTCTGACGGTTTTCCGTGCGGTAATTCTTGGCCGAAAGGCGATGGACGGCAATGACGGCGATGATCATGCCCCTGTTTCAGCGATTGGGCCAGCACACGCTGGTGCGCTATATTCTCGCCAGCGTGGGGGCGCTGGCGGTGGATATCGGCAGTTTTCTGGCGCTGCTGGCGCTGGGCGTGCCGGCCATGGCGGCCTCGGCGCTAGGCTATGCCCTGGGCATTGCCGCGCACTGGTTGCTGTCGAGCCGCGCGGTCTTTGCCGAGAACGTCGCCGCATCGGGCCCGGCGCGGCTGCGGCAGCAGGCGCTATTCGTGGGATCGGCGCTGGTCGGCCTGGCGATCACCACGCTGGTGGTGGGCGGCATGGTGCAGCTGGGGCTTGATCCGCGCACGGCCAAGATCGTGGCCATCGCGCTGAGCTTTGCCGCCACCTGGGTGCTGCGCAAGCAGGTGGTGTTTCGCTGATGACCGTGCTGGCTTCGGTGCGCGCCGATCGCGTTTCCCCTGCTCCCGATCAGACCTCGTCCCCGCCCCCACCCGGCGCCACGGCCAGCGCGCCGCTGCGCTGGTGGATGGTGCTGGGCATCTGGGCGCTGATCGTGGGGCTGCAACTCCTGATCTTTGCGCGCGATATTCCCGGCATGCGCATGGGCGATCCCGATGATGTGCTGCGTCTGGTGCAGGTGCGCGATCTGCTGGGCGGGCAGGCGTGGTTCGATCTGCACCAGTACCGCATCATGGCGCCAGAAGGCGTGCTGATGCACTGGTCGCGGCTGGTCGATCTGCCGCTGGCGGCAGTGATCCTGGCCTTGCGCCCGCTGCTGGGCACGGCCAACGCAGAAATTGCCGCGGCGGTGATCGTTCCGGCGCTGACCGTGCTGTGCACGGTGGCCTTGGCGATGCACGCGGCCAACCGCCTGTTCGGCTGCGACACTGCCGTGGCGGCCGGCATCATCGTCGGGCTTTCGGGCATCGTGCTGCACCAGATGCAGCCGCTGCGCATCGATCACCATGGCTGGCAGATCGTTTCTGCGCTGGGTGCCGTGGTCGGGCTGCATGCGCGCGATCCGCGTCGTGGCGGCTGGGTGCTCGGCCTGGCGCTGGCCGCCGGGCTCACTGTTTCGCTGGAAGGCCTACCGCTCACCGCGCTGTTCATCGGCGTGGTTGCCGTGCGTGCACTGCTCGATGGGCAGTGGCAGCGGCTGGGCCATGCGGCGGTGGCGCTGGCGCTGGGCACCGCCGGCCTGTTCCTGGCCTGCCGTGGCCTTCGCGACATGGTCGAACATTGCGATGCCGTCTCCCCGATGCACATCGCCGCGCTCGGCTGGGTGGCGCTGTGCGGCGCCGGCCTGGCGTGGTGGCGCCCTTCCCAGCGCCCGGCTTCACGTCTTGTGGCACTGGGCGTGCTGGCTATCGCCGCCGGCGGCGCGGCCGCCATCGTCGCGCTGGCCGCCCCACAATGCGCCACGGGCGCCTTCGGTGGGCTTGATCCCTATGTGAAAAGCCATTGGCTGGACAACGTGCGCGAAGGGCGCCCGATCTGGGAAACCACGCTGCACAATGCGATCGCGCTGATCGGTGCGGTGCCGCTGGGGCTGTGGGCCTGCTGGCGCCTGATCCAGAGCGCGCCATCCATGCCGGAGCGGCTGCGCTGGGTGCAGCATGGCCTGGTCCTGCTCGGCGCCGTGGCGGTGGGGGCGATGGTCAGTCGGGCGATGGCCACGGCGGTGGGCATCGCCATCCTGCCTGCGGCCTGGCAGGTGCGGCAATGGCGCCTGGTGGCCGTAGCGCAGACCAGCTCCGCGCGCCGCATGGGCATCAATGTGCTGATGCTGCTGGCGGCATTGCCAATCCTGCCGATCGCGCTGGGCGAGACGGCCTGGGCCAAGCTGGGCCATCCGCCTGCCGATCGCGACTTTGCCATGGGCAGCCTGCGCGGATGCGATTTCGATCGTGGCGTGGGCGCGCTGGCGGCAATGCCTGCCACCGACATCTTTGCCCCGGTCGATATCGGCCCGGATATCCTGCTGCGCACGCACCAGCGCGTGGTCGCCACCGGGCATCACCGCGCCGCTGCCGCGATCAGCGATGTGATGCACGGCTTCCTGGCCGATCCCGAACAGGCGCGCGCCTATGTGGCCAAGCGCCATGCCACGCTGGTGGTGGTCTGCACCGTGGCGCCCGAGATGCATCTCTATCGCCGCCAGGCGCCCCATGGCCTGGCCGCCGCGCTGCTGGCCGGCACGCCGCCATCATGGCTGCGCCCGCTGCCCTTGCCGACAACGGCCAAGACGCCCAGCAACATCGCCGCCTGGCAGGTCGTGGCGCCGCGCTGAACGATCAGCGCGGGGCAGGCAACCGGCGATCAGGCCCCTTCGCGGGCAATCTCGCGCCAGCCGATATCGCGGCGGCAGAAGCCATCGGCGAAATCCAGTGCATCGACCGCGGCATAGGCAGCGTCACGCGCGGCGCGCACGGTCTTGCCGCGCGCCGTCACGTTGAGCACGCGGCCACCGCTGGACACCAGATGGCCATCGGCGCCGAGCGCCGTGCCGGCGTGAAACACCTGGGCGCCGGTTCCTTCGGCCGCGGCGATGCCGTGGATTGCGCCGCCCTTCTTGGGCGTGCCGGGATAGCCCTGCGCAGCCATCACCACGGTCAGCGCGGGATCGCTGCTGAAGCGCGGCGGCTCGACCGACGACAGGCGGTTTTCCGCGCAGGCGAGCAGCAGTTCGACCAGATCGGTTTCCAGCCGCAGCATGAGCACCTGGCATTCCGGGTCACCAAAGCGGGCGTTGTATTCGATCAGCTGCGGACCCTTGGCCGTGAGCATCAGCCCGGCATAGAGCACGCCGGAATAGGGCGTGCCGGCATCCTGCATGGCCTTGACCGTGGGCACGATGATCTGCGCCATGGCCTGGGCTTCCAGCGCCGGGGTCAGCACGCGGGCCGGGCTATAAGCACCCATGCCGCCGGTGTTGGGGCCTGTATCGCCATCGCCGACGCGCTTGTGATCCTGGGCAGAGGCCAGCGGCAGCACGGTGGCGCCATCGGTCAGGGCAAAGAAGCTGGCTTCCTCGCCTTCGAGGAATTCCTCGATCACCACTTCGGCGCCGGCTTCGCCGAACTGGCCGTCGAACATGTCGTCAACCGCGGCGCGGGCTTCGTCCATGGTCATCGCCACGACCACGCCCTTGCCGGCGGCCAGGCCATCGGCCTTGATCACCACCGGCGCGCCGAACTGGTCGAGCGCCTGGTGCGCGGCCTGCGCGCTGGTGGCGCGGACATAGCCGGCGGTGGGAATGCCGGCCTTGGCGCACAGGTCCTTGGTAAAGCCCTTGGACCCTTCGAGCTGGGCGGCGGCCTTGCTCGGCCCGAACACGGGAATGCCTTCGCCGCGCAGCGAATCGGCCAGGCCATCGACCAGCGGCGCTTCGGGCCCGATCACCACCAGACCGATGCGCTGCTCGCTGCAAAACGCGATGACGGCGGCATGATCGGTGGCATCGAGCGCCACGAGCTGCGCGTCCTGGGCGATGCCGGGATTGCCGGGCGCCGCATAGAGCTTGCTGCACAGCGGGGATTGGGCCAGTTTCCAGGCCAGGGCATGTTCACGCCCGCCCGAACCCAACAACAGGATATGCATGGCCTTCCCTTCCGCGCCCAATGACGACGATGACTTTCGCAAGGACGGGCTCCTAGCGAGCGAACGCGCCGGCGACAACGCCCCGGCCCTGTCGATCTCCGAGATTTCTGCGCAGCTCAAGCGCACGGTGGAGGATCGGTTCGGCTTCGTGCGCGTGCGTGGCGAGCTTTCGGGCGTAAAACGCGCAGCCTCGGGCCACCTCTATATGTCGCTGAAGGATGAAGGCGCGCGGCTCGACGGGGTGATGTGGCGCGGCAATGCGCAGCGCCTGGGCTTCATGCCCGAAGACGGCGTGGAAGTGATCGCCACTGGCAAGTTGACGACCTATCCTGGCCGCTCGAACTACCAGATCGTGGTCGATCGCATGGAGATTGCCGGGGAAGGCGCGCTGCTGGCGCTGCTGGCCAAGACCAAGGCGCGGCTGGAAGCCGAAGGGCTGTTCGACCGGGCGCGCAAGCGGGCCCTGCCGTTCCTGCCGCGCGTGATCGGCGTGGTCACTTCGCCCACCGGGGCGGTGATCCGCGATATCCTGCACCGCCTGTCGGATCGCTTTCCCAGCCATGTCGTGGTCTGGCCCGTGCTGGTCCAGGGACAGGGCGCGGCCGCGCAAGTGGCAGCGGCCGTGCGCGGCTTTTCCGATCTGGCGCCCGGCGGGCCGGTGCCGCGCCCCGACGTGGTGATCGTGGCGCGCGGTGGCGGGTCGATCGAAGACCTGTGGAGCTTCAACGAGGAAGAGGTGGTGCGCGCGATTGCGGCCAGCACGATCCCCGTGATCAGCGCCGTGGGCCACGAAACCGACACCACGCTTGCCGATTTCGCGGCCGACCTGCGTGCGCCCACGCCCACGGCAGCGGCGGAAATCGCCGTGCCGGTGCGCGCCGAACTGGCTGCGCAAGTGCACGATCTCCAAGCCCGGCGGGGCCGCGCCTTGGCACGCCTGCTGGCCCATGCGCGCGAGCGGCTGGAGGTGCGCAGCCAGCGCCTGCCCACCGCCCAGGCGCTGCTGAGCCCGCAAAGCCAGCGGCTGGATGACCTGTCGGACCGGCTGCGCCGCGCGCTGGTTCATCGCACCGAGATTGCCGCCGGCGTCCTGGCCCGCCACGGCGGCGCGCTGCGCCCTGCTCTGCTCACCCAGCGCCTGGGGCGCGAGCGTGAGCGGCTGGTGGCGCAACGCCTGCGGCCCGAGGCCTTGTTGCAGCGGATCGAACACGCGCGCGGCCGGGTGGAGGCGCTCGATCGCCTGCGCCGTTCGCTCGATCCCGAAGCGCCGTTGCAGCGCGGCTATGTCCTGGTGACCGACCGCGATGGCCATGTCGTGAAGGACCGCGCCACGGCAGCGGCGCGTGCGGCGCTGACGCTCAAGTTTGCCGATGGCGCGCTTGATGTGGTGACAAGCGATGCCCCACCGGCCGTGCTTTCGCCAACCCCTGCCCCGGCTGCCACGCGCCCCGCCAGCCGCCCGCGCGGTACGGCGGAAAGCGTGCAGCCCAAGCTGCTGTGATTTGCCAAGGCGGGCGGCAGGGCGTAAAACCGCTGTCATGTTGATGACTCCCACCGGCCGCCTGGCGCGCCTGCACTATCTGCCCGGAACGTTTCGCCAGCTTTCGGCGGGCGATCATGTGATCTGCGCGGTCAGCGGCGTGCCGATCCCGCTCGATGCACTGCGCTATTGGAGTGCGGAACTGCAGGAAGCCTATGCCACCCCGGAAATCGCCACGCGGCGTTTGCTGGGCCAGGCCGGTTGAGATGACCGGGTTCACCCGCCGCGCCGTGATGGCGGGCGGGATGGCGGCTTTGGCGCTGCCGGGGCTGGCCAGCCCGCTGCGTGCCTTGGCCCAGGCCAGCGTCGCGCTTCCGCCCGATTGGACCGCGCGCCTGTCGCAGGGTGGCTGGCTGCGCGGCGTGGCCCCGGCCGGGGTAGTGGCCCTTGCGCTGGATGGCGTGCCGCTGCCGCTGGCCAGCGATCGCGGGTTCCTGGTCGGGTTTGATCGCGATGCGCCCGCCACGAGCATGCTGACAATCACCGACAGTGCCGGCGCGGTTAGCCAGTTGCCCCTCTCCGTGGCGCCGCGCGATTGGCAGATCGAACGGGTCGATGCGCCGCTGCGCCCGCCCGGCGTGCCCGATGCCGAATTCCTCGCCCGCCGCGCCAGCGAACGCGCGCAGATAGATGCAGCGCGGGCGCTGCGCACCACGGCCCAGGGCTGGCGCCAAGCCATGGTGCAGCCGGCGCCTGGGCGCTTTTCCGGCCGATTCGGCGCGCAGCGGATCTATCGCGGGCAACCCGGCGCCTATCACGGCGGGCTGGACATGGTCTCGCCCACCGGCACTCCGTTCGTGGCGCCGGCCGATGGTGTCGTCGTGCTGGCGGCAGAGGCGCCATTCACGCTGGAAGGGCGCCTGCTGATGCTGGACCACGGCATGGGCCTGGGCAGCGCGTTCCTGCATTGCAGCAGCCATCTTGTGGGCATGGGCGAGGCCGTTTCGCGCGGCCAGCCGCTCGGCACCGTCGGCATGACCGGGCGGGCCACCGGCCCGCATCTGCACTGGGCCCTGGCGTGGCAAATGGGCACGGTGATGCGCCGGCTGGACCCGCTGCTGTTCCTTGGCTGACAGTATCGCGGCGCCGGCTGCGGTGGTGCTCTCCAACAGGTAATATGGTTTCATTAGAAAATGACTGTTGCCGATATGCACGTAATATTTCGACATTAAACCATTAAATTTCATGTATTTGCGAATACTGTTGTCGCATTGTCACACAAGTGAAGCCATTTATTTTGGCTCCGCACAATCGGCTTTCAAGCCAGCCGAAATCTCACAACAAACCGCGCCATCGGTCCCGTCCTTCGTGGAACTGGGCAGCGGTTTGGAACTTTCAGACCGCTGCACTGGAATGTCGGGATTGTCGCTCTCGGCCGGTGTCTCGCGATCTCTTTTGCGGGGCGCCGGCCCCCCACAAGGGACATAGATCGTGATCAAGACCCCCTCGTCCTTGCACTATGCTGGCGTTGCCAGCCTGGCCATGGCGCTGGCCTCGCTGGCCAGCCCCGCCTTCGCCCAGGATGCTGCCCCCACGGCCCTGCCCGCCACTGCCGCCAGCACCACGCCGGACGCCCCCGGCAGCGAAATCATCGTCACCGGCTCGCGCATCGAGCGTCCTGACCTGACGGCATCGAGCCCGGTGTCGGTGATCAGCGCGGATTCGATCAAGTCGGTGAACACCGTCACGGTCGAGCAGATCCTCAGCGTCAATCCGCAGTTTTCCGCCGGCCTCAACGGCGCCAGCAACAATCCGGGCGATGGCTCGGCCACGCTCGATCTGCGCGGCCTGGGTTCGCAGCGCACGCTGGTGCTGCTCAATGGCAAGCGCCTGCCGGTCTATGACGCCACCGGCTCGGTCGACGTCAACCAGATCCCCACCGCGCTGATCAAGAACGTCCAGGTTCTGACCGGCGGTGCTTCGGCGGTCTATGGTTCCGACGCCGTTTCCGGCGTGGTCAACTTCGTGCTGGACGACAAGTTCACCGGCCTCAAGCTTGACGCCGGCAGCCAGGTCACCGGCTATGGCGATGGCGCACAGTACGATGCCAGCCTTACCGGCGGGTTCAACATCGGCGATCGCGGCCACCTGATCCTGTCGACCAACTATTCGAAGCGTGATGGCGTCAAGTTTGCCGCGCGCGACTTTTCCAGTCGCACGCTGTGCTCGGAAGACCTGTCGCAAAGCTGCGGCTCGTCCAACACCACGCCCACGCTGTTTTCGATTCCGGGCGGCGGATTGCAGCAGGTGACCGCCGCTGGCGGCCTGACCAGCAACTACGGCACCTATAACTACAACCCGATCAACTACGCGCAGACGCCGTTCGAACGCTATGGCGGCATGGCGATGTGGAACTACGACGTCAGCGACAAGGTCGAGCTGTATGGCTGGGCTTCGTACCAGCACACCAAGACGGTCCAGACCCTCGCGCCGACGGCGACGGCGGGCTATCCGTTCAACGTCTATTCCGACAACCCCTACCTCAGCGCGGCCGAGCAGGAAGCGTTCTTCGACAAGGCTGCCAATCCGCAGTTGCAGATCAATTCCGACGGTAGCTCGACCATCAGCATCCGCCGCCGCATCACCGAGGCCGGCGGCCGTATCGAAACCCACACCAACGAAACCTGGCAGGCCCTGGCCGGCCTGCGTGGCGATTTCTTCGATACCGGCCTGAAGTTCGACACCTCGGTCCAGTATGCCCAGGTGCACAAGCACACGCTGCTGGAAAACGACCTGTCGTATTCGGCGCTGACCAATGCGCTTGACGCCGTGTCTGACGGCAATGGCGGCGCTATGTGCCGCAGTGCCGATGCGCGGGCGCAGGGTTGCGTGCCGATCGATCTGTTCTCGGCCAACGGCATTACGCAGAATGCGCTGTCCTATGTGCTGCGCAACGCGACGGAAGACGATCGCACCACCCAGTTCGTGGCCGAAGGCAACGTTTCGGGCGACGTCAAATTCCTGCGCAGCCCGTTTGCCGCCAACCCGGCCGCGATCTCGCTGGGCGTGACCTATCGCCGCGAAACCGCCGATATCGAGGTCAGCGACGATTACGCCTCGGGTGACCTGATCTATTACGGCCAGGGCTTCAACATCCCGAACAAGAGCTACAACGTCAAGGAAGTCTACGCCGAGTTCAAGATGCCGCTTGTCCAGGACAAGCCCGGCATCCAGGCGCTCGATGTTGAAACCGGCTATCGCTATTCGGACTACTCGATCTCGGGCGGGGTTTCGGCCTACAAGTTCGGGGCAGACTATGCGCCGGTGCAGGGCCTCAAGTTCCGCGCCAACTTCCAGCGGTCGGTGCGTGCGCCCAACCTCTATGAACTCTACCTGCCCAAGACCCTGGGCACCGGCAACCTCGGCACCGATCCCTGCGCCGGTTCGGGCGTGACGGGCACCACGGCGGCACTGTGTCTCGCCCAGGGCGCCACCCAGGCGCAGCTGACCAACGGCTTGATTTCCGGTCCGATCTCGGGCCAGGTCAATGCCTTCTACGGCGGCAACACCAACCTCAAGCCGGAAAAGTCGAACACCATCACGGCCGGTGTGGTGATCGAACCGGCCCAGATTCCTGGCCTGTCGCTGACCGCTGACTATTACGACATCAAGATCGCCAATGCGATCGTGACCAACTCCACCTCGGTGGTCGTGGCGCAGTGCTTTGCCTCGGGTGATCCGACCAATCCCTATTGCCAGGGCATTCACCGCAGCACGGTCGATGGTTCGCTGTCGGGTGGCCTGACGGCGGGCGTCGACACGCTCTACGCCAACGTTGCCGCGCTGCGCACGCGTGGCCTGGACTTTGGCGTGAACTTCCATCGTGGTCGCCGCAGTGGCTTCCACTATGGCCTCGATTTCGCCGGCACCTACGTCATCACCAACTATCAGGTGGTGGGCGGCAGCGTGATCCAGTGCGCCGGCCGCTTTGGTGCGGATTGCGACATTCCCACGCCGAAGTGGAAGCACGTGGCAACGCTGGGCCTGGGCTGGAAGAACGTTGATCTCTCCACCCGCTGGCGCCTGATCGGCCAGGTCAGCGAGGATGCCGACACGCAGATCCAGACCAACCGCATCCCGGCCGTCAGCTACTTTGACGAAACCGCCACGATCCGCGTGAACGACAAGTACACCTTCTCGCTCGGCGTGCTCAACGTGTTCGACAAGCAGCCCCCGATCGTGGGTGACACCAGCGGCGCCACCTCGGTGGCGGGCAGCACCTTCCCGACCGTCTATGACGTGATGGGCCGCAGCTTCTTCGCGCGCGTCACGGCCAACTTCTGATAGCAGGCCCGGCGCGTCTTCCCGCGGGGAGCGCGCCGGGCCATTCTTTGCCGCAGGGTCACATCGCTGTGGCCTTGATCAGGCCGGGTCACCCAGACCCGGCCTTTTTTGCGTCTGGACAACGTGCTCCGCGAAGATGGCCTTGGGCAAATTTCCGACACAGTTGAAACGAAATGTGGCTTTGATGCCTCTGTGATTTGCATAAATTTCGCGATGTTTGCGGTTGGTGGCTACTCATGTTGCTTCGTTGCAACATGAGTGAAACGTTTTGTGGGGGGCGGTGAGAAGCTGCTTTCATTTGCGACGAAAAATCTCGCACAAGACGGCATCGGTCCCGGCTTTCGTGGAACGCTGCATCGTCCTGCCCTCGCAAAAGGGCCGGGCCTGCTTTGGAAAGCCGGGATTGTCGCTCCTGGCAGCCAAACTGGTCGGCTGCCTCCAGAAGGGACTGAACAGTGACCAAGATCAACACCACCGCCTATCGCGTCGGTGCAGCAGGCCTTGCGCTTGCCATCGCTTCGCTGGCTGCGCCTGCCTTTGCGCAAGACGCCGCCGCCCCGGCCGATGCCGCGCCCGCCGATGCGGGCCAGACCATCGTCGTCACCGGTTCGCGCATCGCTTCGCCGAACCTCACCTCGACCGCGCCGATCACCAGCCTGACGTCGGAAGACATCAAGCTGCAGGGCACGACCAAGACCGAAGACCTGCTCAATTCGCTGCCGCAGGTGTTCGCGGCGCAGTCTTCGACGCTGGCCAACGGTGCAACTGGTACCGCCACGGTCGACCTTCGCGGTCTCGGCGCCTCGCGCACCCTGGTGCTGGTCAACGGCCGCCGCCTCATGCCTGGTGACGTGACCAGCTCGGCTGCCGACTTGAACTTCGTGCCGGCTTCACTGGTCAAGCGCGTTGACGTGCTGACCGGTGGTGCTTCGGCCACCTACGGTGCCGACGCGGTCGCCGGCGTCGTCAACTTCGTGCTCGATACCGAGTTCACCGGCCTGCGCGTCGATGCGAACTACGGCTTCTACCAGCACAACAACCGCAACTCGGTCACCCCGTCCCTGCTCGACAAGCGCACCAACCAGGGCCTGTCGGGCTATGGCTATCCGCGCGGCAGCGTTGCCGACGGTGGCAACTTCGACACGACGATCTCGTTCGGTACCAAGTTTGCGGACGGCCAGGGCCATGCGATGGCCTATTTCGGCTACCGCAAGGTGAACCCGATCCTGCAGTCCAAGCGCGACTACAGCGCCTGCACCGTGCAGAACGCCAACAAGACCACGCTGCAGTGCGGCGGTTCGGCCACCTCGGCCACCGGCAACATCCTGTTCACGCCGGCGGGTTCGTCGTCGTCGACCTTTGGCGCGCTTGGCCCGGGCACTCTCACGCCCAACGCCAGCACGCGTTACAACTTCGCGCCGCTGAACTACTTCCAGCGTCCCGATGAACGCTACACCGCCGGTGCCTTCGTCGATTACGAAGTCAATTCGGCGATCCATCCGTACATGGAATTCATGTTCATGGATGACCGCACCGTGGCGCAGATCGCGCCGTCGGGCGACTTCGGCAACACGCTGACCATCAACTGCGACAACCCGATGATGTCGGCTTCGCAGAAGGCTCAGATCTGCAACCCCAGCAACCTCATCGTCGGTTACGTCGGCAACTATCCGCTGACCCCGGCTGCCTATACCAACGTTTACGGCACGCCTGCCCCCGGCGCGATCAACAAGATCGATCCGACCACCGGCGCGCCCTACAACCTGGCTTACATGCAGCTGCTGCGCCGCAACGTCGAAGGCGGTCCGCGCCAGAGCGATCTGGAGCACCAGGCATTCCGCACCCTGATCGGTTCGCGCGGCGAACTCGGCAAGGGCTGGAGCTATGACGCCTATTACCAGTACGGCCGCGTCAACTACTCGCAGATCTACACCAACGAGTTCTCGGCTGCGCGCCTGACCAATGCGCTCGACGCTGTCACCAATCCGGCCAATGGCCAGACGGTGTGCCGCTCGGTCCTCACCGGTGGCGATCCGAACTGCGTTCCCTACAACGTGTTCAGCGGCCAGGTCTCGCCTGCTGCGCTCAACTACCTCAACGCTTCGGGCTTCCAGCGTGGCCACACCACCGAGCAGGTGCTCAGCGGCCAGCTGACCGGCGACCTTGGCCAGATGGGCATCAAGAGCCCGCTCGCCTCGGACGGCATCAGCATCGCGCTGGGCGTGGAACACCGTCGTGAATCGCTTGACCTCAAGACCGACAACGAATTCCAGACCGGCGATCTCACCGGCCAGGGCGCGCCGACCCTTTCGGTCAGCGGTTCGTACAAGGTTACCGAGTTCATCAGCGAAGCCGAAGTGCCGCTGGTCCAGGATGGCTTCATCTACAACCTCAGCCTGAACCTGGGCTATCGCTACTCGCACTACAGCGTGTCGAACGGCCAGGTGTTCAACACCAACACCTGGAAGATCGGCGCCGACTTCGCTCCGGTTCGCGATCTG
Organism: Novosphingobium sp. SG754; assembly: GCF_013149315.1. Classification (NCBI taxonomy): domain Bacteria; kingdom Pseudomonadati; phylum Pseudomonadota; class Alphaproteobacteria; order Sphingomonadales; family Sphingomonadaceae; genus Novosphingobium; species Novosphingobium sp. SG754. The sequence continues at coordinate 390,775 of NZ_JABGCC010000005.1, read as the reverse complement.
CGTATCCGTGGCTCGGTCAACCGTGCGGTTCGCGCTCCCAACATCCAGGAACTGTTCTCGCCCAACTACGTCGGCCTCGATGGTTCGACCGATCCGTGCGCGGACAAGGTGCTGACGGCGGCCGATCAGGGCTGCTTGCTGCAGGGCCTGAAGGTCGGCCAGAAGGTCGTTTCCAACCCGGCTGGCCAGTACAACGGCTACCTGGGCGGCAACGGCTTGCTGCGTCCTGAAGTCGCGACCACCAAGACCGTGGGTGTGATCCTGCAGCCCTCGTTCGTCCCGGGCTTCAGCTTCAGCGTCGACTACTTCGACATCAAGCTGAAGAAGGCGATCCAGGGTTACGGCGCCGACGCGATCCTCGCGGCGTGCACCACCGACCTCAACCCGACGGCTTGCGGCCTTATCCACCGCAACGCGGCTGGTTCGCTGTGGCTGACCTCGGACGGCTACGTGACCGACACCCCGGTGAACGTTGGTGGCGTGACAACCAAGGGCTTCGAGTTCAACGGCAACTACGCCCACGCGCTGGGCGGCCTGGGCCGTGGCACGATCAGCTTCGTTGCGACCTACCTCGACAAGTACCAGGTCGATAACGGTCTGACCGCTCTCTACGATTGCGCCGGCTACTATGGCGTGACCTGCGGCAGCCCGCGTCCGGTGTGGCGTCACAAGCTGCGCGTTGGCCTCGACACCAAGGCTGGCTTCAACGTCTCGGTGCAGTGGCGTTACTTCGACAGCGTCGACGTGGAATACAAGAACCCGTCGAGCACGCTGGCCGGCAACTATCGCGACTTCAACTCGCATATCCCGACCCAGAGCTACTTCGATCTGGCTGTTTCCACCCGCATCCAGGGCAAGGCTACGCTGCGCTTTGGTGTGAACAACATCTTCGATCGTGACCCGCCGCTGGTGACGTCGGGCCCGACCGGCAACGCCTGCGCTTCGGTGTATTGCAACGGCAACACCTATCCGGGCACCTACGACTCGCTGGGCCGCTATCTCTACTCGAGCATCACGCTCGACTTCTGATAGTCCTCACGTGACGTGACCGAAGTGGCGGCGCGCGAAAGTGCGTCGCCACTTTTTTTGCCTTGAGCCCGGCGCAAGCGCTGCCACACTGGCAGGCCGGGCGCGATGCGCCCGATTGCCGACCACAGGATAGATGATGCAGACCCAGCTTCCCCCGCCCTCGCTCCAGGCCATTGCCGACACCGCGCGGCGTGGCCGGCTGGACGAGGCTGCGCTGCTGGCGGCACGGGCCGTGGCCGCCGCGCCGCGCGATCCAGTGCTGGCGGCGCTGGCTGGCGCGATCGAGGCTATGCGCGGGCAGCCGCTTCGGGCCATTCCCTATCTGGAAACGGCGCATGCCCAGCGCCCCGACGATATGACCGTCAGGACCAACCTGGCCGAGTCCCTCTATCGCACGGGCGACATGGCGCGTGCCTTGGCACTGATCACGCCGGCGCTGGCGCGGGCCGACCGCAGCCTTCGCCTGGCGCGGCTGGGTGGTGCCGTCGCATTGGAACTGGGCGATGCCGCGGCTGCCATCGCCTATTACCGCATCGTCGTGGCGGCGGCCGAACAAGACTGGAGCGCCTGGAACAATCTGGGCAATGCCCTGGAAGCGGCTGGCGACCTAACCGGGGCGATCAGCGCGCTGCGCCGCGCCGTGCAGCTGGCTCCGGATTCGCCGCCGATCCGCGTCAATCTCGTCAATGTGCTGGTTGCCGCGGGCGAACTGGACGCGGCAGAGCGCGAAGTGGCGCAGGCCCGGCAACTGTGGCCCGATGATGCCAAGCTGCTGATCGCCGAACATACCATTCACCGTGTCCGCGGTGATGACGCGGCCGCCTTCGTGGCGCTGGCTGAGGCGGCGCGGTTGAGCCCGGACGATGCTGCATTGCATCACGATCTTGGCGCCGAAGGCAGCCGCACCAATCTCTTTGCCGAAGCAGAAGCGGCCTATCGCCGCGCCATTGTCCTCGATCCGGCGATGGGCAGCGCCTATGCCGGGCTCGCCGCCGTGCTGGAACGCATCAACCGCGAGGATGAAATCGCCGATTTGGCCCGGATTGCGGCGGAGGTGGGCGCTGACGACGGCTCGCGCGCCTTTATCGAGGCGCTCCATCGCAAGCGGGCCGGGGACGCCATGGGAGCCCTCGCAGCACTCGACCGCGTCGGCGATGCGATGGCTCCCGAACGCACGCTGCATTTGCGCGGCCTGCTGCTCGATCGTCTCGGTCGCCACGGTGAGGCCTTTGCCGCGTTCACCGCGATGAACGCGCATTGGCAGAACGATCCAACCGGGCCGCGCGAGCGGGCACGCGCCTATCGCGAGGCCATCTCCCAGGCCGCCGATCAACTATCACCAGCATGGCTGGCGGGCTGGACCCCGCCACCGCCGCCCTCGCCGCGCGCCAGCCCACTGTTTCTGGTGGGCTTTCCGCGATCGGGCACTACCCTGCTCGATACGCTGCTGATGGCCGATCCCGATGTGGCGGTGCTGGAGGAAGAGCCGTTCATCGTCGAGGCAGAGGCCGCGCTGGGCGGCGTGGCCGCGCTCGACCAGGCGAGCCCGGCACAGGTGGCCGCGGCCCGCGATGCCTATTTTGCCAAGGTCGATGCGCTGTGCGGTGATTGCTCGGGCCGCATCGTGGTCGACAAGCAGCCGCTGCATCTCAACAAGGTGGCGATCATCCGTCGCCTGTTTCCCGATGCGCGGTTCGTGCTGTCGTTGCGCCATCCCTGTGATGTCGTGCTCAGCTGTTACCTCACCCACTTCCGCACCAACAGCGCGATGGCCAACTTCCTCGATCTGGACGATGCCGCTGCGCTGTATGACCTGACCTTCGCCCATTGGGAAAAGGCCCGCGCGCTGTTCGATCTGCCGGTGGCAACGGTCGTCTATGAACGGCTGGTGGAGGATTCCGAGCGCGTGCTGCGTCCGTTGTTCGACTGGGCCGGGCTGGCCTATCCGGCCGACCGCATCGATCATACCCGCGCCGCGCGCGATCGCGGGCTGGTGTCGAGCGCCAGCTATTCCCAGGTGACCGAACCGCTCTATCGCCGCGCCAGTGGGCGCTGGCGCCGGTACGAACGCCACCTGGCGCCGATCATGGACGTGCTGCGTCCTTGGGCAGATCACTTTGGCTATGGAATTGAGGACGAGCGCCTGCCGGATTGGCCGGTGCCGGACTGATACGCATTGAACAGGCCCGGGGGGGCCTGGTGTTTGGACGGGGAAGATCATGCAGGGGGCATGGCAAGACAGGATAAGGCAAGACGTAGACAATCATGTAAACCGGGGGGATCTGGCCAGCGCGGCGCAAGCGCTGGAAAACATCATTGCGCAGGCGCCACCCGGACAGGTGGCGTTGGACCAGGCGTGGCTGCGCCTGGCGGGGTTGCGCCGCGCCCTGCGCCAGCCGCAGCGCGCGCTTGATGCCGTGCACCAGGCCTTGGCCCTGGCGCCGTTGGATTTCATGGCGCTGGCCTTGCGCGCCAGCCTGCTGGAGCGCCTTGCGCCCGAAGACGCTGGCCGTGCCTGGCACGAGGCGCTGGCGCAGCGTCCGTCGGGCGAACTCCCCGCCCCGCTGGCCATGGCCGTGGCTGCCGGTGAACGCTGGCACGCCGAATGGAGTGCAAAGCGCGAGGCGCGGCTCGATGCCGCGATTGGCGCGCTGTGCAATGGCGAAAACAGCGATCGCGACTGGCGTATCACCCGCATGCGCAACAATGTCTTGCGGCGCACCCGGCCATTCCGCAGCTGCCCGACGCATTTTCACTATCCCGGCCTGGTCGAGCGCGAATTTCATCCTCGCGCCCGCTTTCCCTGGCTGCCTGAGTTCGAACGCGCCACGCCCATCATCCGGGCCGAGATGGAAGCGCTGCTGGCCTCGGGCCGGGCAGAACTGCTGCCCTATCTGCAATACCAGGATCACGAAGCGCTGGCGCAGTGGCGCGATCTCAATCGCAATCCCGATTGGTCGGCCATTCACCTGCTGCGCCAGGGCAATCGCATCGATGTCAACGCGGCGGCTTGCCCGGCGACGATGGCCTTGCTGGAAACCGTGGCCCAGCCCCGCATTCCCGGCGCATCGCCCAATGCGATGTTCTCTCTCCTGGCGCCGGGCACGACTATCCCACCCCATGTCGGCGTGAACAACACGCGGTTGCTGTGTCATCTGCCGCTGGTGGTTCCGCCTGGTTGCTGGTTCCGCGTGGGGGCGGAAACCCGCCCTTGGCGCGAAGGTGAGGGTTTCGTGTTCGATGATACGATCGAGCACGAGGCCGCCAATCCCAGCGACCGGCTGCGGGTCGTGCTGATCTTCGACCTGTGGCATCCCGACCTCGACAGCGTGGAGCAGGAGGCGGTGGCACGGATCATTGCCAGTGATGGCGCGGTGTAAGTGCCGTTGGCAGGCTGGGCATCGCGCAAGGGGGCTTGCTGCGCTGCCCGGTTGGGGGCATTGTCACGCCATGCAATAAATGCCCCGTAACTGAGGGATTTGGCCCATGTTCCTGTCTATTGCCCTTGCCGCGCCGCTGTTGCTGGCCAGCGCTGCGCAGTCCAGCACGACGTCTGCTCCGCAATCGGCCCCGGCCGCCCCCGTTCCGGCTGCCGCTGCTGCGCCGGCGGTCACGCCTGCTGCTGCGGCCAAGCCGGCCAAGGACGCCGATCCGATGATCTGCGAACGCTTTGCCGAGACCGGATCGCTGCTGCGGTCCAAGAAAGTCTGCATGCGCAAGAGCGATTGGGAAGAGCAGCGCCAGCAGAACCAGCGCCTGATCGAACGCTCGCAGACGCAGATGCCGATGAATTCGGGCGGCTGACGGCGCCATTGCAGCGACGCACAAAAAAGGCCGGCGCAACCACGCCGGCCTTTTTTGCGTTTCGGCAAAGCCGCGGCTTACCGATAGAACACATGCCCTTCGATGCGGCCCACCTTGGTGCGGCCCTTCATCGGGCTGCTGGCGGTGTGAAAGAACAGCGCGCCGGGAACCGGATTGTCGCCTTCGCCGTTCAATACCTGCGTGGCGATGGCGACGGCTTCGCGCCACTGGTCGGTATCGCGCGGCGGGTTATAGGCGTCGACGTTGAAGAACTGGCCAGGCTGGCGCACCACGGCGCAAGGCTTGGTGGCAAAGCGCGGATCCTGGGTCCGCGCGCGGATCACCTGAGCGACGGCGGCACGGCCGAGACGGGGCTGGTTGCCGGCTTCGTGGATGATGACTTTGGCCATGCATTCCACCTGGGCCTGGTCCACGGTGGACGGCGCGTCGATGGCGGATTGCAGGCTTGCCGGCGCTGCGGCGGCGGCATCAGCGGGCGATTCGGCCTCGGCCGGCTGGGCGGTGTCAGGCGCCAGGGCGGGCAGCGTAATCGCGGGCTGGGAAAGAGGCTGGTTGGCCGCAACGGCGGGTGCGGACATTTGCAGGGCAGCCAGAACGGCCACTGCGGAAAAGACACAAGCTATTTTGCCGAAGGCACTTTTAGACATTCCAAGGCATCACACGGGCGCAAGGTCGCCAAGTCACACACGCAATAAAAACCCAAATCGAAAAGCGCGTGCGGGCTTCCCCACGTCTCGCCACCAGCCAAGGCCCCGGACCCGAAATGGCCCCTCCCCCCGGCTGGTCGGCTGAACGAAGGCGCCCCCGTTGGCCGCTGCGGCGCTCTGTGTCAATCATGTTGCGTTCATGTGCCGGGTGCTTGCGCCAAGGCGCAAGGCCACCCGCAACGATTCAACTGGTGCCGGGGCGGGCGCAGGAAAACGCGTGGCGGGCCAGTGGGAGCCACGCCGATGCGAGGTTTCCCCTATGCCCGTCCTGCCCCCGGCCTATCGCTGGCTTGCCACCCTGAAACCCCTGCCCCGTATGCTGCGCGAAGGCTTGGCGCTGATCGATACGGCCGAGCAGGCGGGCCCGGCCAGCAATCCTGTCATCCTGGCGTGGGCTGCCGAAATCGGCGGTGACGTGGCCCGCGCCTATCGTGCCGACAGCACGGCCTGGTGCGGCCTGTTCATGGCCCTGGTGGCGCAGCGCGCGGGCAAGCCATTGCCGGCCAATCCGCTATGGGCGCTCAACTGGGCGCGGTTTGGCGGGGCGGCGGCGCAGCCGATGCTGGGTGACGTGCTGGTGTTCCAGCGGTCGGGTGGTGGCCATGTCGGCCTGTGCGTGGCGCAGGACGAGGCCGCCTATCACGTGCTGGGCGGCAACCAGGGCGATCGGGTCAGCATTGCCCGCATCGCGCGTCATCGTCTCTATGCCGCGCGCCGGCCGGATTATCGCATTATGCCCACCACGGTGCGTGCCTATGGCGTGGCCGAATGTGGCACGCTTTCCACTAACGAAGCCTGACGGCAGGACAAACTGCCCCGTTGCCCGCGTTCGCCCTTGGGCCTAGCACAGGTGGCATGATCGCCAGCTATCCCCAAGCCCGCCTGCGCCGCACCCGTGCCACCGCCTGGAGCCGCGCCCTGCACCGCGAGGTGCTGATCACCCCGGCCGATCTGATCTGGCCGCTGTTCGTGACTGAAGGCACCGGCGTGGAACAGCCGATCGCCTCGCTGCCGGGCGTGTCGCGCTGGTCGGTCGACGGCATGGTGGCGCGGGCGCGTGAAGCGGTGGACCTGGGCATTCCCTGCCTGGCCTTGTTTCCCAATACCCAGGCCGAGCGGCGCAGCGACGACGGGCGCGAGGCGCTCAACCCCGACAACCTGATGTGCCGCGCGATCCGTGCGATCCGCGATGCCTGCGGCGATGCCATCGGCATTCTCACCGACGTGGCACTCGATCCCTATACCACCCATGGCCAGGACGGCCTGGTGAACCATGCCGGCTATGTCGAGAATGACGCCACGGTCGAAGTGCTGGTGGGGCAAAGCCTCAACCAGGCGGCGGCCGGCGCCGATATCATCGCTCCGTCCGACATGATGGACGGCCGCATCGGCGCGATCCGCGATGCACTGGAAGGCGCCGGCCACGCCAATGTGCAGATCATGTCCTATGCCGCCAAATATGCTTCGGCCTTTTACGGCCCGTTCCGCGATGCCGTGGGCTCGCGCGGGCTGCTCAAGGGGGACAAGAAGACCTACCAGATGGACCCGGGCAACGCCGAGGAAGCCCTGCGCGAGGTGGAGCTGGACCTGGCAGAAGGCGCGGACAGCGTGATGGTCAAGCCCGGGCTGCCCTATCTCGACATTGCCGTGCGCGTGAAAGAGGCGTTCGGCGTGCCGGTCTTTGCCTATCAGGTCAGCGGCGAATACGCGATGATCGAGGCAGCCGTGGCCGCCGGCGCGGGGGAACGCGATGCGCTGGTGCTCGAAACCCTGCTGGCGTTCAAGCGGGCGGGCTGTTCCGGCGTGCTGACCTATCATGCCGCGCATGCCGCGCGGCTGCTCTACCGGTGAGCGGCATGACCAGCCGCGCCGATGTCACCATCCTGCCGCTGCATGGCAAGACGCCGCAGATCCACCCCAGCGCGTTCATCGCGCCGGGATGCCGCATCGTGGGTGACGTCACCATCGCGGAAGGGGTATCGATCTGGTACAACTGCGTGATCCGGGCTGACGTCAACCGCGTGGTGATCGGCGCGCGCAGCAATGTGCAGGACGGCACGGTGATCCATTGCGACAGCCCCAAGCCGGGGCGTCCGGAAGGCTTTCCCACACTGATTGGCGAGGACGTGCTGATTGGCCACATGGCGATGGTCCACGGCTGCACGCTGCACGACCGCGCGTTCGTGGGCCTGGGCACCATCGTGATGGATGGCGCGGTGATCGAAAGCGATGCCATGCTGGCGGCGGGCGCCATGCTGACGCCGGGCAAGCGCATCCCCGCGCGCCAGCTGTGGAGCGGGCGCCCTGCTGCCTTCATGCGTGAGTTGAGCGATGAAGCGCTGGCCGACATGCAGCACGGCGTGGCGCACTATGTCGAAAACGGCCAGGCCCATGCCGCCGCCGTGGCCGAGGCGCTCAATGGCACGGCCCAAGCCTGATCTGCCGCCCGCCGCAGCCTTGCGCGCGCTGGCCGATGGCGAACACCGCCTGGCGGTGCGCGTCACGCCCGGTGCGCGGGCCGAAGGCGTGGCGATCGAAGACGGCCGCGTGCTGGTGAAAGTGCGGGCCAAGCCCGAGGATGGCAAGGCGACCGCTGCCGTGATCGGCTTGGTGGCCCAGGCGCTGGGCGTGGCGGCGAGCCACGTCGATCTGTTGCGCGGCGCAACTTCGCGCGAAAAGCTGCTCAGGATTCCGCCGGAAGCCTGAATGCCACGCCGGCCATGATCGCGGCCCAGCTGGCGCTGATCCACAGGCAGCCGAGCGGCAGGCGGTCCTGCAAAAAGGCCCCGACCACGGCCCCGGCGAGCAGCCCTGACCAGAGCAGCGCCCACGGCCGCCATTCGCCGCCCCCGCTCACGCCGGCAAGCTGGCGCGCCAGGCCCTGGCCCAGTTTGACCAGGGCGCCGGTCATGTACGTCAATCCCACGGCCACTTCGCCATCGCGCAGGAACGTGTTGTTGAGCGCGCCCATCGCCAGCACCAGCCCGGCCAGCATGGCGCCATGCTGGCCCAGCACCCGCGCCAGCGCCGCTTCGAGCAAACACAGCGTGACCAGGCCCAGCACCGCCGGCTTGCGCCTGGCCCCGGCCTTGAGCGCCACCAGTGCGCCCAGGGTTACCCCCACCACGAACCCGGTGATCAGCAGCGCCGGCACCAGCGCGCGGGGCACATCGGTGCCCAGCGCCACGCCCAGCCGGGTAGTGTTGCCCGACATGAACGAGACGAAATAACCATCGGCCGAGAGAAAGCCCACGGCATCGACAAAGCCGGCCATCGCTGCCAGGGCCACGGCAAAACGGCGGCGTGCATGATCCATCCGATCCATGGGGCGCAGCCTATTAGTATCCAGCCGCGCGGTCCACCACCCCGGCCAGCGGCTGCCCGGCGCGCCAGCGCGCGATGTTGGCGGCAATCGCGCGCGCGGCCGAATGGGGATCGGTGGGTGCGGCCACGTGGGGCGTGATGGTCACGCCGGGATGGTGCCACAGCGGATCGTGCTGCGGCAGCGGTTCTTGCGGGAACACGTCGAGCACGGCATGGCCCACCTGCCCGATGTCGAGCGCGGCGATAAGATCGGCAGTTACCACGTGGGCGCCGCGGCCGGCGTTGATCAGCCCGGCCCCGCGCGGCAGGCGGGCGAGTGCCGCGCGATCGAGCACGCCGTGGGTTTGCGCCGTCAACGGCAGCAGGTTGACCAGGATATCGGCCTGCGCCAAGGCCACGGCCAGGCCAGCATCTCCTGCCAGCATGGGGATCGTGCCATCGGCAGCGCCGCGACCGCTGCGGCTCCATCCCACCACGGGAAAGCCGGTGCGCGCCAGCAGGGCCGCGCTGGCCTGGCCCATTTCCCCCATGCCCAGGATGGTCACGCGGCGTTCTGCCAGGCGCGGCTGGGGCAGCGGTTGCCAGCGGGCGGCGGCCTGTTGCGCGCGATAAGCGGGCACCTGGCGATGCAGCATCAGCACGTGGCCGAGCACCGCCTCGGCCATGTCGGCCGCCAGCTGTGGATCGATCAGCCGGGCGAGCGTTACCGGCGGCAGGGCAGGATCGGCCAGCAGGCCATCGACGCCGGCCCAGGTGCTTTGCACCAGGCGCAGTGCCGGCAACCGCGCCAGCAGTCCCGGCGGTGGATTGGCGACCACGGCGACGCTGATATCGGCCAGGAGCGCTGATGGCGGCTGGGTGTCATCCGCGCCGGTCCAGGCCACGATAGTGTCCTCGGGCAGCGCGGCGGCAAGCGCCCGCGTCCAGGTGGCCATGGCCGAGGCTGGCAGATCGGCCCGGAACAGGATCGGCACGGGCAAGCAGTCTCCCCAGGCGTTTCACGTGGAACAGCGTTACTCTGCGCTGGTCTGCGCCAGAATAACCCCGGCAAATAGTAGCAGGGCGATCATTGCAAAGACCAGCAGCGCTGCGGTGCGCCATAGCGCCCCTGCTCGGCCGCAGCCATAGGTGCCGCGCACCTGGCGATAGATATGCAGCGGCGGCACGATCAGCGTGGCCAGCGCCACACCGGGCAGGCCGATGCGGTTGGCGATCATCAGCACCACCGAAAACAGCGTCATGAACGCCAGCGAAAAGGTGACGAACACGGTGTGGTCGTAAAGCTGGAAGCGCCGGCTGAACGGGAACAGTAGCCACAGCATCGGCACCGATATCGGGATCAGCGCCCAGCTGTATTTATAGGCGTAGGATTGCAGCTTGTAGAGCGCCAGGCCCGGATTGGTGCGAAATGCCTGCAGGACATGGGCCAGCACGGGAATGTCGCTGCTCACGTGCGGGGTGGCGCTGCCCGGTGCCGAGGGCGCCATGTTTTCCAGGATGTCGAGCGAGGTTTTCTGCGTGTCGATCTGATCGTCGATCGCCTCGGTGCTCTGGTGCTGCGCCTGCAACTGCGCGCGCTGCGCTTCCAGCTTGGCCAGCTTGCTTTGCGCCTCGGCCTTGCCCTGGGCCAGGCTCTTGCCATTGTCGGCCGCGCTGGGGTTCCAGTGCCATTCGCCGCTGATCTGGTGGAACACCGCAAACATCAGGAACACGCTGAACAGGAACAGCGCCAGGGGCGAGACGAAGCGCACCCGCTGCCCATCGATATAGCGCCGGGTCAGTTCGCCCGGGCGCCAGGCGAGCATCGGCAAGGTGTGCCAGATGCGCCCTTCGAAGTGGAAAACCCCGTGGAGAAGGTCGTGGAAAAACGCCCCTAGCGTGCGGTGGACATGCGCCGCCTGGCCGCAGGCATGGCAGTGGCTGCCCAGCAGCGGCGTGGCGCAGTTGAGGCAGGCAGTTTCATGCGTGTGGCCATCCTGGCCAACCGCAAGGGCCGGTTCCGACATTGCTCGATTTCCCCCTTCGTTGCTCCAGATTGCGGCGTTCCGCGCCTATCCGCAAGCCCCGCCCCACCACTTTACGGGCTGTTAACCCTGGTGAGGCAGGGAGAAGGCAGGGGTTTTGCCCGGATGGGCCTGGACAAGGGAATCACACGGGCGTGCACGGGCCCAGCGACAGTTTCGGCAGCTTTGGCAAAGGCATCAGCGCAGCTGGCCTGGGCGGCGGCGGCTTTGCACGCAGCACCGTGCCCGGCGGCTTTGGTACGCGGCGCGCGCCGATCGTTACCCCTGCCCTGCCGGGTACGCCCCTGCCCGGTGCGCCTGATTGGCGCCAGTCGCCCCACCCGTTTGCCCGCCGCTGGTTGGGCGCGTGCCTGCGCATTGAACGCGCCGCTGCGCGCTGGCTGCATGTGCACGATCTGGCGCAGGATATCGGCAGCCGCCGCTGGCTGCATGGTGCGGCCACTTGTGCCACGCTGGCCGCTGCCGCAATGGCGCTATGGCCCAGTTTCGCCCCGCTCCAGGCTGCGCCGCTGCAGGCGCTCGATGATGGCATGGCGCAGGAATTTGCCGCGCAAGGCATTCGTCCGCTGGCCCAGGGCGCCAGCAACGGCCGCCACTTTGCCGCCACTGCGCGGGTGATCCACCTCGCCGCTGCGCCCGAACGGGCGACCATTGCCCTTACCGCCACGCTGGGTGAAAATGACAGCCTGGCGCGCATGCTGCAACGCTCGGGCCTGGCCGGCAGCGATGCCGCGCAAGTGGCGGGCCTTATCACCCGCGCCCTGCCGCCCGAACAACTGCTGCCCGGCACGCGCTTTGCGATGACGCTGGGCGCCCACGCCAACCCGTTCGATCCGCGCCCGCTGGAAAAGCTCAGCGTACGGGCGCGGTTTGACCTGGCCATCGATATCGTGCGCCAAGGCGGCGGCCTGGCGCTGCACCAGCGCGCGATCCGGGTCGATACCACCCCGATGCGCCTGACCGGCATTGTCGGTAGCAGCCTCTATCGCTCTGCCCGCGCCGCCGGGGCCAGCCCGCAGGCGGTGCAGGACTATCTGCGCACGATCGATACCGTGCTGCCGTTCGAAGACATCGCTCCCACGGACGAATTCGACCTGGTGGTGGCCTACAAGCGCGCCGCCGATGGCCAGGGGCAGATGGGTGATCTGCTCTATGCCGGGGTGCGCCGGGGATCGCAGCAACGCGCGCAATTGCTGCGCTGGGGCAACCAGGGCGAATTCATGAGCCCCGAGGCAATGAAGGGCACGATGGCCGGCAGCACATCGGCCGGCGCGCTGGCCGCGCCGGTGGATGGACACATCACCTCGGGCTTTGGCTGGCGCCGCCATCCCATCCTGGGGTACGTGCGCCTGCACGCCGGGATCGATTTCGGGGCGGCCTGGGGCGCGCCGATCCATGCGGTCAGCGACGGTACGGTTACCTTTGCCGGGTGGCATGGCGGGCATGGCGAATATGTGCGCCTCGATCACGGGGGCGGCATCGGCACCGGCTATGGCCACATGAGCCGCATTGCCGTGGCGCCTGGCACCCATGTCGTGCGGGGGCAGGTGATCGGCTATGTCGGCTCCACCGGCCTGTCGACCGGGCCACACCTGCACTATGAGCTCTATCGCGGTGGCCAAGTGGTCGATCCCGGTTCGTTCAGCATGATCATGCGCCCGCGCAGTGTCGATCCGGCGCAACTGGCCGCCTATCGCGCCCGGCTCAATGCCTTGATGGCGCTGCGGCCGATTGCGCCCGCTGCCCTTCATTCATCCGAGGTTCGGTGATCGCAAGGCAGCAGTCTGATTACCGCGAAGCCGTTGACGCCCTTGGCTGCCCTCCATAGGGAGCGGGCGGTAGAAAGGCAGGACGGTTTTCTTGGGCAAGCGCAGATGGATCATGGTGCTGGACCGTGGGGCGGTCCTGTTCATCGGCATTGCCGTGGGCACTGTGCTGGGCCTCTCGTTCCGCACCGGGGGCAAGCCGTGGCAGGCGCTGCCGGGCTGGGATGCTGGCGCGCCGCTGGCCGATACGGCGCCGGCCGATGGCACGCCTGCCCCCCTTGCCGCCGCCGGGCCGGCCCCTGCCCCCAGCCTGGCCCCGGGTTGCAGCGGCACGTTTCCCAAGAGCGCGCGCGTGGCCGAAGCGCTGGCGGCGCACCGGCCGCTGCACATCGGCGTGTTCGGCGATTCGTTCGGTGATGGCCTGTGGGCCGCGACCGACCAGGCGTTTCGCAAGTATCCCGATGTAAAGGTTCACCAATTCAGCCACGAAGGCACCGGCTTTACCCGCTATCGCACGCGCGATCTGTTGCAGGACGCCAAGGATCGCGTGGCTGGCCAGCCGATCGACGTGGCGTTGATCAGCATTGGCGCCAACGATACCCAGGGCCTGTTCGTCAATGGCCACGCGGCCGCCTATATGACCCCGGCCTGGCAGGAAACCATCGAAGGCCGGATGACCGCGCTGGTGCGGATGCTGCAGCAGCGCGGCGTGGCGGTGGGCTGGGTGGGCCTGCCGCGCATGCGCGATGCAACATACGATCGCGATATCCAGGCGATGAACCGCTTCTATGCCAAGGTCACCTGCCGCTTGGGCGTGCCCTTTGCCAATGCCGTGCCGGTGAGCCAGGATCGCCAGGGCCATTTTGCCCTGCGCCTGATCGATCCGGCCACCGGCAAGGACTATCTCGCCCGCGCCAACGACGGCAAGCACATGACTTTTCATGGATATGAAGTGATCAGCCGGCCGGTGGTGCAGCCGATCCTGGCCCTGCTGGCGCCGCCAGCGGCCAAGCCCACAACCCAAGCCGTAAGCAATGACACAGCGCCGGCGGCGTCCGCCAGCCATGCCCCGGCGCCCAAGCGTTCAAAGCGGCCTGCTGCCAACGCAGCAGGGCCGGATGTCCCCAGCAAGCCCACAGGGTTGCCAACAGACTTGCCCACACACAAGTCCACCGCATCACCCACAGACTTGCCCACAGCCCCGGCCAAGGCGCCGGCTGATGCCAAGCCGATCACGCCTGCGCCGACACCCTCGGCCAGCCCGTCGAAATCGAGTGCCGGCACCTCACCAGCCAGCGGGAAACGTTCATGATCGCTCGCGCGTTTGCCCGCACGCAGTTGGCCCTTGCGGCCTGGGGCACGGCGGCGCTGTTGCCGGCGGCCGCTGTTGCGCAGACCGGCGCACCGGTCGATCTCACACTGCCGGGCGCCCCTGCCCCTGCCGTGCCGGCGATCACTGCGGCGGTGCCCGGGCAACTCTCCAATGCCGCCGCGCTGGCGCCGTTTCTGGCCAAGCTGGCCAATGGCGCGCCGGGCGGGGTGCTGTCCGTGGTGCAGATCGGCGATAGCCACACCGCCGGCGACATGATCAGCCAGGGCCTGCGCGCTGCGCTGCAGGCGCGGCTGGGCAATGGCGGGCGCGGCATGATGCCGGCGGGCAAGCCCTATCAGGGCTATCTCACCTGGGGCGTCACCGCGCGGCAAAGCGCCGATTGGCAGGGCAATGCCCTGTTCGGCCCGCAACGCACCGCCATGGGCGCGCTGCTCGGCTTTTCCGGTTTTACCCAGACCACCACCATGCCCGCCGCGACGATGAGCCTGACCGCCGATAGCCCGGCCACGCGGTTCACCCGCTTTACCCTGTGCGGGTTGACCGGGCCGGAAGCAGGCGCGGTGACGGTCACGTTCGATGGCGTGCCGGCCGAACCGATCAGCTTTTCTGCGCAGGCGCGGGGCGCGGTGTGCTTCGTGCGCACCTCTGCAGTGCCGGTCACCCAGGCCACCGTGGCCACGCTCGATACCCGCCCGGTCAGCCTGACGGCGTGGGAAACCCGCACCGGCACGCCCGGCGCGATCGTGGCCAACCTCGGCGTGGTCGGCGCGCGGGCGATGCATCTGGCGCGGGCAGACGATACCGTTGCCGGGGCCGAACTCGCCGCGGCCCGGCCCGATCTGGTGATCCTGGCATTCGGCACCAACGAAGGGTTCGATCCGGCGCTGGGCCTGGCCGAAACCGAAGCAGTGCTGCGCAGCGCGGTGGCGCGGGTGCGGCGCATGGCCGGGGCCGATGTGCCGATCCTGCTGGTCGGGCCGCCCGATGCCGCCAGCAGCCGGGCGATCGTGGCCCTGCCCTCCCTGCCCGAAACCCGCGATTGCGGCGCTGGCTGGGCCGTGCCCGGCCACCTGGCGCAGATGCGCACGCTGGAAAAGCGGCTGGCCACGGCGCTGGGCCTGGGCTTTTGGGATTGGCAGGGCGCCATGGGCGGCCCGTGCACGACCATGGCCTGGGTGGCGCAGGGGCTGCAGCGCGGCGATCACGTGCATTTCACGCGCGACGGCGGCCGCCTGATCGGCGGGGGCCTCGCGGCAGACCTGTTCGCTGCGGCTAGCACCCTGCCCCCGCCGCCGCGTCCACGCTGACGACTGCGGCGGCCATGCTCTTTCCCACGCTTGGATTTCATGTCTTCTTCCTGGCGGTCTTTGCGCTCAACCGCCTGATGGCCCGCGCGCGCGATTGGCGCGTGATTATGCTGCTGCTGGCGTCCTGGCTGTTCTATGGCCTGTGGGATGCGCGATTCGTGGCGCTGCTGATCGCCAGTTCGGGATGGAACTGGCTGTTTGCGCGGATCATCGCCGCCGGGCGCGGGCCACGGCTGGCGTGGCTGTGGTTGGCGATCCTGGGCAACCTGGGCGTGCTGGGCTGGTTCAAGTATGCCGGCTTCCTTGCCGATCTGGCGGGCATGCCGCTGGCGCAGGCGATCATCCTGCCGGTGGGTATCTCGTTCTTCACCTTCCAGGGGTTGAGCTATGTGATCGACGTCTACAACGGCCGCACGCGGCCGGCGCGGCTGCTCGATCTTACCTTGCTGATGAGCTTCTTTCCCCATCTGGTGGCAGGCCCGATCGTGCGGCCCAGCCATCTTTTGCCGCAGTTGCGCCACCCCCCGCGCCTGGGCCGGCAAGAGGCGATGGCCTGCCTGATCCTGATCCTGTGGGGTACGGTCAAGAAGGCGGTCATCGCCAACGATATCTCGGTGCACCTGGTCGATCCGGTCTTTGCCGATCCGGCAGGCCATTCCAGTTTGGAACTGGTGCTCGCCGCCTATGGCTATGCGGTTCAGATATATTGCGATTTTTCGGCCTATACGGATATGGCGATTGGCCTCGCCGGCTTGCTCGGCTTCCGTTTTCCGCGCAATTTCGATCAGCCCTACCGCGCCGTCTCGTTGCAGGATTTCTGGCGGCGCTGGCATATCAGCCTGTCGAGCTGGCTGCGTGACTACCTCTATATCGGCGCGTTTGGCGGCTCGCGCCAGGCGCTGTGGCGCACCTGCCTGGCGCTGTTCGGCACCATGGTGCTGGGCGGGCTGTGGCACGGGGCCAGCTGGAATTTCGTGATCTGGGGCGCGCTGCACGGCGGCGTGCTGGTGGCAGAGCGGTTGTGGCAGCGCGCGCGGCCCGCAACCTGGCCCGTGCTGCCGGCCTGGGCGGGCACGGTGATCACCTTCCACATCGTGGCGCTGGGCTGGATATTCTTTCGCTGCAGCGAGTTTTCCGGCGCCATTGCCTTTCTGCGCGGCATGGCAGCGGGCCATGGCGGCGGCGCGCCGCTCGCCAGCGGCTGGATTCTGGCGCTCATGGCGCTGGGCATGGCCTGCCATTTCGGCCCGCGCGACGGGGTGCAGCGCTCCGCCCGGGCGCTGGCGGTCATGCCGGGCTGGGCGGTGGGGCTGATCGGCACGCTGGTGCTGCTGGTCATCGAAGGCTTGCGCGGCGGGGGCATTGCCCCGTTCATCTATTTCCAGTTCTGAAGGTGGCCTGATGGACAAGAGCAGCACGGAAGATGGCCTGCCCTGGGGCGAATCCCCCATCGATCTGGCGCAGGAACACGATGCCACGCTGCAGGACGGCTGGCGCTGGGCCTGGGGCGTGCTGATCAGCAGCAGCCTGGCACTGGTCCTGTTCAATTCTCACGCCATCGCCAACTGGGCCGATCAGCTGCCGCCCAACGACATCACCGCGCCAATCGTGATGGCGGCCGATGCCTGGCACGACAAGGCCGGCCAGCTGGGCCTCAACGCCGTGGTCGATACCGTGGAGCGCTGGGCCGACGCCGCCCGGGGCGAGGCGCCGCCCGCCGCCGGGCAGGATTGAGCCAGCCAGCCAACCCCAGGCATGCATGAAAAAAGGGCGGGAAGCGCTGTGCTTCCCGCCCTTTCTGTCATTGTCGGTTTAACCCGGCTCAGGCCTCATCGGCGTTGGGCTCGCTCGCGGTGTCGCTCGCCTTGCGCTTGCTGGCCTTCTTCTTGACCAGCTTGGGCGCGGCCGGGGTCAGTTCAAAGTTCAGCGCATCATCCTTGAGGCTGACATGCACCTCCCCGCCATTGGCCAGCTTGCCGAACAGCAGCTCCTCGGCCAGCGGCTTCTTGACCTTTTCCTGGATCAGGCGGGCCATGGGCCGGGCACCATAGAGCCGGTCATAGCCGCGCTTGGCCAGCCAGGCGCGCGCGTCGCTGTCGAACTGGATGTGCACGTTCTGCTCGGCCAGCTGGAGTTCCAGCTGCAGCACGAACTTGTCGACCACGCGGCTGACAACTTCGGGCGGCAGATAGCCGAACGGCACGATGGCATCCAGGCGGTTGCGGAATTCCGGCGTGAACAGGTTCTTCACCGCTTCGTCGCCGGCGTCCTGCTTCGACACGTCACCGAACCCGATGCCCTGCTTGGCCATGTCCGATGCGCCCGCATTGGTGGTCATGATCAGGACCACGTTGCGGAAATCGACGGTCTTGCCGTGGTGATCGGTCAGGCGGCCGTTGTCCATCACCTGCAACAGGATGTTGAACAGGTCAGGATGCGCCTTTTCGATTTCGTCGAGCAGCAGCACGCAATGCGGCTGCTGGTCGATGGCATCGGTGAGCAGCCCGCCCTGGTCGAACCCGACATAGCCCGGAGGGGCACCGATCAGGCGGCTGACCGAATGGCGTTCCATGTATTCCGACATGTCGAAGCGCTGCAACGGGATGCCCATGATCTGGGCCAGGCTGCGGGCCACTTCGGTTTTGCCCACGCCGGTGGGGCCGGAGAACAGGAACGACCCGATCGGCTTGTCGGGATCGCGCAGGCCGGCGCGGCTCAGCTTCATGGCGCTCGACAGCACTTCGATCGCCTTGTCCTGGCCGAACACCAGGCGCTTGAGGTCACGCTCCAGGTGTTCCAGCACCTTCTTGTCGTCACTGCTGACCGACTTGGGCGGGATGCGCGCCATCGTCGCGATCACGGCCTCGATCTCGCGCGCGGTGATGGTCTTCTTGCGCTTGGACGGCGGCACCAGCATCTGCATCGCGCCGACTTCGTCGATCACGTCGATCGCCTTGTCGGGCAGCTTGCGGTCATTGATGTAGCGCGCCGAAAGTTCCACCGCGGTCTTGATCGCCTCGGGCGTGTACTTGACCTTGTGGTGTTCCTCGAACGCGGTGCGCAGACCCTTCAGGATCTTGATCGTGTCTTCCACGCTGGGTTCGTTCACGTCGATCTTCTGGAACCGGCGCAGCAGGGCGCGGTCCTTTTCGAAGTGGTTGCGGAACTCCTTGTAGGTGGTCGAGCCGATGCAGCGGATCGTCCCGCCCGACAGCGCGGGCTTCAACAGGTTCGATGCATCCATCGCGCCGCCGCTGGTGGCACCAGCGCCGATCACGGTGTGGATCTCGTCGATGAACAGGATCGCGTGCGGCATCTTTTCCAGTTCGGAAACGACCTGCTTGAGGCGTTCCTCGAAGTCACCGCGATAGCGCGTGCCGGCTAGCAGGCTGCCCATGTCGAGTGAATAGATCACTGCCTTGGTCAGCACTTCGGGCACTTCGCCTTCGACGATCTTGCGCGCCAGGCCTTCGGCGATGGCCGTCTTGCCCACGCCCGGATCACCCACGTAGAGCGGGTTGTTCTTGGAACGGCGGCACAGGATCTGGATCGTGCGGTCCACTTCCGGGCCACGGCCGATCAGCGGATCGACCTTGCCCAGCAGCGCCTTGTCGTTGAGGTTGACGCAGAACTGGTCGAGCGCGGAATCCTTCTTGTTGCCGCCCTTGGCCTCGGCCTTTTCTTCCTGCTTGGGGGTTTCTTCCTCGTTCGGCTTGGCCGAACCGGAATTGACCTGGCGGCCGCCCTTGCCGATGCCGTGGCTGATATAGCTGACGGCATCCAGGCGGCTCATGTCCTGCTGCTGGAGGAAATAGACGGCATAGGAATCGCGTTCGGAGAACAGCGCGACCAGCACGTTGGCGCCGGTGACGGTATCCTTGCCCGAAGACTGGACATGCAGGATGGCGCGCTGGATCACGCGCTGGAACCCGGCGGTCGGCTGGGGATCGGCCTTTTCCGCGGTCTTGAGCGACTGGTATTCCTGGTCGAGGTACTGGCGTACCACGTCGCCCAGATCGCCAAGATCCACGCCGCAGGCCTGCATCACCTGCGCCGCGTCTGCATCGTCGATCAGGGCAAGCAGGAGATGTTCGAGCGTCGCGTATTCATGGCTGCGCTCCGAGGCATTGGCCAGGGCGCTGTGCAACGTCTTTTCGAGGCTCTGGGCGAAACTGGGCATAGGCTCGCTTTCTGGGGCTCACTCTTGGCCATGACGGAAGTATTCCGCCACGGGATGGTTCCCTTGCGGGAGGAAAGCATGGGGGTGGTTAACCGCCGCCGAACCAGGTTGGGCGGTCGCCACGGATGCTTCAATCGTCGATATCGTTGCCGGGCAAGCGGCCGGGCGCCGCACGAGCGGAAGCCGGCGACCGATACCCGGGCGCGTTGGAGGGGTATGAAACCCTATATGGGGATGCCGCCCGGCAAGGTGAAGGGCGGCGGCGGTCATCGTCCGGTTTCGCCGGAATTGGGCGGTGGCGCCGGGGGCCGGGCCGCGCCGAACAGCGCCTCGGCCGCTGCCCGGGTATGGCCGGCGCGATCACGATGGCGGGTGGTGCGGACGATCTCGTCCTCCAGCAGCGCGATGCGCGCCGTCAGTTCGTCCACCGACAGCGCATCGAGCGGTTCTGCGGCCAGTTGGCTGGCCAGGTCGCCCTTGCGGCGCGGAAGGTCTTCGACGTCCATCGCAGTGCACAATGTTGGACGGCAAACGCTTGCTGTCAACCTGTCCCATGGCTAGGGGATGCGGTTGACGCAGATATGACGTCAAAACATGGGGCGGCGCATGCTGGATCTTCCGGTGACGATGACGGCAGTGGGATTTGCAGAGCACGGTGGGCCCGAGGTGCTGCGGCCTGAAACCCTGCCGGTGCCCCGTCCCGGCCCGGGCGAGGTGCTGGTCAAGGTGGCCTATGCCGGGGTCAACCGCCCCGATGTGATTCAGCGCCAGGGTCTCTATCCACCGCCACCGGGTGCTTCGCCGCTTCCCGGCCTCGAAATTTCCGGCCAGGTCGTCGCCCTGGGCGAAGGCGTGACGGCGCCGCTTCTGGGCCAGGCCGTCTGCGCGCTGGTGTCGGGCGGCGGCTATGCCCAGTATTGCCTGGCCCCGGCGGCGCAGTGCCTGCCGGTGCCCGATGGGCTGCCGCTCGATTGCGCCGCAGCCCTGCCCGAAACCCTGCTGACCGTGTGGCACAACGTGTTCGAGCGCGGCTGGGCCTGTGAGGGTGAGACGATCCTGGTCCATGGCGGCACCAGCGGCATTGGCAGCATGGCGATCATGCTCGGCAAGCTGTTCGGCCTGACGGTGATCGTGACGTGCGGCGGCGCCGACAAGTGCCGTGCCGCGCTGGAGATCGGCGCCGATCATGCAATCGACTACAAAGCCAGCGATTTTGTCGAGGCCGTGAAGGACATTACCGGCGGCAAGGGCGTCAACCTGGTGCTCGACATGGTCGCCGGCGATTATGTGGCGCGCAATCTGCAATGCCTGGCCGAGGATGGCCGCCACGTGACCATCGCCGTGCAGGGCGGGGCCAAGGCGCAGATCAACATGGCCCAGGTCATGTCCCGGCGCCTCACGCTCACCGGCTCTACCCTGCGGGCGCGTTCGGCCACGTTCAAGGCGCTGCTGACGCAGGAAATCGCCCAGACGGTGTGGCCCCTGGTCGAAGCCGGCAAGCTGCGCCCGATCATGGACCAGGCCTTTCCGATGGAGCAGGCGGCCGCCGCCCACACGCGCATGGAAGCGGGCCACCATATCGGCAAGATCGTACTCAAGATGGGGTGATTCCGGCCCCGCAACCCAGGCAAATCGGGCCTGGCGCGGATTGCTCTTGCCGTTTGGGCCGGGCTCGCTTACATCTTTGCCGGCAAGTGGCCGCTCCGTGAAGGGGCGGCCCTTATTGTTTCCGCGCCGCACAGACCTGTTATTTCACCAGCCAATCGCGCACGATAAAAAGAGGACCATGCCGTGAGCAACCAGCCCACGTATCCGCTGATGCCGCATGCCACTGCTTCGTGGCTTGTCGACAATACGGCCCTGACGTTTGAACAGATCGCCGAATTCTGCGGGCTGCATATCCTTGAAGTGCAGGCCATGGCCGACGATCTGGCCGGTGCCAAGTACACCGGGCGCAACCCGCTGCATTCGGGCGAACTGAGCCAGACCGAAATCGATCGCGGCCAGGAAAATCCCGAATACCGCCTCAAGATGCAGCGCGCGCCGCTCGCCGTCAGCCGCACCAAGGGCCCGCGCTACACCCCGGTGTCCAAGCGCCAGGACAAGCCCGACGGCATCGCCTGGATCCTGCGTCACCACCCGGAAATTTCCGACGCGCAGATTGGCAAGCTGATCGGCACCACGCGCACGACCATCGCCGCGATTCGCGATCGCAGCCACTGGAACATCGCCAACATCAATCCCAAGGACCCGGTGACCCTGGGCCTGTGCTCGCAGCGCGAGCTGGACATGCTGGTGAGCAAGGCGTCCAAGCGCGCCGGCGTTCCGGCCGAAGACGAAGGCGCGGTTACCGATCGCCTGGGTTCGGATCGCGATGCGCTGATCGAGGAACTGCGCGCACAGCGTGAAGCGCAGTCCAAGGCGGCCTCCGAAGCGGCCCAGCACGCCGAAGCCATGGCCTGGCTCGAAGCGCGCCGCGCCGAAGGCATTTCCGACAGCTAAGGTTCCTGACAACCTTCCTTCCCCCATCCCGCTTGCGGGAGGGGCCGGGGGAGGGGATGTCAGACCATGGGACCGGGCGAACACGCCCTCCCCAAACCCCTCCCGCAGGCGGGAGGGGCTTTCCGTCGATCAGACCGACTGGATATAAACGCGCATCGCGTCGGCTTCGGCCTCGATCCGGTCGAGCCGGTATTTCACCAAGTCGCCGATCGAGATGAAGCCCACCATGCGCCCGTCTTCCAGCACGGGCAGGTGGCGGAACCGGCGCCGCGTCATCAGCGCCAGGGCTTCCATCACCGATGTTTCCGGGCTGATGGTGACCACCGGTGCGGTCATCACCGCGCTGACCGGCAGACGCAGCGCATCCTCGCCATGGGCGGTGAGCGCGCGAATCACGTCTCTTTCCGAAAAGATGCCGGCCACGGCATTTTCGCCATCGTGCACCGGCAGGGCGCCGATCTTGTGGCTGGTCAGAACCTCGATGGCGTCAGCCACCGTGTCCTGTGCGTGAATGGACCAGACTTCGCCGGAACGCCCGGCAATCAACCGCGCAATCGTCATGGGTTGGCTCCTCTTCCCCTTGGGGCAGTTGGTCCCGCCTCCACGGCAATCATGACATGTTCCGGTTGCGCGGCAAGGCCCTTCCTGTAGGCAATGGCATCGGGAGAAACACGATGGCCAACCAGTCTCCACTGGATGATCCGCACAATGCGGCGCACGCCTGGGCGCGCTATCGCTGGCTGCTGCGCTGGATGGCCCTGGCCACGCTGCTGGTTATCGCGGCGGTCGATGCCTGGCTCTACATGGGCGTTGGCCTGGTTTCGATCCATCTCTACATCGCCACCTCGCTCGGCATCGGCATGACGATGATGCTGATGGCCGCGCTGATGGGGCTGGTCTTCCTGTCGAGCGGCACGGGCCACGATGAAAGTATCGAGGACCGGCTCGACACCTCGCACTGGGACGAATCCTGAAATTCATCTTGCCGCCCGCCGGCACAGGCGGCAACTGGACGCGCCTGCCCAGACCGGAGTGCCGACTATGAACCGCCGCCAAGTGCTTGCTTCTACGGGAATGGCCGCCGGTGCCGCGCTTGGTGCCGGGGCCCGGGCCAAGGTGCCCGCTGCCCCTGCCGGATCCTATCGACCCGGCCGCACCGGCCCGCGCAACCTGATCACCGACGTCGCCGGTATCACTGTGGGCTGTGCCCAGGATGCGGCGGTGCGTACCGGCACTACGGTCATCCTGGCCGAAGGGCTGGTGACCGCCGCGATCGACGTGCGGGGCGGCGGGCCGGGCACGCGGGAAAGCGATGCGCTGGAAAGCCACAACCTGGTCCACGCCGCCAATGCCGTGTTGTTGTCGGGCGGATCGTCGTGGGGCCTGGCCGCCGCCGATGGCGTGGCGGCGCACCTGGGCGCGCGCGGCATCGGCTATGGCGGCCTGGCGCAACAGGGCGTGCCGGTTTCGCCGATCGTGCCGGCCGCGATTCTCTATGACCTGGGCAACGGTGGGGCCAAAGGCTGGGGGACCGAGCCACCCTATCGTGATCTGGGCATCGCCGCGCTGGCCGCTGCTGGCGCCGATTTCGCGCTGGGCACCAGCGGCGCCGGCTATGGCGCCATGGCTGGCGCGCTCAAGGGCGGGTTGGGTTCGGCCTCCACCCTGATGCGTGATGGCACCACGGTGGGCGCGATCGTGGCGGTCAATGCGCTGGGCGCCACGGTGGTGCCGGGCACCCGCCATTTCTGGGCTGGCGCCTTTGAAATGGGTGATGAATTCGGCGGCCTCGGCCCGATCGCGGCGCGTGTCGGGCCAGAGGAATGGGGCGGTACCAAGCTGCCCGCCCCGCGCGAGAATACCACGATCGCCTGCGTCGCCACTGACCTTGATCTGACGGCTGACGAAATGAAGCGCGTGGCGATCATGGCGCAGGATGGGCTCGCCCGGGCGATTCGCCCGGTGCACACCCCGTTCGACGGCGACGTGGTCTTTGCCCTGTGCACCGCGCGCCGTCCGGTGACCGGCCCGCGCGATCTGGCGGTGCTGGGCGTGGGTGCGGTGGCGGCTGACACGCTAGCCCGCGCCATCGCGCGCGGGGTTCATGCCGCCACGGCGCCGGCCGGCTGGGCCGTGCCCACCTGGTCAGCCCTCAAGCCGGAATGACGGCCTTGGCCCGCGCGCTGATCACCCTGGCGGTTCCGGTGCTACTGGTGTTGCTGGCGGTTCTGGCGGTGCCGGCCGATGGCCCCACCTGCCTTGGCATCGGCCTGCGCATCTGGGCGCTGTTTGCCTGTGCCCCGGCGACCAGTGCCTGGCTGTGGTGGCGCCAGCGCGCGGTGCCGGCATGATTGCCGCTTTCGTGGCGGTCATGGCGCTGTCGCTGCTGATCGCGCTGTGGGCGCGGCGCGGGGCAGGGCAGGGGCCGCGCGCCTTTTTTGTGGCGGGCGGGCAACTGGGCGCGATCCTGTTCTTTTTCCTGAGCGTCGGGGAAACCTATTCGATCGCCACGATGCTGGGCTTTCCCGGCGGGGTCTATGCCGGGGGCGAAGGCTTCGTGGTGTGGTTCTTTGGCTATATCCTGCTGGCAGCGCCGGTGCTGGCGGTGCTGGGACCGTGGATCTGGCGTGCGGGCAACCTTTATGGCGCGGTGACGATTCCCGATTTCTTTGCCGCCCATTTCAACAGCCGCCTGCTGGAACGCGTGATCGCACTGGGCGCAATTGCCCTGCTGGTGCCGATCGGCACGATGCAGTTTGCCGGCATCCGCCTGGTGCTCGGCGCGCTGGCCCCGAGCCTGCCGATGCCGCTGCTGCTGGCCGGCGCGGGGCTGGTGGTGATGGCCTATGTGGCGTTGGCAGGTCTGCGCGCGGCGGCATTCGTTGCCGTGCTCAAGGATGCGCTGATGCTGGGCGCGATCCTGCTGGTGGGCGCATTGGCCCTGCGCCACTGGCCGGGCGCCGCCGCGCCAGTGGCAACCGCCACAGTGGCTGCGCAAGTGCCCGTCACCCTGCCCTTCGCGCTCAGCACCATCGCGGTGCAGGCGCTGGGCTTTGCCATGATCCCGCAGAACTGGGCGTTTCTGTTTGCCGCGCGCGGGCCGCAGGCGATCGTCCGTGCCCAGGCCGCCGCGCCGCTCTACATGGTGATGTTTCCCTTGCTGATGGCCGTGGCGGTGTTTGCCCGGCGCCTGGGCCTGCCGGTCGACAAGCCCGATTTCGTGTTCCTGGCCGCCGCACAGCATCTGCTGCCCGGCTGGGCGCTGGGCGTGGTCATGGCCGCCGTGGTGCTGGCGGGCATGGTCATCCTGTCCAGCGTGTGCCTGGCGATTGCCCCGCTGCTCACCCGCAACGTGCTGCCGGGCCTGGACGGCCGCGCGCAACAGCGCTGGGCGCAAGGCGTGACGGCGCTGTTCATCGCGCTGTCGGCCGCCGGTGCCATGGCCCAGGTGCCTTTGCTCGCCATGCTCAACACCGTGTTCTACTTCGGCATCGTCCAGACCCTGCCGGGCTTTCTCGCGGCGCTGTGGACCGGGCGCGTAAGGGCCGGGGGCGTGCTGGCCGGCATGGCCGTGGCCGCGCTGGCAATCATTGGCATGCGGCTGGCGGGGATTTCAGCGGGCGGGATCAACCCGGGGCTGGTTGGTCTGATCCTCAACAGCGTGGTGCTTACGCTGGTGACCCTGATGTTTCCCCGCCGCGACGGGCATAGCGTGATGGCCATGCTTCGATAGAAGCGCATGGGCCTCGACAAGCGCAGCCCGAACGGAAACCTTTCGCAAGGCCGTTCGCCCTGAGCCTGTCAAAGGGCAACAAGCCTGACGTTTCTGCTCAGGAAGCGGGCGGGTTGAGCCGGTAATCGGCAACCGGCACGCCGCCGATCACGTGCTCCTGGATGATCCGCTCCAGCACCGGCGGGGTGCAGGAATGATACCACACGCCATCGGGATAGACGACCGCGACCGGCCCTGCCGCACACACGCGCAAGCAGCCAACCTTGCTGCGCAGCACGCCTTGTTTGCCGCCCAGCTTCAATTCGCCCAGCCGCTTTTTCAGGAAAGACCAGGCCGCATCGCTTTCCTTGGCAGAGCAGCACTTGTCCTTGTCGGAATCGGCGCAGAGGAAAATGTGGCGCTGCGGGGCAAAGCCGCCGAGCTTGGCCAGCGTGCCTTCCGCCTCGGCAATTTCCTTGTCGGCCGATTTGCCCATCAGCCGCGCTTGCCAGCGATGCGGGCGATTTCGGCGGCCACCATCTTTTCCACCATGACCGGCAGGTTGCGTTCCAGCCATTGCGCCAGCATCGGGCGCAGCATGTCGCGCACCATGCCTTCCAGCGAGGTTTCGCCCGAACGCACGATCTGCGGCTGGGCGCCGGGCTGGGCCAGCATGGCCAGCGCCGCCAGCGAATCACGCATCGACGCCGCCGCTTCGCGGGGCACCAGGGCTTCGTCCTCGTCGTCCTCGGCGCAGGTACCGGGCGCAGTGCCGGCGTCGGCCGCCGGCTTGCCATATTCGCCCATGATCTGCGCGGCCACGTCGGTCAGGTCGAGCACGTCGGCCGGGCTGGCAGCACGAGTCATGCTGATTGCCGGGTTGCTGGCGGCGGTGCGCGGGGCAGCGGCACCCTCGCGCCCGGCCTGGGCCTGAAGCGCGGGGGCAATCGCGGCGGCAGCGGCCGCGGCAGACATCGGCGCACGCGGGGCCGGGGTGGCCGCCGCTTCGCCGCGCACATCGCGCGCGATCACCTTCTTGATCGATTCGAGAATTTCCTCGACCGAAGGTTCACCGGCCTGGCGCATTGTTGTCCCCCACGTTCCTGTTGCCCACGCTGTACAGATATTCGTGCCCGATCACCGGCGGCTGGCGTCGGCGGTCAGGGCAGTGGCTGATCGGGGATTGTCGCATCCTGGGCCGGGGTGTCAACCGTGGCGGTGGCACGGGCCACCGGCGCGGGATCGCTGTCCCAATCCCAGATGCGGTGGTGCACCCGCTCATAGTTGGCCACGGGATCATACAGCGTCCCGCCATCGAGCCCGAGATCGCGGGCCTGTGCCTTGCCCATCGCCGAAAGCAGCGCAAAGCCGGCGACATATTCGTTGCGCTTGGCGGTGACCAATTGCACCTGGGCGTTGAGCAGTTCCTGCTCGGCATCGAGGATATTGAGGATGGTGCGGTTGCCCACGGTGTTTTCCGCGCGCACGCCTTCAAGGCTGAGCGCGGCGGCATCCACCGCCGTCTGGTTGAGGCCGATAACTTCCTTGGCTGCCAGCCAGGCCGACCAGGCCGAACGCACCGTGGCGATCACCGCACGCTCGGTGCCGATTTCCTGCTCCATCGTCGCGCCCTGGGTGGCCTGCGCCTGGCGCACGCGGGCCGCTGGCGCGCCGCCCTGGAACAACGGGATCGACGCGGTCAGCCCCGCTACCATGTTGCGCGAGGCATTGGGCACGCCGGGCTGATAGCTGCTGAGATAGTTGGTATTATTGGTCGATGCGTTGGCCGCAATGGTGGGCAGGCGGCTGGCGCCGGCCACCTTCACGTCAAACCCGGCGGCCTTGCTCGCCTCGCGCGCGGCCAGCAGGTCGGGGTTGTTGTCCAGCGCATAGTCGACCGCATCCTCGACGCCACCTGGCATGCCGGCCAGCGCCGGCGGCGCTTCCAGCGTGCCCGGCGCATGGCCGATGATCCGCACATAGGTTTCGCGGCTGGCCACCAGATTGGCTTCGGCCGAACGCAGGCTGGCGCGCGCCAGGGCCAGGCGTGAGCGCGACTGCGCCACGTCGGTGCGGGTCACGTCGCCGATCTCGAAGCGGTCGCTGGTCGCCTGAAGGTTGACCTCGAGAACCTGCACGTTGTTCTTTTGCAGGCCGACGATCGCGGCATCGCGGATCACGTCCATATAGGCCGTGACAGTGCTGGTGAACACGCTCGATTCGGTGCCGCGCAGCGAAGCGCGCCCAGCCTCGACTCGCGTTTTGGCGGCGCGAATGCCGTTCTTCACCGCGCCCCCATTGTACAGCGGCACCCCGGCGTTCGCGCCCAGGTTGACCACCCGATCGGGATAGCTGGTGGAGAAATACGAGCCGCCCTTGTCGACATACTCGTTGTAGCTGGCGCTGCCCGAAAGCGAGGGCAGGGCTGCTGCCCGCGCGATCGGCACGTTCTCGTCGGTCGCGCGCAGCGAATCGCGCGCGGCCTGCAGATCGGGGTTGGTCTGGTAGGCGGCGGTCAGCGCGCTGCGCAGGTCATCCGCTTGGGCCGGGGCGCTGCTCGTGGCGATCGCGGCGACCAGCAAGGGGCCTGCCGCCACCGCCGCGCGCCACCGGCTCAGTCGCGACATGGGGTTCAGAAGCTCCAGCCCTTGGGGGCGGCAAATTCGGGCAGCACGGCAAAGTCTGCCTCGCCCAGCGCGCCCAGCGCAACCTGGCCGGCAGCCTTGCGGCCCAGGGCGAGGCGCGCCACGCGGCGCTCGATCAGGCCGGTAACCAGCCGGCCATCGTCGGCCACGGCGGCTTCCAGGGCAGGGGTCACCACTTCGATCGCGCCATCGACCAGAACCAGCGCGAACTGGCCCAGCGCGGCAAGATCGTCGGCCGGGCTGGCCAGCGTCACTACCAGGCCCAGCTCTCGCAGCAGCGCGGCAAGATAGGTGCCGGGCTTGCCCACCACCAGCGCGCGTTCGCCGGCCACCGGGGCGGCGGCGATCAGCATCTGCCCGTGGGTGAGCGCCGGAGCCAGCACGGTGCCATCGCCCAGCGGCACGGCGCGGTCCATATAGGCCAGGGCGCGGCGGTCTGCCGGCACGAAATCCTCGCGCGCAACGGCGGCAAAGGCGGCCAGCACGGCCGGATCGTTTACCCCGCTCACGCGCAGCTGGCTTTCGATCATGGCCTTGCGTTCACGCACCATTCCCGTCTCGGCTGCCTCAGCTACTGCCACGCTCATCGGTATTCCTCATCAGGTTCGGGATGCGTGGGCCGCTTTCGCAGTCGCACACGCCTTTGATCGCCAGCGTCTCTAGAATATTGCCCGCGCTGCGCCAAGCGTCTTGCATGCTGTCTGTCGGCGCGTAAGGGGCATTGGCAGAATGCTGTAGCAGGAGCGAAATTGCGATGGCGGAAATGGTGACGATCCGGGAAGCGGATCTGGTCGAAAGCGTGGCCGATGCGCTGCAATACATCAGCTACTTCCACCCGATGGATTACATCCGCGCGCTGGGCGATGCCTATGAGGCCGAACAGGGCCCGGCCGCCAAGGATGCCATCGCCCAGATCCTGACCAACAGCCGCATGTGCGCCGAAGGCCACCGGCCGATCTGCCAGGA
The DNA here is from genome assembly GCF_013149315.1 of Novosphingobium sp. SG754. Taxonomy (NCBI): domain Bacteria; kingdom Pseudomonadati; phylum Pseudomonadota; class Alphaproteobacteria; order Sphingomonadales; family Sphingomonadaceae; genus Novosphingobium; species Novosphingobium sp. SG754. The sequence goes on along the minus strand of NZ_JABGCC010000005.1, from coordinate 361,455 downwards.
TACCGGCATCGTCAACGTATTCATCGAATGGGGCCAGGATTGCCGCCTGGAATCCGACAAGTCCTTGCAGGACGTGGTCGATGAAGGCGTGCGCCGCGCCTACCTGAATGCGGACAACAAGCTGCGCGCCTCGGTCCTGGCCGATCCGGCCTTCACCCGCCGCAACACGCGCGACAACACGCCCTGCGTGCTCCACGTCGAAATGGTCAAGGGCAGCAAGGTGACCGTCGATGTCGCGGCCAAGGGCGGCGGCAGCGAGAACAAGTCCAAGTTCAAGATGATGAATCCCAGCGATTCGATCGTCGACTGGGTGCTCGAAATGCTGCCGCAGATGGGTGCCGGCTGGTGCCCGCCGGGCATGCTCGGCATCGGTATCGGCGGCACCGCCGAACACTGCGTGCTCTTGGCCAAGAAGGCGCTGATGGAGCCGATCGACATGGCCCAGCTCAAGCTGCGCGGGCCCCAGACCGATATCGAGCGCCTGCGCATCGAGATTTTCGACAAGGTCAACGCGCTGGGCATCGGCGCGCAGGGGCTGGGCGGGCTTTCCACCATCCTCGACGTCAAGATCATGGATGCGCCGTGCCATGCCGCTGGCAAGCCGGTGGCGATGATCCCCAACTGCGCCGCCACCCGTCACGCGCACTTCACGCTCGATGGCAGTGGCCCAAGCTATCTCGAACGGCCCAAGCTGGATGAATGGCCGCAAGTGCACTGGGCACCCGATGCCGCGGCCAAGCGCGTCAACCTCGATACGCTGACGGCAGAAGAAGTGCAGGGCTGGAAGCAGGGCGATCGCCTGCTGCTCAACGGCAAGATGCTGACCGGCCGCGACGCCGCGCACAAGCGCATCCAGGACATGCTGGCCAAGGGCGAGCAGCTGCCGGTCGATTTCAAGGGCCGCGTGATCTACTACGTCGGCCCGGTCGATCCCGTGCGCGAGGAAGTGGTTGGCCCGGCTGGCCCCACCACCGCCACGCGCATGGACAAGTTCATGGACATGATGCTCGACCAGGGCCTGCTGTCGTGCGTCGGCAAGGCCGAGCGTGGCCCGGCCGCCACCCAGTCGATCGCCGAGCACAAGTCGGCCTATCTCATGGCGGTGGGCGGCGCGGCCTACCTCGTTGCCCGCGCGATCAAGGAAGCCAAGGTCGTCGGGTTCGAAGACCTCGGCATGGAGGCGATCTACGAATTCACCGTGGAAGACATGCCGGTGACCGTGGCTGTCGATAGCGAAGGCCAGAACGTGCACCAGCTCGCCCCGCTGGTGTGGAAGAAGAAGATCGCCGACGAAGGCCTGCTGCCGGCCTGACCGCTTGCCTGGCGTTAGGCTTCGCACCACCCCCAACCCCCTCCTTCCGAAGAGGAGGGGGCTTTTTTGTGTCTGCTCCCCATCCTCTTTAGAGGAGGGGGTCGGGGGGGGGGTGGAAACCTGGCGCAAACTCTCGATCAACCACCCACGCTGTTCGACCGCCGCACTGGCGCGGTGTGCCCGCGTGCCGTAGCAAGGCGTTATGGCCATGATAGAGCGGGCTGACCCCGCCCCTACCTCCGACGATACCCCGCCCGGCATGGGCCACGTCACCGCACGGCAGGTGGTCCTGTCGGCGGCGGCGCTGTGGCTGTGCTATTTCGTGCTGGTCTCGATCCGCTGGGCCCTGGTCGGGCCACCCGATACCGATCTGTCGATCTGGATCGAACTGCTGTGGCGCCGCGCGCTGGTGACCATGGCCGGCATTGCCGTGACCGTGCTGGCCTGGCCGCTGCTGCGCCGCTGGGATCATCGCCGGCTGGGCTGGCGCGTGGCGCTGGCGCTGGTGATCATGTTGCCGGCCGCCCTGTTGCTGGCGCTGATCAACCAGCAGGCGTTTGCGCCGGTGGAGGCCCGCTGGGACCAGGAAGCGCAAAAGCAGGATGCCGGCCAGGATGCCGCCACGCGCAAGGAAGCCTCGCAGCGCAATACCGGCGGCAACATGCTGATCGATATTGCCCCACCCGCGCCGTCAGCGCCGGCGATCCCGCCCGAGCCACCCGAACCGCCCGCGCCGCCTGCGGCCGGCGATGTGCCGCCGGAGCCCCCTGCACCGCGAGCACCCAAGGCGGCACCGAAACGCGATAACGTCAGCGTGCGCCATCATGCCGATGGCACCACCGAAATCACCGCGCCAGGCGTGCATATCATCACGCGCGAACCAGCCACGCCCGCCACCACCGCGCAGGAGATCAACCAGGACATCAACAAGGACGAGGGCTGGCAGGAACTGACCGATATCGCGCTGGGCCGCTATTTCCTGCTGATCGCCTGGGCCGCGCTCTATCTGGCGCTGGGCAATGCCGAACAGCGCCGCGCCGCCGAATGGCGCGAAGGCGAATATCGCCGCGCGGCCAAGGCGGCGGAACTGCGCTCCTTGCGCTATCAGGTCAATCCGCACTTCCTGTTCAACACCTTGAATTCGCTCTCGGCGCTGGTCATGGTCGGCCGCACCGAAGAAGCCGAGCGGATGATCCAGACTATTTCCAGCTTCTATCGCCACAGCCTGGCCGGCGATCCTACCGCCGATGTCACCCTGGCCGACGAGATCGCGCTGCAGCGGCACTACCTGGCGATCGAAGGCGTACGCTTTCCCGATCGGCTGCGCGTGGAATTCGATGTTCCCGAGGATGTGAGCGAGGCCTGCGTGCCGGGCATGATCCTGCAACCGCTGGTGGAAAATTCGATCAAGTATGCCGTGTCTGCCACCACCCGGCCGGTGACGATCAGCATCCGCGCGCGCATTTCGGCCGGGCTGCTGGTGCTGACCGTGGCCGATGATGGCCCTGGCGCCGATCATGCCAGCCTGCCCACGGGCGGCACCGGCATTGGCCTTGCCAACGTGCGCAGCCGCCTGGCCGCGCGCTTTGGCGCCCAGGCGCGGGTGGAAAGCGCGCCTTTGCCGGCCGGTGGCTATGCCACCGTGCTGACCCTGCCCATCGTATCCAACCTTGCTTGAGGCCCCCATGCGCACCCTGATCGTGGACGACGAACCCCTGGCCATCGAACGCATGCAAATCCTGTGTGCGCGCATTCCCGCATTGCAGATCGTGGGCACCGCCGCCGATGGGGCGGCCGCCTTGCGGCTGGTGGAGGCGCTTTCGCCGGCGCTCGTGCTGCTCGACATGACGATGCCCGAACTCGACGGGCTCAGCGTGGCGCGCGCCCTCGTGCGGCAGAATCCCAAGCCGATGGTGATCTTCGTGACCGCGCACGATCACTTCGCGGTCGAGGCGTTCGATTGCGAGGCGGTCGACTATGTGCTCAAGCCTGTGGCGCAAGAGCGGCTGGAACGCGCGGTGGAGCGTGCCCTGTCGCGCCAGGCTGCCTTGGCCGATCCGGCCCTTGCCCCGGCGCCCACCGTGCCTGCGGCTGCCCCTGCTCATGACGATGCCACGGCGCCGGCTGCGCAGTGGATCGAGGAATTCTGGGTGCCCCACCGCAGCGAACTGGTGCGCGTGGCCGCCGGCGATATCGATCGCATCGATGCCGAGCGCGACTATGTGCGGCTGCACGTGGGCCAGCGCAGCTATCTGATGCTGCACACCATCCAGCGGCTGGAAGACCGGCTCGACCCGGCGCACTTCATTCGCCTGCACCGCTCCACCATCGTGCGGCGCAACCGCATCCTGGGGCTGCGTCACGATGGCCTGGGCGTTTGGTCGGCCGAACTGGCCGATGGCACCATGCTGCGCATCGGCCGGACCTATCTGGCCAAGGCCAAGGCCATGGCCGGACGGTAGGGGGTCAGGCCCGGGGCGCTGTTCGGCGATAGCTGAGCGCCTCGGCCACATGCACCCGGCCGATGCCTTCGGCCCCGGCCAGATCGGCAATGGTGCGCGCCACGCGCAGGATGCGGGTGTAGCCGCGCGCGGAAAGGCGCATCGCCTCGGCCGCCTTGAACAGCAGCTGGCGCCCGGCCTCGTCCGGCGTGGCAAAGCGGTCGAGCAGATCGCCGTCCAGCTCGGCATTGTTGCGCCGGCCGCTGCCTTCCAGCCGCGCGGTCTGGCGTGCCCGCGCGGCGCCCACCCGCGCAGCCACTTGCGCCGATCCTTCGGCCGGTGGCGGCAGGGCCAGATCCGCCGCCGATACCGGATCGACTTCTACATGCAGGTCGATGCGGTCGAGCAGCGGACCGGATACCTTTGACTGGTAATCGGCGGCGCATTTGGGCGCGCGGCTGCAGCCCAGCGCCGGATCACCCAGGTGGCCGCAGCGGCACGGGTTCATCGCCGCGATCAACTGCACCCGCGCCGGGAACGTTACGTGGGCATTGGCACGGGCCACCGTGACTTCCCCGGTTTCCAGCGGCTGGCGCAGCGAGTCGAGCACCGCGCGCTGGAACTCGGGCAGTTCGTCGAGGAACAGCACGCCCAAGTGCGCCAGGCTGACCTCGCCCGGCCGCACGCGCAAGCCGCCGCCGGTCAGCGCCGCCATCGAGGCGGAATGATGGGGACTGCGAAACGGCCGTGCGCGGCTGATCCGCCCCTCTTCCAAAGTGCCGGCCACCGAGGCGACCAGCGAGGTTTCGAGCGCCTCGCTCGGCGTGAGTTCGGGCAGGATGCCGGGCAGGCACGAGGCCATCAACGATTTGCCCGCGCCGGGCGGGCCGATCAGCAGCAGGTTGTGCCCACCGGCAGCGGCGATTTCCAGGGCGCGCTTGGCGGTTTCCTGGCCCTTCACCTGCTTGAGATCGGCCAGCCGCACCGGCGGCAGCGCCTCGCCCACTTCGGGTGGGGCCAGGCGTTGCGTGCCTTTCAGGTGGTTGAGCAGCGCGATCAGATCGGGTGCGGCAATCACGTCGATGCCGCTGGCCCAGCGTGCCTCGGTGCCTTGCGCGGCGGGGCAGATCAGGCCCTTTTCGGCCCCGCTGGCATGCAGCGCGGCCAGGAGTACGCCGGGGCTGGGGATGATCCGCCCATCCAGCGCCAGTTCGCCCACCGCCACGTAATCGGCAATGGTTTCGCGATCGACTACGCCCATCGCTGCCAGCAGGGCCAGCGCGATCGGCAGGTCGTAATGCGATCCTTCCTTGGGCAGGTCGGCCGGCGACAGGTTGATGGTGATGCGCTTGGGCGGCAGGCTCAGGCCCAGCGCCGCCAGCGCGGAATGCACGCGTTCGCGGCTCTCGCCCACGGCCTTGTCGGGCAGGCCGACCACACGGAACGAGGGCAGCCCCGGCGCCACCTGGCACTGCACTTCCACCGCGCGGGCTTCCAGGCCGAGATAGGCCACGGTCGAGACAAGCGAAACCATGCCGGCACGGTGGCCGATGGCGCCGCGGGGTCACAAGGGGGCGGGCAGGGGTGCTGCCAAATCGGTGGCAGTTGTTGGTGTCACATGCCCTCCCCCCGACCCCCTCCCGCAAGCGGGAGGGGGAGAATCAGGATGATCCCCTCCTGCGTCCGGGAAGGGGAGAAGGGTTCGCTCCCCTCCCGCCTGCGGGAGGGGCTGGGGGAGGGCGTGTTGCGCGTTTAGTGCGCCGCGCCCCAGCTCCGCCCGGTGCCGATTTCCACGCCCAGCGGCACGGTCAACTGCACCGATGGCGCTGCCGCCCCCGCCATCACCGCGCGAATCACCTCGCTCGCGGCGGCCACGTCTTCCTCGGGCAGTTCGAACACCAGTTCGTCGTGCACCTGCAGCAGCATCTTCACGCGCGGCAGCCCGGCTTCTGCCAGCGCGGGCAGCATGCGGGCCATGGCGCGCTTGATGATATCGGCGCTGGTGCCCTGGATCGGCGCATTGATCGCTGCACGCTCGCTGCCCTGGCGCTCGGCCTGGGTGCCGGAATTGATGCGCGGGAACCAGGTCTTGCGGCCAAACAGCGTTTCGGAAAAGCCATTGGCGCGCACGCTTTCCAGCGTTTCGTGGATATAGCGCTGGATGCCGGGGAACCGCTCGAAATAGCGGTCGATCATCGCCTGGGCTTCGTCGGCGCTGGTGCCCAGCCGCGTGGCCAGGCCCCAGCGGCTGATGCCATAGAGAATGGCGAAGTTGATCGTCTTGGCACGGCCGCGGGTGTCGCGGTTCACCTCGCCGAACAGCTCGCGCGCGGTGCGGGCGTGGATGTCCTCGCCCTGCTCGAAGGCTTCGCGCAAGGGGCCGACATCGGCGATGTGCGCGGCCAGGCGCAGTTCGATCTGCGAATAGTCGGCGCTCAATAGCACATGGCCCGGCGCAGCCACGAAGGCCTCGCGAATCTCGCGCCCGATCTCGGTGCGGATCGGAATGTTCTGCAGGTTGGGATCGTTGGACGAAAGCCGCCCGGTCTGCGCGCCCACCAGGCTATAGCTGGTGTGCACGCGGCCGGTATCGGGGTTGATCGCGGCCTGCAGAGCATCGGTATAAGTGCTTTTGAGCTTGGACAGCTGGCGCCATTCCAGCACCAGCGTGGCCACTTCCGCGCCCTGGCCGGCCAGGGTTTCCAGCACGGACTGGTCGGTGGAATACTGTCCGCTCTTGCCCTTCTTACCGCCCTTGTAGCCCAGCTTGTCGAACAACACGTCGCCCAGCTGCTTGGGGCTGCCGATGGTGAACGGGCCACCGGCCTTTTCGTGGATCACGCCTTCCAGCCGCGCGATCTCGGCGGCAAAGCGGGTGGACAGGTTGACCAGCTGCTCGCGATCGACGCGGATACCGTGGCGCTCCATCTGCGCCACCACCGGCACCAGCGGACGATCGACCCGCTGATAGATGCGCGTGCCGCCCTCGTCGGCCAGGCGCGGGGCAAACAGCTGGTGTAGCCGCCAGGTCACGTCGGCATCCTCGGCGGCATAGCGCGTGGCGTCGGGCAGCGGCACTTCGGCGAACGAGATCTGCTTCTTGCCGCTGCCGCACACGTCCTTGAACAGCATGGTGGTGTGCTGGAGATGGCGCCCGGCCAGTTCATCCATGCCATGGCCGGCCAGGCCGGTTTCGCTGCGCCCGGCATCGAGGCAGAAGCTCATCACCATGGTATCGTCGATCGGCGCCACAGCAATGCCGTGCCGGGCCAGCACGGTCAGATCATACTTGATGTTCTGGCCCACCTTGATCACCGCCGCGCTTTCCAGCAGCGGCTTGAGCGCGGCCAGCGCCGCCTCGCGCGGGATCTGCCTGGGCACCTCGCTGAACATGTCGGTGCCGCGATGGCCCAGCGGGATATAGCAGGCCTGGCCTGCGCCCACCCCCAGGCTCACGCCGACCAGATCGGCGCGCATCGAATCGAGGGCCGAGGTTTCGGTATCGATCGCCACCAGCCGCGCGGCAAAGGCGCGGTCGATCCATTCCTGCAAGGCCTCCAGCGTTTGCACGCACGGATAGGCGTCGCGGTCGATCGCCGGCCAGGTCGGCAGTGGCTGGCGCGTCGATTCGGCCGGGGCGGGCGTGGCCGCCGTGCCCGATGCCGGCGAATCGCCCGCCGGCGCGGCCGCAGCGGCAGGCGCGGGGGTGCCCAGCTTGCGCAGCAGGCTGGTGAAACCATGGGTCGTCAGGAAGGCGGCCAGCGGCTCGGGCGGGATCGCCCCCAGGACAAAGTCTTCCAGCGGCACGGGCAGCGGGCAGTCTTCCTTGAGCGCTACCAGCTGGCGCGACAGGCGCGCCATGTCCGCCTGCTCGATCAGGCTGTCGCGCAGTTTGCCTGCCTTCATCGTCGGCGCAGCCGCAAGCGCGCCTTCCAGGCCGCCGTGTTCCACGATCAGCTTGGTCGCGGTCTTGGGGCCGATGCCGCGAATCCCGGGCACATTGTCGACCGCATCGCCCATCAGCGCCAGGACATCGCCCACCAGCTCGGGCGGAACGCCAAACTTTTCCACCACTTCCGGAATGCCGATGCGCTGGTTCTTCATGGTGTCGAGCATGTCGACGCAGCCCGCGCCGCCCTGGGCGCATTTGCCCACCAGCTGCATCAGGTCCTTGTCGGAAGACACGATCGTCACGTCCCAGCCCTGGGCCGTGGCGGCGCGGGCATAGCTGGCGATCAGGTCGTCCGCCTCCAGGCCTTCTTCCTCGATGCAGGCCAGGCTGAACGCGCGCGTCGCATCGCGGATCAGCGGGAACTGCGGCTTGAGGTCTTCGGGCGGCGGCGGCCGGTTGGCCTTGTATTGATCGTACAGGGCGTTGCGGAACGTGATCGAGCTTTTGTCGAGGATCACCGCCAGGTGGGTGGGGCCATCGGCCTTGTGCAGGTCTTCGGCCAGGCGCCACAGCATGGTGGTATAGCCATAGACCGCGCCCACCGGCACGCCTTGCGGGTTGGTCAGCGGTGGCAGGCGGTGATAGGCCCGAAAAATATAGGCCGAGCCATCGACGAGATAGAGGTGGTTGCGGGAATCCATGGCCAGTGTCCTAGGCGGGGTGGACAAATTCCACAACGCCGGGCGTTGCCCGGCATGGCCGATCACGCGCGAGTCAGGCAAATCCGCTCATGCAGGCAGTATGTTGGATCATATTCGCACAGGTCTGGTGCTGAATCTGGAACAGGCCGCGCCGTTTGCGGTTGCACCCTTATGGATGTGTGCAGTTGCGTAAGAGAATGACGCAGATTTAACGCTTCATCGCTTTGGCAGGGCGCTTTGGCGCAGCAGCGCTCGCGCAAAAAACCCTTGCCGCTAAGGGCGATAGCGACGGCCCGTCGCAATGCTGTCGTCTTGTGCTTGCAAGCCGATGAATTGCCGATTAATTGGGACGTCGAAGTCTACCGTGGGAGTAGGCTTTGCGGCGGGCTTTGCCCGGCGCGGTTCACTTCAATCCAGGGATTGTAACGCATGCGCAAGCTCATCCTCGCCGCCGTCGCCGGCACCGCCTTCGCCCTCGCCGGCTGCTCGGAAAAGCCGGCTGACACCGCCACTGAAGCTGCCAGCGAAGCTGCTGACGCTTCGGCCGACGCTTCGGCTGCTGCTGCTGACGCCAGCGCTTCGGCTTCGGAAGCCGCCGCTGACGCGAGCGCTGCCGCGAAGATGTAATCCCCGCCCGCAAGGGCAGGTTACAGATAGAAAAGGGCGTGACCTTCGTGGTCGCGCCCTTTTTCGCGTGTGCGGCGCGAATCGCGATAAAACGGCTTGTGCGGCGCAGCGATGTCAGTGGCGTCCATCACCACCCCCGCTCCCCTCGGAAGAGGAGGAGCAGAACGCCAAAAGCCCCCTCTTCTTTAGAGGAGGGGGCTTGGGGATGGTGCTGGGCCTTGCGCTAACGGGCTTCGACAAGCTCAGCCCGAACGGCGCTCGTCCTGGACTATCAACGGTCCCGTCCGCCCTGAGCCTGTCGAAGGGCGCTAGCGCGACGCGGCGTTACCGCCGGCGCGAAACTTCGCCCGTCAGGTTCGGTCCGTCTGACGGCTGGAGGAATCCGGTATAGAGCGCGCTGGCAATGCGCGCGATCATCCCGGCCTGGGCCGTGTGGTTTTCCGGCCCGGCCACGAAGATCGCCATGGCCAGGTGGCGGCCATCGGGCATGCGCACGATGCCCACGTCATCGGTCACCCCGGCCAGCGTGCCGGTCTTGTGGGCCAGCAGCACGCCCTCGGGCAAGCCGGCGCGGATGCGGTTGCGGCCGGTGCTGGTGCGGGTCATCGTATCGAGCAGCACGGCGCGGGCCTGTGGGCCCAGCGCGCCACCGCGGTCGATCGCCGAAAGCAGCGCGATCATCGCCCGCGGCGTGCTCGACGTGCCGGTGTCGATGGCGCGGGCCGGGTTGATTCGCCCATCGTCACGCACCAGCGTGGCCATGGTGTGATCAAGGTGCTGGCCGGAAATGCCGGTCTGCGTCAGGAAGCGGTTGACCGCGCCGATGCCACCTACCGCGGCGATCAGGCCATCGGTGGCGTGGTTGTCGCTGCGCGTGATGGATTTTTCGATCAGGGTCTGTGCGGTATAGACCGGGCCGGGGCGAACCATCGCCACGAGATTGCGGCGTCCGGCCGCCTCGGGCACCGGCATCATCATCGGCAGGGGCTGGTCCAGCCGGAACCGGCCCTGCTCCACCATCTGCAGGAACGTGGCGGACACGGCCACTTTGGCGGTGCTCGCCATGGGAAAGGGCATGTCGCCATTGATCAGCACTTGCCCGCCGCCGTCCAGGTCCATCGCGGCAACGCCCACGCGGCCGCGCGCGGCAGCAGCAATGGAGGCGACGCGTTGCTGAATGGCAAGGTCACGCGCGCTTTGTACTGCGGCCGGCGGGCGGCTTTGCACCGCAGGCGATGTGGCCGCCAGGGCCGGAAAGGCTGCCAGTGCAGCAGCCAGGATGCGCAATTTACGCTTTGATGGAAGCCCGACCATTATGAGGGATTAACCCAACCCGCCTTATTATTTCGTTGCGCCACGATAAGCCATTGTGACTCTGGCGCAAAGGCGGGTGGTTCCCTGATTCGACGCCGCCCGGCGCATGCGCGCTGCGTTTCGTCGCAACTGTAAAACCGGTGGCCGGTTGAAAGGGCGGTGGCGGGCAAATTGCGCGGCCCGCCGGGCGCTTCAATCGTCCATGTCGTGCATCATCTGATCGGGTGCCAGATCGCTGAATCGGGTGATCCGCGCCTCGAAACGCAGGCGCACCTTGCCGGTGGAGCCATGGCGCTGCTTGGCCACGATCAGCTCGGCCAGGCCGAACACGCGCTCCATCTCGGCCATCCAGGCGGCATGGGCTTCGTGGGTCTTGGCGTCATCGCTTTCGACCGGGCGCTTGGGCTCGCGCGAGGCAACGTAATAGTCTTCGCGGAACACGAACCAGACCATGTCGGCGTCCTGCTCGATCGAGCCCGATTCGCGCAGGTCCGACAGCATCGGCCGCTTGTCGTCGCGCTGTTCCACCGCGCGCGACAGCTGCGACAGCGCGATCACCGGAACCGCCAGTTCTTTGGCCAGAGTCTTGAGCCCGCGCGAGATTTCCGAGATTTCGTTGACGCGATTGTCGGATTTGCCCGAGCCCGACAGCAGCTGAAGATAGTCGACCACGATCAGGCCGATATCGTGCCGGCGCTTCAGGCGGCGGGCGCGCGTGCGCAGCGCGCCGATCGAAAGGCCGGGGGTATCGTCGATGAACAGCGGCAGCTCGGCCAGGCGCTGGCTGGCGAACGAAAGCTGCTGGAAATCCTCGCGGCTGATCCGGCCCATGCGCAGCGATTCGGAACTGATGCCCGATTGTTCGGCCAGGATACGCGTGGCCAACTGGTCGGCGCTCATTTCCAGGCTGAAGAAGGCCACTGCCGCGCCGACCGAATCCTTGGCCGGTATGCCGCGCGCCATGTCATCGCGCAGCCGGTCGGCGCAGTTGAACGCGATGTTGGTGACAAGCGAGGTCTTGCCCATGCCGGGGCGGCCGGCGAGGATGATAAGGTCGGAATCGTGCAGGCCGCCGATCTTTTCGTTGACCGAGGTAAGGCCGGTGGTCGTGCCCGAGATGTGCCCGCCCGACAGCAGCGCCTTCTCGATCATTTCCAGGCTGGCGCGGGTGGCTTGGCCAAAGGTCTGCGCTTCGTTGCCGGTCTGCGCGCCTTCGGCCACGGAAAACAGCGCGGCTTCGGCCTGCTCCACCTGCTTCAACGGCTCGACCGTCTCGCTGGTGTCCATCGCGCCTTCGACCAGGTTGCGGCCCACGCTGATCAATTCGCGCAGCAGCGCCAGGTCATAGATCTGCTGCGCCAGCTCGCGCGGCGCCAGCAGGCCCTGGCCATCGGCGGTGAGGCGGGCAAGGTAGGCGGTGCCGCCCAGTTCCTTGAGTTCCTCGTCGCTTTCGAAATAGGGCTTGAGCGTGACCGGGGTGACCACGGCCTTGCGATCGATCAGCGCCAGGATGCGCTCGAACACGCGCCCGTGCACCGGGGCAAAGAAGTGATCGGGCCGCAGCGGCACGGTCATTTCTTCCATGATGCGGTTGTCGATCAGCACGGCGCCCAGAAAGGCGGCCTCTGCCTCGACATTGGCGGGAAGCGCACGGACCTCACTGGCCGGACGCGCGAGAATGGCTTCGCTGGCGGACATGCCTGTCAAAATGAACCAGTCTCAAGGGTGTGGCAAGGCGGCGACGTGCGCGATCCGCGCAGGCGTTTTCCACAGGCTGTGGACGGTTTGGCCCCCTCTTCCACCAAGGTAGCATGCTCTGCGCCCGGCAAGGCGCTTGCTGCGCGGCCCGCCATGTTGCAACACTCGAGATCTTATGGCGGACCCGCGCATCTCGCATATCGAGCTGGACGAAACGACGATCGTCTGGCGCAACGCCGATGTGGAGCAGGAGCGCCGCGTGGCGATCTTCGACCTGATCGAGGAAAACACGTTCCGCCCCTTGCGCTCCTGCGCCGCCGGTCATGAAGGCCCCTATCGCCTGCGCCTCTCGGTGCTCGATGGCCGCCTCACGCTCGACATTGCCGACGAGAGCGGCAGCCTGCTGGAAAGCATCGTGCTGGGCCTGGGGCGGTTCCGCCGCCCGATCCGCGAATACTTCGCGATCTGCGACAGCTATTACCAGGCGATCCGCCGCGCCACCGCGCAAGAGATCGAAACGATCGACATGGCCCGGCGCGGGGTCCACAACGAAGCGGCCGAAATGCTGCTCGAACGGCTCGACGGCAAGGTGGAAACCGATTTCGCCACGGCGCGCCGCCTGTTCACCCTGATCTGCGTGCTGCATATCCGGGGGTAGGGGGCAGGGAAAAGCCCCCCTCCGACGGCCTGCGGCCGCCACCTCCCCCCGCGAGCGGAGGGAGGATCAAAAGCCCCATCCTCTTCAGAGGAGGGGGTTTGGGGGTGGTGGAAATCTGCGCGAGTCTGCGACGCCGTCAATTTTGACGTCATCCTGCCCATGCCCTATGGGCCGCGCTTTCACACCAGGGCTTGGGCGAATCTCTTTCATGGCAAAGCGCAGGAATTCGGCGTTGCGGCGCGCGCTGGCGGCATTGCTGCTGGCCGTGCTGGTGGGCGCGGGCCTGCTGTGGTGGCAATCGCGTGTGTGGCGGCCTGATCGGCAGCATTTTCCGGTGCAGGGCGCCTGGGCCGATGTGCATGATGCCCCGATCGATTGGCGCCTCCTCAAGGGCGATGGCGCCGATTTCGTCTATCTCACCGCGAGCGAAGGCCCGCAGCGGCGCGACGATGCCTTTACCGACAGCCTCGACCAGGCGCGCACCGCCGGGCTGCAGGTGGGCGCGGTGCATGTCTATGATCTGTGCGCGCCGGGCGATGCGCAGGCGGCCAACTTCGTCACCATGGTCCCGCGCGAGGATGCGCTGCTGCCGCCGGCCGTCGCGCTCGATATCAACCAGCGCAGCTGCCCCACCCCGCCAACCGAGGCCGCGCTGCAAAGCGAGCTGACGACGTTCCTCAACCAGGTGGAAATGCACGCTGGCAAGCCGGCGATCCTGATGCTCTCGCGCGGGATCGAAAGCCGCTATCATCTGGCCGCGGTGATCGATCGCAACATCTGGGTGCGGCAGGATTATCTCGAGCCTGGCTATGCCGGCCGGCCTTTCGTGATGTGGACCGCCACCGATCGCTACCACGGCAAGGCCGCGCCCGGCCCACTGCGCTGGGTGGTGGTGCAACCCTGATGGATTTGAAGATGATGCCTGATGACGCAAACCGCACCGCGCTGATCGCCGCTGCCCGCGCTGCGCGTGAAACTGCCTATGCGCCCTATTCGCATTTCACCGTGGGCGCTGCGCTGCTGTTCGGCGATGGCAGCGTGGTGACCGGCTGCAACGTTGAAAATGCCAGCTATGGCCTGTCGCTTTGCGCCGAGACCGTGGCCAGTGCCACGGCCACCGCCGCCGGTGGGCATGCCGGGCAGCGCGGCGGGCTTGTTGCCGTGGCCGTGGCCGGCGGGCCCGAGGGCGTGGATGGCGAGCCGATCACCCCGTGCGGCCGCTGCCGCCAAGTGCTGTATGAACAGGCTGCGCTGGGCGGCACCGACCCGCTGGTGCTCAGTGCCGGGGGCGACGGGGTCGTGGTTGAAGAACGCCTGTCATTCCTGCTACCGCGCGCGTTCGGCCCGGCCTACCTGGGCTGAGCTTTTTTCTGGCTGCACACGCAAAGGACCGGCCTTGTCCATTCTTTCCGACAAGTGGATTCGCAACAAGGCGCTGACCGAGGGCATGATCGAGCCTTTCGTGGAAAATCAGCGCCGCGATGGCTGCATCAGCTATGGCCTGTCATCCTATGGCTATGACGCGCGCGTGGCCGATGAATTCAAGATCTTCACCAATGTCGATTCGGCGGTGGTCGATCCCAAGGATTTCGCCGCCAACTCGTTCGTCGATCGCAAGACCGACGTCTGCGTGATCCCGCCCAACTCGTTCGCCCTGGCGCGCACCGTCGAATATTTCCGCGTGCCGCGCGATGTGCTGGTGATCTGCCTCGGCAAGTCCACCTATGCCCGCTGTGGCATCATCGTGAATGTCACCCCGCTCGAACCCGGCTGGGAAGGGCACGTGACGCTGGAGTTTTCCAACACCACGCCGCTGCCCGCGCGCATCTATGCCAACGAGGGGGCGTGCCAGTTCCTGTTCCTTCAGGGCAACGAGCCGTGCGAGATCAGCTATGCCGATCGCGCCGGCAAATACATGGGCCAGCGCGGGGTAACTCTGCCGCGCCTGTAATGGCGCGGCAGTTCAGCGCGCCTCATGCCGTGGCATAGGCTTCCGCTTCGGCGGCGATGAGAATGTCGGCTAGCATCCAATAGGCTTCGCCCCAGGCGGCCAGCACGGCATCGGTCGCCACCTCGGCGCCCAGCACATCGCGAATCGCCGGCAGCAGCGCCTCTGCCACCAGCGGATAGTGTTCCGCCTTCACGCCGGTTTCCACGTGGCGCGCCACCATGCGCTGTACCGGACCGGTGAGCGCGCCGAGTTTGTCGATATTGCGGGCATAGGCCAGGATCGCGGCCGCCAGCCGGCGTGGCTGTTCGCCGCTGTCCTGCGCCGCACGATCAAACATCGCCGCCACTTCCGCGTTTTCGAACAAGCGCTTGTACATGGCGGTGGTGATGGCGAGCCCATGCTTTTCCAGCGCCGGGGCAGTAGCCTTGACCGTGGCGATGGCTTGGGCGGAAGCGGTTCGCATCGACGTTCTCCTAATGTGGTATTCAAAATACCGGTATTTGTTTTACTTGATTCGTGCAAGCGCTTTGCCGCAGGCTGGGCCGATGCAATTGACCCAGCACACCGACTATGGCCTGCGCCTGCTGATCGCCATGGCGCGGCGCCCGGATGCGCCGCTGGCACTGCCCGGCTTTGCCGCAGAACAGGGGCTGTCCTACCATCACGTCGCCAAGGTGGCGCAGGCGCTGGTCCACGAAGGCTTTGCCATCAGCGTGCGGGGCCGCAACGGCGGGCTGTGCCTGGCCCAGCCGCCGGCAGCGCTGCGCGTTGGCCAGGTCGTGCGCGCGCTGGAAAAGGGCCTGCGCCTGGTCGATTGCGCAAATTGCCGCATGAATGGGGATTGCGCGCTGAGCGGCGCCCTCGCCCGCGCACTGGAGGCATTCCTGGCGGTGCTGGACGAGGTCACGCTGGAACAGGCCGCGCGCCCCGGTGTGTCGGCCTTTGCCCCATGGCTGGTCAGCAGCGATTCGCGCCCGCAATCAGCCCTGCCGTTGGGGGGTGATGGTGTGCCCTGTCGAGCGGGCCAAGGAACCTAACCGGCCTTGCCACCATTGTTGCCCCGTAACCTCATCGGAGGACGGGGGTGGACACTGGCATGGAAAGGTACGCCCATGAACACCATCGCGGCCTTGGCAGGGCGAATCCTGCTGTCGCTTCTTTTCATTATATCTGGCATGGGAAAGCTGTTTGACGTCAGCGGCACGCAAGTGGCGCTCGCCGGTGTCGGCCTGACGCCCGATCTGGCGCTGCCCGTCGGGCTGTTCGAGCTGATCGGCGGGTTGGCGCTCATGTTTGGCGTGGCCACGCGGATCTTTGCCGTGCTGCTGGCCGGCTTTACCCTGCTGACCATACTGTTCTTCCACCACAACCTGCTCGATCATACGCAGGTGGTCGAAGCGCTCAAGAACCTGGCGATTGCCGGCGGCCTGCTGGCGCTGTTCGCCCACCGCCAGGTGGCGTGGAGCTATGACGGGCTGCGGAACCGTCGTGATCGCGAGAGCGCCGCGCGTGACGCGGAAATGCGCGCGGCGCGGGCGGAAGGCCGGGCCGAGGCGCTGTCTGAAATGCCCGTGGTGGAAACGCCGGCCACGCGCGTGGAAACCATTACCGATGTCGATGGTCATCCCACCGGCACCGTGGCGGTCGCCCGCCGCAAGTGGTGGCAGGTCTGACCTGATCGCGCGGCATACCGGCCCGGCACGATGCCGCGGCCGGTATAGCCCCGCGGCTCA
The DNA here is from genome assembly GCF_013149315.1 of Novosphingobium sp. SG754. Taxonomy (NCBI): domain Bacteria; kingdom Pseudomonadati; phylum Pseudomonadota; class Alphaproteobacteria; order Sphingomonadales; family Sphingomonadaceae; genus Novosphingobium; species Novosphingobium sp. SG754. The sequence goes on along the minus strand of NZ_JABGCC010000005.1, from coordinate 345,128 downwards.
GGGGCGCTGGCGCAGGGCCGCGACGCAGGCGGCGCGGTCCACCTCGCGCCCATCGCCCCGCCGCGCATCGACATAGGTGGCGATGGGGCGGCCACCGCCCTGTGGCGGGTAGAGATAGGCATCGAGAATGCACGCGGTGCCGCTCCATTGCAGCTTGCGCGCGTCTTCTTCCTTGATGTCCAGCCGGGGCGGGCCGAACTGGCGCACCAGGCCTTCTGCATCGCTGCCGATCACGCCCTGCAATCCCGGGGCGATCTGGATGGTGGGGGCAGGGCGCGGCTGCGGCGCGGGCAGATGCGTGGACGGCCGGCCGCCCGGCGTGCGGCCTGGCGCGGGCAAGCGCCCGGGACCCTTGCTGCTCGGCACGGCGCCGCTGCACCCGGCCAACAGCGCCGCGCCGATGGCGGCGGCCATCCATGCCCGCCACGCAGGGCGGGCGGAAGCGTTCGCGAAAGGGCTGGGCAGGGCGGCGACCGGAGCAGGACGTAACATGGCGCGGTGATGGCGCGGCGCGGGCGCGGATGCAAGCCAACGCATGCAGCCTTGCGGCCGGCCGACGCTGCGGGTAGGCGGCAGGGTTATTGCCTTCCCCATTCGTTGCGAAAGAGACCATGGCCGACACTTCCGCCGCCCAACCCGCCGTAGCGCGCCGTTTTGACGTCATTGCCATCGGCAATGCCATCGTCGACGTCATGGCCCCTGCCACCGACGATGCGATTGCCGAACTGGGCCTGGCCAAGGGCGGGATGACCTTGGTCGACGCCGAACGCGCTGCCGCGCTCTATGCCGCGATGGGCCCGGCGCGCGAAATTTCCGGCGGTTCGGCTGCCAATACGCTGGCCGGCCTCGCCGCGCTGGGCGCGTCGTGCGCGTTCATCGGCCAGGTTGCCGATGACCAGTTCGGCCGGGTCTTTGCCCACGATATCCGCGCCGGCAAGATTGCCTTCGATACGGCTGCACGCGCGGGTGATCCGCCCACGGCGCAGTGCCTGATTTTCGTGACGCCCGATGGCCAGCGCACGATGAACACGTTCCTGGGCGCCTCGCAGTTCCTGCCGGCCGCCGCGCTGGATGAAGGCGTCATCGCTGCATCGGGCGTGCTCTATCTCGAAGGCTATTTGTGGGACCCGGAAGAGCCCCGCGCCGCCATGCGCAAGGCGATTGCCGCGGCGCGCGCCGCCGGCACGCAGGTGGCCTTCACCCTGTCGGATGCCTTTGTCATCTCGCGCCATGGCGATGATTTCCGCGCGCTGATCGCCGATGGCATGATCGATATCCTGTTCGCCAACGAGCACGAACTGGCCGCGCTGACCGGGCATGACGACTTTCACGATGGCATGGCCGCGCTCAGCGGCAAGGTGCCCACGCTGGTCGTCACGCGTGGCGCGCAGGGCGCCCATGCCTGCCACGCCGGCGAGGAAGCCCATGTTTCGGCCCAGCCGATCGACAAGGTGGTCGACACCACGGGTGCGGGCGATCTGTTTGCCGCCGGGTTCCTCTATGGTCATGTGCGCGGGCTGCCGCTCGCCGAAAGCCTGCGCCTGGGCGCGGTCTGCGCGGCCGAGATCATCTCGCACTATGGCGCCCGTCCCGAAGCCGATCTCAAGGCGCTGACCGGGCTGGCCTGACCGTAAAATCTTTTACCCAAAGCCACGAAGCCACCAAGGAAACCACAGTTTCTCTTTGTGCCTTCGTGGCTTCGTGTGAATGACGTTCTTATAGCATGTCCTTGAGCGGCACGCTGGCATCGGCCAGGCGCTCTGCCGCGATCTGCGAACGCGCTTCCACCAGTTTCTTGCCCTGGACATAGTCCTTGACCATGTTCACGCAATCGAGCGCGATCACCTTGCCCTGCTTGAGATAGACCACCGAAAAGCTGCGCGTGGCCGGATCGCCGCGCAGCACGGCAAGGTCGTGGCCGGTCGACAGGCCCACGGTCTGCAGGCGCAAGTCATACTGGTTGGACCAGAACCACGGCGTGGCCTTGTAGGGCACCAGCGTGCCACAGATCGCCTTGGCGGCCGTGGTCGCCTGGTCGTTGGCATTCTGCACCGATTCCAGGCGGATCACCGCGCCATCGGCAAAATCGTTGGCATGGGCGGCGCAATCGCCGATCGCATAGACGTGCGGCAGCGACGTGCGGCAATATTCGTCCACGTCCACCCCGTTGCCTCCGGCGGCGCCAGCGGCCAGCAGCGGGCCAACCTGGGGAATGATGCCGATGCCCACGATCACCAGATCGGCGGGCAGCACATGGCCATCGGCCAGGCGCACGCCGGTTACCTTGGTGCCATCGCCTTCCAGGCAATCGACCGCCACTTCGGTGCGCAGGTCAACGCCATGGGCGCGGTGCTCGTCCTGGTAAAAGGTGGACAGCGCCTCTCCGGCCACGCGCGCCAGCACGCGGGGCAAGGCTTCCAGCAGGGTGACATGGCAGCCCAGCTTGGTCAGCACCGCGGCTGCTTCCAGCCCGATATAGCCGCCGCCGATCACCACCGCACGCTTGGCCCCGGCGTCGAGCTCGGCCATCAGGCGATCGGCATCGGCGCGGGTGCGCACGCCGTGCACGCCGGCCAGATCGTGCCCGGCGCAGGACAGGCGCCGCGCGTCGCCGCCGGTGGCCCAGACCAGGTTGCCATAGCTGAGCGTGGCGCCATCGGCGGTGCGCAGGCTGCGCGCCTCGGGATCGACTGCGACCACTTCGTGGCCCAGCGCCATTTCCACGCCCTTGTCCTGCCAAAAAGCGCCAGGGCGGATCATGATCCGCTCGAACGTCTTGTCGCGGGCCAGGTATTCCTTGGACAGCGGCGGGCGTTCATAGGGCAATTCGGGCTCGCGACCGATCACCAGGATCGATCCCTCAAAGCCGTTCTGCCGCAGGGCAATGGCCGCCTGCGCGCCGCCATGGCCTGCGCCGACGATCACCACATCTGCAAAACCGGCCTCGAATGTACCCATGAAGTCCTCCTCTCGCGTGGGGAGGAGGGTTGTGGACAAATGGTGCGGCGCGTCAAGCGCGCCGCACCATTAATTTACGTCATTCAACGCAGCAGCAGGCTGCGCGCCTGGCTGGCGATCTGGGCCAGCATGGCCGGGGTTACCGCTGCGGTTGCCTGGGCGCGGGCGATCAGGCTGCGCAGCTGGCGCACGGGATCGGCCTTGGCCTTGAGCCACTGATGCGCGCTGGCGTCGGGATTGCTGCCGCCCATGCGGCGCAGAAATTCCATGCGCATCTGCTGGAAATCGCGGGCCAGGCCAGCCACCAGCAGGCGCTCCCACGGATCGGACGGGTTCATCCGTGCGGCCGTCTGCTGGGCCCAGTCGATCCCGAGGTTGGCCCCCAGATCGGCAAAGGCGCCGGTCAGCACCACGGCATCGACGTCCAGCTCGTCGGCCAGGTGCGCCAGGCCGATGGCGCCATCCAGATCGAACAGATGCACCACGCGCTCGGCCACGTCCTGTGGCGTGCCGGCATCGGTCAGTTCCTGGCCAAGCCGGCGCGCCTGGGCCTGCGCCTCGCCGCGCAGCAGCTCGGCAGTGGTGTGCGACAGCCGGCCCACCCCGCCACACAAATCCTCGATCAAGGCATCGGGCTTGAGCGTGCCATGGCACGAGCGCAGCACATCGGCGATGTGGCCACGCAGCGCCTGCGCGGTGCGTTCGAACAGCGACAGGCGCAACGCCTCGCCCATCGGCGCGGTATCGAGCAGCGCCCAGGTTTCCGCCAGGCCGAGCAGGCGCTCTGCCGCCACGAATGCCGCGGCCACCTGCGCCAGGGTCATCCCTTCTTCTTCGGCCAGCTCGAACGGGTGCACCGGGCCAAGCCGGTTGACGATGCGGTTGGCCAGCTTGGTCGCGATGATTTCGCGGCGCAGGCGGTGATGCACGATATCGGTCTCGAAGGTCTCGCGCATCGCGGCGGGGAAGGCGCCGAGGAGTTCTTCTTCCAGCACCGGATCGTCGACCACCGGGCTTTCTTCCAGCGCGCGCTGCAAGACCAGCTTGGTGGAAGATACCAGCACGGCCAGTTCGGGCCGGGTCAGCCCCATGCCGGCCGCGGCGCGGCGGGCATAGTCATCCGACGGCGCCAGCCCTTCGGTCTTGCGATCGAGATCGCCACTTTCCTCCAGCACGTCGATCAGCCGGGTCAGCGCCGGCACGGCTTGCGTGCCGCCCCGCTCGGCGATGGACAGGCCCAGCGCCTGCAGGCGGTTGTCCTCCAGCACCAGGTGCGCCACCGCGTCGGTCATGCTGGAAAGCAGGGCGACGCGGCCATCCTCGTCCAGGCGGCCGGCGCGCTTGGCACTGGCCAGCGCGATCTTGATGTTAACCTCGTTGTCCGAACAATCGACGCCGGCCGAATTGTCGATGAAGTCGGTATTCACGCGGCCGCCGTGCAGGGCATATTCGATGCGCGCGGCCTGGGTCATGCCCAGGTTGGCGCCTTCGCCGATCACCCGCGCGCGCACTTCATTGGCCGAAATGCGATAGGCATCGTTGGCCGGATCGCCGACGTTGACGTTGGCCTCGCTCGACGCCTTGAGATAGGTGCCGATGCCTCCAAACCACAGCAGGTCGACCGGCGCCTGGAGGATCAGCGCGATCAGCGTGTCGGGATCGAGTTCGTCGACCGCAACGCCGAGGATCGCCTGGACCTGCGGGCTGAGCGGAATGGCCTTGAGGCTGCGCGGGAACACGCCGCCGCCTTGCGAAATCAGGCTCTTGTCATAATCGTCCCAGCTCGACCGGGGCAGCGCGAACATGCGCGCGCGCTCTTCCCAGCTCTTGGCCGGATCGGGATCGGGATCGAGGAACACATGGCGATGATCGAACGCCGCCACGATCTTGAGCGACTTGGACAAGAGCATGCCGTTGCCGAACACGTCGCCCGACATGTCGCCCACGCCGACCACGCGCACAGGGTCGGTCTGCACATCGACGCCCAGTTCCAGGAAGTGGCGCTGAACCGACAGCCAGGCACCCTTGGCGGTAATGCCCATCGCCTTGTGGTCATAGCCCTTGGAACCGCCGCTGGCGAAGGCGTCGTCCAGCCAGAAGTTGCGCTCGGCCGCGATCGCATTGGCCACGTCGGAAAACGTCGCCGTGCCCTTGTCTGCGGCGACCACGAAATAGGGGTCTTCGCCGTCGCGGATCAGCACGCCTTCGGGATGGACCACGGCGCCATCGACGATGTTGTCGGTGATCGACAGCAGCGTGCGGATGAACACCTGATAGCTCGTCTTGCCCTCGGCCAGCCAGGCTTCGCGCTCGCGCACGGGATCGGGCAACTGCTTGGGATAAAAGCCGCCTTTGGCCCCGGTCGGCACGATCACCGCGTTCTTCACGCGCTGCGCCTTCATCAGGCCGAGGATTTCGGTGCGGAAATCGTCGCGGCGGTCAGACCAGCGCAGGCCACCGCGCGCCACTGGCCCGGCGCGCAGGTGAATGCCTTCCACTCGCGGCGAATAGACGAAGATTTCGCGCCACGGCACCGGCTTGGGCAGGCCGGGCACCAGCGCCGAATCGATCTTGAAAGCCACTGCCTCGGCCGCTGCCGGGGCAAAGGCATTGGTGCGCAGGATCGCCTCGACCAGTGCGCGGAAGCTGCGCAGCAGGCGGTCGTCGTTGATCGCGGCGACCTGGCCCAGGCCCGTGCGGATCTGCTCGGCCGCGGCCTCGCCGCCGTGCTTGCGGTCACCGGCAAAGGCGGGATCGTGGCGGGCGCGGAAGAAGCCGATGAGGCCACGCGTGACGTCGGGCGCGTTCTTGAGCGCGTCGACGACGGTGGCGATGCCAAAGGTCATGCCGGCCTGGCGCAGATAGCGATACCAGGCGCGCAGCCAGTTGGCCTCGGTCGCGGTCAGGCCCACGGCCACGATCAGGCGGTTGAACGCATCATCCTCGGCCATGCCGTTGAGCACGGCAGCCAGCGATTCCTCGATCGCGGTGGCGCGCGCCAGCAGCGCCTCGGGCGTGGTGTCGGCCGGGTGGGCCACCAGGAAATCGTGGATGAAGCCCAGCTTGCCATGGTCGAGCGCGGTGGGCACTTCTTCCAGCGCGCGAAAGCCGAAGTTTTCCAGCACGGGCACGGCATCGGACAGCACGATCGCACCTTCGCGCTGATAGAGCTTGAGCCGCAGGGCCGATTCGCCGCTCAGCCGGTGCAACCGCACGGCGCGGCGCGGCGCATCATCAGCGGTCAGCGCGCGCAGAACGCGGATATCGCCTGCGGCCTCTGCCGCGCCATAGCCGGCGCGATAGCCCACGGGGAACGCCGGGGCATAGCGCGAGGCGATCGCGGCGGCACGGGTCGGTTCCTCGGTCTTGGCCAGTTCGGCTTCCACCGCCGCTTCCCAGCCGCGCACCAGGGTCTGGAATGCGGCGTCGAGCGCTGCTTCGTCGATCCCTTCGCCGTCGTCGGCAAGCGTGTCTTCCTCGCCGCGCATGTCGATGGCAAAGCGGGTCAGCGCCAGGGTGCTGCCTTCCACCTGCAGGCTCCAATCGAGCACCTGGCCGCCTGTGGCCTGCTCCAGCATCTGCGCGACCTGTTCACGCACTTGCGTCGATTGGCTGTCGCGCGGCTGCCAGACGAATGCATAGAGATGCCGCTCCAGCGGCGCGCGCACCAGCGCCAGGCGCGGGCGCGGGCGATCGACCAGCACCATCATGGTGGTGGCGATGCGTTCCAGATCGGCATCGGAAAAGCTGATCAGCAGATCGTGCGGCAGCGCCGTCAGCGCGTGTACCAGCGCCTTGCCGGCATGGCCTGCCGGATCGAAGCCCAGCTTCTTCATCAGCGTATCGAGCTGGCTGCGCATGCGCGGCACGCGATCGGGCGTGGCCGCCAGGGCAGAGCTGGTCCATACCCCGGCGTGAACCGACAGCGCGGTGATCCTGCCACCCTCGCTCACCGGCACCAGGAACAGGTCGAGCGGCACCTGGCGGTGCACCAGGGCAATGCGGTTGGCCTTGACGATCAGCGGGATGCGCACCGCGTCTTCGCCGCGCGTGCCGATCTTGTCGAACCAGGCAAAGGCGCGGGCATAAGAGGCATCGGACAAGAGCGGCGCATCGGTGGCGCGGCAGATGCCCAGCGCCTCGGTCACGGTGCCATCGCGGTGGCGGGTGACGTGGCCCAGCTGGGTCAGCATGCCATCGGCCAGCCAGCGCAGCAGCGCGGCGCCTTCGGAATCGGGCAGGCCGCGCGCATCATGCTGCATCAGGCCCTGCATCTGCGGCCAATCGGCCACCGCGGCGTGGACATCGGCCAGCGTCGCGCTCAGCGCGGCGGCCAGCTCGCGGCGGGCCTTGGCATCGGCCCGCTCGGTTTCCAGGTAGATCATGGATTCGCGTAGCTCGCCGATCGCCTCGCCGCTCGGCAGGTCGATCAGCGCGCCATGCGGATCGCGCCGCACCGCCAGCACGGGGTGCAGCAGCTTTTCGATGGTCAGGCCCTGCGCGGTGATCGTTGCCGCGATCGAATCCACCAGGAACGGCATGTCGTCGTTGATCACGGCAATGCGCAGCGCGCGCTGCCCGCCCATCGATTCGATCGCCACGGCGGCATCGGGCCCCTGGCGCAGGGCGGCGGTGGCCAGGGTGAAGCGGGCGGCCTCGGTCAGGCGCTCCCCGGTAAAGTCCGCCTCGTCACCAGGCAGCAAGGCGCCGGCCAGGCGCGCAGCCAGGGCTGAAACCAGATGCTCGGCATCGGGCCCGCCCCCGCCTGCCCCGGCTGAGGGCGTGACTGGGGCATTGGGATCAATCGTGCTCGCCATGGCGTTCGCTTCCTGCATTCCCGGGCGGGTCGGGTTCATATGCCCGCCGTTTCGTTATCGTTGGCTGGGTGGTAACGAATGAAACCTGAATTGAAAACCGCCGCTCTGACGTCGCGGGGTCGGAAACCGCTGGTGATGGCATGAAAGCCTCACCATCGCCCTCATCTGCCCCTTAGGTGTTCGCCGCAGCCGGCGTCAGCGCATCCATGGTGAGCCTGAGCGAGCGGCGGCGCAAGGCCGGATCGAACGTGGCCCCGGCCACGATCAGCTCATCGGCGCCGGTGCGGTGTTGAAAGGCTTCCAGCCCGGCGCGCACCGTGGCGGGGCTGCCGATCGCGCTCACCTGCCGGAAATGGTCGAGCGTCGCCAGTTGCGGGCCGGCCAGCGTCTCGCGATAGCCGGCGATTGGCGGCGGCAGGCGCCCGGGATCGCCGCTGCGCAGCCGCACGAACGACTGGTCCTGGCTGCTCGCCAGGAACTGCGCCTCTTCATCGCTGGGCGCGCAGAGCACGTTGATGGCCGCCATGACATAGGGCTGTTCGAGGCTGGCAGAAGGCTGGAACCGCTCGCGATAGAGCTTGATCGCACCGTCGAGATGATCGGGCGCAAAGTGGCTGGCAAAGGCATAGGGCAGGCCCAGCATGGCGGCCAGTTGCGCGCCGAACAGGCTCGACCCCAGGATCCACAGATCGACCGGGGCGCCATGGCCGGGCGTGGCAGCCAGTGGCAGGCGCGCATCGCCGGCAAACTGGGCCTGGAGTTCCACCACGTCGGCCGGGAAATCCTCGGCCGCGCGGTTCACATCCTTGCGCAGCGCGCGCACGATGCGCTGGTCGGCACCGGGCGCGCGGCCCAGCCCCAGATCGATGCGGCCGGGATAGAGCGCATCGAGCGCGCCGAACTGTTCGGCAATCACCAGCGGGTTGTGGTTGGGCAGCATGATGCCGCCCGCGCCGAGCCGGATGGTCTGGGTGTGGTGCCCCACATGGGCCAGCACGACCGAGACCGCTGCCCCGGCAATGCCGGGCATGCCGTGGTGTTCGGCCACCCAATAGCGGTGATAGCCGGCCTCTTCGGCAGCCTTGGCCAGCAGCGCGGCATCGGCCATGGCCTGGGGGATGGTGCCGCCCTCGATCACCGGCACCAGATCGAGAACGGACAGTTTCATCGGGTAATTTCCTCATCCTGGCCCGGCTTGGGCGGAACAGGACTGGATGTGGGGGCCGCGCCGATCTGTTCAAGGTAGCCACGGGCAACGCGGGCTTCGTCGCTGGCGGGAGACATCGCCACCACCGATTGCCATGATTGCTTTGCGGCATCCTCGCGGTTGCCCAGCATGGCGATCACGCCGGCTTCCACGCCCACCGCCGGATCGCGCGGGGACAGACGTGCAGCCTCTTCGATATCGTGCTGCGCGGCGGCGAGGTTCTTGTCGCGGCGATAGAGCGTGGCCGACAGCAGCCAGCCTTCGGCATTCTGCGGCGCCAGTTCGTGCGACTTGGCCAGCGCGGCCATGGCATCGGCGTTGCGGTTGAGCGCCACCAGCGCGCGGGCGCGGTCATCCTGGATCGCGGCCATGGCCAGATTGTCGGCAAAGCCGTGCACCACGGTGGCGCGGTCCAGCCAGGTCAAGGCATCCTGCGGCTTGCCGGCGGCCAGCGCGGCATTGCCGGCCATCGCCATGAGCGGCACGGCGCCCACCGCCTGGGCTTCGGGGATCAGGCCCACGGCATCGCCAAACGCGGCCACGGCGCCATCGAAATCACCCTGCTGGCTCAGCATCATGCCCAGGCACTGGTTGGCGCGCACGCGTTCCGAGGGCAGCTTCACCTCGTCCAGCCAATGCCGCGCCAGGCTGATCGCCAGATCGGGATTGCTGCGTCCCACGGTCAGGCAGTCGGCCAGGCGATCGTGCTTTTCCGGGGCCGGCTCGGCCTCGTTCCCGCTGGCGGCATTGCGGCGGCGGCCGGGCGTGGGCAGTGCGCCAAATTCCATCGGCCGGGGATTGGGCCCAACCTGATGCGCCACCGGCGCGGGCAGGGCGGGAGAGACAAGCAGGGCGGCAGCGGCCAGGAGCATGGGGGGATATCGCTCTATTCGGACAGAAGCTGGGCAAGCGTGGCGAGCAGCACGGCAATGTCCTGCGGCCGCGACAGGCGGTGGTCGCCGTCCTTGATCAGGTGCACCTGCACATCGGCTGAACGCAGCGCCGCGGCGAGGCGCAGCGCAATGTTCCACGGCACATCGGCATCGGCCTGGCCATGGATCAGGCGCACGGCGCCATCGAATGGAACGGTGTCGTTCAATTGCAGCAAGGCCTGGCCATCGGCCCAGAACGCGGCATGGGTGGGCGTGGGTTCGGGGCCATAGGGATTGTCTTCAAGGATCGTCTCGCCCGCCGCCAGCGCGGCCTGCTGATCGCCATCATAGCCCCAGGTGGTGAAATCGGGGGCAGCGGCGAGGCCCACCAGCGCGCGCGCCGTGGCGCCCAGTGCCTGCGCCACCAGCAGCATGAGCCAGCCGCCCATGCTCGATCCGATCAGCACCACTGCGTCGAGATCATGCGCCGCGACCAGCGCCACGACCTCGTCCCGCCAGCGCGACAGCGTGCCTTGGGCAAATTCGCCTTCCGACAGGCCGCAGCCGGAATAATCGAGCAACAGGCAGGCACGCCCCTGTGCCACCGCCCAATCCATCACCGCCTGGGCCTTTCCCCCCGCCATGTCTGACATGTAGCCGGGCAGGAACACCAGCGCCGGGCCAGTGCCGGGCACAAAGCGGGTGGCCAGGCGCAGGCCGTGCGGGCCGGGGATGAAGCGAGGGGGCAGCGGTGTGGTCATGCCCTCGTGCTACCGATAGCGGGCGGCATATGTCCACAGGCACTTGAGCGGCATGCCTGCCGCGCCTATCTCGCAAGGCATGAGCCAGCCCTCCATCATCCTCGCCCCTTCGGCCGCCGCGCGCGTGGCCACGATCGCCGCCAAGCAGGCCAAGCCCGCGATCCTGCGCCTGGCCGTGGAAGGGGGCGGCTGTTCGGGCTTTCAATACCGCTTTGGCCTGGCCGAGGCGGTCGAGGCTGACGATACCGTGGTGGAAACCGACGGCGTGCGCCTGGTGGTCGATGCGATGAGCCTCGATCTGGTTGGCGGGGCGACGGTCGATTATGTCGAATCACTGGGCGGCGCGGCTTTCCGCGTCACCAATCCCAACGCCGCATCGGGCTGTGGCTGCGGCGCGAGTTTCTCGGTGTGAGCACCGCGCCCGCGCACACCCCGCTCAAGCTGGCCAGCTTCAACATCAACGGCATCAAGGCGCGCCTGCCGCGCCTGCTCGAATGGCTGGAGGAAACCCGGCCGCACGTGGCCTGCCTGCAGGAAATCAAGACGCAGGACGAAGGCTTTCCGGCGGCCGAGTTCGAGAAGATCGGCTATCACGCCATCTGGCACGGCCAGAAGGGCTTCAATGGCGTGGCGATCCTGGCCGACGGGCAAAAGCCGGTGGAAGTGCAGCGCGGCCTGGCCGGAGAGCCGGAGGACGAGCATTCCCGCTATCTCGAGGCCGATGTGTTCGGCGTGCGCGTGGTGTGCATCTACCTGCCCAACGGCAATCCCCAGCCTGGCCCCAAGTTCGATTACAAGCTGCGCTGGATGGACCGCCTGCACGCGCGCATGGACCAGATCTGGGCCGAGGAAGTGCCCGCCGCGATCCTGGGCGATTACAACGTGATCCCGCGTGAGAACGATATCTGGGACACGCGCGCCATGGCCGATGACGCGCTGATGCAGCCGCAATCGCGCGATGCCTATCACCGCCTGCTCGGCGCTGGATGGACCGACGCGATCGGCCTGCACCATCCGCAGGGCGGCGTGTGGACGTTCTGGGACTATCAGGCCGGTGCCTGGCAGCGCGACCACGGCTTTCGCATCGATCACGCCCTGCTCAGCCCTGAACTGGCCGATCGGCTGGTGTCGGCCGGCGTCGACAAGGCCTATCGCGGGCGGGAAAAGGCCAGCGACCACGCCCCGGTGTGGGTGACCCTGCGGCCCTGATCCGCGCTGGGTTCACGCCGTTCGTCGAACAATATGCACGGTTGGGCAGTGATTTTCTGCCCTATGGCCGATTTGGCACTAGGGCAAACGTCGCTTCTGTGCTAAGTAGCATTTTGAAACTGATTATTGCCGGAACTTCAACATGGGTTTGCTTCGCAAAGACTTCTTCCGTTCGCTCCTAGTTGGCTTCGCTATCGGCGCCGTCGGCATGGGCTTTACGGTGTTCAACGCGGCCCATGTTTTCGCACCGGTTGCGGCGGCATCTGCCGCGCCGACCGTGGGGTCTGAGCAGTGAGCGCGCGCCGCTTTCTGGCATGGCCGGGGGCGGCATTTCCCGCACTGCTGGCGCTGGCCCTGTCGGCCTGCCTGCAACCCGCCCACGCCGATGCGCCGGTCAAGGCGCCGGCTGCGGTGATCCCTGCCCATGAAACCCCCGGCCTCAAGACCGCGGTCTTTGCGGGTGGCTGCTACTGGGGGATGGAGGCAGTGTTCAGCCACCTGGTCGGCGTGACCAGCGTGGTGTCAGGCTTCGAGGGCGGCCGCGCCGCCGACGCGGATTACGAGACGGTCAGCACTGGCACGACCGGCCATGCCGAATCGATCCGCGTGACCTATGATCCCGCGCGCATCCGCTATGACCAGCTGCTCCAGGTCTTTTTCGGGGTGGCCAGCGATCCCACCCAGCTTGACCGGCAAGAGCCCGATGTCGGTCCGCAATACCGCAACGCGCTGGTGCCGATCGGGCCGGAACAGGCCCGCGTGGCGCGCGCGTATGTGGCGCAGCTCAAGGCGCTCAAGCTGTGGCGCCAGCCGATCGTGACGCGCATCGAGCCGTGGCGCGGCTTCTATCCCGGCCCGGCCGAGCATCAAGACTTTGCCTTCCGCAATCCACGCCATCCCTATATCCTGCGCTGGGACGTGGCGCGGGTGGAAGCGTTGCACCGCACCTTCCCGCAGTGGTGGAAGCCCGATTTCACGCAGCACTGATTTGCAACTGCGCGGGCAAATGCCTATCTCTGGGCCATGGGTTCCCACCTTCATCATGACTATGCCGGCGAAGGCCTGGTTTCTGCCGCGCGCGAGGCGCTGACCGTTTCTGGCGAGCAGTGGACCGACATGCGCGCCGATGTCTTTGCCGCGCTCGCCGCGCAGGAACGCCCGGCCTCGGCCTATGACATTGCCGAAAGCGTGGGGCAGCGCCGGGGCAAGCGCGTGGCCGCCAACAGCGTCTATCGCATCCTCGACCTGTTCGTGCGCACCAACCTGGCGCGCCGGGTGGAAAGCGCCAATGCCTATGTCGCCAACAGCCACCCCGGCTGCCGCCACGATTGCATCTTCCTGATCTGCGATGCCTGCGGCCAGGTTACCCACATCGACAACGACAGCCTGACTGGCCACCTGCGCGAAGCTGCCCGCGAGGCCGGCTTTGCCGACGTGCGCCCCGTGGTGGAAATCCGTGGTCGCTGCCAGGCCTGCGCCGCGGCTTAAGGCATCGGTAAATCGAAGCCTGGCGTGGGACCCCGGATCAAGTCCGGGGTGACGATAATTTTTTAAGCAAGCTGTGTTTTTCGTCACCCCGGACTTGATCCGGGGTCCCGCTGATGGGCGGCAAGCACGCACGCAGCATTGGCACGCAGCCGGAAACGAAAAGAGGCCAGGGTCGGTGCTGACCCTGGCCTCTTGTTCATGCCACTTGCGCGGAAGCGCGGCTTATTCGGCTGCGGCCTTGGCGGCCTTGGCTTCGTTGTAGCGGACAATGGCTTCGGTGGTGATGCGGCGGGCATCGTCGGCGCCGCCCCAGGTGCCCACGCGCACCCACTTTTCCTTTTCCAGATCCTTGTAGTGGGTAAAGAAGTGCTCGATCTGCTTGAGCACGATCTCGGGCAGGTGATCCTTTTCCAGCACTTCGGTGTAGTACGGGAAGGTCGAATCCACCGGCACGCAGACCAGCTTTTCGTCGCCGCCCTGTTCGTCTTCCAGGTTCAGCACCGCGATCGGGCGGGCGCGCACGACGCAACCCGGAATGAACGGCGAACGCGCGATCACCAGCGCATCAAGCGGATCGCCATCGGGCGAGAGGGTGTGCGGCACGAAGCCGTAGTTGGCCGGATAGCGCATCGGCGTGTGCAGGATGCGATCGACGAACAGCGCGCCCGAATCCTTGTCGAATTCATACTTCACCGGCTCGCCGCCAACCGGCACTTCGATGACCACGTTGAGGCTTTCGGGCGGATTGTCCCCGGTGGGGATAAGGTCGATGCGCATCGGTTCTGTCTTGCCTTGGTTCAGGCCCGCGCGGGGCCGGTTGTTGTTCGCAGTGCTACGCGCTCTAGCGCCGTGGCTGTTGCGCCGCAACAATACTTGTGATCGATAGCCCGCCGCTTTGGTTAACCTGCACCCAGCGCGTTGATGGTGAAAGCGATCACACCGATGTTGAAAACGAACGCGGCAAACGAATGCAGCGTGACGATGCGGCGGATCCGGCCCGAGGTGATGCCGGTGTCCGAAGTCTGGAACGTCATGCCCAAGGTGAAGGAAAAGTAGGCGAAATCGAAGTAGTCGGGAGTGTCGGTGCCGGGAAAGTCCAGCCCGCCGCGATCGCGCCCGTTGCTCTCATCGCGGGTATAGTAAAGATGGGCATAGTGCAGCCCATATACCGTGTTGGCAAAAAGCCAGGTCAACACCAGCGTACCGATCAGCCGCAGCTTGGCCAGCGAATCGCCATGCGCCGCGCGGGGCAGTTCGCCGGCAATCGATGCCATTACCACTGCGGTCAGGACCGTGGTGATGCACAGCACCAGCACGCGGTTGGCATCGTTGTCCACCGCGCTTTGCCGCATCGTATCGGCATCGGCACAGCGCAGCAGTGGCACCAGCGACAACAGGAACGCCAGCGCCGCAAAATCAAAGCCCATGGCCAGCGAATCGGCCAGTTCGCCACTGTTGCGGGTGAGGGGATGCCACACCCACCACGCCCCGGTGCCGCCCATCAGCAGCACCAGGAACAGGATGAAGCGGGGTGGGGCCAGGCGGCCCAGATGCAGGCTTGGCCCGGCCCCTGCCATCACTTGGCCGCCTTGCCCACGGGCAGCTTGCTGGCGTGCGGGGCCAGCAGCTTGTCCAGACCGGTCGGTGCCGTTCCGGGCGCAGCGCGCACCAGCCAGGGCCAACGCAGGCCATCGGCATAGGTGATCGGCAGCGTGACAAAGCGATCGTCGCGCTTGACCAGCAGCTCGATCGGGCGGCCGGCGCCGGGGTTGCCGGTCTTGGCATTGGTGATCGCGGCCTTGAGCTTGTCCGCGTCATAGGCGTCGCCGTTCACGGCCATCACCTGCATGCCCGAAACCAGCCCCGCCTTGAACGCCGGGCCATCCCAGCGCGAGGCGGTGACCTTGCCGTCCTTGTCGAGCGTCACGCCCAGCGAGTTGAACAGGCTCAGCACCTTGGCATCGGCCATGCGCGCCTTGTCATAGGGATTGGGCTCGTCCTTGAATTCCAGCTTGTAGCCGCCGCGCTCGATCCCGCCCAGCGGCACCGGCTGGCCTGGCGTCTGCAGGCGGGTTTTCAGGAACGTGGCCCAGTCATAGGGATAGACGCCGTTGAGGGTCTTGACCACGTCATCGAATTCATAGGTCAGCACGCCCCAATCGCCGTCGCGCACGCCAAAGAACGCCTTGGCGAAATCATCCAGGCCCTTCTTGCCGCCCGTGCCATCGCGGATGATCTGGTCGGCTTCCAGCCACACCAGCGCGCCTTCGGTGTAATAGTCCTCGTTGCGGGTAAGCGAGGAATAGGGCTTGGGCTTGCGGGCGGCGAAGATGGGATCCATCGTCGTGTCTTCCACCGAGCGCCAGTCGCGCCCGGCGGTCTGGGTGAACGTGCCGGCATAGTTGGCGAGGCTGCCCAGCACCACGTCCTTGCTCTGCACGCCCGAGCGCGCGGCCAGGACCAGGCCCCAGAACTGCGTCTGCCCTTCATAGACCCACAGCAGGTTGTCCTGCATCGGCTGGCGATAGTCGGGCGTCCACAGCTTGGCCGAGCGGCGATACTTGCCATCCCAGCTGTGGCTGAATTCGTGGGCGATCACGTTGCGGTCCCAGTCATAGGCGGCCCAGTCGGTCAGGCTCTTGGGTTCCTGCTGGTTTTCGCTGGAACGGTGATGTTCCAGGCCGATGCTGCCCATGCGATCGGTCAGCGCGAGCAGGAAATCGTAGTGATCGAAATGACGCGCGCCGAATGCGCCCACGGCTTCGTCGGCCAGGTTGCGATAGGCGGCGAGGTTTTCCGGCTTGATCGCCAGCAGTTCGGGCTTGTCGGCCACCAGATCGAGATAGACGTCATGGCCCAGATCGTGCCGCGCGGCATAGAGACCGGCAAAGATCGGCGAATCGACCAGGGTTTCATAGTCGGTTTCGGCCCAGGTCACGGTATTGCCCGCGCCGCTCTGCGTCTTGCCATCCAGCGCGGTGAACACGGTCCAGCCCTGCGGGAAGCTGACAGTGGGACGCACCTTGATCTGCCGCACATAGTGACCGGCGGGATAGAGGCTCATCTTCTCCCACTGCACGTTGAGCATTTCGCGCGTAACGGTGATGCGGCCTTCGCTGTCGCGCAGCGGCGAGGTGTGGACGAAGCGGGCGACGACTTCGCTGGTGCCGGCGGGCAGGGGGATGTGGAACGCGTTCACTTCCACCGGGTCGCGGGTCCAGGCCAGCTTCTGGCCCTTGGCTTCAAAGGTGATGCCGGCCAGTTCGGCCACCGGCCCGCGATTGCCGTGTTCGCCCGGCAGCCAGGCCGGCAGTTGCAGGATCAGTTCCTTGGCATCGGCCGCCACCGGCACGGTTTCCACCACCCGGAATGCACCGGTGGCCAGGTCGGTGGCATCGATCTGCAGCCCGATCGTGCCGGGATAGGGCACGTCCTGCGCATCGGGCACCCCATGGGCGATCGGCACGGCCATCGGGCGGCTGTTGCTCGCCGGCTGCACCTGCGCCAGCGCGGGCTGCGCCAGGATCAGGGTGGCAAGTGCCAGGGTGGACGTGGAAAGGGCGGAAAGCAGGCCAATGCCTTGGGGGGTTTTGCGCATGGCGCCTTTCATGCCGCCAAGCGGTCTCATCTGCAACGGCCAGATGGGCACAATACGCGGCGGATCGCCACGGATGCTTCCCCCACCGCGCGAAAGCCGCTATCCGCGCGCGCCATGAGCAAGCAAACCATTCCCACCCCTCAGGCCATTCGTGGCACCCAGGACATTTTCGGCGCCGAGGCGGAAGCGTTCGGCCATGTCGTGGAAACGTTCGAGCGCGTGCGCAAGCTCTATCGCTTTCGCCGGGTGGAAATGCCGGTGTTTGAAAAGACCACCGTGTTCTCGCGCTCGCTGGGCGAAACCACCGACGTGGTATCGAAGGAAATGTATTCGTTCGAGGATCGCGGCGGCGAATCGCTGACCCTGCGGCCCGAATTCACCGCTGGCCTCGCCCGCGCCTATCTCACCAATGGCTGGCAGCAGCACGCCCCGCTCAAGATCGCGACGCACGGGGCCCTGTTCCGCTATGAACGCCCGCAAAAGGGCCGCTATCGCCAGTTCCACCAGATCGATGCCGAAGTGATCGGCGCGGCCGAACCGCAGGCCGATGTGGAACTGCTGGTCATGGCTGACCAGTTGCTGCGCGAACTGGGCATTGCCGATGGCGTGACGCTCAACCTCAACACCCTGGGCGATGCGCCGAGCCGCGAAGCGTGGCGCGCCGCGCTGATCGACTATTTCCGCGCGCACAAGGACCAGCTTTCGGAAGAATCGCAGGACCGGCTGGAACGCAACCCGCTGCGCATCCTCGATTCCAAGGACCCGCGCGACAAGCCGTTCACGGCCGATGCGCCTATGATCGACCAGTTCCTCTCGGCCGAAGCACAGGATTTCTTTGGCAAGGTCACGGCGGGCCTCGACGCGGCCGGCGTTGCCTGGGTGCGCGCCCCTGCGCTGGTGCGCGGGCTGGATTACTATCGCCACACCGCGTTCGAATTCATCACCGACCGGCTGGGCGCGCAGGGCACCGTGCTGGGCGGCGGGCGCTATGACGGCCTGCTCGAAGCGCTGGGTGGCCCGGCCACCCCGGCGGTGGGTTGGGCCGCGGGGATCGAACGCCTGGCCATGCTGGTGGCAGATGCGCGCACCATCACCGAGCCGGCTGCCGACGTGGCGATCGTGCCGATGGGCGCGGCGGCCGAGGCGGCCTGCCTGGGCCTGGCGGCCACGCTGCGGCGCGGTGGGCTGACGGTGGACATGGGCTATCGCGGCAACATGAAGAAGCGGATGAGCCGGGCCAACGAAAGCGGCGCGCGCTTTGCCCTGATCGTGGGGGACGAGGAACTGGCCGCCGGTGAAGCGACGGTCAAGAACCTCGTGACCGGCACGCAGGAGCGCATGGCGCTGCACGCGATTCCGGCGCACATCGCCGCCTGATGGCCGTTTCCGACGCACGTCTGGGCCAGATCGGCGCGCGCTTTGCCGAACTGGAAGCGCGCCTGGCTTCGGGCACGCTGGAAGGGGAGGCATTCGTGGCCGCCAGCCGCGATTATGCCGAGCTGGAGCCGGTCGCCCGCGCCGCCCGCGCGGTGCAGGTGATGCGCGACGAGCTGGCCAGCCTGGCCGCACTCAACGAACCCGATGCCGAGATGCGCGCCCTGGCCGAAGAGGAAATGCAGCAGCTGCGCGGCGCCTTGCCCGAGGCCGAACGCGCGCTGGCCATCGCCATGCTGCCACGCGATTCGGCCGACGTGCGCCCGGCCATGCTGGAAATCCGCGCCGGCACCGGTGGCGATGAAGCCGCGCTGTTCGCCGCCGACCTGTTTCGCATGTACGAACGCTTTGCCGCCGAACAGGGCTGGAAGGTCGAGGTTATCAGCGCCAACGCCAGCGAGCTGGGCGGCTTCAAGGAAGTGATCGCCCATGTCGCCGGCCAGGGCGTGTTCGCGCGGCTGAAGTTCGAAAGCGGGGTGCACCGCGTGCAGCGCGTGCCCGTGACGGAAAGCGGCGGCCGCATCCATACCAGCGCCGCCACCGTGGCGGTGCTGCCCGAGGCCGACGAAGTGGACGTGGCGATCGAGGACAAGGACCTCAAGATCGACATCTATCGCGCCAGCGGCGCTGGCGGCCAGCACGTCAACACCACGGATTCGGCCGTGCGCATCACCCACCTGCCCACCGGCCTGGTGGTGACCCAGCAGGACGAACGCAGCCAGCACAAGAACCGCGCCAAGGCGATGCAGGTGCTGCGCACGCGGCTCTATGACCTGCGCCGCGAACAGGCCCAGGGCGCCGAGGCCGAGGCCCGCCGCGCCCTGGTCGGCTCGGGCGACCGCTCGGAACGCATCCGCACCTACAACTTCCCGCAAGGCCGCGTGACCGACCACCGCATCAACCTGACGCTCCACCGCCTGCCCGAAGTGCTGGCCGGCCCGGGGCTGGGCGAACTGATCGACGCGCTGACCGCCGAAGACCAGGCCAAGCGCCTGGCCGCGATGGATGACTGAGAAGCGCGGTTCAGGCCGCCACCACCCCCCGCCCCCCTCCTCTGAAGAGGAGGGGGAGCATAAGGCCGCAAAAGCCCCCTCTAACCCAGCGGGGCAAGGCGCGGTCGAATCTCCCCCTCCTCTTCAGAGGAGGGGGTCGGGGGGTGGTGGAAACCACACGCAAACCTTGCGAGATTACGCCCGCACCATGCGCCGCGTGCCGACCGAGCCCGAGCGCCGCCTGTGGCAGGCGCTGCGGGCCAGCCAGCTTGGCCTCAAATTCCGCCGCCAGGCCGCAGTGGAGCGGCGCATCCTCGATTTCCTGTGCCCGGCCAAGGGCCTGGCGATCGAGATCGATGGCATCACCCACGATGCCAAGGCAGACGAACGTCGCGATGCCACGCTGCTGCGCGAGCATGGGCTGACCACGCTGCGTTTCACCAATGACGAGGTGATGCGCAATCTGGAGGGGGTTTTGACGCGCATCGTCGAGGTGGCAGCGGGGTTGCCGGATCGCTGGCCTGGGCTCTCGGCCTCGCACCACCCCCCGACCCCCTCCTCTGAAGAGGAGGGGGAGAACAACGACAAAGCCCCATCCTCTTTAGAGGAGGGGGTCGGGGGTGGTGGAAACCATGCGCAAACCATCCGCCAGGCCCTGTTCCAGGCGGCGCAGATGCTCACCGCCACCAGCGATACGGCGCGGCTCGATGCCGAGGTGCTGATGGCCCATGCGCTGGGCTGCACGCGCACCGATGTGCTGCTGCGCCACATGGACGCGCCCGTCCCGGGCGGATTTGCCGGGCTGGTGGCGCGCCGGCAGGGGCATGAGCCGGTGGCGTATATCGTCGGCAGCCAGGAGTTCTATGGGCTGGACCTGGCGGTCAGCCCGGCGGTGCTGATCCCGCGCGGGGATAGCGAGACGCTGATCGAGGTGGCGCGGCAGGCCTTGGCCGGGCGGCCGCCAGCGCGCATTCTCGATCTGGGCACTGGTTCGGGCGCACTGCTGCTGGCGGCACTGTCGATCTGGCCGCAGGCAATGGGCACCGGCATTGAACGGTCTGATGCGGCGCGGGTCGTGGCGGCGGGCAATGCCTTGCGCCTGGGCCTGGATGCGCGGGCGCGCATGCAGCCGGGCGATTGGACCAAGCCCAACTGGGCCGCCGCGCTGGGGCGGTTCGATCTGATCCTGGCCAACCCGCCCTATGTGGAAAGCGATGCCGCGCTCGATCCTGGCGTGCGCGATTTCGAGCCGGCCAGCGCGCTGTTTGCCGGGGCAGACGGCATGGCCGATTATGCCGTGCTGGTGCCGCAACTGCCTGATCTTCTGGCCCCTGGCGGCGTTGCCGTGGTGGAGATCGGCTGGCGGCAGGGGGCGGCCGTGGCGGCCCTCGCGCACGACCATGGCATGGCCGCGCGCGTCCATCCTGATCTTGCCGGGCGTGACAGGGCTGTGGAAATGACGCTTTGCCACAATATTTCGCTTGGCAAGCTGCCCGGCGATCACTAATTGTCCCAGCAGGCAGGGCGACGGATGAAGGCTTCCCGTCCCGGCCAACTCCACCATTTGCGCCCGCATCGGCCTCTCACCAGGGGCTTTCGGCTGGCAGATGCTGGGAATCTGCGCACCCGTGCGTTGCGGGCGCGTGGCGGAGGGTTGCGCGGCGACAGGATCGGCAAAAGCTACCGACAGCCGCCCCAAACAAGGACGTGCCTGAGTTGAACAACAATCGTGGGAACAACCGCCGGCGCGGCCGCGGTAATAATCGTCCGCAAGGTGGCGGCCAGCAGCTCAACCGTATCGACAGCCGCGCGCGGGGCAATGCCCCCCAGCTGCTCGAAAAGTATCGTAAGATGGCGCAGGATGCCCACCTCAACGGGGATCGTGTCCAGGCCGAATACTATCTGCAATTTGCCGATCATTATTTCCGCGTGATCGCCGATACCCGGCTGCGCCAGGAAGAAGCCCGCCAGCGCCACAGCGGCAATGGCGAGCGCTGGAGCGAGGGCGAGCCCGAAGACGACGGCATGGACTTCTCGATCGAAGGGGATTTCCCCGCGTTCGATCGTCCCTATGTCCGCCGCGAGGAACGCGAAGTGCGCACCGCCGATCGGCAGGATCGGCCCGAACGCCAAGACCGTCAGGATCGCCAGGAGCGGCCCGAACGGTCTGAACGCCAGGATCGCCCGGAACGCCAGGAGCGGGCAGACCGCACCGAACGCCAGGGTGAAACCGGCAACGATCGCGGTTCCGACCGTGGCGCTGATCGCGCTTCGGAACGCTCGGGCAGCCGCCGCCGCTTTGAAGATCGCCGCCCCTCGGCCGCTGCGCCCAACGCCGCTGATACCGATCAGCCCGTGCCGCTCGAAGGCGTGCGCGCCGATGAAGGCGAGCCGGTCACCGATGTGAGCGACAACCCGTTCATCCGCGAAAGCCGCAGCCCGCGTGGGCCGCGCCAGCAGCGCACCGAACGCCGCCCGCGCCGCAGCGCGGTGGCCTCTGAAGGGCTCGACCCGGCCAGCCTGCCGCCCGCGATCGGCGTGCGCAGCGAGCCGGCCGCCGAAGCCCCGGCGCCCGCGCCCGCTCCGGCCGTCACTCCGGCTCCTGCCCCTGCGGCCGAGCCGGCGAGCGACGCTTCGGCCGAAGCCGCACCGGCGCCCAAGCGCCGTGGCCGCCCGCGCAAGAACCCCTTGCCGGAAAGCGCCGAAGGCTGAACCCTTTGGCCAATCCAGGCCTGGTAATATGACAAAGGCGCCCGCACTCCGGGCGCCTTTTTCGTTGCGGCGCACGCCCTGGCGCAACCGCGCTTGCCCTTGCTGGGCCGCCGCCGCATAGAACCGGGCAATGAAGGCTTGGCTCCGTTCCCGTTTCGCCGCGCTGGTTGCGCTGGGCGATGATCGTTTGTCCCGCCGCAGCGAAGCGGCCGTGCTTGTCATGGCCGGCGGCCTGGGGGCGCTGGGCTTCGCCCCGCTCAACTGGTGGCCGCTGACGCTGCTGGCGCTGGCCGTGCTGGCGGCGCGGATGCAGCGCGCGAGTGGTCCCGTCCATGCCCTGCTGGTGGGCGAGCTGTGGGGCTGGGGCCACTTTTCGGTGGGCAATGGCTGGATCGCCACGGCCTTTACCTATCAGGCGCAGATGCCGGCCTGGCTGGGCTGGATCGCGGTGCTGCTGCTGGCGGTCTATCTTGCGCTGTTTCCTGCCGTGGCCACGCTGGCGGCATGGTGGCTGGGGCGGCGCTGGCGTCTGGCGCCGGTGCCGGCGCTGGCCGGGCTGTGGATCGTGACCGAATGGGCGCGCGGCTGGGTCTGCACCGGTTTCCCGTGGAACCCGCTGGCAGCCACGGCGCTGGGCGGGTTCGATCGGCCCGGCCTGGCGCGCGTGCTGCCGTGGCTGGGCACTTATGCACTGTCAGGCCTGGTCGTGCTGCTTGCCGGGCAATGGCTGTTTGCCCTGCGGGCGGGGGCACAACGCCGCTGGGGCCTGGCGGCGGCCCACTTTGCCGTGCCGGCGGTGCTGTTCCTGCTGCCGCTGGGCGGGCAAAAGGCCACTGGCAGCGTGCCGTTCACCCTGGTCCAGCCCAACATCGGCCAGGACGAGATCAACGACGCCAGCCGGTATGAGGAACAGTTCCAGCGGGCCGCCGCGCTCAGCCTGCCGCGCCAGCCGGGGCAGCGGCGCCTGGTGCTGTGGCCCGAAAGCGGCGTGCCCGATTATCTGCAGGAAGGCTATCCCCGCGCCTGGTATGCCGGCACCACCTATGGCGGCGATCCGCTGCTGGCGCGGGCGCGCATGGGCCGCGTGATCGGGCCAGGCGCGCTGCTGCTGACCGGCGCGGTCGACCTGGTGTTTCCGCCCAATCCGGCCCCGGCCGCCATGCCGGTCGGCGCGTGGAACGTGGTGACCGCGATCGACAGCCAGGGCGTGATCCAGGGCCATTATGCCAAGGCGCACCTTGTGCCTTATGGCGAATACCTGCCGATGCGCGGGCTGCTCACGCCGCTGGGCCTGTCGCGCCTGGTGGCGGGCGATTTCGATTACTGGTCGGGGCCAGGGCCGCGCACGCTGGATTTTTCGGCGCTGGGCCTGCCGCGCGTGGGCGTGCAGGTGTGCTATGAAATCATCTTTTCGGGCCAGGTGATCGACCGCGCCCACCGCCCGGATGTGCTGTTCAACCCGACCAACGATGGCTGGTTCGGTGCCTGGGGCCCGCCACAGCATCTCGCCCAGGCCCGGCTGCGCGCGATCGAGGAAGGGCTGCCGGTGCTGCGCTCCACCACCAACGGCATTTCGGCGGTGATCGATGCCCGTGGCGGCGTACGCGCCTTTGCCCCGCAGCACGTGGCGAGCCGCATTGAAGGGCTGGTGCCACCCGCGCTGCCCCCTACGCCGTTTGCGCGAATGGGCAACATATTGCCGCTTTTGTGGGCTGCAGCGCTTCTTTTGGCCGCGCTGGTTGCCTCCCGCCGTCGCCCGCGCTAGAGGCGGCACATAAAGATTGCTTTATATCGGACCCTTTGCCCATGCGCAGCGATTACCTGTTCACTTCCGAAAGCGTCTCCGAAGGCCATCCCGACAAGGTGGCGGACCAGATCAGCGACGCCATCGTCGACCTGTTCCTGAGCAAGGATCCCGAGGCGCGCATTGCCTGCGAAACCTTGACGACGACCAATCTGGTGGTGCTGGCCGGCGAAATTCGCGGGCGCGGCATCATGGATGCCAAGGGCGAATGGGCGCCCGGCGTGCGCGAGGAAGTGGAAGCCGTGGTGCGTGCCACCGTGCGGCGCATCGGCTATGAGCAGGACGGTTTCCATTGGGAAAACTTCCGCTTTGAAAACAACCTTCACGCCCAGTCGGCGCACATTGCCCAGGGCGTGGACGCCGGCGAGAACAAGGACGAAGGCGCTGGCGACCAGGGCATCATGTTCGGCTTTGCCTGCGACGAGACGCCCGATCTCATGCCCGCGACGCTGGATTACAGCCACAAGATCCTGCAGCGCCTGGCCGCCGACCGCCATTCCGGCGCCGCGCCGTTCCTGGAGCCCGATGCCAAGAGCCAGGTGACCCTGCGCTTCAAGGACGGCAGCCCGGCGGCCTGCACCGCAATCGTCGTCTCCACCCAGCACAAGCCGGGCTATGACGAAGGCGCCAAGGATGCCGAACTGAAAGCCTGGGTGAAGCAGGCCGTGGCCGCGGTGATCCCGGCAGAGCTGCTGTCGGACCAGACCGTCTATCACATCAACCCCACCGGCAGCTTTGAAATCGGTGGCCCCGATGGTGACGCTGGCCTGACCGGGCGCAAGATCATCGTCGATACCTATGGCGGCGCGGCGCCCCACGGCGGCGGCGCGTTTTCGGGCAAGGACCCGACCAAGGTTGACCGTTCGGCCGCCTATGTCACGCGCTATATCGCCAAGAACATCGTGGCGGCGGGCCTGGCCAAGCGCTGCACGATCCAGGTGGCCTATGCCATCGGCGTGTCGCAGCCGCTGTCGCTCTATGTCGATACGCACGGCACCGGCACGGTGGACGATGCCACGCTGGAACGCGCGGTGGAACTCGTCGCCAAGCAGCGCCTGGGCGGCTTGACGCCGCGCGGCATTCGCGTGGGCCTGTCGCTCAACAAGCCGATCTATGGCGTGACGGCGGCCTATGGCCACTTTGGCCGCACGCCCGAAGGCGACCTGTTCCCGTGGGAACGCACCGACCTGGTGGACGATCTCAAGGCCGCACTGGCCTGATAACGAGCACTGCGCCCGCCGTCAGTTCGATAGCCGTCAGTTCATCAGGCGGCGGGCAGCACGCTCCAGCAGCGGTTCATCGTCCAGCACTTCGCCCAGCACGGCCAGGGTGCCGTCGGGCATGCGCCGCACCATCACCAGCGAAAATTCGCGGCCATCGGCGGGAATGTCGGCCAGGCTGCGTGCCGGCAGGGTGCGCAGGGACGCCTCCAGCGCGGCACGCGGATCGCTGCGCGCCTGGCCTTCCTCGCTGCGGCGCAGGCGGCGCTCGGCCGCGACCACGCCCTTGAGGCCGCCCGGCGTATTGGCCAGGAACCCGGCCAGTTCCCCGCGTGACAGACCCAGGCGATGGGCATGGGCCAGGGCCGTGGCATATTCGGTCAGCCGCGTTTTGTCGTACTGCGCGCCGAACACCAGCTTGACCACCGGGATCAGCGGGGCGCGCGCCTGCATCGTCAGCCCGGCATCGGCGACCAGCGCGGCCAGATCATCGGGTTCCGCCTCTGCCGCCAGGGCAAAGTCCCAGGCGCGGCCGATCGCGGCATAGAGCGCGTGACGGGTGCGGTCCTCGCTACCCAGGGCGAGTGCGGCCATGGCGCGGGCGCTGGCCAGCCAATCGGCCAGGCTGTCGGGCTCGGGCTGGTCCAGCCCTTCGGCAAAGGCGGCCGTTGGAAACGCGTCTTGCGCAAAGGGATCGAGCGGGGCC
This sequence comes from Novosphingobium sp. SG754, assembly GCF_013149315.1. NCBI lineage: Bacteria > Pseudomonadati > Pseudomonadota > Alphaproteobacteria > Sphingomonadales > Sphingomonadaceae > Novosphingobium > Novosphingobium sp. SG754. The sequence continues at coordinate 319,350 of NZ_JABGCC010000005.1, read as the reverse complement.
AGATCAAGCGCGGGCAGGATTTCCAGCGCCACTTTGCCGAGATCGAGTTCATCGGCGTCTGGCCCGGCGTCTTGCGGCGCCAGGTTGCGCGGATCGCGCGGGCGCACGGGGCCATCGGCCCACTGACCCAGCGAATCGGCCAGGCTGCCCCAAGGCTCGCCCGGTTCGGCACCGGCCGGCGCGGGATCGGCAAAGGCGGGTAGCGGCAGATCGGGGCGGGTGTGCGTGGCGGCACTGTCTGCGCCATCGCCCCCGCGCAGAGCGGTCACCGCCTTGCGGCGCGGCTTCTTCTCACCCAGCACCAGGCCGATTTCGGCCATCAGCTCGTTGGTAGTCGCCTGGTCGGCCAGTTCCTTCCAGTTGATCACGCCAAAGATATAGTCGAGCGTGTCACCGCTGGACGAGAACGGCAGCAGGATGCCGCGATAGAGGATCGTGCGCCCGCGCTGGTTGGCAAATTCCGCCTCGAACCCGATCGGCGCCTCGTTGGCCACGATCTGCATGTAGTGATCGGTGATGCGCGACAGGATCGAGCGGCCGGGCACCTGGCTCAACCGCGTCAGCGGGCCTTCGCCCGCGCAATCGGCCAGCAAAGCCTCGCCGACATAGGCGATGGCGGGATCATCAAGCCCGGCGTCGAACTGCAGTAGCACGGCATGATCGGCAAAATCGGGCCACTGCCCGGCCAGCAGCGGGCCGACCAGCGGCAGACGGCTGTCACCCAGCATGCCGGCCCAGAAGTTGTAGGCGCGCACTTGCATGCGCCGCTCGTCCGCGCCCATCAGCGGCGGCAGCGGCTGATCGACCAGATCGCCGTCGAGCAGGTCATCGTCCGGATCGCTGCCGGCAAACAGGCCCAAGGGGCCGGGTTCGTCGGCAAATCCGCGCATGCTGTCCATTACCAAGCCCTTCGTCACGCTCCTTGCCGCAGTCTGGCGTAACATGGTGAAGAAGCGATTAAGTTGCGCCGATGGATTTCCGGGTGTTGGGAAGGTGTTGCCGGCGTTGCTGGCCTAACCGCGCGCGGCGATGGCGCGGGCCTTGGCCAGCAGCCGCTCGGCCATGTCACGGTGCAGCAGTTCGGCCATCTTGCCGTTGACGCGCAGCGCACCCTGGCCGGCATTGGCGGGATCGGCAAAGGCTGCGACGATCGCTTCCGCCTCGGCCAGTTCGGCTTCGCCCGGCGCGAACACGCGGTTGGCCACGGGCAGTTGCGCGGGATGGATCAGGGTCTTGCCGTCAAAGCCAAAGGCGCGTGCCTGGGTGCATTCGGCCTCAAGCAGGGCAAGGTCATCGATCGCGTTGCACACCCCGTCGAGCACGATCAGGCCGTTGGCGCGGGCAGCCAGCACCGCCTGCGCCAGTAGCGGCACGAACGCGGCGCGGCCCGGCGCCTGGGCCATGCCGGTGTCCTTGGCCAGATCGTTAAGGCCCAGCACCAGGCCAGCCAGGCGCGTGGTGGCGGCGCAATCGGCGATCCGTTCCAGCGCCAGGGCGGCGCGCGGGGTTTCGATCATCACCCACAGCCGCACGTCGTTGGCAAAGCCGGCACGGTCCATCGCTGCCGACAGCGTCACGATATCGGCAGCGTCTGCCACCTTGGGTGCCAGCACGGCCTCAAGCGGCGCGGCGGCGAGGGCGGCCAGATCATCGTGCCCCCATGGGCCATCGAGCCCGTTGCACCGCGCGATCAGGCGGCGATGGCCAAAGCCGCCGGCCTGCGCCTCGGCCACCAGGGCGACACGAGCCTGCGCCTTGTGATCGGGCGCGACCGCGTCTTCCAGATCGAGCACCACCGCATCGCAATCGAGGCTGCGCGCCTTGGCGAGGGCACGGGCATTGCTGGCGGGCATGTAGAGCGCGGAACGCAAGGGGCGGGTATCGGTCACGGCATCAACCTTTGCGGGGGGCAGCGCCACGCGGCGCGGGTTCCTTGACGGTATCGACGCGGCCTTCCTCGCGCGCGGGCATCGGCACGAACAGGCGCAACACGAGATTGCCGACCAGCCAGAGCGCAGCGGCATGGAGTGCGAAGGTCAGGCCACGCTGATCGGCGACCCAGCCCCAGACCCACGCGCCGACCGCCATCGAGCCGAACGTGATCGCCTGGTAGAGCGACAGGCAGCGCCCCAGGATGGCCTCGGGCGAGCGCAACTGCATGGCGACGTTCAGGCTGGTCAGCGCCGCGACCCAGCCCGATCCGCCGACAAAGCCGGCGACCATGGCGATTGGCAGGCTGTGGGCCTGGGCCAGCAGGAGCAGCGCGCCGATGAAGCCGACCGTCGCGCCGGTGATGATCACTTCTGCGCCAAAGCGGCGGCGCGCCTTGGTGATCCACAGCGCATTGACGATCGACCCCACGCCGAACGATCCGAGAATCAGGCCATAGTCCAGCTCGGTCCCGGCCAGGGTATCGTGCGCCACGGCGGGGATCAGCGCCTGGAACGCGCTGGCCCCAAAGCCGAAGGCCGCCCCGCGCAACAGCACCTTGCGGATCGGGACGGAGCCGGCGCAGAACACCAGGCCCACCTTGATCGATTGCAGCATGGGCTGGCGCTGCGGCGCGCGCGCCTCTGGCCGCCAGCGCGCCAGCACCACCAGCATGCCGACATAGCTGATCGCGTTGGCGGCAAAGGCCGCGCTCACGCTCAGGATCGAGATCAGCACCCCGCCCAGCGCCGGGCCGACGCTGCGCGCCAGATTGTTGGACATGGAATTGAGCGCGATCGCTTGGGGCAGATCGGCCTTGCCCACCTGCAACCGCACCGAAGCCTGCCAGGCCGGCTGGTTGATCGCGGTGCCCATGCCGACCATCAGGGTGAGCAGCAGCAGCGACAGCGGCCCCAGCGCGCCGCGATAGCCCAGCACCGCCAGCACGGCGGAAACCACCAGCATGGCGGTCTGTGCCCAGATCATCACGCGGCGGCGGTCAAAGTTGTCGGCAATCGCCCCGGCGAACAGGCCCAGCAGCAGGATCGGCAGGCTGGACGATGACTGCACCAGGGCGATCAGCACATGGCTGCGCGTCAACTCGGTCATCAGCCAGGCGGCCGCGGCCGACTGGATCATCGATCCCAGGTTGGAGACCAGGTTGGCCGTCCAGATCGCGCGAAACGCGGGATAGCGAAACGGCGCCAGCGCGCCACCGGGTTGAGGTTGGGAAGCGGCGCCCTGGGTCAAAGCAGATAGCGCATGCGGATCGACGTGGTCATCTGCGCTTCGCCCAAGGTAAAGGCGGCGGCAGAAAAGCGCGGCGGGCCAAACCGGATCGGCGCATCGCGCGAAAAGCCAAAGCCTTCGCGCGGCATCATGAACATCTTGTCGAGCCGGCCATTGGCGTTTTCATCGTGGAACAGCGCCACGGCATAGCGGCCGGGCAGCACGTGCTGGAACGCGATCACATCGTTTCCGGCGGCGGGCACGGTCTGGTGCAGCGCCTGCGGATCCTTTTCGCAATCGGGAAAGGTGCCCGGATCGGCGGTGAGGCAGGCCTGGATCAGCCCCTTGTGCGAGCGCAGGCCGACCACATCGACCAGCACCGTGGTGCGATCGGGCAGCACCGCGCCGCCCTGGCTGAGCGCGAGTGCGCCCAGCACCAGGCCGCGTGTCGCGGCGCGGCGAATCGCCTGTGCCTTCACCGAACTTTCCTTTCCTGCCAGCCGGCCAGGCCGGCGTCCGTGCCGCAAAGGCGATCCCATACGCGAAAATAGAGGCCGTAGTTGCACCGATACCGCTCGTGATGCTGATGATGATGGCTGGCCGTTATCAGCCACTTCCCTGCCCGGGAATGAACCAGCCCGGCCGGAAAGATCTCCCAGCCCATGTGGTTGGTCACGCCCATCACGGTCATCACCACCAGAACGCAGGCCAGCACCCCGGCCTGGATCGGCACCACGAAGACCAGCGCGGGAATAAACAGGCCGACCACGGCCGCCTCGATCGGGTGGAAATTCATCGCTGCCCAGGCCGTGGGCGGGCGGCTGGCATGGTGGATGGCATGCACGCTGCGAAACACGCGTGGCCGGTGCATCCAGCGATGCGTCCAATAAAACCAGGTATCGTGGGCAAACAGATAGACCAGCAGCGATACTGGCATCCACCACAGCGGATAGGCATGGGGATCGGCATAGATGCGGGTCCACCCGTGCTGCTGCCAGCCCCAGGCGATGATCCCGGCGGGCACGCCATAGATCGCCGCCGACGCCAGGCTCCAGCCGATCTCGCGGCGGATCTGCGCCTCGAGCCCGGCATAATGGCCAGGCAGGCGCCGCTGGGTAAGCCAGGCAAACAGCCCGCTGGCCGCCACATAGCGCACCGCGACGATCGCGGTCATGGCGAGCGCCGACAGCAGCAGCGCGGCAAGCGTTGGACTGGTCATGCTTTTCCCGATCGGCACACGATGCGCCTGGCTGCCCCTATGCCAAGCCGGGCCGGCGCTGCCCAGCCCGATTTTCGCCCATGCAGCATAGACAAGGTGCCCTTGCCAGCGCGGGGCGGCGCGCCTAGATAACCGGAGCGATTCGGTCTGATTTGCGCACGCCTGTCGAAACGGCGGAATCGGGCCGACCCCACCCACGGTTGCGAGCAGGTGCGATGCGATTGTCGAGCATGGCTGACTATGCCGTTGTCATGATGTGCGCTGCCGCGCGCCATTGCGGCTGCCACGCGGCCGATCGCCCCCTGCTCTCGGCCCAGCAGCTCGCTGCCGAAACCGGCTTGCCCGCGCCCACCGTGCAGAAGCTGGTAAGCAAGATGTCGGCCGCCGGCCTGCTGAAATCGGTGCGCGGCGCGCGCGGCGGGCTCAAGCTGGCGCGCCCGGCCGCGGCGATCAGCCTGGCCGATGTGATCGAGGCGGTCGAAGGGCCGATTGCCATGGCCGCGTGCAGCGGGCATGGGCGCGGCGATTGCACGCTGGAAGGCGCCTGCATGGTGCGCCCGCACTGGCCGGCGGTGGATGCCGCGCTGCGCGCCGCGCTTTCAAGCGTGTCGCTGGTGCAGCTTGCCCGCCCGGCCCAAACCGGCCATCTGGCCACCCCTGCGGCGGCCATGATGCCTGCCGCATCCCCCATTCCTGCCGAGTTGCCCGCATGACCGAAGAAACCCTGAACGACACGCCGGTTAAGGACCAGGCCGCGCGCGACGCGGCCGCCCGCGTGGCGGAATACGAGCACGGCTGGGCTTCGGACATCGAGCAGGAATATGGCCCCAAGGGCCTGTCGGAAGACACCGTGCGCTTCATCTCGGCCAAGAAGGACGAGCCGGAGTGGATGCTGGAATGGCGGCTCAAGGCCTATCGCCACTGGCTGACCATGCCGATGCCCGACTGGGCCAAGCTGAACATTCCGCCGATCGATTACCAGGACGCCTATTACTGGGCCGCGCCCAAGAAAAAGGATGGCCCCAAGTCCCTGGACGAGGTCGATCCCGAAATCCTGCGCGTCTATGAAAAGCTGGGCATTCCCCTGGCCGAGCAGGAAGTGCTCGCCGGCGTGGAAGGCGCGCGCAAGATCGCCGTGGACGCTGTGTTCGACAGCGTCTCGGTGGCCACCACGTTTCGCAAGGAACTGGAAGCGGCCGGCGTCATCTTCCGCTCGATCAGCGAGGCGATCCGCGAGTTTCCCGATCTGGTGCGGCGCTGGCTGGGCAAGGTCGTGCCGATGCACGACAACTATTTCGCGGCCTTGAACTGCGCGGTCTTTTCCGACGGCACTTTCGTCTACATTCCCGAAGGCGTGCGCTGCCCGATGGAGCTGTCGACCTATTTCCGCATCAATGCGGAAAATACCGGCCAGTTCGAACGCACGCTGATCGTGGCCGACAAGGGCGCCTATGTCTCGTACCTGGAAGGCTGCACGGCCCCCCAGCGTGACGAGAACCAGCTCCATGCCGCCGTGGTCGAACTCGTCGCGCTCGACGATGCCGAGATCAAGTATTCCACGGTGCAGAACTGGTATCCCGGCGACGCGCAAGGCAAGGGCGGCATCTACAACTTCGTGACCAAGCGCGCGCTGTGCCAGGGCGCGCGGTCCAAGGTGTCGTGGACCCAGGTGGAAACCGGCTCGGCCGTGACGTGGAAGTATCCCAGCTGCGTCTTGAACGGCGAGGATTCGGTCGGCGAATTCTATTCCGTCGCCGTCACCAACAACTATCAGCAGGCCGATACCGGCACCAAGATGATCCACAACGGCAAGCGCAGCCGCTCGACCATCGTGTCCAAGGGGATCAGCGCGGGCAAATCCAACAACACCTATCGCGGCCTGGTGCGCGTGGCGCCGCAGGCCGAGGGCGTGCGCAACTTCACCCAGTGCGACAGCCTGCTGCTGGGGGCGGAATGCGGCGCCCATACCGTGCCCTATATCGAGGTGAAGAACCCTTCGGCGACGATCGAGCACGAGGCGACGACCAGCAAGATCAGCGATGACCAGCTGTTCTACGCGATGCAGCGCGGGCTGGACCAGGAACAGGCCGTGGCACTGATCGTCAACGGCTTTGCCAAGGAAGTCCTGCAGCAGCTGCCGATGGAATTTGCCGTGGAAGCGCAAAAGCTTCTGGGCATCAGCCTGGAAGGCAGCGTGGGATGAGCGCGCTTTTGATCATGGCGCTGGCCACGGTCACCGCGCCTGACAGCGCCCCGGCGCTGGCAGCGGTGCAGAAGTGCGACAAGCAGGCCATGCGCGCCATGGCCACGGGCGAGCCGCACCGCCGCACCGAATTTGCCGCCGCCGTCTATGCCGAGCAGCGCGCGATCGCGCAGGAACGCGCCGCGCTGCTCGATGCGCAGATCGCTGGCACGCCCAGCCCCAGCGGCGCGGCCACGGCGGCCACTGCCCTTGGCCAGATCGACGCCCGGCAGAAGGAGCTGGACGACGTGAAAGCCATCGAAAAATCGTGGCGCGACCTGTTCGACGAGGTTCGCGCCGACTTCCTAGCCAATTGCTCGAGCGGAAAACGCAATGCTGACGATAAGTGACCTCTCCAACGAAATCGCCGGCAAGGCCATTCTCAAGGGGCTTTCGCTCACCATCAAGGCGGGCGAGATCCACGCGATCATGGGCCCCAACGGCGCGGGCAAATCGACGCTGGCCTATACCCTGGGCGGCCGCCCCGGCTATGACGTGACCGGCGGCAGCGTGGATTTCGAGGGCCAGGACCTGCTTGCCATGGACCCGCACGAGCGCGCCGCGGCCGGGCTGTTCCTGGGCTTCCAATATCCGGTGGAAATCCCCGGCGTTTCCAACGTGCAGTTCCTGCGCGAGGCGCTCAATGCGCAGCGCAAGCAGCGTGGGGAAGAGCCGCTGTCGGGCGGCGCCTTCCTCAAGCTGGCGCGCGAAAAGGCCGACCTGCTGCGCATGGACATGGACATGCTCAAGCGCCCGGTGAACGTGGGCTTTTCCGGCGGCGAGAAGAAGCGCGCCGAGATGGTCCAGATGGGCATTCTCGATCCCAAGCTGGCGATCCTGGATGAAACCGATTCGGGCCTGGACATCGATGCGCTGCGCATCTGCGGCGAAGGCATCAACGCGATCATGCGCAAGGCCGACAAGGCCGTGCTGCTGATCACGCACTATCAGCGCCTGCTCGACTATGTGAAGCCCGATTTCGTCCACGTCCTGGCCGGCGGTCGCATCGTGCGCTCGGGCGGGGCCGAACTCGCGCTGGAACTGGAACAGCACGGTTACGAGGCGGTGGCGTGACCACCGCCACGCTTGTGCCAACCCGGGCGGACGAGGCGTTCCGCTATGCCGATCTGGCGGCGCTGGCCACGCTGTGGCCGCTGCCGACGCAGGCGGTGGACGTGGCGGCGGGCGCCAGCGGCAGCCTGTCGGTGGTCCTGGCCGGCCACGCGCCCGAGGCGCGCGATCTGGTGATCACCCTGGGCGAAGGCGCGCAATACGATCTGCGCCTGCTCAACGCCGGCAGTGCCTATGGCCGCATTGCGGTGAAAGTGCGCCTGGCCAAGGGCGCGCGGTTCCACCTGGGCGCGGCGCAGCTGGGCGGCGGCAACCAGACGGTCGAAATCGTTACCGAGGTGGTCCACGCCGAGCCTGACGCCGTGTCGAGCCAGGTGGTCCGCTCCGTTCTGGCGGGCCACGCGACCGGCACCTATCTCGGCCGCGTAGTCGTCGATCGTGGGGCGGTCGGCACCGATGGCGAACAGTCGATCCGCGCCATGCTGCTCGATCGCACCGCCACGGCCAATGCCCGGCCGGAACTGGAAATCTATGCCGACGACGTGAAGTGCGCGCATGGCTGCGCCGTGGGCGAACTGGATGCGCAGGGCCTGTTCTACCTGCAATCGCGCGGGCTGCCGCCGGCAGAGGCCAAGAAGCTCATGCTGCAGGCCTTCATCGCCGAAGCCTTTGTCGATGCGCCCGAGGAAGAGGTGCTGACGCAGGCCGCACTCGCCGCGCTGGGAGGGTTGCTATGACCACGCTTGCCGCCACCACGCTGACGCAGGCGTCCGATTGGCCGGGCCTCGCCAATCCTGACGGCACGCGCTGGCACTATCTCGATACCGGCGCCACCGCGCAAAAGCCGCAGGTGGTGATCGATGCGGTAACCCGCGCCATCGGCGTGGACTATGCCACGGTGCATCGCGGGGTCTATACCCGCTCGGCCGAGATGACGCTGGGCTTTGAAGCGGCGCGGCGCAAGGTGGCAGGCCTGCTCGGCGCGCACGAGGGCGAGATCGTGTTCACGCGCGGCGCGACCGAGGCGATCAACCTGGTGGCGCAGACCTGGGGCCTGGCCAATCTCAAGGCCGGGGACCGCGTGCTGCTCTCGATGCTGGAGCATCATTCCAACATCGTGCCCTGGCAATTGCTGGCGCAGCGCACCGGCATTGCCATCGATGTCTGCCCGCTGACCGCCGATGGCCAGATCGATCTGGATGCGGCCGAACGCATGCTGACCGGCGCGCACAAGCTGGTGGCGCTGGGCCATGTGTCCAACGTGCTGGGCAGCGTGCTCGATGTGCCACGCGCGGTGGCGCTGGCCCATGGCGTGGGCGCGAAGATCCTGATCGACGGCTGCCAGGCAGTGCCGCGCCTGAAAGTGGACGTGAAGGCGCTCGACGTCGATTTCTACGTCTTTTCCGGGCACAAGCTCTATGGCCCGACCGGCATCGGCGCGCTCTATGCCAAGGCCGATCTGCTCGATGCCATGCCGCCGTGGCAGGGCGGCGGGGCGATGATCGATCGCGTGTCGTTTGCCGGCACTACCTTTGCCCCCGCGCCGCAGCGGTTCGAGGCGGGCACGCCTGCCATCGTCGAGGCGATTGGCCTGGGTGTGGCGGTCGATTTCGTGCAAGGGCTGGGGCTTGATGCCATCCATGCCCACGAAACCGCCCTGGTGCGCACCGCGCGCGCGGCGCTGCGCGAATTCAACGCCGTGCGCCTGTTTGGCCCGGATGATGCCGCTGGGATCGTCAGTTTCATGATCGAGGGGGTGCATCCGCACGACCTTGGCACCATATTGGACGAGGAAGGCGTGGCGATCCGCGCCGGACACCACTGCGCCCAGCCGCTGATGGAGCATCTGGGCGTGCCGGCCACGGCCCGCGCCAGCTTTGGCGTCTATAACGATGAAAGCGATGTCGCAGCGCTCGTGCGCGGCATTGCGCGAACCTTGAGGATTTTCGGATGAGCGCCGATACCCCCCGTTTCACGGTTGAGGAAGTCGATGCGGTGAACCCGCCGCGCCGGGCCCATGTGGACGATATTCCCGAGCCGGCACCAGAAGCTGCCCCGGTGGAAACGGCCGGCGAGCGCAAGCGCGACTATCTGTCGGGCTTCCTGGCGGAAAAGCCGCAAGGGGTGAACCCGGGCGAGCCCGGCGGCGAGATCTATGAAGGCGTAGTTGCCGCGCTGCGCGACATCTTCGACCCGGAAATCCCGGTCAATATCTATGACCTGGGGCTGATCTATGGCGTCGACGTGGCCGAAGACGGACACGTGGCGGTGACCATGACGCTGACCACGCCGCATTGCCCGGTGGCCGAATCGATGCCCGGCGAAGTGGAACTGCGCGTGAGCGCGGTGCCCGGCGTGCGCGACGCCGAAGTGAACCTGGTGTGGGACCCGCCGTGGGACCCGCAGAAGATGAGCGATGATGCCAAGCTCGAACTCGGGATGCTCTAAGCCATGACCGATGCCCCCACCCGCACCCGCCAGCGCCCTGCGGCGGTCAATCTGACCCCGTCTGCCCATGCGCGCATCGCCACCTTGATGGCCAGCGCGCCGACCGACGCCATTGGCGTCAAGCTGTCCACCCCGCGCCGGGGCTGTTCGGGCCTCGCCTATTCGGTGGACTATGTGAACGCCGCCAACCCGATGGACGAGCGCATCGATACGCCCGGCGGCACCTTGTTCATCGATGGCGCCTCGGTGCTCTACCTGATCGGCAGCACGATGGATTGGGTCGAAGACGATTTCCAGGCCGGCTTCGTCTTTGCCAATCCCAACGCCAAGGGCACCTGCGGCTGCGGCGAAAGCTTCACGATCTGATCTAATCTAATCTAATCTAAGTCAGCCGCGCGAGGGCCCAGCGCGCGGCATCGGCCACGGCCGGATCGGGATCGTCCAATAGCGCGCGCACCGGCGCCATCAGTGCCGGATCGCCGCTGTTGCCCGCGGCATAGAGACAGTTGCGCACCATGCGATCGCGCCCGATCCGCTTGATCGGGGAGCCGGCAAAGACCTGGCGGAACGTGGCATCGTCCAACGCGAGCAGTTCAGCGAGGCGCGGCGCCACCAGTTCGGCGCGGGGCAGGAACGCGCGGTTGTCGGCCGCTGCCTGGGCAAAGCGGTTCCACGGGCACACCGCCAGGCAATCATCACAGCCATAGATGCGGTTGCCCAGCGCGGCGCGATAGCGTTCGTCCACCGGCCCTTTGTGCTCGATCGTGAGATAGGACACGCAGGCCCGCGCATCGAGCTGATAGGGCGCGGGAAAGGCGCCGGTGGGGCAGGCATCCTGGCAGGCGGTACAACTGCCGCAGCGATTGGCATGGGGCGCGTCGGGCGTGAGGCGCAGCGTGGTATAGATCGCGCCCAGGAACAGCCATGAGCCGTGGCGGCGGCTGACCAGGTTGGTGTGCTTGCCCTGCCAGCCCAGCCCGGCGGCCTGGCCAAGCGGCTTTTCCATGACGGGCGCGGTATCGACAAAGACCTTGACCTCCGCGCCCGGCTCGGTCGCCACCAGCCAGCGGGCCAGCGCCTTGAGTGCGCGCTTGATCACGTCGTGATAATCCACGCCCTGGGCATAGACGGAAATCCGGCCGCGGGTCGGCACCTCGGCCAGTGCCAGCGGATCGTGCGCGGGAGCATAGCTCATGCCCAGGGCGATCACGCTTTGCGCCTGCGGCCACAGCGATTGCGGCCCCTGGCGCTGTTCCTTGCGGGTTTCCATCCATTCCATGCTGCCATGGCGCCCATCGTCCAGCCACTGGTGCAGGTGCGCGCTGCGCTGCGGATCGTCTGCGGCCGGGGCAATGCCGCAAGTAGCAAAGCCCAGGCGCAGCGCCTCTTCGCGCAGGCGTTGTTCCAGGGGGGCGGGCGGGGTTTTAACCAAGTCTTCCGTCTCTTGCGTTCATGGGGCTATGTGGACCAATCAAAAGGGGCATGGCGTGGCGATGACGATTGGGCAAGACGGCGATTGGGCGATCGAGGCGCGCGGCCTGGTCAAGCGGTTCGATGGTTTCACTGCCGTGGACGGGGTGGACATCCGCGTGCCGCGCGGCGCCATCTACGGCATTCTTGGCCCCAACGGCGCGGGCAAGACCACCACGCTGCGCATGCTGCTGGGCATTATCGATCCCGACGCGGGCATGCGCCGCGTGCTGGGCCATGAACGCCCGACCGATGTGGCGCGGCGAATCGGCTATCTGCCCGAAGAGCGCGGGCTCTATCCGGCGATGAAAGCGACCGAGGCGATCGCCTTTCTGGCCGCGCTGCGCGGCGTGCCGCTCAAGACCGGGCGGGCGCGGGCGCGCGAACTGCTGGAAGAGCATGGCCTGGGCTATGCCGCCGATCGCCAGATCCGCCAGCTGTCCAAGGGCATGGCGCAGCAGGTGCAGTTGCTGGGCACGCTGGTGCATCAACCTGAGCTGGTGGTGTTCGATGAACCGTTCTCGGGGCTCGACGCGCTCAACCAGGGCAAGCTGGAAAAGATGATCCGCGCCCTGGCGCAGGGCGGCACCACGGTGATCTTTTCCACCCATGTCATCGCCCATGCCGAACGCCTGTGCGACCAGGTGGCGATCATCGCCGGGGGCAAGGTGCCGTTTGCCGGGCTGGTGGACGATGCCCGCGACCGGTTGCGCCCGCAGGTGCGGCTGGAAACCCGCGCGCGCGATGGCGCCTGGCGCGCGGCGCTGCCGGCCGATGCGCGGGGCGAGGGCGCCTTCTGGCATTTCACCCTGCCCGAAAGCGGGGTCGAGCCCCTGCTGCGCGCCCTGATCGAAGGGGATGCGGGCATTCTTTCGCTGTCGATCGAGCGGCCCGGCCTGCATGACGCCTTCGTGGCCATCGCCGGGGAGGCCGCCGCGCGTGCGCTGGAAGAAAACGCATCCGGCCAGGAGAAAGCGGCATGATCCCTGAAAAACTGCGCGCCGCCTGGGTGATTGCCCGCCGCGATTTCGTGGCGGTGATCTTTTCCAAGAGCTTTGTCTTCTTCCTGCTCGGGCCGCTGTTTCCGATCATCGTGGGCGGCATGGCCGGCGCGATCGGCGCCAAGGTGCAGCGCGATCTGGACAACCCGCAGATCGGCATTGCCCTGCCGGCAGACGAGGCGGCGCGGATGATCGACGCCCACCATGCCCTGGCCGATGCCATGCCGGGCGATGTGCCCGATTTCGTGGTGCTCGATGCGCCATGGGGCGGGCGCACCTATGATGCGCGGGCCGCGCTTGCCGGTGCCCGTCGCGCTGGTGCTTCCAGTCCGATGGAGCACGGCAAGCCAGTGGGCCAGCTTGCCGCGGTAGTGTCGGGTAGCCTGGCCCATCCGGTCTTGACCGCCACGCCCGAGCGGGCGCGGATGTGGCAGGGCATGATCGCGCTGTTTGCCGCCCATGCGCAAAGCGTGGCGCCGGCCGCCCTGCCACCCGTGGCGGTGGACGAGGTGGCCAGCAGCGTCGCCTCGGTGCAGACCGGCCAGGTCAGCACCGCGCAGGCGGGGCAGGTGGCGCTGTTCCTGCTCACCATGCTGCTGGCGGGCATGGTGCTGTCCAACCTGGTGGAGGAAAAGGCCAACAAGATCATCGAGGTCTTGGCCGCCTCGATCCCGATGGACGCGTTGTTCCTGGGCAAGCTCTTTGCCATGCTCGGCGTGAGCCTGGTGGGCATGGCGGTGTGGGGCGCGGCCTGGGGCGGGCTGATGGTCATGGGCATGAAATCGCTGCCGCTGCTGGCCGCGCCGGCGGTGGGCTGGCCGGTGTTCATCCTGCTGGGCTTCCTCTATTTCGCCATGGCCTATCTGCTGCTGGGTTCGCTGTTCCTGTCGATCGGCGGCATGGCCACCACCGTGCGCGAGGTGCAGACGCTGTCGATGCCGGTCACCATGCTGCAGCTGATGGTGTTCTTCTTTGCCAGCTATGCCCTGGCGCGGCCGGGCAGCTGGGTGGATTGGGCGGCGCGGGTGTTTCCGCTGTCCTCGCCCTTTGCCATGCTGGCGCGCGCCGCGCGCGATCCGGTGATTTGGCCGCACCTGCTGGCGCTGGGCTGGCAGGCATTGTGCGTGATGCTGATCGTGCGCACCGGCGCACAGCTGTTCCGCCGCACCGTGATGAAGTCTGGCCCTGCCAGGGGGCGCAAGGTGCGCAAGGGCGGGCTGCTTGGCTTGCTGAAGCCTGACCGCACCGCTCAGGATCGGTTCAGCCAGGGTGAAGCATAACGATCAGGTCTCGCGGGCAGGTTGCCATCATGGCACGCCCCCCGCCCTGCCCGCGAGGCCATCTTGCCCCGGCTGCCTGCCAGCCCGACAAGGCGTTCATGGTGATGACGAACGGCTCAGCCCCCCCTTCCGCCCATCCGTCGCGCCGCCGCCTGTTGGGCTGGCTGGGCGCCGGGCTTGCCTTGCCCATGGCCAGCGCCTGCCGCGCCCGCCCGGCTGCCCCCGAGGAAGTCTTTCCGGTGCAGCACAGCGAGGCGGAATGGCGCCGCCTGCTCACCCCCGAACAGTTCTTCATCCTGCGCGAGGCGGGCACCGAGCGTCCGTTCAGCTCACCCCTGCTGAACGAGCATCGCAAGGGCACTTTTGCCTGCGCGGCTGATCGCCAGCTGCTGTTTTCCTCAACCACCAAGTTTGACAGCGGCACGGGCTGGCCCAGCTTCTGGAAACCTTTGCCCAATGCCGTGGGCCTGCGCAGCGACAGCTCGTTCGGCATGGACCGCACCGAGGTCTATTGCCGCCGCTGTGGCGGACATCTCGGCCATGTCTTCGACGATGGCCCGCCGCCCACGGGCAAGCGCTATTGCATGAACGGCAAGGGCATGATTTTCCTGCCGGCCTGAGCGCCGCAGGGCTTTCCCGCCCCGGCCATCCGTGCCAAGGCCGCAGGCGATGCGCCGTATCGCCCTTTTCCTGCTCGTGCTGGCCCTGGTGCCCACGATCTATGTGCGCCAGCCGTTTCCCCCGCCCAATCCCGACGACCGGGTATTCTATCACGATCTGCTGCCCGGCCTGCGCGCCGGTGGCGCACCGCCGCGCTATGGCGCCCTGACGCTGGTGGGGGCGTGGCAATTGACCAGCCCCGATCGCGAATTCGGCAATTTTTCGGCACTGGCGGTGCGCAACACGCATGATCTGCTGGCGGTGAGCGATCGCAATGCCGTGATGGTGTTCACCCGGCCCGATCAGCCGCTGCCCTGGCGCACGTGGCAGCGCGAAACCATTCATCCGGCATGGTCAGGCCAGGAAATCGATACCGACAGCGAATCGGTCTCGGTCGATCCGCGCAATGGCCAAGTGCTGATCGGCTATGAAGGGGCGGGCGCGTTTCACCTGTTCAGCCCGGATTTCAGCCGCGATCGCCCGATCGCCGCGCCCGTGCTGCTGGAATGGCCCAACAACCAGGGGCCAGAGGCGATGCGCCAGCTGGCCGACGGGCGCACCGTGGTAATCGGCGAAGTCTTTGCCCACTGGTGGTCGCGCCGCCGCCATCCTGGGCTGATCTGGCCGGGCCTGCCGCGTAGTGGCCAGGCGCCGGCGCGGTTCGAGCTGGTCATGCCCGAAGGCTATCGCCCGGTGGAGCTGGCCCAGGCGCCCGATGGCCGCCTGCTGGTGCTGGGGCGCAAGTTCACGCTGGGCGGGTTTCGCACCGTGGTCACCATGATTGACGATCCGGCGGCGATTCGCCCCGGTGCGCAGGTGGAGCCGCGCCCGATCGCCTGGATCGCCGATCCGCGCATCCGCGACAACTATGAAGGCATGGTCGCCACGCCCGAGGCCGATGGCAGCACCGCGATCTGGCTGATTTCCGACAGCAACGAGATGGTCTGGCTGCAACGCACGCTGCTGCTCAAACTGCGGCTGGCGCGCGGCGTCTGATCCGCCAGGTACGCAGCGTGCGCGGCGACGGCAGGCAACAAAAAAGGCCGGGGGAGAACCCCGGCCTCTTTGTAGGCATCAGCGTGCCGCAGCCGTTCAGGCGGCGGTGGCGACAGCCTTGACCAGTTCACGCTTGACCTTGAGGGCGCGCGTGCTGAGCTTGGTGTTGTCCTGCTTGAGCAGCCAGTTGTCGAGACCGCCGTTGTGCTCCACCGAGCGCAGGCCGTGCGTCGAGACGCGGAACTTGAAGCTGCGATCGAGCTTCTCCGACATCAGGGTGACGTTCTGCAGGTTGGGGAGGAACACGCGCTTGGTCTTGTTGTTGGCGTGGCTCACGTTGTGACCGATCTGGCGGCCCTTACCGGTCAGTTCGCAAATGCGCGACATGGCTAAAAACTCGCTTCGTGTTCTGATGATCTATCTGGAAGGTGGCGCCATGATCGAATCAACCGGGGAAGTCAAGGATTCGCTTGCCCGAATGCCTTGCTGCCTGCCGATTCTGTGTTACCGGCAGGAGAGATGACCCGCTGGCCCCTGCCCGAACCGATGAAACTGGCGCTGCAACAGGCGCATGACGCCGCTGCTGCGGGCGAAGTGCCGATCGGCGCGGTGATCGTCAAGGGTGGGCAGGTGATTGCCGCCGCGCACAACCGGCCGCGTGGGCTGTGCGATCCCACCGCCCATGCCGAAGTGCTGGCGATTCGCGCCGCGGCGGCTGCCCTGGGCCAGGAACGGCTGGAGGGCTGCGACCTGTGGGTCACGCTGGAACCCTGCCCGATGTGTGCCGGGGCGATTGCCCACGCCCGGCTGGCGCGGGTCTATTACGCCGCGCCCGATCCCAAGGGCGGCGCGGTGGAACACGGTGGGCGCCTGTTCGACCAGCCCACCTGCCTCCACCGCCCCGAAGTCTATGCCGGCCTGGGCGAGGCGGAAAGCGCCGCGCTGCTGCGCGACTTCTTCCGCGCCCGCCGGGGGTGATCAGACCCGGTTGGCGCGGGCGATCGCGCCCAGCACGGCGGCACTGGGCTTGGGCGTGCGGGCAAAGGTGACAGAGTCATAGCTGGCCAGGCCAAACCTGGGCTTGTAGCCAAAGACCCATTCGAAATTGTCGATCAGGCTCCAGTGGCAATAGCCCAGCACCGGCACGCCATCGTCGATCGCGGCCTTCAGGTGGGTGAGCGCGGCCGGGATGAAGGCGGCGCGGATGGTATCGTCATCGGTGCCCACGCCATGTTCCGATACCAGGATCGGCACGCCGGTGGCTTGGTGGGCATAGCGGACCGCACCGGCCAGGGACGGCGCCCAGACTTCGCTGCCTGACCAGTTGCGCACCGCGTCGGCCGGCGCGGGCAGGCGGCCCTGCGGCCCCCACAGCGCGCGTTCATAGTTCTGCACGCCCAGGAAATCGTCGGCCTTGGCCACGTCGAGCCATGTGCCATACATCTCTTGGCGCTTGGCATCGCGCAGCGAGCCCTTGCCCACCGCCTGATCGTCCATCATCGCCAGCGAAAGCCCCACCGGCAGGCGCGGCGCGGCAGCCTTGATCGCCGCCTTGCCCGCCTTGTGCGCGGCCAGCAGGCCAGCCTGCAGATCGGGCAGATCGGCCAGGCCGGCCACATTGGCGCAGAGGAAGCGCGGCACGCCCAGCCGCTTGGCCGCGGTTTCCAGCGTCAGCTTCTGGATCGCCCACAGTTCTGGCGGCACATTGGCATTTTGCAGCAGCAACAGGATATTGGGTTCGTTGAAAGTGATCGCGGCATGAATGCGATCGCCAAAGTGGCGGGTGGCGTTGTCGGCAAAGCGGGCAAACAGCGCGGCGCTTTCCGGGTTGGCCCAGCCGCCCTGCGCGGAAAACCAGCGCGGCGCGGTAAAGTGGCTGAACGTGACGACCGGCGCCAGGCCACGGGCGCGGCAGCCATCGATCACGCGGGCATAGTGATCGAGCATCGCCTGCGAAAACAGGCCCTTTTCCGGCTCGATCCGCGCCCATTCGATGCCAAAGCGATAGGTGTTGAGGCCGATCGCCTTGGCCAGGTCAAGATCCTGTTCCCACAGCAGGAAACTGTTGGCGGCATCGCCCGATGGCGCGGCAAAGACCGTGGGCTGCTGGTTTTCCAGAAACCACAGGTCGCTGCTGGTATTGTTCCCTTCGATCTGGTGCGGCGCAGTGGATGCGCCCCACAGGAAGCCCTGGGGAAACTGCGACGAAACGGCGGCCTTGGCGGCCTTGGCCAGGGCGGGCGTGGCACTCGCGGCCAGCGCGGCGCCGGCCGCGAGCATGGTACGGCGATCGAGCATGGAACTGCCTTTCAGGTAGATCGAAATGTCAGGCGCAGATGGCGTGCACGAAGGCGATGATCTCATCCGCCAGGCGGCGGTCTGACGTGCCCAGGTGCATGGCCATTGAATAGTGATTGTGGCCCGATGCGATGTATCCACGCGGCATGGTGCCGTGGCGCGCCAGCCGATCGGCCATCAGGCCCAGGAACTCTGCCTGGAAGCGCGGCGGATCGAATTCGGCAATCGCTACCAGCAGCGGCAGCGTGGTTGCGGCCATCGCCTCGCGCGGGGCACGCCCGGCATAGTCCTGCGCGTTGCCGTAATAGAGCTGGTCGCGTTCATCGAGCGGGGTGTGGCCATAGAGGCCCGACAGCAGCACCGCGCCGCGCGCCGCCAGATCGGGGCGCAGGCGGATCGCGCCGGCCACATGCACGGCGCCGGCAGACGTGCCCACCAGCACGATGCGCTGCGGGTCGCCGCCATGATCGGCGACATGGGCCACCAGCCAGTCGAACGCGGCCAGCACGTCTTCCGATCCGGCAGGCCACATGTGATCGGGCGCCAGGCGATAGTTGATCACGGCGCCGATCATGCCGGCCTGCGCCGCCATGCGGCCCACTGCGGCGTTGGGCCAGGTTTCTGCCCCGCTGCCACCCTTGTCGCCGCGCAGGAAGCCGCCGCCGTGCACGAAGACCAGCACCGGCTTGGGCGCATCGCCGGGCGAGCCATAAAGATCGAGCCGGTGGCGTTCGTGGGGACCATAGGCGAGGTCCACCGCCGCAGCCGGCTCCGCCGCGACCAGGGCCTGCTGCTCGGCATCGAACAGGGCGCGCACCTGGCCCAGCAGATCGGGCGTCAGCGTGGTGCCCATGGCGGCGATTGCGGCGCGGGTGGCGTCAAACGGCATCGATGCTTTCCTTCAAGGGAGCGGATCGCCTGAGAAAGTGTTGGCCGCCCCCATCGTGAGACAGGGGCGGCGGGTATCGGATCAGAACTTGCCGTCGAGCGACAGACCCACGGTGCGGAACGACTGCGGGCCATAGATGGCGCCGATGTTGGCCGCACCGCCATAGGGGAAGCTCGACTGATAGAGCGAGGGCTCGTTCACGTTGAACAGGTTGCGGGCAAACACCGCCAGGGTGAAGCGTTCATCGGCCGTGCGCACGCCGATGCGGCCACCCACCGTCCAGTGCGGACGGAACGTGGTATCGGCCACCGAATTGGCTTCATAGCGGATGCGCGATTTCCACACCGCGTCGGCCGCCAGGAAGCCCTTGAGGTTTTCGCCCAGGTCATGGGCATATTCGCCCGAGACGGTGAACTTGTACTTTGGCGCATAGGCCAGCTGGGTATTGCCGATATCGCTGCCATCGGTGCCAAGGAAGCCCTTGGGATAGGTGGCCTTGGCATAGATGAACCCGGTGTTGAGCGAGAGGTTGCGCGTCACCTTGCCGAACAGGTTGATTTCCGCCCCGCGCGACTTGACCCCGTTGATGTTGGTCTGCACGCACGAGATCACCGCGTTCTGGTCGACCGTGCACTGCTGCGCCTGGAAGTTCTCGATCTTCTGGTAGAACAGGTTGGCATCGAGCACCCAGCTGCGCAGCAGCGTGGCCTTGAAGCCCACTTCGTACGAGGTCGGCACTTCAGGCAGGACGACATAGGGCGCTGCGCCCGACGGCGTGGCGATCTGGCCACCCTTGAAGCCGCGTGCCACGGTGGCATAGGCCATCGTGCGCGGATCGACGTCATACTGCAGGCCGCCCTTCCACGAAACCTTGCCGACGTGCAGGCGGGTATAGCTGTCCAGCGCCGTGCCGGCCGCGTTCTGCATGCCGAGCGAAAGCAC
This sequence comes from Novosphingobium sp. SG754, assembly GCF_013149315.1. Lineage (NCBI taxonomy): Bacteria > Pseudomonadati > Pseudomonadota > Alphaproteobacteria > Sphingomonadales > Sphingomonadaceae > Novosphingobium > Novosphingobium sp. SG754. The sequence goes on along the minus strand of NZ_JABGCC010000005.1, from coordinate 299,675 downwards.
ATCGTCAGTATAGCGGCCGCCCGCGATCAGGCGCAGTTTGTCGCCGGCGTGGATCGTCATCTGGCCGAACGCGGCGATCGATTCGTCGACCACGCGATAGGCGTTCACCGTGCTGGAGAAGGCCGGGATGTACACGCCCGGTGCCGGGTGGATGGCGACCGACACGGTTTCGGGCGTGCGCGTCATCACCTGGCGCGAATAGAACCCGCCCAGGGTATATTCCACGGTCTGGTTGGCCGGGGACGACAGCCGCACTTCCTGGGTGAACAGGTCGATCGGGCGATCGACCGGCGAATTGTGCACCTGCAGTTCCAGCGGATCGGCGCGGAACACGTTGGATGCCGCGCCATAGCCCTTTTCATGGGTGCTGCGGTAGGCGGTGATCGAGGTGAGCGTGAAGGGCGCGAACTGGTAATCCAGCTGGAGCGAGGCGCCGCCGGTCTTGATGCGGTCGGTGAATTGCTCGCTGGTGCAATAGTTGCGGTTGCCTTCGCCCGCCGTCACGCCGCAGCTTGCCAGGTTGGCGGTGACGTTGTCGGGGATGGGGAAGGGCGTGGGCAGCGGCAGGATGCCGGGGCCACTGCTCTTCACGAATGTGAAGAAGTTGCCGCCATTGGTAGTGCGGGTGTCGGTATAGTCACCGATCAGGTTGACCGTCAGCTTGTCGGTCGGCTCCCACAGCAGGCGGGCGCGGCCGCCCATGGTTTCGTTCTTGTCATACTGGCCAGTGGTCAGGTTGTAGTCCGGCCCCTGGCGCATGTTGCCATAGGCCGCCACGCGGATCGCGGCATTGCTGGCGATCGGCACATTGGCCACGCCCTGCAGGATCTGGTTGCCAGACTTGGACCCGGCAAAGCCGGCGGTCGAAAGCTCGCTGCGCACGCGCACCGATACCTTGTCGAATTCGGGCTTGTTGGTGGTGATGTTGATCACGCCGGCCGAGGTGGTGAGGCCGAACAGCGTGCCCTGCGGGCCCTTGAGCACTTCGATCCGCGCCACGTCGAACAGGTCGGAGATATTGGCGTTGCCCTGGCTGACCTGGTCTACCACCACGCCCACCGAGGCCACCGCGCCGGCCGAGAAGGTCTGCGTGCCGATGCCGCGGATCGCGCCGCCGCCGCCGGTGTTCTGGCCGGGTGCCGACTGGATTTCCAGGCTTGGGGCGATGCGGTTGAGATCGTTGACGGTGTTGACCTGCTGCCGCTCCAGCTGGCCGGCATCGGCCACGGTGATCGAGATCGGAACTTCCGTCACCTTTTCCACGCGGCGCTGCGCGGTCACCACGATGGCGGCGTCAGGCGCACTGTCGGCGGCCTGCGGCGCGGCGGCCGGGGCTGATTGCGCCAGGGCTGGCGTGGCCAGGACGGAAAGTGAAAGACCGGCAAGCAGCGCGGTGCGGGTGTGGCAGATCATGATGGTTCTCTCCCCAAAAATCGTGCGTTTATCGGTCCGCGCCCGCCGTTATGCGGGCGCGGTCGGCTGGATTGGAATGAAACGGCGGGTCAGATTTCGTCGATAACCGGGTTGGTCAGCGTGCCGATCACGCCGATGGAAATCCCGCAAACGTCACCGGCCTTCATGTAGAGCGGCGGCTTGCGCTTATCGCCCACACCGCCCGGCGTGCCGGTGACAATCACGTCACCAGGGGCGAGCGGGGTGAAGGTGCTGCAATATTCGATCACGAACGGGATATCCCAGATCATGTCGCTGATCGGCTGGTCCTGGACCAGTTCGCCATTGAGGCGCGTCTGCACGCGCTGGCTGCCAAGGTCCGCCACTTCATCGGGCAGGACCAGCGCCGGGCCAAACGCGCCGGTGGCGGGATAGTTCTTGCCCGGGGTGAACTGGATATTGTGGCGCTGCCAATCGCGCGCCGAACCATCGTTGAAGATGGAGAAACCGGCGACATGGGCCATGGCATCGGCGCGGGCGATGCGGCGTCCGCCCTTGCCGATCACCACCGCCAGTTCGCCTTCATAGTCGAACCGTTCGGTCTCGCGCGGGCGTACCAGCGGCTCGCCAGCGGCGATCAGGGTATCGGCCCAGCGGGTGAAGATCGCCGGAAATTCCTTCTGCTCGCGCCCGGTTTCGGCCACGTGGGTGGTATAGTTGAGGCCGACGCACAGGATCTTGCCGGGATTGGGCACGACCGGCAGCAGGCGCACATCGGCCAGGGCAAACTGGCCCGTGGCAGGCAGCGCAGCCAGATCCTGGTCGGCCACGTCCTTGAGAAAGGCGGCGCTGCCAGCCGTGCCGAGATCGTGCACGGTATCGCCATCGAGACGGCCAAAGCTGGGCAGGCCATCTGGGCGGCGGAAGCTGATGAGACGGGTCATGGGATCGAAAACTCCGAAAAACGAAAGCGGGGCGTTCAGGCCTGGGCGGGATCGGCCGGCTGCCAGGCGCGGCGAAAGCGGAAGCGCTCTTCGGCCTGGCGCAAGCCGTCGAAATCCTTGTCGGAAATGCCCCACTGGTCGATGCGGTTTGGCGGCCAGGTCCAGTCTTCGGGACTACCCGCCTGATAATCCTCGGGCACCTTTTCGACGGCAGTGGAATATTCGATCACCGGGCCGAACGGCGCGATGTAATAGGCATAGACATTGGCACCCGGCCCATGGCGGCCCGGCCCCCAGGCCGGGGCAAAGCCGTGGTCGCGCATGCGGCCGATGCCGCGCATCACCGCGTCGAGGTCTTCCATCTCGAACGCGATGTGGTTGAGGCTGGAAAAGCCGGCACGCGCAAAGGCGGTCGAATGGTGGCTGTCGTTGCAGCGCACGAAGACCATGCCCTTGGTGCGGTCCGACACGCGAAAGCCCAGCACGTCTTCCACGGCATGGCCCGACGCTTCGGCATCGGCGGAATTGAACACGATGTGCGTCAGCTTGACCGGCAGGTCGCGCCCGGTGATCGGTTCCACCTCGGTCGTGTTGACCAGAAAGCGCAGCAACTCGCCCTCGGGCAGTTCCACGATCACGCCTTCGCCTGCGCCCGGATCGGCCGAAACCGTATCGATCAGCGGCCAGCCGCGCGCGGCGGCACGGCTGCGGATGTCGGCAAGCTCGGCCGCGGTGCAGACAAACGTAGTGGACCGCACGAATTCCGCGTCGGCCTTTTCGAAGGCAACGAGGTAGGGATAGGAGCCGGAGCCGCGCAGGTAATGGGTATCGCCGCGCACCTCGCCAGGCGCCATGCCCCAGATATCGAGCATGAAGCGGGCCGCGGCGGCCGGATCGGGCAGCGCCAGTTCGATACTGCGCAGTTTCATCGGGTTTGCTCCTGGTTGAAGCCGGCGGCGTGCAGGCCGGCAGTCACGCATTCCTCGTCGCAATCGCCGGTATCGCCACTGGCGCCCACCGATCCCAGCACCAGACCCTGCGGACCACGCACCAGCACACCGCCGGGCGAAAAGGCCATGTCGCCCCCCAGCGCCACGGCCACGCTTTGAAAGAATACCGGGTTGCCCTTGGCACGCTCGGCCAGGATGCGCGTATCGGCGCCCATGCCCAGCGCGCCCTTGGCCTTGGCCCGGGCAATCTCCAGCCGGGCAAAGGTGGCGCCGTCTTCGCGGGCAAAGGCGATGGGATGGCCGCCGGCATCGAGTACGATCACCGCCAGCGGCTGGGCCGCGCGGGCGCGGGCGCTGGCCAGCGCGGCGGCGATCACGGCCTGCGCCGCTGCCAGATCGAGTGTGGTCATCATGCGGTCTCCAGAGCCAGGCCCAGCGCACGGGCGCGGGCCTCGATCAGGTCGATCGCGGTGCCCCTGGCCGTGCCGAACACGCAGTGATCGGGGCGCAGCAGCACGGCATCGACGCCGTGATCATCGAGCCAGGCGGTGACCGCGCCGGCATCGTCAAGCGACGCGGCCACCGTGCGCGTGACGCGGGGAGAGGATCCCGTCACGCTGTCATCCCGGACGAACAGACGCCAACCCTGGCCAACCGCGTCATCCAGCTTGCGCCCATCGGCCAGGATCGGCTGGATGAAGCGGGTGCCGGCGCCGGCCGTGCCGGCAAGCACGATGCCAGCAGTAATGGCGGGGATCAGGTCGTGCGCGGTTTCGCCAGCCTTTTGCGCGGCGGCGGTACGGATGCCGGCATCGCGCGCGGCTGCCTTGGCCGGATCCAGTTCGCAGATATAGCGGCCGGCCGCCACGGCCGCGCCGATCACCCCGCGCACATGGGGATCACGTTCGGGCTGATAGCTGGCCAGGATCGCGGGATCGGCGCCATGGTTGACGATCGCGTCCATCTTCCACGCCAGGTTGGCCACATCGCGCAGGCCATGGCACATGCCCTGGCCAAAGAAGGGCGGCGTCTGGTGCGCGGCATCACCTGCCAGGAACACGTTGCCGGCCTGCCAGCGCTCGGCCACCAGGCCATGGAAGCGATAGGTGGCGGCGCGCACGATGGTGTGCGGCACGTCCTTCATCCACGCGCCGACCAGCGCGCCAACCTGTTCGGGCTGCATCATCGCCTGGTCGTCTTCGCCGGGCAGCAGCATGAATTCCCAGCGGCGGTGGTTGCCACGGCCGGGCACGACCGTCGCGGGCCGCGCCGGATCGCACATCATCACCGACAGGCGCTGCAGATCGGCATCGGCCGGCACCCCGCTGATCGCCGGGAACGTGACCGGGCCTTCGACCTCGGCATCGACGACGAGCCAAGGCTCCTCGAACTGAAGATCATCCAGCGCAATGCCCAGCGCCTTGCGCACCGGGCTGCGCGCGCCATCGGCGGCGATGACCCAGCGCGCGGTCAGCGCCTGCTGCGCGCCATCGGCTTCGAACTGCACGGTCACGCTGTCATCGTGCTGGTCCAGCGCGGTGAACGTGGCGCCCAGGCGCAGCGTGATCGCGCCGTTTTCGGCAAAGGCGGCCCGCAGGTGCGCTTCCAGTTCGGGCTGATAGAAGAAATAGTCGTTGGACCAGCCAAACGGCTTGGGCTTGCCCACCGTGCCCATGTAGCGGATCACGCCGTGATCGGCGCCGACGTGCAGGTGGCCATCGGTGGCGACCATGTCGGGCAGCACCCGATCGATCACCCCGGCCGTCTGGAACAGGCGCATCATCTCGTGATCGAGATGCACCGCGCGCGGCAGCGGATAGTGGTCCAGTTCCTTTTCCAGGACCACCACGCGCAGCCCGGCGCGGCCCAGCAGGTTGGCCGCGAGTGCCCCCACCGGCCCGCAGCCGATCACCGCCACATCACAACGCTCGGTCATTTACGCGGCCTCGGCAGCGGCGGGCGCCTTGTACAATGCGCCGCCCTTCATGATCATGGAAAGGCGGGCGGCGTCCTGCATAATCGCCACGTCCTGCGTGGGATCGCCATCGACCAGCAGCAGGTCGGCCAGGAAGCCTTCGCGCACTTCGCCCACGGCAAGGCCCATCAGCTCACCACCCAGGCGCGTGGCCGCCACCAGCGCCTCGGCCGGGGTATAGCCATAGTATTCCACGAAATGCGCCAGATCGCGGGCATTGCGGCCATTGGGATTGAACGGGAAGCCATAGTCCCCGCCGATCAGCACTTTGACCCCGGCAGCCTTGAGCGCGGGGACGATGACCTTTTCACGCTCCAGCCGCTCGGCAGCGCTCGCCTTCATCGCGCTCATGTCGATATGCGGGGGTGGGCTGGCTTCCAGCGCGCCCACCGAAACACCCGGACCCGGGGCATAGAACGTGGTGTCCTTGGCCGCGATCATGCGCGCCACGGCTGCGTCATCGGCGTAAGAGGCGTGATAGATCACCCGCGCCCCGGCATCGAGCGCCAGGCCGATCGCCTCGGGATAATAGGCATGGGCCGCGATCCACAGGCCGGCTTCGCGGCAGGCCTGCCCTGCAGCAACCATTTCCGCTTCGGTATAGAGCACGTGTTGCGCCGTGCCCGGCTTGAGCGCGTCTTCGCCCGACACCACCAGCTTGATCGACTTCACGCCTTGGTCAGCGCAATAAGCCACGAAGGCGCGCATCGCGTCGGGGCCGCGGCCGTTGAACACATTGCCGGTGTCGACGCCTTCGTCGCCTTCGGGGCTGCGCTCGATGGTGGAGGGCACATAGCGCGGGCCAGGGGTTTCCCCCGCGGCGATGGCCGCGGCCAGTTCCGGCTCGATCCCGTCGACCAGCGCGCCGGCCGAATAGAGGCTGGTAAAGCCCTGGTCGAGCAGCACGCGCGCGTTGCGCCAGGCTGCCACTTTCAGTTCCTCGGGCGGCAGGATGAACTGGTGATAGATCTTCTCGATCGAGGAGCCCCAGGTCAGATGGGTATGCGCGTCGACCATGCCGGGCATCAGCGTGCGGCCAGCGCCCTCGATCCGCTGGTCATGGGCTGCGCCATCCAGCGCATCGGCACCTTGGGCCACGTGGGCGATGTGTTCGCCATCCACCAGCACGCTGCCGGCATAAGGAGCGCTGCCACTCCCATCGAAAATCCTGACATCGCGGATAAGGGTCCGCATCGCTTGCTCTCCCGCGCTGGCCTGGCTCCGGGGTGGCCTGGGCACGCTGGATGCCTATGTGCGCGCGATGCCTATCGGTGGAAAATACTATCTCTCTATCCTGCTATAGCTCAGGACTATACTTGGATGCCATTACGTCGAGCAGGGCCTGGGCGGCGATGGAAGGTTGCTCACCCTGGCGCAGGCGCACGCCGATGCTGCGCTGGAACGCTGCCTCGCGAATCTCGATGCCACGTAGCACCCCGATCGACAGCTCTGAAGCGGCCACTTGGCGCGGCAGCACGGTGATGCGGTCGCTCATCCGCACGATCGCCTTGGTGGTCAGCAGCGAATCGCAGCGCACCACGTTGGCGGGTACTGGCGCCTGCGCGGCGATGAACAGGGCATCGACCTGGCGGCGGAACGCGCCTTGTGCCTCCGGCAGCACCCAGGGCAGGCCGGCCACCTCGCGCAGCGACACGGCCGAGGGCAGGGCGTCGTGGCGTCGCCCGACGATCAGGGCAAAGGGATCACGGGCAAAGGTGCGCTCGGCAATGTCGGGTGGCGGGGCCTCCATCTCGGTGGTGACGAAGGCCAGATCGATCTGGCGCTGGCGCAATAGGTCGATCAGCACGCCGTCAGGCCGTTCCACCACGCTCAGCGCGCAAGGGCCGATGCGCGCTTCCAGCCGGCCGATCACGAAGGGCAGCAGGCTGACCAGCGCGCCGGGCGTGCCGCCGATGCGCAAGGGGCCAGCCAGCCCGCGCGACAGATTGTCCAGTTCCTCCTGTGCGCCGATCAGCACATGGTGCATCGCCTCGGCCCGCTCGGCCAGCAGGGCACCTTGCGCGGTGGGGCGCACCCCCGTCTGGCGGCGTTCGAACAATTGTACCCCCAGCCTTGCTTCCAACTGGGCGATGGCGGCCGATACCGACGGCTGGGCAATGTTGAGCACGCGGGCGGCTGCCGAGATCGAGCCTTCGCGGCATACGGTGCGAAACGTCAGCAGGGCGCGCGGATCGATGCTGGGGCGCTTGTCCATAGCGCCAAGCTATGGGCGCGATCGCCTGGACCGGCAAGGGGCGGCTCAAAGGCAGCGGGACCCCGGGTCAAGCCCGGGGTGACGATAAGTGGTGGGTGGCGCTGGGTTAGGACATTCCAACACATCGTCACCCCGGGCTTGACCCGGGGTCCCGCTTGATGGCGTGGGGGGGAACCGCGACCAAAGCGCGGCGACGAATGCGATGATGAGAAAAGGCAAACTGGAGCGGGCGAAGGGATGCGAACCACGCCCGAAGCGCTGTTGCGCGTAGGGCCAGCAAGAAGACCCGAGGGTTCCCCGAAACCTTGAACCATCGCTGCTGGAAAATGCCACGCATGGGCAAACTGGAGCGGGCGAAGGGATTCGAACCCTCGACCCCAACCTTGGCAAGGTTGTGCTCTACCCCTGAGCTACGCCCGCTCGGCGTTTGCGCGGGCCGGAAGCCGGCCGTGCAAGTCTTGAAAACTGGAGCGGGCGAAGGGATTCGAACCCTCGACCCCAACCTTGGCAAGGTTGTGCTCTACCCCTGAGCTACGCCCGCTCTGGCGTTTTCAGTGGGGGGGCGCAAGGGCCATCCCGCTGGGGTGAGGCGGGCCAATAACGGGGGATTGGGGGCGGCGCAACAGCAAAGTTGCATTTTTCCAGACAAACCCGGCGCGCCCTGTGGATGCAGCTGTGGATGGCGATGCTCCACTGGCTGGCCTTGGTGCAGATTCGCAGCTCTTGCTGCACTGCCCCTTGCCGAACTGCCAGGCTTTCCCACATGGTGACCGCAGCAGTGCCCGCGCGGCGCTGCACCGGACCGAATGGAAGTGGAGACGCATAGTGGCAAGCCTGGGCCTCAACCTCGACGAACAGAAGGCGGTGGACCGCTTCCGCAAGACTGTTGTCGAACCTTCGATGACCAAGCTTGTCATCCTCGATTTCTGGGCGGAATGGTGCGGCCCGTGCAAGGCGCTGACCCCAGTGCTGGAAAAGGTCGCGGCCGAATATGCCGACAAGGGCGTGGTCCTGGCCAAGGTCAATGTCGATGAAGAGCAGTTCATCGCCGCCCAGTTCCAGGTGCGCTCGATCCCCACGGTCTATGCCATGTTCCAGGGGCAGCCGGTGGCCGATCTGACCCAGGCGCGCGGCGAATCGCAGCTCAAGCAGTATCTCGACCAGATTCTGTCGCAGCTGCCGGTGCAGCCCGGCGCACTGGGCGAGGAAGCGCCGCAGGACGTGACGCCGCTTTTGGCGATGGGCGAGGAAATCCTGGGCGAAGGCGATGGTGAGCGTGCCGCCAGCGTGTTTGCCCAGATCGTGGAAATCGCGCCTGACAATGCCGCCGCCCATGCCGGCCTGATCCGCGCCCTGCTGCTCGCCGGGCACAAGGACGAGGCTGTCCAGGTGCTCGAATCGCTCGATCCCACGCTGGCGGCCGATCATGCGCTGGACCAGGCCCGTGCGGCCCTGGCCCTGGCCGAAGACGCGCCCGAGGAAGGCGAACTGGCCACCCTGCGTGCCGCCGTAGCCGCCGCGCCTGATGACATGGACGCACGACTGGCGCTGGCCAATGGCCTGTTTGCTGCCGGTGACCGCGATGGCGCGGCCGATACGCTGCTGGCCATGGTGGCGGCCGATCGCGCCTGGAACGAAGGCGCGGCGCGCGCCCGCCTGCTGCAGATTTTCGAGGCGATCGGCCTGGAAGATCCGTGGGTGGCGCGCACCCGCCGCAAGCTGTCCACCGTGCTGTTCGGGTGATGGCGATGGGTGGCGCGATCGGCACGGTCAGGCTTTCGATCTTCCCGCTATCGGGCGCGCTGCTCTTTCCCGGCCTGCAACTGCCGCTGCACATTTTCGAGCCGCGCTATCGCGCCATGGTGTCTGATGCCCTGGCCCGCGATCGCCGCATCGCCATGATCCAGCCCCAGTCGGCGAGCGATGGCGCGCCGCTGTTCCAGGTGGGCTGCGTGGGCAAGATCGAGGATGTCGAAGCGCTGGAAGACGGGCGCTACAACATCGTGCTGTCGGGCATCGCGCGCTTTCGCGTGCTGCGCGAACTCGATGCCAAGACCCCGTTCCGCCAGGTGGAGGCCGAACTGCTGAGCGATGACCTGGGCGAAGCGTTGAGCGCGGTGGAGCGTGCCGGCTTCGAGCGCGAGGCGCGCACGTTTGCCGATGCCCAGGGCTATGCCGTGGATTGGGATTCGGTGGCGCGGCTGGATGACCAGTCGCTGATCAACGGCGTGTCGCAGATCGCCCCGTTCGACGTGGCGGCCAAGCAGGCCCTGCTCGAAGCGCCAAACCTGGCGACGCGGTGCGAGCTGCTGATCCAGCTGATGCAGTTCTTCGGCCGCCGCGATTCCGATGATGGCGCGGTAACCCTGCAATAGGGCGCTAGCTGGACCCATGAAAAAAGGGCGCGCCGGCCAGCCGACGCGCCCTTTTTCCGTTATGTTTGGTGCCTGGCTGGCGTGTCAGCCGCGCAGGTCGGGCGCCAGGGCATCCTGCTTGATCAGGGCGATGGCCTCGGCCAGCGGCAAGACCTGCTGTGCCTGTTCGCCCAGGCGGCGGATCGCCACGGTGCCTTCCTCGGCCTCGCGCTTGCCCACCACCAGCAGGTACGGCACCTTCTGCAGCGAGTGCTCGCGCACCTTGTAGTTGATCTTTTCGTTGCGGGTGTCGCTCTCCACGCGGATGCCCGCCGCGCGCAGCGCCTCGGTCGCTTCTGCGGCATAGCCATCGGCGTCTGACACGATGGTAGCGACCACCGCCTGCGTCGGCGCCAGCCAGGTGGGCAGCTTACCGGCGAAATGCTCGATCAGAATGCCGATGAAGCGTTCATAGGAACCGAAGATCGCGCGGTGCAGCATGACCGGGCGGTGGCGTTCGCCATCCTCGGCGATGTAGCCGGCGTCGAGCCGTTCGGGCAGCACGCGGTCAGACTGGATCGTGCCCACCTGCCAGGTGCGGCCGATCGCGTCGGTCAGGTGCCATTCCAGCTTGGGCGCATAGAACGCGCCTTCGCCGGGCAGTTCTTCCCAGCCATATTCCGGCGTGGCGAGGCCAGCAGTGGCCACGGCGTCGCGCAGTTCGGCCTCGGCCTTGTCCCACATCTCTTCGCTGCCAAAGCGCTTTTCCGGGCGCAGGGCGAGCTTGATCGAATAGGTAAAGCCGAAGTCCTTGTAGATGCGGTCGGCCAGTTCGCAGAACGCGCGCACTTCGTCCACGATCTGGTCTTCGCGGCAGAAGATATGCGCGTCGTCCTGGGTGAACTGGCGCACGCGCATCAGCCCGTGCAGCGCGCCATGCGGCTCGTTGCGGTGGCAGCAGCCGTTTTCATAGAGGCGCAGCGGCAGCTCGCGATAGGACTTGAGGCCCTGGCGGAAGATCAGCACGTGCGCCGGGCAGTTCATCGGCTTGAGGGCCATCCAGTCGGCCTCGCCGCTGATCACCGGGCCTTCATCATCGGTGTTGGGCACCTCGTCGGGGATCACGAACATGTTTTCGCGATACTTGCCCCAGTGGCCGGACTGCTCCCACTGGCGCGCGTCCATCACCTGCGGGGTCTTGACCTCGCGATAGCCGGCGCCGTCGATCGCGCGGCGCATATAGGCTTCCAGCTCGCGCCAGATGCGATAGCCCTTGGGGTGCCAGAACACCGAACCGTGCGCTTCGGCCTGAAGGTGGAACAGGTCCATCTCCGCGCCCAGCTTGCGGTGGTCGCGCTTGGCGGCTTCCTCCAGGCGATGCAGATGCGCATCGAGCTGCTTCTTGTTGAGCCAGCCGGTGCCATAGATGCGGCTGAGCATCGCGTTCTTCTGGTCGCCGCGCCAATAGGCGCCCGACACGCGCGTCAGCTTGAAGGCATTGGGATCGAGCTTGCCGGTGGAGGCCAGGTGCGGGCCACGGCACATATCGAGCCAGTCGTTGCCCGACCAGTAGACCGTCAGCTCCTCGCCCTCGGGCAGTTCGGCGGCCCATTGCGCCTTGAACGTCTCGCCCTGCTCGGTCCAGCGGGCGATCAGGTCGGCGCGGCTCCAGGCCTCGCGGCGCAGCGGCTTGTCCGCGGCGATGATCTTGCGCATCTGCGCCTCGATCGCCGGCAGGTCTTCCTCGGTGAACGGGCGGACCGGCGCGAAATCGTAATAGAACCCATCGTCCGTGGCCGGGCCGAAGGTGATCTGCGTACCGGGGAACAGCGCCTGCACCGCCTCGGCCAGAACGTGGGCATAGTCGTGCCGCACCAGTTCCAGCGCGTCGGCCTCGTCGCGCGCGGTGACGAGCGCCAGCTGTGCGTCGCCTTCGAACGGGCGGGTGATGTCGAACAGCTCGCCGTTCACGCGCGCACCGATCGCGGCCTTGGCCAGGCCGGGGCCGATCGCGGCGGCAATATCGGCCGGCGTGGTGCCCGGCGCCACTTCGCGCAGCGAGCCATCGGGCAGGGTGATCTTGAGCAGGTCTGACATCGGATCTCTCTTACGGGATATGGCGCGGGCCATGGCACAAGTGCCGCGGCGGAAAAAGGGGCGGCATCTGGGGTTTCGCGTGATCCGGGAGGAAGATGCCATTCCGCCCGAACCGGGGCGGTGGCTTCGCGCAGGCGCCGGTCAGGCGCGCAGGCGATTCCACCCCCGGCAAGCCGGGGTGGTGGTAGTGAGCGTGCAAAGGCAAACCGCCGGGTGCATGGCCAGCGCCTTTAGCGCAGCGCGGCGGCTCTGTCACGCGCCAGCAGCAGCCGCGCGATCAGCCAGGCGGCCATGATGCACACGAACGGCATGGCCGGATAGTGAAAGCGCGATTGCCCGGAAAAGACCACGGCGATCAGGCTAGGATAGGCGGCAATGCCATAGGGCAGCAGCCACCAGTCGATCAGGCCAAGGCCGGCGCGGCGGCGGGCGCGGATCATCACGGGAAACGCCGCCACGAACAGCGCGAGCAGCGCCCAGTACCACGCCTGGTTGGCCAGGCGCAGCGCGAGGAAAGCGTGCGGCGCAGCGGCAAAGGCCCACGAACCGGTTTCATAGGCCCACTGCCCTTCGCCATCCGGGCCCCACAGGCGCACGAACTTGGCCGGCATCAGCGCGATGAAGCGCGCTGGGTGCGCCTTGATCCAGTCCATGCCTAGCCGGCGCGCTTCCCGGTCATAGGCCAACTCGCCCAGATCGGTGCGGGCGTCGAGCGCCTTGACCACCGCGTCATCGGGGGTGAAAGTGCCGCGCGCGCTATCGTTGTTGCCGGTGAGCAGGGTGATGCCGCCGTTGGTGGAAACAAACACCCAGGCGCCAAGCGCACGATGGTTGCGCACGGTCCAGGGCGTGATCACCAGCAGCGCGGCTGCGCCCATCGCCAGGCCCTGGCCGACAATACCGGGCAGGCGCTGCCGCAAGGCGGGTGCGCGCAGCCAGGCGATACCCAGCAGCAGCGGCGCCAGGATCAGGCTTTGCGCCTTGACCAGCGTGGCCAGGCCCAGCACCAGCCCAGCGAGGATCGTCCAGCCCCACCCGCTGCGCGCCACCGCGATCCAGCACAGCGCCAGCAGCAGCGTAGTGTAAAACACCTCGGTCAGCGCCAGCGGCACATAGAGCACGGCGTTGGGATAGACCGCCCACAACAGCAGCGCGATGCGCCCCGCCGCCTCGCTGCCACCCAGCCGCCGCCCGAGATCGAGCGTGAACCAGCCCGCTGCCGCCGAGAGCGCCAAATTGAACAGGCCGACCGCCCAGATCGACGGACCGGAGATGCGCAAGACCAGGCTGAGCGCCAGCGGCCAGCCCGGCGGCCAATAGGCGGTCGGCGCGCCATGATCGCCCAGATAACCCCGGCCCTGCGCCAGCATCGCCGCGCGCGAAAAATACCAGGCGGCGTCGGATGTCGGCTCCACCGCCGCCAGAATCGCCAATGCGCGCAAGCCCAGTGCCAGCGCAAACAGCACGATCACCGTGCGGCGCCCATCCGCCAGCCAAGCCCAAGCTCGATGAAACCCCATGACCCTGACCTACAACGCCAGCGTTAAAAAAGCCCCATCGTCTTCAGAGTTGGCGAAAATCACCCAACCTCCGTTCGCCCTGAGCTTGTCGAAGGGCATCAGCGCTGCGCTCGACTTCCTAGGGGCTTCGACAAGCTCAGCCCGAACGGGTTTCAATATTGCGCCATGATCCCGTTCGCCCTGAGCCTGTCGAAGGGCGCGCCGGCCCTATCCCTCGGTTGGCCCGCCCTGCACCGCCAGCGCCGGGCTTTCGCCGTTGGGACCGGGCGCCAGCAGGTCGGTTGCGCCAAGGCCTGCTTCATCGACGTGGCCTTCGGGATCGGGATGGATCAGCACTTCCACGCCGGGGAATTCGGCCATCAGCTGCGCCTCGATCTCGTCCATCACGCGGTGGGCCTGGGCCACGGTCATCGTGCCATCGACCCACACGTGGAACTGCACGAAATCGCGGTTGCCGCTGGTGCGGGTGCGCAGGTCGTGCAGGCCCTTGAGCTCGGGATGCTGGGCGACCACTTCGAGAAAGCGCTCGCGCTTTTCGATCGGCCATTCGTGGTCCATCAGCTGATCGACGGCCTCTTGCGAGGCGTTCCAGGCACCCCACGCCAGCCACAGCGCGATGCCAAAGGCAAAGACCGCGTCGGTGCCGGCAAGATGCAGGTAATGCTCGATCACCAGCGCGGCGATCACCGCCAGGTTGAGCAGCAGGTCTGACTTGTAGTGCACGTTGTCGGTGCTGATCGCCAGGCTGCCGGTGCGCGCGATGACCATGCGCTGGTAGGCGAGCAGGGCGATCGTTGCGCCCATCGCGATCACCGAGACGACGATGCCCGATTCGGCCTCGATCGCCGGGGCGCCGGCCAGGAACTGCGTCACCGCGCGCCACGCGAGGCCGAGCGCCGAAAACGAGATCAGGATGACCTGGAACAGCGCCGCCAGTGCCTCGGCCTTGCCATGGCCGAAGCGGTGGTTGTGATCGTCGGGCATGGCCGCGATCCACACGCCCAGCAGCGTGGCCAGGCTCGCCACCAGATCGAGCGCGGTATCGGCCAGGCTGCCCAGCATGGCGAGCGAGCCCGATTGCACCACCGCCCAGCCCTTGAGCCCGAGCAGCAGGAGCGCCACCGCACTGCTGGCCATGGCCGCGCGGCGATTGAGGTCTGCGTGGGTGGCGGTGGCGGGGCCAGGGGTAGGGGCAGGGGCAGGGGCGGGGGCAGTCTGGGTCATCCCGCCCCTTTACGGATAAAGCAGGTTGCTGGTCCAGCCGCCGTTTCCATCGGCCACGAAGCGGCGGCGTTCGTGCAGGCGATAATCGCGGTCCTGCCAGAACTCGATGGCGCGCGGCTCTACCCGATAGCCCGACCAGTGCGCCGGACGGGGCACGTTCCCGTCGGGATATTGCGCGCGCAGGGCGGCCACGCGATCGAGATAGACCTGGCGCGAGGGCAGCACGCGCGACTGGTCCGACGCGGCCGAGCCCAGGCGCGATTCGGGATGGCGGCTGGCGAAATAGGCATCGGCGGCCTGCGGGCTCACTTCCACCACCGGCCCTTCAATGCGCACCTGGCGGCGCAGGCTTTTCCAGTGGAACAGCAGCGCAACCTGGCGATTGGCGGCCAGTTCGCCACCCTTGCGGCTGTGGAAATTGGTATAGAACACAAAGCCGCCGGCCCCGCCGAAGGCTGGTCCCAGATCGGCGCCATGGCCCTTGAGCAGCACCATGCGCAGCGATGGCGCGGCGTCGGGCGTGGCCGTGGCCAGGGCCATGGCATTGGGATCGTTGGGTTCGCTGGCCTTGGCGGCGGCGAACCAGTCTTCGAAGATGGCAAAGGGATCGCCGTGGGGAATGGCGTCCTGGCCCGGTTCAAAGGCGGTCTGTTCGGTCACGGGCAATGGTCCTGTCTGCGGCATCGGAGGCGGGCAGTATGGAAGCCATGCATCCATTCCCGCGATGACTTGGGTCAATGCCGTGTAACCGCCAAGCTATCATCTTGAAAGCGAGCCTTGCGGGCAAGCGCCCCTATCCCTAGCTAGGTCACCATGGCAGCAGACCCTTATTCCATTCTCGGTGTGGCGCGCAGTGCGAGCGAAAAGGACGTGAAATCGGCCTATCGCAAGCTCGCCAAGGAGCTGCACCCCGATCACAACAAGGACAATCCCAAGGCGTCCGAGCGCTTTGCCGAAGTGACGCGCGCCTATGACCTGCTGTCCGACAAGGACAAGCGGGCCAAGTTCGACCGTGGCGAGATCGATGCCGATGGCAATCCGGCCATGCCCTTTGGCGGCGGGTTCGGCGGCGGCGCGGGCGGTTTTCGCGGCGGGCAAGGCGGCTTTCGCCACGATGGCGGCTTTGAAAGCGGCGACGGGCCAGACCTCTCGGACCTGTTCGAGGGCCTGTTCGGTGGGCGCGGCGGCATGGGCGGTGGCAGCGCAGGCGGCGGCTTTGGCGGGTTTGGCGGTGGCCGGCGGCCTCCCCCGCCCAAGGGCGCCAATGTCAGCTATCGTTTGCAGGTGCCTTTCGTGGAAGCGGCAGCGCGCGCGGCGCAGCGGGTCACGCTGTCTTCGGGCAGCACGATCGAGCTGAAGCTGCCCGCTGGCGTCGAATCCGGGCAGCAGATGCGGCTGGCCGGCAAGGGCGAACCCGGCCCGGGCGGCGCGGGCGATGCACTGGTCACGATCGAAATTGCGCCCCATCCGTTCTTCGTGCGCGATGGCGACAACATCCGCCTCGATCTGCCGATCACCCTGGAAGAGGCGGTTGGCGGGGCCAAGGTCAAGGTGCCCACCGTCGACGGTGCGGTCATGCTCACGGTGGCGCCGGGCAGCAGCAGCGGTCGCACCCTGCGGCTCAAGGGCAAGGGATTCTCGCGCAAGGATGGTGAGCGGGGTGACCAACTGGTGACCTTGCAGATCGATCTGCCGGCCGATGATGCCGATCTCAAGGCGCGGCTGGCCGGCTGGCACGATACGCGCAATCCGCGCGCCCGCCTGGGCGTCTGATCGCCGGTGCGGGCGCTGCCGGCCCCAAGGGCGGGAGCCAGGCAGCGCCTTTGTGCATTACGCACTTGATGAACAACGAAATCGATCCTGATTACGCCGATCAGGTGCCCGGCGTGCCGCAGGGCGCCAAGCCGCTCGTGCCCGATCTTTCGCCCGAGGCGCGGCGCCGCGCCGCCTTGCACCACCGCCTCCGCGCAGAATTCAACGAGGTGCGCGACGAGTTGCGCCCCGGCGCCCGCGCCTATGAACTGCTCAAGCGGGTGTGGACCGGGGTGATCAACGACGGTTTCATCCATGCCGGCAATTTTGCCTACATGGTGCTGATTGCGCTGTTTCCATTCTTCATCACCGGGGCGGCGCTGTTTTCCCTGATCGGCGAGACGAGCCAGCGCACCGCCGCGATCAACACCGTGCTGATGGCCCTGCCGCGCGTGGTGGCAACCACGATCGAACCGGTGGCCCGTGCCGCCGTAGAGGCGCGCACCGGGCATCTGCTGTGGATCGGCGGGCTGGTCGGGCTGTGGACCGTCAGCAGCCTGGTCGAAACCATCCGTGACATCCTGCGCCGCGCCTATGGCACGCAGTGGGAGCATGCGTTCTGGCGCTATCGCCTGATGTCCACCGGGCTGATCATTGCCTCGGTCGTGCTGATTCTCGTCTCGATCTTGGCGCAGGTGGCGATCGGCGCCGCGCAGGAAGTGATCGTGGCACGCCTGCCGCAGTTCGGCGCCTGGGTCGATGGCCTGGCGGCCGGGCGCTTCCTGCCCACGTTGGTGCTGTTCGGCGCGCTGTGGCTGCTGTTCCTGTCGCTTACGCCCAGCGCTTATCGCTCGAATCGCTATCCCAAGTGGCCCGGCGCGCTGTTCGTCTCCTCGTGGTGGCTGGGTGTTTCCATCCTGTTGCCCAAACTCCTCGCTTCGGTTTTCTCGTATGATCTGACCTATGGCAGCCTCGCCGGGGTGATGATCGCTCTTTTCTTTTTCTGGCTGGTCGGCATAGGGATGGTAATAGGTGCCGAACTCAATGCCGCGCTCGCCGAAACCCCGGAGGAGCAAGACATGCTGGGCCAGGTAGATAATCGCGCGCGGGCCATTCGCCAGGCCGGCGCGACCAAACCAGAATGAAGACCCGGTTGGCCAAGGTCCGTTCAGCGCCATTCCCGATGGAACGCCCGAACAGATCATGGCCCGAAGGTGCAGGAGCGTACGAGGGCGCATGACCGGATTGATGAAGGGAAAGCGCGGCCTGATCATGGGCCTCGCCAATGACAAGTCTCTGGCCTGGGGCATTGCCCGCCAGTTGCACGAACAGGGGGCCGAACTCGCCTTCTCGTACCAGGGCGAGGCGCTGGCCAAGCGCGTGCGGCCGCTGGCGGCAAGCCTGGACAGCGATTTCCTGATCGATTGCGACGTGTCGGACATGGCCGCGCTCGATGCGGCGTTCGATGAACTCAAGGCGCGCTGGGACACGATCGATTTCGTGGTCCACGCGATCGGCTATTCCGACAAGAGCCAGCTGCGCGGGCGCTATTACGATACCACGCTCGACAACTTCCTGATGACCATGAACATTTCGGCCTACAGCCTGGTCGCCGTGACCAAGCGCGCGGTCGAAATGATGCCCAATGGCGGGTCGATCCTCACGCTGACCTATTACGGTGCGGAAAAGGTCGTGCCGCATTACAACGTGATGGGCGTGGCCAAGGCCGCGCTGGAAGCCAGCGTGCGCTATCTCGCCAACGACTGCGGCCCGCAAGGCATCCGCGTCAATGCCATCTCGGCCGGCCCGATCAAGACCCTGGCCGCCAGCGGCATCGGCGATTTCCGCTATATCCTCAAGTGGAACGAGTTGAACGCGCCGCTGCGCCGCAACTCCACGATCGAGGACGTGGGTGGCTCGGGCCTCTATTTCCTGTCGGACCTGTCGGCCGGCGTTACCGGTGAAGTGCACCATGTCGACGCGGGCTATCACCTGGTCGGCATGAAGCAGGAAGACGCACCCGATATCGCGCTGAGCTGATCAGCCGCTCGCGGCGGCCACTGCCACCTGCAAAAACACCCCGGGCCAAGGCCTGGGGTGTTTTCGTTTCGAGGCCAGGTCGGCGCGTGAACCGCGCTGCCCTGCGATCAGTTCTGTGTGGGAGTGGTCTCGCCCGGCTTCGGCGTGCTGGGGGCGGGCGTGCCATCGCGTTCGCGGGCGAGGCGGGCCTCGTATTCCTTTTCCAGCGTTTCGACGCGGGCCTGTTCCTCGGCCGCGTCCTTGTCGATCGTCGACAGGCGGCGCTGGCGTTCTTCCTCGATCAGCTTGCCGAACTGCACGTCGCTGCTCTGCTTCTTTTCGGCATAGGCATCGTGGATCAGGCGCGCGGTGCAGCCGGTGGCCCCGCCCGAGCCGACCGGCGAACAGGAATTGATCCCGGCAGCGCCTACGGTTTCATAGGCCTTTACCCGATCGGTCCAGGTCTGGTTCTTGGGATCGTTGGGATTGTCGCGCAGCGGGGCAGGAATGCGGAAGCGTTCTGCCTCGTCCTTGCGGGCGCAGACGGTGATCTGCTCGGCCGTTGAAACCGGGCAGGGGTCATCGCCATAGATGATCAGCTGGTTGACCTTTTCGTCGCCCTGCTCGGGGCCATCGTCGGCCGGCTGGGCATTGGGCACCGCGGTGCGGGCGCGGGCGGCCTGGGCCGGGGTGGCGCCCAGCATGACCGCGGGAAACAGCAGCAGGGCCGGGGCCAGCAGGCGCAGGGGGTGGGCAGCAAGGCGCATTGTCGGTTCGTCTCCAGCGCGTGGAAAGGCGGGCGGGCCGCCCCCATGTCGCCCCATCATAAGCTGACGGGGCGGTGAATGATAGATGAAGGGGCAACGCGCAGACCGGTGAAAAGGTCTCCGGCGCCTGTGCCATCACCGGGCAAGGCGCGGATTTTCACCAGCTTTCCGTCAGATCCGTTCCGATAGCTTGATCGCCGCGCGGCAGCCCAGGCGAATGGCGTTGAACAGCAGCGGATAGGCCGGGGTCTGTTCGGCGCCAGCGGCCAGCGCGGCATCGCGATGGGCGCGTTCATCATCGCGGAACTGGCGGATGGTGTCGGCCAGTTCGGGATCGCTGTCGCCCAGTTCTTCCAACTGTTCGGTATAGTGGCGGTCGATCTCGGTCTCGATCGCGGCGGTGCAGGCCATCGCTGCCTTGGGGCCGAGCAGCGCGGTGGCAGCGCCCAGGGCAAAGCCCGCGACCGACCACACCGGCTGCAGCGCCGTGGGGCGCACGCCGCGCTCGGCGATCATCGCGTCGAACTTGGCGCGGTGGTCTTCCTCCTGCCGGGCCATTTCGACGATCTCGGCCGAATCCGGGCCGCGATCGCCCATCACCGCCAGTTGGCCGGCATAGATGCGGGTGGCGCCAAATTCGCCGGCCTGGTCCACGCGGATCATGCGGGAAGTATCGGGATGACCAATATCGGGGCGGGACATCGCTTCAGGCTCCCTTGCCGCGGCCCTTGGCCAGCAATCCCAGGATTGCCAGCGCGGCCGGAGTGGAAAACAGGAAATTGAAACCGGCCATGCTCACGCCCATCAGCGTCCAGGCCGGGGTGTCGCAGCGCACCAGGGGCGCGGCCATGATCGCGGCCAGCGGATCGCCCTCGATATGGCTGGACGAGCAGGTGGTGAGGCCTTCCCACCAGTGGTATTCCACCCCGGCGTGAAAGGCGCCAATCAGGCCGCTCGACAGGATGCCGAGTGCGGCCAGCAGGACCAGCCAGCGCGCCTCGGGGCGGCCCCGGCGCAACAGCGCGAGGATAGCCAGCGCGATCGCCGCCAGGTGGCCATAGCGTTGCCACCAGCACATCTCGCACGGCGGCAGGCCGAAACCGTATTGGGCCACCAGTGCCGTGGCCATGGCGACCAGCGGCACGCCCAGGGCCAGGCCATGGGCCAGGGCAAGATCATCGGAAAAGCGGCGGTCGATCGTCATGATGGCGCGGTTCCTGGCCGGATCAGCGCTTGCGCAGCGCAGCCAGCGCGCCGGGCGCGGTGCGCTTGAGCGTCTGGACGGCATAATAGAGCTGGAAATCGTCGATGCCCTTGGCCTTCAACTCCTCGGGCGTCATCTTGAAGCGCGGATCGTCGATCTTGTCCTTTTCCAGATCCTTGTCTTCCTTGATTTCGTTGATCAGGTGACGGCGCAGGTCGCTTTCGCGATAGGACCGCAGCGCGCGCTTGCGCAGGTCGGGATCGGAAATCTGCGGCACGGTGATATCCGGCTCGATCCCGCCTTCCTGCACCGAACGGCCCGATGGCGTGTAATAGCGCGCGGTGGTCAGCTTGAGCGCGGAATCCTTGCCCAGCGGGATCAGCGTCTGCACGCTGCCCTTGCCAAAGCTGCGCTGGCCCATGATCAGCGCGCGGTGCTGGTCCTGCATCGCGCCTGCCACGATTTCCGAGGCCGAAGCCGAGCCTTCGTCGATCAGCACGATCATCGGCAGGCCACGCGCCACGTCGCCGGGATGAGCGGAATAGATATCGTTGTCCTGCGGATCGCGCCCGCGCTGCGACACGATCGTGCCCTTGTCGAGGAAATCGTCCGACAGCGAGACTGCTTCGTTGAGCAGGCCGCCGGGATTGCCGCGCAGATCGAGCACGATGCCCGCCAGGTTGTTGCCCAGCTGGGCGCGAATCGACTGAACCGCCTGGGCGACTTCGCTGCCGACGTTTTCGCTGAAGCTCGACACGGCGATGACGCCGATGTTGTCCTTCACCTTCCATTCCACCGGACGCAGCTTGATCACCTCGCGGGTCAGCGTGAAGTCCAGCGGCTCGTCGCGGCCGGGGCGATAGACGGTAAGCTTGATCTTGGTGCCCGGTGCACCGCGCATCTGGTCCACCGCATCGTCAAGCGAGCCGCCATAGATCAGCTTGCCATCGAGGTGGGTGATATAGTCGCCGGCCTTGATCCCGCCGAGGTCGCCCGGCGTGCCCTTCATCGGGGCGATCACCTTGACCGCGCCATCATCGAGCGTGACCGACAGGCCCAGGCCGCCATAAGCGCCTTCGGTCTGGGTGCGCAGGTTTTCGAAATCGCGCGCTTCGAGATAGGCGCTGTGCGGATCGAGCGTGGCCAGCATGCCGTCGATCGCGCCCTTGATCAGCGTGTCGTCGTTCACCGGCTCGACATAGTTCTCCTTGATCTTGGCATAGATCATTTCGAGCTTCTGGAACTGCGGCGCGGTGCGGGAATCCACCGCTGCGAGGCCGGCCGTGGCCACGGGCAGAACCGCTACGGCCGTGACCAGGGCCGTTGCACGCAGCAGGGAAGCAAGCGGTTTTGCCATGTTTGCAATCGAACCTTCGATAAAGAACCAAGCGCCGCGGCGCGGGCCGGACCGCCCGCTTGTATAGCCCCGCAAGCCTGAATGCCAGATGGAGCGCACCCGATTCCCGTTTGTGCGTGGGCGGCGTGTTACAGGCCGCGTGGGCCGCACCAAGCGATCAATTGCGCAAGGCCGCCAAGGGGTTGACCGGCACGCCGTCCTTGCGCAGTTCCACGCTCACCACCGGGCTGGCCGGGGCAGCGATGCCCAGCGGCGAACCCTGCACCACGCGATCGCCCACAGCCACGTCGATCCGGCCCAGGCCGGTGATCAGCGAGGTCCACCCGCCAGCGTGCTCGACGATCACGATCTGGCCATAGCCGCGATAGGAACCGGCAAAGGCCACGCGCCCGGCTGCCGGCGCCACGATCTGGGCCGAGGGAACGGGCGCGATGGTCAGCCCCTGGTTGGGCCCGGTCTGCCCCGCTTCGCCAAAGCCCGAGACCACCCGCCCGGAAACGGGCATGATCCACATCAGCGTGCTGCTGGTGCGCAGCAGCGGGTCGACATCTTCGACCATCAGCACGGCGCCGGGGCGATCGGGGCGTTGCAGCGGGCCGGGCAGCCCGGCCAGGACATCGCGCATCTGCCCGTCGCGGCCCAGTTGCTGCATCAGCGCGGCCAGGTCGCGCGTCTGTTCGGCCAGGGCCAGGGCATGGTCGGCCTCGCGCCCGGCGGTGCCGTTGGCGGCGCGGCTGGCGATGCGCTGGCGGCTTTCCAGCGCGGCCAGTTGCTGGCGCCGCTCGGCCAGGCCCGATTGGCTGGCGCGCAGGCGGGCGGCCTCGCTGCGTGCTTGTTCCTGCAACAGCCGGCCACGCACGATCGCGCTGCGCAGGCTGGCGGTGCGGCGGCGCACTTCGGGCACCATGGTTTCCAGCACGGCGCGCAGATAGACCGTATCGCGCAGGGATTCGGCGCGCAGCAGGCTGAAGGCCAGCGGCCGGCGGGCAAACAACTGCAGCGCGGCGGTCAGCCGCACTAGCGGCTCCTGCCGCGCGGCCATGCGCAGGCGCAAGTCGGCGCGTTCCTTGTCGATCAGGGCGATGCGCGCCTCGCCGATGCGGATCTCGGCCTCGGATTGCTGGATGCGCGCGGCGATCGCGGCGGCTTCCTGCGCGGTCTTGTCGGCAGCGGCCGTGGCGGCCTGGGCCTGGGCTTCGAGCTTTTCACCGCGGGCACGG
The DNA here is from genome assembly GCF_013149315.1 of Novosphingobium sp. SG754. Lineage (NCBI taxonomy): Bacteria > Pseudomonadati > Pseudomonadota > Alphaproteobacteria > Sphingomonadales > Sphingomonadaceae > Novosphingobium > Novosphingobium sp. SG754. Next base: position 276,685 of record NZ_JABGCC010000005.1, on the reverse strand, counting down.
GCCTGGGCCAGGGCGGTCTGCGCCTGGGCGAGGGCGGCAGCGGCTTCGCCGGCGGTCTGATAGGTGGGCGCAGCGCCGGCCCCGGCGATCTGCCAGGCAGCCAGCGGCAGCAGCAAGGCGGTGGCCAGCAGCAGGTAGCGGCGCGCGTCCATCATCCCTCGCGGTGATAGGGGTGGCCGGCAATGATGCTGGTGGCGCGCCACAGCTGTTCGGCCAGCATGGCGCGGGCCATCATGTGTGGCCAGGTGGCCGCGCCAAAGGCGATCAGCAGATCGGCCCCGTCGCGCAGGCTATCGTCATGGCCATCGGCCGCGCCGATCAGGAAGCGTGCCTCGCGCACGCCATCGTCGCGCCAGCGGCCCAGCACCTTGGCAAATTCGGCCGAGGTCAGCTGCTTGCCGCGCTCGTCCATCACCACGGTGCGGGTGGGATTGGCCGTGACCGGCGGCACAGCGCCGCCCCGATCGGGAAGCTCGGTCACCTTGAAACCCCACGTCACCCGCTTGCCATAGCGATCGACCAGCTCTGCCTCGGGCGAGCGGCCGATCTTTCCCCGGGCGATGATGTGGAGGAGCATGAGCGTCCGGTTCAGGCGTTGGTGGTGGTGGCGTCCGCCACCCTCCTCACCCCTCCTCTGGAGAGGAGGGGAAGGACGATGTCAGGCAGAGCCGGCGTCGCCGAAGCCCCACATGCGTTCCAGGTTGTAGAAGCTGCGCACTTCCGGCCGGAACAGATGGACGACCACGTCGCCGGCATCGATCAGCACCCAGTCGGCCGCAGGCAGGCCTTCGATGCGCACATGGCCATAGCCGGCCTGCTTGACGCGCTCGGCCAGCTTCTGCGCCATGGCAGCGACCTGGCGGGTGGAGCGGCCCGAGCCGATCACCATGTAATCGGCGATCGAGCTTTTGCCTTCCAGGGGGATCGACACCACGTCCTGGGCCTGGTCATCATCGAGCGATTGCAGGACGAGTTCGAACAGGCTGGCAGGAGCGCCGGCAGAAGGGGCCGGGGTAGCGGCGCCGGCATCTGCCGGCTGGGGTTGGGCACTGGTCATTGGCTTGCGGTAAACTCCGATCGAAAGATGGCTAAGGTCGCAACGCCCGGTCGCGCATCCCGATCCAACGGCAAAGCCGCCTTGCGCCAGGGCGCACGGCGGGAGAGCCGAAAAACCGGAAAAGCGTGCCGGGAAGCAGGGATGGCGGCCAAGACGCTCAGCGTCCGCTCCTTCCGCGCAGGTCCGGTACAATGCGGCGGTGGGTGACACCATCGCGCAGGCCGGTCACGGAAATACGGTCCGCCCAATCAGGCTCTGCCAGGCGCTGGGCCGTGGCGGAACGGGGATCGGGATCGAACCGCAGGATGGAGAGCGCTGGGACGCCCTGCATCGGATCATGCGGGAAACTGGCGATCAGGGCGGCACCCCCGGTTGGCCCCGTATCGGACCAAAGAGCGCCATCACATTCCTGCCTGCACCGCCGGCGCCATCGGCGCAGCCATACCATGGCGGGGCTCGCCATCGCAGCTGCATCATAGCCCGGACGGGCGATAACCGCAATCGGCATGGTGCGGGCAATGCCGCGCCAGTTTTTCCAGCGGTGGAACTGGGCCAGATTATCGCTTCCCATCAACCAGATAAAGCGCCGGCGCGGGTATCGCCGCACCAGCGCGCGCAGGCTGTCGATGGTAAAACGGGTGCCCAGTTCGCGCTCGATCGCGGTCACTCGAATCGGGGCGCGGCGGGCCATTGCCCGCGCCGAGGCCACCCGCGCCGGCAGCGGCGCCATGCCCTTGGCGGGCTTGAGCACGTTACCGGGCGAGACCAGCCACCACACCTCGTCCAGGCCCAATGCGGCTTGCGCAAACAGGCTCACCCGGCGGTGTCCGCCGTGTGCCGGATTGAAGCTGCCGCCCAGAAGGCCGGTCAGCCGGGGAGCACCGCGTGTCAGGGGCGAACCTGCCCGCTGCCGTGGACCAGCCACTTGTAGGTGGTCAGCCCTTCCAGCGCGACCGGGCCGCGCGCGTGCAGGCGGCCGGTGGCAATGCCGATTTCCGCGCCCAGGCCAAATTCGCCGCCATCGGCAAACTGGCTGGAGGCATTGTGCATGACGATCGCGCTGTCGACCTGGGCCAGGAACTGCGCGGCGGCTGCGGCATCGGCAGTGATGATCGCATCGGTATGGCCCGAGGAATGCCGGGCGATATGCGCGAGCGCTGCGTCGAGGCCATCGACCACCGCCACCGAGAGCACGGCATCGAGGTATTCGGTGTCCCAATCGTTGTCGGCCGCCGGCACGATGCGCGGATCGATGGCGCGGGCGCGGGCATCGCCGCGCACTTCGCAACCGGCTTCGATCAGCGGGGTGATCAGCGCTGCCGCCGCCGGATAGGTCGCGTCGATCAGCAGGGTTTCCATCGCCCCGCAGATGCCCGTGCGGCGCATTTTGGCGTTGAGCACGATGGCCTGGGCCATGGCCGGATCTGCCGCCGCGTGGACGAAGGTGTGGCAGATGCCATCGAGGTGGGCGAGCACCGGCACGCGGGCATCGGCCTGGACGCGGGCGACCAGGCTCTTGCCGCCGCGGGGCACGATCATGTCGATCAGGCCGGCTGCCGTCAGCATCGCGCCCACGGCGGCGCGGTCTTGCGTGGGCATCAGTTGCACCGCCGCTGCGGGCACGCCGCCTTCCACCAGGCCGGCCACCAGTGCGGCGTGGATCGCGCGGTTGGAATGCACCGCCTCGCTCCCGCCGCGCAGCAGGGCGGCATTGCCCGAGCGCACGCACAGTGCGGCGGCATCGGCCGTCACGTTGGGGCGGCTTTCATAGATGATGCCGATCAGGCCGATCGGCACGCGCACGCGGCGCAGGACCATGCCGTTGGGGCGCGTGGCGGAATCGATCTCCTGCCCGACCGGATCGGCCAGGCTGGCCACCTGGTCCACGGCATCGGCGATGCCGGCAACGCGCGCTTCGTCCAGCCGCAGGCGATCGAGCAGCGCCGGGGTCAGCCCGCGCGTGGTGCCATTGGCCATGTCGATCGCATTGGCCGCCAGGATTTCCGGCGCGGCACGGCGCAGGGCGGCGGCAGCCAGCTTGAGCGCGGCTTCCTTGGCCGGCGCCGGCATGCGCGCCAGTTCGGCTTGCGCGGCACGGCCGGCCCGGGCCAGCTGCTCTACCAGCGACTGGGGGGACTCGGTGGCGATTTCCTGAGGTTTGGTCGACATAATGGCGCGGGGCTTACCATCGGTGGCAGGCGCTGTCACGGGCGCGAGGTGGGTTGCAATCGATTCATCGTCCTTGCGCCACGGCCCGCCCCGTGCTGCGGCCCCCGGATTCGACTCCTGCGGTTCCCGCCGATAAGCGCCCGGCCCCAAGGATCGTTCATCACCTGTCTTGCCTTGGGATAATCACACATCTTGCCGCCTGCTGAGATTCACACCGTGCGCGCCACGGCCACGCCGCCTGCGCCGCGCGCGCCTTGGCGCCGTGCCACCGCCTGGCTGACCGCACTGCCGGCGCGGGTGCGCGGCTGGTTTCCCGATCGCGAATTCTTCATGCGGGCGCAGGGACAAGTGCGCTTCATCCGCGTATCGGGCCGCGTGCAGATGGGCGTTGCCGGCGCGGTGGTGCTGGCGCTGCTGCTGTGGCTGGCGGCGATGGCCACGATGCTAACCGGGCAGATCCTCGCCGCGCGTCATGCCGCAGCCTTGCGCCAGCGCGAAATGGCGGTGAGCGAGGCCGAACGGCATATCACTGCCACGCGCAATGGCGTGGCTGGCACGCTGCAGGATCTGGAACGCCGGCAAGAGATGATCGAAACGCTGGTCAAGGGCCAGCTGGGCGATCTGCCCGCTGCTGATGCTTCTGCTGCGCCGGAGGCCAAGCCGCTCTCGTTCAACATGCCGTCGGCGGGCAATCCGATGGCAGCCGGCATCGATCGCCTGGCCATGCGCCAGGCGGCCTTCGTGGCCAGGCTCACTCAGTATGCCGATGCGCGCGCCAGCCAGGCGGAAACGGCGATCCGCCGGGTCGGCCTCAACCCCGCGCAAGTGGCGCCGCTGCGCGGAACAGCGGCCAACCGGCGCGCCATGGGTGGTCCGCTGATCGCGCTGGGCGGCAACGATCCCGCGCTGGCGCGCCTGGGGCAGAGCATGGCGCGGCTTACCGCGCTGGAACAGGGCCTGGCGCGCCTGCCCCATGCCCTGCCGGCCAGCGCCGATTTCATTTCCAGCGGGTTTGGCTATCGCGCCGATCCGTTCACCGGCGGTGGCGCCTTCCATCCCGGCCTCGATTTCAAGGGCCCGACCGGCGCGCCGATCTTTGCTGCTGCCCAAGGCGTGGTCAGCTTTGCCGGGGTGCGCTCGGGCTATGGCAATTGCGTGGAAGTCGATCATGGCCATGGCCTGGTCACCCGCTATGCCCATATGTCGCGGATCGAGGCACGGCCCGGCGAGCGCGTGGCGCCCGGCGTGGAAATCGGCCGGATCGGCAGCACGGGCCGCTCCACCGGCCCGCACCTGCACTTCGAAGTGCGGATCAACGATCGCCCGGTCGATCCGCGTCCGTTCCTGGAGACCCTGCCCGATGTTTTCAAAGAAGCTGGCCACGGTGGGCACTGAACGCGCTGCACCGCTCGGTGCAGCCACGTTTTCCGTGCTCGGCGCAGACGTGGCGGTGCGGGGCGATATCACCGCAGCGGCCGATCTGCATGTGGAAGGCCGCGTCGATGGCGATGTGGCCTGCGCCGCGCTGGTCCAGGGTGAAAGCAGCGTGATCACCGGCGCGATCACCGCCCGCAGCGCGCGCCTTGCTGGCACGGTCAACGGTGCGGTCACCGTGGCCGACCTGGTCGTGGGCAAGACCGCGCGCATCCTGGGCGATGTGACCTATGACACCCTGACCATCGAGCAGGGCGCCCAGGTGCAAGGGCGCTTCACTCCGCGCGGCGCCAATGCCGCCGCGGCTGTGCCAGACAGCCTGATCGCGATCAGCACCAGGGTCTGACGCGCGCCAATTGGTGGGCCTCGGCGGGCGTTAGCGGAACAGGGCGACGATATCGCCCAGCTTGCCCATCAGCGCGGCATCGCCGTCGCGTGGCGTGGCGCCCAGCCGCACCACCACCAGCTTGCGCGCGGGTGACACCAGCACCGCCTGGCCGCCATCGCCCAGCGCGGCCATCATGTCGCGCGGGCCACGCGCGGGAAACAGGCGCGGCTCGCTGTCGGTGGGCGTGCGGTTGAGCCAGACCCCAGCACCATACTGTTTTTCGCGGGGCGAGGGGCTGGCCATGAATTCGATCCATTGCCGGGGCACCAGTTGCGCCCCGTGCACCGCGCCACGGTTGCGCAGGAATTCGCCAAAGCGGGCGAAATCGCGCGCCGTGGCATCGATCATCGCGCCGCCGTTCATCGTGCCATGCGCGTCGTACGAAGGCACGATGCCGCGCATCTGCACCGGTTCGAACAGGCGGGTGCGCAGGTAATCGGCCACGGCCCGGCGCCGGGCATCGGCGTCTCCACCGGGGGCCAGCACCCGCGCCGCCAGATCAGCCAGGATGATTCCGCTGGCGGCATCGTCCTGGAACCGCGCGCCTGGCTCTGCGGCCAGGGGCTGATCTTCGGCCGCGCCGGCCATGTCGTCGCGGCCGGGGCCGAACAGCATGCGGGCCTCGTCACCCGGTTCCTCGCGCAGGCCCGATCGCATCTGCAACAGGTGGCGCAGGGTGATTTCGCCGCGCGGATCGCCCGGCCGCTGCCACGCCGGCACGGGCGCCGTCTCATTGAGGCGCAGCCGCCCGTCGGAAACCAGCATGCCGACCATGACCGCGGTGATCGAACGGGCGATGCCGCCGCCGGCAAAGCGCGTATTCTCATGATAGCCGGGGCCATAGCGTTCGGCCACGATGCGTCCGGCGCGCATCACGATCACCGCGCGGGTTTCCCCCGCGCCCTGCGCGGCAGCGCCATCATCGGCGGTGAACAGCGCGTCGATCGCGCGGGCCAGGCCTTCGCGCTCCACCCCGGGATCATCGATCACCGCCGCCAGCGCCTGGGGCGAGAGCGGCTGCTGCGCCGGCTGGCTGGCCGAGCAGGCGAACAGGACTGGTGCAAGCGCCGCCGGCACGATAAGGGCCAGCCACCGGCGGGCACAGGGTAAACGGAATCGCGGGGCGCTCTGCATGGTTGCCCGGTCTTTCCACCAGATCGAATGCACATGGCAACCACCAAGCCTTCTTCATCCCCGAATGATCCGCTCCGTTTTGGTGGCCAACCGCCTGCGTCTCCATCCCCAGGGCCACGCCGGGCGGGGCATTGGGCCTGGCGCGGGCTGGCAGCAATCTTCATCATCGGCCTTGTCGTGGGCGCGGTATTCGTCGCCTTTGTCTGGCGCCCGGCGCACGACAACGCGCGAATCGAGGCGGCGCGCGCGGCTCGCCTGGCCTGCTCGTGCCGCTATATTGGCGGTAGGGCGCTGGGTGATTGCGAAAAGGACAATCCCAAGGGCCGCTTCCCGGTCTCGCTGGCCGAGGATGCAACCGCTCACAGCGTGACCGCTACGGTTCCGCTCGCCGCCGCGCAAACTGCCACCTATCGCGAAGGCTGGGGCTGCCAGTTGCAGGCCTGGCGCGATTGAGGCGCGGGCAGGGGGAGCACCCCTGCCGCACTCGGGTTTACAGCGCGGCCAGCGGCTCGGCCGCTTCGGTGCCGTCGATCCAGCCGCCGCCGATCACCCGGTCCCCGGCATAGAGCACCGCCGCCTGGCCCGGCGCCACGCCATATTCGGGCGTGGCAAAGCGCAAGGTGGTGGCGGCGCCATCGCCGAACGGGCCGTCCAGTGTAACCGGCACCGGCTTGGCCAGCGAACGCACCTTGGCCGTCAGCGGCGTGCCATCGGTGGGCAGGGCGCCGATGCGGTTGGTTTCGATCACGCGGGCCGCGGCCACGCCCAGCAACTGGCGCGGGCCCACCAGCACGCGGGCATTGGCCGCATCCAGGCCCACGACATAGAGCGGTTCGGGCTGGCCACCGATTTCCAGCCCGCGGCGTTGGCCCACGGTATAGTGGATCACGCCTTGGTGCTGGCCCAGCACTGCGCCGCTCTGGGCATGGACGATCGTGCCGGGGCGCCCGCCTTCGGGGCGCACGCTGCGCACGATCTTGGCGTAATCGCCATCGGGCACGAAGCAGATGTCCTGGCTGTCGGGCTTGGCGGCAACGGCCAAGCCCATGGCCTGGGCCAGGGCGCGCACCTGCGGCTTGGGCAGACCACCCAGCGGAAAGCGCAGGAAATCGAGCTGTTCCTGCGTCGTGCCATAAAGAAAATAGCTCTGGTCGCGGGCCGGATCGGCGGCGCGATGCAATTGCGCACCCTGGGGCGTGGCCACCCGGCGAACATAGTGCCCGGTCGCCAGGCAATCGGCGCCCAGTTCGCGCGCCATGGCCAGAAGATCGGTGAACTTGGGCCCCATGTTGCAGCGGATACAGGGAATCGGCGTGCGGCCCGCCAGGTAATCGTCGGCAAAGCGCTCGACCACGTCTTCGCGGAAACGCGATTCGTGATCGAGCACATAGTGGGCAATACCCAGGCGATCGGCCACGGCGCGGGCATCGCGGATATCATCGCCGGCGCAACAGGCGCCCTTGCGCCCAGTGGCGGCGCCGTAATCGTAAAGTTGCAGCGTGATACCAATGACTTCGGCGCCGCTGGCAGCCGCCAGCCCGGCCACTACCGAGCTGTCCACCCCGCCCGACATGGCCACCACGATGCGCCGCGCGCTGGCCGGGGCGGCCAGATCGAACAGGGGCAATGGATCGGCCAGGCCGGTAAAATCAGGCACCAGTTTGGGGATCGCGGAAGGGGGGATGCAATGCGACATGGCCCGCCCATAGGCGCTTTTCCCACGGTTTTCAGCGCAAAAATGGCACGGAACGGGCGGCGTGCGCTGGCCATGTGGTTAATTTTTTGTAAAGGGCGGTTTTACACTCCCTTATCCCTATCGGGCTACTGTCAGCCCCATGGATTTGGGTTTTGAAGATCTGCGCGGCCTGGTGGGCGCCGAATCGGCAGGGGTGCTGCGCCAGCTGCACTGGGCCGAATTCTGTGCCCGGCTGGAAGCCGCACAGGACCTGCGGCGGGTGTCGCAGGATTCCGTACTGGCCATGCCAGGCGGAACGGGCCTTGGCAGCTTCCATCGGGTCGCAGCCTGGATGTTGCACAAGGCAGGTGAACACACGGCAGGTCATGAAGATCTCGTTAACCCAAACTCTTCAGTGAATGGCAAAATGGAGGGAAGCACAACGGTGATGAAGCCAAACAGGCCGTCCCCCCCGCCGAAAGGCTCAGCTGACCGACGAGAAGTGCCATGATCGAAAATCAGAAAATCAGGCCGGCGCAGGTTATTGGTCCCTTGGGTGAACCGCTGACGCTGGATAACCTGCCCCCCGCCAACACCACCCGCTGGGTGGTGCGCCGCAAGGCCGAAGTGGTCGCGGCGGTCAACGGTGGGTTGCTGACCATTGATGAGGCGTGCGAACGCTATGGCCTCACCCTCGAAGAATTCGCCTCGTGGCAGCGCGCGGTGGATCGCTCGGGGATGCAGGGCCTGCGGGTCACGCGTATCCAGCACTATCGCGACCTTTACGAGCGCCAGCTCAAGTATTGATCACGCGCTGGCTTGCCGGCCCGGTGCTTTGCGCCGGGGCTGGCAGCCCGCGCCACACCGCCATCCACGGTGCGGCCGTCCGGGGCAACCCGGGCGGCCGTTTTGGCGTCTCGGCCCCGCAGCGGTGGGTTCGTTGCCGAGGCGAAGCGCAAATGCTTCGGTTATGACGTTGTTTGTCGAGCTGTGATTGCAACTGGTCGTTGCGCCCGCTAAAAGCTGCGTAAATGCTGGCAAGGTAAGGAACCTTCGGAACGTGGCGCTTGATGCGCGGCGCTTGGCGAAGGCGGGGGCCATGCCGGCGACCGGCGTTGCCGGGGGCTGGCCCATGCCGGTGGCCGGCCGCGATGACAGGCAGCCGGGCAACCGGCCGCCACGTTAGACCGACGTTGGGAACACATCGCCCGGCCTGTCGCTGCGCATGGCGCAAGGATGGGGCGGGCAAAGGGGATCGTGGCCCGGGCTGCGTGGTGCCGTATGGTACGCGCTTGCCGGTTGGGCTGGGGAGGCAATTCTGCTGGACAAGACGCAAGACATGAGCAGCCTGGCCGATGTGCCGGCAACCGGTGGCAATCGGCGGCGTGCCTTTGCCATCGGCGCGGGGCTGGTCGTGCTGCTGGCTCTCGCCTGGTGGCTGATGCACCGCGATGCCGGCGGGCCCAAGGCGCCCGATGCCGCCACCCAGGCTCAGACCGTCACCGTGGTGGCGCCGGGCCAGCAGACCGTTGACGCCACCGTGGTGGCCAGCGGCGTGATTGCCGCCAAGCGCGAAATGCCCGTGGGCATTGCCGGCGAAGGCGGCATCGTGCGCAGCGTGCTGGTCGATGCCGGCACCTGGGTCCATGCCGGGCAGGTACTGGCCGTCGTCGATCGCTCGGTCCAGGTGCAGCAGGTGGCCAGCCAGGCTGCCGGGGTGCAAGTGCAGGAAGCCAACGCTCGCATCGCCCAAAGCAATCTCGATCGTGCGCTCAAGCTGGTGGCCAAGGGCTTCATCTCCAAGGCCGATATCGATCAGCTGACCGCCACACGCGATGCCGCTGTGGCGCAGGTGCGCGTGGCCCGCGCCACGCTGGGCCAGCTGCGCGCCAGCACGGCGCGGCTCAACATCGTGGCCCCGGCCGACGGCCTGGTGCTGACCCGCGCGGTAGAGCCGGGGCAGATCGTCAGCGCGGGCAGCGGCACGCTGTTCCGCATGGCCAAGGATGGCGAACTGGAAATGCAGGCACGCCTTGCCGAAGTGGACCTGGCGCGCATGCACGTGGGCGTGACCGCCCAGATCACCCCGGTCGGCACGGCGCAAAGCTTTACCGGCACGGTGTGGCAGGTGGCTCCCACGATCGATCCGACCACGCGCGAGGGGATTGCCCGCATCGCGCTGCGCTATGATCCCGCGCTGCGTCCGGGCGGCTTTGCCAGCGCCACGATCCGCAGCGGCGTCACCACGGCGCCGGTCCTGCCCGAAACCGCCATTCTCAGCGATGAAAACGGCAGCTTCGTCTATATCCTCGATGGCGCCAACAAGGTGACGCGCCGCGCGGTGAAGATCGGTGACGTCACCGCGCACGGGATCGTCGTGCGCGAAGGTCTCTCGGGCAACGAGCGCGTGGTGCTGCGCGCGGGTGGCTTCCTCAATCCCGGCGATACGGTCCGGCCGGTCACGGCCGGCACTGCCGCCGCGGCGCACTGATCGACCACCCGTGATCGGACCAGGGAAACGGCCATGAACTTTCGCAATCTCTCGGCCTGGTCCATCCGCAACCCGGTCGTTCCCATCGTCCTGTTCCTGGGGCTGACCCTGGCGGGCTTGGTCTCCTTCATGCTGATGAAGGTGCAGGACCAGCCCGATATCGAGTTTCCGCTGGTGATCGTGCAGATCAGCCAGCCCGGCGCCGCGCCCACCGAAATCGAAACCCAGATCACGCAGCGGGTGGAAAGCGCCGTGCGCACCATCGCCGGGGTCGACACGATCACCTCCACCGCGTCGGAAGGCTCCAGCCAGACGATGGTGCAGTTCAAGATCGGCACCGACATCTATGGCGCGGTGGCCGAAGTGAAGAACGCAGTGGACCAGGTGCGTGGCGATCTGCCCGACGGCATCCTGGAACCGCAGGTGTTCAAGGCCGAAACCTCGTCCGATCCCATCGCCTATTGGGCGGTTTCGGCCGACGACATGACGATCGAGCAACTGTCGTGGTTTGTCGACGATACCGTGGCCAAGCGCCTGCTGGCGGTGCCCGGCATGGCCGAGGTCCACCGCGCCGGCGGCGTTACCCGCGAAATCGCCGTGACGCTCGATCCCATGCGGATGAAGTCGTTCGGCGTGACCGCGATGCAGGTCAACAATGCCCTGCGCCAGGTCAACCTCAATGCGGCGGGCGGCAAGGCCGAAGTGGCCGGTGCGCGCCAGTCGGTGCGCGTGCTCGGCAACGCGCGGTCCGCCTTCGATCTCGGGCAGACGCAGATTTCGGTGGCGGCCGGCCGGGTGATCCGCCTGTCCGACGTGGCCGACGTGCGCGACAGCTTCAGCGAAATCACCTCGATCGCCAAGTTCAACGGCAAGCCGGTCGTCACGTTCAGCATCGCCCGCGCCCGCGGCGAATCCGATGTCAGCGTCTATGATGACACGGTCAAGGAACTGGCCAAGATCTCGGCCGAGCAAGGCCACAAGATCCGCTTCACCCAGCTGTTCACCAGCGTGAACTACACCAAGCAGCAGTACCACACCTCGATGTCCTCGATGGTCGAAGGCGCGGTGCTGGCGGTGATCGTGGTGTTCTTCTTCCTGCGCGACTGGCGGGCCACGTTCGTGTCGGCCATCGCCATTCCGCTCTCGGCCATTCCCACGTTCGCCGTGATGCATCTCATGGGCTTTACGCTCAACACCATGTCGCTGCTTGCGCTGGGCCTGGTGGCGGGCGTGCTGGTGGACGATGCGATCGTGGAAATCGAGAACATCGTGCGGCATATCCGCATGGGCAAGACCCCGTTCCAGGCCGCGATCGACGCCGCCGACGAAATCGGCCTGGCGGTGGTGGCGACCACCTTCTCGATCGTGGCGGTATTCCTTCCCGTGGGCCTGATGCCGGGCATCTCGGGCCAGTTCTTCAAGAACTTTGGCCTCACCGTGGTGGTGGCAGTGCTATTCTCGCTGCTGGTGGCGCGCATGATCACGCCGATGGTCGCGGCCTATTTCCTCAAGCGTGACCAGCGCGACATTCCCCATGGCGAAGGCCCGTGGATGGACCGCTATATGGCGGTGCTGCGCTGGTCGCTCGATACCACGCGCGCGGCGGCCTATCGCGCGCTGCATCCGCGCCGCCGGGTGCGGGCGCGGCTGCGCGATCATCGCCTGTGGATGATGGGCATCGGCCTTGGCGCGCTACTGCTGACAGGCGCGATGTTCGTGGTCATCCCCACGCAGTTCTTCCCCGATACCGATAGCGATTTCTCGCAGATCAACGTGGAAATGGTGCCCGGCACCACGATCGACCAGACGGCCGCCAAGGTGGACGAGGTGTACAACCTGATCCGCAACGAGCCCGAGATCGAAGTGGCGCTGGAGCGGATCACCGAGGGCAGCGGGCGCATCATCATGACGCTGCGCAAGGACCGCCCGCGCACCAGCCTGCAGTTCCAGCGCGAACTGACCCCGCGCCTGCAGCAGATCGCCGATGCGCGCGTCACGTTCCAAAGCCAGAATGGCGGCGGCGGTGGCGGCTCGGGCCGGCCGATCAGCGTGATGCTCTCGGGCTCTGATCCCGATCTCCTGCAGCGCACCGCGCAAACCCTGGTGCAGCAGATGAGCGGGCTCAAGCAACTGGTGGCGCCGCGCATCAGCGCCGACTTGCGCCGCCCGGAAATCGTCATCACCCCGCATCTTGATCTGGCCGCCTCGCTCGGCGTGACGACCCAGGCGCTCAGCCAGACGATCCGCATCGCCACCCAGGGCGAAATCGACATGAACAGCGCCAAGTTCTCGCTGTCCGATCGCCAGGTACCGATCCGGGTCAAGCTGCCGCTCGATTCCCGCCGCGATCTGTCGACCATCGAAAACCTGCCGGTGCAGACTGCGATGGGCACGTCGGTGCCGCTGGCGCGCGTTGCCAGCATCGGCTTTGGCTCGGGCCCCACCACGATCCAGCGCTACAACCAGAACCACCGCATCTTCGTGGGCGCCGATCTGCCGCCCGGCGTGGTCAAGGGCACGGCGATGGATGCCATTGCCAAGCTGCCGATCATGCAGAACCTGCCCACCGGCGTGTCCAATGCCCCGGCCGGGGAAGACCGCTGGCAGCAGGAAATGCTCACCAACTTCTTCATCGCGCTCGCCACCGGCGTGCTGCTGGTGTTCTCGGTGCTGGTGCTGCTCTATCACCGCTTCGTCTCGCCGCTGGTCAACATGGGCTCGCTGTTCCTGGCGCCGCTGGGTGGGCTGATGCTGCTGGGCCTGGTTGGCCAGGCGTTGAGCCTGCCGGTGTTCATCGGCGTGCTCATGCTGTTCGGCATCGTCGCCAAGAACTCGATCCTGCTGATCGACTTCGCGATCGAGGAAATGTCGACCGGCAAGGGCAAGCTGGAGGCGATTACCGAGGCCGGGCACAAGCGCGCGCAGCCGATCATCATGACCACCGTGGCGATGATCGCCGGCATGGTGCCCACCGCCATTTCGGTGGGTGGTGACGCGGGCTGGCGCGCGCCGATGGGCACGGTGGTGATCGGCGGCCTCACGCTCTCCACCCTGCTCACGCTGCTGATCGTGCCGGCCGGGTTCAGCTTGGCTGACGGCTTTGAAAAGCGGCTTGGTCCCTGGCTCGCCCGCGTGTTCCTGGCCAGCCAGCCGCGTGCCGCCGGGCATGGCGCCAAGGGTGCGCCTGGCAGCCCCGGCGGCCATGCCGATGGGAACCACACCGTGCATGAGGCATTCCCGGCGGAGTGACCATCACTCCCCGCCGTCTGGCCCGCGCTGCAAGGCCCCTGATCCAGCCCGTTGACCGGGCGCGCACCACGCGCCTAGTCGCCACCGGCCTGCTGGTGGTGATGGCCGGGCTGTTTGCTCTGGCGCGCACCATGCTGGCCGCGCCGGGCGCTGCGCCGGGCTGGGGCTATCTGCGCGCCTTTGCCGAGGCGGCGATGGTTGGCGGCCTGGCCGACTGGTTTGCCGTCACCGCGCTGTTCCGCCATCCCCTGGGCCTGCCGATCCCGCACACCGCGATCATCCCGGAAAACAAGGATCGCATCGCCGATTCCCTCGCCGGCTTCCTCCAGTCCAATTTCCTCACCCCCCAGGTGGTGGCGCGGCGCATGGCCGGGCTGGACGTGGCCGGGGCGGCCGGTTCCTTCCTGGCGGCGCCACGCCAAGGCGGGGAGCAGGGGCGCCTGGCCGCCGGTGCCGCCAGCCTGGCGGCCGATATCCTGGAATCGCTCGACCGCGAAAAGCTGGGCGGCATGGCCAAGCAGGCCTTGCGCCAGCAGATAGACCGGATCGACCTGGCGCCGCTTCTGGGCCAGATGTTGCAGGCGATGATCGCCGACGGGCGCCATCTGCCGCTGATCGAGGCGCTGCTGGCCAAGACGGCGCAGACCCTGGAAGCCAACGAGGCGCTGCTGCGTACCCTGATCCACGATCGCGCCAATGCCCTGGTGCGGCTGGTCAAGCTGGACGAGCGGCTGGCCAACACCATCCTCGATGGCATCTACAAGCTGCTGGCCGAAGCCGTGGTGCACCCCGATCACCCGCTGCGCATGAAGATCGTGGAAGGGCTGGAACAGCTTGCCCACGACCTCGTCGAAGACCCCGCCATGCGCGCCCGCGTCGAAGGCATGAAGGCCGAAGTGCTGGCCAATCCCGCGTTCACCGATTGGCTCGACGCGCTGTGGGAGCGCGCGCGCGCTGGCTTGCTGGCGGCGGTGCGCGGCGGTGGCAATGGCGCGCTGTCGGGCCAGATCGGCGTGGCCCTGGCAGATCTGGGCCGGGCGCTGCAAACCGATCGGCAACTGGCGCTGCTGGTCAACCGCTTTGCCCGGCGCACGCTGGTGGGCGTGGCCAGCCGCTATGGCAGCCAGATCGTGCGGCTGGTGTCGGAAACCATCCGCCGCTGGGATGCCCGCACCGTGACCGCGCGGATCGAGGGCGCCGTGGGCCGCGATCTGCAGTTCATCCGCATCAACGGCACGCTGGTGGGCGGGCTGGTGGGCCTTGCCCTCCACGCGCTCGACATGGCGCTGTGAGGGCTGACGACAAGGCCCAAGCTGCTGTTTCCACGCCCCTTGGTGCGAACCATAGGGGTTTTCTCGACAGCACGCGGCAAGGGGTGTAAGGCGCGATAATGACCGAAATCCCGGCCACGCCTTTGCTCGACACCGTCGATACCCCCGCCGACCTGCGCCGCCTGGCGCCTGGTCAATTGCGCCAACTGGCCGATGAACTGCGCGCCGAGATGATCTCGGCCGTGGGGCAGACCGGCGGGCACCTTGGCTCCGGCCTGGGCGTGGTTGAACTCACCACCGCGATCCATTACGTGTTCAACACCCCCGATGACCGGCTGGTGTGGGATGTGGGCCACCAAGCCTATCCGCACAAGATCCTCACCGGGCGGCGCAGCCGCATCCGCACCCTGCGCCAGGGCGGTGGCCTTTCCGGCTTCACCAAGCGCAGCGAAAGCGAATACGATCCGTTCGGTACCGCGCACAGCTCGACCTCGATCTCGGCAGCGCTGGGCTTTGCCGTGGCCAACAAGCTGGCTGGCAAGCCGGGCAAGGCGATCGCGGTGATCGGCGACGGCGCGATGAGCGCGGGCATGGCCTACGAGGCGATGAACAACGCCGAAGCCGCCGGCAACCGCCTGATCGTGATCCTCAACGACAACGACATGTCTATTGCGCCGCCCGTGGGTGGCCTCTCGGGCTATCTCGCGCGGCTGGTATCGTCGCGCCCGTTCCTGGAACTGCGCGAACTGGCCAAGCGCCTGTCGCGCAAGCTGCCCCGCCCGCTGCACCATGCGGCCAAGAAGACCGACGAATTTGCCCGCGGCATGGCCATGGGCGGCACCCTGTTCGAGGAGCTGGGCTTTTACTATGTCGGCCCGATCGATGGGCACAACCTCGACCAGTTGATCCCGGTTCTGGAAAACGTGCGCGATGCGGCCGAAGGGCCGTGCCTGGTCCACGTCGTCACGCAAAAGGGCAAGGGGTATGCACCGGCCGAGGCGGCGGCCGACAAGTATCACGGCGTGCAGAAGTTCGACGTGATCACCGGCGAACAGATGAAAAGCGCGGGCGGCCCGCCCAGCTACACCAATGTCTTTGCCCAGGCCCTGATGGCCGAGGCAAAGGCCGATCCCACGGTCTGCGCGATCACCGCAGCAATGCCGTCGGGCACCGGGCTCGACAAGTTTGCCAAGGCCTTTCCCGATCGCCTGTTCGACGTGGGCATTGCCGAGCAGCATGCCGTGACCTTTGCCGCCGGCCTTGCCGCGCAGGGCATGCGGCCGTTCTGCGCGATCTATTCCACGTTCCTGCAGCGCGCCTATGACCAGGTCGTGCACGATGTGGCGATCCAGAACCTGCCGGTGCGCTTTGCCATCGACCGCGCGGGGCTGGTCGGCGCCGATGGCGCCACGCATGCCGGCTCGTTCGATGTGACCTATCTGGCCAGCCTGCCCAACATGGTGGTGATGGCCGCCGCCGACGAGGCGGAACTGGTTCACATGGTGCACACCGCCGCCTGTCATGACAGCGGCCCGATCGCCTTCCGCTATCCGCGCGGCAATGGCGTGGGTGTGCCGCTGCCCACCGTTCCCGAGCGGCTGGAAATCGGCAAGGGCCGCGTCGTGCGCGAGGGCAGCAAGGTGGCGATCCTCTCGCTCGGCACGCGCCTGGCCGAAGCGCTCAAGGCCGCAGATCAGCTCGATGCACGCGGGCTGTCCACCACGGTGGCCGACCTGCGCTTCGTCAAGCCGCTGGACGATGCGCTGATCCGCCGCCTTATCGCCACGCACGAAGTGGTGGTGACGATCGAGGAAGGCGCGATCGGCGGCCTGGGCGCCCATGTGCTGACCATGGCGAGCGACGAAGGGCTGACCGATGGCGGCCTCAAGATCCGCACCATGCGCCTGCCCGATGTGTTCCAGGATCACGACGCGCCCGAAAAGCAGTATGACGCGGCCGGGCTCAATGCTCCGCATATCGTCGATACCGTGCTCAAGGCGCTGCGTCACAACAGCGCCGGGGTTCAGGAAGCGCGCGCCTGATCCTCAAGCCGGCCGGCGTGCCACTGTCGCATGAAGGTGATGGTGGTGCGGGCGGCCGGACTTGAACCGGCATGGGCAAAGCCCGACGGATTTTAAGTCCGTTGCGTCTAACCAATTTCGCCACGCCCGCACGGCTTGTGCGGCTATAGGCAGGTGGCCGCCGCGCGCCAAGGGGGCGGCGCGGCACCCCTGCAAAAAAGGCCCGCTGTCCCTATGCCGGGCGCGAGCCTGACTGCCTGTTAGACTTGGTAGATTTGGGGCTTGTCGCCTGGTCGCGCCGGCTGTGGTGTGTTGGCGGGATATGAATGGCAGGCAGCGCCATTGTCTCGTGCAAAAACGCTGCCTGCCCCCCCTGTAACGCTGCTACCGTGCCCCTTGGCAGCAGCGTCCCTGGCGCCGTGGTGGCCCTTGGCGGGCCGCGCCGGCGCCAAACCGTATTATCTGCGCAGGATCACTCGGCGTTGAGCCGGATGCGCATTTCCTTGCCCGGCTTGAAATAGGGCACGCGCTTGCCCGGCACGTCGACGGATTCGCCGGTGCGCGGGTTGCGGCCCTTGCGCGCATCGCGTTCGCGCGTGGAAAAGGCGCCAAAGCCGCGCAGTTCCACCCGGCCACCATCGGCGAGGCGCCCGGCGATTTCGTCGAAGAACACGTCAACCACGCGCTCGATCTCTTCGGCGCGAAGGCCCGGGCTGTCCTTGGCCAAAGCTTGCAGCAGTTCGGAACGTATCATGTCACTCCCCCTCCGCGATGCCCCCCGGCATCGTATGAAGTCCCTTGTGCGCCGATTGACCCCCGTCACGGCGCAAATTGCACTGTGCCAGATGTCGGACGAGTGTTCAACTTATCGAACGTTCAAAAAATGCAGGGAAATTTGCCGAAAACCGCGCAATTTTCGGCCACCAGGTGAAATTCTCTCCGGTGTGGGGCTGGACCGGCGCGGTCAGTGGCGAAAAACGCATGCCGCGATGGTTTGTTTCGGTGGGGCTTGGCTTCCAGAAAGGAATATTCAGTCGCTTGCCGCTGTCGCGCATGTTCGTTGCAAAGCGGCGCGCGGTTGCAAATTGCGCCTTTCCAAACCGCGCAATCCGGGTAGTTTCCGCCGCAACCGGACTGCTTTTCCCTCGACAAGAGCCGTCCACCAGAACCGTCGATCGTCGCATATCCATCGGCCCTGCCTATTCATCGGCCCCGCCCGCCGGCAGCTTTTCACGGAGCGCATCCATCCATGACCGAGGCGAACACGCCCCCTTCATCCCCGTCGTCCACCAGTGCCCATGGTGACACCGGGTGGTTCGGCCATCCCCGCCAGTTGGCGCGGCTGTTCACCACCGAAATGTGGGAGCGCTTCGGCTTCTACGGCATGCGGGCGCTGTTGACGCTCTATCTCACCAAGCACTTCCTGTTCAGCGACAGCACTACCAACGGGCTTTATGGCGGCTTTGCCGCGCTGGTCTATCTCACCCCGCTGGTGGGCGGGCTGATCGCCGATCGCGTGCTCGGCTCCAAGCGCTCGGTCAAATATGGCGCGATCATGATGTCGCTGGGCTATTTCGTGCTGTGCTTCGGCGGGGAAACCGCCAAGCCCCATGCCGAAATCGCCGGCCAGCGCTATGACGTGGTGGCCGAAAACACCGTCGATCGTCCTACCGCCACGGGCCTGGAAAAGCGCTATGTGGTCATTGATGGCGCCAAGCTGCTGATCAAGGGCAATGCCGATGGCAGCGTGGCGCTGCTCGCGCCCGATGGGCACGTCGCCCGCACCGTGCCGGGTGACCAGTTCGCCACCGGCGGCACGCGCTCGTCGTTCTACGTGCTGCTGATGCTGCTCGGCCTGTCGCTGGTGGCGGTGGGCAACGGGTTCTTCAAGCCCAACCTCGCGACCGTGGTGGGCGAACTCTACGCCCCGGGTGACCGCCGCCGCGATGCCGGCTTCACCATCTTCTACATGGGCATCAACCTGGGGTCGCTGTTCTCGCAGATCCTCTGCCCCTGGCTGGCCGATTCCGTGGGCTGGTGGGCCGGTTTCCTGTTGGCCGCGATCGGCATGGCGGTTGCCTGGATGCTGATCCAGTTCGATGGCGGGCGCCTGGCCGGCTATGGCGAGCCGCCGGTGCAGTCTGGCCGCGACCTGACGCCGTTCGTCTATGTCGGCGGCCTGGTGGCTGTGGGTGCGGTCATTCTGCTGTTCCAGAACCTCCTCGATGCCAAGCCGGTTGCCGCCGGCTCCAGCCTGCTCGCCTATGTCATCGCGCTGCCGCTGCTGGGCAAGATTCTGTTCGCCAGCTTCCTCATCGGCGTGCCCGCGATCCTGGTCTATGCCTGGCGCACCGGCAACCGGGTAGAGTTCCAGATGATGGTGGCGGCCATGGTGCTGACCACGTTCAACACCGTGTTCTGGACGCTGTTTGAGCAGGCCGGTTCCTCGCTCACGCTGTTCGCCGATCGCAACACGGATCTTTCGGTGTTTGGCCTGTTCAGCATTTCGGCCGGGCAGACGCAGTTCTTCAACGCGCTGTTCATCGTCACCCTGGCGCCGTTGCTGACCATCCTGTGGGGCAAGCTGGCCGCGCGCGGGCTGGAACCCTCGATCCCGGTCAAGTTCGGCGTGGCCCTGGCGGGCGTGGGCGCCGGCTTCCTGTTCCTGGTCTGGGGCACCCGCTTTGCCGGCCCCGACTTCAAGGTTTCGGTGTGGTGGCTGGCTGGCCTCTACCTGATCCACTCGGTCGCGGAACTGTGCATCTCGCCTGTCGGCATGAGCATGATCACCAAGCTGTCGCTGGCCCGCATCGTCGGCCTGATGATGGGCGTGTGGTATTTGTCGATTGCCATGGCACAATATGTCGGCGGAATCGTTGCGCAGGTTGCAAGTGTGGAAACCGTGGGGGGAGAGGTTACCAATCTCAAGCTGAGTCTTGACACCTATACCAGCGTTTTCAATGTGATCGGCTGGTTCGCGGTGGGGATTGGGGTCGTTCTTCTGCTGCTTTCGGGGGTTTTGCGCAAATTGATGCACGGGGTGCGGTAGTTCGGCGTGGCGCCGGCCTGGCGCCACTTCGGATCAATTTGTTCGGCAATGAGACATGCTTGGGGGATGCCACGCGTCTATGCTCGCCTAAGCGAGCATGGTAAACAATTGTTAGGCTAGCTTGCAGTGGCGTGGGAGCGCTGCAATGCAGCGGGTACGGAGCATGTCTTGATCGAATCACATCTACCCCTGGCCCTGGCGATGCTGTTCTTTGCCGGTTCCCACTGGGTACTCTCGCATCCCTTGCGCAAACCCGCCGTCAAGGCGCTGGGGCTGAATGGCTTTCTTGCGGTCTATTCGATCATCGCCCTGGTCGCGCTGATCCTTGTCTTGATCATGCATGATCGCGCGCCCGATGGGCCGATGCTGTGGAATGGCTATGCTGTCCTGCCCTGGCTGGCTGGCTCGCTGCTCAGCTTTACCGCCACGGCGCTGTTGCTGGCCTCGTTCGCGCGCAATCCGGCGCTGGCCCCCCGCAACATGAACGGGCTGTCCACCGCGCTGCCCCAGGGCGTGTTCCGCGTCACCCGCCACCCGATGATGTTTGCCATCGCGCTGTGGGGCATTTCGCATCTGATCGTGGCGCCCAGCCTGCGTTCGCTGCTGCTCAACGGCGGCCTGGCACTGATGGCGGTGGGCGGTGCACGCACCCAGGATGCCAAGTTCCAGGCGCTCTATGACAAGGAATGGCGAATCTGGTCGCGCCGCTCGCCGTTCTGGCCCGACCTACGCAACCTGGGCCAGCTCGGCTGGGCCTGGGGCGGGGCGTTGATCCTGTGGGGGCTGATCACGGCGTTGCACTGGCTGCTGGCTGGCATTCCCGCCGGGCCCTGGCGCTTTTTCGAAAGCTGATCGGCTTGCATCGCCGCGGAAATCGGGCAGGTTTCGGGAATGGAACCTGTCACCGTCTCCGCGCCCGCCCAGCAATCTGCCTTGCAGCCCGCCCTTGTGACCGAGCGCCTCGCGCTGTGGCATCCTCACCCGCGCGATCATGCCGGGCTGGTCGATCTGCTTGCCCCTGAGGACGTGCGTCGGCACCTTGGCAACCGCCCCACCAGCGTGACCGAGGAATTCCAGCGCCTGCTGCGCAACGCCGGCTCATGGGCGCTCTACGGCTATGGCATCTTCACCTGCCGCCGCCGCGATGATGATGCCGTGATCGGCATTGCCGGCGTGTTCCATTCCTGGCGCGGCTTTGGCCAGGGGCTGGACGATGTGCCCGAAGCCGGCTGGATATTTGCCCCATCCTGCTGGGGCCAGGGCCTGGCGCGCGAGGCGATGACGGCCGTGCTCGACTGGTTCGATGCCGCGCATGCCACGCCACAGGGCCCGCGCCGCGTGGCCTGCATGATCGATGGGGACAACGCGGCCTCGCTCGCGCTGGCGGCACGCCTGGGCTTTACCCGCTATGCCGAACACGCCGATGGCGCCCGCGACGTGCCGCTGGTGCTGCTGGAGCGGGGTGGGGGCAACGGATAGGCCGCCGCCGCCCCGCATTCAGCGCTTGCGCTGCCAGATCCGCAACAGGCTGCCATCATCCAGGCCCAGGCCATCGCAGGTCTTGGGCCGATCGGCCTGGTCGGCACACAGCTGCACTTCCTGCAGCCAGCCGCCGGGGCTGGCGCTGATGCGGATCGACTGCGGGGTGAGGCGGGGGTTGCGGCTGATGAACGCACGACGCAGATCGCCGGCGGTCAACACGCGGCGGCGCGCCAGGCTGTCCATGTCGGGCAAATGCAGCGCAGCCATGCGCCGCGCCCCTTGCGCAAAATAAGCCTCTGGCGTGGGGGCCATGCAGGCGCCATGCTTGGCCCATTCGTGGGCGAGCAGGCGGGCCGAGGGCGTCATGCACATGGCGCGGCGCAGGGTTTCGGCGCTGGGCACCGTGGCCGGGCACCACTGCGGCCATTGCCCGGGCAGGCCATCGGCCCACAGCCCGTGCAACACAAAGCCGAAATGACCCAGGCTGCCGTCGCACTGCGTGCCGCCGATGGCGTCACCCGTGTGGTTGCGACAGAACTGCGGCGACCATGACAGCGCCAGCGTGGTGCCGGTCATCGGCCCGGTGCGACGCGGGCCATCGGGGGCCGGCAGCGGGACAGGATCGATGCGCGGGGGCAGGCGGCAGGCCGGTGCCTCGGCCGCAAGCGCGGCAACGGGCAGTGCGAGGGCGGCAAGCGGCAGGGCAAGAGCAGCAAGCAGGGGCTTCATCGGCGGCACCTTGGCATTACAGCGGCGAGAAATCGAGGCCGATATCGGCGGCCGGCGCGCTTTGCGTCAACCGGCCGACCGAAACGTAATCCACCCCCGATGCGGCGATCGCGGCGATCGTGTCGAGCCGCACCCCGCCAGAGGCTTCGGTCGGCACGCGACCGGCGACCAGCGCCACGGCCTGGCGCAGCATGTCTGGCCCCATGTTGTCGAGCAGCAGGCGCGTCGCCCCCGCCGCCAAGGCCGGTTCGATCTGGTCGAGGTGGTCCACCTCGCAGATCACGTCGGCCACGCCGGCGGCCAAGGCGCGGCGCACCGCTTCGGCCACGCCGCCGGCCACCAGCACGTGGTTGTCCTTGATCATCGCCGCATCCCACAGGCCCATACGGTGGTTGTGCCCGCCACCGGTGCGCACGGCATACTTTTCCAGGTGGCGAAAGCCGGGGATGGTCTTGCGCGTATCGAGCAGGCGCGCCCGCGTCTGCCCCATGGCATCGACATACTGCCGCGTCAGCGTGGCCACCCCAGAAAGGTGCTGCACGGTATTGAGCGCAGAGCGTTCCGCCGTCAGCATGGCGCGGGCGTTGCCGGCGAGGCACATCAGCGCCGTGCCCGGTTCCACGCGGGTGCCTTCGTCCACCAGGATAGTGATATCGACCGATGGATCGAGCGCGCGGAAGAACGCGGCCGCAATCGGCAGTCCGCACACCGTGATGGCATCGCGGCTGTCCATCACCCCGGCAAAGCGCGCCTCGGCCGGGATCACGCTTTCGCTGGTGACATCATGACCACCGCCCGGCAGCCCCAGGCCCAGATCTTCCTCAAGCGTGGCGCGGACAAAGGCGGCGAGGTCGAAACCCGGAATGGCAAAATCGGTCATGGCGCGGCTTTACCGACTGGGCGTGGAGGTGCCAATCGGAATTGGCCAATGAGGGCACGCGGGACGTGCCGGGCTGGCGCTTGGCACAGCCCGGCATTGCCGTCAGTGGACGAAGCGGGCCACCACGTCGCGATAGGAGCGGCTCACCTTCACCTCGGCGCCCGATTCCAGCACCAGGAAGCATTCGCCATTGGTATGCGGGCGCACCTGGCGCACCTGATCGAGGTTGACGATCTTGGAGCGGTGGACACGCTGGAACACGCGCGGGTCGAGCCGGCGTTCGAGATCTTTCATCGTTTCGCGCAGGATCAGCGAATTGTCGCCGGTATAGATGCACATATAGTCGCCGGCAGCCTCGATGCGCTCGATCGTGTCGACATCGACGCGGAAGATCTGGCCGCGATCCTTGATGTTGATCAGCTTTTCAAAGCGGCCCGCAGCCACTTCGCCATCGTCTTCCAGTTCGGGCATGGCGTCGGGCGCCACTTCGGCCAGCACGTTCTTGAGCTTTTCCACTTCCTCCAGCCCGCGCTTTTCGGCCATGCGCGTGCGCGCCCGGTCAAGCGCATCGGCCAGGCGGTCTTCCTCCACCGGCTTGAGCAGGTAGTCCACGGCATTGGCCTCGAACGCCTTGAGCGCGTGTTCGGAATAGGCGGTGACGAAGACGAAGAGCGGCGGATCGATTTCCATCACGCCCTTGACCACGCTGAACCCGTCAAAGCCGGGCATCTGGATATCGAGAAAGACCAGGTCGGGCTTTTCGGTCTTGATCTTGCGGATCGCCTCGCGTCCGTTGGAACAGGTGTCGATCACCTCGACATCGGGGAAGGCCTGGAGACGCAGCTGGAGGCCCTGGATGGCGAGTTTCTCGTCGTCGACGAGGATCGTGCGGATGGTCATTTGCTACCTTTGCCTGGAGCGTCTGCCCTGTTGTGGTTTTTTTGCCCCCGCGTGACAAATGCGACAAGCCCGAAAAGTTCCCGAGGCATGCCCACCTGCGTCGTCATGCCCGTGCCAGCCGGTTGCTCGGTTGGGCGAGCGTGGCGGGCTCCTCCTTCGCTTCGAACGGCAGTTCGATGGTTACGGCAAAGCCACCTTCGGGGCGGTTGCCCACCTCGAAGCGTTGCTGGCTGCCATAGGCCTGCGCCAGGCGATCACGAATGTTGGGCAGGCCTACGCCCGTGGAAACCGGGTATCCTGGCGCGGATGGGCTATCGGCAGAGTCGGTTTGCACACCGAACAGCGTTGATGGATCGGTGCCCGCTGGCAAGCCCGGCCCGGTGTCCGACACGGTGACCCGCAGCATGGGGCCGACGAGTTGCGCCGCGATGGTGATCTGGGCGCCGTCTTCCAGCGCGCTGACCGCATACTTGATGGCGTTTTCCACCAGTGGCTGCAGCAGCAGCGAGGGCATCAGCGCCGACCGCGCAGCGTCATCGATGCGAAACTCGGTCCGCAGCCGCTCTTCAAAGCGCATCAACTCGATATCGAGGTAGAGCTTGAGCGTCTCCACCTCCTGCGCCACCGTCACCCGGCCGGTCGGCTCGTTGATCAGGGTATAGCGCAGGAAGGCAGAAAGCCGGGTCAGCATGGCATTGGCCGGCTCGGTCTGCTTCAGCAGTACCAGGGTGGAAATCGAATTGAGCGTGTTGAACAGGAAATGCGGGTTGAGCTGGTAGCGCAGCATGGCCAGCTGGGCCGACGTCGCCTGCGCTTCCAGATAGAGCAGCTGGTCGTTCTGCTCTTCCACCTGGATATAGAAGTTGATCGCGTAATAGAGCGCGGACCATGCCCCCAGCAGCGTGAGGTCGATATAGAACACGCCCAGGAACAGCTGGGCAAAGCCTGCGTCGCTGCCGGGGCGGTAGAGGCTGATTACCCAGGCATCGATGAAGGCATAGAGCCCCACGGCCACGGCCAGGACCAGCGCCGTCGCACCCCAGGTGATGATCGGGCGCCGGTTGATCAGCGCGCGATAGATCACCGAGAGGATCGACGAGATCGAAAAGCCGGTGATCGAGGCGATCAGCACGATCAGCAGGAACGACCAGGGCTGGGCATTGGCCAGGCTGGACATGGCGCGCAGCAACATGGCGCCGCCCCAGCCAACGAACTGGAGCCGCCAGAAGGCGCGGTTCTTGTTGCCGAAGAACGGCGTGGGGCGAAGCGGCAGCATGGCCATGACCATCGCGTTCTAGCGCCTTGGCGCGCCGGGCGCCATGGGTGCCTTGTCCACA
This sequence comes from Novosphingobium sp. SG754, assembly GCF_013149315.1. Lineage (NCBI taxonomy): Bacteria > Pseudomonadati > Pseudomonadota > Alphaproteobacteria > Sphingomonadales > Sphingomonadaceae > Novosphingobium > Novosphingobium sp. SG754. Next base: position 251,419 of record NZ_JABGCC010000005.1, on the reverse strand, counting down.
ACACCGGCCGGTTGCGGCATTGGCGGGGCGCCATCCTCGCGGCGGAACAGGCGTGGCCAATCGGCCTTGACGCCATGGTGGGTGGCGGCCTGCATCGTCGCGATCTCTGCCGCCATGGTGCGCACGCGGGTGCGCCAGCTGCCATGATCGGGCGAGGCGAAGAACAGGATTTCATAGCGCGGGCCGATGCGCCGCATCCATGCCATGGCGGCGGCCGGATCATAGCCGGCGTTTTGCAGCAGCCACACCGACAGGCGATCGGCCTCGCGCTCGGTCTTGCGGGCGCTGCCGCCATGTTCCAGCCAGGTCTGGTGGTCGAGCACGGCATGGGCCAGCTCGTGCGCGGTGAGTGCGGCGATCTCTGCCTCGTCCCACTTGGCCACTTCGGCCATCGGCCGGCCGATGCGCACCGTGTCGCGGTTGGCGCCGGCATTGCCCTTGCTGTCATCCATCAGGAAGCGCACCTGGCACACTGGCTCGCCGGCAATCGTCAGGCGTTGCCCGCCGGCGAGGCCCAGCGTGACCCGGCCATCGCGCGCGGCATCGCGCTCCAGCGCATCCTGCAGCGCAAACAGCCGGTCCCACTTGCCTTGGCGTGGCACCGGCAGGCTCGATACCGTCAGCGCATCGACACTCTCCACCGTGGCATTGAGGGGCAGGCCCGCGCGTGCCGCCGGCCCATCGCTTGCCATCGCGCCCACGCCAATATCGCTGGCGAGGCCATAGACCTGCCGCGCCAGCGCCGGATCATCGAATGTGCGCACATCCTGCAGCATCACGCCGATGCCCGGCGCCACGCGCGCGCAATAGGGTGCGTTGGCGCGGGCCAGCTTCCAGCCGATGCTCTGCACCGTCACGTCATTGCGCTGGATCTCGTCAACCGGCTGCAGGGGAGCAGGCTTGGCCATAGTGGGTTGGGCCAGCGCGGGCTGTGCCGTGGCGATGGCAAGCAGCAGCGGCACCAGGCCACCTGCCTGGCGCCACCCAATCATGCGCCCTGGGCCTTGTCGCCGCTGCGCGCGGCGTCGATGGCCTGTTGCAGCCGTTCCTTGCCCACCGCACCGCTCAGCAACTGGTCGCCGGCCACCCAGGCGGGTGTGCCGCTCACCCCCAGCTGGCGCGCGAGATCGAGATTGCGCTGCAGTTCCTTCATCGTGCCCGGCTGCGCGGCGAAAGCGGCAGCGGCGGTGGGGTTGAGCCCGGCCTTGCCGGCGGCCGCCGCGATGCTTTCCGGGCTGGGCCGTTCGCCACTGAACATCGCCTTGTGAAACTGGGGATATTTGCCCTGCGCGGCGGCGGCGAGGCCCATGCGCGCGGCGGGTACGCTTTGCGCCGAGATGATCGGCAACTCGCGCACCACGACCTTGAGATCGGGATTGGCGGCCACCAGCGCTTCCACGTCAGCCACGCTGCCGCGGCAATAGGTGCAGGCAAAGTCGGTGAATTCCACCAGCGTCACGCGGCCCTGCGGGTTGCCCAGCACGGCGCCGGGAAACGGCGTTTCCAGCGCGCCGCGCAAGGGCGCCACGCGGCTCGATGCCTCGCGCGCTTCCAGCCTGGCGGCGGCATCGCTGAGGATTTCGGGATGATCGAGCAAGGTCTGGCGCACCAGCCCTTCGAGCGCCTTGCGTTCCTTGCCGTCGATGCCGGCATCGGCCAGGGCCTTGGTCAGCTGCGCTTCGTCAAGCTGGGCCGTTTCCGTCTGGGCCACGGCATCACGGTGGCGGCTCGAGGCCACCCACCAGGCGAGGGCGGCAGCCACGGCTGCCACCAGGACCAGCAGAACCACGAACGAACGGCGTTGGGCAGGCGCTGTCATCGACTTACTTCTTCTTCCTTTGCCGTTCCATCATCGCCTGGGCCGACATGGCAATATCCTGCGCGCGCAGCCAGTCGGGCGTGCCCTTGGGCAGGCCGTCCTCGGCCGCCTGGGCGCTGCGTGCTGCCTCGGGCAACTGCATCTGCATCAACTGCTGCTCGGCACTGGCCAGGCGGGCGCGGGGGGTATCCCCTTCGGCCTCGTAGACCACGCCAAGCTGATACCATGCAAACGGATTTTCGCGGTCCTTGGCTACCGCCGCCTTGAGCACGCGCTCCGCTTCGGCAAAGTTGGCCTTGTCCTCGGTGGCGAGCAGGGCGTGGCCAAAGGTGGTGGCGATCAGCGGGTTGTTGCCAGTCAACTGCGTGGCGCGGCGCAGGGGCGGGATGGCATCGGCCGGCTGGCCGGATTCGAGCAGCACCTGGCCCTTGAGTTCCAGCGCATAGGGATCATCGGGCAGTTGCTTGAGCATGGCGTCCACTTCGGCCAGCGCTTTGTCCATCAGCGCTTCCTTGTGATAGGCATAGGCGCGCGCGTAGTGGGCCGGGGCATCCTGCAGGTAATCGGGAAAGGCGCGCAGCGTGTCCTGCGGCTCGGCCAGATAGCCATAGAGCTTGGCCTTCACGCGCAGGAAGTGGGCCTGCAGCTGCGGGTCCATCGGCGTATTCCACGCCGGATCGTGTTCGTAGACATCCTGAAGGTAGGTCAGGCGGTCGGCCGTCATCGGGTGGGTGGAATAGAACTCCGCATCGGCATTGCGGGTAAAGCCATAGCGGAATTCCTGATTCTGCAGCTTCTTGAAGAAATCCAGCGACCCGCGCCCGGAAATCCCCGCCTTGGACAGGAACTGCGCGCCGGCAGCATCGGCCTGCGATTCCTGCGCGCGGCTGAAGGAGAGATAGCTGCCCAGCGCCGCCTGCTGCCCGGCCATGAACACGCCCAGGCCCGCGTCGGCCGAACCGGCGGCAGCGGCGAGGCCACCGAGCAGCAGCGACAGCAGGGTGATGCCGGTGGCCGGCTTTGAACCTGCCGTGCTGATTACGTGGCCGCCGGTGATGTGGCCCAATTCGTGCGCCACCACGCCTTGCACTTCGTTGATATTGTCGGCCGCGCCCAGCAGCCCGGAATGGATATAGACCGCCTGACCGCCAGCCACGAAGGCGTTGATCGAGCCATCGTTGAGCAGGATGATATCGACATTGCGCGGATCGAGCCCGGCCGCCTTGATCAGCGGGGCCGACATGTCGCGGAACAGCGCTTCGGTCTCCGCGTCGCGCAGCACCTCTTGCGCCATGACCGGTTGCACGGTCAGCGCCATGGCCACGACGACCGAACACAGCGCGGCCAAGGGTCGGCGCAGACGGGAGGAAATGAGGGCGGGCTTCACGATACCGGTTATTGTGGCGCGGAATGAACCGATGGTGAAGCGCAAACCGTGGTGATGAACGCGGCAACGGCCGCCAGGGGCCGCGCCTCGCGCACGAAAGGCCGGGCAAAGGCCATGATCATCCGCTCGTGGTCGATCCCGTCGAACACCTGCGCCTGCGTCGGCTGGCCGGCTGCGGTCATTGCGGCGGCCAGGGCCAGGCTGTTGCGCGGGCGCACGCGGGTGTCCTGCGCGCCGTGCAGCAGCAGCAGCGGCGGCGCGCCGGCGCGGGCATGGGTGATCGGCTGGGTTTGCGCCAGATCGGCGCAGTGGCCGAACGTGGCGATCGAGGCGGGATCGTCCAGCGGCAGGAAATCCGCCGGGGTGGAAAGGCCGATCACCCCCGCCAGGGCATCGGCATCAAGCCCCTCGTCGGCCATCCAGCGCTTGTCCAGCGCCAGGGCCAGCGCGTTGTAGGCGCCCGCCGAATGGCCCATCAGCACGACGCGGGCCGGATCGCCGCCCAGCGCGCCGATGTGATCAGCCACCCAGCGCAGCGCGCGGGCACCATCGGCCAACATGATCGGCCAGCGGCCCTGTGGCAGCAGGCGATACCCCGCCAGCACGACCACGCAGCTTTCGGGCGCCATTGCGCCGATCAGGCTGCGCGCCATGAAGCGATAGTCTTGCGGCCGGCCGCTGTCCCAGGCGCCGCCGTGGATGAAGACCACCACGGGCAGCCGGGCATCGGACGCGGTGCCGGGCGGGGCATAGACTTCCAGGCGCTGCTGCGGATCGGGGCCAAAGCGGGCCTGCGCCTGGCAGGCGATGCCACTGCGGCCGCCGCGCAGCGCCAGGTCTGCGGCGTCGAGCAGGGCCACCGGGTTGCGGGCCAGGGCGCGGCGATAAAGGGCGTGGCCGACCAGGCCAATCGTTGCCCAGCCCAGCAAGCCTGAGCCAACGAACCATCGAGAGAATTTCATCGTTTGTGCAAACTCCCCCACGCCGATGGCGGTTCCCGTCCGATGGCACTGCCCGGGCGGGCCGACAACAGGAAAAGGGCCGCCCGGTTTCCCAAGCGGCCCTTCCCATTTTTTTTCAAGCGGTTGGCGTGGGCTTAGAAGTCCATGCCGCCCATGCCGCCCATGCCGCCGGGCATGCCGGCCGGGGCGGGCTTGTCGTCCGGCTTTTCGCTGATCGCCGCTTCGGTGGTGATCAGCAGACCGGCGACCGAAGCCGCGTCCTGCAGCGCCGTGCGCACGACCTTGGTCGGGTCGATCACGCCAGCAGCCTTGAGGTTTTCATAGACGTCGGTCGCAGCGTTGAAGCCGATGCCTTCGTCAGCCTGGTCGAGCAGCTTGCCCGCCACGACGGCGCCATCGCTGCCGGCGTTTTCAGCGATCTGCTTGACCGGGGCGGTGATCGCCTTGCGGACGATGTCGATGCCGCGGGTCTGGTCTTCGTTGGCACCGGTGAGGCCTTCGAGAGCGCGCGTGGCATAGAGCAGAGCCGTGCCACCGCCGGTCACGATGCCTTCTTCCACCGCAGCGCGGGTGGCGTGGAGGGCGTCGTCAACGCGGTCCTTGCGTTCCTTGACTTCGACTTCGGTGGCACCGCCAACCTTGATCACGGCAACGCCGCCAGCCAGCTTGGCCAGGCGTTCCTGCAGCTTTTCGCGGTCATAGTCCGAAGTGGTGACTTCGATCTGCGCGCGGATCTGCTCGACACGGCCCTTGATGTCTTCGGCCGCACCGGCGCCGTCGACGATCGTGGTGTTGTCCTTGTCGATCGTGACCTTCTTGGCCTGGCCCAGCATGCCGAGCGTCACGGTTTCGAGCTTGATGCCCAGGTCTTCCGAGATCATTTCGCCAGCGGTCAGCGTGGCGATGTCGCCCAGCATGGCCTTGCGACGGTCACCGAAGCCCGGCGCCTTGACGGCGGCGATCTTGAGGCCACCGCGCAGCTTGTTGACCACCAGGGTGGCCAGCGCTTCGCCTTCGATGTCTTCGGCGATGATCAGCAGCGGACGGCCCGACTGCACCACGGCTTCCAGGATCGGCAGCAGCGACTGCAGCGACGAGAGCTTCTTCTCGTGGATCAGGATGTAGGGGTTTTCGAGCTCCACCACCATCTTTTCGGGATTGGTGATGAAGTAGGGCGAAAGGTAGCCGCGGTCGAACTGCATGCCTTCGACGACATCGAGTTCGAATTCGAGGCCCTTGGCCTCTTCCACGGTGATCACGCCTTCCTTGCCGACCTTTTCCATGGCTTCGGCGATCTTTTCGCCGACTTCCACGTCACCGTTGGCCGAGATGATGCCGACCTGGGCGATTTCCGACGAACCGGCAACCGGGGTCGAACGCGACTTGAGGTTTTCGACAACCTTGGTCACGGCGATATCGATGCCGCGCTTGAGGTCCATCGGGTTGATGCCGGCGGCAACCGACTTCATGCCTTCGCGCACAATGGCCTGGGCCAGCACGGTGGCGGTGGTGGTGCCGTCACCGGCCTTGTCGTTGGCCTTCGATGCCACTTCGCGCAGCATCTGGGCGCCCATGTTCTCGAACTTGTCCTTGAGTTCGATTTCCTTGGCGACCGAGACACCGTCCTTGGTGATGCGCGGCGCGCCGAAGCTCTTGTCGATCACGACGTTGCGGCCCTTGGGGCCCAGCGTCACCTTCACGGCATCGGCGAGAATGTCGACGCCCTTGAGAATGCGTTCGCGCGCGTCGCGCGAAAAGCGTACGTCCTTGGCAGCCATTGCTCAGTTCCTTTGAATACGGGAAATGGAAATTCGGAAAAATCGGGTGATCAGCCGATCACGCCCAGGATGTCCGATTCCTTCATGATCAGCAGGTCTTCGCCCGACACCTTCACTTCGGTGCCCGACCACTTGCCGAACAGCACGCGATCGCCGACCTTGACGTCGAGCGGGGTGATCGTGCCGTTTTCGGCGCGCGAACCGGTGCCAACGGCAACGATTTCGCCTTCAGCGGGCTTTTCCTTGGCGCTGTCGGGGATGATGATCCCGCCGGCGGTCTTTTCCTCGGCTTCGACGCGGCGCACCAGCACGCGGTCGTGCAGCGGACGGAAAGTCATGGGTTGCTCCCTCTTCCAATCAGAATTGGCTTACGAAATCTGCGCTGGCACTCTCACCTCGAGAGTGCCAGCGGGGCGCATATGGGTGGCGCCGCCCGCCAGCGTCAAGGGGGCAGCTACAGATTCTTTGTTTCGTTTTGGCGTGTCGTGCGTTGCTACGCGCCAGAATCGCCATGGGGCGAATGTCGCTGGCTGATCAGGGCAGCAGGCCCAGCCGATCGCGGCGATGCCAGCGCCAGATCAGCAGCGCCGCCACGCAGACCAGCCCGGCCATCAGGCCCAGCCACACGCCCATCCCACCCAGCGGAGTATAAAGCCCAAGGCCGATGGCCGTGAGCAGGCCCGGCACCCAATAGCCGAACATGGCAATGGTCATCGGCACGCGGGTATCCTGCAGGCCGCGCAGCACCGCGCCGCAGGTGGCCTGCGCGCCATCGAACAGCTGGAACGCGGCGGCCACGATCAGGAATTGCAGGGCATAGCCTACCAGCGCGGCATTGGCCGGATCGCCCACATCGATATACAGGCCCAGGATCAGCCGGGGAATCGCAAGCATCACGGCGGCCATCGTGCCCATGAAGCCCACGCTCATCGCCAGGGCGGTCCACCCGGCGCGGGCAATCCCGGCATGGTCGCGCGCGCCATAGGCCAGCCCGACCCGGATCGTGGCGGCCTGGCCCAGGCCGAACGGCACCTGGAAGGTCATGCCCGCCAGCTGCATCGCCACGGTATGGGCCGCCAGCTGCACTTCGCCGATGCGCCCGATCAACAGGGCAGCGCCGTTGAACAACCCGGCTTCGGCCACGATCGTGGCGCAGATCGGCAGGCCGATCTTCCACACATCGGCAAAGCGGCGCCATTCCGCGCGCCACCAGCGGCCGAGCAGGTGATAGCGGTGCAGCCGCCGGTCAAACCGCAGCACCATGGCATAGGCGAGCAGCATCGCGCTGCTGGTCACCACGCTGGACCAGGCCGACCCCATCAGGCCCAGCGCCGGCATCCCGGCATGACCATAGACAAAGATCCAGTTGCCGGTGGCATTGACCACCACGGCCAGCGCGGTGATCGCCGTGCCAATGCCCGGCCGGCCCAGCGTGGAAACGACCGTGCGCAGCAGGGAGGAAAGCACCGCCGGCACGCAGGCCAGCGACAGCACGGCCAGGAACGGTACGGCGCGCACCACCACCGCTTCGCTCTGCCCGGTGGCGCGCAGCAGCGGCCCACCCAGCTGGCACAGCGCCATGGCCACCACGGCCGCGAGCACGCCCACCCACGCACCCATGCGCACGGTGCGGCGCACCTCGCGCACTGCATGGCGGCGGCGGCCCAGTTCCGCCGCGATCAATGGAGACGTCGCGCCGACCAGCCCGGTCAGGCTCCAGATCAGCAGGCCAAAGATCGATACCGCCAGCGATGACGCGGCCAGCGCCTCTGCCCCCAGGCGCGCCACGAACAGCACGTCGACGGCGAACACTGCCATCTGCAACAGGTTTGCCCCGACCAGCGGCGCAGCCAGGCGCAGCATCTCGCGCCATTCAGACGTGGCGTGCGGCCCGGCCAGATCGGGTGAAGTGGGCAGGGTTGTGGCGACGGTCATGCCACCGCCCATAGGGATTGGGCGGCGCCGGGGAAAGGAAAACTCAGTGCGCCTTTCCGGGTGCGCGGAAAGGATGGCTCAGCGCGTGATAGAGCTTTTCCGGGCAGATCTGCGCGCTCACCTGGTCGGCCACCAGCGCGGCGGCGAACAGCGGTAGGATCATCGCGCGGTCGGCGGTCATTTCCATGACGATGATCACGGCGGTCAGCGGCGCGCGCGTCACCCCGGCGAAATAGGCGATCATGCCCAGCATCGCCACGGCGCCCGAATAGTCTGGCGGAAACAGCGTGCTGACCAGCTGGCCCAGCCCGGCGCCAACCGACAGCGATGGGGCAAAGATGCCGCCGGGCGCGCCGCTCAAGGCCGTGGCCAGCGAGGTGACGAACTTGGCCGGCCCGAACCACAGCGAGGTTTCCGCGCCCGACAGCAGCCCGCGCGTCGTGCCATAGCCGGTGCCCCAGGCCAGGCCACCGGGGCCAAGGCCTTGGGTGGCAACGCCAACCACCGCGACGATCAGGCCCAGCCCGGCGGCCAACGCTACCGGCCGTGCGCGCAGGGCACCGATCCAGCCATGGTCGATCGTGCCAAAACCGCTCAGCACGCGGGCAAAGACGCCACCGGCAAGGCCGCCAGCCACCCCGCAGCCGAGCGCGGCCACCATCGCCGGCACGATCGGCACGTGCTGGCTCATCGCGCCGAAATAGATGTAATCGCCAGACAATCCCAGGCTGACCAGGCCTGCGGTCATCACCGCCAGCATGACCAGCAGCGCCAGGCGCTGCTCGAAGGCAGAGGCCAGTTCTTCGATGGCGAAGGCCACCCCGGCCAGCGGGGTGTTGAACGCGGCGGCAACACCCGCCGCGCCACCAGCGATGATCACGCCCGCGCCCACCGGCACGCGCAGGAATTTGTGCACCGCCACCATGATCGCCGCGCTCAACTGCACCGTCGGCCCTTCGCGCCCCACCGATGCCCCGCCCAGCAGCATGGCGAGCGTTCCGGCCACCTTGGCGAGCGCGGTGCGCATCGACAGCAGCGGCGCCATCACGGGATGATCGGGCGCTTCGGCTGCGGCCATGACCTGGGGAATGCCCGATCCGCGCGCGGCCGGCCAACGCGTGCGCGTGGCCCAGGTGACGACCACGAAAATCGCCGGGGTCAGCACGATCGGCACGAGCGGATGGGCCGTAACGATCCGGGTGAACAATCCCTGCACCGCCTCGCCGGCGCGGGCAAACAGGATGGCCGCGATCCCCAAGGCCAGCGCACCGCCTAGGGCGGCGATGCGCGGTTGCAGGTTTCTGGCGGCGGCCAGCGGCTTGCGGAATTGGCGGGTGGGCATGGGGCAGGGCCTAGCGCGCCTGAACCTGAATTGCGCCTGAAAAGGTTGCGGTTCGGGAAAAAGCCCCTCCGTCAGGCCCTCTGGGCCTGCCACCTCCACACGATATGGGGAGGATCTGAAGATCCTCCCTGCCAAAGGCGGGGAGGGGAACCGCCGCGAAGCGGTGGTGGAGGGGCATGACCGGCAACGAAAAAAGGGCGGAGCCTTGCAGGCCCGCCCTTTCTCCATTTCGTCGGGAAGAACCCGAAGAAGATTACTTGATTTCGACGGTGCCGCCGGCTTCTTCGATCTTCTTCTTGATGTCTTCGGCTTCAGCCTTCGACACGCCTTCCTTGACAGCCTTCGGCGCGCCTTCGACCAGGGCCTTGGCTTCGGTCAGGCCGAGCGAGGTGATCGCGCGGACTTCCTTGATGACCTGGATCTTCTTGCCGCCGTCGCCGGTCAGGATGACGTCGAATTCGGTCTTTTCTTCAGCAGCCGGAGCAGCTTCACCGGCGGGGGCAGCGGCCACGGCCACGGCAGCAGCGGCGCTCACGCCCCATGCTTCTTCAAGAGCCTTGGCGAGGTCAGCAGCTTCGAGAACGGTGAGCTGCGACAGTTCTTCAACGAGCTTGGCGATATCGGCCATGATGTTTCACTCCGTTAATATGTGGCGCCCGGCGTCCGCGGCATGCGGTGCGCACGGGCAAAAGTCGTTTGAACCGGCTCAGGCCGCATCCTTCTCGGCATAGGCGTTGAAGACGCGAGCCAGCTTCGCCGCCGGAGCGGTGGTGAGCTGGGCGATCTTCGTGGCCGGAGCCTGGATGAGACCGATAAGCTTGGCACGCAGTTCATCGAGCGAGGGCATCGTGGCCAGGGCCTTGACACCATCGGGGCTGAGAACCTGCGAACCCATCCCGCCACCGACGATTTCAATCTTGTCGGTGGTCTTGGCGAACTCGACGATCACCTTGGCGGCGGCGACGGGATCAGCCGAGGCAGCGATGGCGGTCGGCCCGGTGAAAAATTCACCAATGCCTTCGTAATCGGTGCCCTGGATGGCAAGCTTGGCAAGACGGTTCTTCGCAACCTTGTAGGTCGCACCGGCCTCACGAATCTTCGTGCGCAGGGCAGTGGACTGGGCCACCGTCATGCCGAGGTTGCGAGTGACGATAACCGCCCCCGAACCGCTCACGAGTTCGTTGAGGAAAGCGACCGATTCGGCTTTTTGCGAACGATCCATGCCTTACTCCTTCACAATGGCTGCCTGGGGCAAAGCCCCCTGCAGCCGGCTACGTTTGTCCCGGGCCGCAAGCGACCTGGGGCGAGTCCGTTCGACAAGGGAAGGAGGTTGCGCGCCGGCCATGGCCAGTGCGGTGGGCGCCACGATCCGAAAACGAAGCGTGCGGCCGTGAAATCTCTTTTCCCCGCCTAGGTCGGAAATTAAGCCTGGGCAAACCCCGGCGCCGACGGTCTCGGACGGATGAGCGGGGGACCAGGTCCGCCACTCGGGTGCGGCCCATAGCAGACGCGGACACGCAGTCAAGCAGGAGTGTCGCGTCAGGCGTGCAGCGTGGCGCTGCTGCCATGGCGCGGCAGGTGCAAGGCGGGCTGGCCAGCCAGGGCGGGTTTGACCACGCAGCAGTTCCGTCCCGCACTCTTGGCCTGGTACAGCGCCTGGTCGGCGCGGCGCAGCGCGGCATCGAGCATGACTTCGCCTGGCGACATGGCCGAGATGCCAAAGCTGGCGGTGACGGCAAAATCGCGGCCGAGCAGACGCTGCACGCGCTGGGCAAAATCGCGGCGCACCGTTTCGGCCAGGTCTGCCGCCGTGCCAACCGCACCGGTGCCAGCCAGGCCCCCCGCCAAGGCCAGCGCGCCCTGTGGCAGATAGACCACGAACTCCTCTCCGCCAAAGCGCGCGGCAAAGGCCCGTGCGGGCAGATGCGCATCGATCGCGTTGGCCAGGAGAGCAATCACTTCATCGCCGCGATGATGGCCGAACTGGTCGTTCACGGCCTTGAAGTGATCGATGTCGCAGGCGATCACGGCGGCGTGGCTCTTTTCGTGGGCGCTGCGCCCGGCCAGCGCCTCGTCAAACCCGCGGCGGTTGAGCAGGCCGGTGAGGGGATCGCAGATCGCCCAGTCGCGATAGCGCATCAGCACGCCGATCATCACCGAGGCGAGCGCCGCCATGGCAAAGGCCACGCCGATCAGCGAGCCGGTGATCTGATAGACAAAGGCGTAAGGGCTGGTGGCAAAGTCGCCAAGGCCGCCACTCGCCAGCCAGCGAATGGCAGCGGCGCGCAGGCCGGCATCGGCCACCACCACCCAGCTGACCACGATCAGCGCGCGATCCCCGCTGCGCCGCGTGCGCCCGCGCGCCGCCAGCAGCGGCACTGCCATGAGCAGCGCGCAGCCCGCGTCCGATGCGGCCAGGTGCAGGCGCAAGCTGTCGCTCATCACGCCCCAGGCGCTTGCCATTACCGACAGGGCCGCGATTCCCAGGCGGAGCGAGATATGGCTGCGGCGCAGGCCGAAGTGTTCGCCCATCGCCTGGCCGAAACAGAGAAACGCTGCTGCAAACAATCCCGAGGCCAGCACGGCCCGGCCGCCTTCGGGCATCAGGAAAGTAAGTGCCGGCATGGCAAAGCCGGCAGCGCTGGCGAGGAATCCGCCCGCCCACCAGCCCGCGCTGGAGACTCGCCAGCGCCCCGCCAGGACGGCGGCAATGCCGAAGGCAACCTGCATGACCGGCAAGATAAAGGCGAATCGATCGTCCATGAAACTCGCGGCTAGGGCAATAGGCACGAGGCAACAGCGCGCAAACCAGCGCGATGTGCGTCCTGCGGTGCGCCATGCCTATGCGGTCACGGTAAACAGAACGCAAACTTTTGCTCCATCCTGGTAGTGGTTTGTGCGGAGAAACAGGCGCATTTTAGAATTAATTACAATTCCCCGCGCCGTGTCGTCGGGCGCTGCCGGCCGGGAGGGGCATCGCGTCGCCGCATCGGGCTGCTCTTGCCCGGCCGGCCTTTGACTTTGCAGGGCGGTGCTCCTATATGGCGATCCAACACCTGCTGTTTCGAGCAAGGCTTTCCCATGCGCGGGGGAAGGCTCAAGGAAGGAAGCAGCGGGCATCGGTACAACGCGAAGGCTGCGGGCCACGGGCATCCGGGAAGGGTGTGCGGTGCCCCGTGGCCTTGTTTGCGTTTGTGCCGTGCCACCCGCCGCGCATGGCAGATTTCCGCCGGTTTTGGCCGGCTCGTGACAAGCAAAGAGGCATTCACCTCCTATGGCAACCAAGGCTCCAGTCCGCGCCGGTCTGAAGAAGCGCATCCGCAAGATCTTCGGTGACATTCACGAAGTCGTGCAGATGCCGAACCTGATCGAGGTTCAGCGCGAATCGTACGAGCAGTTCCTCCGCTCCGATCCGTCGACCGGCTATGTCTCGGGCCTGGAAAAGACCCTGCGCTCGGTGTTCCCGATCCAGGACTTCGCCGGCACCGCCTCGCTCGATATCAAGGAGCGTGACGGCTATGTGCTCGAAGCGCCCAAGTACGACGTGAACGAATGCCGCCAGCGCGGCATCACTTACGCCGCGCCGATGAAGGTCACGCTCAAGCTCGCCACGTTTGAAGTGGACGCCGAGACCGAGACCAAGAGCCTCATCGATATCAAGGAGCAGGACGTCTACATGGGCGATATCCCGCTCATGACCGACAACGGCACCTTCATCATCAACGGCACCGAGCGCGTGATCGTGTCGCAGATGCACCGTTCGCCGGGCGTGCTGTTCGACCATGACCGTGGCAAGACGCACTCTTCGGGCAAGTACCTGTTTGCCGCGCGCGTCATCCCCTATCGCGGCTCGTGGCTCGATTTCGAATTCGACGCCAAGGACATCGTCAACGTGCGTATCGACCGCAAGCGCAAGCTGCCGGTCACCGCGCTGCTCTATGCCCTGGGCCTCAATGGCGAGCAGATCCTCGACCACTTCTACAACAAGGTTACCTGGGTGCGCGCCGAGGGCGGCTGGAAGGTGCCCTTCGTGCTCGACCAGTGGCGCGGTGCCAAGCCGACGTTCGACATCGTCGATGCCGCTTCGGGCGAAGTGGTGTTTGCCGCTGGCCAGAAGATCAGCCCGCGCGCTGCCAACAAGGCGGCCAAGGACGGCCTGCAGTCGCTGCTGATTCCGACCGAGGAAATCTTTGGCCGCTATGCCGCCAAGGACCTGATCGACGAATCGACCGGCCGCATCTGGATCGAAGCGGGCGATGAAGTCGGCCCCGAAAACCTCGACGTGCTCGACCGCGCCGGGGTGGACCAGCTCGACCTGCTCGACATCGACCACGTCAGCACCGGCCCGTGGATCCGCAACACGATGAAGGCCGACAAGGCCGAAGATCGCGACCACGCGCTGGCCGATATCTATCGCGTCATGCGCCCCGGCGAACCGCCGACGCGCGAAACCGCCGAAGCGCTGTTCGACGGCCTGTTCTTCGATGCTGACCGCTACGACCTCTCGGCCGTGGGCCGCGTGAAGCTCAACATGCGCCTGGGCCTGGATTGCCCGGACACCATCACCACCCTGCGCACCGACGATATCCTCGCCGTGGTCAAGGAACTGGTGAACCTCAAGGACGGCAAGGGCGAAGTCGACGACATCGACAACCTTGGCAACCGTCGCGTGCGTTCGGTGGGCGAGCTGCTGGAAAACCAGTACCGCGTCGGCCTGCTGCGCATGGAACGTGCGGTCAAGGAACGCATGAGCTCGGTCGACGTGTCGACCGTGATGCCCAACGACCTGATCAACGCCAAGCCGGCGGTGGCCGCGGTGCGTGAATTCTTCGGCTCCTCGCAGCTGTCGCAGTTCATGGACCAGACCAACCCGCTGTCGGAAGTGACGCACAAGCGTCGCGTTTCGGCCCTCGGGCCGGGTGGCTTGACGCGTGAGCGCGCCGGCTTCGAAGTGCGCGACGTTCACCCCACGCACTATGGTCGTATCTGCCCGATTGAAACGCCCGAAGGGCCCAACATCGGTCTGATCAACTCGCTCTCGACCTTCGCCCGCGTCAACAAGTACGGCTTCATCGAAACGCCGTACCGCAAGGTGCTCGACGGCAAGGTCTCGTCCGAAGTGGTCTATCTCTCGGCCATGGAAGAGCAGAAGCACACGGTGGCGCAGGCTTCGGCCGAAACCACGGCCGATGGCTCGTTCGTGGAAGAACTGGTCTCGGCCCGTCAGAACGGCGAATTCGTCATGGCGCCGCGCGAAACCGTGACGCTGATGGACGTCAGCCCCAAGCAGCTCGTCTCGGTGGCCGCCTCGCTCATTCCGTTCCTGGAAAACGACGACGCCAACCGCGCGCTGATGGGCTCGAACATGCAGCGCCAGGCGGTGCCGCTGGTCAAGGCCGATGCGCCGTTCGTGGGCACCGGCATGGAAGGCACCGTGGCGCGCGATTCGGGCGCCGCGATTGCCGCGCTGCGCGGCGGCATTGTCGACCAGGTGGACGCGACCCGTATCGTGATCCGCGTGACCGGCGACGTTGAACCGGGCAAGTCGGGCGTGGACATCTACACCCTGCAGAAGTTCGAACGCTCCAACCAGTCCACCTGCATCAACCAGCGCCCGCTGGTGAGCGTGGGCGATATCGTCGAAAAGGGCGATATCCTGGCTGACGGTCCCTCGACCGAGTTCGGCGAGCTGGCGCTGGGCCGTAACGTGCTCGTCGCGTTCATGCCCTGGAACGGCTACAACTACGAAGACTCGATCCTGATCAGCGAGCGCATCGTCAAGGAAGACGTCTTCACCTCGATCCACATCGAGGAATTCGAAGTCATGGCCCGCGACACCAAGCTCGGGCCCGAAGACATCACCCGCGACATCCCCAACGTGGGCGAGGAAGCGCTGCGCAACCTCGACGAAGCGGGCATCGTCTATGTGGGCGCCGAAGTGCACCCCGGTGATATCCTCGTCGGCAAGATCACGCCCAAGGGCGAATCCCCGATGACGCCGGAAGAAAAGCTGCTGCGCGCGATCTTCGGTGAAAAGGCGTCCGACGTGCGCGATACCTCGCTGCGTCTGCCGCCGGGCGTTTCGGGCACGATCGTGGACGTGCGCACGTTCAACCGCCACGGCATCGAGATCGACGACCGTACCCGCGCCATCCAGAACGAGGAAATCGAACGCCTCGCCAAGGACCGCGAAGACGAACGCGCCATTCTCAACCGTGCCACCTTCAACCGCCTGAAGGACATGCTGCTGGGCCAGGTGGCCACGGCCGCGCCCAAGGGCATCAAGAAGGGTGTCGACATCGACGAGCAGCTGCTGGCCGATGTGGAACGTCACGAATGGTGGAAGTTCGCCGTGGCCGACGATGCGCGCCAGCAGCAGCTGGAAGCGACCAAGGGCCAGTACGACACGGCGATCAAGGCGATCCAGGAGAAGTTCGAGGACCGCAAGGAAAAGCTGGAGCGCGGTGACGAACTGGCGCCGGGCGTGCTCAAGATGGTCAAGGTCTTCGTCGCGGTGAAGCGCAAGCTGCAGCCGGGCGACAAGATGGCCGGCCGTCACGGCAACAAGGGCATCATCAGCCGCATCCTGCCGCAGGAAGACATGCCCTTCCTGGAAGACGGCACCCCGGTCGATTTCGTGCTCAACCCGCTGGGCGTGCCCTCGCGCATGAACGTCGGGCAGATCTTCGAAACCCACCTGGGCTGGGCCGCACGCGGCCTGGGCCACAAGATCGGGGCGGCGCTCGACGCCTGGCGCGAAGCCAATCCCGATCCGCAGGCGGGCGAGCCGCCCGAAGCGGTGCGCGAACTGCTGGTCGATATCTATGGCGACAACTACGCCGAAGAGATCAAGGCCCGCAGCGATGCCGAAATCGTCGAGCTGGCCCAGAACGTGCGCCAAGGCGTGCCGATGGGTTCGCCGGTGTTCGACGGCGCGGTGGAAGCCGATGTGACCGCCATGCTGCGCAAGGCCGGGCTCGATGAATCGGGCCAGGTCACGCTGTTCGACGGCCGCACCGGCGAGGCGTTCGACCGCAAGGTCACCGTTGGCTGCAAGTACGTGCTCAAGCTGCACCACTTGGTGGACGACAAGATCCACGCCCGTTCGATCGGCCCCTACAGCCTCGTCACCCAGCAGCCGCTGGGCGGTAAGGCCCAGTTCGGTGGTCAGCGCTTCGGGGAAATGGAGGTCTGGGCGCTCCAGGCCTATGGCGCGGCCTACACGCTGCAGGAAATGCTCACGGTCAAGTCCGACGACGTTGTCGGCCGTACCAAGGTCTATGAAGCGATCGTCAAGGGTGACGACACCTTCGAGGCCGGCATTCCCGAAAGCTTCAACGTGCTGGTCAAGGAAATGCGCAGCCTGGGTCTCAACGTCGAACTCTCGTCGATCGACGAGACCGAAGACGACGATGGCCTGGCCGAGGCAGCCGAATAAGCCGGTCGTGGTGCGGCGGCGGACATGCTCCGCCGCCGCACCGGCCTGCCGCATGCACAGAGTTTCCCTCCCAGTGAGGATCACGCAATGAACGACCTGACGAAATTCACCAACCAGCTGCCCAAGCCCGAAACCTTCGACCAGATCCAGATCGGTCTGGCGTCGCCCGAGCGCATCCGCAGCTGGTCCTTCGGCGAAATCAAGAAGCCGGAAACCATCAACTACCGCACGTTCAAGCCCGAACGTGACGGCCTGTTCTGCGCCCGCATCTTCGGTCCCGTGAAGGACTACGAGTGCCTGTGCGGCAAGTACAAGCGCATGAAGTACAAGGGCGTCGTCTGCGAAAAGTGCGGCGTCGAAGTGACCGTGACCAAGGTGCGCCGCGAGCGCATGGGCCACATCGAACTGGCCGCGCCGGTTGCGCACATCTGGTTCTTGAAGTCGCTGCCCTCGCGCATCGGCCTGCTGCTCGACATGCAGCTCAAGCAGCTCGAACGCATCCTCTACTTCGAAAGCTATGTGGTCATCGAGCCGGGCATCACCCCGCTTGAACGCTACCAGCTGCTGACCGAAGACGAACTGCTCGACGCGCAGGACGAATATGGCGAAGACGCCTTTTCGGCCGGCATCGGCGCCGAGGCGGTCAAGCACATGCTCATGGACCTCGACATGGTCCAGGAGCGCGAAGACCTGCTCAAGGAGCTGTCCGAGACCAAGTCGGAACTCAAGCCCAAGAAGATCATCAAGCGCCTCAAGGTGGTGGAATCGTTCATCGATTCCGGCAACCGCCCGGAATGGATGATCCTCGACGTGGTGCCGGTCATTCCGCCCGAACTGCGCCCGCTGGTGCCGCTCGACGGTGGCCGCTTCGCCACCTCGGACTTGAACGACCTCTATCGTCGCGTCATCAACCGCAACAACCGCCTGAAGCGCCTGATCGAGCTGCGCGCACCCGACATCATCGTACGCAACGAAAAGCGCATGCTGCAGGAAGCGGTTGACGCGCTGTTCGACAACGGCCGCCGTGGCCGCGTGATCACCGGCGCCAACAAGCGTCCGCTCAAGTCGCTGTCCGACATGCTCAAGGGCAAGCAGGGCCGCTTCCGTCAGAACCTGCTCGGCAAGCGCGTCGACTATTCGGGCCGTTCGGTCATCGTGACCGGCCCGGAACTCAAGCTGCACCAGTGCGGCCTGCCCAAGAAGATGGCGCTCGAGCTGTTCAAGCCGTTCATCTATGCGCGGCTTGACGCCAAGGGTCTGTCGATGACCCTGAAGCAGGCCAAGAAGTGGGTGGAAAAGGAACGCAAGGAAGTCTGGGACATCCTGGACGAAGTGATCCGCGAACACCCGGTCATGCTCAACCGTGCGCCCACGCTGCACCGTCTGGGCATCCAGGCGTTCGAACCCGTGCTGATCGAAGGCAAGGCGATCCAGCTGCACCCGCTCGTCTGCTCGGCCTTCAACGCCGACTTCGACGGCGACCAGATGGCCGTCCACGTGCCGCTTTCGCTGGAAGCCCAGCTCGAAGCGCGCGTGCTGATGATGTCGACCAACAACATCCTCTCGCCCGCCAACGGCAAGCCGATCATCGTGCCTTCGCAGGACATGGTGCTGGGCCTCTATTACCTGTCGATGGACCGCAAGGGCGAGCCGGGCGAAGGCATGCTGCTGGCCGACATGGCCGAAGTGCACCAGGCGCTGTTTGCCGGCGCGGTGACCATGCACACCAAGATCGTGGCGCGCGTGCCGCAGACCGACGAGAACGGGAAGTCCTATCTCAAGCGGTATGAAACCACGCCCGGTCGCATGCTGATCGGCGAGTGCCTGCCCAAGAGCCACACGGTGCCCTTCGAGCTGGTCAACCGCCTGCTGACGAAGAAGGAAATCGCCGACGTCATCGACCAGGTCTATCGCCACACCGGCCAGAAGGAGACTGTCCTTTTCGCCGACGCGATCATGAGCCTGGGCTTCCGCAACGCGTTCAAGGCGGGCATCTCGTTCGGCAAGGACGACATGATCATCCCGGCGACCAAGGACGCTTTCGTGGCCGAGACGAAGGAACTCGTCGCCGACTACGAACAGCAGTACCAGGACGGCCTGATCACCCAGCAGGAAAAGTACAACAAGGTGATCGACGCCTGGAGCCGTTGCGGCGACCAGGTGGCCAACGCCATGATGGACGAGATCCGCGCCACGCCGAGCGACGAGCACGGCCGTGAAAAGCCGATCAACTCGATCTACATGATGAGCCACTCGGGCGCGCGTGGTTCGCCAACCCAGATGAAGCAGCTGGCCGGGATGCGCGGTCTGATGGCCAAGCCTTCGGGCGAAATCATCGAAACGCCGATCATCTCGAACTTCAAGGAAGGCCTGACCGTCCTTGAATACTTCAACTCGACCCACGGCGCTCGTAAGGGCCTGGCCGATACCGCGCTCAAGACGGCGAACTCGGGTTACCTGACCCGCCGTCTGGTCGATGTGTCGCAGGACTGCGTGGTGACGGTGAACGACTGCGGGACCGAGCGGGCGCTGGAAATGCGCGCGATCGTCCAGGGCGGTGCCACCATCGCCTCGCTGGGCGAACGCATCCTCGGCCGCACCCTGGCCGAAGACATGATCGAGGCGAAGACCGGCAACGTGATCTGCGAAAAGGGCACGCTGCTTGACGAAGGCGCGATCGCCCGGATCGAAGCGGCTGGTGTCCAGTCGGCGCGCATCCGCTCGCCGCTGATCTGCGAAGCGCCCCAGGGCGTGTGCGGCACCTGCTATGGCCGTGACCTTGCCCGCGG
Organism: Novosphingobium sp. SG754; assembly: GCF_013149315.1. Classification (NCBI taxonomy): domain Bacteria; kingdom Pseudomonadati; phylum Pseudomonadota; class Alphaproteobacteria; order Sphingomonadales; family Sphingomonadaceae; genus Novosphingobium; species Novosphingobium sp. SG754. Next base: position 231,969 of record NZ_JABGCC010000005.1, on the reverse strand, counting down.
TACGCCGGTGAACATCGGTGAAGCGGTTGGCGTCATCGCCGCCCAGTCGATCGGTGAGCCCGGCACGCAGCTGACCATGCGTACGTTCCACATCGGTGGCGCCGCGCAGGTCAACGAACAGTCGCACCTCGAATCGATCTGCGACGGTACCGTGCACTATCGCGACATTCCGACGATCACCGACAGCCGCAACCGCCGCCTGTCGCTCGCCCGCAACGGCGAAATCGTGATCATGGATACCGATGGTCGCGAACGCGCCATGCACCGCGTGCCTTATGGTACCCATCTGCTGCACGAAAACGGTGCGAGCGTGGCCCAGGGCCAGCGCCTGGCCGAGTGGGACCCGTTCACCCTGCCGGTGATCACGGAAAAGCCCGGTATCGTGCGCTATCAGGACCTGATCGACGGCCGCACCCTGACGGAACAGGTCGACGAAGCGACGGGTATTGCCCAGCGCGTCGTCACCGAAAACCGCGCCGGTGGCCGCGCCAAGAAGGAAGACCTGCGTCCGCGCCTGACCCTGCTCGACGACGCCTCGGGTGAAACCGCGCGCTACATGATGGCGCCGGGCACCACCCTGTCGGTGGAAGACGGCCAGGAAGTCCAGGCCGGTGACGTGCTGGCCCGCGCCAGCCGCGAAGCCGCCAAGACCCGCGACATCACGGGCGGTCTGCCGCGCGTGGCCGAGCTGTTCGAAGCGCGCAAGCCCAAGGACAACGCGATCATCGCCAAGATCTCGGGCCGCATCGAGTTCATCCGCGACTACAAGGCGAAGCGGAAGATCGCGATCATCCCGGAAGAAGGCGAACCGGTCGAGTACCTGATCCCCAAGTCCAAGGTGATCGACGTCCAGGAAGGCGACTACGTCAAGAAGGGCGACAACCTGATCTCGGGCTCGCCCGATCCGCACGACATTCTCGAGGTTCTCGGTGTTGAGGCCCTTGCGGAATACCTCGTCGCGGAAATCCAGGAAGTCTATCGCTTGCAGGGCGTGAAGATCAACGACAAGCACATCGAGGTGATCGTTCGCCAGATGCTGCAGAAGGTGGAAATCACCGATGGCGGTGACACCACCCTGCTGCCGGGCGAGCAGGTTGACCTTGAGGAAATGAACGAAACCAACGCCAAGATGCCGGGGGGCTCGCGCCTCGCGGAAGGCAAGCCGGTGCTGCTCGGCATCACCAAGGCTTCGCTGCAGACGCGTTCGTTCATCTCTGCCGCGTCGTTCCAGGAAACCACCCGCGTGCTTACGCAGGCGGCGGTCGAAGGAAAGCGCGACAGCCTGATCGGCCTCAAGGAAAACGTCATCGTCGGCCGTCTCATCCCCGCCGGCACCGGCGCGGGCATGAACCGCATGCGCGTGGCGGCCAACAGCCGCGACGCTGCCCTTCGCGCCGCCAACCGTCGCCTTCAGGAAGCCCTGATCGCGCCGCGCACCGCCGCTGAAGAGCATGCCGCCGAACTGGCCCAGGGCCCCGAAGCCGCGATCGGCGACGATCCGCTCGCCTCGGTCGAAGGGGAAACCCACGGCACCGACGCTGATGCGGCCGATTACCTGATCAAGGGCGACGAGGACTGATCCTCGCCGCGCTGCGGTCAACGCAAACAGCAAGAACCCCGTCGGGCAACCGGCGGGGTTTTTGTTTGGCCCTGGTGTGTGAGTGTGTGTGTGCGGCGAAGCTGCGTGGATTTTTTCACACGAAGCCACGAAGACACGAAGAAAGGAAAGACTGGCGCAGCCAGAACGTCACCCTTCTTCCTTCGTGGCTTCGTGGCTTCGTGGCTTCGTGTGAAAAAGATTACGGCGCCATAGTCGATGCCCAAGACAGGGAAAGCTGCCCCAGCGCGTTCTATGTTCGTAAAAAAGAGGCCCGTTCCGGGCCGGCTTCCGGCGCTGCCAGGGCAGGAGCGGGGCACCGCAGCGCCGGGGGAATGCCGGCCCGGAACGGGCACGCGGTTACGCGCTGCGTCCTGACAGCAGCGCGGCCGCGTGTTGGGTGGCGTGGTAGAGGCCGTCCTGCCGGTCGACCCTGACGAACCCGTGCAGCATGCCGGCAAAACCCTCGTTATCGGCCAGCAGGGCATGGCGCACCATGGCCGCCAGAGTTGCCTCGTCGGGCGTCATGGTAAGCTGGCACGGACGGTTGACGAGGAAGCGTTCTGGCCAGGTGCGGATCACCCGGCGCACCAGCGCATGGACCGCGGCGGCGGTCTCGATGCTGCGATAGCGTTGCGCCAGGTCGGGGATAGGGTCGCGCCCCGCGCGCTCGAACATGGCCGACAGGCGCATGGCCATGACCACGTGCAGGGCTGTCAGGGACAGTGCCCGCACATCCTGGGGGCGGGCCAACGCGGCAATCGTGGCCGCGGCCGATGCAGTGGTCGAAGTGGACAAGAGCGGCACTCCTTTTTGAGAACGATTCGCAGCGTACGGCGGTGGCTCCGCGTCGTCAATGCGAATCATTCGCAAAAATCGCACGCTTGAGCGCAACAACAAACGCCGGCCACCCCAGGGGCAGCCGGCGTTTGCAAACATCGCGCGAAAAGATGTCAGGCCGTACGGAAGCCCTGCGTGATCGGATAGCGCCGATCGCGCCCGAAATTGCGCATGCCCAGCTTCACCCCCGGCGGGGCCTGGCGCCGCTTGTACTCGGCCAGGTGCAGCAGCCGCTCGATGCGCTCCACCGTGGCGCGCTCGAACCCTTCAGCGGTGATCTGCGATACGCTCTTTTCATGCTCGACCAGGCCCAGCAGGATGGCGTCGAGCACGTCATAGGGCGGAAGCGAATCCTCGTCCTTCTGGTCGGGGCGCAGTTCGGCGCTGGGTGGCTTGGTGATGATCCGCTCGGGCATCACCGGCCCGTCCGGTCCCATGCCGATGCGCGGGCGGTGTTCATTGCGCCAGCGCGAGAGGGCAAAGACGGTGGTCTTGTAGGCATCCTTGAGCGGGTTGTAGCCGCCGTTCATGTCACCATAGATGGTGGCATAGCCCACGCTCATCTCGCTCTTGTTGCCGGTGGTGACCAGCATTGGCCCGAACTTGTTGGACAGGGCCATCAGCGTGGTGCCACGGATGCGCGATTGCAGGTTTTCCTCTGTCAGGTCGGGCTCTCGCCCGGCAAACAGGGGGCTGAGCATATCGGTAAAGCCGTCCACCGCCGGCGCGATCGGCACGGTATCGAGCCGCACGCCCAGCATCTGGGCACAGCCTGCGGCATCGTCCAGGCTTTCCTGGCTGGTATAGCGGCTGGGCAGCATCACGCACCACACCCGATCAGCGCCCAGCGCATCGACCGCGATCGCGGCGCAGAGCGCCGAATCGATCCCGCCGGAAAGCCCGAGCAGCACGCCGGGAAAGCGGTTCTTGTTCACATAGTCGCGCAGCGCCATGACCATGGCGCAATAAATATCTTCGGGATGCTCGGTCGGCTCGGCCACCTCGGCTGCCTGGCAGCGCCAGCGGTGGCTGTTGCCGAACGGCACCTTGTTCCACACCGTTTCGACCACGGCCTCTTCCCATTCGGGAAGCTGCGCCCACAGCGCGCCTTCGGGGCCGACGACGAAGCTGGCGCCATCGAATACCACCTCGTCCTGGCCGCCGACGCGGTTGACATAGGCGAGCGGAATGCCGGTATCGATCGCGCGGCGCTTGGCCACGCCGTCGATCCGCAGCACGTCCTTGTCGATCTCGTAGGGGCTGCCGTTGACGCAGAGGAAGATTTCCGCGCCTAACTGCGCCAGGTGGCGGCACACGTCGGGATGCCAGATATCCTCGCAGATCGGCAGGCCCAGAACGGCGCCGCGAAACGGCACCGGTTCGGGCAGCGGGCCGGGCAGGAACAGGCGCTTTTCATCGAACGTGCCATAGTTGGGCAGCTCGTACTTGAAGCGCGTGGCCACGATCTTGCCGCCATCGAGCAGCGCCACGCCGTTGTGCAGCGCGCCGTCGCGCACGAAGACCGATCCCACCAGCATCGCCGGGCCGCCATCGGCGGTGGCGCGCGCCAGCTGTTCCAGCTCTACCGCCGCGCGTTCGATCAGCGCGGGTTTCAGGATCAGGTCTTCGGGCGGATAGCCGATCAGCTGCATTTCCGGAAAGACGATCAGGTCGCTGCGCGGGGCCTTTGCCCGCACCTCCAGCATCGCGGCGGCGTTGGCGGCAAGGTCGCCAACCCTTTGGTTGAGTTGTGCAAGCGTGATGATCAGTGTGTCGGCCATGGCCAGACCCTAGGCGGCATCAGCCATGGCGGGCAAGGGGGCTGTACCGTGGTGGGGCGCAAAACGGCCTGTTTGCGGCCCGTTCGGGACGCTGGGGCGTTGCAAAACTGTCATCTTGGGCTAAGGGCGGCGCGAGGATCAGGATCACCAAAGGACTCGAGGGAAACGCCATGAAGATCATGTCCGGCAACGGCAACCTGCCGCTGGCCCGCGCCATTGCGGCCTATCTGGAACTGCCGCTGACCGACGCCTCGGTGCGCCGCTTTGCCGACGAGGAAGTCTTCGTGGAAATCCACGAGAACGTGCGCGGCGAAGATGTCTTCCTGGTGCAGTCCACCAGCTATCCCGCCAACGACAACCTGCTCGAGCTGCTGATCTGCATCGATGCGCTGCGCCGCGCCTCGGCCAAGCGGATCACCGCCGTGGTGCCATACTTCGGCTATGCCCGCCAGGACCGCAAGCCGGGGCCGCGCACGCCGATCTCGGCCAAGCTGGTGGCCAACCTGATTACCACGGCCGGGGCCGATCGCGTCCTCGCGGTCGATCTCCATGCCGGGCAGATCCAGGGCTTCTTCGATATCCCGACGGACAACCTGTTTGCCGCGCCGGTCATGGCCGCCGATATCCAGACCCGCTATGGCGGGCAGGAACTGATGGTCGTTTCGCCCGACGTGGGCGGCGTGGTGCGCGCCCGCGCCCTTGCCAAGCGGCTCGACAACGCGCCGCTGGCCATCGTCGACAAGCGCCGCGATCGCCCCGGCCAGTCCGAAGTGATGAACATCATCGGCGACGTGAAGGGCCGCATGTGCATCCTGATCGACGATATCATCGATTCGGGCGGCACGCTGTGCAACGCCGCGCAGGCCCTCATGGATGCCGGTGCGGCCGGGGTCGCGGCCTATATCACCCACGGCGTGCTGTCGGGCGCGGCTGTGGCCCGCGTCGGCAATTCGGCGCTCAAGGAACTGGTGATCACCGACACCATCCTGCCGACCGAAGCGACCAAGGACTGCGACAGCATCCGCATCCTGACCATCGCTCCGCTGATCGGCGAGGCGATCCGCCGCATTGCCGACGAAAGCTCGGTCTCCAGCCTGTTCGACTGATCCCGCGCGATCCGGTCCTGGGTATTACTGCCAGGGCCGGATGCCGCCCGGTGCAATCCGCTCGGTCATTTCCAGGCGGCGCGCCTGGCGGGTTTCCAGCGACAGCGTCATCAGTGGCTGCGCCAGATCGACGAACTGGCGCGGCGACATGCCGAACATTGCGGTGAATTCCCGGATCAGATGGCTCTGGTCGTAATAGCGCAGCGCCAGGGTTTCCCCTTCCGCATCGTCGGCCACGCCGCGCAGGTGGCTCGCCATGTCGAGCGCGCGGGCGCGGCGCAGCACCTGCTTGGGCGTCATGCCGAAATCGCGCCGCACGATCCGCTCCAGCCGGCGCTGCTCGATCCCGCATTGCTGGGCAAATTCGCCCACGCCGATGGCGGGGTTGGCCAGCGCTGCCGCTTCGAAACGGGCGGAAACCGCATCGGGTTCTGCTGTGCCGCGCCAGGCGATCACCGCGCGCAGGGCCTCTTCCATCGCCTGGCACCAGTCTTCGGGCGAGGCGGCCGGATCGAACATCTCCAGCCAGTGATCCGGGTTCAGGCCCAGCTGGTCGATCGTGGCAAAGCGGTCGGTCAGTTCGGCCTCGGGCAGGCGGGCCAGAACGTGGGCCGCGCCCGGACGCAACACGGCGCCCACGCTGGTAAAGCTGCCGGTTACGCCCACGGCCATGCGCTGGGTATTGGGGCCAAACACCAGCGCCGCCCGGCCCAGCGCGCGCAAGCCATCGCGGGTCTGCGCCGTCCATTCCCCGCGCAGTTGCACGCGGATGCAGGCGGTATCGGCCAGTAGCCCGCATTGCAGGGCATGGCCCGCCGGGGCATCGACCACGGTGACATAGAACCGGCCGATCCACGGCGCCAGGTCGGGCGCTGGCGCGCGGTTGTAAGACAGTGGCTGCCCCTGGCGGGTGAATCCCGCGGCCGGCGCAATCGCCCGGTCCACAGCCGGCCTGATCTGGCGACTCATGCTTGCTTTGCCCCCTGAATGCCCTGCTTGCGCTCTTGTCCGCCTTTCGCAAACCTCAAATGTTGCATCCTGCCCCTGTACTGCCGCCGTGCCGCACCGGGCCGGAGCAACGTTCTTGACCGCTTCGGCCCGATCGGCAAAGCACTGGGCCATGAAGCTCGATGACGACATTGCCCTGGCCCACCGCCTGGCCGACGCTGCCGGCGCCGCGATCCGGCCCTATTTTCGCAGCGTGACCGCCGAACGCAAGGGGGATGCCACGCCGGTGACCCTGGCAGACCGCGCGGCAGAAGAGGCGATGCGTACCATTCTGGCCGCTGAGCGCCCCGATGACACCGTCATCGGCGAGGAATTCGGCACGCGCGAGGGCACTTCGGGCCGCAGCTGGGTGCTCGACCCGATCGATGGCACGGCCGGCTTCCTCGCCGGGCGCGCGCTGTTCGGCACGCTGATCGCGCTCTTGGTCGATGGCTTTCCGGTGATGGGCGTGATCGACCAGCCGATCGCCAACGAACGCTGGCTGGGCGCCTCGGGCCGCGAAACCACGCTCAACGGCCAGCCGGTGAAGACCCGCCCCTGCCGCGAGCTGGCCGAGGCGACGATTGCCACCACCGGGCCGCACTATTTCAGCCAGCATGAAGGCGACCACTTCATGGCGCTGGCCGGCCAGACCGACTACCGCCGCATGGTGATGGGTGGCGATTGCTACAACTATGCTATGCTCGCCACTGGCCAGCTCGACATCGTGTGCGAGGCTGGCCTCAAGCTGCACGACTGGGCCGCGCTGGTGCCGGTGGTCGAAGGGGCCGGCGGCACGATGTCCGATTGGAACGGCGATCCGCTGCATATCGGCTCGGAAGGCCACGTCCTTGCCTTGGGCGATCCGGCGCGCCTGGACGACGCGATCGAAGCGCTTGCCGCAGGGCACAGCCACCGGCACTGAACGGCTTCGGCCGCGTTGTGCCTGCCATGACCACTGCTGCATCCACCATCGTGATCACGGGCGCGGGTGCCGGTATCGGCCGGGGCACCGCCTTGCACTTTGCCGCGCTCGGCTGGCGCGTGGTCGCGCTTGATCGCGATGCCAAGGCGCTCAAGGAGCTGGGGGCCATGCTGCCGCGCGGGCAGGGCTTGACGATCGCTTGCGACGTGGGCCGGGAAAAGCCCGTGGCCCGCGCCTTTGCCCGCATTGCCGCCTGGGCAGGCGATGGTATCGATTGCCTGGTCAACAACGCTGGCATCGCCGATCCCTATTGCGGCCCGCTGGAAGACCTGGCCCTGGCGGACTGGCAGCGCTGGATCGATGCTTCGCTCACCGCCGCGTTCCTGTGCAGCCGTGCGGCCCTGCCCTTGCTGCAACGGCGCAGCGGCGCCAGCGTGGTCAACATCGCGTCAACGCGGGCCTTGCAATCCGAACCCGATACTTATGCCTATGCCGCCGCCAAGGGCGGGCTGTGCGCGCTCACCCACGCCATGGCGGTGGGCCTGGGGCCGCAGGTGCGGGTCAACGCTGTGCTGCCCGGCTGGATCGAAACCGGCCCGTGGCAGCGTGCCGACCGGGCTCACGCGGCGGACCACCGCGCCATCGATGAAGCGCAGCATCCTGCCGGGCGCGTTGGCACGGTGCAGGACATTGCCACCACTATTGCCTGGCTCGCCAGCCCGGATGCCGGCTTCGTCACCGGGCAGCAGATCGTGGTGGACGGCGGCATGACCCGCAAGATGATCTACGCCGAATGATGGCGGCCGATTAGACACTTGTTCAATATCGTTACCCATGCAACCTTGCCTGCCATCCCCCAACAAGAGGATGGTGCATGACAACGATAAAGAGCGTGGCGCTGGGAGCGGCCGCGCTGGTGGCGCTGGCAACCGGCAGCGCGCAGGCCAAGACCGTGGTGGTGCGCGCCGCGCACATGATCGACGTGCTGGCCGGCAAGCGGGTCGATGGCGCGCAAGTGGTGATCACCGATGGCCGTATCACGGCTGTTGGCAAGAGTGGCGATGCTGTGCCCGCCGGGGCCGAAGTGGTCGATCTGGGACAGCGCACGCTGCTGCCCGGCCTGATCGATATGCACGTGCACCTGACCGGCGATCCCACGCTCAGCGGCTATCGCGGACTGGAGTTCACCGACAACCTGTCCACCGTGATCGGCGTCGCCAATGCCCGCAAGACGGTGGAAGCCGGCTTTACCACTGTGCGCAACGTCGGCTCGGCCAATTATGACGATGTCGCGCTCAAGCAGGGGATCGAACTGGGCTATGTGCCCGGGCCGCGCATCGTGCCGGCGACCTATGCCCTGGGCGCCACGGGCGGCCATTGCGATTCCACCGAATTTCCGCCCTCGATCACCGTGCCTTCGCCGCAGATCGCCAACACGCCCGAAGAGTTCCGCGCGCTGGTGCGCAAGGTGCGCAAGTATGGCGCGGAAGTGATCAAGATCTGCGCCACCGGCGGCGTCTTTTCCAAGACCGATTCGGTCGGCGCCCAGCAGATGAGCTTTGACGAACTCAAGGCCGTGGCCGACGAAGCGCACATGCTCGGCATGCGTGTAGCGGCCCATGCCCATGGCACCGCCGGCATCAACGACGCGCTGCGCGCCGGGATCGACACGATCGAGCACGCCAGCCTGGCCGACGAGGAAAGCTTCAAGCTGGCCAAGGCCAAGGGCGCCTGGCTCGACATGGATATCTACAACGACGACTATATCCTGGCCGAAGGCGAGAAGAACGGCGTCTTCCCGGAAAGCCTGGCCAAGGAAAAGATGATCGGCCGCAAGCAGCGCGAAACCTTCCGCGCCGCGCATGCTGCCGGGGTCAAGCTGCTGTTCGGCACCGATGGCGGCGTCTATCCCAACGGCTACAACGCGCGCCAGTTCGCGAAGATGGTGGAATGGGGCATGACCCCGATCGAGGCGATCCAGGCCGCCACCAAGAGCGCCGCCGAAGCGCTCGATCGCACGGCTGACGTGGGCGCCATTGCCACGGGCCGTTATGGCGATCTCATCGCCGTCGACGGCGATCCGCTGGCTGACGTGCGCACGCTGGAACACGTCGCTTTCGTGATGAAGGGTGGCGAGGTGGTGAAGGCCGCGCAGTAAGCAACAAGCCCTCCCCTAACCCCTCCCGCACGCGGGAGGGGGACTTGAAGGGGGCACCTCTACTCCCCTCCCGCGTGCGGGAGGGGCTGGGGGAGGGCATGTTCCCACCCGCCCCAAGCCGCGCTCACTCCTCCGCCGCTTGGCTGTTCAACTGGATATAGTTGTGGATGCCCATCTGCTTGATCAGGTCGAGCTGGGTTTCCAGGGTATCGATATGCTCTTCCTCGCTTTCGAGGATCTTTTGCAGCAGATCGCGGCTGACATAGTCGCGCACCGTTTCGCAATGGGCGATGCCGTCTTTCAGCAGGGGCACGGCCTCGTATTCCAGGGCGAGGTCGGCCTTGAGCACTTCCTCCACCGACTCGCCCACTTTCAGACGGCCCAGCGCCTGGAAATTGGGCAACCCATCGAGAAATAGGATGCGATCGGCCAGGAGATCGGCGTGCTTCATCTCGTCGACCGATTCGTGCCGTTCGAAATCAGCGAGCTTCTTCACGCCCCAGTGCGAGAGCAGGCGATAGTGCAGCCAGTACTGGTTGATCGCGGTCAGTTCGTTGAACAGGGCCTTGTTCAAAAACTCGATGACCTTGGCATCGCCCTTCATGGCCGAACCTTCCTATGCCGTTGAACTGGAAGGCAGGGTAAGCGAGCGAGGGAGCCGGGGCAATGCGCAGTTGCGCCGCGCACCACGGTCCGCCTTATCACGCCATCGCGCAGGCGCGCTCGTCGGCCACCACGTCGTCGGCATCGTCCAGGCACTGTCGGCACTGTGCCTGGCAGCCCAGCGTTCCATAGAGCGCTTCGGCATCGCCGCGGGCGTGGCAACGGGCGGCCTGGCGCAGATCTTTCTCGCGGATGGCATTGCAGATGCAGATGTACATGGCGCTGAGTGCTTTCGCTCATGAGAACGATTCGCAAGGTAATGCGATTCATTCTCATGAGCAAGGGGTAAAGCGATCCTTGCCGCCGGTTCCGTAGCGTTCCGGGCACGCCTTGCAATGCGCATGGGCGCCCGCTACATGGGCGGCCAGCATCGAGAGTTGGGGGCGACGCCCCAACGCCAACCTGCCGGTTTCCGGGCAAGGTGGCGCTCCCCACCGGGAGGATGTGGCCGATCCGGCAACGAAACGGAGCAAGCCCCAGGCGTCCTTTCCCTCCTCTCGCGCTGTACAGGATTTGGCTGTGCAGGATTTGAAGGAAAGCTACGCCCGTGCCGATCAGGATCGCCGACAACCTCCCCGCCCGCCGCACGCTGGAAGCCGAAGGCGTGATCGTGATGGGCGAAACCGAGGCCGCGCGGCAGGATATCCGCCCCTTGCGCATCGCCCTGCTCAACCTGATGCCCGACAAGATCACCACCGAAACCCAGGTGGCGCGCCTGCTCGGCGCCACGCCGCTGCAGATCGAGCTCAAGCTGGTGCGCCTGTCGGGCCATGTCAGCAAGACCACCTCGGCCGGGCATCTGGCGGAATTCTATTCGCCGTTTTCCGCCGTGCGCGCAGAGCGCTTCGATGGCCTGATCGTTACCGGCGCGCCGGTCGAAACCATGGACTATGGCGAGGTGACCTATTGGGACGAGTTGCGCCAGATCTTTGACTGGAGCCAGACCCACTGCCACCGCCTGCTGACGATCTGCTGGGGCGCAATGGCGGCGCTGGCGCATTTCCACGGCGTGCCCAAGCATGCCCTGGGCGCCAAGGCGCATGGCGTGTTCGATCACGTCAACCGCGCCCCGGCCAGCCCCTGGCTGCGCGGGATGTCTGATGTGGTGCCCGTGCCCGTCTCGCGCTGGAGCGAGATTCGCGCCGCAGATCTGCCCGCCGGCCTTGCCGTGCTGCTCGACAGTGAAGAGGTCGGGCCGTGCCTGGTCGATGATCCGGCCCATCGCGCCATCCACATGTTCAACCACCTGGAATACGATACGCTCACGCTCGATACCGAATATCGCCGCGATGGCGAACGGATCGTGCCGCGCCACTATTATCCGCACAACGACCCGGCCCAGCTGCCGCGCAACACCTGGCGCACGCATGGGCACCAGCTGTTCGGCAACTGGATCAACGAGGTCTATCAGACCACGCCGTTCAACCTGGACGATATCGGCTGACCTGTTGCCCCTCCGTCAGGCCTGCGGCCTGCCACCTCCCCGCCAAGCGGGGAGGACCTTCCTCATCCTCTCCACAGCGTGGGGAGGGGGACCGCCCGCGCAGCGGGTGGTGGAGGGGCCCTGTTTCCCCAGGCCCCGAATCAAGTTGCCAAACCGGCCCACCCTCGTTAAGGGCCGCCCCTTCAATCCACGCGGATCTGCGTTCCTGCCTGGCCACATAGGGCTGCCACGGCAGGTACACCGCGTCGAACAAGGAGACGAAAATGCCCAAGCTCAAGACCAAGAGCGGTGTGAAGAAGCGCTTCAAGCTTACCGCTACGGGCAAGGTGAAGCACGGCGTGGCCGGCAAGCGCCACCGCCTGATCAGCCACAACGCCAAGTACATCCGCCAGAACCGCGGCACCGACGTGATCTCCGACGCTGACGCGAAGGTGATCAAGAAGTGGGCGCCCTACGGGCTGAACTGAGGAGGCTGATCCATGTCCCGTATCAAGCGCGGCACCACCACGCGTGCCAAGCATAAGCGTATTCTCGACCAGGCCAAGGGTTACCGCGGCCGTCGCAAGAACACGATCCGCGTTGCCCGCCAAGCCGTTGAAAAGGCTGGTCAGTACGCGTACCGCGACCGCAAGGTCAAGAAGCGCACGTTCCGTGCTCTGTGGATCCAGCGCATCAACGCGGCCGTCCGCGCTGAAGGCCTGACCTATTCGCAGTTCATCCACGGCACCAAGCTTGCCGGCATCGAACTCGATCGCAAGGCCATGGCGGATCTCGCCATGAACGAAGGCGGCGTGTTCGCGGCCGTGATCGCCCAGGCCAAGGCTGCCCTTCCGGCCGCCTGATCGCCTGATCGCGATACAGCTTTTAAAGGCGCTCGTTCCGAAAGGAGCGGGCGCCTTTTGCTTTTGGGGGTTTCCGCGAACATGCCCTCCCCCGCCCCCCTCCCGCAGGCGGGAGGGGGAGAGCAACCAGGCTCCCCTCCCGCTTGCGGGAGGGGTTGGGGGAGGGCATGTTGCCACTCCCCAACACACGCAACCCATCTTCCCTTCTGCCCCGCAAAGCGCTAGCGGCAGGCGCGATGGAACAGCTAGACCAACAGCAGGCCGAAACGCTCGGCGCCATTGCCGATGCCACCACGCTCGATGCGCTGGAGGCGATCCGCGTGTCCGCGCTCGGCAAGCAGGGCTGGGTTTCCGCCCTGCTCAAGACCATGGGCCAGTTGAGCCCGGAAGAGCGCCAGGCCAAGGGCCCGCAGATTCACGGCGCGCGCGAGGCGGTGACCACTGCGCTTGCCGCCCGCAAGGCTGCGCTGGAAAGCGCCGCGCTCGATGCGCGCCTGGCGGCCGAGGCGGTGGACCTGTCGCTGCCCGCGCCGGAAAGCCTGCGCGGCAGCGTCCACCCGGTCAGCCAGGTGATGGACGAACTGGCCGAAATCTTTGCCGACATGGGCTTTGCCGTGGCTAGCGGCCCGGAAATCGAAGACGATTGGCACAACTTCACCGCGCTCAACATGCCTGAAACGCATCCGGCGCGCGCGATGCACGACACGTTCTATTTCCCGGACAAGGACGGGGAAGGGCGCGACATGCTGCTGCGCACGCACACCTCGCCGGTGCAGATCCGCGCGATGCTGAAAGACGGCGCTCCGTTGCGTATCATCGCGCCAGGCCGCGTCTATCGCTCTGACAGCGACGCCACACACACCCCGATGTTCCACCAGATCGAAGGCCTGGTGATCGACAAGGGCATTCACCTGGGCCACCTCAAGTGGACGCTGGAAACCTTCCTCAAGGCCTTCTTCGAGCGCGACGACATCGTCCTGCGCCTGCGCCCCAGCTATTTCCCGTTCACCGAACCCTCGGTGGAAGTGGACGTGGGCTATACCTTGGTGAACGGCAAGCGCGTGGTCGGCGGCAGCGGCGATGCGCCGGGCGGCGGCTGGATGGAAGTCTTGGGCTCGGGCATGGTCAACCGCAAGGTCATCGAATTTGGCGGGCTCGATCCCGATGAATGGCAGGGCTTTGCCTTTGGCACCGGCGTCGATCGCCTGGCCATGCTCAAGTACGGCCTGGATGACCTGCGCGCCTTCTTCGATGGCGATGCCCGCTGGCTTGGCCACTATGGATTCGGGGCGCTCGACGTGCCCACCCTTTCGGGCGGCGTGGGAGTGAAGCCGTGAAGTTTTCCCTGTCATGGCTCAAGGCGCTGCTCGACACGCAAGCGAGCGCCACCGAGATTGCCGAAAAGCTCACCAGCCTGGGCCTGGAAATCGAAAGCGTGACCGATGCCTCGGCCGCGCTCAAGCAGTTCCGCGTCGCCCGCGTGCTGACGGCGGAAAAGCATCCGCAGGCCGACAAGCTTCAGGTGCTCAGCGTCGATCTGGGTGACGGCTCGCCGCTCCAGGTGGTTTGCGGCGCACCCAATGCGCGCGCGGGCCTGGTTGGCGTGCTCGGCCTGCCCGGTGCGGTCGTTCCGGCCAATGGCATGGAACTGCGCAAGAGCGCGATTCGCGGTGTCGAATCCAACGGCATGATGTGTTCCACCCGCGAACTGGGCCTGGGCGAGGAACACGACGGCATCATCGAACTGCCCGAAGACACCGCGCTGGGGCAGTCGTTTGCCGACTATATCGGGTCTGACCCGGTGTTCGACGTGGCGATCACGCCCAACCGCCCCGATTGCATGGGCGTCTATGGCATTGCCCGCGATCTGGCGGCGGCCGGCATCGGCACGCTCCGCGCCATCGACGTGGCCCCGGTGACCGGCACTGGCCCGTGCCCGGTCGACATCCGCATCGAGGATGCGGCCGGCTGCCCGGCATTCTATGGCCGCGTGATCAAGGGCGTGACCAACGGCGCCTCGCCGCAGTGGCTGCAGGACCGGCTCAAGGCTGCCGGCCAGCGCCCGATCTCGGCACTGGTGGACATCACCAACTACGTCATGCTCGGCTATGGCCGCCCGGCCCATGCCTATGACCTGGCCAAGCTGACCGGCGCCGTCACCGCCCGGCTGGCGCGCGAAGGCGAAACCGTCGTCGCGCTCAACGGCAAGGAATATGTGCTCCAGCCGTTCATGACCGTGATTGCCGACGACGCTGGCGTGCACGATATCGGCGGCATTATGGGTGGCGAGCATTCCGGCTGTTCGGATACGACCACCGACGTGCTGCTCGAAGTGGCCTATTTCGATCCCGCGCATATCGCCCGCACCGGCCAGGCGCTGGCGCTGGCCAGCGATGCCCGTGGCCGGTTCGAACGCGGGGTCGATCCTGCGTTCCTCGATACCGGGATGGACCTTTTGACCGCGCTGATCTTGGAGATCTGCGGCGGCGAAGCCAGCGAAGTGGTGCGCGTGGGCACGCCGCCGGTGGCGCAGCGCAGCCTGGCCTATGATCCGGCGCTGGCTGGCCAGTTGGGCGGCGTTGCCGTGGCCCAGGGTGAACAGAAGCGTATCCTGGCCGCATTGGGCTTTGGCGTGGACGCGGATTGGACCGTGACCGTGCCAACCTGGCGCCCTGACATCGCCGGCGCGCCCGATCTGGTGGAGGAAGTGATCCGCGTGCATGGCCTCGACGCCGTGCCGTCCACCCCGCTGCCGCGCACCGATGGCGTGGCACGGCCCACTGCTACCCCGGTGCAGATGCTTGAACGCCGCCTGCGCCGCGCCGCGGCCGCGCGTGGGCTGCATGAGGCGGTGACCTGGTCGTTCCTGCCCCCGGCCCAGGCCGAACACTTTGCCGATGGGCAATTCGTGTGGACGCTGGCCAATCCGATCTCGGAAGACTTGAAGGCGATGCGCCCCTCGCTGCTGCCCGGCTTGCTGGCGGCGGCACGGCGCAATTGCGATCGCGGCGCGTCCAGCGTGCGCTTGTTCGAAATCGGCCGCCGCTATCTGCGCGCCGACGATGGCAGCAGCGATGAACGCCTCAGCCTGGCCGTGGTCCTGGCGGGCGAGCGCACCGCGCGCGGCTGGGCCAGCGGCAAGGCGCAGCCGTTCGACGCGTTCGATGCCAAGGCGGAGGCCCTGGCCCTGCTGGCCCAGGCCGGCGCACCGGTCGACAATCTGCAGGTGATGGGCGAGGCGGGCAGCCAGTTCCATCCCGGCCAGTCGGCCACGCTGCGCCTTGGCCCCAAGCAGGTTCTGGCGCGGTTCGGCATGATCCATCCCGCCACGGCCAAGGCCTTTGGCCTGGACGTGCCGGTCGCGGTGGTCGAGTTGTTCCTCGATCGCGTGCCGGCCAAGAAGGCTGCGCCGGGCTTTGCCCGTCCGCACTTTGCCCCGCCTGCGCTCCAGGCCGTGACGCGCGACTTTGCGTTCCTGGTCGATGCCAAGGTGCCGGCGGGCGACGTGCTGCGTGCGGTCAAGGGCGCGGACAAGGCCAGCATTGTCGCTGCCCGCGTGTTCGACGATTTCCGCGGCCAGGGCGTTCCTGAAGGCCAGCGCAGCCTGGCCATCGAGGTGACGCTGCAACCCGGTGACAAGAGCTTTGACGAAGCCGCCCTCAAGGCGATTTCTGACAAGATCGTCGCCGCTGCGGCCAAGCAGGGCGGGGTTCTGCGCGGCTAGGGCAGCCTTTGGGGCTTCGACAGGCTCAGCCCGAACGGGGTTTTCAGGTTTTGCCTGTGTCCGTTCGCCCTGAGCTTGTCGAAGGGCACTCGCGCAACGCCTGATCATACCGCACTTGCGAAGAGCGCGCGCTCTGGCCATACCCTGTGGCCATGACCCAGCCTGCTCTTGTCACGATCGCGTCCGAGACGCTGACCGCCGCGATCAATCCGCTGGGGGCAGAGCTGTGGTCGATCACCGATCGCGCCGGGCAGCAGTGGATGACTGATGCCGATCCGGCGTTCTGGACCGGCCATGCCCCGGTGCTGTTCCCGATCGTCGGCTCGCTGGCCGGCGATACGCTGCATCACGATGGCAAGGCCTATACGCTGCCCCGCCATGGCTTTGCCCGCCGGTCTGATTTTGCGCTGGTTGCCCATGACGGTGCCACGGCACATTTCCGCCTGCGCGATTCGGCCGAGACGCGGGCGGTCTATCCCTTTGTCTTCGTGCTCGACATGGCCTTTGCCGTGGAAGGGGCGACCCTGGCGGTGACCGCGACCGTCAGCAATCCGGGTAATGAAACGCTGCCGTTCAGTTTTGGCTATCACCCAGCCTTTGCCTGGCCTTTGCCGGGCAGCACCGACAAGCATGCCCACCGCCTGGTCTTCACCAAGGACGAGCCCGAGCCGATCGCGCGGGTCAACAAGCAGACCGGGCTGGTGCTCGAACGCCGTTATGCCACCCCGGTCCGCGGCCGCATGCTGCCGCTGCGCGAGCAACTATTCACGAACGACGCCGTGATCTGGACCGACCTCGCCAGCCGCGCGCTGACCTATGGCGTGGAAGGCGGCCCGGCACTCGACGTGGCGTTTCCCGACATGGCGATGCTGGGCCTGTGGCAGGTGCCCGGGGCGCATTACATCTGCATCGAACCCTGGGCCGGCCATGCCGATCCCGAAGGCTTTACCGGCGATATCACGCAAAAGCCGGGTATCGTTCTGCTTGCCCCGGGCGAGAGCCGCAGCTTCCGCATGGACGTGACCGTCAGGGGCGGCTAAGCGGCGCGGACTATGTCCAATCGCCGCACCTTTGCCATCATTTCCCACCCCGACGCGGGCAAGACCACGCTGACGGAAAAGCTGCTGCTGCAAGGCGGCGCCATCCACCTTGCTGGCGAAGTGAAGGCGCGCGGGCAGGCCCGCCGCGCGCGGTCTGACTGGATGAAGATCGAGCAGCAGCGCGGCATTTCGGTGACGTCTTCGGTGATGACGTTCCAGAAGGACGGCACCGTCTTCAACCTGCTCGATACCCCGGGCCACGAAGACTTTTCCGAAGATACCTATCGCACGCTCACCGCGGTCGATTCGGCGATCATGGTGATCGACGCGGCCAAGGGGATCGAGCCGCAGACGCGCAAGCTGTTCGAAGTGTGCCGCATGCGCTCGGTGCCGATCATCACGTTCGTCAACAAGGTGGATCGCGAAGGCCGCCCGGTGTTCGAAACGCTTGACGAAGTGGCCGATGCCCTGGCGCTCGATGTTGCGCCGATGAGCTGGCCGGTGGGCATGGGCGGCATCTTCGAAGGCGTCTATGACTTTGCCAGCGAAACCATCGCCCGTCCCGAAGGTGACAGCCGCGAGTTCCTGGGCAAGCGCGATCCGGCCGCTGGGGCCATTCCCGATGAATTTGCCGAAGAGATCGAGCTGGGCCGCGAAGGCTATCCGCAGTTTGATCTGGCCGCCTATCGCCATGGTGACTTGACCCCGGTCTATTTCGGATCGGCGCTCAAGAACTTTGGCGTGGCCGAACTGATCGCCGCGATCGACCACTTTGCCCCGCCGCCGCGCCCGCAGGCCAGCGACCAGGGCACGATCGACCCGACGCGCGAGGACGTGACCGGCTTCATCTTCAAGGTGCAGGCCAACATGGACCCGCAGCACCGTGACCGTATCGCGTTCATGCGCATGGTGTCGGGCACGTTCAAGCGCGGCATGAAGCTGACGCCTTCGGGGCTGGGCAAGCCGATCGCGGTGCATTCGCCGATCCTGTTCTTTGCCCAGGACCGCGAGATTGCCGACAGCGCCGAAGCGGGCGATATCATCGGCATTCCCAACCACGGCACGCTGCGCGTGGGCGATACGCTGTCGGAAAAGAACGACGTGCGCTTTACCGGGCTGCCCAACTTCGCGCCCGAAATCCTGCGCCGCGTGGTGCTGAAAGACCCGACCAAGACCAAGCAGCTGCGCAAGGCGCTCGACGATCTTTCCGAAGAGGGCGTGATCCAGGTGTTCTACCCGGAAATCGGCTCACAGTGGATCGTGGGCGTGGTCGGGCAGCTGCAGCTCGACGTGCTGATCAGCCGGCTGGAAGCGGAATACAAGGTCGAGGCCGTGCTCGAACCCTCGCCATTCGATACCGCGCGCTGGCTCAAGGGCACGCCCGAGGCCTTGCGGGCCTTTGCCGATTTCAACCTGTCGAACCTGGCCAAGGACCGCGATGGCGATCCCGTCTTCATGGCGCGCTCGGCCTGGGACGTGAGCTATCAGCAGGAACGCAACCCCGACCTGGCGTTCAGCGCCACCAAGGAACGTTAAAGCGCTGTTTGTGATCGGGTACGCGGATTGGGCGGCATCATCTCTCGGGTGCCGTCCGCGCAAATGCCCTTGGGGTATTTCCCCCAAGTCGGTGACAGCATGGTTCCCGCTCTTGCCAGCGCAGTGCAGCATGGGCAGGGTGGGGCCATGAATCTGCTCGGTCCCACTTCGAACACCTTCATCTCGCAACGCCTGCGCCTCCACTATGTGGATTGGGGCAATGCCGAGAAGCCACCGCTGCTGCTGATCCATGGCGGGCGCGACCATTGTCGCAGCTGGGACTGGACGGCCGAGGCGCTGCGCGAGGATTGGCATGTCATCGCGCTCGATCATCGCGGCCATGGCGACAGCGAATGGGCCTCTGACGGCAACTATCGCGTGATGGACATGGTCTATGACGTGGCGCAGCTGATCCACCAACTGGGCCTGGCGCCGGTGACCATCGTGGCCCATTCGATGGGCGCGGCCGTGGCGCTGCGCTATGCCGGGCTGTTTCCCGAAGACGTGGCCAAGCTGGTGGCGATCGAGGGCATTTTCCCTACCCCCGATTGGGAAGCGCGCATGCGCGCCGTGCCCTTTGCCCGCCGCATCCGCGATTACATCGCAGAAAAGCGCAAGGCCGCCGGGCGCCTGCCGCGCCGCTATCCCACGATCGAGGCGGCGATCGCCCGCATGAAGGCGCAGAACCCCTACATCAATGATGCCCAGGCCCGCCACCTGACGATCCACGGCATCAACCGCAACGAAGACGGCACGTTTACCTGGAAGTTCGATCCCTACGTGCACATCGAACACCCCTACGACATTTCCCAGAACCGCAAGCACGAGCTGTGGGAGGCGATTACCAGCCCCACCCTGCTGCTCAACGGCGCGGATTCCTGGGCCGGCAATCCGATTCGTGACGGGCGGATCGAGCACTTCCGCTCGGCCGAGGTGGTCGAATTCGAGAACGCCGGGCACTGGTTGCACCACGACCAGTTCGATCGCTTCGTCGCCACCCTGCGCGATTTCCTCTGACCGCGCGGGTGCCGGCCATGCAGGCGGCCGATTCGCTGGTCTTTGCCAGCTACAATATCCACAAGGGCGTGGGCGCGGACCGGCGCTGCGATCCCGAGCGTATCCTGATGGTGTTGCACGAGGTGGGCGCCGACGTGATTGCGCTGCAGGAAGCGGACAATCGCTTTGGCACGCGCGAGGCGGTGATCCCGCCCACACTGCTCGCGCACGGCAGCCCGTGGCGCGCGGTAGCACCGGGCGTGATCGATCGCGCGCGCCGGGCGGGCAGCCTGGGCTGGCACGGCAATGTCATCCTGGTGCGGCGTGACCTGGTGGTGACCGGGTGCCATGCCGTGCCCCTGCCCACGCTGGAGCCGCGCGGGGCGGTGGCGGTGGATCTAGAATGGGCCGGGCAGGGCGTGCGCGTAATCGGCATGCATCTTGACCTGTCGGGCCTGCGCCGCCGCCAGCAAGTGCGGGTGGCCTGCGCAGCCGCCGGGCGCGGCCCCCGCGTGCTGATGGGCGATTTCAACGAATGGGCGCCGCGCGGCGGCGCGCTCCAGGCCTTTCCCGCCGATCTTTCAGTTCTCGCGCCCGGCCGCAGCTTTCCCGCGCGGCGCCCGCTAGGCCAGCTCGACCGTATCGTCGCCAGCCACGATTGGGTGGTCGACGGCATCGGCGTGCACCATAGCCCGCTGGCGCAGCAGGCGTCGGATCACCTGCCGGTGTGGGCACGGCTGCGGCTGAGTGGGAAAGCTCCTGCCTAAAATTTAGGCAGATTCTGTGTACTGCACAAGAATCGAGCGGCGGCGAAACGCTCGACAATGGATATGGTTTCCGTGAATCGCTGATTTCGTAAGAAAACGGATTTGGCACGCCCCTTGCTTTAACAATTCATGCCGGTTCCGCACCGGCTGGTTGAGGCCGTGAAAGGGGGCATGAATGAAATTCATCATCGCCATCATCAAGCCGTTCAAGCTCGACGAAGTGCGTGAAGCGCTGTCGGGTCTGGGCGTTGCTGGGATGACGGTGTCGGAAGTGAAGGGTTTTGGCCGACAGAAGGGCCAGACCGAGATCTACCGCGGCGCCGAATACTCCACGAACATGCTGCCCAAGGTGAAGCTCGAAATCGCTGCCAGCGACGACCTCGCGGCGCAGATTGTCGAGACCATCCAGCAAACCGCCAGCACCGAGGCGATCGGCGACGGCAAGATCTTCGTGCTCGATCTCGCTTCGGCGGTGCGCATTCGCACCGGCGAAAGCGGCGATATGGCGCTGTGACTTCCGAACAGAGGGGAAACCATATGATCCGCAAGATGATCAGTGGCATGACGGCAGCCGGGCTCAGCCTCGGCATGGCCTCTGCCGCCTTTGCGCAAACCGGGCCGATCAAGGCCCCCACGGCCGACCAGATGGCCACCATGGTCAACAAGGGTGACGTCGCCTGGATGCTGGTCTCGGCCGCTCTGGTGCTGATGATGAGCATCCCCGCCCTGGCGCTGTTCTACGGCGGCCTGGTGCGCACCAAGAACATGCTTTCGGTGCTGATGCAGGTGCTGATGATCGTGTCGGTCGCGGCGCTGTGCTGGGTCTGCTGGGGCTATTCGATGGCCTTCACCGGCGGCTCGCCCTATGTCGGCGGCTTCTCCAAGATGTTCCTGGCGGGGGTTTCCACCTCGACTTATGCAGCGACGTTCTCCAACAACGTCTACCTGCCCGAATATGTCTATGTCATCTTCCAGATGACCTTCGCCTGCATCACGCCGGCGCTGATCGTGGGCGCCTTTGCCGAGCGCGTGAAGTTCACCCCGCTGATGATCTTCACCGTGCTGTGGCTCACCCTGGTCTATTTCCCGATGGCCCACATGGTGTGGTACTTCGCCGGTCCTGACTTCCTGTCGTCCAACACCTCCGACGCCGGCCTGATCTATGGCTGGGGCGGCCTGGACTTTGCCGGCGGCACCGTGGTGCACATCAACGCCGGTATCGCTGGCCTCGTCGGCTGCCTCGTGATCGGCAAGCGCCTGGGCTTTGGCAAGGAAGCCACCCCGCCGCACTCGCTGACCATGACCATGATCGGCGCCTCGCTGCTGTGGGTGGGCTGGTTCGGCTTCAACGCCGGTTCGGGCCTGGAATCGAACGCGGCCACCGCGCTCGCCTTCATCAACACCTTCGTCGCCACTGCCGCCGCCGCCGTCTCCTGGTCGGTTGTCGAACAGATCAAGCATGGCAAGCCCTCGATGCTGGGCGCTGCCTCGGGTGCCGTCGCCGGCCTCGTCGCGATCACCCCGGCGGCCGGCTATGCCGCGCCGATGGGCGCCATCGTCCTCGGCCTCGTCGTCTCGCCGATCTGCTTCTTCTTCGTCACCACCGTCAAGAACGCCCTCAAGTATGACGACACGCTCGACGTGTTCGGCGTGCACTGTGTCGGCGGGATCGTCGGCGCCATCGGCACCGCCATCGTGGCCGACCCTTCGCTGGGTGGCCAGGGCTGGATCGACTACACCGTGTTCCCCGCCAAGGCCGGCACCTATGACATGGTTGCCCAGATCATCACCCAGGTGAAGGCCGTGTGCGTCACCCTGGTGCTCTCGGGCGGCGTCTCGGCGGTCCTGTTCATCGCTCTCGACAAGACGATCGGCCTGCGTCCGACCGAAGAAGCCGAGCGCGAAGGCCTCGACATCTCCGAACACGGCGAACGCGCCTACAACATGTAAGTTTTCACCAGCTTGGCGGGGTGGGGGGCCTGATCCTCTCCCTCTCTCCCCCTCCTCCGCCAAACCATGTTCCTCCTGCGAACGACCTGGGCCGGAAGCGCACGCGCTTCCGGCCTTCTTTTTTGTTCGCTCGGCAGCCCCCGGGCGGCTTTGCAAAGTTAACGATCACGCAATCGTCCCATCGTAGAACACCTGAGCGAAAGCGTCCCTTGGGCGGAGATTCTGATGGTGATCCGGCGCATGGCCTGGGGCAGGCCAGGCAACAGTGGCAATGAACGGTCCGATGGTGTTGCGGGCGCGCCTGCCGCTGCGCCCACGGCCAGGGATGCCGCCAAGGCCACTGGCCTCGCGCCCGATCATGCCACCGCGCTGTGCCGCGCCTATGAAGCGCTTGGGCTGGGGGCGTTCTGGTCGAGCGATGCCGATGGCCGGCTGACCTATCTATCCCCTGCCGCGCGCGCGCTGCTTGCGGGCGATGGTGATCCGCTGGGCCGCACCCTGCTCGATCTGTTTCACCACGATGAAACCCAGGGCGACAATGGCAGCGAGCGCTCGCTGCGCTTCGTGCTGGCGCGGCGCACCCGCTTTGAACGGCTGACCGTGCGCACCGGGCCGGCCAGCCAGCCGCGCTGGTGGTCGTTGTCGGGTGAAGCCGTGCACCATCGTGGCCAGTTTGCCGGCTTCCACGGCCATTGCGCCGATATCAGCGACCAACGCCGCCATGCCGAGGAAAGCTCGCACATGGCGCTGCACGATCCGCTGACCGGCCTCGCCAATCGCCGCCACATGAACCAGACGCTGGCGCGCAAGCTTGCCGCGCTGGCCTCCACCCGGCGTGGTTGCACCACGATGCTGATCGATCTCGATCGCTTCAAGCAGGTCAACGACACGCTGGGCCACGCTGCCGGTGATGCCCTGCTCAAGCAGGTGGCCGATCGCCTGGTGCGCCTGGTGGGCGATGCCAGCCGCGTGTGCCGGCTGGGCGGCGATGAATTCCAGATCATCCTGCCCGAGGTGGAGGATCGCGGCCATCTGGGCGAACTGGCCGAAGCCCTGATCGAGGATATTTCCCAGCCCTATCTGATCGATGGCAGCCGCTGCCTGATCGGCGCGTCGATCGGCGTGGCGATTGCCCCGTTCGATGGCGCGGCGGCCGACGACCTAGTGCGCAGCGCCGATCTTGCGCTCTATGCCGCCAAGGGCAGCGGGCGCGGGCGCTTCCGCTTCTTTTCCAGCGACCTGCTCAAGGCGGCGGAGGATCGCAAGGCCTTGGAGGAGGACCTCCACGATGCCCTGGCGCAGGGCCAGTTTGCCCTGCACTACCAACCCATCGTCAAGGCGCAGAGCAACCAGGTGATCGGGGTGGAGGCGCTGCTGCGCTGGAACCATCCCGAACATGGCCAGGTATCGCCGGCGCGGTTCATCCCCATTGCCGAGGAATCCAATCTCATCCGCACGATCGGCGAATGGGTGTTGCGCAAGGCCTGCGCCGATGCGGCTGGCTGGGAAGTCCCACTGCGCGTGGCGGTCAATGTCTCGCCCGTGCAGTTTGCCGACGAGGCATTTCCTGCGCTGGTCACCTCGGCCCTGGCGCAATCCGGGCTCGATCCCGCGCGGCTGGAACTGGAAATCACCGAAGGCGTGTTTCTGGAAGAAGGCGGCCAGACCGATGCGCGGTTCAACGCGCTCAAGGGCCTGGGCGTGCGCCTGGCGCTCGATGATTTCGGTACCGGCTATTCCAGTCTCGGCTATCTCAAAAGCGCGCCGTTCGACAAGATCAAGATCGACCAGTCGTTCGTGCGCGGCGCGACCCAGCCGGGCAACCGCAACCGTGCGATCATCACCGCCATCGTCGCGCTGGCCCAGGCGCTGGATATGGAAACCACGGCTGAAGGCGTGGAAAGCTTTGACCAGTTCGACCTGATGAAAGCGCTGTGCGTCAGCCATGTCCAGGGCTTCATCTATAGCCAGCCGCTCGACAACGACACGTTCGTTGCCGGCCTTTCCGGTGGCGATTGGACCATCGAGCCATCCGGCCCGGCGCGCCAGCGGCATCAGCGGCAGGCGATGTTCCGCCGCGTGGGCGTGGTGCACGAGGATCACTATTACCCCGTGGTGCTGCGCAACCTCTCGAAATCGGGCGCGCTGATCGAGGGGCTGCTCGAAGTGCCGCTCGACACGCCTTTCGTGCTCGACCTGGGCGATGGGCAACTGGTGGTGTCGCGCGTGCGGCGCAGCCAGGGCCATCAGCAGGGGCTTGAGTTCGAACAGGAACTGGTCAGCGATGGCAATGGCGGCCTGTGCACGCGCTATCGCGTCTCGCCCTATCAGCTTTCCGCTGCCGGGCTGACCCTGGGCGCCGGCCCCAACGGGCCGTTGCAGATCAACCGTGGCCCCAATGCCAAGGTGACGATGCCCGCCTTTGCCATGGCGACCGACTGGAACGGCGCCGGGCTCGCTTGGACGGATGCTGCGTAACGCTTGAATTGCGCGGTTCATGGCGTAAAGCCCATGCCATCATGACCGACCAGACCACGCCCGCATCCGCCCAGACCGCCAGCCTCGACCGTTCGCGGCCGCAGCCCAAGGACTGGATCAAGGCGATCCATGCCTATGTGCCGGGCAAATCGGCCGGGCTCGACGGGCAGCCGTTGATCAAGCTGTCGGCCAATGAAAACCCGCTGGGCACCAGCGCGGCGGCCATGGCTGCGCGCGCACAGGTGGCCAATGCCGCGCTCTATCCCGATCCTGACAGCAAGGATCTGCGCGGCGCGCTGGCCGCGCTGCACGGGCTCGATCCCGCGCGCGTCGTGATGGGCACGGGTTCGGATGAACTGCTGCACATCGCGGCCCAGGCCTATGCTGGCGTCGGCGATGAAGTGCTGTTCGTGCGCTATGGCTTTTCGGTCTATCCGATCGCGGCGCGGCGCTGTGGCGCCACCCCGGTTGAAGCGCCCGACGCCGATTTCGGCACCGATGTCGATGCGCTGCTGGCCGCGGTGACCGAGCGGACCCGTGTGGTGTTCCTGGCCAATCCCAACAATCCCACCGGCAGCTATATCGGCCGTGCCGAACTGGCGCGGCTGCATGCCGGCCTGCGCCCCGATGTCTTGCTGGTGGTGGACCAGGCCTATGCCGAATATGTCGCGGCAGACGATGACGATGGTGCGCTCGATCTGGCGCGTACGGCCGCCAATGTGCTGGTCACGCGCACGTTCTCCAAGATCTATGGCCTGGCCGGAGAGCGGATCGGCTGGGCCACCGGGCCGGTCGACGTGATCGACATGCTCAACCGCATTCGCGGGCCGTTCAATGTCTCGCTCACCGGGCAGGCGATGGGGCTGGCGGCGGTGCACGACCAGGCGTTCGTCCAGGCATCGGCCGCGCACAACCGGGCCGAACGCGCGCGCTTTGTCGCCGCGTTAGAGGCGCTGGGCAACCACGGGCTGCGCGCGCTGCCGAGCCAGGCCAACTTCGTGCTGATCGAGTTTACCGGCGCGCTCACGGCAGAGGCGGCGTATGTGGGCCTGATGGATGCGGGGTATATCACCCGCTGGCTACCCGGGCAGGGGCTGCCGCAGTGCCTGCGCATCACCATCGGCACGCCCGCGCAGATGGATGCCATCGCCGGCGCGCTGCGCACCATGGCAGACGCTGCGCCAGGCACGGCCCGGTGAGCGCTGCCCCCTTCACGCGCATCGCGGTCATCGGTCTGGGCCTGCTGGGCGGATCGGTGGCGCTGGCGGCGCGCGCGCGCATGGCCGGGGTGATCGTTACCGGCTATGACGCCGATGCGGCGGTGCGGGCGCGCGCGGCGCAGATCGGCCTGGCCGACACCATCGCCGCCACGCCGGCGCAGGCGGTGGCCGACGCAGACCTCGTGGTCTTCTGCGTGCCGGTGGGTGCCATGGCCGCTGCTGCTGCCGCCGTGGCGCCGTATCTGCCCGCCGGCTGCGTGGTCAGCGATGTGGGGTCGAGCAAGGCCAGCGTGCTCAAGGCCTTGGGCGATGCGCTGCCCCATGCCACGATCGTGCCCGCCCACCCCGTTGCCGGCACCGAGCAGAGCGGGCCCGACGCCGGCTTTGCCACGCTGTTCGCCGGGCGCTGGTGCATCCTCACCCCGCCCGATGGCACCGATGCCACGGCCGTGGCGCGCGTCGCCGCGTTCTGGGAAGGCCTGGGGGCGCGCGTCGAAATGATGGACGCGGCCCACCACGATCTGGTGCTGGCGGTGACCAGCCACCTGCCCCACCTCATCGCCTACACGATCGTGGGCACCGCGTCTGACCTGGAAGAGGTGACGCAGAGCGAGGTAATCAAGTATTCGGCAGGCGGCTTTCGCGATTTCACCCGCATCGCCGCCTCTGACCCGACGATGTGGCGCGACGTGTTCCTGCACAACCGCGATGCTGTGCTGACCATGCTGCAGGTCTTTACCGAAGACCTGACCGAGCTGCAGAAGGCGATCCGCAAGGGCGATGGCGCAGCGCTGTTCGACCATTTCACCCGCACCCGGGCGATCCGCCGCTCGATCATCGCGATGGGCCAGGACGATGCCCGCCCCGATTTCGGCCGCGATCACGGCGCCGTGGCGACACCTTCAACGCCAGACTGAGCCAGCGCGCCATCAGGCGTCGTTGGCGACGCCGGTGCGCTGTTCCTGGTGCAGCACGCGGGCGTGCCACAGGTTGCGGCCCACGAAGATCACCACAATGATGGCTGCGATGATGATCGCAACGGTCAGGCCTGCGCGGCCAAAGCGGCGTGCGCGCTGCTCGGGCGGCAGGTTGCGGGGATCTTCCATGATGTTTCCTTTTGCGGGCAGGTGACCCCTGGCCAACGCACCGCGGCGCGCGCGCGATGGCGGGGCCAACCTGTGCAAACAAGAAAGGGGCGGCAACCGCGTGGTTGCCGCCCCTGTTCCATGGATATGGCTCCATGGATGTGGCGCCCAAGGCGCCGCGATCAGAGCGCTATGCTGAGCGAAGCGCGCACGTTGGCGGCGATGCCGCCGTTCTGCGGCTTTTCCGCGCCGGCCGAAATCTTCCAGGTATAGTCGAGACCGCCCTGGAGAATGCCGATCGAGCCGATCCAGGCCGACTGCACGTTTTCCGGGGTGAGCGTGAACTGCTGGCCCGAACCGAAGATCGCGGTGGTGGCGCCCAGGTCGCCCGACAGGTGGCTGCGGCGGCCCACGTCGGCTTCCACGGTGAACGGGCGGCCTTCGTAGCTGCTCGGGCCGCTGCTCCACGCAAAGCCCAGCGTGGTGGTGGCATTGACGGCCGTGCTGCTGCGGTCACGCACCAGCAGGATCATCGCGTCGGTGCCAGTTTCCTGGTAGCCGTTTTCCTTGAGGCGGAAGTATTCGATGTTCGCCTTGGGCTTGATCTTGAACGTGTCGCTCAGATCGATGTCATAGCTGAACCCGCCCGTGGCCGACAGCGAGTGGCCCTTCCAGCCGCCGTGCGCCGCATAGGTGATCGTCGCAGAGTCGACCGCGCCGGTGAAGGTGCGGTCAAGCTTGAACGACGAGCGGCCGTAGCCGACGCGGGCAAAGGTGTAGAGCTTGCCGAACGCCTTGCGCCAGAACGCGTTGATTTCGATGTTGTTCACGCCCAGCGACTGCTGGTTGTGGTTGTTCACCGTGCCGCTGGTCCAGTCGAAGTAGGCACCGATGTTGCCCAGCGCGGTGGCGCGTTCGAGCCCGAAGGACACGCCGCCGCCGCTCAGGCTGTAGCCGACCGAATCATCGTCGTGCTTGCTGGCGCGGAAATAGAGTGGTTCGAGCCACATGCCGGTGTTGCTGATCGTGAACAGCGACGAATCGTCGGCCACGTGCAGCGCCGCCTGGCGCGAGCCACGCGTGACGAAATCGAACGCCCCGCCGGCATAATCGGGCAGCAGCTGGTTGAACTGGCTCTGCAGCGTCGGCGTATCGGTGACCTGGAGCAGGCTGGACTGCAGGTTGGTGTAGTTGGCCGCATTGCCGATGATCGCGTCATAGGCGGCTGCCTGGGGCGTGGTCAGGCCAAGCTGCGCGGCCGTCTTGCGCGACAGCGACAGGACGAGGTCGTTGCCGCTCTGCGAGATCGAACCGGTATAGAGCACGGGCAGCGACAGCGAGCTGGTGGTGACATTGCTGCCGCCGGTCAGCGTGCCGGCCGAGACGATGGTCTGCGGCGTGGTCGCGCTCAGGAACGAGGACACCGAGACGTTGATCTTGGCACCCGAGGCGAAGGTTGCGGTGTTGGCCACCAGCTTGGAAGCCGTGCCGGTGGAGTCCACATAGACGCCGAGCGCGCCGCCCGAACCGACCGTCAGGTTGTTGATCGTGGTGGTGCCGACGGCGTTGGCGCCGAACGAGCCGCCATTGACCGTCACGTTGAGCTGCGAACCACCGGTGATGGTGCCGGCCCAGATCGCCGAACCGCCGATGGTCAGCGTGCCGACCTGGTCGTTGAGCGCCATCTGCCCGGTGAAGCGCGCATTGGCGCTCATCGTCATCGAGGCGGTGCCAGAGGTGCCGAAATCGATGTTGCCGATCCACTTGGAATCGTCGGCCATGATCACGGTGTTATTGCCGGTGCCGAGATAGGCGTTGCCGGTTACCTTGCCGGATTCGATGTCCACCGTATCGTTGCCGCTGCCGGTGTAGATGTCACCGGTGATCGCGGTGTAGACCGGCGCGGTCGCCACGTTGTAGCCCGACGCGGCCTTGTCCGATGCCTGGCTGGTGACGCCGGTGGCATTGAGGTACTGCTTGATCGTCACGCCGCTGGTGTTGGCCGACAGATCGATCGCCGCGGTCTTGCCGGTCGATGCACCGCTGATGGTGATGAAGCCGGTGTTGTTGACGGTGTTGAGCGTGCCCGACAGATCGCGGATGCCATAGAGATTGCCCGAGGCAACCCCGCTCGCCGTCGCCTTGATCGTGCCTTCGTTGTACAGCGACGTGGCCGTAACACCCTGGTTGAGCAGGATCGCGGTGGCATCACCGTTGACCGTGGTGGCCGTGACGGTGCCGTGCACGCCGATGCCGTTGGGCAGGCTGACGGTGCCGCCTTGGCCGCCAACGACGACGCCATAGGCGTTGAGGCCGCTGTAATAGGCGGTGGCGCTGACGCTGCCGTCAACCGCAACCGAATAGGTGCCCGAAGTCGCCACGACCGAGCCGATCGTGGTGTTGCCGGCGCCACCGATCAGCAGCGCGGGGCTGGTGCCGTAGGACTGGATCGAACCGGTGGTTTCGGTGACATTGTTGGTGCTCGACGCCACAGTCACGATCACGCCGCCGGTGACGTTGCCCGAAACCTGCACGGCGGCCTTGCCGCTGCTCAGCGCGGTGGGCGACAGCGTCTGCGTGGTGCCATCGTCGGCGGTATAGCTGACCGCCTGGGTCATGGCGCCGTCGATCTTGAACGCGCCGTTGATGTCGCCGTTGACGACAACCGCCTGCGCGCCCGTGCCGATCACCGCCACGGTGCCGCCGATGGCAAGGTTGCCGGTGACATTGCCGGTGCTCACGCCAACCGAGTTGTCACCCTTGACGCTGATCGTGCCGGTGTTGGTGATCGAACCGGTGAGCGGTGAACTGACGACGATGCCGCCCGAATTGTTGCCTTCCACGCCGATCGTGCCGGTGTTCGAGATCGTCGCCGTGGTGGCGTTGCCCGACAGGATGTGGATGCCATAGCGGTTGGTCAGCTGCGAGACCGAGCCATTGACGACCGAGCTGTTGCCCAGGACCGGCGGCGTATAATCTTCGCTGACGGTGATCGTGCCGTCGTTGGTGATCGTGGTGGTCACCCCGGCGTTGGCGACGATGCCGGCGCTGTTGCTGACACCGGCGACGGTCAGCGAGCCACCGGAATTGACATTGACCGTGTTCGACGAATCGATCGTGATCGGAACGCCGCTGGGCAGCTTGATCGCGCCGCTGCCGTTGACGGTGATATTGCCGGCCGACGAGGTGTTGAGGGCAGTCAGCGTGCTGGTGCCCACCGTGGTATCGGCAAGCGCCGGGGTGGCAACGGCCACCAGGGCGGCCGGAATCGCCATGGTGGCGACGGTCGAAAGAAAACGAATCTTGGGGAGGCGCTGCATGGGCTCTCGTCTCGTTGGGCAAAAGGGCCAGCAGGGGCGGGCCGGTGGCAACATGGCGGGCTTCATATCCGGGGCAGGCCGGCTTTACCAGTGCCTGAAATGCGCCGTAACCACTATCCGTCGCAAGCGAAGATGAAGAAATGTTCAGACAATTTCCGTGACTGTAAATTTGCCGTTCAGACAAAACCCGCCAGCAGGGCTGTGGGACAAGGGAATGGACGGAGCAACCATCGTGCGCGACGGGTGGACCGCATGACCTTTTGCGGTGACTTGCAGGGCGAGCCCCTTTCCCCGGTCGAAGATCCTGGCGGTCTTCATCCGGCTGGATCAGTCATCGATCATCGACATGGCACTGCCGGGGCGCTTTCGCCCCGAGCGCTGCCTGTTGCCGAGCCGGAGCCGCCCCGCGATGGGCGGGGCCTGGCCCTGCGCGACGACGTGGCGCTGATGCGACGCGTGGGCGAGGGTTGCCAGGCATCCTTTGCCGTGTTGGTCGAACGCCATGCCGCCGCGCTCTATCGCGTGGCCGCCCGCATGCTGGGCGATGGCCACGATGCCGAGGACGTGGTGCAGGATTGCTTTGCCCGCATGTGGCAGAACGCGCCGCGCTGGCAGCCGACCGGCGCTGGCCTGGTCGGATGGCTGCATCGCGTGGCGATGAACCTGTGTTTCGATCGCAAGCGGCGCTTTCGCGTGGTGGTGACCGACGAGGTGCCCGATTGCGCCGACCAGGCGCCGCTGGCCGATCGCCTGATCGAACAGCGCCAGGCCTGTGCCCAGGTGGCGGCGGCGCTTGCCGATCTGCCTGAACGCTATCGGGCTGCCTTGGTCTTGTGCTATTACGAGAACTTCTCCAATGCACTTGCGGCACAGGTGCTTGATCTTAATATCAAGGCGATGGAGTCGCTGTTGTTCAGGGCGAGGCGGCAGATGCGTGAACTGCTTGAAGCGCGTGACATTACCTGCCGCGATGTGGCCTTTGCCGGCGCGGCCGACTTTGCCAATTCACCGGCCGGCCACGCTTTTGCTACGGGCGCAGGCCCCCGCGCGTGACCGACCAGCAGCCTCGCATCGCCGATCCGGGCCGGGATCAGGCGGCAGGCTTGTCAGCGGCCCCCTTGCGCCATGCCGATGCGTCGCCTGCCGACGCGGCGCTCGACCAAATTCTCGGCCTGCACGAAGCGCCGGCGCTGCCCCCTGGGCTGACCGCACGCATCCTGCGGGACGTGCCCTTGCGCCCGCAACTGGCGATGCCGGGGTATGACAGCGCAGCCAGCGTGGCGATTGCCCCCATGCGCGCCGGCGCGCAGGTGGTTCCGCTGCGCGTGGTTGGCGGCACCGACCAGGGCGGAAAGCGCCCGATCGCGGCGCGTCTCACAGCCTGGCGCGGCGCGCTGTTGATGCTGGGCGGCACCGGCATCGGTGCCGTGGCAGCGAGCGTTGCCGCGATGGCGATCTTCGGCTCCCCATTTCAGAATCAGGCGGCAGACCAGGCCGCCGTTGCCGGCCAGGCGGCGGGTGCGCCCGCCCTGGTGGCAGCGGCATCGTCGGCACCGGCGGCCGCGGCAGGATCTGCCAGCCGCGTATCAGCCGGATCGGCCAACAAGGCCAGCGCCACGGCAGTGCCGGGGCAGGGCCAGGCCGATGCGCTGGCCGCGGCCACGCCGCCGGTGATCATCGTGCCGCCGGCCACCGGCAGCGCTGGCCACGACACCAGCGATCCCGATCCGGTGCTGCCGCCGGCCGCGACCACCGATCGCGAGCGGCTGGCCGCGCAATCGCCCGATCCCGGCCCGGACCAACCTGGCCAGGTCGGGCCGACGCTGGGTGCCACCCGCGGCGCGATGGGGCCGTTCATGCAGCAGGGCTATGGCTATAGCGGCGCCATCGGCGGCGCGCCGGCGACGATGGGCCCGGGCGGCGCGGTGCCGGGCACGATGCAGCCCATGCCGGGCCATCTTCCGGTCGGTCCGTCCCTGCCCTGATCTCATTGAGAGCCTGATCTGATTTAGTGCATCGGCCCGGGTGGAAACAGCGCGGCATTGGCGGCGATACTGGCGATATCGACCTTGTACGCCGGGCCGCGCGGGCGCAGCGCATCGAGCTCGACATGGCTGGCCCCGGCAAGCTGGCCGGCCGCGCACAGGCCCTGGTTCTGGCTGCTTTTGGCAATGCAGGTCACCGGCAACCCGTTGAGCAGGCGCACGGTGCGGTACGGGTCGCTGTCCGGCGCGCCGGGGTGGATCAGGCCGCCCGGATTGGCCTGGAAATAGACCGCCGTTCCTGGCTGCACCAGCACGACCGAGGCGATGCGGCTGCGCAGATCGGCCGGCACGGCGCCCAGCCCGGTATCGAGAATGCCCGCGCCAAACGCCGCGCCGATCAGCGCGACCTTGGCGGCATGGCTGCGGGCCAGCGCGGCGCGAATGGTATCGGCCACCAGCGCATCGACAAAGGCGCGATCGCGCGTCAGGCGGAACAGCGCCGGCGAATCCACTGCCATCACCGCCAGGCCCTGGCGACGCAGCGCCGCCACGGTGCGGCAGCCGGCGCCAAGCCGCAGGCCCATGTCGCCGGAAAAGTAGATCGCCACCAGATCCTGGCGTGGCTGGCCAAGCGCGGGGCGGTAGTGCATGGCCTGGGTATCGAAATAGCCGGCGAAATACCCGGTCGCGGCCATGGTCGCGCCTCCCAGCAAGGGCAGGGCGGCGGCTAGGGCAAACAGCTTGCGACCGGGAAAGCCAATAGCCATGATGGTCATGGCATGGCCCCCACGCCCTGTCCGGGCAGTGGGGGCAAGATTAACTCGTTGTCATGGAAGTGGCTTGTGGCCGGACGCATCCTCCTGGTTGAAGACGATCCCCAGATCGGGGACTATATCGCGCGCGGTTTTGCCGAAGAAGGCTATACCGTGGACCGCGCTGAAAACGGCCGGGACGGGCTGTTCCTGGCCACCGACAGCCAGTTCGACGTGGTCGTGCTCGATCGCATGCTGCCGGGCATGGATGGCCTCGCCGTGCTCAAGGCCCTGCGCGCGGCCGAGGTGGAAACACCGGTGATCGTGCTGTCGGCGCTGGGCAGCACCGATGATCGCGTGGCGGGCCTGACCGCCGGGGCAGACGATTACCTGGGCAAGCCGTTCTCGTTTGCCGAACTGCTGGCGCGGGTCCAGGCGCTGACCCGGCGCGGCACAGGCCGGCAAAAGGCGCAGGACACCGTGCTGCGCTGCGCCGATCTGGAACTCGACCGGCTGACCCGCCAGGTAAAGCGCGGCACGCGCAAGATCACGCTGCAACCGCGCGAGTTCCGCCTGCTCGAATACATGCTGCTGCACCAGGGCGAGGTGGTTACCCGCACCATGCTGCTGGAAGCGGTGTGGGACTATCATTTCGATCCCGGCACCAACGTGATCGACGTGCACATCAGCCGCCTGCGTCGCAAGATCGACGATGGCGAGGAACAGGCGCTGTTCCACACCGTGCGCGGCGCGGGCTATCGCATGGCGGCCGACTGAGCGTGGCCGGGCCGATGATGCCCAGATCGAACATAGGCGGGCTGTGACGATGTTCGGCCGGGCCATGCACCAGCGGCGCCTGTCGCCCACCATGCTGCGGCTGGTGGCGGCGGTCTTCGTGTTGCAGCTGCTGTCGAGCGCGGCGGCGATCTTCTTCCTGCGCACCCAGATGCTCGACGTCGTACGCGCCGATCGCGAAGACCAAGTGATCGACGTGCGCGACGATCTGCTCGCTGCGTTCTACAGCGGCGGCCGGGAATCGCTGGATGATTTCATCCGCGATCAACGCGGCAGCGTGGCCGATCCCGGTGTTTTCGTGGCGCTGGCCGGCGGCAGCGCGCCGGCGTTGACCAGCAATATCGATTTCGTCCCGGCTATTGCGCCGGGCCCGCGCCCGCAATCGGTGCTGGTGCGGCGCGGCGATAGCGCCACGGATCAGGAAGCTCTGGTTCTGGCCACGACCCTGCCCGATGGGGCCAAGCTGACCGTGGGATTGATGGGCGCCAGTGAGCGGCGCTTCAACCTGGCCTTTGCCGCCGCGATCGGGCTGACCATTGCCGTGGCCGTGGCGCTGGCGCTGTTGAGCGCGGTGGTGCTGGGCGTGGCGATCAGCAGCCGCACGCATGAAATCGCCCAGGCAGCCGAGGAACTGGCCGCCGGCAATTTCGGCATGCGCCTGGCCGAGGGACAAAGCGGCGATGGCTTTGACCACCTGCGCTTGCAGATGAACCAGATGGCCGAACGGATCGCCAGCCTGGTGGCGGAACTCGGCGCGGTGTCGGGCGCGCTGGCGCACGATCTGCGCTCTCCCGTCACGCGGCTTTCGGCCGCGATCGACACGGCGCTGGCCCGCGTTGACGAACCCGGCGCGATCGAGGCGTTGCAGGCCGCGCGCGCCGATGCCGATGGGCTGCGCGCAATGCTGGAAACCGCGCTGGAAATCAGCCGTCTGGAAGGCGGCACGGCGCAGGATCGGCGCGTCTCGCTCGACCTGGCGACGGTGGTGGCCGACATGGCCGAGCTTTACGAGCCGCTGGCCGAGCAATCGGGCGTGACCATGACGCTGGACCTGGCGCCGGCCTGGATCATGGCCGACCGCGAGCTGATTTCGCGCGCCCTGGCCAATGCGATCGACAATGCCCTGAAATATGGTGGCACGGCCATCACCCTGCGCACCTGCGTGGCAGAGGGGGAGGCCGTGCTGGAAGTGGCCGACAATGGGCCGGGCATTGCCCCGGAGGATCGCCCCCGCGTGATCGAGCGGTTCGTGCGGCTCGACAATGCCCGCACTCTGCCCGGCGGCGGTCTGGGCCTGTCGATGGTCAATGCCGTGGCGCGGCTGCATCGCGGGCGGCTGGAACTGGGCGAGGCGGCCGGCGGGGGCCTGTCGCTGACGCTGCATCTGCCGCGATAAAGCCGCGCGCCAGCAGCGAGCCAAACGGGGCAGTTGGCCCTGCCCGCAGGCGCCCCGCCCTTCCATTCGTCGCGCCGCGACGGGAAGGGCGGGAGGCCGGTTGCCGGGTCAGGAGGTCTTCTTGCCTTCCGGCGCGCTTACCCGGCCGGTACGCTCCAGCTTGCCCCAGCCGATGCCCAGGCCCGCCAGGGCGGCGCTGACCGCGCGGATCACCACGCCGTACATCAGCTGGCGATAGACGAAGCGCTGGCTGAGCAGCAGGAACGGCGGCAGGCGCTTTTCCCGCACGTCGAGCCGGAACGCCACCAGGCCGCAGGCGAGGTCGATCATGGTGAAGCCCAGCCAATAGGCGCCCATGCGGAGCACGTCGGTCTGCGTCTGGGCCCAGCCGTGCTGGATCACCCGCACGATCGTGCCGACGATCGAGATGCCGAGCGCTAGGTCGATCAGCGGAGAGGCGATGGCAAAGGCGATCTGGAACAGCCAGGCCTGCGGAATCCCCACGAAGGCCAGGCCCGAGGGGCGCTGCTGCGCCACCACGGCGCGATGCTTCCACAGGCATTGCAGCGTGCCGAACGCCCAGCGGAAGCGCTGCTTGCCCAGCGCGCGCAGGGTTTCGGGCGCTTCGGTCCAGGCCACGGCGTCTTCGTCATAGGCCACCTTCCAGCCGTGGCGCTGGATGGCGATGGTCAGGTCCTGGTCTTCGGCCAGGGTATCTTCGGGATAGCCGCCTACATCGTTGAGTGCTTCGCGGCGCCAGGCGCCGACAGCACCGGGCACTACCATGATCGCATCGAACCGGGTCAGCGCGCGGCGTTCGATGTTCTGCGCGGTGACATATTCCACCGCCTGCCAGCGGGTGACGAGGTTCACCCGGTTGCCGACCTTGGCATTGCCCGCCACCGCGCCGATTTCCGGCTTTTCGAACCAGCGCACCAGCTTGCCGATGGTGGCGGGTTCGAACTGGGTATCGGCATCGAGCGCGACGATGATTTCGCCATCGGCGGCGGCGAGCGCGCGGTTGAGCGCGCTGGCCTTGCCACCATTGACCAGCGTCATCAGCTGCACGCGCGGATCATCGCCGAATGCCTTGGCCACGATTGCGCTGGTCGCGTCCTTGGATCCGTCATCGGCCACGATCACGTTGATCGCGGGATAAGTGCTCGCCAGGATGCGGTGTACCGAGGCCTCGATCACGCGCTCTTCGTTATAGGCCGGGATGATCACGGTCACGCGCGGCTGATAGGGCGTGGAATCTTCCCCGCCGTCCTTGGTGCGATTGAGCCAGGGCAGGTCCAGCTTGCGCTGCGGGAACAGCGCCAGGCCGGTCAGCCCGACAGCGCGCAGCGTGCCCAGCGCAATGGCAAAGAAGAACGTCCAGTTGAGCGTGGCAAGCGCCGCAGCCAGCACGGCAAAGATGCCGATATCGAGCCGCACGGCCATGAGATCCCAGCCCTTGACCGCCGGCATCACGTCGTCCCGCTTGAGCCCCGCGAGGGTGGACACCGGCACGAAGCGATAGCCCTGCGCCTGCAACTGCTGGATGATCCGCGGCAGGGCGGCGACGGTCTGCGAACGATCGCCACCGCCATCATGCAGCAGGATCACGTTGGCAGAGCGATCGGCATTGCCCGCGTTGACCGCATCGACCGTCAGCTTCACCACCTCGTCGGCCGGGCGGCGCATCCAGTCGCCCGGATCGGCGTGCAGGCCGACAATGGTATAGCCCTGGTTCTGCGCGACCAGCGCGGGATCGAGTTCGTCGGCCGTGGTCGGTTCGGCGTCCCCGAAGTAGGGCGCGCGGAACAGGCGGGTGGATCGGCCGGTATAGGCCTCGATCAGGCGCTGCGTGGCATTGAGTTCCAGCTTGATCCCGGTCGGCGTGCTGTTGGCCATGTTGGGATGGGTATAGCTGTGGTTGCCGATCTCATCGCCGTCGGCCACCATGCGTTGCAGCAGGCCGCGATTGGCCACGCCGTTTTCGCCGATCACGAAGAACGTGCCGGGCACGTGATACTTTTCCAGGATCGCCAGGATCTGCGGCGTCCAGGTCGGATCGGGGCCATCGTCGAACGTGAGCGATACCAGCTTGGGCCGGTCGCCGGTGCGGCGCACGACATAGGGGGTGGGCAGCGAATCATAGCGTTCGCCGGTGACCAGGCCGAGGCGGTGATCGGTGGCGAGGGTGCGCGTGCCGGGCGTGGGCGTGGCATCGATGCGCAGGATTTCGCCGTTGCCTTCCACGTCGACGTTGCTGCTTTGCGTGATGCGCGAAAGATCGGGCAGCGTCTTGCTGCCACTGCGCCAGGTCTTGAGCACGTCCCAGAAGCCGGGATCTTCCGAACCCAGCCGCCACAACGCCACCGAGCCGAGGCCCAACTGGCGCAGCATCAGCATCTGGTTCCAGCTGGTGGCGGCATCGAGCATCCACACATCGTGGCGCACCGCCGGCGTGCCATCTTGCGTATCGGCATCGTCAGTATAGGCAAAGCCGACGTTGCCGCTGGCCTTGTCCCACGCCGGCATGGTGCCGCTGTCGTGCGCGGCCAGCCAGGCTTCTTCGATGGTCAGCGCATCGGCATGGCCTTCGTGCCAGTCATAGCCATAGCTGCCCAGCGCGACGACGACCTTGCCCGGCGCGGTGCCCTTGATCATGTCGGCCACGTGGCCCAGGAACCAGCCGTTCGAGGCGATTGGCCCGGGCTGGCCGCCCTGCCAGTGCTCGTCGTAGGCCATCAGCACGATCTTGTCGGCGACATCGGCAAAGGCGCGCGGGTGCCAGTTCTCGTCATCCACCGGCATGGTGATCGCCACCACGCGGTGCTTGGGCGCCAGGCGGGCATGCAGATCGGCGGTGAACTTGTGCAGCCCGGCCAGCGCGGTCTGCGGCAGATTTTCGAAGTCGATCATCACGCCCGCATCGCCCGACTTGTCGAGCGCGGCATCGATCGCGGTGGCCAGGGCCAGGCGGCGCGCCGGGTTGGCCAGCACGGCGGCAGTGCCGGCGCCATCCCAGCCGGTGTTCTCGCGCACGTTCTGCAAGACCGGCACCACCAGCGGGCGGTGCAGCGACCCGGTAATGATCCGGCGCATCGGCGCATCGTCGGTCACCGTCAGGTTGCCGGCGTGATCGATCGACATCAGCGTGGGCGCAACCCAATCGAGCTGGCCGACGTGGTGTTGCAGCGCGCCAGCGCTTTCATCGCTTTCTGCCTGGTAGAACCCGATGGTGATCGGCGCGGTCTGCTGGCGCGCGGGCACCACGGTCGCGGGCCGGCCCAGCAGCGCGGCCAGGCGGTGCGACAGGCGGCTGACCTGACCCTTGAGGCGCAGCGGCGCCATGTGTTCCTGGGCAAAGTTCAGCGGTTCGCGCGGCGTAACCGTGGCCACGGTGGTGGCAAAGACCACGCACATGCCAACCAGAATGGCCAATACGGCAAAGGCCAGGCGGCGGGTCCAGCGACGGCGCTGGCCGGTGGGATCGAAGAAGATGGGGCGTGACACGGCCTGGGATGTTCCGAAACGAGAGGTTTTCCGACGTACTGGATGGTATGCCGCGGAAAGGGCAAGGGCCCTGTGCGCATCGACGGCTACCGGAAAACCGGGGATCGGGAAAGCGGGGTCTGCGCCATGCGGCAGGGTGACGGCGAGCAGCCCAAGCGGAACCGGAACAGGGGACCGTCACGTCGCGGGTCCAAGCTGCTCACCGTCGAAAAGCGGTCTAGCCCGTGTGCCCTGCCGGGGGCGTGATCAAAACATTACGGTTTGGCCATGGTGCCACCCTTTGCTGCGGTTTTGCGCCCTGCATCCGGCCATCTGCCGCAAGGGAGCGGCGCGTTCAACTTGGGCCAACAAGATGCGCAGGGTTTTGGCCGCTGTCATTGGCCACAACAATCCATAGATAGGACGGGAAAGGATGGATTTCGCATGCAGCAACAGCCGGTGTTCTTTCTCTCGCACGGCGGCGGCCCCTGGCCCTGGCTCGATGGCCCGTTCCGCGAAGGCTTTGCCTGGCTGGAAGCCTCGCTCAAGGCTTTGCCCGCGCAATTGCCTGCCCGTCCGCGCGCGGTGCTGGTGGTTTCAGGCCATTGGGAAGAGCCGCAGTTCACCGTGTCGACCGCCGCGCAGCCGGGCATGGTCTATGACTATTACGGCTTTCCCGAACACACCTATCACATCCGCTATCCCGCGCCCGGTGCGCCCGATCTGGCGCGGCGCGTGGTGGAACTGGGCAAGGCAGCCGGCATCGCGATGGGCACCGATCCGACGCGCGGTTTCGACCACGGCACGTTCTCGATGCTGCAGCCGATCTGGCCCGAGGCGGATATTCCCGTGCTCAGCCTGTCGCTGCGCGCCGACTATGATGTCGCGGCGCACCTGGCGCTGGGCCGCGCCCTGGCGCCCTTGCGCGACGAAGGCGTGCTGATCATCGGGTCGGGGTTCAGCTATCACAACCTGCGCCAGTTCAACGCCGCGGCGGCGGCGCCATCGGCAGCCTTCGATGCCTGGCTGCGCCATGCCCTGATCGATCTGGCGCCGGCCGAACGCGCGGCGGCGCTGCTGGAATGGGAAAAGGCGCCGGCCGCGCGCATCTGCCATCCGCAGGCCGATCACCTCATCCCGCTGATGGTTGCGGTGGGTGCGGCCGGAAATGATCCGGGCATCTGCGTCTATTCGGAAAACGACCTGCGCGGCGCGATTACCGCGTCCAGCTATCGCTTTGGCAGCGATGCCACGCCCAGCGGTTTCGATCGCATCGGCGGCAACGGTCGCTGAATGAAGGATGGCGTGCGGTTCCTGTCATGGAGAACCGCACGCCATGGCCATCAGAACGTGGCGGCCTTGATCACGAAGCGGACCGAGCGGCCCGGCATGACCACCAGATCCTTGTTGAGCGCGGTGGCCAGGCGCTGGGTATCGTCGGTCAGGTTCTGGCCCACGATCGCCAGTTCGATGCCGGGGTGGCTCTTGAACGGGCGCCACGCGACATTCATGTTGAGGTTGTTGTAGCCAGCGGTGGGCGTGTCGAAATCGCCCGCCTTGTCCTGCCGGCCATAGTGGCTGAACATGATCCCGGCATCGAGCGTCTTGCCCGCCCAGGCAAAGCCGCCGCCGATGCGGTAGGGCGGGATGCGCGGCACGTTGGAGCCGTTGTCGAGCGTTGCGCGGGTGTAATCGCCCAGCACCTTGGCGGTGAACGTGCCTTCGTCGGTCTTGACCAGCTCCTGGCTCATTTCCGCTTCAAGCCCGCGGAACTTCGCGCCCTGCTGGCGATAGAACAGCTCGCGCAGTTCGCCGTCGGGGCTGGCGGTGCACACGCCATCATCATCGCAGGTGCGGCCGGTCAGCTCGCCATAGATATAGTTCTTGTACCAGGTGTAATAGACCGAACCGGTGAAGGCAAAGCCGCCCTGGCGCACGCGCAGGCTGCCTTCGAGCGAATTGGCGCGCTCGATCTTGAGGTTGGGATCGCCGGTTTCATAGGTCTGCGGGCCATCATGGGCGCCGCGCGCGAACAGTTCGGTCAGCGCCGGGGCGCGCCCGGTGCTGGAGAAGTTGAGCCCGAACTTGACTGCCTTGATCGGCGTATAGAGCACGCCGATCGCGCCGCTTACCGGCGTGTACTTGCGCACGGTGAAGGCATCATCGGCCGGGGTGCCGGTGATGCGCACGTGTTCCACGCGGCCGCTGGCTTCCACGTGGAGCGGATCGGCGAGCTGGATTTCGGTGAACAGGTAGCCGGCGATGTTCTGGCTGGTGGCCGGGTTCAGGTAGCTGCTGTCTTCGCCCACGGCCGAGAAATCGCGGTGCTGGTATTCCACGCCCAGCGCCGTGTTGCGCACCGGGCCCATGGCATTGAGCAGCAGTTCGCCGCGGCCGTTCCATTCCTTGTTCTTGAAGGTGGTGTTGATCGAGCCATCCGGGTTCTTTTCCGAATGCTGGTAATCGCCATAGCTGCCGTCGAGCGTAAACGTCTTGAGCAGGCCCGAATCCAGCGCAAAGCTGTTGCGCGTCATCACCTTGGTCTGGCGCATGTCGATATAGGTGGTGTCGCTGGGAATGCCGTAGCGCGCGTCATAGTGCGTGACGGCCAGGCCCACGTGGCTCTTGTCGCCAGGCAGGAAATACGAGCCACCAACAGAGCCGCCCCAGCCGTTGAACCAGGAGTTCTGCTGGGTGCCGAGCGGCGTGTCATAGTTGTCGGTGGTGCGCCAGAACCCGTCGGCATGCAGGGCCAGCTGGCCGGCCTTGCCATCGACCAGCGCTGCGGTTTCGACGCCCTTGTTCACCGTGGTGTAGCTGGTGCTGGCTTCGGCCGAGATCGCCTCGGTCGGCAGGGTGGTGGGCACGCGGTTGTTGATCGTGTTGACCACGCCGCCGATTGCCTGGCTGCCATAGCGCAGCGTGGCCGCGCCGCGCACCACTTCGATCGAGCGGGCCGAGAGCGGATCGATGGGAATGCCGTGGTCGGGGCCGATGTCCGACACGTCGGAACTGGACGTGCCGTCTTCGAGCAGGCGCACGCGGTTGCTGTCCATGCCGCGAATGATCGGGCGGCTGGCGCCAGAGGCAAAGCCGGTGGACGATACGCCGGGCACATCGCGCAGGGCATCGGCAATGCTGGCACCGCCGGCGCGCGAGATCGCATCGGCATCGACGCGCGCAGAAACCGTGGGCGTATCATCGATGGTGTGGCCAAACGGCGTGGCGGTGACCACGATCGGCATGGCATTGCTGCTGCCGCCGCCCGCCGTGCCGCCATCGGCCGCGCCGTCGCTGGCAGGCGCGTCGGCCGCTGGGGCATCAGCCGCCGGGGACGGGGCATCGGCCCAGGCCACAGCAGGGGCCAGAGCCAGGACCGCTGATCCCAGCATCAGGATGGAACGCATCGAAATCTCCTCCATAAACCTTGCATGCACCCACGCTGGCGCGCTGTTGGCAGCGCCGCCTGACGCAGGCGTGGTGTTCGTCGGCCTCTCCGCCGGGTTCGTTCCACTTGTTCGGGAACGATATAACATTTCATCATTGCAGCCAGCAAGGGCCGCTTGCGGCGCTTTCTGGCCCTATTTTACCTGAACGTAACATGAAGCAATGTCAGGAAATGCCGCTGCCCGCGTCACTTACCGCAAGGGCGGCGGCGCGGCGGGGCATGAAAAAGCCCGCCGGGAATGCCGGCGGGCCTTTTGCAAAACATGTCCTGGCGCGGCGCGATCAGCCCGGGATGGACGCGCGGGCAGCGGCGCCATCGCCCTGCGGCGCGGCGAGGATATCCTTGACCTGGGCGCCCTTGGCGACGGTCTTGGTCTGCGGATCGCCCACCGTGCTGCGGATGCCGACGGCCGAAGCGCCAGCCTTGCCCAGGGTGTCGGTCTCCACCGCGCTGCGCGGTGCGGGGCCGCCGAACAGGGCATCGAGCGCCTGCTTCGACGAATCGACATCCTGCGGACGCGGCGCGCCGGGGTTGGGCGGGGTCAGCGCGAAATCGGGCGGAACGACCAGCGGCGCCTGGCGGCTGACGGCGAATTCGTCAGGGCGCACGCGGTTGAACAGCGAGCTGTTGGAGCTGCACGCAGCCAAAAAGCTCCCGGCCGAAACGAGAAAGGCAAGGGCGACGGCTTTGCGCATTACTTAAATCTCCGTTGGGCTGGGGCTGCCCGGCTCGCGCTTTTCGCGCGAAAACAGCGAACGGGCAAGCAGGATCAGCACGCCCAGCGTGATTGCCGCGTCCGCCAGGTTGAAAATCTGGAAGGGCCGAACCTCACCGAAATGCAGATCGGCATAGTCGATCACATAGCCACGGGTGAAGCGGTCATAGATGTTGCCCATCGCCCCGCCCAGGATCACGGCCAGGCCAGCCAGCTCGCCCATGGCCTTTTCGCGCAGCATCCAGATCGCCACGCCCAGCGCGATCAGCCCGGTCATGGCCAGCAGCGCCAGCCGGCCCTCGCTGGAACTGGCGCTCAGCAGGCCCAGCGACACGCCCAGGTTCTGCGTCCAGCGCAGGCTGAAAAAGCTGGTGATGTAGATCGCGCCCTGTTCGGGCAGGGCCAGCGGCCCGGCGATCCACGCCTTCACCCCCCGGTCCACCGCAAAGGTGGCCAGGGCCAGGGCGAACCCGGCCAGGCGGTTGCGCGTCAGCAGGCTCACGCGGCGTGCTCGTCGATGGCGGCAACCACGCTTTCGCAGCGGCCGCACAGCGCGCCGTCTTCGGTCACTTCGGGAAGGTGGCGCCAGCAACGGCCGCACTTGTGGTCATCGGTTCGGGTCACGGAAAGCTCCTGCCCACGCGCAACTGTCGCGCTGATGAACAGTTCCGCCAGGCCGCCTTCGGCTTCGGGGGCGTCGGCCGGCACGGTGACCTTGGCTTCCAGGCCCGAACCCAGCACCTTTTCGCGGCGCAGCGGCTCGATCGCCTCGTTCACGCTGGTGCGCAGCGCGCGCAGGCGTTCCCATTGCGCCGTGTCGGCCTCTGCCGCCGGCAGTTCGGGCCATTCCAGCAGGTGGACCGAGGCGCCGGGATAGCGGCTCTGCCACACTTCCTCGGCCGTGAAGACCATGACCGGCGCGCCATAGCGCACCAGCGCGTGGAACAGCACGTCGAGCACGGTGCGATAGGCGCGGCGCTTGGCATCGGCCGGCGCATCGCAATAGAGGCTGTCCTTGCGGATATCGAAGAAGAACGCCGACAGGTCTTCGTTGCAGAACTCGGTCAGGCTGCGGACATAGGTGTTGAAGTCATAGTCCGCCACGGCCTGGCGCAGGGTGGCGTCGAGCCCAGCGAGGCGCGCCAGCATGTAGCGTTCCAGTTCGGGCATGTCCTGCGGTGCCACGCGCTCGTCTTCGCTGAACCCGTCGAGCGCGCCCAGCAGATAGCGATAGGTGTTGCGCAGCTTGCGATACTGGTCGGCCACGCCGGCGAGGATTTCCTTGCCGATGCGGTGATCCTCGGTGAAGTCCACCGACAGCGCCCACAGCCGCAGGATATCGGCGCCGTAATCGCGCATCAGGTCCAGCGGGCTGATCGTGTTGCCCAGCGACTTGGACATCTTGAGGCCCTTGGCGTCCATGGTGAAGCCGTGGGTGAGCACGGCATCATAGGGCGCACGGCCGCGCGTGGCGCAGCTTTCGAGCAGCGAGGACTGGAACCAGCCGCGATGCTGGTCGCTGCCTT
Organism: Novosphingobium sp. SG754; assembly: GCF_013149315.1. Taxonomy (NCBI): domain Bacteria; kingdom Pseudomonadati; phylum Pseudomonadota; class Alphaproteobacteria; order Sphingomonadales; family Sphingomonadaceae; genus Novosphingobium; species Novosphingobium sp. SG754. The sequence continues at coordinate 187,410 of NZ_JABGCC010000005.1, read as the reverse complement.
CCAGGTAGAGATCGGCCGGCCAGCGCAGTTCGGGCCAGCGCCCGGATTCCAGCACGAAGGCATGGGTGGAGCCGGAATCGAACCACACGTCGAGAATGTCGGTGATGCGCTCGTAATCGTCGGCACTGTAATCGGCGCCGAGGTATTCCTGCGCGCGCTCGTCGTCCCACGCGTCGACGCCTTCGGCCATGATCCCGGCGATGATCCGGGCGTTGACCGCGGGATCAGCGAGGTACTGGCCGGTCTGGCGGTTGACGAACAGCGTGATCGGCACGCCCCAGGCGCGCTGGCGCGACAGCACCCAGTCAGGCCGCCCTTCGACCATGGCGCCGATACGGTTGCGGCCCTTTTCCGGCACGAAGCGGGTGGCCGCGATCGCCGCCACGGCCTTTTCGCGCAAGCTGCCGCCTTCGCGGGCTTGGTCCATCGGCACGAACCACTGCGGCGTGCAGCGGAAGATCACCTTGGCCTTGGACCGCCACGAGTGGGGATAAGAATGCTTGTAGTCCGCGCTCGCGGCCATCAGCGCGCCCACTTCGGCCAAGGCCGCGCAGATCGGGCCATCGGGCGCGTTGAACTTGGGATTGATCACGCTGCCTTGGCCGGCCAGCCAGCCCCAGTCTTCGCGATACTTGCCATCGGCAGTGACAGCGAACTTGGGCTCGATCCCGTGCGCCTTGCACAGCTCAAAGTCGTCCTCGCCATGGTCGGGCGCCATGTGCACCAGGCCGGTGCCCGATTCGGTGGTGACGAAATCGCCGGCGAGCAGCGGGCGCGGCTCGGCAAAGAAGCCGCCCAGCGCGTGCATCGGGTGGCGGGCGACGGTGCCGGCAAGGTCAGCGCCTTTGCCGGTCCACAGCGGGGCTTCGAGTGTCAAGCCAAAGCGCGTGGCTGCCGCCTCGGCGAGCAGCGCGGCGAGCAGCACGCGCTTGTCGCCTGCCTGCACCAACACGTATTCCACCTCGGGCCCATAGGCGAGCGCCTGGTTGACCGGGATCGTCCACGGAGTGGTCGTCCAGATCACCGCATAGGCACCCTTGAGCGCTTCGATCGGCGAATCCGTGATTTCAAACGCCACGTCGATCTGGGTGGAAACGATGTCCTCGTATTCCACTTCGGCTTCGGCCAGCGCGGTCTTTTCCACCGGGCTCCACATCACCGGCTTGGCGCCGCGATAGAGCTGGCCGGATTCGGCGAACTTCAAAAGTTCGCCCACGATCGTCGCTTCGGCCTGGAAATCCATGGTCAGGTAGGGCCGGTCCCAGGCGGCGTTGATGCCCAGGCGCTTCAGCTGCTCGCGCTGCACGTCCACCCACTTCTGGGCATAGGCGCGGCATTCGGCACGGAATTCCTTCGGGGGAACCTCGTCCTTGTTCTTTTTCTTCTTGCGGTATTCTTCCTCGACCTTCCACTCGATCGGCAAGCCGTGGCAGTCCCAGCCGGGCACATAGGGCGCGTCCTTGCCCAGCAGGGTCTGGGTGCGCACCACCATGTCTTTGAGGATATGGTTCAGCGCATGGCCGATGTGCATGTCGCCATTGGCATAGGGCGGGCCATCGTGAAGGATGAACTTTTCCCGACCGTCGCGCGCGGCGCGCAACTGGCCATAAATGTCTTCATCCTGCCACCGCGCGAGAATCCCCGGCTCCTTTTGCGGGAGCCCGGCCTTCATGGGAAAATCGGTCTTCGGCAGGAAGACGGTCGATCGATAGTCGCGCGTTTCGGTCATGATCGGCGGGCCTTAGCGATCTGTGCGGATTCCTGCAAATGCCGGATGCAGTGAGAGGTACAAGAGGTGTCCCGCCGTCAGCATTCCACGTCACCCCGGGCTTGACCCGGGGTCCCGCTATTCTTCGACGAGCAGCGCAAGGTAGCCAGAAGAAGCTGGACCCCGGATCAAGTCCGGGGTGACGAACAGGTTGGGGTTGGGAGTGGGGGCGACACTGCCTCCCATCATGGCGTGTTCTCGTCGCGGTCCTGCGCGGCGACGGCTTCGGCGTTGGTGCGCGCGTCCATGTCGGGGCGCAGGGCGGGGCCGACGGTCCAGAAATTGTCGATCAGCACGGTGCCGTGGAACGATGCGGGCACTTGCGGCAGTTCGCGCGCGTGGCGCAGGCCGGTGCCCAGGGCATCGCCGCTGCCTTCGCTGGCCACCGCCATGACATGGCCGCCCACGCCCTCGATCCGCTGCTGCACGCGGTTGGGCCAGCCCCACAGCGTCATCGCGCCCTTGGGAAAGCTGTCTTCGAGCGCGGCGATCATCGTGGCGCCCTGGCAGCTGGCCGGCACCAGCGAGGTCCAGCCCTTCCAGCGATAATCGTTGGTGCAGGTGCGGCTTTGGACAGGGTCGATCGTCCAGGCGCCGGGCAGCGCCTGGTTCACCGCTGCCACCAGCGCGGCATTGCCGACAAAGCCCTCGCCCAGCGCGCGTGCATCATGGCCATTGCGCTTGAGCGCGTCGACCAGCAGCGGCACGGCGGCCACGTCGTTGCCGGGAAAGCGATAGATAAAGCGGCCGCTCGCGCTGGCGGCCAGGATCTCGTCTAGCGAGGGGATCAGCCCGCGCCCCTTGCCGCGCAGGGGAAAGGTCTTCCCGCCATCGGCGCTATAGCCATAGGCCGCGTCGAGCCGGGCCAGCCCGGCCATGGTCATCTGCGTGACCGGGCCGGTCGCCTCGGTGCGGCAACCCAGATCGGCGTCGGGATAGAGCGCGAGGTGGTTGTCGGCCGTGCGCACCACGTCGATCGCCACGTAATCGGCGCCCATGCGCCGCGCTGTGAACACCGAGCGGGCGGTATCTTCGAGAATGGCATGGAGTGGGGGCAGGATTTCCCGCGCCGGGCAAGGGGCATTGCGCCCGCCCGGCTTGTAATCCTGGGTGATGCCGCCGTTGGCGATCAGGCGCGGCCGCCCGGGCGCGGCGGTGACGATCCAGCTGGCATTGACGAAGGTAAGCACCAGAAAGGCCAGCGCCCCGGTAAACAGAGCGCCCCGCAACCACACCATGCCATGTCCTTTCCACCCAGCCCGATAAGATCGGGCCCCGCGCGATCAAGCCGTGGCGGGCTGGCCTGTCAACCAGGCAGCCGCCAATCGCGTCGAAACGGAGGAAAAATCAGGCGTTTTCCAGCAGCCGGCGCGCTTCCAGGCAATCGCGCGCCATTTGCGCCACCAGCGCATCCAGGCTGTCGAACTTGGCCTCGGGGCGCAGGAAGTGGTGGAAGCTGACTTCAATTTCCTGGCCATAGAGATCGCCGGTGAAATCGAAGAAGTGCGGCTCCAGCAGTTCCTTGGGCGGATCGAACGTGGGGCGGATGCCCACGTTGGCCGCACCCAGCAGTTCGCGCCCGTCGCACAGGCGGCCCTTGACGGCATAGATGCCATAGGCCGGGCGCAGATACTTGCCCATGGCCAGGTTGGCGGTGGGGAAATTGATCGTGCGGCCAACCTTGTCGCCATGCTGGACAATGCCGCGAATGGCAAAGGGCCGCGTCAGCAGCGCCGCCGCCGTGGCGCAATCGCCGGCCTTGAGCGCTTCGCGCACGCGGCTGGATGACACCACCACGCCGTCGCGCTGCACCGGGCCCACCGCGCGGGCGGAAAGCCCATATTGTGCGCCCAGTTCACGCAGCACGGAGATGTTGCCGCCGCGCTGCTTGCCAAAGGTGAAATCCTCGCCGGTCACCACGCCGGCGGCGCCGATGCGATCGGCCAGCAACTGGCCCACGAAATCCTGCGCGCTGGTCTGGGCCAGGGTGGCGTCGAATTCGAACACCAGCATGGCATCGGCGCCAGCGGCGGCGAACAGTTCCTGCCGCTGGTCGAGCGAGGTGAGGCGGAACGGCGGCGCCTTGGGATCGAAATGGCAGACCGGATGGGGATCGAACGTGGCGATCATCACCAGGCGGCCTTCGGCCCGCGCCCAGCGCACCGCTTCGGCCACCACGGCCTGATGGCCCAGGTGGAACCCGTCGAAATTGCCCAGCGCCACGATGGCGCCGCGCCAGTTTTCAGGCACGCGCTCGCGTGCATAGAGCCGGATCATGGCGAGCTGCCTTCTTGTTGTGCATCGGCCCGTTCCAGCGTGACAAAGGCATAGGCCGGGTGGCCGGGGCCGGCATCATGTTCGCTGCGGGCAATCTCGTGCCAGGCGGCATCGGGATAGGGCATCGTCGTATCGCCGCCAAACGCGCCATGCACTTCGGTCAGTTCAAAGCGGCGGGCCAGCGGCGCAAACAGCGCCAGCATTTCCGCCCCGCCGATCACTGCCGCTTCCGCCTCGTCGGCCACGCTCGCCAGCGCTTCGTCCAGGCTGTGTACCACCTGCGCGCCCGGCGCCGACCAGGCGGCATCGCGGGTCAGCACCACATGGCGGCGGCCGGGCAGCAGGCCGGGCAGCGATTCGAAGGTCTTGCGGCCCATGATCATCGGCTTGCCCATGGTCAGGGCCTTGAACCGCTTGAGATCGGCGGGAATGTGCCAGGCGAGCTTGCCCTTGTCGCCGATCGTGCCGTCCTGGGCCCGCGCCACGATCAGGAACAACGCCGCGCCCATGGCTTACTGCACCAGCCGGGTAACATGGCCCATCTTGCGGCCCGGGCGCGTTTCCGCCTTGCCATAGAGGTGCAGGTGATTGGCCGGATCGGCCAGCAGTTGCGGCCAGGCATCGGCCGCTTCGCCGATCAGGTTGTCCATCACCGCGCCCTGGGTGACGAGTTCGGTGCTGCCCAGCGGCAGGCCCAGGATCGCGCGCACGTGATTCTCGAACTGGCTGGCGATGGCGCCTTCGATGCTCCAGTGCCCGGAATTGTGCACGCGCGGCGCCATTTCGTTGAACACCGGGCCATCCTGCGTCGCAAAGAATTCCAGCGTCAGCACGCCGACATAGTCCAGCGCGGCGGCAACCTTTTCTGCCAGTGCGCGCGCGGCGGGCACTTGTGCGGCGATCTCGGCCGGGGCGGGCACGGTGGAGCGGGCCAGAATGCCGTCTTCGTGCTCGTTGCGGGCGCTGTCCCAGAACTGCACGCTGCCATCCTGGGCGCGCACCAGGATCACCGAGAATTCGCCGAAGAACTCGACGAAGCCTTCGTAGATCAGCGGCACGGCGGGCAAGTCCAGCCCGGCGGCGTCGGCCGGGGTCATGATGCGCCACTGGCCCTTGCCGTCATAGCCATCGCGCCGGGTCTTGAGAATGCCGGGGGCACCGATCGTTGCCACGGCGCGGGCAAGATCCTCCGCCCCGTCCACCTGCATCCACGGCGCCGGGCGGCCGCCCAGCGTTTCCACGAACGATTTCTCGTTCACCCGGTCCTGCGCCACTTCCAGCGCGCGCGCGGGCGGGAACAGCGCGGCATGGGGCAGGATCGCGGCCAGCGGCGCGGCGGCCACGTTCTCGAATTCATAAGTGACGACCGCGACTTGCGCGGCAAAGGCAGCGAGCGCGGCTTCGTCGTCATACGTGCCCTGGGTATAGGCCGCGCTTACCTGCGCCGCGACGGATTCCGCGCGCGGTTCGGGGGCATAGACATGCGCGCAATAGCCCAGCTGCGCGGCGGCCAGGGCCATCATCCGGCCCAGTTGCCCGCCGCCCAGGATGCCGATCGTCGCGCCAGGGCCAAAGGTCTTCATTGCGGACGCTCGGCTACGGCATCCGTCTGCGCCTGGCGGAACGCGATCAGGCGCTGCGCCAGTGCCGCGTCGGTCGTCGCCAGGATCGATGCCGCCAGGATGCCGGCATTGGTGGCGCCCGGCGCGCCGATCGCCAGGGTGCCCACCGGAATGCCGCCCGGCATCTGCACGATCGAGAGCAGGCTATCCATGCCCTTGAGCGCCTTGGATTCCACCGGCACGCCCAGCACCGGCAGATGCGTCATCGATGCGACCATGCCCGGCAGGTGCGCCGCGCCGCCGGCCCCGGCGATCACCACCTTGAAGCCGGCGGTATGCGCGGTCTTGGCAAAGTCCACCAGCCGATCAGGCGTGCGATGGGCCGAAACGATGCGGCATTCGTGGGCCACCCCCAGCTTTTCCAGCACGGCGGCGGCGTTCTTCATCGTTTCCCAGTCGGACTGGCTGCCCATGATGATGGCAACCTGCGCGCCGACTTGCGCACTTTCACTCATCCCAAATCCCCCATCGGGCGTCGGTGCGCTCCTCAGCGCTCCGACAGGTAATAGCGTTCCACTTCGGCCAGGTTGTCGTCCAGTTCATAGACGATCGGCTGGCCGGTGGGGATTTCGAGGCCGGTGATATCGGCATCGGAAATGCCCGACAGGTGCTTGACCAGCGCGCGCAGCGAATTGCCATGGGCCGAAACGATCACGGTTTCCCCGGCCTTGAGCGCGGGTACGATCAGCTCTTCATAGGCCGGCAGCACGCGGGCGATGGTGTCCTTGAGGCTTTCGGTGGCGGGCACAGGAATGCCGGCATAGCGCGGATCGCTGGCCAGATCGAACGCGCTGCCCGCTTCGAGCACCGGCGGCGGAATGTCGAAGCTGCGGCGCCACACCTTGACCTGCTCGTCACCATGCTTGGCGGCGGTTTCGGCCTTGTCGAGGCCAGTCAGCCCGCCATAGTGCCGCTCGTTGAGGCGCCAGTCCTTGGTTTCCGGCACCCACAGGCGGCCGGCGGCTTCCAGCGCCAGGTGCAGCGTCTTGATCGCGCGGGTCTGGAGCGAGGTGAACGCGACAGTGGGCAGCACGCCCTTGTCTTTCAGCAGCTGGCCGGCGGCAAAGGCTTCGGCCGCGCCCTTTTCGGTCACATCAACGTCCCACCAGCCGGTGAAGCGGTTTTCCAGGTTCCATTGCGACTGGCCGTGACGAATCAGGATCAAACGGGGCATCGAGGCTTCCTGCTGCAAGAAAGGAGACAAGAGAACGCGGCCCCTAGCGGGCCGGGGGCGATTTGGAAAGGCGAGTCACGCCGATTCGCCGCCATTCTCCCCGCGCTGCGGCGCCATTTCTTCTTGGGTCTCTGAAAGCGCGCGCGCCTGTGCTTTGCGGCGGCGCAGGTTCTCGCGCAGGCGCTGGGCAAGGCGCTCTTCGCGGCGGGCGGCAGGCGATGAGGTTTTCGACAGGTTCATGGCCATGGTTCTTTGCCGCGCGAATTTTTTGCCGGCAACCCCGCTTGACTTTGCCAACCCGTGCGGCCAATAGCGCGCCTCCACCGGCGGCAAGGCCCCGATGGCACGAAGCCCAGGCGCCCGGCGCCCCGGCTTTCGCGGAAATGGTGTGCTGCTGTAGCTCAGTGGTAGAGCGCATCCTTGGTAAGGCTGAGGTCGGGAGTTCAATCCTCCCCAGCAGCACCATTTCCCGGCAAACCCAGCCAGATCAAAACATTCGCGCTCAGGCCTGCAGGTCGGCCCATTCGGGATGGCGGCGGAACTGCGCGGCAACATAGCTGCACGCCGGCACCACTTTCCAGCCTTGCTCACGCGCGTCGGCAATAAGCGCGTCCACCAGCCGCGCGGCCACGCCGCGCCCACCGATGGCGCTGGGCACCAGGGTGTGATCGGCCACGACCACGCCGGGCGCTGCCTCGCGCCAGGTCAGCACGCCTTGCGCGGATTCGTTGGCCACGCTGGCATGATAGGCGCCGTGGCTGCCCTGGTTGTCGTGGGTGATGGAAACGGTCTGGTCCACGGCGGTTCTCCCTGCACCCTGCAACAACGGGTGGCTTGACCGCACAACGCCTTCGCAGGCAGTGCGGTTTCCATGCATTTCTTCTCTGACAACGCCGCGTCCGTCCACCCCCGCGTCTGGGCCGCGATGCAGGCCGCCGACGCGCCCGACTTTCCCTATGATGCCGATGCGCAGAGCCGCGCGCTGGACGAGGCGTTTTCCGCGCTGTTCGGCACGCCCTGCGCCGCGCTGTGGGTGGCCACCGGCACGGCGGCCAATTGCCTGGCATTGAGCGCGATGGTGCCGCCGCACGGCGCCGTGGTCTGCCACCGCGAGGCGCATATCGAGATGGACGAGGGCGGCGCGCCAGGCTTTTTCACCCATGGCGCCAAGCTGATCCTGGCCCAGGGCGATGGCGCGCTGTTGACGCCCGAAAGCATTGCCGCCGCGATCGATCCGATTCGCCCCGGCGTGCACCAGGTGCAGCCGCATGCCATCTCGATCACCCAGGCCAGCGAATATGGCCGCGCCTATCGCCCGCACGAAGTGGCCGCGATCGGCTCGCTGGCACGCACGCGCGGCCTGATGCTGCACATGGATGGTGCACGCTTTGCCAATGCCGTGGCGTTCCTCGATTGCGATCCTGCCGCGCTCACCGCGCAGGCGGGCGTCGATGCCTTGAGCTTTGGCTTCGTCAAGAACGGCGGCCTGGGGGCAGAGGCGATCGTGCTGTTCGACGAGGATCTGGCCGATGTGATCCGCTTCCGCCGCAAGCGCGCCGGGCATCTGCAATCCAAGGGCCGCTATCTGGCGGCGCAGATCTTGGCCATGCTGGAGCATGACCTGTGGCTGGCCAATGCCCGTGCCGCCAATGCCGCCGCGCAGGAACTGGCCACGGCCTGCGCCGGACGCCTGCTGCACGCGGTAGAGGCGAACGAGCTGTTCGTGACGCTGAGCGATGTGGAAAAGACCACGCTGCGCGGCATGGGGTTTGATTTCTATGATTGGCCCGCGCCAGTCGGCACGCCGGGTGCGGCCCGGCTGGTGACGGCCTGGAACAGCGATCCGGCCCATGTTGCCGCGCTGGCCCGCGCGATTCGCACGCTGTGAGCGCAGCCTCTCCCGCCCCGCCGGAAAGCCTGTGGCGGCCGCGCGTGGTTATCCCGTTCCTGGCCGTGGCGCTGATCTGGGGCTCCACCTGGCTGGTGATCAAGGGACAGGCCGGCAGCGTGCCGCCAAGCTGGTCTGTGTGCTATCGCTTTGCCTTGGCGGCGCTGGGCACCTTTGTGCTGGCCGTGCTGCGCAGGGATCGCCTCGCGCTCGATCGCCAGGGCTGGACCCTGGCCCTGGGCATCGGCTTCTTTCACTTCACGATCAATTACCAGTTCCTTTATCCCGCCGAACAGCACCTGACATCGGGCCTGGTCGCGGTGCTCTATGCGCTGCTGATGGTACCCAATGCCGTGCTGGCCCACGTCTTTCTGGGGCAACGCGTGCCGCGCGGGTTCTGGGCCGGTTCGGCCGTGGCGCTGGCGGGGATCGCCCTGCTGGTCCTGCACGAAGTGCGCGTGGCGCCGGCTACCACCACGCCGTGGCTGGGCATCGCCATGGTGACGGTTTCCATCCTGGCGGCATCGGTGGCCAACGTCATCCAGGCCTCGGGCCCGGCGCGGGCGCGACCGGTGGTGCCGATCCTGGCCTGGGCCATGACCATCGGCGCGCTGATCGACGGACTGGTGGCGCTGGCGCTGGCCGGGCCGCCGACGGTCGACTGGACCTGGTCCTATGTCTCGGGCGTGCTCTATCTGGCGATCGTGGGTTCGGTGATCACCTTCCCGCTCTATTTCCAGCTGCTGAAAGACATGGGCGCGGGCCGCGCGGCGTATAATGGCGTGCTGGTGCCGGTGGTGGCCATGGCGCTGTCGACCGTGTTCGAGGATTATCGCTGGTCGCTGCTGGCGGCAGGTGGCTCTGCGCTGGCGATGGTCGGGCTGGTCATGGCGCTCAAGGCGCGCAACCCTTCGCGATAGGTGGGATAGGCCGGGCGCCAGCCCAGCACGCGGCGCGCCTTGCCCGCGGCAACGCGGCGGCTTTCGGCATAAAACCCCCGCGCCATGGGCGAAAGCTGCGCTTCATCGGCGGTGAGCAGCGGCGGCAGGGGCAAGCCGGTGAGCCGCGCGGCCTCTTCCACCACGGCGTTCTGGCTGGCCGGTTCGTCGTCGGCCAGATTATAGACGCCGGGCGGCCCGGCAAAGGCGGCGATCGTGGCGCCGGCGATATCGTCCACATGGATGCGGCTGAACACCTGGTCGCGGGCGATGATGCGATGCGCGGTGCCTTCGCGCAGCTTGTCGATCATGCTGCGCCCCGGGCCATAGATGCCGGGCAGGCGCAGCACGCGCACGCGAGGATCGAGCGCCTGCCAAGCCAGGTCTGCCGCCACACGCGCGGAACGCCGCCCGCCGCCGATCGGTGCGGTTTCATCCACCCAGGCGCCGCGCGCATCGCCATAGACCCCGGTGGACGACCAATAGCCGATCCACGCGCCCGGCCAGTTGGCTAGTGCCGCGCCATAGGTTCCCAGCACCGGATCGCCGCCTTCGCGCGCAGGCGGGACCGAAGACAACACATGGCTGGCCTGCGCCAGGGCGGCGTGGACGGCGGCGCTATCGGCAAAGTCGATCGTGCCGGCGCGGCCGGTGCCGCTGACCTGCCAGCCTTGCGCGCGCAGGGCCTTGGCCAGGACTTGCGCGGCATAGCCTATGCCGAAGATGAACAGGTGGCCTTCGTGCGCTGTATCTGCTTGTTCCTCGTCACCCCGGACTTGATCCGGGGTCCCGCTGTGTTTGCTATCGGTCATCGGTCGCGCGAGGCCTCCACCACCCCAGCCCCTTCTTGCGAAGCAGAGAGGGCTTAAACCCGGCAATTATCCCCTGTTTCCGATTTGCTCAATTGCCCCTTGGCCTCCGGCTTCCTAAGTCAGGGCCATGAAGGATTCAGCCAGCCAGCCGCCCGTCGTGATCCAGCGCGCCGATTATCGCCCGCCTGCCTGGCTGGTGCCCGATATCGCGCTCGATTTCCTGCTCGATCTTGCCGCCACGCAGGTGACCGCGACGCTCGATGTGGAGCGCAACGCGGCTGGCGATGGCGGGCCGCTGCGCCTCAACGGCGATGGCCTGGTGGCGCAGAGCGTCTCCGTGGATGGCGAGCCGCACAGTGCCTGGGCCATGGATGGCGACGATCTGGTGGTGGAACTGCCGGGCGATGCGCACCAGGTGACGATCGAGACCACGATCGATCCCACCGCCAACACCCAGCTGTCCGGCCTCTATGCCTCGGGCGGGCTGCTGTGCACCCAGTGCGAGGCCGAGGGCTTTCGCCGCATCACCTTCTTCCCCGATCGGCCCGACGTGCTCAGCCGCTATACCGTCACGCTCACGGCGGACAAGGCGGCGTTCCCGGTGCTGCTGTCGAACGGCAATCCGATGGACAGCGGCGAGGAAGACGATGGCACGCACTGGGCGATCTGGCACGATCCCTGGCCCAAGCCGTCGTACCTTTTTGCCCTGGTCGCCGGTGATCTGATTGCCACGCGCGACCGCTTCACCACCATGTCGGGGCGCGATGTCGATCTAGCGATCTGGGTGCGGGCCGGCGATGAAACCCGCACTGCCCACGCCATGCGCGCGCTGATCGCCTCGATGGACTGGGACGAAAAGGTCTATGGCCGGGAATACGATCTCGACCTGTTCAACATCGTGGCTGTTTCCGATTTCAACGCCGGGGCGATGGAGAACAAGGGGCTGAACATCTTCAATACCCGCTATATCCTGGCCGACCCGGAAACCGCGACCGACGCCGATTACGACGGCGTGGAAGGCGTGGTGGCGCACGAGTATTTCCACAACTGGTCGGGCAACCGCGTGACCTGCCGCGACTGGTTCCAGCTTTCCCTGAAGGAAGGCTTCACCGTGCTGCGCGACCAGCAGTTCTCGGCTGATCAGGGCTCTGCCCCGGTCAAGCGGATCGAGGATGTGCGCGTGTTGCGCAGCGCCCAGTTCCCTGAGGATTCGGGACCGCTGGCGCACCCGATCCGCCCCGATTCCTATCAGGAAATCAGCAATTTCTACACGGCAACCGTCTATAACAAGGGGGCCGAGGTCATCCGCATGATGACCGTGCTGGCCGGCTCGGAAAGGTTCCGCGCGGGGACGGACCTTTATTTCGAGCGCCACGATGGCGAGGCCGCGACCTGCGAGGATTTCGTCACCGCGATCGAGGATGGCGCCGGGCTCGACCTCAAGCAGTTCCGCCGCTGGTACGAGCAGGTCGGTACGCCGCAGGTGGACGTGGGCATGACCCACGATGCCGCCAGCGGCACGGTGACTCTGGCGTTCAAGCAGACCGTGCCGCCCACGCCGGGCCAGCCGGTAAAGCAGCCGATGGTCATTCCGCTGCGCACGGCGCTGTTCGATCGGGCTACCGGCCGCCATGGCGGCGAACACCTCATCGTGCTGGCTGACGCCGCGCAGACCTTTACCTTTGACGGCTTTGCCGAGGCGCCGGTGCTGTCGATCAACCGCGGGTTTTCGGCGCCCGTGGCGATCAATGCGCCGCAAAGCGTGGAAGACCTGGTGTTCCTCGCCGGCCACGATGACGATGCCTTTGCCCGCTATGAAGCGATGCAGCAACTGGTGGTGCAGCATCTGGTGGCGGCGGTCGAAGGGCGGCTCGATGATGCATCGCGCGAGGCTGGCCGCGCCGCGATCAGCGGGGCGCTGGGCGCGATCCTGGCCGATGCCGCGCTGGATGACCTGATGCGCGGCGAACTGGTCATGCTGCCGGGCGAGGCCTATCTGGCCGAGCAGATCAATCCGGTCGATCCGGCGCGCGTTCACGCCGAGCGCGAAGCACTCAAGGCCTGGCTGGGCCGTGAACTGGGCGACGCTTGGCGCGGCCTGCACGATCGCTGCACGGCGGTGCCCTATGGCCTTGATGCCGCGGCGCGCGGCGCGCGCAAGCTCAAGACCCAAGCGCTGGTCTATCTCGCTGCTGCCGATCCGGTCGAGGCGGCGCAGCGCGCCAAGGCGCAGTATGACGCGGCCGACAACATGACCGATCGCCAGGGCGCGCTGATGGTGCTGTGTGGGCTGGACGTGCCCGCGCGCGACGACGCGCTGGCGCATTTCCACGCTCGCTTTGCCGACAATCGGCTGGTGATCGACAAGTGGTTCTCGCTCCAGGCCGGCTCGCTCCACCCGCGCGCGCTCGATCATGTGCGCGCCCTGGCGCAGCATGCCGATTTCACCCTGACCAACCCCAACCGCGTGCGGGCGCTCTACATGGCGTTTGCCGCCAATCCCCAGGCGTTCCATGCGGCCGATGGCGCCGGCTATGCGCTGATTGCCGATCTGATCCTGGCACTCGATCCGATCAACGGCAACGTGGCGGCACGGTTCGTGGCGCCGCTGGGCCGCTGGCGGCGGATCGAGCCGGTGCGCGCCGCGCTGATGCGTGCGCAGCTGGAGCGGATCGCCGCCGCGCCGCGCCTGTCGCGCGATGTGCGCGAACAGGTGAGCAAGAGCCTGGACGGATGAGCGTCGAGGTTCTCACCCACCCCGCGCTGGACGGCGCCGCGCATGGTTTCCTCGGGCGGCGCGGCGGGGTTTCTGCTGGCATTCACGCCGGGCTCAACGTGGGCTGGGGCAGCGAGGATGACCCGGCCGCCACGGCCGAAAACCGCCGCCGCGCCACTGCGGCGGTGCTGCCGGGCGCCACGCTGGTCTGCGCCTATCAGGTGCATTCGGCCGATGTCATCACCGTGGACCAGCCGTGGGACGAAGCGGACCGCCCGCGCGGCGACGCTCTCGTCACCCGCCAGCGTGGCGTGCTGTTGGGCATTTTGACCGCCGATTGCGCGCCGGTGCTGTTTCACGATCCCCACGCCGGGGTGATCGGCGCGGCCCATGCCGGCTGGCGCGGTGCGTTCGATGGCGTCACCGATCGCACGGTGGCGGCGATGGAGGCGCTGGGCGCCGATCGTGCGGCGATCGTGGCGGTGGTCGGCCCGTGCATCGGCCAGAAAAGCTATGAGGTGGACGCAGGGTTCGAAGACCGCTTCCTGGCCCAGTCAGCCGAAAACGAACGCTTTTTCCGCGCCGGCAAGGCGGGCCACGCCTGGTTCGATCTGCCCGGCTATGTCGCGCATCGGCTCCACGCGTTTGGCGTGGGCGTGATCGGCATGCTGGACGAAGATACCTACGCCCAGCCCGACCGCTTCTTCTCGTTCCGCCGCGCCACCCATGCCGGAGAGCCGGGCTATGGCCGCGAGATTTCGCTGATCGGGCTGAAGTAGGGCACCCTACCGCCCGTCGAGGCGGCGGCCCAGGGTTTCCACCGCCTGGGGTTCGTATCCCAGCGCGGCATAGAATGCCTTGGTCGCCAGGTTGTCGGCACGGATCATCAGCATCACCTTGGGGCAGTCGCGCGCGGCAAGCCACTGTTCGGCCGCTTGCATCAGCGCGCGACCCAGGCCCTGGCTCTGAAACGCCGGGGCCACGCCCAGGTAATAGACCCAGCCGCGATGGCCATCATAGCCGACCATGATCGTGGCCGCAGGCGTCCCCTCCTGCTCGGCCAGGATCACGGTGCAGGCCGGGTTTGCCATCGCCAGGTGATAGTCCGTGGCCGGATCGTTCCACGGCCGGGTCAGCCCCGCCGCCTGCCACAACGCGATCACGGCGTGGGCATCGGCAGGGCCGGCTTCTCGCAAGACAGGCTGGGCCATGGGCGGTCAGTGCCCACCGGCCGCGTCAGCCTCGCCCAGGTTCTTGGCCGAGGAATCCGCTTGGCCCGCCACCCAATAGCCGGCCGCCTTGATCCACCGCTTGTCGAGGCCGCGCGTTTCCACCAGGTATTCGCGGGCGGCGCGCGCCACGCCGGCTTCGGCCGCAATCCACACGAAGGTGGCGGGCGGCAGGTCGATCTGCGCCAGCGCCGCGATGATCGGCGCAGGATCGGTGGCGGCCGCAGCGTCGCGATGCAGCCAGTGCGTTTCCAGCGTGGCGGCGGTGGCAAAAGTCTGTTCGTCGGCGGCGCCGGGCACGGCACCGATCACCGTGGCATGCACCCCGGCGGGCAGTTCCTCCACGCGGCGGCCGATCGCCGGCAGCGCGGTTTCATCGCCTACTAGCAGCCAATGGGCAATCGGCCCCTCGATCACCTGCGAACCGCGCGGGCCGCCGATGCGGATGGGATCGCCCACCTGGGCCGCGCGCGCCCAGTCAGACACCGGGCCGCCTTCATGGTCGAAGAAATCGATGGTCAGGGTGCCGGCGGCGGCATCGTGGTGGCGCGGCGTATAATCGCGCATGATCCGCTCATCCGGCCCGCCTTCGACGAAAACCTTGATGTGATCATCGGGCGCGCCGCTGACAAAGCCGGCCAGTTCGGGCCCTTCGGCCACGATGCGGATCATGTTGGGGGTCAGCCGCTCATGCCGGGCGATGCGCAGGGTGCGCAGCGTGGTTTCGTGGCGCATGCGGCGCAGCACCGGCACGTCGGCAGGATCGGAGGGCGGGGTGGAGGTCTGGCTGGCTTGGCTGGTCATCGGGGGGCCTGTCTGTGCGGAGTGGGGCAGGGAATTGCTGTGAACGAGTTCTAAGATATATCTTTGATCGCTCTTTGGCAAGCCCTACCCACATGTCAGGCCGCGACGGTCACCATCACGCCGCGCTCAACGCTGGTTCTGGCGCCTCATCAGGATCAAGCGCGGCCATGAACTGGCCGAGCCACCACGTCACGTCCTGCTCAAGCACGGTATCCATCAGCGCGCGCCAGCGTTCCTGGCGTTCGGCCAGCGGCATGGTCAGCGCCTGGCCCAGGGCATCGGCGATCTCTTCGGGGCTATAGGGATTGACCAGCACCGCCTGGCTCATCTGCGCAGCCGCCCCGGCAAAGTTCGACAGCACCAGCACGCCCGGATCGGCCGGGTCTTGCGCCGCGACGAATTCCTTGGCCACCAGGTTCATCCCGTCGCGCAACGGGGTGACCAGGCCCACCTTGGCCGCGCGATAGACGCCGGCGAGCACATCGCGCGGATAGCCCTTGTTGACATAGCGCAGCGGCACCCATTCCACGCTGGAAAACTCGCCATTGATCCGCCCCGAAAGCGAATCCAGGCTGGCGCGGATTTCCTGGTAGGTCTGCACGCTTTCGCGGCTGGGCGGGGCGATCTGCAGCAGGAAAACCTTTTCGTGCAGGTCTTCGCGTTGCGAGAGCAGGCGTTCATAGCCGATGAAGCGTTCCTGCAGGCCCTTGGAATAGTCGAGCCGGTCCACGCCCACGATCATCGCGCGGCCGCCGGCACTTTCCTCCATGCGCTGGCGCATTGCTTCTGCCACCGGGCCATTGGCGGTGTCGGCAAATTCCTGGGCGTCGATGCCGATCGGGCAGACCACCGCGCGCAGGGTGCGGCCATTCCAGGTGACGGTATTGTCCTCGCCGATGGTGGCGTCCATCTGCGCGCGGACATAATCGATGAAGCTTTCCAGCCAATCGTGGGTGTGAAAGCCCACCACGTCATAGGCGAACAGCGATTCGACCAGTTCCTGGTGATTGGGCAGCGACACCATCAGCCGCATCGGCGGCCAGGGGATGTGCAGGAAAAAGCCGATGCGGTTGGCCACGCCCCGTTCGCGCAGGCGCTGGCCCAGCGGGATCAGGTGGTAATCGTGCACCCACACCAGATCGTCCTTGGCGATCAGCGGCAGCAGCGTATCGGCAAAGCGGGTGTTGACGCGTTCATAGCCATCGACGAACCCACGCTCGAACTCGGCCAGGCTCACGCGATAGTGGAACAGCGGCCACAGCGTGCGGTTGGCAAAGCCATCATAGTATTCGTGGATGTCCTGCGGCTCCAGATCGACCGTGGCGGTGGTGACGCCGGCCGATTTCTGGAAATTGATATGGCCGGTAAAGCTTTCGGTCTCCCCGCCCGACCAGCCGAACCAGATGCCGTCGCTTTCGCGCAGCACGGTGGACAATGCGACGGTCAGTCCGCCCTGGTTGCCCGGCTCATCCTCGCTGGGCGGCTGGACACGGTTCGAGACGACGATCAGGCGCTTCACCTTATGGCACTCCATGGCTTGCTCAGCAGGCCGGCACAGTTGATCATGCCAACGAGCGAGTAGGTCTGCGGGTAATTGCCCCACAGCTCCCCGGAAACGGGGTCGATATCTTCTGACAGCAGCCCGGCCGCGGTGCGGCGGGCGAGCATTTCCTCAAACAGTTCGCGCCCTTCCGGCGCCCGCCCGGTGGCATGGAGCGCTTCGATCAGCCAGAACGTGCAGACGTTGAAGGCGGTCGTCGGCAGACCGAAATCATCCTCGCTGGCATAGCGCAGCATATGGCTGCCACGGCGCAGGCCTTCTTCCACCGCGCGCAAGGTGCCTTGGAAGCGCGGATCATCGGGCGGCAGGAAGCGCATGTCGAGCAGCTGGATCAGGCTGGCGTCGAGATCGTCCCCACCAAACGTGGCGGAAAAGCGCTGCGTTTCCGGGCGCCAGGCGCGCGCCTCGATCGTGGCGCGGATGGCATCGGCGCGGTTCTGCCAGAAATCGGCGCGGTCGGACAGGCCCAGTTCGGCGGCGATGTTGGCCAGCCGATCGCAGGCGGCCCAGCACATCGCGGCCGAATAGGTGTGCACATGGGCGCGCGTGCGCAGTTCCCACAGGCCCGCGTCGGGCTGGTCATGCACCTGGAAGGCGCGCTCACCCACTGCTTCCAGCGCCTCGAAATCGGCCATGCCGGCCATGCGATAGAGCCGGCGGTCGATGAACGCCTGGGTGTTGCACAGCACGATCTGGCCATAGGCATCGTGCTGGATCTGTTCATAGGCCTGGTTGCCCACGCGCACCGGCCCCATGCCGCGATAGCCGGGCAGCCCTTGTGCCTCCCACTCGGTCAGCTTGTCCTCGCCGCCCAGGCCATAGAGCGGCTGGATATGGCCGCCGCGCGCGCCTTCCACCACGTTGCGCAGATATTCGAGATAGCCTTCCAGCACATCGAGTGCGCCCAGGCGATTGAGCGCCTGGATCGTGTAATAGGCATCGCGAATCCAGCAGAAGCGATAGTCCCAGTTGCGCCCGGAATCGGCGTGCTCGGGGATCGAGGTGGTCAGTGCCGCCACGATCGCGCCGGTTTCCTCGAACTGGCAAAGCTTGAGCGTGATCGCGCTGCGGATCACCGCGTCCTGCCATTCCAACGGGGTGGCCAGGCCCCGGGTCCAGTGCCGCCATTCGGCAATCGTGCGCGCCAGCATTTCTTCCAGGCCATGGCCCAGATCGTTGGCAAAGCTTTCGTCCGGCCCCAGGAAGAAATGCAGCGTCCGCTCCACCCGGAACGATCGCTCGTCATTCACCCAGCCGATCGGCGCATCGGTGGACAGGCGCAGGGTCAGATCTTGCAACAGATAGCGGATATGGTGCGAACCGCTGGTGCGCGCCGGAACGGTGGCGCCCCATTCGCTGGCCGGGCGCAGTGCCACGCGGATGCGCGGGCTACCTGCCAGACGCCGCACGATGCGGGCGAACGCCACCGGCCGGTACATGCGCCCGTGGTTCTTGTAGCGCGGGCAGAAATCGACCACTTCGATCGCGCCGCCTTGGGCATCGGTGTGGGTGGTAATCAGCACCGGAGTATTGCGGATATAGTGCTGCCGCGTCGCCACCACGTCGTCCAGGGTGATCGACCAGAAGCCCTTGGCCGCCGGATCACCCGGCGCTTTGTCGTCGAGCAGCGCGCAAAACGTCGGGTCGCCATCGAGCCGCGGCACGCAGCCCCAGACCAGGCTGCCGCTGCGATCGATCATGCCGGCCACCTGGCAATTGCCGATCGGCCAAAGATCGACGCTGGCGGCGTGGCTGTTGTCTTGGGTCATTTCCGTCTCTTGCATGCGTGCCTGGGTCATTCCGGCACCTGCGCCGTGCCATCGGCAAAGGCGCGCAGGAACGCGCGCACCGCATGCGGCGAGGGCAAGGCCAGGGTGGCGGCCGTGCTGCTGCCGTTGAGCGCCCGCTCGCCCACCAGCACGCCATGGCCGCCCAGCGCGCGGGCAGCGGCAAACCCGGCTTCGTCGGTCAGGTCATCGCCAAAGAACACCGGCCGCGTGCCGATCATGCCCTTGCGCGCCATCAGGCGGCGCACGGCCTGCCCCTTGTCGCCTCCGGGCATGCGCAGTTCGACCAGATCCTTGCCATGCTGGATCTTGAGAGCGTGGCTATCGGCCAGTTGCACAGCCATGGTTTCGGCCTGTTGGCGCGCTTGCGGCGCCAGGCGCCAGTGAAACGCCACGCCGTATGACTTTTCCTCGACCAGGCAGCCCGGCCAGGTTTGCGCGAGGCTATGAAACGCGCTGGCCACGTCATTCAACACGGCCAGGCGTTCGGGCCGCGCCCATACTTCGTTCCAGCGGTACTCCAGCCCATGACTGCCGGTGACGGGCAGGGCCTGGGCGATCGGACCGAGAATGCGGTCGATCTGTTCGAGCGAACGCCCGCTGACCATGGCCAGCCGCCCATCCAGGCGCTCGGCCAGATCGCGCAATAAAGCGCGGGTCTGGCCATCAGCGCGCACGGCTTCGGGGTCGTCGGCCAGCTCCAGCAGGGTGCCATCGATATCGAGAAACACGGTCGCGCGGTCCAGCAAACCGGGGCGCGGGGCAGGGAGTGTGGCGGGCATGGTGGCGGCGAATGGAATGGGGGCGCTCCTTGGCTGTGGCTGTCGGCTGACGCGCCTTATCAATCGCCAAAACCCCCTTTGGTTCCCGTTTGTCGCCTGACGTGATCGGCAAGTAATTGTTTTTTAAAGATCGAATGCTGCCAGAATAGGGCAGGGTCCGGCCTCGCCAGCATGGCATGCCTGCGCCAGGTGTTGCAGCGCGGCGCGCGCTTCTTCCAGCGCGGCGATCCTGGCGTCGAGCGTGGCGATCTGCTGCGCCGCCAATGCGCGCACGCGGGCACGATCGCTCGTGGCATCCAGCGCGAGCAGTTCGCTGATCTGCTCCAGCGTAAACCCGGCGGCCTGGGCAGCGCGGATGAAGCGCAAGCGGCGCACGTGGCTTTCGTCATAACGGCGGATAGCGCCGCCGGCACCATCCCCGCGCTCGGGCGTTTCGAGTATCCCGCGCCGCTGGTAATAGCGCACGGTTTCCACGCCCACTTCTGCCGCGCTGGCCAGGCTGGCGATCGTCAGGCGGCCGGGCGGTGAAGAAGCAGCATTTTGCGCAGGCATCCCTTGACTCCGTACCATGGTACGGACCCTATATGGGGTGCAGCTGCGCTGTTTCCAGCCGGTGTCCGTTGTAAAAAGGCCGCTGCTATGACCACTCCCGCCCCCCGCGCCGTCCTCTATCGCATGGTGATGGACAAGCATATTTGCCCATTCGGCCTCAAGGCCAGGTACTTGCTGCGCCAGCGCGGCTTTGCGGTGGAAGACCACTGGCTGCGCACGCGCGCGGAAACCGATGCGTTCAAGGCGGCGCACGATGTGCGCACCACACCGCAGGTGTTTATCGATGGCGAGCGGATCGGCGGCTATGACGATCTACGCCGGCATTTCGGCCTTTCGGTGCCCGATCCCAAGGCCACCAGCTATACGCCCGTCGCGGTGCTCTTTGCCATTACCGCGCTGATGGCGCTGGCCGCCAGCCAGGCCGCGTTCGGCACGCCGTTCACCCTTCGCGCGGGGGAATGGTTCGTCGGCATGAGCATGGCCGTGCTGGCCCTGCTAAAGCTGCAGGATCTCGATCGCTTCGCCACGATGTTCCTGGGCTATGACCTGCTCGCCCAGCGCTGGGTGCCCTATGCCAGCATCTATCCCTTTGCCGAGGCGCTGGCCGGCGTGCTGATGATCGCTGGGGTGTGGACCTGGCTGTCGGTGCCAGTGGCGCTGTTCATCGGCACGATCGGCGCGGTCTCGGTCTTCAAGGCCGTCTATGTCGACCGCCGCGAGCTGAAATGCGCCTGCGTCGGCGGATCGAGCAACGTGCCGTTGGGCTTCGTCTCGCTGACCGAAAACCTCGCCATGGTGGCCATGGCGCTGTGGATGTTGCTGCACTGACGCCACGAAAAAGGGTGCCGGAACCTATGGTTCGCGGCACCCTTTGGTGTGGATCAGATCATTCCCACTCGATCGTGCCGGGCGGCTTTGACGTATAGTCATAGACCACGCGGTTGATGCCCTTGACCTCGTTGACGATGCGCGTCGCCACGCGGCTGAGGAAGCCGGCGTCGAAGGGATAGATATCGGCGGTCATGCCATCGGTAGAGGTAACCGCGCGCAGGGCGCAGACCGAATCGTAGGTGCGGTGGTCGCCCATCACGCCGACGGTGCGCACCGGCAGCAGCACGGCAAAGGCCTGCCAGATCGCGTCATAGAGCCCGGCGTTGCGGATTTCCTCGAGGTAGATCGCGTCGGCCTTGCGCAGGATGTCGCAACGTTCGCGCGTAACTTCGCCGGGGATGCGGATGGCCAGGCCCGGCCCGGGGAACGGGTGGCGGCCCACGAAGATGTCGGGCAGGCCCAGTTCGCGGCCCAGTGCGCGCACTTCGTCCTTGAACAGTTCGCGCAAGGGCTCGACCAGCTTCATGTTCATGCGCTCGGGCAGGCCACCCACGTTGTGGTGGCTCTTGATCGTCACCGAAGGCCCGCCGGTGAACGACACGCTTTCGATCACATCGGGATAGAGCGTGCCCTGCGCGAGGAAATCGGCGCCACCCACCTTGCGCGCCTCGGCCTCGAACACGTCGATGAAGGTCTTGCCGATGAACTTGCGCTTGGCCTCGGGGTCGGTCACCCCTTCCAGGCCTTTCAGGAACAGCGTGGACACGTCCACGTGGACCAGCGGGATGTGATAGTGGTTGCGGAACAGCGAGACGACCTGCTCCGCCTCGCCCAGGCGCATCAGGCCATGGTCGACGAACACGCAGGTCAACTGGTCACCGATCGCCTCGTGGATCAGCACGGCGGCCACGGCCGAATCGACCCCGCCCGAAAGGCCGCAGATCACGCGGGCATCGCCCACCTGCGCGCGGATTTCGGCAATCTTGGTCTTGCGGAATTCGGCCATGGTCCAATCGCCGGTGCAGCCGCAGACGTGGCGCACGAAATTGGCGATCAGCTTGCCACCATCGGGGGTGTGGACCACCTCGGGGTGGAACTGCGTGCCGTAATACTTCTTTTCGTCGTTGGCGATGACGGCAAAGGGCGCGCCATCGGACACCGCGACGATGCGGAAGCCCGGCGCAAACTGCGTCACCTTGTCGCCGTGGCTCATCCACACCTGGTGGCGTTCGCCCACGGTCCACAGCCCATCGAACAGCACGCAAGGCTCGGTCACGGTCAGGAACGCCCGGCCGAATTCGCCCGAATCGCCGGGCTGCACTTCGCCACCCAACTGATGGCTCATCACCTGCTGGCCATAGCAGATGCCCAGGATCGGCAAGCCACTGTCGAACAGCACCTGCGGCGCGCGCGGGCTGCCATCGGCGGGCACGCTGGCGGGCGAGCCCGACAGGATGATGCCCTTGGGCTTCATGCGGTGGAATGCCGCCTCGGCCTGGGTGAAAGGGGCGATTTCGGAATAGACGCCGGCCTCGCGCACGCGGCGTGCGATCAGCTGCGTCACCTGGCTGCCAAAATCGACGATGAGGATCGATTCGGGGGCCGATTCTTCGGGCTGGATAGTCATGGCTGGCCGATAAGGAAGGCGGGCCAGACTGTCCAGCACTTGGCCAGCTGTCGGCGCAAATTCTGCGCCACAGCCCGCAGTGTGGCGTCATGGCCGCGCAATGCGGTAAAACTGTTGCGGATATGTCACGATAACTACGGTTGCGCGATGTGGATTGCGTTTTGCGCAAGTGCTGGCGCCAGGATCGCACTTGTAACAAAACCGCCTCGTCTTATGTGGGCGTCAGTTCGCGGCTCCGAGCCTTACCCTGCCGGCGCGACGGACTGAGAGGATCCTGCAAGGTTCAACAATAAACTTTGCAATTCGCAGGAAATCAGGAGCACACCATGCGCAAGATCGCAACCGTTGTGCTGCCGCTCATCCTCGCCGCTGGCCTCAGTGGCGCGATGTTCACTGCCACGCTTGTCTAAGCGCTGGCGGCAGCACTGATATATGTCTGGTCGGTCCTCTCAAGCGACCATGGCATATCTATAAGATAGTAAGTAAAGCCCCGCAGCGCGATGTCACCGCATCGCGGCGGGTCTTAAAGCGGCGGTCCGGTGGGGCCGCCGTTTTGCGTTTCGGGCAATTGTGTCTTATGGGATACACTTGTTCCTCTGGGGAAACCTTCTACCCATCCGGCGATGACCGCCGCTCTCGCCATGCCTTCTGCTGTCACGCGTTTCGCCCCCAGCCCCAATGGCCCGCTGCATCTTGGCCACGCCTGGGCCGCGCTCGTGGCGCAGGATCGCGCGCGGGCCGAGGGCGGCACGTTCCTGCTGCGGATCGAGGATATCGACGGGGCGCGCAGCCGGCCCGAACTGGCCGCGGCGTTCCGCGCTGACCTCGCCTGGCTCGGCCTGTCGTGGCACGAAGTCTTGCCGCAGTCGCAGCGCGTGGCGCATTATCGCCAAGCCGCCGATGCCCTGCGCGCAGCGGGGCTGCTCTATCCGTGCCGCTGCACCCGGGCAGAGATTGCCGCTGCCGCCACGACCCAGGGGCCGGACGGGCCGATCTATCCCGGCACCTGCCGCCAGCACCCGGTGGCGCCCGGCCCGGACGTGGCCTGGCGGCTGGACATGACCAAGGCCGCTGCACTGGCTGGCCCGCTGTCGTGGGTGGACGAGCGGCGCGGGGAGCAGCGCGCCACGCCGGAGATGTTCGGCGATGTCGTGCTCTGGCGCAAGGATGCGCCGGCATCCTATCACCTGGCCGCCACGGTGGACGATGCCGCCGATGGGGTGAGCGTGGTCACGCGCGGCATCGACCTGTTCCGCGCCAGCCACGTGCACCGGCTGCTGCAGGCGCTGCTTGGCCTGCCGGTGCCGCGCTGGCACCACCATGCCGTGCTGATCGGCGCGGATGGCCGCAAGCTGGCCAAGCGTCGCGACGCTGCTGGCCTGGCAGAGCGGCGCCTGGCCGGGGAGGATGGCGTGGCGCTGGCCGCCGCATTGCGCGCTGGCCTTTTTGACACTGGCATTTGCCTGGCAGACACCATAGACCTGCTGCCATGACCTATGTGCTCGTGCCCCTGTTGATCGTGCTCATGGCGCTGACCTTCTGGTCGCTGCTGCGCGGCGTGGTTGCGTTCCTGCGCACCACGCGCGAAGGATTGGAGCGGGGCGAGGAAGGCGTGCGCGAGATGCAGCTGCTGCAGAACCGCATGATGTTCAACCGCATCAAGTTCCAGGGGCTGGCCATCGTCGTGGTGATCGTGCTGCTGATGGTCGGCGGCAAGAACTGAACGGGTTCGTTCCATTTCATGGTGAAGCTGAACAAGATCTACACCCGCACGGGTGACGATGGCACGACCGGGCTGGTCGATGGCTCGCGCCGCGGCAAGCACGAACCGCGCATGGCCGCGATCGGCGAAGTGGACGAGGCCAACAGCGCGCTGGGCCTGGCCGCGCTGGTCGTGCCGCCCGATGCCGGCGCGGAATTGACGCGCATCCAGAACGACCTGTTCGACCTCGGCGCCGATCTGGCCACGCCCGGCAGCGATTTCGCCCCTGGCGAGATGACGCTGCGCGTGGTGCCCGGCCAGGTTGCCTGGCTGGAGGCGATGATCGACGCGCGCAATGCCGCGCTGCCGCCACTCACCAGCTTTATCCTGCCTGGCGGCAGCGAGCCAGCCGCGCGCGTGCACCTGGCCCGCGCCATTACCCGCCGCGCCGAACGCGCCGCCGTGGCGCTCGCCGCGCAAGAGCCGGTCAACCCGGCGGCGCTTGCCTATCTCAATCGGCTGTCGGATTATCTGTTCGTGCTGGCCCGCGCGCTCAATGCCGGGCGCGATCCGTTGTGGGTGCCGGGCGCCAGCCGCTGATCATCAGCAGGGCTGATCAATCGTGTGAAAGGATAATGGGCATGCAGACCGTTGCCGTGATCGGGGCCGGGCAGATGGGCGCAGGCATCGCGCAGGTCATGGCCCAGGCCGGGCTGGCCGTGCTGCTGGCCGACGTGAACCTGGCCGCCGCCGAAAAGGGGCGTGACAAGATCGCCAAGGCGCTGGCCCGCCTGGTCGCCAAGGACAAGATCGCCGCCGCCGATGCCGATACGATCGTGGCGCGCATCACCCCGGTGGGTGACTATGCGCCGATGGCCGCGGCCGACCTGATCGTGGAAGCCGCGACCGAGCGGGAAGATATCAAGCAGAAGATCTTCGCCGCCGCTGGCGCTGTCCTGGCGCCGCACGCGATCCTGGCGAGCAATACCAGCTCGATCCCGATCACGCGCATGGCGGCGGCCTCGCCCGATCCGGCGCGCTTCATCGGGCTGCATTTCTTCAACCCCGTGCCGGTGATGAACCTGGTCGAGGTGATCCCGGGCCTCGCCACCTCGGCCGCTACGCTCGACGCGATGCGCGCGCTGGTCGGCCGGCTCAACAAGGAGCTGGTGCTCTCGCAGGATGAGGCCGGCTTCATCGTCAACCGCGTGCTGATGCCGATGCTCAACGAAGCGGCGTTCGTGCTGGGCAGCGGCACCGCCAGCATCGTCGATATCGACAAGGCCTGCCGCCTCGGCCTCAACCATCCGATGGGGCCGCTGGAACTGGCCGATTTCATCGGGCTGGATACCTGCGTGGAAATCATCCGCGTGCTGCATTCCAGCACGGGTGACAGCAAGTATCGCCCCGCGCCGCTCCTGGTGAAATATGTCGAGGCTGGCTGGCACGGCCGCAAGACTGGGCGCGGGTTCTATGACTATAGCGGCGAGGTGCCTGTCCCCACGCGGTAGGCAAGTGCGGGGGAACGGGGCGCCGCGCGGCGCGTAGTTCCGGCAAAGGAGTGACGCGCATGAGCAAGGCAATCCCCGATCTCGCCCCCGAGGCGCACAACCAGGAACAGGACGATTCGTCGTCCCAGGCCCAGACCCTGGCCGATGAAGCGCTGGGCCGTGCCACCGCCGTGCTGGGCGCCGCCGAAGACAGCGAACGCGTGTCTGGCGATGGCGACGAGCCCGGCTCAACCCCCGATCTGGTCGATCACATGAAGCAGATGGTCTCTTCCGGCCGGATCGACATGGGTGCCTATCGCGGCGAGCGCAACGACGACGATGAGGAAGGCGGCCTGGGCGAAGCGGGCATCGACGACGATACCCCGCGCGGCGCGGAATAAGGCTTGCCGGGCGCTGTGATAGCGCCCTTCGACAAGCTCAGGGTGAACGGAACCATAGGGACAACCCTGGTTCCGTTCAGGCTGAGCTTGTCGAAGCCTTGAGGCTTACAATTCAGGCCGATGGTTGTTGGAGCGCCGCCAAGGCAATGCGGCGATAGATTCGCGCCAGTACGCGCAGGTCTTCCATCGCGACGGCCTCATCCTTCTTGTGCATCGTCGCATTGCACAGGCCGAATTCCACCACCGGGCACAGTGCGCGCAGAAAGCGCGCATCCGATGTACCGCCGGTGGTCGACAGTTCCGGCGTGACGCCGGTTTCTGTCTGCACTGCCTGCGCGATCAGCGTGGAAAAATCGCCGGGCAGGGTGATGAAGCTTTCGCCCGAAATAACCGCCCGCGCCGTGCCGCCATGGCGGCTGCCAATGGCGCTGACGCGATCGACCAGCCCCTGGCCGGTATGCAGATCGTTGAAACGGATCGACAGCCGGGCGCGGGCCTGGGCAGGGATCACGTTGGTGGCGGGGTTGCCCACCTCGATATCGGTGATTTCCAGGTTGGATGGCTGAAACCAGTCGCTACCTTCGTCCAGCACCAGGGCATCGAGTTCGGCCAGCATGGCGATGAGCCGGGGAATGGGATTGTCCGCCAGGTGCGGATAGGCGACATGGCCCTGCGCGCCATCGACGGTGAGCCAGATATTGACCGAGCCGCGCCGGCCGATCTTCATCATGTCACCCAGCCGGTTGACCGAGGTGGGCTCTCCCACCAGGCACAGATCGGGCAGGCTGCCCTCTCCCGAACCAGCCAGCGCGCGCATGCGCTCGATCAGGGCCGCGGTGCCATAGCGTGCCGGGCCTTCCTCGTCGCCGGTGATGATCAGGCTGATCGTGCCGGCCTCTTGCGGGATTTCCGCCAGCGCCGCGACGAAGGCGGCGATCGCGCCTTTCATGTCCACCGCGCCACGGCCATAGAGCAGTTCGCCGCGCCGCTCGGCGGTGAACGGCGCGCTGCTCCAGCCCTGGCCCGGCGGCACCACATCAAGATGCCCGGCAAACGCGAAGTGGCGGCTGCCGGCCGGGCCTTGGCGAATGGCGAACAGGTTCTCCACCGGCCCATCGGGCGCTTCGCCCTCGACAAAGCGGTGCACGGCAAAGCCCATGGGCACGACCATGGCTTGCAGCACATCGAACACGCCGCCGGTGGCCGGCGTCACGCTGGGGCAGTCGATCAGGCGTTCAGTCAGGGCAACGGGATCGGCGCTCATGTGTGGCTGGCTTCCTCGAACTGTTCGATGGTCCATTCTTCGTCTTCCGCTGCCTCGATCCAGGCCTGCATCCACGGATGCTCCCACAGCGCCTGCATATAGGCGACGGCAAAGCCGGGCACGCCCACGCCATAGGTGACGAAGCGCGAGACCACCGGGGCATAGATGATGTCGGCCGCGCTGAACGTGCCGAACAGGAACGGACCACCCTGGCCAAAGCGAGCGCGGGCTTCAGCCCAGAGTTGCAGGATGCGCACGATATCGGCGCGCACATCGTCGCGCACCTCGGGCTGGGCCTGCCTGCGGCGAATGTTCATCGGCATGTGGCCGCGCAGCGCGAAATAGCCCGAATGCATTTCCGCCACCATCGATCGCGCCATGGCGCGGGCGGCATCGTCCTTGGGCCAGAAGCGATCGCGGCCGACCTTGTCGGCCAGATAATCGATGATCGCCAAACTGTCCCACACCACGGCGTCGCCATCCCACAGGATCGGCACTTTGCCCGATGACGGCGCCAGGTTGGCATCGCGGCGCTTGGCCTCGTCCCAATCGTCGCCATAGAGCGGAACGGTAATTTCCTCGAAAGCCAGGCCCGATTGCTTGGCGGCCAGCCAGCCGCGCAGCGACCAGCTGGAATAATTCTTGTTGCCGATGACCAGCTTCATGCGGGGCCTTTCGCGTGGGGCGTGGCCTTTCCGCCTAAAGCCTGGGGGGCGGGCTGTCGAGGGTGTGGGCGTGTCGGCCGTGCGCGGCTGCCAAGGGCTTCGACAGGCTCAGCCCGAACGGGGATGAAGGTTTTTCCCACCTCCTCTTTAGAGGATGGGGAAAACTGGGCTCAGACCGAACGGGGAAACAGGCGATGGACAGTTTTTCCGTTCGCCCTGAGCTTGTCGAAGGGCGGCTGCGCCAGGTGGAGGGGCTTAGACCGCCGCGTCGTCCAGCACGGCGCCGCGCAGGGCGGCGATGCCCAGGCCCTTTTCCGACGAGGTCACGCTGACCTCGGGGTGGGCGGCGATGTGCTTGCGCGCGATAGTCTGGGTCTGGGCGACCACGTCGGCCAGTTCGCTGGCCTTGATCTTGTCGGCCTTAGTCAAGACCACGCGATAGCCGACGGCGGCTTCGTCGAGCATCTGCATCATTTCGGTATCGACCGTCTTGATGCCGTGGCGGCTGTCAACCAGCAGCAGCGTGCGCTTGAGCACCACGCGGCCGCGCAGATAGTCGCGCACCAGGCGGCGCCACTGCTCCACCACCTTGGGCGGCGCCTTGGCAAAGCCATAGCCGGGCATGTCGACCAGGCGGAACAGGGTGGGGGTGCCCACCTCGAAATAGTTCAGTTCCTGCGTGCGGCCCGGCGTGACCGAGGTGCGCGCCAGCGACTTGCGCCCGGTGAGGGCATTGAGCAGCGAGGACTTGCCCACGTTGGAGCGGCCGCAAAAGGCGATCTCGGGAAAGTCCGGCTCGGGCAGGAATTTGAGTTCAGGGGCGGATTTGAGGAATTCCACGCGGCCGGAGAAGAGCGCGCGGGCGCGCTCTTCCAGAGCCATCAGGCGCAGGCCTTCCTCGTCGGGACCGGTGACGCTCACTTCTTTTTCGGCTTTGCTGTAATGGTGGCGTCGCGCGCGGCGGCGCGATCGAGGTTCTGCTGGTCCTTGGCCGCCTGCGCCTTGAGCTGCGGATGGCGGCTATAGAGATAGCGCTGCTGGCCGATGGTGAGCAGGTTCGAGGTGATCCAGTAGAGCAGCAGGCCCGAGGCAAACGGCGCCATGACGAACATCATCATCCACGGCATCAGGCCCATGATCTGCTGCTGGGCCGGGTCCATCGCGGCGGGTTGCAGCTTGAACTGCGCCCACATCGTCACGCCCAGGATGATCGCCAGCACGCCGATGCCAAGATAGGCCGGCGGGGTGAACGGCAGCAGGCCGAACAGGTTGAGCACGTGGAGCGGATCGGGCGCGGACAAGTCCTTGATCCACAGCACGAAGGGCTGGTGGCGCATTTCGATGGTCAGCACCAGCACCTTGTAGAGCGCAAAGAACACCGGGATCTGCAGGAAGATCGGCAGGCAGCCGGCCAGCGGGTTCACGCGCTCTTCCTTGTAGAGCTTCATGATTTCCTGCTGGGCCTGGGCCTTGTCGTCCTTGTAGCGTTCCTGGATCGCCTTCATCTTGGGCTGGAGCGCGCGCATCGCCGCCATCGAGGCGAACTGGCGCTGCGCCACCGGGAACATCATGCCGCGCACCAGCAGGGTGAGCAGGATGATGGCCAGGCCGAAGTTCTTGACGCCATGGAACAGCGAATCGAGCAGCCAGAAGATTGGCTTTTCGAACCAGCGGAACCAGCCCCAGTCGATCGACAGCGACAGGTGCGTCACGCCCTGGTTTTCATAAGCTTCCAGGACGTTGTTTTCCTTGGCGCCGGCAAACAGGCGCAGGGTCTGGCTCTGCGTCTGGCCAGGAGCCACGCTGGCGGCCGGCCAGATCAGGTCAGCGGCAAACAGGTTGTTGCCCAGTGCGCGGAAATCGGCGGCGGGCTTGGCCGCGCCATCGGCCGGGATCAGCGCCGAAAGCCAGTAGATATCGGTAAAGCCGATCCAGTTGGCAGCGCCTGCCGGCGTGATCGAACCGACCTTGGCGACATCGGTGTAGTTGTTGGAGAAATTGACCGAGCCATCGAACGCGCCGATCGGGCCGGAATGGACCTGCCAGGTATCCTGGCTCATCGTCTTGTCGGTGCGGTTGATGCGGGCAAACGGCGCGACCGAGGCAGCCGTGGGCGCGGCGTTGGTCACGCTCTGCGTCACGGTCAGCATGTAATTCTGGTCGATCGCGTAGCGCAGGCTGAAGGTTTGCCCGGTGGGGTTGCGCCAGGTCAGCGTGACCGGGGTGGCCGGCGTCAGCTTGGTGCCCTGCGCGGTGAACACGGTCTGCCCGTTGGGCGCGGCCACGCCGTTCTGCCCCAGCCAGCCGACCTGGGCAAAATGCTGCGCCGGGGTGCCGGCGGGCGAGAACAGGCGCACCGGCGGGCTGTTCTTGTCGATGGTTTCGCGATGGCGCACCAGCGTCAGGTCATCGACCACGCCGCCGACCAGGTTGATCGAGCCCTTGAGGCCCGGCGCATCGATCGGCACGCGGTTGCCTGCGGCCAGTTCCTGGGCCAAGTCCTTCTGCTCCAGCGCCACATCGGCCGGGGCCTGCAGCCCGCCTTCGCGGGTGGGCTTGGCCGGCGGGCCGCTGCTGGCGGGCGCGGCCACGGGCGCCTGGCTGGCCATAGCCGCCGGCTTGCCCTTGGGCTGCGGATAGAAATAGGCGATGCCATAATCCCAGCCGATCAGCAGCAGGCCCATCAGGACCACCGCCAGGATCAGGTTGCGCTGTTTCTCCACTGTGCCTCGCGTTCGTTGAATCAAGCTGTTTGGGAAGGGGTGTTCAGGGGACGGGATCGTACCCGCAGCCACCCCAGGGATGGCAGCGCAATAGCCGCAAGGCGGCAAGCCAGCTACCCTTAATCGCACCATGCTTGGTCCACGCCTCGATCGCATATTGCGAGCACGAGGGGGCAAAGCGGCACGAAGGCGGCAAGACGCGGGATGGGCCAAGCTGCCAGCCCCGGGCGATGAGGATGAGCAGGCGCTTCATGGGCTCAGCGGCCGTAGGCGGGCTTGGGCTCGCGCGGTGGCCCGCGCCTGGTGCCGGGCTTTCCGCCCGATTTGCCGCCAGGCTTGCGGGGCGGATCGCCCTTGCCGGCAGCAGCGCGCGACAGGGCCTGGCCCAGTTCGCTGCGCAGCAGGGCGAAATCGCGCTCCACCCCGTTTTCGCGGCCGATCAGCACATGATCGGCGCCGGCAATGCCGTGGGCGGGCAGCAGTTCGCGCAGCAGCGCGCGAAAGCGCCGCTTCATGCGGTTGCGCGCCACGGCGTTGCCGATCTTCTTGGTGACGGTCACCCCGAATCGCAGCGAGCCATCGGCGCGCGACAAGGGGTTCACCAAAAGCACGAATCCGGGCCTTGCGACCCGGATTCCGCGATTGGCGGCGAGAAAATCCGCACGCCGGGCCATCGTCGCCAAGCGGGCACTGCGCCGAGGAGAGCGGGCCGGATCGGCCCCGGTCTCAACCGACATGGTGCCCGAAGGGCGCGCGATCAGGCCGAGAGGTTCTTGCGGCCGCGGGCGCGACGAGCGCGCAGCACCTTGCGACCACCGACGGTGGCCATGCGGGCGCGGAAGCCGTGGCGGCGGGCACGCACGAGGTTGCTGGGCTGGAAAGTGCGCTTCATGGTTCAGCTCTTCTTCTTGTCTGGCGAATCGGTATAACAGGCACGCCGCCGCAACCGACGCCGAGCCGAAATCAGGGGTGCGCCGATAAGCGAGGGCGCGCCATCCGTCAAGCATTTGCCGAGGCGCGATTGTGCCACGCGGGCGCAAACCCGTAATGAAATTGCCATTGGCGAAATTCCCACAAGGTTCTAGGGCAAAGGCATGGTTGCCGACGAAACCGGGCAGGCCCAAAGCTGGGGCCGCATATGGCGCCGCAAGCCGGCCTGGCTGACACTGGCGCTGTTTGCCGTGCTGGCGCTGGCGCTGCTGGGCACCTTTGCCCTGATCTTCACCACGGTCGATGCCGAGCGCGTGCAGCGCGAGCAGGCGGCGCGCACCAGCGCGGTGCTGGCCGCGCTCGATGGCATCGTGGCAGCCACGCTCAACGGCGAAACCGGGCAGCGCGGCTATTACATCACCTATGACCGCCGCTATCTGGTGCCTTATACGCAGGGCCATGCCGCCTATGAGGCGGAAATCCGCGCGCTGCGCCGCCGCCTAGGCCAGGGCATCGATCCGCAGCAGGCGGCCCTGGTGGATGAGATCGAGCGCCTGGGCGATGCCAAGTGGGCCGAAATGGCGGGCACGGTGGAACTGGTGCGGCGCGGCGAACTGGTCGAGGCACGGGTGCGCACCCTGTCTGACGAAGGGCAACTGGCGATGGAGGCCCTGCGCCAGGCCGTGGGCCGGCTGGAACGCACCGAGCGCGCGCGGCTGGATGCCGCGACCGACAGTGCCGCCATGGCCGAGGCGCGCGTCATACCCTCGCTGGGCCTGCTGGCGGTGATCATCACCATCGCGCTGATTCTGGGGCTGTGGCAGGTGATCCGCACTGCCCAGGCGCAGGCAGCCGCTGCCAATGCCGCGCTGATCGCCGAGGCGCGCGACCGCGCCGACCTGCTGGCGCGCGAACTCAATCACCGCGTCAAGAACCTGTTCGCGGTGATCCTGGCGATCGTGAAGATGTCGGCCCGGGGCGATACCGCCGCGGCCCCGGCGGTGGACCGCATTGCCAAGCGCATCCACGCCCTGGTCACCGCGCACGATGTGACGCAGGGGCGCCACGATGGCGATGGCGAGGTGGACCTGGCCGATCTGGTGACCAAGGCGATCGCGCCCTACCGCTCTGACAGCGAACGCTGCAACCTTTCGGGCGGGACACTGGTTGTGTCGGGCCGCCACGCCGTGCCGCTGGGCCTGGTGCTGCACGAATTGGTGACCAATGCCGTCAAGTATGGCGCCTGGTCGGCCCCGGGCGGACTGCTCGAGGTGCGCTGGGAACACCATGCGGCGGACAAGACCGTGCGCCTGGTGTGGCAGGAACGCGCCGCCGCGCCGCTGGTGCTGCCCGAAGACGGCGTGCCGGCGCGCGAAGGCTTTGGCTCGGCGCTGATCCGCAGTTCCGAACGCCAGCTCGACGGGCGCATCGTGCGGCGCTTTTCGCCCGAGGGGATCATGGTGGAGATTACCTTCCCCCACGCATGATCCCGCCGGATCATCCCTTGGGCGCCTGGCCTTACGGCTTGGGCGCGGTGGCCGACCAGTTCACCAGCGTCTTGAAATAGGCCAGCGTTTCTTCCAGCGCGCGATTGCCCAGGTCCGATCCTTCGGGCGGGAAGAAGCTGAGCTTGACGATCACCGTGCGCGTGGCGGGGTGGACGTAGATGAACTGCCCCTGGAGGCCGAGCGCGGTATAGGCGCCGGTATCGTCGATCTTCCACCACTGGAAGCCATAGCCGGAGCGGGCGAAGGGATCGGTCACGCTGGCCGGCGGGGGCGGCGTGCCGGGATCGGCATTGGGCACCATCGCGGTTGCCTGGTGGACCCAGTCGGCTGGCAGGATCTGGCGGCCGTTGAACTTGCCTTCGTCGAGCATCATCTGCCCCAGGCGGGCAAAATCGCGCAGCGTGGCGTTATAGCCCATGCCGTTAAGCTCGCGCCCCACGCCCGGCGCGCCATCGGCCAGCCAGAAGCCATAGGATTCCATGCCCATCGGCTGCCACAGGGTGTTGGTCATGTAGGTGGCCAGCGGCTGCTTGGTCGCGCGTTCGAGAATCCAGCCCAGCACGCTGGTATCGAGCGTGGAATAGTTGAAGTGGCTGCCCGGCTTCCATTTGCGGCCCAGGCGCGGCGCGGTGTCGGCAAAGCGTTCGGTGTTGGCGACGATGGCGTTGAGGAAGATCTTGGCGGCCACGCTGGGCGTTGCGCCAAAGTCATAGCGTTCCTCGTAATCCACGCCCGAGCGCATCTGGAGCAACTGGCGGATCGTTACCCCGTCATAGCCCGACCCCTTGAGTTCGGGGACATAGTCGGTGGCGGGCTGGTCGATCGACTTGATGAAGCCCTGGTTGACCGCGATGCCGACCATGATCGAGGTGATCGACTTGGCCATCGAGAACGAGATGTAGTGCGTGCTGGCATCGGTGTTGTTGCGATAGCTTTCGTGCACGATCTTGCCGTCGCGCATCACCAGCAGGGCATTGGTGAAAGTGCGGTCTTCCCACTGGTCCTCGGTCATTTTCGTGGTGCCGAGCACGGCATCGGGCAGGGCCTGGTCCACGCGGGGCAGCGCGGCGATCGGGCCGGAACGCGGCACCGGGCGGGTCTGGAACAGCTGATCCATGGTGTGGAAGGTCAGCATGTTTTCCGGCGCTTCGAGCATGTGGGTGCGCGCGGCGGCCAGGTTGGGCGGTACCTGGCCATTGGGCAGGACATGGGGCGGCGCGGTTTGCGCCAGGGCGGGCGTGGCGAATGCCTGGGCCAGGGCGAGGGTGGCGCTGGCCAGCGCGAGCGCGGCCTTCTTGCGGGGGAAAACCATGGGGAAGCAGCCTTTGCAGCAGGGAAGGAACAAGGGGAAAAGTGGCCGGAAGCATCAGGGTGCTTCCGGCCCAGTGCAGGGGGTGCCCCATGGCGGGGCACCCGGCATTACTGGCGCATCAGCAGGGTGAGGCCGAACGTGCGCGGGCGCTGTGACAGGTTGCGATAGGTGCCAACGCCGCTCACCTCGATCGAGCGTGACAGGATCGTGGTTTCGTTGGTCAGGTTGTCGACAAACAGCGAGAGATCATAGGCGCCCTTGCGCAGCCCGGCGCGCAGGCTGGCATAGTGCACCTGGGGCAGGGCATAGGCGCCGGGATCATAGCTGCTGGTGCTGCTGTCGGTGAGGGCCGACATCCTGGCCTTGCTCTTGTACGAATAATCGGCGCGCAGATAGGCCGTGGCGCTGCCGACCGGCGCTTCATAATTGGCGCCGATCGTGGCCGTCCACGGATGGGTTTCCAGGTGATCACCCACTGCGGCGATCAGCTGGCCGGCCTGGGGATTGGGCTGGCCGCTGACATTCTGGGTCAGGTGCGCGTCGGTATAGGCCAGCGTTCCATCCAGGGTGAACGCCGGGCTGATCCGGGCCGTGGCCTGGATGTCGAAGCCCTGGCTACGCGCCTTGCCCAGGTTGGCGGTGAACTGCGCGCCGCAATGCTGGAGATAGACGTTCTGCTGAATGTTGCTCCAATCCACGTGATAGGCGCTGGCTGCCAGGCTTACCCCGCCTACGCGCGTCTTGGCGCCAGCTTCATAGCTCCACAGGCTGTCGGACTTGTAGGTGCTGGGCACATTGGCAAAGCCATAGTTGGCAAGGTCCGTCCCGCACTGGCTGAGCGGCACCGGCGCATTGGTGCCGCCGATGCGATAGCCCTTGGCCGCCGTGGCATAAATCAGCGTGGTGGGCGTGGCCTGCCAGTTGAGCGCGAACTTGGGCGTGACCGGGTTTTCGCTGACCGACTGCTGGTCCTGCAACTGATAGCCCGAGACCGGACCCTGGAACAGCGAATTGCCTTCGAACTTGGTGTGCGCCACGCGCACCCCGGCGGTTACCTTGAGAGTGTCGGTCAGCTTGAGCGACCCTTCGGCAAAACCGGCCAGCTGTTCGTCGGCGCCGCGTCCGCTCCCCGCCAGCGAATAGAGCCCATCGACCAGCGGCACGCCAAGCACCACTTCGGGCGGCACGCCGCCAAAAATGTCGGCAAAGTTGGGGTCATAGACCTGTTCGGCGAAATGCTGGACCGACTTGGCATAAAAGCCGCCGATCACCCAGGTGAAGCGCGCGTTGGCGTTGGTGGATTGCAGGCGCACTTCCTGGGTGAACGTGCGCTGGTCGTTGCGCATATAGGCCAGCGCCTTGTGATCGGTGCCGACCCAGGGCGTGCCGGCAAAGACCGCCGGCCAGATCGTGGAATAGTCGATCTCGCCACTTTGATCGCGCACATAGTAAGAGGTGTTGCTGATCAGCTGCGCGCCGCCGAGATCGGCGCTGATGTTGAGCGCGGGCAGATAGAAGCGATCGCGATCGGGCGAGCCATTGGGCGCCCCGCTGACGTACTGGCCCTTGCTGGGGTTGGACAGCGCCTTGTAGCCCGGATCGCTGGGAGCGAGGCCGTTGTTTTCCCACCATGGGCTGGTGTCGTTGTTGACGCGCTTTTGATAATAGAGCGAGGGCGTGATTTCCACGCCATCGACCGGCGCCCACTTCAGCGCAAAGCGCGCCACCTGGGTCCAGCTGGAATTGACGTTCTTGAGATAGGGCGCGTTGGTCAGGATGGGATTGGCATCCTGCCGATCGATCCACCCGCCATCGTGGCGATACCACACGCTGGCTGCCAGACCGAGCTTGTCGCGCACCAGCGGCGCTGAAATCGACACGCCGAGCTCGCCCGAGGCGGCGCCGCCCTGCGTGGCCGAGGCTTCGGCGCGGCCATAGATGTGGGTGTCGGTCAGGCTGGGCTGGGTGGTGATGAAGCGGACCGTGCCGCCTTCCGAGCCGGCGCCGAACAGCGTGCCCTGCGGCCCGCGCAGCACTTCCACGCGCGCCAGATCGAACACCGCGGGAAAGGCGTTGGTGGTGGAATAGCCCACGACGCGGCTCTGGATCGGGGTATCGTCGATATAGACGCCGGTGGTGGCGGCCCCCACGGTGGAACTGATGCCGCGAATGGCGATGTTCGTCTGGTTGCCGAAGCCGTTGGGATCGAACTGGATGCCCGGCGTCTGCCGCACGACGCCCGAAATGTCCTTGATGCCGCGCGCATCGAGCGAGGCCTGGCTGAGCGCGGTGACCGATTGCGGCACCTTGCTGAGCGATTCGGCGCGGCGGGTGGCCGTGACCACGATTTCGCCGGGGGCGGCATCGGCGCTTGTTGCAGTTGCCGACGTGCCGCTGCCATCCTGCGCCAGTGCTGGCCCGCTGCTCCAGGCCAGGGCCATGGCCAGGGCCACGGGAGCGCCTGCGAACGAATGGAAATGTCTGGGCTGCATCTTCTATCCCTCATGCTGCGGCGGTTTGGAACGCGTCCGTTCCGCCTTGTCGCGGGGGATGATGGGGCCAGAGGTTGCGGCCCTGCAC
Source organism: Novosphingobium sp. SG754 (assembly GCF_013149315.1). Lineage (NCBI taxonomy): Bacteria > Pseudomonadati > Pseudomonadota > Alphaproteobacteria > Sphingomonadales > Sphingomonadaceae > Novosphingobium > Novosphingobium sp. SG754. The sequence goes on along the minus strand of NZ_JABGCC010000005.1, from coordinate 150,467 downwards.
CTCCCATATGGGATATAGTCTGCGATCTCAGTTTGGGCGTGGCGGAACGGGTACCGGGGGCAGGGTGCTGTTGCCCTGGGCCGAGAGCGAATGCAGGATCAGGCGAACGAGATCGGCCTGGCGCCCGGTGCCGGTCTTGCCGAACAGTTGCTTGAGCTGGATGCGCGCAGTGCCGGTGGTAATACCGCGGCGGGCGGCATATTCGCTGACCGTGTCGCCCGCGGCCAGGGCAGCGGCCAGTTGCGCTTCTGCTCCCGTCAGGCGGAACAGGCGCGCCAGGGCTGATGGCACGATCTGGACGCGGCGTTCCGGCGCCGCGATCAGGAGCAGCACTTCATCGCGCGCGGCCGCACCGATGCCGGCCTGGTTGGCACCAGACACGGCCCGCACATGCAGCGGATCGTCTCCCGGGCTGCCCAATGCCAGCACATCGGCATGGCCGGTGGCGGCATCGGCAACCAGCGCCTTGAGCGCGGCATTGGCTTGCGCGTTGTGCGCGGTCAGCATGCCGTTGCGCACGCCCAGGTGCCGGTTATAGGCGAGGAGCGTCTCGGCCACTGGATTGCTCCATGCCACGTGCAGCGTGCGATCGCAGCTGGTCATGGCCAGGTCGGTGGCGCTGATCGCCTGTTCCAGCGTGCGCACCCGCGCCGCGTTTTCCGAGGTTTTGAGCCACAGGCTGACCGCCTGGCTGAGGTGGGGCTGCAACTGCTGCAGAAATTCCACCTCGCCGGCGTTGACGTCGCGGTCGTCACCGGGCTTGCGATGGAACACCAGCGAGAAATGGCTGTTCGGGCTGAGGCCGAAATCGACCCAGAACGCCGGCCCCAATCCGCAGCGCGCCAACCCTTCGCGCATGGCGCGATGTTCGTTTTCGGAATGATCCAGGCTTTGGAAATCACTGCCGATCCCGGTATCGGGATGGCGCAGCGCGCGTTGGCGATGAAAGCGGGGATTGGCGCCGGAATTGGCCCAGGAATCGTGAATGGCCGCATGGCGCAACGATACCGAATCCCGCGCCGTCCAGACCTGTTGCAGGCAGGAGCGGGCCGAAGACAGCACCTGCGCCACCACGCTTTCCAGGCCCATGCGATCGCGCAACGTATCGAGCACGACCTGCCAGCGCGCCTCATGCTCTACCGAGCCGTAGAGGTCGAGCAGCAGCGAAGAGTCCGAATGCGTCATGGGCAGCCTGGTCCGGGCTATGTCAGGATGTTGCTGTACCCCATGCCCGCTGCCAAGGCAAAGGGTCGCTGTTGCCCACCATGCCCGTGGCGGCGGGGCGTTCAGCCCTGCGGCGCAGCGACCAGGCCGACGATGCCAAGCGCCAGCGCAACGACGATCATGGCAAGCGCCAGGCGCCGCCGCCGTCGCAGCGCACGGGCGGCGCGGCCATGGCTGCCCGTGCGCTGCGAGGCGGCCTGCCAATCCCATCCCTGGCCATCGATCCATTTGCGGATTTCCTGCCCGGTCAAGGTCCACACGCCGGCCGCCAGCAGGGCGCAGGCCAGCGCGACCAGCGCCAGCGGCGCGGCAGGAATGCCGCTGCCGGTGGCGGTTCGGCATTGTGCCAGGCTGGCGCGTGCCTGGGCCGTGGTGCAAGGGCCGCTGGCATTGGCCGTGTCCAGCGGGTTTCCGGCAAGGTCGGTGGTCTGCGCGGCGTTGACCGGCGTGGCCGGCCCGGCGGGAATGCCGTTGTCCTGGCTCTGCCCCGCCGTGGCGGCGTCTCGGTGTTGCCCAGAGTGTGCCATCGATCATCGCCTGTTGCGTGGTGTTACCGGCAAGGCAGGTGCCTGATGCCCGCCAAACCGCCGATGGCGGGCAGATTACGGCTGGTTCATCCGCCTGTCAGTCCCGTAGGCGCAGCCATCACCATGGGTGGATATACCCGCCGCCTGAATCGTGTTACCCGCGCCATGCCCATGACTGCACAGATCGAACCCTTTCACGCCATTGCCGTTTCCACCCTGGCGCACCGTATCGCCGCCGACGCGGCTGCGGCCGGCCGGCCGGTGATCCACATGGAATTCGGCCAGCCGTCCTCCAGCGCGCCCGCGGCCGCGATTGCCCGTGCCCACCACGTGCTGGATACCCAGGCGCAGGGCTATTGGGAAAGCCAGGCGCTGAAAGAGCGCATTGCCCGGCATTACCACGAAACCGCCGGCGTCACGGTCGATCCGTCGCAGGTGGTGCTGACCTGTGGTGCCTCGCCGGCACTGGTCATGGCGCTGACCCTGCGCTTTGCCCCCGGCGCGCGGGTGGCGATCGCCCGGCCCGGCTATGTGGCCTATCGCAATACCTTGCGTGCGCTGCACATGGAGCCGGTCGAACTGGTCTGTGGCCCGCAGGAACGCTTCAACGTCACCGCCGCTGCCTTGGCCGCCATGGAGCCGGCGCCTGACGGGTTGATCCTGGCCAGCCCGGCCAACCCCACTGGCACAGTGATCGCTCCCGATGAACTGACGGCCATCGTCCAGGTCTGCCAGACACGCGGCATCGCGGTGATCAGCGACGAGATCTATCACGGCCTCACCTATGACGGGGCGCAGGCGCAGACCCTGCTTGCCGTCGATCCCGAGGCGGTGATCATCAACAGCTTTTCCAAGTACTTCTCGATGCCGGGTTGGCGCCTTGGCTGGCTGGTGGTGCCGCCCGCGCTGGTCGACCAGGCTCGTGCGCGAATGGGCAACCTGTTCCTTACCCCGCCGGTGCTCAGCCAGAATGCCGGGCTGGTGGCGTTCGAATGCCAGGACGAATTACAGGGCCATGTCGCCGCCTATGCGCGCAACCGCCAACTCGTGCTCGATGCCTTGCCGGCGCTGGGCCTGGCCCGCATCGCGCCGCCCGATGGCGCATTCTATGTCTGGGCCGATATCGGCCACCTGACCGACGATTCGATGGCGTTCTGCCTCAAGCTGCTGGAAGATACCGGCGTGGCCACGGCACCGGGCATCGATTTCGATCCGGTCGAAGGGCGCCGCTTCTTCCGCATCAGCTTTGCCGTTTCCACCGCCGAGGTGGAAGACGCGCTGGCGCGGATGAAGCCGTGGTTTGCCGCGCGGATGGCCGAAGCAGCGGTCTGACATACTATTGGTGATATTCATACTATCACCAATAGCGCTAATATCACGGTGAGGGGTGATCGAGTACCTGGCGGCGGGCATGGCGCAGTGCCAGCCAGGTCGCCAGCATCACCAGCGGGGTGATTACCCCCACGGCCAGGCGCGCATCGAAGTGCACCAGGCTTTCCCCGCCTTCCAGCACGTGGCCGATCAGCGCCGTGGCATAATAGCTGATCCCCACCACCGAAAGCCCCTCGACCAGGTGTTGCAGGCGCAACTGGCGGACCGCGCTGCGTTCGAGCGAGGCGAGCAGCGCGCCGTTCTGGTTTTCGATGCGGGTTTCGATCCGCGCACGCAGCAGCGCGGTGAACTGCCCGGCGCGCGCCGCCACCTGGCGTTCACGACGGGAAAACGCGGCGCAAGTGCGCACCGCCGGCAGGAAGCGGCGCTGGGTAAATTCGCCCAGCGAGAGAAAGCCGGGAATCGGCCGCGGCGCTAGATCGGCCAGCCGTTCTTCCACCAGCAGGGCATAGGCGGCAGTGGCGCTCATGCGGTAGTCGGTGGCACTGGCCACAGCGGCGATCGCCAGCGACAGGCCGGAAAGCTGGTCCATCAGGTCATCGTCGCGCACATCGTCGCGGGTCAGCGCCTCGCCCAGGCGGCGCAGGTCTGCTTCGGCCTGGTCCAGCCGGGGCCAGGCCGCGCGCGCCACCGGCAGGCCGAGCAGCGCCAGGTTGCGATAGCTGCTCAATTCCTGCAACCGCTGCACCGCGCGGGTCAGGTCGCCCCCTTCCAACCCGCATGCGGCCACCAGCATGCGGCCATAGCCATCCTCGCCGATGTGAAAGTCTGACCAGATGCGCATCGGGCCGGCCACGTGGCACGAGACCAGGTCATCGTGCACTAGGCCCATGGCCGGCATCACCTGGGCGGCATCGGCTTCGTCTGCCACGATCACCAGCCGCGTGGCGCGCACCGTCGCGCCGGGCAGGCTTTCCATCCAGGCAGTCGCATCGGCAAGATCGACGTCGCATGGGGCAAACAGCGTCTGGGTGCTGGCCTCGCTATGCCGTTCCCAGGTGAACGACACGCCACCGGCCAGGGTGCCCGAAACGTGGCGACGATCGGCGCGGCGCACCTCGCCACCTTCGGGCATGGCTGCCCAGGCTGCCCATTCGGCATCGCGGGCGGCATCGTCCACCAGCCGCACCTGCTGCACCACCTGCATCGGCGCGCGCAGCACGGGCCAGCGACGCAGATGCATCTCGTTCACGATCTGCCGACGCCATTCGTGTTCGTGCATGGCTGTTGCCCTCTTCCCTGGCGCGATCATGCGCGCAGGGGAGAGGGCGTGCAAGTGTACTCGGGTCTAAGGCTTGTAGCGCCGCTCGCGCGCGGGCGGGTACTTGGCGTGGAGCGCCTTGGCCCGCGTCGGGCGGTCCATCAGTTCGCCCTGGCAATTGGGGCAGCGGTCATCGAGGTCTTCGGCGCATTCGGCGCAGAACGTGCATTCCATCGAGCAGATGAAAGCGCCGGGCGCTTCGGCGGGAAGCTCGGTGCCGCAGTTCTGGCAATCGGGGTGCATGGCGAGCATGTCTGGTTCTCCGCTCAGGCCGCAGCCTTGCGCACGGCATTGCAGATGGCGTCGACCACTTCAGCCACTTCCTCGGCATCGTCGGCCTCGGCCATGACGCGGATCACTGGCTCGGTGCCCGAAGGGCGGATGACCAGGCGGCCGCGGCCAGCTAGCCGCGCCTCGGCCTGGGCGATGGCCTCCTGCACGCTTTCGGCCTCGAGCGGCTTGCCGCCGGCAAAGCGCACGTTCTTGAGCAGTTGCGGCACGGGATCGAACAGGTGCAGCGTCTGGCTGGCCGGCTTGCCGCTGGAAACCAGCGCGGCCAGCACCTGCAACGCCGCGATCGTGCCATCGCCGGTGGTGGCGTGATCGGTCAGGATCATGTGGCCTGACTGTTCGCCACCCACGTTGAACCCGCCCTCGCGCATCTTTTCCAGCACGTGGCGATCGCCCACGGCGGTGCGCACCAGGTCCAGGCCCTTGCTGCGCAGGAAGCGTTCGAGGCCCAGGTTTGACATCACAGTGGCGACCACGCCGCCGCCGGTCAGCGCGCCGCGTGCAGCGAGCTGGCTGCCGATCAGCGCCATGATCTGGTCGCCATCGACCGTCTGGCCCTTTTCATCGACCACGATCAGGCGGTCGGCATCGCCATCGAGGGCGATGCCGATGTCGGCGCGCACTTCGCGCACCTTGGCTTTGATCGCGTCGAGATGGGTGGACCCGACATTGAGGTTGATGTTCTTGCCATTGGGTTCCACCCCGATGGCGATCACTTCGGCGCCGAGTTCCCACAGCGCCGAGGGCGCCACGGTATAGGCCGCGCCATTGGCGCAATCGACCACGATGCGCAGCCCGTCGAGGCGCAGGTTATGCGGCAGCGAGGCCTTGACCGCGTGGATATAGCGGCCACGCGCATCCTCGATGCGGCGGGCACGGCCCACTTCGCTGGCCGGCGCCAGGTCTAGCTCATCCTCCAGCATGGCCTCGATCGCCAGTTCGTCTTCATCCGACAGCTTGAAGCCATCGGGGCCGAACAGCTTGATCCCGTTGTCTTCGAACGGGTTGTGGCTGGCCGAGATCATCACGCCGACATCGGCGCGCATTTCGCGCGTAAGCATGGCGACGGCGGGCGTCGGCATCGGGCCGAGCAGGACCACGTCCATGCCCACGCTGGTGAACCCGGCGGTCATCGCGTTTTCCAGCATATAGCCCGACAGGCGGGTGTCCTTGCCGATCACCACGCGATGGCGATGATCGCCCCGCTGGAAATAGGTGCCGGCGGCCTGGCCCACTTTCATGGCGGTTGCCGCGGTCATCACCCCGGCATTGGTCCGGCCCCGGATGCCATCGGTGCCGAAGAATTTTCGTCCCATCGCGAAGATCTTGTCCCTTTGCCTGGCGCCACCAAGGCGCCATTGCATGTGCCTCCTACACCATTATTCTCACCATGGCATGAACCAAGCGATTACCGATCCGTCATCCGCTCCCGAAGGGGGGCTTCCACCCATGGCCCATGTGCCGGCCCTGTGGATTTTCCTGGGGCTGGTCGGCGGGCTGGCGCTGGGCCTGGCGCTCGCCTTTGCCGCGCCGGCCGCGCTGCCGCCGATCCTGGCCGTGGCCGGGCCGGTGGGCGATCTGTGGCTGCGCGCGCTGCGGGCCACGATCATGCCGCTGGTGGTCGCGCTGCTGTTCACCGGCGTGGTGCAGACCGTAGCGGCCGCGCGCGCCGGGGCGATGGCGCGGCGTGCGCTGGCCTGGTTCATGGTCGTGCTGGTGGGCGGCTCGGCCATGGCCGGTCTGTTCACGCCCACGCTGCTGGCGCTGGTGCCGATCCCGCAAGGCGCGGGCGCGGCGCTGCGCGCCAATGTCGGCGCGGCAGCCGCGGGCACGGCCACGACCATGCCGGCGTTCGGCGATTTCATCACCTCGATGGTGCCGGTCAACGTGTTCACGTCCGCAGCGGCCGATGCGGTCCTGCCGGTGATCCTGTTCACCGGGGTGTTCGCCATGGCGGCCACGCGGCTGGGCCAGGCCCAGCGGCAAAGTCTGACGGTCTTTTTCGAAGGCATTGCCGGGGCGATGCTGGTGGTGATCGGCTGGGTGCTGTGGTGCGGGCCGGTGGGCGTTTTCGCGCTCAGCCTGGTGGTGGCGGCCAAGAGCGGCACTGCCGCGATCGGCGCGCTGGCGCACTATGTGATGATCGTGGCGCTGACCGGCACGGTGGTGTTCCTCGCGGCCTATCCGCTGGCGGTGCTGGGCGGGCGCCTGCCGCTGATCCGCTTTGCCCGCGCGATGCTGCCGGCGCAGGCGCTGGCACTGTCCACGCAGTCCTCGCTCGCCTCGCTGCCGGCCATGCTCAACGCCTGCCGCACCCTGGGCCTGCGCGATGCGACCAGCGAACTGGTCTTGCCGCTGGCCGTGGCGCTGTTTCGCGGCACCGGGCCGGCGATGAACTTTGCCGTGGCGATCTATGTGGCGCACTGGTTTGGCGTGCCGGTGGATGGCTGGCACATGCTGGCCGGCTTTGCCGTAGCCAGCGTGATGAGCTTTGGCGCGGTGAGCCTGCCGGGCACGATCAGCTTCGTCACCTCGATCGGCCCGATCGCGCTGGCCATGGGCGTACCGGTGGAACCGCTTGCGCTGCTGGTGGCGGTGGAAATGCTGCCCGATCTGATGCGCACGCTGGGCAATGTGACGATGGATGTGGCGGTGACGGCCGCCGTGGCCGCGCACGAGGATTGATCAGTTTGCGCTTGCAGCACGATCAGAAAAATTCACTGGAAATCGCTGCCAAATGCCATAGGCCGCAATGGCAACCGATGCCCGCCTGAGGCGTTGGTTTGGCATTGCCGATTTTCCCTGACGAAACGGAGCGACCATGGCGATTTCCCTTCTCCCGCTGCCCTATGCCGACAGCGCGCTGGACCCCACGATCTCGGCAGTGACCCTGCAGACCCACCACGGCAAGCATCACAAGGCCTATGTCGACAAGACCAATGCCGCCATCGACGGCACCGATCTGGCCGACAAGAGCCTGGAAGACATCGTCGCTGCCGCGCAAGCCAAGGGTGACAAGGGCCTGTTCAACAACTCTGCCCAGACCTGGAACCACGGTTTCTACTGGCACAGCCTGACCCCCGAAACCAGCGAACCGACCGGCGACCTTGCTGCCGCGATCGAAGCCTCGTTCGGCTCGCTCGATGCGCTCAAGGCTGAACTGGCCGCGCAGGGCGCCGCGCACTTTGCCTCGGGCTGGGTGTGGCTGGTGGCCAAGGATGGCAAGCTGGCGGTCGAACAAACCCACGACGCTGCCACCTATTCCGACCTGGGCGGCAACCCGCTGCTGGTGATCGACTTGTGGGAACACGCCTATTACGTCGATTACAAGAACCTGCGTCCCGACTACCTCAAGGGCGTGATCGAAAAGCACCTGAACTGGGGCTTTGCCGCCGAAAACCTCGGCCGCGGTTCGCTCTGGGCCTATCCGGCCTGATCATCGCACCGCGATGGCGACATGAAAAAGGGCAGGCCGCGCGGCCTGCCCTTTTTTGTATGCGGCGCGGTTGGGTCAGGCGCCTTGTGACGTGCGCGGGTGCAACGGGCGGCCGGTCTCGTCGCTGGCCATGTCACCCTCGTGCCCGGCATAGTCTTCGGGATGGCGCAGTTCATCCTGCGCGATCAGGCCCGGCTGGAACAGCGGCTCGCCAAACAGGAAGCCCACCAGGTTGGGCCGGCCCAGGTGATCGACCAGGGCCGTGAGCGTCAGCAGGATCGGCACCGACAGCAGCGCCCCCAGCGTGCCCCAGATCCACGAGAAATAGCTGATCGAGATCAGGATCGAGACCGGATTGAGCGTGAGCCGCGCGCCCAGGATGGAGGGTGTGACGAAGTTGGCCTCCACCGCATGCAGGCCGAGGAACGCCAGCGCCGGCAGCAGGCCCAGCGCCACTGTGCTGGCCGTGCCGACACCGACCAGGGTGAGCAGCGCGACCATGACCAGGGGCCCGACATAGGGCAGGAAATTGAGCACGAAGGCGAGCCCGCCCCACATGATCGGCGCAGAAAAGCCGAATGCCCACGATCCTGCGGCCACGATCGTGCCCACGCCCAGGTTGATCTGCGCGACGGTGAGAATGTACGAGGCGACGCGATCCTGCACCGCGCGGATCACGCGGGCGATGCGGACCGAGGCGCCAAAGCTGTGGCGATCGAACAGCAGGCGCCGCTTGGTGCGGATGCGCGATTCGATCATGAAGAACGTCAGCAGGAACGTCAGCAGCACTTCGATCAGCACGCTCGGCGTGGCAAAGGCCACCTGCTCGATCACCGAAGGCGTTGCCACCACCACTTCGCGCGTGGCTGTAGAGCCGGTCAGGCGCGCGATCTGGCGGTTGATGTCGTTCATCCACGCCAGGTTGCTGCGCAGTTCGGCAAAGCGCAGCGAGACGCGGCGCGCCATCGCCGGCACCTGGTCCACCATGTCGTAGGCCGGCTGCAGGATCAGCGACAGCGCGACGACCACCACCGCGATCAGCAGCAGCAGGGCCAGAAACGAAGCGAGCATGTTGGGCAGGCCCAGCCGCACCAGGCGATCCGCCGCTGGGGCCAGCACGATCGTCAGCACGATCGCGGTGACCGGGGGCAGGAACACTACCGATCCGATCGACAGCACGAACGGCAGGCCAAAGAACAGCCCCAGCCCCAGCAACAGCAGGATGGCCGATTGCAGGCGGGCTTGCTGCGTCTGCACGCCCGGTTCGGCGTGCAAGAGCGCATCCGGCGCGGCAGGCGGCGCGGCGGAGAGGGGATCGGGATCGCTGATGGAATCGCTGATGGACAAGGGGGGCACGGCCTGAATCTGGCGATGATTCGCCTTTCGCCGTCTTGGGCTTGCGCCGGGGCGCAATCAAGGGGCTGGCGGTGATGCGGCCGCGCTTTGCCGCGTGACTGGTGCAGTGCTGCCCAGGCCACGGCAGGGCGGCCCCAGCCCGATCGCGGGCCGGGGCCAGAACCGCCAGCGTAACCGTCAGTGGCCAGACTGAACCGTGGTATCAAGCTCGTGCATGATCGCATCGTGTGCCACGGCATCACCCGTGCTGCGACGCGGCAACTGCCCGGTATCGATCATCTGCGCAAGGGCAGCGCGGGCGCGGCCGACGCGGCTCTTGATCGTGCCCACGGCGCATTGGCAAATCTGCGCAGCTTCTTCGTAGGAGAAACCACCGGCGCCGACGAGCAGCAAAGCCTCGCGCCGCTCGGGCGGGAGCGTGAGCAGTGCGCGGTGCATGTCCGACAGGTGCAGGGGGCTTTCCTGCCCGGCGGGCGCGACCAGCACGCGTTCGGCCACTGTCTCGTCATACTCCGCGCGAAAGCGGTTGCGGCGCATGTCGGTGAGATAGGCATTGCGCAGGATCACGAAGGTCCAGGCGCGCATCGAGGTGCCCGGCTCGAACCTTTCCTGCGCGGCCCAGGCCTTGAGCAGGGTTTCCTGCACCAAGTCGTCGGCCAGGTCGGGACGGCCGCACAGACCACGCGCAAAGGCGCGCAGGTGCGGAATGACACCGGTCAGTTCGCGTTTGAAAGCAACGGCGTTGCGGGCGGAGGCAGCGGTATCGCCCTTGGTGTCTGCCGACGGGCGTGGGGCATCAGCCATGCGCATCGCCGTCCAGCTTGTCGAGCAACTGCGCGAAGCTGTCGGGCAAGGGTTCTTCTACGACGGAATCGTAGAGTTTGCGCAAACCGTCCGCCCACTCGGGCGAGTTTGCCCGCGCGCTGGTGCGACGTCGGGTCCCCGGGTTTTTCATAGGTTTATCTTTCGACATTCGCTTTCGGCTTCGCCTCCCCCCATGGGTCTTGCGGATGAACGGATCGGATGTGCCTGGCGCGGCTGGCCGTTTGTCCATGCATAGACCATGGGGCCGCCAGAATCACAGGTGCCCGATGTCTTGGGTTATCGGTCTTGGGTTGTTGCGCATGTGGAACGAAACCGCTCGCAATCGGTTCCCGCCAAAATCACCAAGACCGTGCCGGAAGCCCGGCGCGGCGTCCTGCGCTGTGAAAACCACATAATTGTCGGCCAGTTGCGGGCACAGGTGCTTGCGCCGTGCGTTGCATCGGGCATGATCAGGCGGCATGGGCTAAGCAGGCGCACGCCGCGCGTTTTGGGTATGGCAAGGTAAAGGGATCGCACGGGCACGTGGAGAAACTGCTCTCCCAGAAAAATCTGGCCCCAAGATGGTACGAGCGCTTTCCGCGGGCCTTGCCGGTGGGAATCTTCACGCTGACCATGGCCGTGACCGCGCTCAGCGTTTTCGCGATCGAGCGCGCGGACCGTCAGCGCGAGATTGCCCAGCTGGACAAGGTGGCTCAGGAGGTCTCGTCCGGGCTTGAACGGCGTGCCAACGGCAACGCCGCCTATCTGCGTTCAGCCGCCGCCCTGTTTGCCACGCGCCGCTCGGTCGAAGCCTCGCTGTTCCGCTCTTTCGTCGGCCAGTTGCAGATGGAAGGCAGCGCCAGCGGCGTCAACGGCATTGGCTGGGGCATGCGCGTGGCGAGCGGAGACGTGCCCATGGTCGAGCGCGTAATGCGTAGCGGCGGCGGCCATGCAGACGGTGCGCCCATGCTGCCAACGCCGCCGTTTGCGGTGCGGCCAGCCGATTTTGCCAAGCGTGGCTATGCCGTGCCCGTCATGTACCTGGTGCCCGAAACCGCGCGCAACCGCCAGTCGATCGGCTTTGACATGGCCAGCGATCCGGTGCGCCGCATCGCTATGGATCGCGCCGAGCTGGAAGAGCGGCCGATCGTTTCGGGCAAGCTGCAACTGGTGCATGCCGGCCATGTCAGCGACCAGGTTGGCTTTGTCATGTACATGCCGGTGTTCGGCGCCAGCCGCGATGACGGCAGCCGCACCCTGCGCGGGTTCGTGTTCACGCCATTTGCCGCCGATGAATTCCTGCGGACCTCGCTGCCAACCGATCCTGATACCCCGCTGGGCGTGCGCCTCTACGATGGCACCGAAACCAATGCCGACCTGCTTGCCCAGGAAAGCCCGGCCGCGCGGTCAGGGCGGGTGGTGCGCCGCTGGGTCGATGTGGCGGGCCGGCGCTGGCTGCTGGTGGTGGAAGCGCCGCCGGCCATGGTCCTGAGCATGCTGTCGGTCATGACGCTGCTGTTCGGCCTGCTGGTGGCAACGTTGCTGCTGGTCCTCGCGCGGCTGGTCAGCCAGCAGGTCGCCGAAGACCGTGTGGCCCTGGCCTGGTTCGAACAGCAATCCTCGATCCGCGATTCGCTGACGCGCGAATTGAACCACCGCGTGAAGAACACGCTGGCCAACGTGCTGTCGATCATCGCGTTGACCCGCCGCCGCGCGCGCGATCTCGACAGCTTTGTCGAAAGCCTGGAAGGGCGCATCCGCGCGCTGTCGGCCACGCACGATCTGCTGACCCAGTCGGATTGGGGCGCCACGCCGGTGGACCTGGTGATTCGGGCCGAACTGGCTCCCTATGCCCAGGGCGCCGATCACCATGTCGACATGGGCGGGCCCGATGTGCAGCTCGCCCCCAACGATGCGTTGTCTTTGGGCCTGGCGATTCACGAACTGGCGACCAACGCGGCCAAGTATGGCGCGCTCAGCGTGCCGGGGGGCCGGGTCGAGGTGCGCTGGGAACTGGCGGGCGAAACCACCGCGCGCATTTCCTGGCGGGAGCATGGCGGGCCGGCGATCGATCCCAAGGCGGGGCGCAAGCGCGGCTTTGGCACCGACCTGATCGAAAAGATCGTCGCCCACGAACTGCGCAATCCGGTGGACCTGCGGTTCGAGCCCGATGGCGTGCGCTGCACCCTGATCATTCCGGTGCGCGAGCGTGGCTCTTTTGCCATCCGCGAGGGCCGGCCGGCTTAAGCTGATCCATTACCGCCGCCGCCCGTAGGCACAGGCACCGCACACGAAAAAGGCCGGACCAACTGGGTCCGGCCTTTCCCGAGGGAACTGTTAGAGCACCCCTGGCGGGGTGGCCGCTAAATCAAGAGAGCGGGCGGCTGGAGCCGAAGAACAGCGCCTGGCTGATCGCGGCGCGCACGGTCGCTTCCTGGAACGGCTTGGTGATGAGGTAGGTCGGCTCGGGCCGGTCACCGGTCAGCAGGCGTTCGGGATAGGCGGTGATGAAAATCACCGGGACATCGACCAGCTTGAGGATATCGTCCACCGCGTCGAGGCCCGAAGAACCATCGGCCAGCTGGATATCGGCGAGCACCAGGCCCGGCGTTTCGCGGCTGGCAATGTCGCGCGCCTGGGTGCGGGTGGCGGCCATGCCGCACACATCGTGGCCCAGCGAGCGGACGAGGTCTTCCAACTGCATCGAGATCAGCGGCTCGTCTTCGATGATCAGCACGCTGGTCGAGGACTCGCGGTCGATTTCCTCGATCGCTTCCTGCACCAGGGCTTCGACATCGGCCGGCGTGCGGTCGAGAATTTCGGCCACTTCGGCAACCGAGAAATCTTCGAGCGTGACCAGCAGCAGCGCCTGGCGGTTGGCCGGCGTAATGTGTGCCAGGCGTTCCTGCGCGGCGGTTTCGTGCAGGCCCAGATCGCTACCGCCGGAATGATCCAGGGTATCGACGAACGCACTCGACCAGACCTTGTTGAAGGCTCGATAGAGCGCCACGCGGCCTTCGCCGATGGCACTGCGCAGGTCTGCATCGGCAAGAGCCGCTTCCAGCGTGGCACGCACAAAGGCATCGCCGGTCTGCTGGCTTCCGGTCAAAGCCCGGGCATAGCGGCGCAGATAGGGAAGATTGGTAGCTACTTTGGCGCCCAGCGACATTTAAACCCCTTCCTGGATACGCAATGCACCCCTCAATGCCTTACGCCGGTTTCGGTTCCCGAACCAACATGCGTTTTTGCATCGACGGGTGCGGCATGCAGATGGGCACGCCGCTGTGCCGCTCACTTTTGCGGATCGAACACACCGGTGGCCCAATCGGCCAGTTCCCAAACGCCGACCGGCTTGGGAAAGCGCGGCACGCCCGCCAGCGAGGCCGGGATCATGCCCGAATCTGCCCCGGAAATCAGCGCCACGGTACAATCTTGCGCAATGAGGCGCAGCGCCAGCGGCGCGGAATGGCCATCGGGCAGGCGCAGGTCGAGCAGGGCAGCCCGCGGCATCTCTTGCGCGACCAGGGCTTCGGCTTCGGCAATGTCCACGGCCACGGCCACGCGAAATCCGCGTTCGGTCAGCTCGTCCTCGATTTCCATCGCAACCAGCACGTTGTCTTCCAGCACCAGAATGTAATCGGCAATCATTGCAACGCGCTCCGGCGCGCAGGCAGCGGGTGGGGGGGGCTTGGCTGGCCTGCGGCGGCGCGCTCTATCCGGGAACCGGGAACTCGTTTATGTCATTTGACATAGCCGTGGGACCGGACATGCCCGATCATGGCGCCCAACAGGGTGGCCGTTGCCGGGTAGGCAGGAGTGTAAGACAGCGTGCACAGAGGAGGCGGAAGCGCCGGCGGCGGCCAGGGTGCCGTAGATATCCGGCAATTGAATCAACCGTGCCGTACCTGTCCGCTGCGCGATCGGCCCGGGCTGGTGGCCCCCGATACGGCGCAGCGCGAATGGATCGAGCGCCATCGCAGTGGCGAACGCAGCGTGGCGCGCGGCGAGGAAGTGCTGCGCCAGGGTGCGCCGGGCGATCGGCTGTTCACCGTGCTGGAAGGCGTGTTGATGCGCTATCGCCTGCTCGAGGATGGGCGCCGGCAGGTGGTCAACATCATGTTTCCGGGCGATCTGGTCGGTCTGCAGGCCGCATTCGATGGCGAGATGAGCCATGGCGTCACCGCGCTGACCGATACGCGGCTGTGCATGTTCCCGCGCGATCGCTTCATGGAACTGGTCACGGCGCAACCCCGCTTTGCCTATGACGTGATCTGGCTTTCGGCGCGCGAGGAAGATGCGTTGGAGCAGCACCTGGTGGCGCTGGGCCAGCGCCCGGCGCGCGAGCGTGTGGCCTATCTGGCGTTGTGGCTGGTGGAGCGCGGCTTGCAGACCGGCATCGCGCCGCAGATCGGCCCGTCTGCCACGTTGCGCGTGCCGATCACGCAGGGCCAGGTGGCCGATATGCTGGGCCTGTCGCTGGTGCATACCAACCGCACGTTGCAGGCGCTGCGCAAGGCTGGACAGGTGGATTGGATGGGCACGGGCATCCACATTCCCCGCCTGGACAATGTGCGGGCGATGGTCGGTTTCGATCCCCAGGGCTTGCCAAAAAGACCTTACATCTAAGGTGCTTGGCTCGAGGATTTGGGGGATTGAGGCGAAATTGCAAAATAATGCCGATTTTTTTCGGCGAGGTGGGAACCGATTTCGGGGCACCCCGTTAAAGGCATGTCACCGCCGAGACCCCCCCTCCCGTCCAAGCGGCTGGTGATACGATCCCGAAGGCCTCCGCCAATCCCCGGCGGAGGCCTTTTTCGTGGGCGTGTACGCACAGCGACACACGCGGTGCGCCCGGTGGCTGCAACCCCTGACCGTGATCAGCGCGTCAAAGCATTGCGCAGGCGGCCGAGCAGGCCGGCCTGGCGGCCATGGCGCTGCACCAGGCTGGCCAAGGCATCGGGTGGAAAGGGCTTGGCCAGCACGTGGCCGAGTTCGGCGATGTGCGGTGGGATGCTTTCCGGCGTGCCGGTGGAAAAGATGATCAGCGGTGGATTCGGGCTGATCGCCATGGCCAATTCCGCCAGGGCCCAGCCGTCGTCACGATCGGCCAGGTGCACATCGAGCACGAGGATGGAGGGACGCAGGCGCTGCATCTCGATCAGGGCCTGGGCGGTGGTGTGGCAGGTGGCCACCGTATCCGCCCCGGCCTGGGCCAGGCTGTCAGCCATGGCCAGCGCCACGATGGCCTCATCCTCGACCACCAGGGCATTGCCCAACCCGCCGCCGGCCGGGCCGGATGGCGCGCCGGGATGACCGAACAATTGCATGGCCTGCTTTCCCTTCTCCGGCCGCCTTGCACGCGGGTGCAAGGGCCGGCGCCCAAGTGGGGCTTGCCTTGGCCTATGCAAGGCTAACCCGCCGGGAACAACGCCTGTTGCGCCCGCGCGTTCCGCAGGCGCGGGCGGTGGATCAAAGCGCGCGTTCGTAGATCGTATAGCGCTTGTTGACGTGGCTATCGATCGCGTCGGCAATGGCGATCATCCCCTGGTTGTCATCCAGGATCCAGCCGATTTCCCCGCGCGAGGCGCCATAGTGCTGCACCGAATTGCGCCGGATATATTCGATCATCATGAAGGCCAACTGGCTCGCGAGGCGCGAGGATTGCAGCTTCTTGCGTACGCCCATCAGTGGCACGCGCATGGTGCGGCAACGCGGCTTGTTCAGCCAGCGCAGCAGCTTGATCCAGTTGAACGGAAACAGCTTTCCGCCCATCGGCTTCATCACTTCGTTGAGATCGGGCAGCGTCATCATGAAGGCCACCGGCTCACCTTCGTACTCGGCCACCATGATCAGGTCTTCGCGCACGATCGGCTTGAACTTCTTGCCGGCATAGCCGATCTCGGTCTGGGTAAACGGCACGAAGCCCCAGTTGTCCGACCAGGCATCGTTGAGGATGTCGAGAATGATCGCCGCTTCGCTGTCGAACTTGCTCTTGTCGACATTGCGGATGCGAATCTTGGCGTTCTTCTCGCCCGATTGCACGATGCGCTGGATCAGCGGCGGAAACTGCTTGGTGATGTCCAGTTCATAGGTCAGCAGCTGCTTGGCCGGGGTATAGGGCAAGGCCTCGATATAGTGCTGGTAGCGTTCGCTCTGGTGGCCCATCATCACCGTGGGCGGATGGTCAAAGCCCAGCGTCAACTGGCCCGGCTCTTCCCAGACCGACATCGACAGCGGCGCGAGCACGCGGGTCATGCCCTTGGCGCGCAGCCACTCTTCGGCCCGCGCGATCAGGGCGTGGGCGGTGCTTTCGTCTTCCGCTTCCAGCAGGCCCCAGTTGCCGGTGCCCGGTCCCATGCCCTGTACCGGGTCCATCGCCACGGCAAGGTGATCGATATGGGCGGAAATGCGGCCAACGATGCGCCCGTCGCGCCGCGCCAGGAACAGCTGCACATCGGCGTGTTCGAAGAACGGGTTCTTGCCCGGAGTGATCAGTTCCATCGCTTCCATGCGCAGCGGTGGCACCCAGTTGGGGTCAGATGCGTTGATGCGATAGGCCAGATCGACAAAGGCGGCCCGTTCGGCCTTGTTTGCAACGGGGGTGATGACTACTTCGCCTGCCACGATATCGCCTTTGTTTTGAGTTATACGCGCGCTGTCCCGGATGCCTGCGGTGCTATCCGGTGACTTGTCAAGCCGGACGAGCCCAGGCGGACCGGCGATCACCCGCCAGGCAGGTTTTTTGCCTGGTGTAACATGGGTTTCTTGGGAACCGTTTTTGCCATGCTTGTCACCGAATTTGCTGAACAGAGCGACGCACCTGCTGCTGCGGCCTCCGCTGCGCCAGCTGCCACGCCCCCCGCTGCGACGTCCACGCCTGCCCATCGCGCGCCCGGCCTTGCCGGCACGCCCGAGGACAAGGAGATGCTGCGCGCTGCGGCCGAATTGACGCGGGATATCGCCCGCGCCCGGCCGGAAATCTATTGGCCCGACATGCTGGTGTCGGCGCTGCTCGGCTATGGCGCGCTGGGCCTGGCGATTGCCACCGCGCTGCGCGGCGGCAGCTGGGGCGTGGTCGTGGCGCTCGGGGTGTTCTCGGCCCTCGCGCTCTATCGCGCGCTGCTGTTCATCCATGAACTGACGCATATGCATCGCGATGCCCTGCCGGGTTTCCGCTTCGTCTGGAACCTGGTGGTTGGCATTCCGGTGCTGATGCCCTCGTTCATGTATGAAGGCGTGCATTCGCTGCACCACTCGCGCATCCGCTATGGCACCAGCGAAGACCCGGAATACCTGCCTCTGGCGCTGATGAAGCCCTGGTCGCTGCCGCTGTTTACCGCCACCGCGCTGCTGCTGCCGGTCGGCCTCTTGCTGCGTTCGGCCGTGCTGGTGCCGCTGGGCGTGATCGTGCCGCCGCTGCGCACGCTGGTGTGGGAGCGCGCCTCTTCGCTCTCGATCAATCCCGGCTTCCGCCGGCGCAAGCCGGAAGGCGCCATGGCGCGCATGGTGTTCTGGCAGGAACTGGGCGCCACGCTGTGGGCCTGGGCCGTGCTGGGCTGGTCGGCCGCGCATGGCTGGCTGCCGCTGCTGATCGCGCTGGGCGTGATCGCGCTGGCCGCGCTGCTCAACCAGGTGCGCACGCTGGTGGCCCACCTGTGGGAGAACGAAGGCGAGCAGATGACCGTGACCGGGCAATACCTCGATTCGGTCAACGTGCCGCCGCCGGGCGTATGGGGCGCGATGTGGGCGCCGGTGGGCCTGCGCTATCACGCGCTGCACCACCTGCTGCCGTCGATGCCTTATCACTCGCTGGCCGAATGCCACCGTCGCCTGCGCGGCCATCTTGGGCTGGAATCGACCTATGAGCGGGCCAACTATGCCGGGCTGTTCCCGCTGCTCGCGCGGCTGGTGCGCTCGACCATGGGCACGCGCGCCAAGGGCTGACGTTTCACCAGCAGTCGCGCCCTGAAAAAGCCCCGCCCCGGTCTTGTCCGGCGCGGGGCTTTTTTCATTCCTCGGTGCGGATCAGCACGGCCTCGCCGATCAGGAAGAACAGCACGAACGGCGCCCAGGCCGCGATCAGCGGCGGGTATCCGCCAAAGCTGCCCATGGCGAGCGCGGCATTGTCGACCACGAAATAGGCAAAGCCCAGCGCCATGCCGATCACCGCGCGCATGAACAGCTGGCCCGAGCGGGCCAGGCCAAAGCCGGCCACCGCGCCGAGCAGCGGCATCAGCATGGCCGACAGCGGGCCGGAAATCTTGTGCCACCAGCGGCTTTCCAGCTCGCTGGTGCTGTGCCCGGCAGCGCGGATCGCCTGGATCGAGCCGGTCAGGTGCCACAGCGATTCGGCATCGGCATCGGCCTTGCGGATCAGGATCTGGGTGGGGGTAACGCCGGTGGCGAACACGGCATCGCCATTATCCTGGGTGCGCCGCGCGCTCTGCACGTCAAACGTGGTGGGCCGGGTCAGGCGCCAGCCGGGATTGGCATAAGTGGCGGCCGGCGAGCGGACGATCTCGGTGACCATGCCGGTGGGATCGCGGCGATGCCAGGTCACGTCGGTCATGCGCATGGCATTGCCCTCGCCAGTCACCGTGCGGGCATAGAGAATGTTGGGTCCATCCTGTAGCCAGACGTTGCTGCGCACCTGGGTATCGGTGGGCAGGGGGCCATAATTGGCCGCCTGCCAGGCCTTGAGCGTGGCGGTGGAGCGCGTGACGATCCGCTCGTTGAACGCGAAATTGCCGATCGCGATCACGCCGGCCACCAGGAACAGCGGCGCCAGCACCTGGTGCGCCGATAGCCCCGAGGCCTTCATCGCAATCACTTCGCTGTTCTGGTTGAGCGTGAACAGTGTGATGATCGTGGCCAGCAGCACCGAATAGGGCAGGAACTTGGCCACCAGCTGGGGGGCGCGCAGGCCCACATAGGTAAGCAGTTGCGCCTGGCCATTGCCAGGATGGGCCAGGATCTCGCCGCTTTCGCCCAGCAGATCGAGCATCTGCAGCACCAGGACCAGCATCAGCAGCACGGCCACGACGCGCGCGGCAAACATCTTACCGATGTAGCGCGTCATCGTCGCGGATGGAAAGATATCAAGCTGCAAGGCTATCGTCCTGTGCTGCCGGGTCGATCATGTCGCCACGGCGGCGGCGCGCGAACAGCTTGCGCACGCGGCTGGCAACCTTGGCAAAGGCGGTTTCGAGCGCGCCGATCGGCTGGCCACCGGGCACATAGGCCAGGCGCCAGTACATCCAGATGATCAGTGCGGCAAAGAGCGCGAACGGTCCCCACAGCGCCAGGGCAGGATCAAGCCGGCCCAGGCTGGCGACATCCTGCCCATATTCGTTGACCTTGTGATAGGCCACCACCATCACGATGGACAGGAACACCCCCAACGCCGAGGTGGAGCGCTTGGGCGGGACGGCCAGGGCCACGGCCAGCAGCGGCAGCAGGAACATCATCACCACTTCCACCAAACGGTAGTTGAGGCTGGCCTTGCTCTTGTTGCGCATGTCCTGCGAATAGGCCTTGTTCCAGCCAATCTTGAGCAGCTCGGGCAGGATGTATTCGCGGTCCTTGTCGCCGCGCTGGCGGAACTGGGCGATCTTGGGCAGGTCGATCGGCAGATCGTGTGACGCGAAGGTCAGCACGCGCGGCGAGGCCAGGTCGGGCCCATCCTGGACGATCTGGCCGTCGGTCAGGCGCAGGATGATCGTGTCGCGGTTCTCGCGATTGGCAAAGAACTGCCCCTCGCGCGCGGAGATGGTCATGGTCTGGCCCTTGGGCGTGACCAGGCGGGCAAAGATACCCTCCAGATCGCGCCCGTCGTCGCGGCTGGAATCGACGCGCAGTGCTGTGCGATCCTGCAACGCGTTGAATTCGCCCACCTTGATCGAGGCACCCAGTGCGCCAGAGCCCAGCTCGTACTGCAATTCCTCGTAGTAGTAGCGGCTCAGGGGCTGGATATAGCCCACGATCAGCAGGTTGACCCCAGCCAGCACCAGCGTGAAGAGATAGGGCACCCGCAGCAGGCGGGTATAGGACAGGCCCACCGCGCGCATCACGTCGAGTTCCGAACTGGTCGCCAGTTTGCGGAAGGCGAACAGGATGCCGAGCATCAGCCCCAGCGGAATGGCGAGGCTCGCATATTCCGGGAAGAGGTTGATCAGCATCTTGAACACGACCGTGACCGGCCCGCCCTCGGTGGCGACAAAGTCAAACAGCCGCAGCATCTTGTCCAGCACCAGCAGCGATGCTGCCAGGACGAACACGGCCAGCATGGGCACGATCACCAGGCGGGCGATGTACCTGTCGATGGCGCTGAGGAATTTCACGTTCGGGCGTTTCACCGTGTGGGCGTCAAGGGGCAAGCAACGTCGCCCGGGGGCGCCGTGCAGGTGTCCGTGTCGGTTAGCCCGCTTCGCGGCGATGCGAAAGGCGAAAATGCCGCACCAGCGGGGCTGGCTACTCCTGCCGTGACAAAGGGGCGTTTAATAACTAAGTTATTGCCTGTCCCCTTGATTGATAATAGTGCTGCCACGCGAGCCTCCTGGCGCGGCGTTTGGCACAAGGCGCAAAGGTTGCCGCTGGCCATCGGGAACGCCCATGGCTGCGGTGGGTTCCGCCAAAATACAACGCACCGAGGCCGAAATGCCTGCGGCGCGGGACATCTGTGGATGTAGAACTGACAAAACGCTTCCGCGCTGGACCGGGCGATCAGGAAGGCGTGATGACAAGGCACCATCATGCCGTGTTGATTCCTGCCGGGCTGGCGCCACGGACAAGGGAACAGGCCGTGAATTTCGTGACGTCTGGATCACAGTGGTGGCAAGGGCGGCTGGCGCGGTGCAGCGCCCGGCCCGAGGAATTGACAGCGCTGGCCGATCGTTGCGAAACCCTGGCGCCCGATGAACAGCGCCTGGGCTTTGAACGCACGCTGCGCGCCCTGGGCGATGTCGCGCTGGCACCCGAAGGCGTGGCGGGCGACAATGACAGCCTGTGGGTCAGCCTCCTGGCTGATTCGGGTGCCTATGAAAGTGCGGCGCTGGCGCTGATCCCGCCGGCAGCGGCATTCAGCGGAGGGCGGCTGGAAGACGGGCGCTTTTCCGCGCAGATTGTCCTGCCCAGTGGCGCCGGCGCTCATTCGCGCGAGGCAAAGTCACTGGCAATGGCCTGGCTCGCCGCGCTGTTGCGCGCCCTGGCGCGCGAGATGATCGAGGAAAGCCGGCTGCATTGACGCTAACGCGGCGTCAGCGACTCCTTGGCGTCAGGCCTTTTCCAGCGTGCATTGCAGCGGGTGCTGGTTCTGCCGGGCGAAATCCATCACCTGGTTCACCTTGGTTTCGGCGATTTCATAAGGGAAAATGCCGCACACGCCCACGCCGCGTTGGTGCACGTGCAGCATGACGCGGGTGGCCTGCTCCAGATCCATGTGAAAGAAGCGCTTGAGGACCATCACCACGAATTCCATCGGGGTATAGTCGTCGTTGAGCATCAGCACTTTGAACATGCTGGGCTTCTTGGGCCGGGCGCGGGTGCGCGTGGCCAGGCCGATCATGTCGCCATCGTCGGTATCGCGATTGTCGCCCGCCATGAGCGGTGCTGCGAACGCCGGACGCACGCCAAGAGGAGCGCGGGCAGCGCGCGGCAGGGGGGCGGCGGACGCCGAGTGAGAAGCGGATCTGTGCATCGGAACCATGAATATCGCATCGCAGCCGCCCCGCGACAAGGGGGCGTTCGGGCAGCCCTGCCCGAAAAACGTTACCGAAACGGCAAATCGCGCCCTGTTTGCGATACACAGTGGGCCCGGTGGGGGCCGGGAAAGCGCCGCGCGTCAAAGCAAAAAGGCAGCCACGCCGCCATGGTGGGGCGTCGGCTGCCTTGATGCCGCTGGTGCTTGTCCAGGATAGTGGCCCGATCCAGCCGCCTTGCCCTGGTGGGCAAGACAGGCTGGGCCGGGCGAATCAGGTGCCGATCAGGCGGCGACCTTCATCTTTTCTACCGCGAGGCTGACGCGGTTGGAAATCGGCTGGAACGCTTCGTTGGCGAGCTTGAGCACGGCTTCGCTGTGCTTGCTGCTGGCCGCCACGGCTGCGTCGAACTGCTTGCGCATCAGGGCGGTGTGCTTTTCGAAGAATTCGGTCGGCGACTTGGCGCTGGCCAGTTCCTTGATTTCGGCAGTCAGGGTTTCCATCGCGGACTTGCCTTCGGCGGCATAGCCCTTGGTCAGTTCCTGCAGGCCCGAAGCAAGGATCTTGCTCGATTCCACGACGGCTTCGACGTTGCCCTTGGCGAATTCGCCGGCATCGCCAAAGGCGGCCTGGCTCTTTTCGAAGGCGGCCTTGGCCTTGTCAGAAGCGTCCTTGAAAGCGGACTGGAACTTGTCGGAAAATTCGTTGGCGGTGGTCATGATAGGGTGTTCCTTCCTGGAAGCCGCGGGCGCGGCGGCATGGTTCACGCGGGTCTTGAGCGGGGCCGGCACCATCGCGTGGGGGATACCGGTTCCTGGTCTGGGTGCCGTGACCGGCGGCTTTGCGCTGCCCGGCCCGCGCGCCGCCACGGGGGCGGGCTTGGGCTTGGCCGGCTTGGCCTCGGCAGGCTGGGCCGGCGCCACCTTGGCGGCAACGGTCCGGGCCGGCAGCGGCTTGGCCGCGATCGCTTTCACCGGCTTGGCGGCCGGTGCCGGTTCGGGCTTGGTCACGCGGCTGGCGAGCGGCTTGCGCGCCTTGGCGGGAACTGGCTCCGAAACGGGCGATGCGTCCGGCGCTGCCACTGCTTCCGCAGCCTTTGGCGCAGCCACGGTGGGCTCTGCCGCAGGGGCGGGGGGTGTGGCGGGCGCCGGCTCTGCCGATGCCACTGCAGGGGTCACGAGCTTGCGTGCACGACGGGCGGCGGTTGTCGGTTCTGCCTGCTCCGTCGCGTGTGCCGCTGCGACGGTCGGTTCGACCGCGGGGGCGGGATCGGCAGCCACGACGGGCGCTGCGCCATCCGCCTGGGGGGCGGGGCTGGGCGTCACGTCGGGAAGCGTCCCTTCGTCCTTGGTTTGATCGGCCATGGCGTTACGGCTCCTGCAATGCGGCGAGGCAGGGACCGGATTGGCCTGAGGGTCACACCATGGCGACGACTCAAGCCGAGAACGGCCTTACCTCTGCTGCATTGCAAAAAATAGGAATGCGCTGGCGGAAGTCAAGGTTTTTGTGCAGTGCACAATATCCATCTTGGAGGTAATTGCGCAACGTTGCCTAAACGTGTCGCCCGGCTTGTTGCGGCGCCGTCATCGCATGCGCACATATCGCCCTGGCGCGTCTTCTATTGCGTTGCGGCCGGGCACGCGGGCGCCTTTGGCTGGCACTGTGTCACCGTCCAGATCGGCCAGCCAGGCGCGCCAATCCGGCCACCAGCTACCCTTGGTTTCCTGGGCGCCAGCCACGAACGCCTCGAGGCTGGCGGGTTCGCCCGGGTTGGTCCAGTACTGGTACTTGCCAGCGGCCGGCGGGTTGACCACGCCGGCGATATGCCCCGATCCGGCCAGCACGAATTTCCACGGCCCGGCCAGGTGCCGGGTCAGCTTCCACACGCTGTTCGCCGGGGCGATGTGGTCTTCCCGCCCGGCCTGGATATAGCAGGGCGTGGTGATGCGGTGCAGGTCGATCGGGGTGCCATCGGCGCTCAGCGCGTCGGGCACTACCAGCTGGTTGTCGCGATATAGCTCGCTCAGATAGGCGCGGTGCCAGCGCGCGGGCAGGTTGGTGGTATCGCCGTTCCAGTAGAGCAGGTCGAACGCCGGATAATCCTCGCCCAGCAGGTAGTTGTTGATCACATAGTTCCAGATCAGGTCTGGCCCGCGCAGAAGGTTGAACGTGGCGGCGAGATAGCGCCCGTCGAGATAACCATCGGTTTCCAGGCTTTCGAGCCAGCGCAACTGCGCGTCGTCAACGAAGTGGCACAGCTCTCCCGCCTCGCTGAAATCGACCTGCGCGGTAAAGAACGTGGCCGAGGCGACCTTGCCGGCCTCTCCGCGACGGGCCAGCACGGCCAGCGTGGCAGCCAGCGTGGTGCCGGCTACGCAATAGCCGATGGTGTGCACCGTGGGCACCGCCAGCTTCTGGCGTACCACGTCGATCGCTTCGATCTGGGCGCGCACGTAATCGTCCATGGTCACATCGGCCATGCTGGCGTCAGCCGATTTCCACGAGACCATGAACACGCTCAGCCCCTGGTCCAGTGCCCACGACACGAAGCTTTTCTTGGGGTTGAGATCGAGGATGTAGAACCGGTTGATCCACGGCGGAAAGATCAGCAGCGGCACGGCCGCGACCTGGTCGGTGGTGGGGGTGTAGTGGATAAGCTGGAACAGTGGCGTTTCGTGCACCACCTTGCCGGCCGTGGTGGCGATGTTGCGGCCCACCTCGAACGCCTCGCCATCGGTGTGGCTCAATTGTCCGCGGCGCAGGTCGGCCAGCAGATGCTCGACCCCCTTGACCAGGTTTTCGCCCCGCGTGGCCAGGGTGCGTTCGATCACCAGCGGGTTGGTCATCGGGAAATTGGCTGGCGACAGCGCCTCGGTGATCAGCCGCGTCATGAAGCGCACCTGGCCATGGCGCTCGGGCTCCAGGGCGGAAATCTCCTGCGCCATGTCTTCCAGCCGTTCGGCCAGCAGCAGATAGGTCTGGTGGAGCAGGGCGAACCACGGCTGTTCGCGCCAGCGCGGATCGGCAAAGCGGCGATCGCGGCGCGGCAGGGCATCGGGCGCCACGTCGGCCGGCGCCTTTGCCGGCACCGCCCCTTGCGGGGCATAGAGTTCGATCACCCGGTTCCACAATTGCAGGCTTTCGTCCCACAGCCGCGCCTGCGTTTCGGCCTGGGTGATCGGCATCGTCCCGGCCCATTCATCGAACATCTGCTTCCAGCGGCCGCCATCGACCATGCGTAGCCAGGCCGGCTCTGCCACGGCGGTCTGTTCGGCCATGAAATCCAGCCACATCTTCTGCAGCTTGGCGCCCGACATCGCCCAGTGCTGGAAATCGCCCGGATCGGGGGCCTTGGCATGGGCAGTGGGCAGGAACGGCGCGGCCAGGGCCTGCATCGCTTCGGCCTGAAGGCGGAAAAGGTCTTCGAATACCGCGTTGTCGGTGGCAACCGGCGTCTTGGCATTACCCGTTTCGCGCATGGACGAACTTTCCCTCGTGACTTTCGGTCCCTGTCACCTGGCGCTGGTCACCGTGGCATACCCGGACCATGGACGTTCGCCCTTTTGCGCGCGGGCGGCACGGGCGGCAAGCCGCTTCGCGTCGCAAAGCGCGAGAGCGGCGCTGCAACAAGGCGCGCGGTGCAGCCCATGATTGGCGAAGCGGATCGATTGGCGTAAGGGGGCGGTCCCGGCAATCCTGCCGGCAAGCATTACGAGTCATGCCCGTGGAAGAAGAGTTCTACCGCATCAAGCGCCTGCCGCCCTATGTCATCGCCGAAGTCAACGCGATGCGGGCCGCAGCCCGCGCCAGCGGACGGGACATCATCGACCTGGGCATGGGCAACCCCGATCTGCCGCCGCCCGCGCATGTGATCGAAAAGCTGTGCGAAGTGGCGCAAAAGCCTTCGGCCCATGGCTATTCGGCGTCCAAGGGCATCCCCGGCATCCGCAAGGCGCAGGCGAACTATTACGCCACCCGCTTCAATGTGGAGCTGGACCCGGAAACCGAAGTCGTCATGACGATGGGTTCGAAGGAAGGCCTGGCGAGCCTGGCCACCGCGATCACCGCGCCTGGTGACGTGGTGCTGGCGCCCAATCCGTCCTACCCGATCCACACTTTCGGTTTCATCATCGCTGGTGCCACGATCCGGTCGGTGCCGACCACGCCCGATGAACGCTATTGGGAATCGCTCGATCGCGCGATGGCCTTCACTGTGCCGCGCCCGTCGATCCTGATCGTCAACTATCCGTCCAATCCCACGGCCGAGACGGTCGACCTGGCATTCTACGAACGCCTGGTGGCCTGGGCCAAGGAAAACAAGGTCTGGATCCTGTCGGACCTGGCTTATTCCGAACTCTATTTCGATGGCCAGCCGACCCGCTCGATCCTGGAAGTGCCGGGTGCCAAGGACGTGGCGGTGGAATTCACCTCGATGTCCAAGACCTTTTCCATGGCCGGCTGGCGCGTGGGCTTTGCCGTGGGCAACAAGCGCCTGATCGCCGCGCTGACCCGCGTGAAATCCTATCTCGATTACGGCGCGTTCACGCCGATCCAGGCGGCGGCCTGCGCCGCGCTCAACGGCCCGCAGGATATCGTCGAGCAGAACCGCAAGCTCTACCAGAAGCGCCGCGACGTGATGGTCGAGGCGTTCGGCCGCGCCGGGTGGGAGATTCCCAGCCCGAAGGCCTCGATGTTTGCCTGGGCGCCGCTGCCGCCGGCGTTGAAGCACATGGGCAGCCTGGAGTTTTCCAAGCAGCTGCTGACCCAGGCCGAAGTCGCCGTGGCACCGGGCGTAGGCTATGGCGAGGATGGCGAGGGCTTTGTTCGCATCGCCATGGTCGAAAACGAACAGCGGCTGCGCCAGGCCGCGCGCAATATCAAGCGCTACCTCACCAGCATGGGCGTTAACGCCTCGGCCGCGTAAGGCAGGGGTGAAGGGGGCAACGCGCCCCCTTCACAGCCCGGCAACAAGCGCGAGATTGGCCGCCAGGATCAGCGCGAACAGCAGCCAGCCGATCGCGAGCATGAGCCGCGACGCGGCGAAGCGGCCCATCACCTGGCGGTTGCCGGCAAAGCGCAGCAGCGGCCAGATCGCGAACGGCAATTGCAGCGACAGCACGACCTGGGTGGCCACCAGCAATTTCCCCACCGCGCCCTGGCCCAGCCACAGCACCCCGGCCAGCGCCGGCACGATCGCCAGCGCGCGGGTAAGGATGCGGCGCTGCCAGCAGGGGATCTTGAGGTTGAGGAAACCCTCCAGCACGACCTGACCGGCCACCGTGCCGGTGAACGTGGCGCTTTGCCCGGCGGCGAGCAGCGCCACGCCGAACAGCAGCGGCGCCAGGCCCGCCCCGGTGATCGGCGCGAGCAGCCACCACGCATCCTCAATCGAGCCGACATCGCGGTGGCCATGGCCGTGGAAGGCTTCTGCCGCCAGCACCAGGATCGCCACGTTGACGAGTGTTGCCAGCAGCAGCGAGACCACTGTATCGGCGCCAGCCAGGCGCAGGGCGCGGCGCGTGCCCTGCTCTGACCGATCGCCCAGCCGCGTCTGCACCACGCTGGAATGCAGGTAGAGATTGTGGGGCATGACTGTCGCCCCCAGGATGCCGATCGCCAGCACGAGCGCGCCGGGCTGAGCGAGGCGCGCCAGATCGGGCACGGCGCCGGCGGCCAGCGCGGCACCATCCACCCCCACGATCGCCAGCTGCACGCCAAAGCACAGCGTGATCGTGGCGATCAGGCCCAGCACGATCGCCTCAAGCTGGCGAAAGCCATGGCCCTTGAGGCCAAGCACGATCAGCGTATCCAGCCCGGTGAGCAGCACGCCCACCCACAGCGGCACCCGGAACAGCAGGTGCAGCGCCAGCGCCGCGCCCAGCACTTCGGCAATGTCGGTGGCAATGATCGCCAGTTCGGCCAGCAGCCACAACGCGCGACAGGCGGCGGGGGAATAGTGGCGGCGGGCCAGCTGGGCCAGATCCTGGCCGCTCGCCAGGCCCACCCGCATCGCCAGCGATTGCAGCACGATTGCCGCCAGCCCGCAGGCCAGGACGACGAACAGCAGGCCATGGCCGAACTGCGATCCCGCGGCGATATCGGTGGCCCAGTTGCCCGGGTCCATATAGCCCACGGCCACCAGCAGTCCCGGCCCGGCCGCCTGCCACAGCACGCGCCACCACGGGCCTTGTGGGGCGACGGCGACGGTGCCGCGCACCTCGGATGGGCAGAACGGGGCCGTGGCGGTGGTGGGCAGCGAAAGGCGGCTGGCCAGAGACGCAAGCGAAGACATGGCGCGAGCCTTAGCGCTGCGCGCCAAAGAAGAAACCCCGCCTGGCGGGCAGGCGGGGTTTCCGGGTCAACGTCAGTCCAGGGAGGCTTACTTGGCGGGTGCGGCCGCCGGTGCTGCGCCCAGGGTCAGCTTGCCGCCCTTGCTGTTGAGATAGGCGATCACGTCGGCGCGGTCCTGCGCGCTGGTGAGGCCGGCAAAGGTCATCTTGGTGCCCTGCGCGAACTTGGCCGGGCCGCTCAGCCACTGGTCCAGCGTGGCCTGGTCCCACACGCCCTTGTGCGCCTTGAGCGCATCGGAGAAGGCATAGCCGCCGCGGCCTTCGGCAATGGCATCACCGGCCACGCCATAGAGGTTGGGGCCAATGCCATTGGCGCCGCCCTGCTCGATGGTGTGGCAGGCCATGCACTTGGCAAAGACCTTCTCGCCCTTGGCCGCATCGCCAACCATCGCCGCCGGGGCTGCTGCGCCCGCCGGGGCCGCGCCGGCTGCCGGCACCGCTTCGGGCGCGGGCAAGGGCAGGTTGGAGCCCTTGGAGTTGAGATAGAGAATCACGTTGGCGCGATCCATCGGATCGGACAGGCCGGCGAACGACATCTTGGTGCCGTCGGCAAACTTCTTGGGATTGGTCAGCCATTCATCCAGCGACGCGAAATCCCACTTGCCGGTCTTGGACTTGAGCGAATCGGAGAAGGCATAGCCGCCGCGCCCTTCGGCACGGGCATCGCCCACCACGCCCCACAGATTGGGGCCAATGCCGTTGGCCGCGCCCTGGTCGATCGTGTGGCAGGCCTTGCACTTGGCAAAGATCGCCTCGCCCTTGGCGGCATCGGCCTTGGCCAGGCGGTTGGCGATCGGCTCGACCACAGCGGCCGCTGCAGCGCCGCCTTCCGGCTCTACCCCGGCGATGGCATAGCCCATCTTTTCCGGGCGTTCGTGCTTGTCAGCAAGAAAATAATGGGCGGACAACGTTGAAAGGCCAAGGGCCACGATACCACCAAACAAGGTCCATCCTGCGATCGTATTGAAACGGTCGTCCATTCCCAGCCCCATTTATCGCACGCATTTTCGGCCCGCTGCCGATACGCACCTTTTGCGGGTGGGATAATCAGCCCCCCGCGCCGGCGCAAGTGCGATTAGAGCCGCAAGGGAAACTGCGTCTGTGATCCAGAACAAATTTCATGCTTGTCCCGGCCGCATTCTGGCCAGGATTTGCGCGGGATTGCGCTTGCCCAAGGGCCGAAATTGCGCCTAACGGCAGCAGCCATGCAAAGTTTTCCTGAACCCGCCCGCCTGCTTGTCGATCGCATGAGTGCCGCTGCTGCGGCCGATCCGGGCCGCGCCGTGGCGTTTCAGGGGGCGCCAGGCGCCAATTCGCATCGTGCGGCGATGGAAGTGATGCCCGATGGGCTGCCGCTGCCGTGCTTTTCGTTCGAGGATGCACTCGATGCGGTAAAGGACGGGCGCGCGGGCCAGGCGATCATCCCGATCGAGAATTCGCAGCATGGCCGCGTGGCCGATATCCATTTCCTGCTGCCCGAAAGCGGCCTGTCGATCGTGGCCGAGCATTTCCTCGACATTCACCACTGCCTGATGGCGCGGCCTGGCGCCGGGCAGATCGGCGCGGCCTACAGCCATCCCCAGGCGCTGGGCCAGTCCCGTTTCTACCTGCGCGAGCGGGGAATCGTGCCGATGGCCTATGCCGATACCGCCGGCGCCGCCGCGCTGGTGGCCGAAAGCGGTGAGGCCGGCATTGCCGCCATCGCCCCGCGCATCGCTGCCGAACTCTATGGGCTGGACCTGCTGGCCGAAGACATCGAGGACGCGCACGACAACACCACGCGGTTCGTGCTGCTGTCGAAAACGCCGCGCGATCCGGCCACGCTCAACGGGGATTCGCGCGCCGGCCAGGCGCTGACGACGTTCGTGTTCGAGGTGCGCAACATCCCCGCCGCGCTCTACAAGGCGCTGGGCGGCTTTGCCACCAACGGCGTCAACATGACCAAGCTGGAAAGCTATCAAAAGGGCGCCAGCTTTGCCGCCACTATGTTCTATGCCGATATCGTCGGCGCGCCAGGCGACCCGGCGGTGGATCGCGCGCTTGAGGAACTGGCCTATTTTGCCAAGGACTTGCGCATTCTTGGCTCGTATCCGCTGGAGCGTGAGCGGGGTTGAACCGGGCCTTCGGGCAAGCGGTCCAATCTGCGCTTGCGGCGCGCGCGGCGGCATGCAACGAACGGAGATGTGAGCACCGTTGCAGCGGCCGCAAGGGCCGTGACCGCCACCGCGCAAGGCCCCGCCACAACGGCGCAGGCAGATGCTGCCCGTGCCGAGCACGCCTGGCAGACGGTGCGGGGCATGGGCGATATCCAGTTTGCGCCTGTGCCGCCGCCTCCCGCCGATCCCCCCTATGTGCCGCCGCACTGGTTGCAGGCCCTGGTCAATGCGCTGGCGCAGGTGCTGGAATGGATCAACCTGCATGTGTTCCTGCCGCTGGGCCTTGCCCTCGCCCGGTCTGAACAACTGCTGCTGGTGATGATCTGCGTGGTCGGGCTGGCGGCGCTGGCCTGGCTGGCGTGGTCGTTGCTGGCGCCCTGGCTGCGCGCGCGCCGCGCCCGCGCCGGGGTGACCGCGCCGGAATGGAGCCCGACGCCGCAGGCCGCGCTGGCCCTGCTGGAAGATGCCGATGCCCTGGCCGCGCAGGGCCGCTATGCCGAGGCAGTGCACCTGCTCTTGCAGCGCAGCGTGGCCGATATCGGCGCCGCGCGGCCCGATTGGCTGGCCCCGTCGAGCACGGCCCGCGAAATCGCCGTGCTGCCCGTGCTGCCGGTCGAGGCGCGCCAGGCCTTTGCCACCATGGCCGACGAAGTAGAGCGCGCGCGCTATGCCCTGCGCGCGCCGGGCCTGGGTGAATGGCAGCGTGCGCGCGGCGCCTATGCCGCCTTTGCCCTGCAATCGCTGGAGGCGCAGGCATGAGCACGGCGGACACGCACGCCGGCGGATCGAGCGCGGGCGGCGCCAGCGCCCCCTTTGCACGCGGCACCGTGCTTGCCCTCCTGCTGGTCGGCGCAGCGCTGTTCGTGGGCCTCTTGTGGTTTCTCGGCCACGCCGCGTCGCCGGCCAACAATGGCGGCGGCCATGCCAGCGGGCGCGGGCTCAACGGCTATGCCGCGCTGGCAGCGCTGGCCCAGGAAGATGGCTACACCGTGGCGCGTACCCGCAGCGAGAGCGGGATGGAGCAGCCGGGTGTCTTGGTGCTGACCCCGCTGCCCGATGCCGATGGCAAGGCGATCGCCCGCATTGTCGACAAGCGCCGCACGATCGGCCCCACCGTGATCATCACGCCCAAGTGGCAGGCCAGCCTCTTGCCCCGCAAGGAAAAGCGCCCGCGCGGCTGGACCCGGATCAACGGCGTGAGCCTGGCGCAATGGCCCGGCTTTGCCGATGACGTGACAGTGTCGCTCAACGGCGAAAAGGGTGCCCAAGGGCACGGCTGGCGCACCGCCGATGGCCGCAGCGGCCCCTTGCCCAATGACAAGCTGGTGGTTTCGGGCACCGGCCAGGCGCTGGTCCCGCTGGTCACCACCTCCGACGGGCGCACGCTGGCCGCCTATCGTGATGACAACGGCTATTATCCCTCGCTCGACCGGCTGGCCGATGTCGAACCGCCCACGGTCGAGCCTTCGGGCCCGGAAGGCGAAGATGGCGGACGCAACATGGATCTGCACCCGGTGATCCTGGTGTTCGAGCCTGACCTGATGGACAATTACGGCTTGGCCAACCGGCCAACCGCCATGCTGGCGCTGGATATCCTGCATGCCGCCGCGGTCGATTCGGGCAGCCGCGCGATCACCTTCGACCTGAGCCTCGCTGGGCTGGGTGGCCGTCCCAACCTGTTGACCCTGGCGTTCGAGCCGCCGTTCCTGGCGGCAACGGTTGGCCTGTTGTTGACGCTGCTGGCGGTGGGGTGGCGCGCATTCTGCCGCTTTGGCCCGCCGCGCACCGCGCCGCCATCGATCCCGCCGGGCAAGACCACGCTGGTGGCCAACAGCGCGGCCCTGATTCGCCGCGCCGGGCGCCTGCACCTGTTGACCGTGCCCTTTGTGGATGCCCTGCGCGAGCGGCTGGTGGCGCGGCTCGGGCTGCGGCGCGGGGCGGCGGCCGAGCAGGTCGATCCGCTGATCGATGCCCATCTTGCGCGGCTGCATCCCGACAGCGTGCCCTTCTCGATCGCGGCGGCCCAGCTTGCCGCCGCACATCGCCCGGCCGATGCCGTGCGCGCGGCCCAGGCGCTGCACACCCTGGAAAAGGATCTTGCGTGACCAAGGAAACCCTATGACCGAGGCAGCTTTGGAACCCGGCGCGTTCAGCCTGGAAGACGTGCGCACGCTGGCCGATGCGATTCGCGCGCAAGTGGCCAAGGCCGTGGTTGGCCAGGACAGCGTGGTCGATCACTTGCTGGTGGCGTTGCTGGCGGGCGGCCATGTCTTGCTGGAAGGCCCGCCGGGCACGGCCAAGACGCTGGTGGCGCAAAGCTTTGCCACCGCAGTGGGGCTTGATTTCGGGCGCATCCAGTTCACCCCCGATCTGATGCCGGGCGATATCCTGGGATCGAACCTGTTCAATTTCCAGACCAGCCAGTTCACGCTCACGCGCGGGCCGATCTTTCACGACATCGTGCTGGCCGATGAAATCAACCGCACCCCGCCCAAGACGCAGGCTGCCCTGCTCGAAGCGATGCAGGAACGCCGCGTGACGCTGGATGGCACCGCCCATCTGCTGCCGGCGCACTTCATGGTTGTGGCCACGCAGAACCCGATCGAGAGCCAGGGCGTGTATCCCTTGCCCGAGGCGCAGCTCGACCGCTTCCTGTTCAAGCTGCTGGTCGATTATCCTTCTGCCGAAGAAGAGGCGCGCATCGTCACCCGCTATGGCGAGGGGCGCACCGGCCTTCATCCGGTACAGATGGGCGTTGCGGCTGTGGCCGATGCCCGCGGAGTGGCGAGCGCGCAGGCCGCGCTCAAGGCCGTTACCCTGGCCGAGCCGCTGGTCGATTATATCGTCGCGCTGGTGCGCGGCACGCGCGACAATGGCGATCTGCTGGCCGGGGCATCGCCCCGCGCGGCGGTCTTGCTGGCGGGCGCGGCACGGGCGCGCGCGGCGCTGGCGGGCCGCGACTATGCCATCCCTGACGATATCAAGAGCTTGGCCACGGCCGTGCTGCGCCATCGCATGGTGTTGAGCCCGGCGGCCGAGATCGAGGGGCGCCAGGCCGAAGCGATCGTGGCGGATCTGGTGCAGCGCACCCCGGCGCCGCGCTGACCGGCCCGGCTGACGCGGCCCCATGCCCACCCTGCGCTTTCCCCGCCTGCGCCCCTCCGGCCCTGCTGCCTGGCCGAGCCTGGCCGTCTATCCCACAGCGCGGGCGGTGCTGCTGCTGGCGCTGACCGCGCCTGCTGGCCTGCTGCTCGCCACCCTGGCGCCAGAGGCATGGATTGTGGCGCCGGCCGTCGGGGCGGTGCTGATCGCGCTGGTCCTGCTCGATGCGCTGATGGCCGGCCGCCTGCACGAGGCGCGCCTGGCCATGGCCGCCGATGCGGAGGTGGGCCAGGACGTGCGCTTTACTCTGCATGCCGCGCTTGCCGGCACTAGCGGCGCGCCGATGGCGGCGATTGCCTGCGATCCGCGCCTGGCCGACGGCGGGCGCGTGGCACTGCCGCTGGTGCGCGATCCTGCCGGCGAGGGTGCCTGGTCTGCGCAGGGCAGCCTGTTTCCGTCACGCCGGGGTACGGCGCGGATCGATACGCTGTGGCTGCGCTGGAGCGGGCCGCTCGGCCTGGGCCATCGCCAGGTGCGCCGCGTGCTGGATCAGGCGCTGCGGGTGTGGCCCGATATCGCCCCGGTGCGCAGCCCGGCCTTGCAGATATTCCTGCGCGATGCCGCCTTTGGCCTGGTGGCGCGGCGCATTCGTGGTGAAGGGACCGAGTTCGAGGCCCTGGCCGATTACGAGCCGGGCATGGATCGCCGCCGTATCGACTGGAAAAGCTCGGCCCGCCATGGCCGCCTGTTTGCCAAGGAATACGAGACCGAGCGCAACAACCAGATCGTGTTCGCGTTCGATTGCGGGCAGGCGATGATCGAGCCGCTGGGCGGGCTGCCCCGGCTCGACCGCGCGATCACCGCCGCGCTGACCACGGCATGGGTGGCATTGAAAGCGCAGGATCGCGTGGCGGTCTATGGCTTTGCCGCGCGGCCCCTCGCGCTCTCGCCGTTCGTCACCGCCACGCGCGATTTTGCACGCCTGCAACGCAGCGCCGCCGGGTTCGACTATCATGGCGAAGAGCCCAATTTCACCTTTGCCATGGCCACGCTCGCCACGCGGTTGCAGCGCCGCTCGCTGGTGGTGGTGTTTTCCGATTTCACCGATCCGACCAGCGCCGAACTGATGATCGAAAGCCTGGGCCGGCTGATGGAACGGCACCGGGTGCTGTTCGTGGTCATGGCTGATGCCGAATTGGCGGGCCTGGCCACTGCCAGCCCCGATACGCTCGATGCCATGGCCCGCGCGGTGACGGCCACGGCCTTGCAACGCCAGCGCGCGCTGGTGCTGCAGCGCCTGCGCCAGATGGGCGTGCGCGTGGTCGAGGCGCCATACGAGCAGATCGGCACGCGGCTGATCGATGCCTATCTGGGCGTGAAACGCGAAGGGAGCCTGGGATGATCGCGCGCTGGTTTGGCAAGAACGCCGGGCAGGATGCTGCGGTGGAAGCTGCCGCCCTGCGCTCCGATCGCTTTCGCCAGGCGCGCGAGGGCGATTGGCAGCGGCTGGACGCGATCGTTACGCGGATCGAGGGCGGGCGCCTGCGCAAGCTGTCCGACGATGATCTGCTGGCCTTGCCCGCGCTTTACCGCACCGTCGTTTCCAGCCTGGCGATCGCGCGGGAAACCTCGCTCGACCAGGCGTTGATCAGCTATCTGGAAGGGCTGGCGCGGCGCGCGTGGTTTGCCGTCTATGGCCCGCGCGAAGGGCTGGGCGCCTGGCTCGCGCGCTTTTTCCGGGGCGGGTGGAGCGCGGCGGTGCGCGGACTGGGCCGCGACCTGCTGATCGCGCTGGCGGTGATGGTGCTGGGCACGGTGGTCGGCTGGCTGCTGGTGTCGAGCAATCCCGACTGGTTCTACAGCCTGATGGGCGGCATGGGCGACGATGTGCGGGTGCCCGGCGCCACGCGCGAGGCCTTGCGCCACACGCTGTTTGGCCAGCAGGACCAGAACGGCCTGTCGATGTTTGCCGCGTTCCTGTTCAGCAACAATGCCCAGGTTTCGCTGTTCGCCTTTGCCCTGGGCTTTGCCTTTGGCGTGCCGTCGGTCCTGCTGCTGATCCACAACACCGCCGGGCTGGGCGCGCTGCTGTGGCTCTATCACGGGCAGGGCCTGACGCTGGACCTCATCGGCTGGCTGGCGATCCACGGCACGACGGAACTGTTCGCCATCCTGCTGGCGGGCGCGGCAGGCATCCATATCGGACGCGCCATGGCCTTTCCCGGCGATCTGCCGGTCCTGACCGCGGCAGCGGTGGCGGGGCGCCGCGCCGCGCAGGTGATGGTGGGGGTGGTGCTGATGCTGGTGCTGGCGGCGCTGCTCGAAGGCTTTGGCCGCCAGTTGATCGATTCGACCACGACCCGGCTGGCCATCGGCGGCACAATGCTGGCGCTGTGGAACGCCTATTTCTTTGCCTATCGCCCGGCTCGGGCGCGGGTGAGCAACTGATGGCGCGGCGCCCACGCTCGTCCGCCCAGGTGCCGCGCCGCCCCGCGCCTGATCGCCGTCAGCGCCAGGTGGTGACGCCCGAAGGCGTGCCATTGCCCTTCACCATCGGCGCCCGAGGGGCACGAGCCCTGGCGCTGCTGCTCGATCAGATCCTGATCGTGGCGACTATGGCGGGCCTGTCCTACCTGCTGTTTTCGCTGGCCCGGGCCATCAACCTCAAGGCCAATGCCAGCGGCGATTTCGTTGGCCAAGCGGTGGTTGTGGTGTGGGTGGTGGTGATGTTCCTGTTTCGCCACATCTGGTTTCTCTATTTCGAACTCGGCCCGCGCGGGGCCACGCCGGGCAAGCGCGCGCTGGGCCTGCGGGTGGCAGCGCGCGATGGCGGCCGCTTGACGACAGAGGCGGTGGTGGCGCGCAATTTCCTGCGCGATATCGAGCTGACCTTGCCGGTGATCTTCGTGTCGACCGCGCTGATCCAGGGAGAGGATGCCACCGTTGCCGGCTGGGCCGGGGCGGCGTGGTTCCTGATCTTCGCGTTCTTTCCGTTCTTCAACCGAGACGCCTTGCGCGCCGGAGACGTGGTGGCCGGCACTTGGGTGGTGGAAGCCGGGCGCGACCGGTTGAAGGCGGCGCTGTCCACCGGCGCGGGCGCACAGGGGCGCAGCACGCTGACCGAAAACCGCTATGAATTCGGCGAGGCGGAACTCGCGATCTATGGCGAGTACGAGCTGCAGGTGCTCGAACGCGTGCTGCGTGAAAACCGCGAGGAAGCCATGGTCGATGTGGCGCAGGCGATCTGCGCCAAGATCGGCTGGAACAGTGGCCGGGGTGACGAGCGCGCGTTTCTGGAAGCCTACTACACCCAGCTGCGCGCCCGCCTGGAACGCGGCATGCGCTTTGGCCAGCGCAAGGCCGACAAGTTTTCGTGAGCCGCGTTATTCCCCGGTGAAGATTGCCACGTCGGCCCGGCCGGTGTGATCGGCAAAGCCGCGATAGAGACCCTTGGTGTTGAACGCGTGGGTGAGGTTGCCCTGCGCGTCGACCGCGATAATGCCGCCCACGCCGCCCATCTCGCCCACTTCGCCCAGCACGGCTTGCGTTGCGTCGGCCAGGCTTTCGCCGGCCAGGCGCACGCGCGCGGCGATTTCGTGGCCCACGCCCACGCGGATGAACACCTCACCCGTGCCGGTGCACGACACCGCGCAGGCGCGGTTGTCGGCATAGGTGCCCGCGCCGATCACCGGCGAATCGCCGATGCGGTTCCAGCGCTTGCCGGTCAGGCCGCCGGTGGATGTCGCGGCAGCCACATTGCCTTGCGCGTCGCAGGCCACTGCGCCCACCGTGCCGAACTTGAGATCGGCATCGAACCAGCCGTCCTTGCGGGCCTTGAACTCGTGCAGCTGGCGGCGGCGCTCGTCGGTGGCGAACCAGGCCGGGTCCACCTCCTCCATGCCGTGGTCACGGGCAAATTCCTCGGCCCCGCTCCCGGCCAGGAACACGTGCGGCCCCTGTTCCATCACCGTGCGCGCCAAGCGCACCGGGTTGCGCGTGCGGGTGACGGCGCAGACCGAGCCTGCCGCGCGGGTGCGCCCGTCCATGATCGCGGCGTCGAGTTCGTTGGTTTCGTGATAGGTGAAGACCGCGCCGCGCCCGGCGTTGAAATGCGCGTCATCCTCCAGCGCGCAGACAGCGGCGGTAACGGCATCGATCGCCGTGCCACCGGCGCGCAGCACGGCCGTGCCGGCGTCCAGCGCCTGGGCCAGCGCCGCGCGATAGTCGGCGGCCATGGCCTCGTCCATGATTTCAGGAGACATGGCGCCAGCGCCGCCATGGATGGCCAGGCTCCAGCGCGAAGAGGAATACGTTGCTTCGGTCATGCTGGCGGCGATAGCAGATGCAACCGGTTTGGCCAGATGGAGCGCGTGCAATGCCTGAGGTGACGATACGCCAGGATGATCTTTCCGGTGCGGCGATCCAGGCGCTGGTGGCGCTGCACCTGGGCGGCATGCATGCCCATTCTCCGGCGTGCAAGGTCCACGCCCTGCCGCTCGATGCGCTGCGCGCGCCCGGCGTCACGTTCTTTTCCGCCTGGGTGGGCGATGATCTGGCGGGAATGGGCGCGCTCAAGATGCTGGCAGGCGATCACGGCGAACTCAAATCGATGCGCGTGGCGCCGCAATGGCTGGGGCAGGGGATCGGCAAGGCCATGCTGCGCCATCTGCTCGCGACGGCGTGGGCAATGGGCATGGCGCGGGTCAGCCTGGAAACCGGGCGCGGTGCGGCGTTCGAACCGGCCATCGCGCTCTATCGCGCCCACGGCTTCGTGCCTTGCGCGGCGTTTGCCGATTATGTGGTGGATGATTTCAGCCAGTGCCTGACGCTGGCTTTGTGAGGGAGCTTGCCTGAAACATGCCCTCCCCTAACCCCTCCCGCAGCGGGAGGGGAACATAAAAAAACCCCTCCTCTTCAGAGGAGGGGGTTTGGGGGTGGTGGAAACCGTGAGCGATCTATCGGCTCAAAGCTTGCCCACCAGCTCCGGCACGGCGGTGAACAGGTCGGCCACCAGGCCCACGTCGGCCACCTGGAAGATCGGCGCGTCTTCATCCTTGTTGATGGCGATGATGGTCTTTGAGTCCTTCATGCCGGCAAGGTGCTGGATCGCCCCGGAAATCCCCACCGCGACATAGACCTGCGGCGCCACGATCTTGCCGGTCTGGCCGACCTGGTAATCGTTGGGCACATAGCCGGCGTCCACTGCCGCGCGGCTCGCGCCGATCGCGGCGCCGAGCTTGTCGGCCAGCGGGGTGATCGTCGCGGCAAAGGTTTCCGCGTCCTTCAAGGCGCGGCCGCCCGAGACGATGATCTTGGCGCTGGTCAGTTCGGGACGCTCGCTCTTGGCGATTTCCGCGCCGACGAAGCTGGAGAGGCCAGCATCGCCTGCACCGCTCACAGCCTCGACCGCAGCGCTGCCGCCGCTCGCGTCCGCCTTGGCGAAGGCCGTCGCGCGCACCGTC
Source organism: Novosphingobium sp. SG754 (assembly GCF_013149315.1). Classification (NCBI taxonomy): domain Bacteria; kingdom Pseudomonadati; phylum Pseudomonadota; class Alphaproteobacteria; order Sphingomonadales; family Sphingomonadaceae; genus Novosphingobium; species Novosphingobium sp. SG754. The sequence continues at coordinate 111,410 of NZ_JABGCC010000005.1, read as the reverse complement.
ACTACCAGCTTGGCATCGCTCGATTCGACCGTGGCGATGGCATTGCCGGCATAGATCGGCCGGGTGAAGGTCTTGGGCCCTTCGACCGAGAGAATGTCGGATACCTGCGCCACGTCGAGCAGCGCGGCGACGCGCGGCGCGACGTTCTTGCCGGTGGTCGTGGCCGGCGCCACGAACGCGTCATGGTCGGCCATCAGCCCGGCGACGAGCGGAGCGACGTTTTCGGCCAGCGCATGGGCATAGGCGGCGTCATCGGCCTTGAGCACGGCGGCCACGCCGGCGATCTGCGCAGCGGCCTGGGCCACGCCATCGATGCCTTCGCCCGCGACCAGCGCGACCACGTCGCCAAGCTGGCCCGCTGCCGTCACCGCGCTCAGCGTCGCGTCCTTGATGGCCGCGCCGTCATGCTCGACCCAGAGAAGAACCTTACCCATCACGCGACTCCCAGTTCCTTGAGCTTGGCCACCAGCGCATCGACATCGGCCACCTTGACGCCGGCGGCGCGGACCGGCGGCTCGGCCACTTTCAGCGTCTTGAGGCGCGGCGCCACATCGACGCCGAGGTCCGCCGGGGTCTTGGTGGCGAGCGGCTTGGACTTGGCCTTCATGATGTTGGGCAGCGAGGCATAGCGCGGTTCGTTCAAGCGCAGGTCGGTGGTCACCACTGCCGGCAGCGCCAGCTTGACCGTTTCCAGGCCGCCATCGATCTCGCGCTTGACGATCAGGTGATCGCCTTCGACGCTGACTTCATTGGCAAAAGTGCCCTGCGGCCGGCCGAGCAGCGCGGCGACCATCTGGCCAACCTGGTTCGAATCGTCGTCGATCGCCTGCTTGCCGGTGATGATCAGGCCCGGCTGTTCCTCGCCGGCGATCGCCGTCACGATCTTGGCCACCGCCAGCGGCTCGACCTCGTCATCGCTCTGCACCAGGATCGCGCGGTCCGCACCCATCGCCAGCGCCGTGCGCAGCGTATCCGTCGCCTTCGCCGGCCCCACCGACACCGCCACGATCTCGCTCACCACGCCCTTTTCCTTCAGGCGAATGGCTTCCTCGACCGCGATCTCGTCGAACGGGTTCATGCTCATCTTCACGTTCGCCAGCTCGACACCCGTGCCATCCGCCTTCACCCGCGGCTTCACGTTGTAGTCGATCACCCGCTTCACGCAGACCAGGGCTTTCATTGCACTCATGCCTTTCCCAACGGTTTCGCCGTCCTGTAATTCACGCTTACGTAAACGTCAACTAGCCTTCCTGGCAGGCGGTTCATTCCATCTCGAGGATGATCGCGTCCACCGCCAGGCTTTCGCCGGCCTTGGCACGCACTGCTTTGACTTTGCCGCTCTTTTCGGCGCGCAGAATGTTTTCCATCTTCATCGCCTCGACCACGGCAAGCGGCTGCCCCGCTTCCACGCTGTCGCCTTCGGCCACGTTGAGTGAAACCAGCAGGCCGGGCATCGGGCAGATCAGGAAGCGCGAGAGATCGGGCGGCACCTTTTCGATCATGTGCGTGGCATAGGGCGCCACGCGGGCGGGCAGGACCTGCACCTTGTGGATCGCGCCGCGCGTGGTCAGTTGGAAACCGCTGCGCGTCGGCTTGACCTTCACGCCCAGCACCGCGCCGTCCACCTCAGCCTCTACCAGCGTATCGCCGGGGGTATATTCCATCGCCAGATCGAGCGGCGTGCCATCGACGGTAACCTCGTCACCTGCCAGCGCCACGGCGAAAACCTGGCCACCCAAGGTGACCGACCATGCCGATGGCGGCCGCAGCCGCTTGCCCAACTGGCCATCCACCCGCCGGGCGCGATCGGCCCGCGCCGTCGCCAGGAACGCGGCAATGCCCGCCAGCGCGCGCTGCAGGGCTTCGTCGGCGGGGGCGCCGTGGAACCCTTCGGGATATTCCTCGGCAATGAAGCCAGTGGTGAGTTCGCCCGAACGGAAGCGCGGATGCTGCATGATCGCGCTGACGAAATCGATGTTGTGACCAAGGCCCTCGATCTCGAACGCGTCGAGCGCGGCGACCTGGCGATCGGCGGCCTCGTCGCGCGTCTTGCCCCAGGTGACCAGCTTGGCGATCATCGGATCGTAGAACATCGAGACTTCGCCGCCTTCATAGACGCCGTCGTCCACGCGCACGCCGTCCACCCCGCGCCGGCCATTGGCCTGGCCATCGTCGGTCCAGCCGGCAAGCGGCGGGCGATAGCGCACCAGGCGCCCGGTGGAGGGCAGGAAGCCGCGATAGGGATCTTCGGCATAGACGCGGTTTTCGATCGCCCAGCCATCGATGCCGATATCATCCTGCGTGAAAGCCAGCTTTTCCCCGGCGGCTACGCGGATCATCTGTTCGACCAGGTCGATCCCGGTGATCGCCTCGGTAACCGGGTGTTCCACCTGAAGGCGCGTATTCATTTCCAGGAAGTAGAAAGACTTGCCCGTCTTGTCCGCGCCCGAGACGATCAGTTCGACCGTGCCGGCGGAATAATAGCCCACCGCGCGCGACAGGGCGACGCACTGTTCGCCCATGGCCTTGCGCATTTCCGGGCTGACGAAGGGCGAGGGGGCTTCCTCCACCACCTTTTGATGGCGGCGCTGGATCGAGCATTCACGCTCGTTCAGGTAGAGAATGTTGCCGTGCTGGTCGCCCAGGATCTGGATTTCGATGTGGCGCGGGTTCTCGATGAACTTTTCGATGAACACGCGATCGTCGCCAAAGGAATTGAGCCCTTCGCGCTTCACGCTTTCAAAGCCCTCGCGCACGTCCTTTTCGGAAAAGGCCAGGCGCATGCCCTTGCCGCCACCGCCGGCCGAAGCCTTCATCATCACCGGATAGCCGATGTCGTTGGCAATGCGCACGGCATGGTCGGTATCGTCAATCTCGCCGACATAGCCGGGAACGACGTTGACGCCGGCGGCCTTGGCCAGCTTCTTGGATTCGATCTTGTCGCCCATCGCGGCGATCGCGCCGACGGGCGGCCCGATGAACGCGATGTTTTCGGCGGCCAGCGCCTCGGCAAAGCTGGTGCGTTCCGACAGGAAGCCATAGCCTGGATGCACCGCCTCGGCCCCGGTGGCCTTGCACGCGGCAATGATCTTGTCGGCGATCAGATAGGATTGCGCGGCCGGCGCCGGGCCGATGTGCACGGCTTCATCGGCCATCTGCACGAACGGCGCGCGCGCGTCGGCGTCGGAATAGACGGCCACGGTGGCAATGCCCATGCGGCGCGCGGTCTTGATCACGCGGCAGGCGATTTCGCCGCGATTGGCGATAAGGATCTTCTTGAACATCGTCCTCTCCCGTCCCGTCACGCGTCGAGCGGCGGCATGTTGTGGCCCAGCAGGCGCAGCATATCGGCAGCGCATTCCACCACGTTCGATCCCGGGCCATAGATGCCCTGGACCCCGGCTTCGCGCAGGAAATCATAATCTTGCGGCGGGATCACGCCGCCCGCCACCACCTTGATGTCACCCCGCCCAGCTTCGCGCAGACGCGCGATGAGTTCGGGGATCAGCGTCTTGTGCCCAGCCGCCAGGGACGAGGCGCCGATCGCGTCCACGTCGGTGGCAAGCGCCAGCACGCAGGTTTCTTCCGGCGTCTGGAACAGGGGGCCGCTGGTCACGTCAAAGCCCATGTCGCCAAAGGCCGAGGCAATGACATTGGCGCCGCGATCGTGGCCGTCCTGGCCCATCTTGGCGACCAGCATGCGGGGCTTGCGACCCAAGCGCCGGGTCACGGCCTCGACGCCCTCGATCACCTGGGCATAGCGCTTGTCGGCCGCGTAGGCCGCGCCATAGACACCCTTGACCGGGGTGGGCGTGGTGCCGTGGCGGCCGAACACCGCCTCCATCGCATCGGAAATCTCACCCAGCGTGGCGCGATGGCGCGCGGCTTCGACGGCCAGGGCGAGGAGGTTGTGGGTGAGATCGGGGGTGGTTTGGATAGGCCCTTCGACAGGCTCAGGGCGAACGGTGTTCTGTTCCGCACCGTCCGTGATGGGGAAATCTTGTTTCTCCCCATCCGTTCGGGCTGAGCTTGTCGAAGCCCCCGCGCGCGCCGCCTCTGTAATGGCCTTGAGCGCAGCCTGCACGGCAGCTTCGTCGCGGCTGGCGCGCACCGCGTTGATGCGGGCGATCTGGCCGGCGCGCACGGCGTGGTTGTCCACTTCGAGCGTTTCGATGCGGTCTTCGATGGCGAGGCGATACTTGTTGACGCCGACGATCACATCTTCGCCCTTGTCGACGCGGGCCTGGCGGGCGGCGGCAGCTTCCTCGATCATCGCCTTGGGCCAGCCGGCGGCCACGGCCTTGGCCATGCCACCTTCGGCCTCGACGCGCTCGATGATGGCCCAGGCCTGGTCGACCAATTGTTGGGTCAGGGCTTCGATGTAGTACGACCCGCCGAGCGGATCGACCACGTTGCACATGCCCGTTTCTTCCTGGATCACGATCTGGGTGTTGCGGGCGATGCGCGCGGAAAAGTCGGTCGGCAGCGCGATCGCTTCATCGAGCGCATTGGTGTGCAGCGACTGCGTGCCGCCCAGCATCGCCGCCATCGCCTCGATCGTGGTGCGGATGACGTTGTTGTAGGGGTCCTGCTCCTGCAGGCTGACGCCCGAGGTCTGGCAGTGGGTACGCAGCATCTTGCTGCGCTCGTCCTTGGCGCCCAGTTGCGTCATCGCGCGGTGCCACAGCACGCGGGCGGCGCGCAGCTTGGCCACTTCCATGAAGAAGTTCATGCCGATGGCAAAGAAGAACGACAGCCGCCCGGAGAACCTGTCGATGTCGAGACCCGAGGCGACGCCGTACTTCACATATTCCATGCCATCGGCGATGGTGAAGGCCAGTTCCTGCACCTGCGTGGCGCCGGCTTCCTGCATGTGATAGCCGGAAATCGAGATCGAATTGAACTTGGGCATCCGTGCCGAGGTGAAGGCAAAGATGTCCGAGATGATCCGCATCGAGGGTTCGGGCGGATAGATATAGGTGTTGCGGACCATGAACTCCTTCAGAATGTCGTTCTGAATGGTTCCGTCCAGCTTTTCGGTGGGAACGCCCTGTTCCTCGCCCGCGACTATGAAGAATGCCAGGATCGGGATCACCGCGCCGTTCATCGTCATCGACACCGACATCTGGTCGAGCGGGATGCCGTCGAACAGGATCTTCATGTCCTCGACGCTGTCGATCGCCACGCCGGCCTTGCCCACGTCACCCACCACGCGCGGATGGTCGCTGTCATAGCCGCGATGGGTGGCCAGATCGAACGCCACCGACAGGCCCTTTTGCCCGGCGGCCAGGTTGCGGCGATAGAACGCGTTGGATTCCTCGGCCGTGGAGAAGCCGGCATATTGCCGGATCGTCCAGGGGCGGCCGGCATACATGCTGGCGCGCACGCCGCGCGTGAACGGGGCAAAGCCGGGCAGGCCGGGGTCTGTCGCCACGTCATCGGCGGTATAGAGCGGCTTGACCACGATGCCTTCGGGCGTGTGCCAGGTGAGGTCCTTGCCCTTCACCTCCTTGGCGGCGAGGGCTTCCCAGTCTTTAATGGTCCCCACGGGGCGTCTCCATGATTTCGGTCAGCTGGCCCAGCATATCCTTGGGGTGCAGGAAGAAAATCGGGGTGCCGTGGGCACCGATCCGCGTGGGGCCGAGGATGCGCTTGCCCTGCGCGGTGAACCACGCGCGCGCGGCCTCGATGTCTTCCACCTCGTAGCACAGGTGGTGCTGCCCGCCGGCCGGGTTCTTGGCGATGAAACCGGCGATCGGGCTGGTTTCGCCCAGCGGTTCGATCAGTTCGATCTGCGTGCCAGCCGTGCCCGCTGCGCCCGGCGTGTTGACGAAAGCCACCTTCACGCCCTGCTCGGGCATGTCGAACGGCGCGGTGATCAGGCTCGCGCCCATCACGTCGCGATAATAGGCGATGGCGTCCTCCATCGAGGGCACCGCCACGCCAACGTGGTTCAAACGACCAAGCTTCATGGGATTGCGTGCCTTCTTACAGCGGAATGTTGTCGTGCTTCTTCCACGGGTTTTCGAGTTGCTTGCCGCGCAGCTTGCGCAAGCCCAGCGCGATGCGCCGGCGCGTGGAATGCGGGTGGATCACCTCGTCGACAAAGCCCTTGCTCGCGGCCACGAACGGGTTGGCAAAGCGGTCTTCGTATTCCTTGGTCTTGGCCGCGATCTCTTCGGGGCCAAGCCCGCGGAAGATGATTTCCACTGCGCCCTTGGCGCCCATGACCGCGATTTCGGCCGTGGGCCAGGCATAGTTCAAATCACCGCGCAGGTGCTTGGACGCCATCACGTCATAGGCGCCGCCATAGGCCTTGCGCGTGATCACGGTGATCTTGGGCACGGTGGCCTCGCCATAGGCGAACAGCAGCTTGGCACCGTGCTTGATGATGCCGCCCAATTCCTGCGCGGTGCCGGGCAGGAAACCGGGCACGTCGACAAAGGTCAGGATGGGAATGTCGAACGCATCGCAGAACCGCACGAAGCGCGCGGCCTTCTTGGACGAGTTGATATCGAGCACGCCGGCCAGCACCAGCGGCTGGTTGGCCACCACGCCCACGGTGCGCCCTTCGATCCGGCCGAAGCCGCACAGGATATTGGCCGCGTGGCCCGGCTGGATTTCAAAGAAATCGCCCTCGTCCAGCACCTTGGTGATCACCTCGCGCATGTCGTAAGGCTGGGTGGGCGAGGCCGGGATCAGCGTGTCGAGGCTTTCATCCAGGCGGTCCCACGGGTCGGACGTGGGCCGCTCGGGCACGCCGGTGCGGTTGGTGAGCGGCAGGTAATCGAAGAATTCGCGCGCCGTCAGCAGCGCCTCGATATCGTTTTCCAGCGCCAGGTCGGCCACCGAGGTCTTGGTCGAATGCGTGATCGCGCCGCCCAGTTCCTCTTGCGTGACGATCTCGTTGGTCACCGTCTTGACCACGTCGGGGCCGGTGACGAACATATAGCTGGAATCCTTCACCATGAAGATGAAGTCGGTCATCGCCGGGGAATAGACGGCGCCGCCCGCGCACGGCCCCATGATCAGCGAGAGCTGCGGCACCACGCCTGAGGCCAGCACGTTGCGCTGGAAAATCTCGGCATAGCCGCCGAGCGAGGCGACACCTTCCTGAATGCGCGCGCCGCCCGAATCGTTGATGCCGATCACCGGCGCGCCCACTTTCAGCGCCATGTCCATGATCTTGCAAATCTTCATCGCGTGGCGTTCGGACACCGCGCCACCGAACACGGTAAAGTCCTGCGAAAACACGAAGACCAGGCGGCCATTGATGGTGCCCGATCCGGTCACCACGCCATCGCCGGGAATGGTGTTTTCTGGCATGCCGAAATCGACGCAGTTGTGCTCCACATAGGCGTCGATCTCTTCGAAGCTGTCTTCGTCGAGCAGGATGTCGAGCCGCTCGCGCGCGGTCAGCTTGCCCTTGGCGTGCTGGGCATCGATCCGGCGCTGGCCGCCACCCAGGCGCGCGGCGGCGCGGCGGCGTTCCATCTCGGCAATGTTGGCTGACATGGCATCTCTCGCTTTGCAAGTTTGCAGAATTGGCTCCGCGATGCCGTAGGGCGGCGGCGCTGTCCAATGTTAATCTGTAAAGTTGCGAAGCGATACTTTGCAAAGCGCGGGCTGCGTGATAGCCCGCATGGCACCATGGCACGCCGTCCTCTCTTTGCCGGGCAACCCTTGCGCGCGCTGCGCCAGCGCCGCGCCCTGCGCCAGGCCGATATGGCCGGCATGCTCGGCATCAGCGCGTCCTATCTCTCGCAACTGGAAAACGACGAGCGGCCGCTGACGCCCGCGCTGACCGACACGCTGATGGCAACGTTCCCGGTCGATTGGGCAGACCTGGCGCCGCCCGCGGCCGATGACTTGGCCGAGGCACTGCGCGGGGCGCTGGCCGATCCGCATCTCTCTGCCAGCCCGCCGGGCGAACAGATCGAGCGGCTGGCCCGGCAGTTTCCCGATCTGGCGCGGCAGGTGGTGCAGTTGCACGGGCTCTATACGCAAACCCGCCAGAGGCTCGACATGATGGACGAGACCATCGGCGCGAGCCTGGCCGCGGGCGGGCGCCTGCCGTGGGAGGAAGTGCGCGACTGGTTCCACCATGCCGGCAACTATGTCGATGCGCTCGATCGCGGGGCCGAAGACCTGGCGGCGCGGATCGGGCAGGGCGAGCCGTCGCCCGATATTGCCCAGATGCAGGCCTGGCTGGCGGGCGAAGGGGTGAGCGTGGTGTGGCGCGGCGGCGGCCCGGTGCGGCGCTATGATGCGCCGCGCCGCACGCTCACGCTCGATTCCACCCAGCCGCTCGAATCCAGCCGGTTCCAGCTTGCCTATCAGGTCTGCGCCATTGCGCTGGCCGATGCGATCGCGCAGATCGTGGCGCATGCGCCCCTGCGCAGCGAAGCGGCGCGGCACCTTTTGGCGGTGGGCCTGGGCAACTATGCCGCTGGCGCGCTGACCATGCCCTATACCGCCTTTGCCCAGGCGGCGCGGGTCCTGCGCCATGATGTCGATCGGCTGCGCCAGCCGTTCCACACCAGTTTCGAGCAGGTGTGCCACCGCCTGTCCACGCTGCAACGCCCGCAGGCGCGCGGCATTCCGGTGTTCTTCTGCCGGGTGGACATGGCCGGCAACGTGACCAAGCGCCATTCCGCCACGCGGCTGCAGTTCGGCCGCTATGGCGGGGCCTGCCCCTTGTGGATCGTGCACGAGGCGGTGGCCATTCCCGATCGCATTCACGTGCAACTGGCCGAAATGCCCGATGGCGTGCGCTATGTCTCGATCGCCAAGGGCCTGGTGAAGCCATCGGGTTCCTATTACCGCCCGTCGCGCCGCTATGCCGTGGCGCTGGGTTGTGAAGCGGCGCTGGCCAGCGAGTTCGTCTATGCCGACGGGCTCAACCTGGCGAGCGACGAGGCGGTGGCGCGGATCGGTGCATCGTGCCGCACTTGCCCGCGCGATACCTGCGACCAGCGGGCATTTCCGCCCAGCGACCGGGCCATTGCCGTCGATCCGGCGCAGCGCGATCGCGTGCCCTACCGCATCGTCACGGGTTAGGCGGCGTGGCGAATCGGTCCTTTCCTGGCCTGGGTTGACGCCATGCCCGGCGGGCCGGTTGGTCACATTAGGGTCGATTAATTTTCGTTACCGTGACAAAACCTCGCAAAACCGGGGGGTTTCTGGCATGTGGCGGGGGATGCGAAGGTATTTGTTAACCATTGTCTGCAAGACCTCTAGAGAGATTACTAAGGGGTTTGGGCTATGCGGGCAGATGCAAAGGTCTTGTTGGATCGGTTGGGGAAAAGCGATTTTCGCTATCGCGAATTCGTCGACCGCTTCGCCGATCTGGAAAGCTGGCCGATCTTCGAGGCGCTGCTCAAGGATCCGCGCATCATGCCGCAGGACGATGCCTCGGCCATCGCAGCGGCCATGCCGGGTGACAGCGCCCGCCTGCCCGCGCCCCGCGCCCAGGCTCGTCCCGAGATCCGCCCTGAAGCTCGTGCCGAAGCCCGCCCCGAACAAGCCCCGGTGGCCGCTGCGATGACGCCAGCTGAGCGTGTTGCCGAGCCTGTGGCCGCCCCGGTGGCGGTTGCCCCATCCGATCCCGTGCCGCTGCCGACCAAGCCTGCCGCCACGCCCAGCCTGTTTGGCCGCTATGGCCGCCCCGATCGCGCCCAGAACATCCGCTCGCTGCTGCAGCGCCTGTCCGATGCGGTCGAAGGGGGAGACGCCTGATGGCCCTGATCCTGTTCCACAGCCCGCGCGGCGGCACTGGCACGTCGTTCCTGGCGGCCACCACCGCGATCGCCCTGTCGCGCGCCGGCCACGATGTCACCGCGCTCGATCTGGCGCAGAGCGGCACGCTGCAGCTGCACTTCGGGATCGGCCCGGGTGAAGCGCTGCCCCCGCTCGATGCCCCGGCCGAGGATACGGCCAGCGCATCGGTTCAGGGTGTGGCGCTGCGTAGCGCGGCTGCCCTGGCCCGCCAGCCCGATTTTGCCGAAGCGCTCGCCAAGGGCGAGATCGGCTTTGGCGGCGAGCAGCTGTTCGTGGCCGACATTTCCAGCGCCGATCGCCACTTGCGCGATCTGCTGCTGCCCTATGCCGTGCTGGAAATCTGCCCGCTGACGGCGACCGCCGAATGCCTGATGATGCTGCCGGCGGTCAACGATACCGGTCTGGCCAAGACCCGCTTCGTGATGAGCATGGTGGAAGACACCCGTCGCTTTGCCCGCCATTCGGTGGGCTTCCTGCGCGAACTGCTGGGCGATCGCCTGCTCGGCCAGGTGCGCCGCGACGAGGCAGTGATCGAGGCCGGCGCCATGCTTCAGCCGCTGGGCCGCTATGCCCCGCACAGCGCAGCCCTGGCTGATACCATCGCGCTGGGCGAATGCGTGGCCGAACTGATTGCCGAAATCCTGGATGACGAGGGCGCCGACCTGCCCGAAGACGATGCCGCCGCACCCGCTGGCCAGACCGGAAAGAACCGCGCCGCATGATCGCCTTGTTCCGCAATCCCGCAAACCTCCTGCGGCTGGGCACGTTCGTCCTGCTGGCGCTGACCGCGCTGGTGGTGATCGGCGTGCCGCTTGATCTCAAGCAGCAGTGGATGCTGGCCGGCGGAACGATCGTGGGCATGATGGCGCTGTCGCGCTGGAAATCGCGCAAGGGCTCGCTGGCGATCGGCATCCTCGCGATCATCACGTCCACCCGCTATATCTTCTGGCGCACCACGCAGACGCTGTCGTTCGGCACGCCGCTGGAATTCCTTTTCGGCACCGGGCTTTACCTGGCCGAACTTTATGCGTGGGTGCTGCTGATCCTGGGTTTTCTGCAGACCACCTGGCCGCTGGAGCGCCCGGTTGCGGAAATCGAGGGCGAGCCCGACACCTGGCCGACGGTGGACGTCTATGTCCCCACTTATAACGAGAGCCTGGATATCGTGCGCAACACCGTGTTCGCCGCGATGGACATGGATTACCCGCACGACCGCTTCAACGTCTATATCCTGGACGACGGCCGCCGCCCCGAATTCCGCGCCTTTGCCCGCGAGGCCGGCTGCGGCTACATCACGCGCGACAACAACCTGCACGCCAAGGCGGGCAATCTCAACGCGGCGATGAAGAAGACCGAGGGCGAACTGATCGCGATCTTCGATTGCGACCACGTGCCCACGCGCGCCTTCCTGCAGCTGACCGTGGCCTATTTCCAGAAGGAGCGGAAGCTGGCGCTGATGCAGACGCCGCACTTCTTCTATTCGCCCGATCCGGTGCAGCGCAACCTGGCCACGGCCAAGCACATGCCGGGCGAAGGCGATCTGTTCTATGGCCCGGTGCAGGGCGGCAACGACCTGTGGAACGCCACGTTCTTCTGCGGCAGCTGCGCGGTGATCCGCCGCGAGGCGCTGATGGAAACCAACGGCTTTGCCGGCGAAACGGTGACCGAAGACGCGCACACCGCCTTGAAGCTGCAGCGCACCGGCTGGTCCACCGCCTATATCAGCGCGCGCCTTTCGGCGGGCCTGGCCACCGAGCGCCTGGTGCTACACATCGGCCAGCGCATCCGCTGGGCGCGCGGGATGACGCAGATCCTGCGCATCGAGAACCCGCTGCTCGGCCCCGGCCTCAAGTGGCAGCAGCGCCTGTGCTATCTCAATGCGATGCTGCACTTCCAGTTTCCGCTGCCGCGCATTTGCTTCCTGACCAGCCCGCTTGCCTACCTGATCTTTGGCCAGAACATCATCGCCGCGTCGGCCTCGCTGATCTTTGCCTATGCCGCGCCGCACCTGTTCTGCTCGCAGGTCACCTCGGAACGCTCGCAGGCCGGCGAACGCCGCCCGTTCTGGGGCGAGGTCTATGAAACGATCCTGGCCTTCCACCTGGTAGCGCCCACGGTGATGACCTGGTTCAACCCGCGCAAGGGCAAGTTCAACGTGACCGACAAGGGCGACCTGCTCGATCGCACGTTCTTCGACTGGGCCATCGTCAAGCCGCACATGATCTGCATGGCCACGATCGTGTTCGGCATCCTGCTGGCGATCGGCAAGCGCGTTTTCTTCCAGCACCTGTTCAACGTGCAGCTCGATACCCTGGCGCTCAACGTCGCCTGGGCCACCTTCAGCCTGATCATCCTGACCGCAGCCGTGTCGGTGGCGCGCGAAACCCGGCAGGCCCGCCAGACCATCCGCGTGACTGCCGAACTGCCTGTCGCCGTTCACTTTTCCTCGGGCCATGTGGTGGATGGCACCACGATCGACATCTCGATGGGCGGGGCCGCGATCGAACTGCCGCCCGAACTGCCGGTGGGCGATGCCACGGTGACCGATATCGTCCTGGCGATGGGCGATGATCGTCTGGCCGTGCCGGTGGAAACCGTGCGCCGCACGCGTGGCCGTGCGTTTGTCCGCTATCAGCCGCTTGACACACTGGGCCAGCGTAGGCTTGTTCGTGCCGTTATGGGACGGGCGGACGCCTGGCAGCGCTCCGCGCCGCCAGAGATTGTGCCTGGCTTGCGTTCGCTGAGGGATATTCTGGTGGTCGATGGCTTGACGATCAAGCGCCTGCTCTTGCTCAATCGTGCCGAACGCAAGGCCGCCAAGGAAGAGCAGCGCCGTCTTGCCGAAGCGGCCAAGCTGGCGCGCGCGGCCGAGGAAAAGGCCAAGGCCGACGCCAAGCTGGCCGAAGGGCAGGGCAAGCGCAAGAAGCGCGCCAGCCTGGCTGCTGCCGCCGCGATGCTCCTGGCCATGCCGCTGGTGGGCACGCTGCTTGCCCCGCAGCAGGCCCAGGCCGCCACGACGCCGGCCGGCGCTGCGCCCGCCGCTGCCGCCTCGGGCGGCGGCGTTTCGCGTGAACGGCTGACGCTCAAGGACCTGCGCATCAAGAACGCCGTGCGGCTCCAGGGCACGCGTGGCGAAATCTCCATTCCGTTCGGCGTGCGCAAGAACCAGGTGGTGACCGATGCGTCGATCACCCTGCAACTGGCCTGGTCGCCGGCGATGCTGGGCGATCTCTCGCAGTTGGTCGTGCTGGTGAACGGCGAAGTGGTGCAGACCGTGCCGCTGCGCCCGCAGGATTCTGGCGGCCAGGTGCTGACCCTGCCGATCAACCCCGCGCTGTTCCTGCCCGGTGACAACCAGTTGAACCTGCGCCTCATCGGGCACTATGCCCGCGATTGCGAAGACCCGTTCAATTCGGTGCTCTGGGCCAATGTCAGCAACACGCGCTCGTGGCTGGATCTGACCACCCAGGCCCTGCCCAACGTGCCCGACCTGTCGCACCTGCCCGGGCCGTTTTTCGATCGTGCGCTCAACACCACGCTCAAGATGCCGTTCGTGTTTGCCGGCCAACCCCACAAGGGTGAGCTTGAGGCATCTGCCGCCATGGCCGGCTGGCTGGGCTCTATGGCCAGCTATCGCGGCTTTTCGTTCCAGCCACTCTTTGGGCAGATGCCCATGGGCAACGCGATCGCCTTCCTCAAATCGGGGCAGAGCCTGCCCGGTCTCAACATGACGGTCAGCGGCCCTTCGGCCGCCGTCGTGCGTAACCCGCGCGATCCCTATGGCACCGTGCTGGTGATCATGGGTCGCGACGATGGCGAACTGCGCCTGGCGGCTGCTGCGGTCTCGTCGGGCCGCGGCGTGTTTGGCGGGGCGCGGATGAATTTCGATGGCGCCCGCGTGCCCAGCTATCCGCGTTATGGCGCGCCGCGCTGGATCACCACCGATCACGCCGTCAAGCTGGGCGAGATCATGGAGCCCTATGCGCTCCAGGGCATGGGCCTGCCACCTGGCCCGCTGACGGCGCGCTTTCGCGTGGCGCCGGACCTGTTCTTCTGGCCGCGCCAGGGCGGCACGCTCAACCTTATCTATCGCTATCCGCTGGCCAAGTGGATGGATCGCAAGGCCTCGCGCCTTGATATTTCGATCAACAGCCAGTTCCTCAAGACCCTGCCGCTGGCCGGCAGCTGGTGGAGCGACTGGTTCGGGTCGAAGGGCGCCAACAGCTTTGACGGTTCGGCCAGCCTGACCCTGCCGCGCTACAACCTGTTCGGGCAGAATGATCTGGTCTTCGATTACAACCTGATCCTGGCCGACAAGCAGAAGTGCACCGGCACGCTGCCCGACAACGTGCGCGTGGCGGTCGATCCGGCCTCGACCATCGATCTCAGCCACGCCTATCATGCGCTGGAAATGCCCGACCTCGCCACGTTTGCAGGTGCGGGCTATCCCTTCACGATCCGCCCCGACCTGGGCGAAACGACCGTGCTGATGAGCCGCAATCCCACGCCGGCCTCGGTCCAGGCATTCCTCAACCTGATGGGCCGGTTTGGCGACAGCACCGGGATCGCCCCCACCGGGGTGACCGTGGCCGATGGCGTCGATCCCGATCGGCTGTCGAGCCAGGATATCCTGGTGATCGGCAGCTCGGCGATCGCCGGGGCTGGCCAGGTCTTTGCCAATGCGCCGCTGCATTGGGATGGGCACGGGCTAAAAGTGGCCGAAAAAAGCCCGCTGCAGTATGTTTCCGCGCTGTTTTCCGATCGTGGCCTCACCAACGAGGCCGATGTCGAGCCGATGATCCACGCTGCGCGCGGGTTTGCCGGCATCGTCAGCTTCCAGTCTCCCTATGCGTCGGATCGCACGGTGGTGGCGCTGGTGGCCGATGATGCGGCCGATCTGCCCCCGCTGGTCGATGGCATGGCCGATTCCAAGATCAACGCCCAGATCCAGGGTGACCTCTCGGTCGCCACGGGCGATGGCATGTCCAGCTTTGCCATCGGGTCCACCTATTGGGTCGGCAGCCTGCCGATCTGGATGAAGGTGGCGTTCTGGTTCAGCCAACGCCCCTTGCTCATGGCGTTCGGCACGCTCATTCTGGCATTGGGGCTCACTGGCCCAGCTTACGCCTATTTCCGCCGCCAGGCTCGCCTGCGTCTGGGTGCAAAGGATGAATGAGATGTCCGCGCCGCTGCCTTCTTCCCGTGCTGCTGTTGCCATCCTGCTGGCCTCGAGTGCCTCGCTGGCCTTGCCCCAGGTGGCATTTGCCGATGTGCCCGGGGTAAAGGCCCTGATTGCACAGGGGCTGTATTGGAAGGGTAAGGGGCGCCAGGATCTGGCGGATCAGGCGCTGCGCCGCGCGCTGGCGCTTGATCCCGGCAATGTCGAGGCGCGCCGCGCTCTGGCCGGGGGTGGAGCGCCCGCCGCTGCACCCAAGGCGCAACCTGCCAAGCAGCCCGCAGCCAAGCCCGCCCCGCGCCCGACCGTGGCGCGGGCCGCGCCGCGTCCGCAGCCGCGCCCGGCCGAGCGCGTGGCGGAAAAGGCACCGCCGCCTGCGGCCAACCCGCGCCAGCGCGCCGCCGACAATGCCGGCAAACAGCGCATGGCCGGGTTCGATGCGCTGGATGACAACAACCTGGATGCGGCCGCCAGCCGTTTCCAGAAGGCGCTGGGCGTCAACCGCAACGATGGTGATGCGCTGGGTGGCCTGGGCATCGTGCGCCTGCGTCAAAGCCGCTTTGCCGAAGCGCGCGATCTGTTGGAACAGGCCTCGCGCCAGCCCAATCCCGGCCGCTGGGCCGAGGCACTGTCTGCCGCGCGGTTCTATGCCGGCATGGACGAGGCGCGCAATCTTCTGGCCCGTGGCCAGACCGACCAGGCCCAGGCTGCGGCCGAGGCGCTGGTGCGCTCTGGCTTTGGCCAGCCGGGGCCGGCGCTCGAACTGCTCGCCGATATCTATGAACGCCAGGGCCGCTATGCCGACGCGGCCGATTTCTATCGCCAGGCCGGCGAGGTGAGCGGCACGCAGACCGACCAGCGCCTGCAGAGCCGCGCCGCGCGTGGCCGCGCGCTGGCTGCCGTGGCGCGCGGCGATGACGTGACGGCCGAGCAGGAATTCCAGGGCGGGCTGATGCTCGATCAGAGCGATCCGTGGATTCGCTATGAGTTTGCCCGCTTCCTGATCCGCCATGGCCGCAGCGTCGAAGCCGAATCGCTGATCAACACGCTGACCCAGTCGGGCGATCCCGATGCGCTTTATGCCGCCGCGCTGATTGATTCCGATCTGGGCCGCCATGCTGCCGCCGAATCGCTGATCGATCGCATTCCCGAAACCCAGCGCACCCCGGCGATGCGCAACTTTGCCCTGGGGGTGAAGACCGACAGCGCGATCGAGCGGGCCAAGGCCATGGCCGCTGGCGGCCAGCGCGAGCAGGCCGTGGCGGCGCTGCGCCAGCTGGGCGCGATCAAGACGCTGCCCGCCGCACGCCGCGCCGCGATTGCCAGCGCGCTCTATGACCTGGGCGATGGCGTGGGCGCCGGGCAATATGCCCAGGCGGCGATGAGCGGCGATATCGCCGATCTCGACGGCTATGACGCGGTGGTGCGCGTGTTGGCCAAGACCGGTCGCGACGACCTGGCCCGTGCGGCCCTGCAAAAGGCGGCGGCGCTGGGCAATACTTCGCCCGAAGGCCAGCGCACGCTGGCGCGCATGTCGGCCGGGCTGGCAGTGGGCCAGGCCGATCGCCTGCGCCTCAATGGCCAGTTTGCCCAGGCGTTTGACGTGCTGCGCGGCGCCTGGGGTGCTGCGCCCGACAACCTGGAAATCATGGCGGCGCTGGCCCGGCTCTATCAATCGGGCGGCATGGCCGCGCGCGCGGCGCAGACCTTCCAGATCGTGCTGACGCGTGACGGGCGCAACCGCGATGCCCTGCTCGGCCTGGCGCAGACCGCCCAGGCCGCCGGCGACAAGGAACTGTCGCAAAGCGCGGCCAACCGCGCGTTGCAGGCCTTTCCGCAGGATTACCAGGTGCGCATGACTCTGGCCCAGGTGGCCCAGGCGCGCGGCGATCGCAGCGCTGCGGTGCGCCTGCTCAAGGAAGCGCGCGCGCTCTATTCGCGGCAAAGCGGCAGCAATGGCATCGATGCCTTTGGCGGCAATCCCTTTGCCGCCGATCCGATGGGCGTGGGCACGGGCAATCCGTTCCGCGATCAGCCGGCGATGCAGGCCCAGCCGCAGATCAATCCCTTTGCCCTGGGCAGCGGCACGCGCCTGCCCAGCGCGCAGATGGTGCCGATGAACAACGGCTTCGGCGCGCCCCCGGCCTATGCCGCACCCGCCAGCTATGCTGCGCCATCCTATGGCAACACGCCCGCCTATGCCACGCCGGTGGCGCAGAACGGTGGCTCGGTCATGGATGGTGCGGGTGGTGGTTATGCCACGCCGGCCGCCCAGAATTCCTATCAGGCCCAGAATTCCTACCCGGCCCAGAACACCTATCCGTCGCAACCTGCCTATCCGGCGCAGGGCACTTATGGCGCGCTGCCAAGCCCGGCCTTTGGCGGGCAGGGCTTTGGCACGGCGCCCGCGCCTGTCGGTTCCTCGCCGTTTGGCGATGCGGCAGCGCCATTGGCGGCTGGCGGCCCGGTCGATCCGGTGATGGCCAAGATTTCGGGCGATATCGCCTCGCTCACGCGTGAAAGCGGGCCGCGGGTCGACCTTGGCACCTCGTATCGCGAGCGCAAGGGTGAGACCGGGCTTTCGCAATTGAGCGACCTGCGCGGCTCTGCCGAGATTTCCACCGGGCTTGCCGGTGGCCGCGTGCATGCCCGCGCCGAAGCGGTGGTGCTCGATTCCGGCCGACCGACCGGATCGGGCCTGGCGCGCTTTGGCACCAATGCCACGATCGAGGCACAGGCCATCGTCGCGCAGAAAGCCTCTGCCCTGGTCCAGGCCGATACCCAGCACCGCTCGGGCGTGGGGCTCAGCGTGGGCTATGACAGCAGTGTGGTCAATGCCGATGTCGGCACGACGCCGCTGGGCATGGGCAAGACCCAGGTCTCGTTCCATGCTGGCGTCACGCCCGGCCTGGGCAATGGCGTGCAGGCGCAGGCCTGGGTGGAGCGCCGCCCAGTGACCGACAGCGTGATCGCCTATTCCGGCACGCGCGATCCGGTTACGGGGCAGACCTGGGGCCATGTCATGCGGCTGGGCGGCGGCGCCGGGCTGTCGGTCGATCGCAACGGCAGCGGCGCCTATGGCACGGTGGCCTACAACCGCTACAACGGCATCAACGTGCGCAAGAACCACGGCGTCGAAGCCAATGTTGGCGGCTACCTGCGGGTCTATCGCACCGAGCATTCGTCGCTCACCAGCGGGATCAACGTCAACTACCAGTCGTACGACAACCCGCAGAACTACTTCACCTATGGCCACGGCGGCTATTTCAGCCCGCAAAGCTTCCTCTCGGTCAGCTTTCCGGTGCGCTATGCCCTGGACAAGGACCAGCTGGCCGTGCGTGCCGCGGTCACCCCAGGCTATCAGAGCTATAACCAGAAAGACGCCGCGCTCTATCCCACCAACGATCCGCTGCAGGCCCAGCTCAACGCGCTCAAGGCCCAGGATAGCGACGTGCGCGCGCGGTATGACAGCCTCAGCAAGACCGGCTTCGCGCTCTCGGCCGAAGGATCGGTCTATTACCAGATCAGCCCGTCGACCCGCATCGGGGGCGAGGCCAGTTACAATACCTTTGGCAGCTATGACGAGCTTCGCTCGACCATCGGCATCCGCCAGAGTTTGGGAGCGACCAAATAATGTTTGAGGACCCGAAGACACCGCGCGTGTCCAGCGCGTTCCGAGCTTCGCCACCGGCCGGTGCCAGCTTTCTGGTGGCCATGATCGCGCGCGAGCTGTCGAGCGCGGCGACCGAAGAGCAGAGCCATGGCTTCTATGCCGCGGTGGGCAAGCGGATCGCCGCGGTGGTGCCGCTCGATGACGTG
The DNA here is from genome assembly GCF_013149315.1 of Novosphingobium sp. SG754. NCBI lineage: Bacteria > Pseudomonadati > Pseudomonadota > Alphaproteobacteria > Sphingomonadales > Sphingomonadaceae > Novosphingobium > Novosphingobium sp. SG754. Next base: position 92,635 of record NZ_JABGCC010000005.1, on the reverse strand, counting down.
GAAGACCTCGGCACGATGACCACGCGCATCAATGCGCTGTGGGCCACGCTGGGCTGGGGCAGCGCCGTGGTGACGGTGGAAGACAGCGCCATCGTGGTGCGCCAGGACGGTCTCTATCCCGAAACCGAGGCCGAGATCGCCGAGCCGTGGAAAGCACTGCTGCCGCCCTTGATGGAGGGCACCTATGACACCTGGTTCCGCATGATGGGCAGCAGCATTGCCCTGACGACCACGGCCGAATGGAAGGGGCATACGCTTGCAATCAGACATGGCCGCTGATCGGATGAAGCGCCCGGCCGGCGCCGGGCAGAGTGAAGGAATTGATCGGCGCGGGTTCGGGTTCGGGTTGCTGGTGGCACTGACCGCCGCCTGCGCCCCGGGGCGACAGAGCAAGGCCATGGCCAGCAACGGCGATTGGGAAACGTTCAAGGCCCGCTTTCTCGATCCCTCGGGCCGGATCGTCGATCCGCAGAACGGCGGGATCAGCCATAGCGAGGGGCAGAGCTATGGCCTGGTCCTGGCCCTGGAGGCCGGCGACCGCGCCACGTTCGAGCTGATCGCGGACTGGACCAACGACAACCTGCTGCGCAGCGACGTGGCGCTGCATGCGTGGCGGTACGATCCGTCAAATCCTGACCACGTGCCCGATCGCAACAATGCCGCCGATGGCGATATCATGATCGCCTGGGCGTTGCAGCGCGCCGGGCAGCGCTGGGGCGTGGGGGAATGGCGCACGCGCTCTGCCGCGATCCGCGCCGCCATCCGCCAGCGCCTGGTCGTCGACCGCTTTGGCATGAAGCTGCTGTTGCCCGGACTGGAAGGCTTCCAGGCCAACGGGCGTGTCATCGTCAATCCATCCTATTTCATCTGGCCTGCCTTCACGAGCTTTGCCGAATGGGACGGGCCGGGCGTATGGCAGGCGCTGGCCGATGATGCCACGGCGATCGTGTCGCAGGCGCGCTTTGGCCAATATGGCCTGCCAGCCGACTGGGTGGAGGTGGCCGGCCCGGGCCGCTTTGCCCCGGCCCCCGGCCACGATCCGCGCTTTGGCTTTGACGCGATCCGCGTGCCGCTGTTCGCGCTTGCCGGCCATCGCGCCAGCCTGGTCCAGCCGGTGGCCAATTTCTGGCGGCAGTGCCTGGCGCAGGGGCAGCCGATCCCGGCGTGGATCGATCTCAATACCGGGGAGCGCGCCTCGTTCGCCGTGTCGAACGGCGGCGCGGCAATCGCCAGCAAGCTGATCGGCACGCGCCCGCCGCTGGGCCTGGCACCGGAATACTTTGGCGCGGCGCTGCAGATGCTGGTGGGCGCGCTGACCTGAACCAGGCGGCCTTGGGGGCTGGCCTGGCCGCCCCCACCCTGGTTTGCCAGAACATGGTTTGCCCGAACGTGGTTTCCAGGGGCCCAAGCAACCCACCGAAACAAACGCGGATGGGCTTGCCAACCACGCCGCGCACGCCCACTTTGCGGCAAATGACCGAAGAAGAAATCAACAACCAGCTCGTCAATCGTAAGTTCTACAAGGCCGAGCAGGAAGCCGGGTTCGCGCAAAGCCACCCCAAGACCACCCCCCAGCAGCAGGACCCGGCCTATCGCCTCGCGTTTGGCGATACCGACTTCCTGTTGCGCGAGGAACTGCGCCCGGTGCGCTTTCAGCTGGAACTGCTCAAGGCAGAAATGCTGCTGGAAGAGGCCGATATCGGCTCTACCCTGGTGATCTATGGCTCGGCCCGCATTCCCGCGCCCGAAGCGGTCGATGCCGCGCTGGCGACGGCCACCACGCCCGAACGCAAGGCCGTGGTCGAGCGCTTGGCCAGCAAGGCCAAGTATTATGAAGAGGCGCGCAAGCTGGCGCGCTACGCTTCGACCTGCGGCGTCGTGGAAGAAGGCAAGCGCCAGTTCGTGGTCTGCTCGGGCGGGGGCCCGTCGATCATGGAAGCGGCCAACCGCGGCGCGGTGGACGTGGGCGCGGATTCGATCGGTCTCAACATCGTGCTGCCGCACGAACAGGCGCCCAACCCCTATGTGACGCCGCACCTCTCGTTCCAGTTCCACTATTTCGCGCTGCGCAAGATGCACTTCCTGATGCGCGCGCGCGCCGTGGCGGTATTCCCCGGCGGCTTTGGCACGTTCGACGAATTCTTCGAACTGCTTACCCTGATCCAGACCGGCAAGATGAAGCCGATCCCCGTGCTGCTGTTCGGCGCGGATTACTGGAACAAGGTGATCAACTTCCGCGCCATTGCCGAGGAAGGCGTGATCAACTTCGAGGATCTCGACCTGTTCAAGCCGGTGGAAACCGCCGAGGAAGCCTGGAACGAGATCGTCAAGTTCTACGATCTCGACTGCGGTTGCGAGTAACCTAAACCCGCACCGCGTGATGGCCCATCGGGCCGTGCCCGGCGCCAAGCCCGGGTGCGGCCAGCAGCGCCGCGCGGACAAAGGCGCGGGCGCGGTCCACCGCCTGTTCCAGGCTGGCCCCGCGCCCCAGTTCGGTGGCGATCGCGCTCGACAGGGTGCAGCCCGTGCCGTGGCTGTGGCGCGTGGCAATGCGCGGCGCTTGCCACAGGCGCGGCGGCTGGCCGGGAATGACCAGGCGGTCTTCCACCACTGGCCCATCGGCATCGCCGCCCTTGGCCAGATAGGCAATGCCCCGCGCCGCCATGGCGGCGTCACCGCCCAGCGCGGCCAGTTCCGGCACATTGGGCGTGGTGAGCGTGGCGAGCGCCATCAGGCGTTCGAACGCGGCGATCGTGGCGGCATCGGCCAGCGCCGCGCCGCTGGTGGCGATCATCACCGGATCGAACACCACCGGCACGCCCAGCCCTTCCAGCCGATCCGCCACCACCGCCGCGATCTGTGGTGAGCCGAGCATGCCGATCTTGACCGCGTCCACGCCGATATCGCTGACGCAGGCATCGATCTGCGCGGCGACCATCTCGGGCGTGGTCGCGGCCACGGCGCTGACGCCCAGCGTGTTCTGCGCGGTCAGCGCGCAGATCGCCGTCATGGCAAAGCCGCCCAGCATGGTGATCGTCTTGATATCGGCCTGAATTCCGGCGCCGCCGCCGGAATCCGAACCGGCGATGGACAGGATGCGCGGGGGCGGGCTGTTCATCGCAGGTCTTTCACGCAAACAGGAACAGGACGGCCACCACCGTCATCGCCACGGTGGCCAGCCAGCCCACGGCCGCCAGCCGGCGCGAGATGACCAGGTGACCCATGGCGCGCGGGTTGCGGGCGATCAGCATCGTTACCACCATCAGCGGCGGGGCGAGCAAGCCATTGATCACTGCCGTCCAATAGAGCGCCCGCATCGGGTTGATGCCCACCATGTTGATGCCAAGGCCGGCAAAGGTGGCAAGCGCAATCGCGACGTAAAAGGCCCGTGCTTCACGCGGGGCGCGGTCGAGCCCTTCGTTCCAGCGCAAGGCCTCGCTCAGCGCATAGGCGGCAGAGCCGGCCAGCACCGGCACCGCCAGCAGCCCGGTGCCGATGATGCCCAGCGCGAACAGTGCAAAGGCCAGATCGCCGGCAAACGGCCGAAGCGCCATGGCCGCCTGATCGGCCGAGGTAATGTCGGTAATGCCATGGGCGTTGAGCGTGGCGGCGGTCGCCACGATGATGGCCAGCGCGGTAACATTGGAAAAGCCCATGCCCACCAGCGTATCGGCGCGAATACGGCGCAATTCCGGCGCGGCCCGGCGCGGGGCATCGTGCAGCGGCCGCGCCTGGCGGCGGCGCAATTCTTCCACCTCTTGCCCGGCCTGCCAGAAAAACAGGTATGGGCTGATCGTGGTGCCCAGCAGGGCCACCAGCCCTGACAGGAACGCATGGTCAAGCTGCACCGTCGGCACGACCACGTGATAGAGCGCGTCACCCCAGTCCATCGGCGTGACGATCAGCACCGCGATATAGGCAAACAGCGACAGCGTGGTCCATTTGAGCCAGCCGGCATAGCGGGCATAGGGCACGAACACTTCGGCCAGAACGCTGATCACGGCAAAGCCGAGGGTATAGAGCGGCAGCGGCCCCGGCAGCAGCAGGTGCAGCGCCGCAGCCATCGCGCCCAGGTCTGCCCCCAGGTTGATCACGTTGGCCACCACCAGCAGGCCGATCACGCCCGGCAGCAGCCAGCGCGGGTAGTGGCGCCGCACGTTGTCGGCAATGCCGCGCCCGGTGGTGGCGCCGATCCGTGCGCAGATTTCCTGGATTGCGGCCATCAGCGGATAGCTGAACAGCATGGTCCAGGTCAGCGTGTGGCCAAACTGCGCGCCCACCTGGCTATAGGTGCCGATGCCGCTGGGATCGTCATCGGCCGCGCCAGTGATCAGGCCAGGGCCCAAGGCGGTCAGCAGCGGCTTGTGCGCTGTTTCCGACGCTGACGGTTCGGGCGGGAATGGCTCTGGCGCGGGTGGCACGGTCATGCGCGGCGGCGGTCAGGCAGTGGGAGCGGTGATGGCATCAAGCACACGGGCCTCGATCTCTTCACGCGGCAGGCCGGGGGGAATGGTTTCGCCAATGACATAGCGAATGGTGCCGCGTCGCTTCCACACGCGGTGATACAGGGCGCCGCTATGCACCGCCACCGGAACCACCGGTAGTGACAACAACTTGTATATCCCGGCAAAACCCGATTGCAGCGGATAGCGCTGCCCCACCGGCACGCGCGTACCTTCGGGAAAGATCGCCAGGGGGCGCCCTTCGGCCAGGCGGGCACGGGCATGGGTCAGCATGGCACGCAGCGTCTTGGCGCCGGCCTCGCGCTCCACCCCGATCAGGCCATAGGCCCAGCCGGCGCGGCCCCACACGGGAATGCGCATCAGCTCGATCTTGGCAAAGATGCAGGGGCGGTGCAGCACTTGCGGCAGGTCGATCGCCTCGAAAAAGCTTTCATGGCGCAGGGCATAGAACACGCCTTCCTGCGGCGGCGTGCCCACCACTTCCACACGGATGCCCAGCACATGGCGCACCAGCGCGCGGTGCACGCCGGTCCACGCCTGAACCATGGCAAAGACGCCGCGCGGCGCCACGATCAGCACGATCGCCAGAACCAGCAGCAGCAGCACGGTAAAGCCATAGAACACGGCATAGAACACCAGGCTGCGCACGATTTCGGCAAGTGTAGGGGAACGGTCTTCCACGGCGCTTGTCACCATCCTGCCAGCCACGCCACCATGCGGGCCAGCAGCTTGTTGTATTCCAGGAACAGGATCTTGAGGCTGGGGCGCGAGGGCACGGCATCGCGCACGATCACCAGGCCCTTGGGCGCCACGACCCACAGATCGAACGTGGCGCGGCGCATGTGCCAGTCGGTGGTGACCAGGCGCACCGAATGGATCTTGTGCCGGGCGATCCAGGCGGCGGCCTCGTGCGCGTTGGAGCGGGTATCGACCGAATCAAAGCCCAGCGTGATGCAGCAATCGAGTCGCGCGGGATCGACCTTGTATTCGGCGGCAAATTCGGCCGGCCGGACCTGGCGATCGACACCGCTGACCAGCAGGGTCTGCGCCTTGCCGGCCTGCAGCATGGCCAAGGCACGAGGAATGCGGCCGCCGCCACCGGTCAGCACCACGATGCCATCGGTGCGCGTGCCATCGGGCGCCGGCTGCGGCAGGAACCACGCAAACCACAGGAAACCCAGCATCCACAGCAGGATCAGCGCCGAACCCAGGCGGCGAAACAGGCCCGGCGGCTTTCTCATGCCCACGGCTTTCGCATGCCGCAGGGCTTTCTCACGATCGTGCGGCGCGTGCCGGCGTGCGGTGTGGTCATGGGCGGGGACTGCTGCATGGCTTGGGCGTTATGGGGTGCAATATGGGGACGGTCACGCGATCATACCATGCGCCGCAAGGCGGCAAGAACGGTAAGTCGGGCTGTCAGCATCACCAGCAGCACGCCGGCGATGGGAATACCGGCCAGCGCGACCCAGTCGGTCCAGGCGAGCGAGCCTTGCGCGACCATGCCCGAACCCAGCGCGGCAAACTGGCGCGCCAGGCCCAGCACGGTAACGACGCCGGCAAGCAGGCCAACCAGGCCGCCCATCGCTGCGTCCGTCGCCATGGAACGCTGGAACACCCGCGCGATCTGCACGTCGGTGGCGCCCAGCATATGGACGATCTCGATCGTTTCGCGATGGGTGCCCAGCGCATTGCGCGACGCCAGCAGCACGGCGGAAACCGTGGCAAAGGCGAACAGCGCGATCAGGCCGCCGGCCGCCCATTGCAAGGCACCAATGGCGCGGAACACCGGTGCCAGCCAGCTTGACTGCGCATCGATCCGCGCCGCCGGGGCCGTGGCGGCCAAGGCCTTGCGCAGCAGATCGAGCCGCGCCGGCGTGGCCGTGCCGGCCAGGCGCACGTCGATCAGTGCCGGGATCGGCAGATCGTCCAGATCGTCGCCCGCACGGGTACCCAGCCAGGGTTCGACCAAGGCATCGAGCTGGTCCTGCGGCACGGCCGTGGCACTGATCACGCCGGGAGCGTGGCGCAGCACCGCCAGCGCCGCATCGGCCTGGCGCTGGCGCTGGGCGGGCGCGGCCGAGACGATCTGCACCGTCACCCCGCCTTCCAGATCGGCGCTGGCCGCCTGCGCGGCATGGCGCAGCGCCAGCGCGCTGGCCGCGGCCACCACGGTCAGCGCGATCATGATCGCGATCACCCACGGCATCGGGCCCGACAGGCGCGCCTCGGGCAGCAGGCGGGATTCGCCTTCGCCACCCAGGGCGCGCAGCGTGCGGGGCAGGGCGCTGGCCAAACGCTTCATGAGGTATGCCGTTTCATGGCAGGCCACCATCGCCCATCGGGCCATCGCCATTGCCGCCTGTGTCGACCGGACGGCGCGGGGGATAGCGCAGCGCGCCGGTGGGATCGGCCAGCTTGCCCTTGTCCAGCCGCATGATCAGCGAATCGGGCACCTTGCGGATCAGGTGCAGGTCGTGCGTCGCGACCACCACCGTAGTGCCCAGGCGGTTGAGGCTTTCGAACAGGCGCAGCAGCTTGATCGCCATTTCCGGGTCGACGTTGCCGGTCGGCTCGTCGGCCACCAGGATATCGGGACGGGCGATGACGGCGCGGGCGATCGCCACGCGCTGCTGTTCTCCGCCCGAAAGCGTGGCGGGGCGCGCCTGGAACCGGTCGCCCAGCCCGACCCATTCGAGCATGTCGGAAACCGGCTTGGCGATGTCCTTTTCGCTTTGTCCGGCCACGCGCAGCGGCAGGGCCACGTTGTCCCACGCCGAAAGGTGCGGGACCAGGCGGAAATCCTGGAAGACCACGCCGATGCGGCGGCGAAAGCCGGGCAGGCGTTCGCGCGGCAGGGTGATGGCATCGGTGCCGAACATGCGGATCAACCCGCGCGAGGGGCGCTGCGCCAGATAGAGCAGCTTGAGCAGGCTGGTCTTGCCCGCGCCGCTGGCGCCGGTGAGAAAGTAGAAGCAGCCGGGATAGAGCGTGAACGAGACATCGGCCAGCACTTCGCGGCCGGCGCCATACCGCAGCCCGACATTGTCGAACTGGACAATCTCGGCGGCGGCTTGGTTCATGGCAGAAAGATCGGGCCCCGTTCGCGTGTTTGGTCGTGCGCCATGCCCGCCTACCATGTCGGCGCGGGGGCCGTTTGGCAATGTCCCGCATGGGCGGTTTGGTGCGTCGCGCGATGGCAAGGGCGCCTATACGCGTCAATGCATGTGGAAAAAAGGGCGCATGGGCGATTTGCCCCCTTGCACCCTATTGTTTCAGCCCCTCTCGGCATGCTTAGACCGTTTTATGATAATCGCCTGTCCCGCCTGTGCGACGCGCTATGTCGTCCCCGACAGTGCGATCGGCGTGGACGGCCGTACCGTGCGCTGTGCCAAGTGCCGGCACAGCTGGTTCCAGGCCGGCCCCGAACTCCCGCCGCGCCCGTCGGAGCAAGCCACGCCGCCTGAAACTGCCGCTTCCGAACCGGCGCCAACTCCCCCGCTGGCTCCCGCGCCACCGCCCGCCGCGCCAGTGCAGTCGGCCGCGCCGGTTGCGGTAGAGGAAGCGCCCCCGGCGCCCGCCCCACGGGCAGAGCCGCCCCGCGCGCAGGCCCCCACGGCCGAATACGTCTCGCCGGTATCGAGCTTCGAACACCAGCCCCCGTTCCGCCCGCGCCGCAACCCGGCGCGGCTGTGGACGGCCGCGGGCATTACCTTTGCTCTGGCCGTGGCGGCGATGATCGGCCTGGTCTCGTGGCTGGGCCTGCCCGATTGGTTGCCGGTCAACCGGCCCACATTCGGCAACGGCCGCCCCGATCTGGTCCTTTCGTTTCCGCCCGCGCGGCAGGACCGCCGCACCTTGAGCAACGGCACCGCCTATTTCGGCGCCAGCGGCACCGTCACCAACGTGGGCAAAGACTTGCGCGAAGTGCCGCCGATCCTGATCGTGCTGCGCGACGCGCAGAACCGCATCGTCTATACCTGGGACGTCGCCCCGCCCAAGGACAAGCTGCGCCCGGGCGAAAGCGTGACGATCAACGAAGCGGTGACCGACGTTCCCAAGAGCGCGCGCTCAGCCGAAATCGGCTGGAAACCGGAATAGGCATGCAGGCCCCGGCCGCACGCCGGGGCAGCAACGACCGGCTGGGGATAAAAAAGTGCAACCGCCCTGTTGCAGCCCCCCCAAACCCCTGCTAGGGGCGCGCTCCTACCCCGACGGGATGTGCCTTTGGCCAGCCCGTATGCGATATGCGGTCGTGGCGGAATTGGTAGACGCGCAACGTTGAGGTCGTTGTGGGCGAAAGCCCGTGGAAGTTCGAGTCTTCTCGACCGCACCAGCACCCCTCCCAGGGTTGCTCAGGAAATCGCCAAATGACTGAAAACAGCCATTTCTTGCCTCACCGAACTTCAGCAGGCAAATTTCGCGCGCAAGCAGCTGCCGATGGCGCTGCACGCGCCGCTAGATCCGCGCGCCGCCGAGCTGCTCCAGCCAGTGCAGGTGAAGGTTCCTGAGCGCCGTGCGGCGTGGATAGCCAGGATCGTCTTCGTCGCGCAGATGCGCGATTACGGAAAAGATAAAGGCGGCGCTGCCATGCGCGTTCCACGCTTCCTGCAGCGCGCGGTGCGGATTGGCGCCCTGGCGCAGCGTGAACCACAGGCGGTTTTCGATGGTGGAAAGGTCCGGGGCGCTGCCGATCCACACCTCATCGCTTGCTACGCAGCGGATGGCATAGATGCCTGCCGCGATCTTGCGCTCCTTGTAGGCCGCGACGGCCGCCTTGCGCGTGGTCTCTGTCATGTCCTGCCTTTCTTGATACGCGCGTCCTGTACGACCGCTGGGCCGCGCATGCAATTATATCCGGGTATATTGTGTAATAAATTTATCCGGCTATAAAAGGCGCATGACGAATGAACTCTCCCTGCAGTGCACCGCCTTTGCTGGCCTCCGCAAACTGGCCCAAGGCGCACTGATCGACGTGGCCTTGGCCGTGAAGACCGCCGAAACCCAGGAATCCGGCGCTGTCCTCGTGTTCGACGATGCCACTGGTCGCGTCCTCGATCTCGACTTGCGCGGCACCACGGCAGAGATCGTCGCGCGGCTGGCCCGGCCGGGCGGCGCCGAGGCAGGGCCGCCGCGCGGACGCGGGCGGCCAAAGCTTGGAGTCGTGCCGCGCGAGGTGACGCTGTTGCCACGTCATTGGGAGTGGCTGGCGCAGCAGCCCGGCGGTGCCTCGGGCGCGCTGCGCCGGCTGGTCGACGAAGCACGGCGGGCTGATCAGGGGCGAACCGAGCGCAAGAGCGCGCAGCAGCGTGCCTACACGTTCCTGTCCGCCTTGGCAGGCGATCTGCCCGGCTATGAAGAGGCGATCCGCGCGCTGTTTGCCGACGACGGCGACGCGTTCGCGGCCAGGATGGCGGCTTGGCCGCAGGATATTCGCGATCACGCGCTGATGCTGGCCAGCGGGCAGGCCGCGGCATGATGCGCAGCGGCCTGCGCAAGCAGCGCCTCGCGGCCTTCATTCAAGCGGTCTGGGACGAAGGGCGGGTGGATGTGGCCGATGACTACATCGCCGAAGTCTACACCATCCACCACGATCCCGGCGATCCGTGGCACGGCCAGACGCTCGATCGCACGGGTTTCAAGGACCGTGTGCGGCAGTCGCGCGCGGCTTTTCCGGATCAGCGCTTTGCCACCCAGGGGCTGTTTGCCGATAGCAACAGCGTGGTGATGACCTGGCTGTGGCGCGGCACGCATGCGGCCGATCTGCCGGGCTATCCAGCCACGGGCCATACGATCCACATGTCTGGCGCGACGGTCTACATGTTTGACGCGGACGATCGCCTGACTGGCCATTGGCAGATCACTGACCGGCTTGGCGTCTACCAGCAATTGCAAAGCGGGCGTCAGGAAGCGTCGCCTGTCTCATAGAACATGGGATTGTGCATCCATTCACGGATGGCGGTTTCCCGCCAGCCGGTGCAGCGGGTGGCGATGCGCACCTGTCTGGGAAACGTGCCAGCCTGAATCTTGCGGTAGAGAGTAGCGCGAGTCAGGCGAGTGCGATCGAGCACGGCATTCAGACGCAGGATGCGGTCCGGAGGCGGTCGGTCATGCCTTGGTCTTCCTGTGCTGTGGTAGTTTTCTTGCTCCTTCGCTGTGAGATTTGCCGGTCTGTGGTCGGCGTCAAGAGTGCTGAAAGCGGTGCCAATGCGCTGAGTCTACGCCTGATTACGCCAGAGCCACCGATGTGACGCCAGGGTGAGAAAAGAAATTTTGAGGCTCGTGCAGATTGAGTCTCAGGCCGTCTCGGCCTGACCGCGCTCTCCTTCCGCTGCGCTCCAGCCGAGCCGGCGCTGCCGTCTCGTCGGCATGGCCGGTACGATCGCTGGCACGGGGCCCGGCCGGTTTGGCCGGTCGTGTCGGTCCGCCTCTGGCTCCCCTCCAATTGTCGCCGCGCTGTTGATGCGCGGCGGCGTCTGCCTCGGCTCCGAGGTGACGGGGGGCGTCACGGCCCTGTAGCCCCGCCGCGACGGGGGGCAGGAGGTGAACGATGGGCTGGCCCACGAGCGCTATTTCTTCATGGACGTGGCCCGTAATGGCATCGCGCTTTACCAGAGCGAGGATACCGAACTGCACCAGCCCAAGCCGAAGACGCCGCATGCCGCGCTGGCCATGGCGAAGGAGTATTTTGAGGAGTGGATGCCCGGCGCGGTTGCGTTCAACGAGGGCACCAAATCTACATCGGTAAACAGCGCCTTAAAGAAGCAGCTTTTTCCCTGCATCAGGCGACGGAAAGCTTATACCACTGAGTCCTTCTAGTGGTAACGTTCTACATCCCGCACGTTCGCAATCTCGCGTTCCTGCGCACCCAGGCCGAACAGCTGGGCGTCCGGCCGGTCCACGTCTAGCCCAGTGACAACCGCAAGCAGCGGGCGATGTCAGAGAAGCTCAAAAAAGCCTACGTCAAGGCGCGCTACAGCAAGCACGACAGGATCACCGAAGAGGAACTAGCCTAGCTTGGCGAGCAGGTCGAGGAACTCGGTCGTGTGGTCCATGCCATTTGTTCCGAGCGCATCGCGCAGCTGGAGGCGACGGCACGGCAAGCCGGGTGACTATCGGACCGCAGGCATTTTGCCCGCACCGATGCCCATCATCGCGGTTCTAAAGGATCTGCAAAGCTGTGAGCCCTGCTAGCCAGGATGCAACGACAATGCCGGCCTGCGCGGGAATGACCCGTGTTGCAAAGGCTTTCGTTCCCGCCGTGGCCGCAAACAGCATCTTGGCGACGCTGCTGGTGGTGCATGCGATCAGGACCGGCACGATGGCTTGGGCTGGCGTGATTGCCCGCTCACCCACCAGCGTGGCGATGGAAATAACGGCCGCATGGACGTCGAGCACGCCGCCGATGGCGGCGGCAGCAACCATCCCCATGGTCCCGAACCATGCCTGCATCGCGACTACCAGGATCAACATCCCCGCCAGCATCGCGGCAAACACCAGCGCGATCATAACATTGAACGAGCGGCTGAACGTGGGCGGTTCTGCCGACGTTTCGCGCCATGCCGCCAGCATGAACCAACCGCCGGACACGGCGGCGGCCAAGCCGGCGGCGGCAACGGGCGCGGCCGTTGCCAGAAATGCGCGGTGATCGGTGAGGTTGATGACGATCGCCATCTGCACATAATTGGCCACCGTCGACAGCACCGCTGCTGCCACGCCGGCGGCCAGAGAGGCTGGATTGGCGCGCACCCAGGCGCCCATCGCGCCGATCGTGGCCGAGCTGGAAATGAAGCCCGACACCAGCCCCAGCATCGGCACGCCCAATCGTGCGCCGAGAAGCCGCGTGGCGATTTGCCCTACGGCATTGATGCCTAGGATCATGATGACCACCAGCCAGATGGCATGGGGGTTGAGGGCGGCAAATGGTCCCATCGGGCGATCAGGCAGCATAGGCAGAACGATCAGCGTTGCGCCCGCGATCAGCAGCACGTCTGCCACTTCATCGGCCGTCACCATCTGCCCCACAAAGCGATGCAATGGTTCGCGTGCCGCGAGAATGATGGTGATGAGCACCGCCGCAGCGCCAGCCAGATCGGGTGCGCTGACCGAAAGCGCGCCGAGCAGGGGCGTGGCGATCAGTGCGATTTCCGTGGTGATGCCGGGATCGGCAGAGGCGCGACGCTGCCAGTTGCTGAACAGCGCCAGCGCGGTGATGCAGGCGAGGACGACGCCACTCATCCAACCCCACGGCGTCAACGCGCTGGCACAACCCATCACACTGGCAATCGTGAAGGAGCGCAGCCCGGCTGAAGACGGGCGCTGGGCTTTGCGCCGCTCCCGCTCCGCGCCGATCAGCAGGCCAATGCCCAACGCGATCAGCAGGTGGTGGAGCAAGCCGATATCAGCCATGGTCACCCCGGCCTTCCAGCGCTGTGGCGGGATCGATCAGTTCGTCCATGAACAGCGCGATGAGACCGGTTTGCGATGTGGTGCCCGCCTTTGCGTAGATTCGCGTCAACTGGGCTCTAACGGTTCCCTGCGCCGACCCGCGCAGGCCCGCGATCTCGGCAACATCGAGCCCCTTGATGGCGAACAGCGCCACATCGGCCTCGGCTGCAGTCAAATGCCATTCGGCAAAACGGGCACGGATCAAGGCGCCCATTGCCCCGCGCGCAGCGGCGAGCAGCGCCTGATCCTGTCGCGCCCGTTCGATCAGCGAACGCACATGGATGGCGCCCACTACCACGCCGGCCGCCAGCGCCAGCGTCGCTCCCAATTCGATCGACAGGTGCCAGCCCAGCCCGGCTTCGGCGATGTCACCCGCCACATCGAGCGCGAAGAACATCGCCGCCAGCACCTGACACCCGAGCACCACTGTCAGGATCAGCGCTTTGCGTTCGAGTGATCTGGCCAGAGATCCGGCGGTGCCTTGCATGGAGCTGGTTTACCGCCGACCAGGCAGCATGGCCAGCACCAGCCCGCGCCCGGAGCGCCGCGTTTCAAACATGACCCCGCCCAGATGCAAGACGATCAGCACATAGAGCAGATTGACGGCGGTCTCGTGCGTCTCGGCCAGCGGGCTTTCCTCGCCTTCGCGCTCGTCCTCGTCAGGTGATGCGGCTTGCTCGACAGCATGATCTGGATGCGTCGCCGCCTTGGGCGGCAGGCCGGCCATCGCGATGCCGCTGGCGATGACAAGGCCAAGCGTGCCCCAGATGGCATAGACCATCAATGCGCCCAGCGGATTGTGCGACGGTTGTTCGTGGACCTGGCCAGCCCTGATCTCGCGAATATGGGCCATCGCCCGCCGCAAACTGGGCGGAAACGCCGAGAAGCGCGCTTCGTGTGGTCCAACTATTCCCCATAGCAGCCGGAGCGCCAGCATTCCCGCAAGCGCATAGCCGACCCAGATATGCGGCCACGACCCGCCTTCGGTGAAGACGCCATTGGCCAGCAGTGCCGCCACGATGCTCCAGTGGGTCAGCTTGACCACTGGATCCCAGTTGCGCGGTGGTTTCGGGAGGGCAATCGTCATGTGTAAACTCCTGAACGGGTGCGAAGATCGCCAATCTTCACCATCAGGTTCGGGAGTGCCATTGCAGCCCTGCTTATTCAGGGTGTCGTAAGCGCCTGCTTATCATGCCTCGCCCATCGCATCGTGCCGTTCGGGATGGCCATGCCGAGGAGGTCTGCCAGTCCGCATGGTATTGCCGCTCGCCGTCAACCGGCTGCCTTGTTGCCCTCGTCGATCGCATCGACAAGCATCGCGGCAAGGCCAGTGAGGTTGAACGACAGCACTTCGGCGCTACGCGGATCGATCTGGATCGCACCGTCCTCACGATCAACAACATCGTGCAATCCATCCTTAGGGGGCTCCAGCAACTGCGCTGGCTGGGTATTGCGGCGGCCATCGGAGTGGTGACAGGCTTCCTGCTGGGTTGGGTTGTCCCGGAGGTCGTTGACCGGGCGGTGCCAGAAGACTGGCATTGGCCGGAGGAGCATGCGGCCAGCCTTCTCCAGCGCGATGGCTGGGCGGCAGGATGGCACATGCTGCAGGTTTATGATCCGCAGCGGTGGCAGGCGTTGCAGGACGCGGCCAGCGTTTGGGCGAGCAATGCCAAAGCGTTGGAGGATTGCAAGAAGCGTATGACGTGGTCCCCTGATTGTTACCGATCAGAGGTAGAGTCTCGCTCCTTCATGATGATTGTTTGATGGGATGCCAACGTGTCTGGGGGGATGCCCCCCAGACACGTTGGCCGGCGATCTCGGCGGGGGTCTTCCCGCCCAGTTTCGAGTGGGGCCTGACCGTGTTGAGGTCATGCCGCCAAGCGGCAAGCACGAACCGGGCGTGGGCCAGTGAGGTAAACAGCGTCTCGTTGAGGCATTCGTCGCGCAGGCGGCCGTTGAAGCTCTCGACGAAGCCGTTGTGCATCGGCTTGCCGCGCATCCCAAGCAGGCCGGTCAGTTCCCTGGCCACCCGAGCGTCTGACAACGACGTATCGGCCACCAGCGCTAGGCATTCCCGGGTGTAGTCATCGACCACGCACAGGATACGGAAGCGCCGGCCGCAGACCAGACTGTCAGAGACGAAGTCGAGCGACCATCGCTGGTTCGGTCCGTCCGGTAGCACCATTGGTGCCCGTGTGCCCAATGCCCGCTTGCGACCGCTACGACGTCTCGCCCGCAGCCCTTCCTCGCGGTAGATCCGCAGTAGCTTCGGTTGGGCGTCATGCCTTCCCGCGCCAGCAGATAGCCCAAGCGGCGATAACCGAACCGGCGGCGTTCCTCCCGCCAATTCGCGCAACCGTTGCCGCAGAGGCGCGTCGTCTGGCCTGTTCGGCTGATACCGGACCATCCTGCGGCTCACGCCGACCAGTGAACACGCCCGACGCTCGCTCACCCCATGATGCTCACGGGCATGGGCGACGGCTTCCCGCTTGGCGCGGGGCGTCACCATTTTTTGGGTGCCAGATCCTTCAGTACCGCGTTGTCGAGCATCGCCTCGGCCAGAAGCTTCTTCAGGCGGGCGTTCTCTTCCTCGAGCGACCGCAGGCGACGCGCCTCGGACACCTCCAGGCCACCGAACTTCGCCTTCCACTTATAGAAGGTCGCCGAGCTAATCCCGTGGCGCCGGCATACCTCCGCTGTAGCCATGCCAGCCTCCTGCTCCTTCAAGATCGCAATGATCTGTTCCTCGCTGAACCTGCTCCGCTTCATTCCGTCCGACTCCTTCGTGGTCGGACTCTACCATCGGGCGGTCACATTTCAGGGGAGCGCGTCAGCTTGCCTGACATAGTCTGCGCCTCGCGATGTTTTGCTTATTAAAGTACCTTGCTATCTAAAATGACATTAGGTAGCTTGCGACTCAACGGGAAGATACCCGATGAGAGGATCGAGATATGAGGATGGCGTTTTGTGACCGGCCCGGCCGCGGGCTTGTTTCCATCATCGCACTGGCCGGCACGAGCGTCCCGGCCATAGCCCTGGCCCAGTCGCTTCCTGCCGTGCCGCCCGCCACTGCGGCGCAGGCGGACGAGGGGGCCGTGGGCGATGACGTCAACGCCGCGGAGGGCGGCCCAATCGTCGTTACCGGCACGCGCATTGCCAGTGGCTTCGATGCGCCTACCCCAGTCTCCGTCATGGGCGCGGAGCGGCTTGCCGAGCGTGGTGCCAGCAACATCGGCGATGCCCTCAACGAGCTGCCCGCTTTCCGCTCGACGCAGACCCCTGCCTCGACCGGCCTTTCCGCAGCCGCCGGCTATGTGGGTGGACGCATCCTCGATTTGCGCGGCCTAGGTTCAGTTCGCACGTTGACGCTGGTGGATGGCAAGCGTTTCGTGCCGTCCACCACGCAAGCCACAGTCGATACCAACATGATCCCCTCGATCCTGTTGCAACGGGCCGAAGTGGTCACCGGCGGCGCCTCGGCGGTCTATGGTTCCGATGCAGTTTCCGGCGTGGTCAACCTGTTGCTTGACAAGAAGCTTACCGGCTATCGCTTCAACGCGCAGGCGGGCGTTTCCAAGTACGGTGATGCCAGCACGCGCCAGATCGGCATCGCCGGCGGCTGGGCGATCGGTGATCGTGCCCATCTCATCTTGGGCGGTGAATACGAGGCGAACGACGGGGTAGAAGCCTGCCGCGTGCGCGAATGGTGCGCCAACGGCCAGATCAACTGGGGGCGGAACCCCGGCCAGACCGGCCTGCCGGCCAACAACATCCTCAGCAATGTTCACCCCTGGTCCGCCTCGTACAACGGGGTGACCACCCCGCCATCTTCTGCCTACACCGGCGAAGCGGTTCCCACCTTGCGCCCGATCGACGGCATCACGTTCGGCCGCGATGGCACCCCGCGGCGCTTCCAGTTCGGATCGCTGGTCAATTCACTCTACCAGGTTGGTGGTGAAAGCGATGGCCCTGGCGAAAACATCTACTTCGATTTTCCGATCGTCTCGCCGACCGAACGCTACAACGCCATGGCACATCTGACGTGGGAAGCGAGCCCTGCTCTGACGCTTGAGTTCACTGGCAACTATGGCCATGCGGAAGGCTGGCACCGCGCCGTCGCCTATCGTAACACGGCGCTGACTATCCGTTCCGACAACGCGTTCCTGCCCCGCTCGAATGACCCGACGCTCGACATTCCAACTATCTTGGCCACGAGCGGGCTGACCAGCTTCACCCTGGGCAAGGGCTTTGACGATATCGGGCCGGCCCAGATCCACGTGCGCAACAACGTGATCCGCGCTGTCGTCCAGGCGCGCTACGACCTTGGCGGCGGTTGGAAAGCCGATGCCTATTATCAATTCGGGCGCAACAGCTTCCGCAGCGATCTTACCGGTGGCACCATCACATCGCGGCTCCTCAACGCGATCGATTCCGTTTCGGTCAACGGGACTGCGACCTGCCGCATCAATGCCGATGCCTCCGCCGCCAACGACGATCCCGCCTGCGTTCCGCTCAATCCGTTCGGCTATGCCAATGGCTCGACCTTTGCCGCGGCCAAGGCCTACGTCACCGCCAATGGCTACCAGACCAACGTGACGACAGAGCATGTGGCCGCAGCCAATGTGACCGGTTCGCTTTTCAATCTGCCGGGTGGGCCCTTGGGCATAGCGGTGGGCGGCGAATACCGTAACGACGCGGTCAAGGGCGATGCCGACCTGCTGTCGCGCACCAACCGCTTCTTCACCGGTGGTGGCTCGCTGATCTCGGGCAGGATCGCCGTGGCGGAGGGCTATGGCGAAATCGAGGCGCCAATCCTGCGTCATGTCGCCTTCTTTGACGAACTGGGGCTCAACGGCGCGGTGCGGCGCACGCACTACAACCGCTCCAGCGATTTCTTTCCGTCGAGTTCCCTCAGTGTAACGACGTGGAAGGTCGGCGGCACGTGGGCGCCGATCGAAGCGCTGCGCCTGCGTGCCACGCGCTCGCGCGACATTCGCGCGCCCAATGTATCGGAATTGTTCGGTCCGACCACGCAAACCCAGGGGATTCTCACCGACCCGGCACGTGGTGGGGTGCAAACGGTTGCTCCCATTACGCAAGGCTCCAACCCCAATCTTCAGCCCGAAAAGGCCGATACCTTTACGGTCGGTGCGGTAATTCAGCCGAGGGGCGGCTTCCTGGGCCGCTTTCGCGCCTCGGTCGATTATTACCGGATCGAGATCAAGGATGCGATCAGCACACTTGGCCAGCAGAACATCGTCACCCGTTGCTTCCAGGGCGATCCGCTCAGCTGCTCGCTGGTAACCCGCGATTCCTCGGGCGCGATCACCAACATCGTCGATACGCAGCAGAACGTGAACAAGCTGATCGCGCGCGGCTTCGATATCGAGGTGTCCTATCGCCAGCCGATCGGCGGTGAGGCCAGCCTCAACACCCGGGTGCTCGCCAGCAACGTGATCGATCTCATCACTGTCGATGCGGTTGGCCCTACCGAACGCGCCGGGCAGACGGGGCTGCGCGCCGGCACGCCCCCGGGCATCCCGGACTGGACGGTTGATGGCATGGTCACTCTCGATCTGCCGGATCGGTTCAGCTTTTCGACCCATGTTCGCTGGATCAACAAGGGCTTCTACAACGCCGCCTTCATCGGGCCGGATCAGGATGGCTATGCCATTGGCGCGCCGACCAGTTCCAATACCAACAGCGTACCCTCGAAGACCTATGTCGACCTGCTGGCCACGTTCCGCATCCGCCAGCAGGGGGCGCAGAAGTTCGACGTGTTCTTTGGCGTCGACAATCTCTTCAACACCGAACCCCCGCGCGTTCCCGGCGCCAACGGCTCGGGCAACAACGTACTGTTCAACCCGGTGGGCCAGTCCTTCAAGGCCGGAGTGCGCGGTTCGTTCTGATTGCTTCCCACCTTGCCCGGGGCGTTCCTCCTCCCGCGCCTCGGGATTTTTCTCCTTTATTGAAAACGGATTATGCCAAGATGCTCGAACGCCCCTTCGACCCTGAGACCCGCATCGTTTCCCGCCGCGACGCGCCCGCCGTGATCGAGCGGGAATGTGACATCTGCGTGGTCGGCTCTGGCGCATCGGGCGCATCGGCGGCGATCGAGGCCGCGCGGGCCGGCAATCGCGTGATCCTGGTCGATGGCCTGCCGTCGCTGGGCGGCCAGGCAGTCAATTCGATCATCGGCATGTTCTGCGGGCTTTATACCCCCGGCATCGACGGCCGCCAGCTTACCCACGGGATTGCCGACGAAATCATCGCGGAACTGACGGCCAATGGCGACGCTCACATCATCCAGGGCGGGGTGATGAAGGTGGTGATGTACAACGAAGTCGCCCTCGGTCGCTGGGTCGAGAAGGCCGTCATTGCCGCCGGCGTCCAGCCGCTGACCGGCGCGATCATCCGCCAGGTCCACGTTGAGGGGCGGCGGATTTCCGCGCTCGACATCGCGACGCGCCATGGCGACGTGCGCATTCGAGCGCAGGGCTTCATCGATGCATCGGGCGATGCGGCGCTGACCTGGCAGGCTGGCTTCGACTGCCGAGTCCAGGCCCAGGGGCAGATCTACGGCTCGCAGATGCTGATCGTGGAGGGCATCGACGACACGCACAAGCCTGATTGGGACACCATGGCGCGCCGTATCGCCGAGCGTGGCGAGCACTACGGCATGATGCGGCGCGATGGCTTTGCCGCGACATTTCCCGGGACAGACGTCGCCATGGTCAACATGACGCATATTGAAACCCCGCTCGACCCGTTCGATGCCGCCGAGAAGCAGATCGACGGCAAGGAGCAGGCCGACCGGACGCTGGTCTTCCTGCGGGCCGAATTTCCCGAGGCGTTCGGCAAAGCCCGCGTCCGTGCTTATGGCTTGCCCGGCGTGCGCCAGACCCGCTGGATCGTCGGCACGCATCATCTCACCACCGCCGAAGTGCGCGCTGCGACGCGTTTCGACGATGCCATCGCGCGCTGTTCCTGGCCGCTCGAGCAGCACCACAACCGCGAGGGCTATGTCTGGGAAACCTTCGGGCCCGACCATGTCCATACCGTACCGCTGCGCTCGCTTGCAGTGGCTGGGGCCGACAATCTGCTTGCCGTCGGGCGCTGCATCGACGCTGATTCCACCGCGCTGTCATCGGTGCGGGTAATGGGACCTTGCATCGCCATGGGGGCCGCCGCAGCCCACGCCCTGACGATCGCCGGGTCGGGATCGGTCCACCAGGTCGACATGGGCTTGCTACGCCAAAAGATTGCAGCAAATCTCGAAGGATAAGGTCGCGCGCCAAGCCGGCCAGCCGGGAAAGGATCCCTGAATGGGAAAGGCCAGCAGGACCATCGACGTTGCCCGCGTGATCGACGCACGCGGCCTTGGTCCGTTCAATTACCGCCTGATCGCGTTGTCATGGCTGATAACCGTGTTCGATGGCTTCGACATGATGATGATCAGCTTCACCGCACCTTACATGCGCGACGAACTGGGGCTGACCAAGCCCATGCTGGGCAACGTCTTCTCGGCCGGCCTGCTCGGCATGATGATCGGCGGCTTTGTCCTGGCCTGGCTGGGTGACCGACGCGGCCGGCGCCAGACGATTGCGCTGGCCGCAGTGGCCTTCGGGATTCTCACCGCCGCGACCGCGCTCGCCCGGTCCTATGAAGCGCTGCTCGTGCTGCGCTTCCTCGACGGTTTCGCGATCGGGGGGATGCTGCCGCTCGCCTGGGCGCTCAACATCGAATACGTGCCCACCCGGCTCCGCTCCACCGTCGTGACGGTGATCATGATGGGCTATAGCCTGGGCACGGCGCTCGCCGGGCCGGTAACGGTGTGGCTGGCCCCGCGCTTTGGCTGGGAAGGGGTGTTCGTAGCGGGCGGCACCGCGACGTTGGCGATTGCGGCGGCGCTGTTCGTCTGGCTGCCCGAGTCCGTGCGCTTCCTGGTGGCGCGCAACCGTGATCCTGTGCGCCTGGCTGCCACGCTCAACCGCATCGATCCTGGGCTCGGCGCAACGGCAAGCGACCAATTCGTGCTGGGCGACGAGGCCCGCGTGGCATCGGGCAACTTCCGCGTCAGCCAGCTGTTTACCGGGCGGCTGCGGTGGATCACGCCGCTGCTGTGGCTGGGCTACATCGCCAGCACGCTGGCCGTCTATTTCAAGGCGAACTGGGGCCCGATCGTCTATGAAGACCTGCATTTCACCCGTGATCTGGCGGCCTATGTCTCGTCGTTTTCGGGCCTGATGGGTGCCGTGCTGGGGCTGCTGCTGATGCGCTTCACCGATCGCAAGGGCGCGCTGGCGGTTGCTTTCTTCCCCGCGCTCGCCGCGCCGGTGCTGTTGCTGATCGGGCTCGTTCCCCTGAGCTCCACGGCGTTCCTCGTGTTGTCGGTCATCTCCACCAGCCTGGTTGGCGGGGCCCATTTCGGCATCTTGTCGATCGCCGGGATCTATTATCCCACGGCGATCCGCGCCAACGGCTCGGGCTGGGCCACATCGGTCGCCAAGATCGGTGGCATCGCCGGGCCAATCCTGGGCGGCATGGTGCTTGCCTCGGGCCTGCCAGTGGTGACCAGCTTTGCCATCCTCGCGATCTGCCCCGTGGTGCTGGCGCTAGCCGCGTTCGGCATCGCCCTGGTGGTCGGCCGTGAGCAGCGCGCCACGGCGATCGCAAACTCTCCCGCCCCCTCTCTCTCCCCCACGTCCTGAAAGGCCGGCCATGACCGCTCCCGACCCGCAATCCCAACGCCCGCTGCGCAGCCTTGCCGCCAACTCGCCCGTCCGCCAGGCCCATTGGCGCGCCCTCGGCCTTACCGATGCAGACCTTCTCAAGCCTAAGATCGCCGTGGTCAATTCTTCGTCAGAACTGGCGGTTTGCTTTGCCCACCTCGACGGTGTGGCCAAAGTGGTCAAGGACGCGATCCGCGCTGCCGGGGGCGTGCCTTTCGAAGTGCGTACGACTGCCCCTTCCGACTTCATCACCGGAGCCGGACGCCAGGGCAGCTATATTCTGGCTGCACGCGATCTCGTGACCAACGATATCGAGGCCCAGGTCGAAGCAGCGATGCTCGATGGCATGGTCTGCCTGACCAGCTGCGACAAGACCCCGCCTGGCCACCTGATGGCGGCGATGCGGCTCAATATCCCGACCTTGCTGGTGATTGGCGGCTACCAGGCATCGGGCATGGTCGATGGCGATCCGGTGGATATCGAGGACCTCTTTTCGGGCGGCGTCGGTGCCAGCCTGGGTAAGCCCGGCAAGCACGCGATGGAGGATGTGACCCGCAATGCCATCCGCGGCCCCGGCGTCTGCGCCGGGATGGCCACGGCCAACACGATGCATTGCGTGGTGGAGGCGTTGGGTATGTGCATCGCCGGATCGGCACCGGTGCGGGCCAACAGCGAGAAGATGTTCGACGCGGCCCGCGCAGCCGGCGCGCGCATCGTCGAGATGGTACGCGAGGACCTGACCCCGCGCCGGATCATGACGCCCGGCGCATTTTACAATGCTGCCGCCATGGTACTGGCGGTCTCGGGCTCGATCAATGCGATCAAGCACTTGCAGGCGACGGCGACCGAAGGCGGAGTCGATGCCGACCTCTTTGCCATCTGGGATGAAGTGGGGCGCAAGGTGCCCACACTCGCCGCGGTGCGTCCCAACGGCCCAGTCCGGATCGAGGGCTTCGAGGACGCCGGTGGCGCCCGCGCGATGCTCAAGCAACTCGAACCGCTGCTCGATCGCAAGGTGCTGGTCGCGTCGGGCCGTACCATGGGCGAGGATCTTGCCGACGCAACCATCGTCGATGCCGAGATCATCCGTCCGCTCGATCGTCCTGTCTCCGATGGACCCTCGATCGCGATCCTCAAGGGCTCACTTGCGCCCGAAAGCGCGGTGGTCAAGCTGGGCATCCGTGACGGCACCCGGCCCGAAGCATTCGAAGGCACGGCCCGCGTGTTCGAGGATACCGCGAGCGCCATGAAAGCCATCGCCGCAGGGGAGTTGCAGAAGGGTGACGTCCTGGTGTTGCGCGGCCAAGGCCTGAAAGGCGGTCCGGCCATGGGTGGCGGCGCGTCGATCGTGCTGTTCGCGATCGATGCGGCGGGTCTCGCGCGCGATGTCGCGTTCATCACCGATGGCCAGCTTTCCGGCCTGTGCCTCAAGGGCCTGACCATTGCCGAAGTGGCCCCGGAGGCGGCCGTCGGCGGTCCGATTGCCAGGGTACGCGACGGCGACCGTATCGAGATCGACGTCGCCGCGCGGCGCCTCGATCTGGCTGTGGCGGCCGATGAACTGGCGCGCCGGCCCGCGCCGGGCAATGCCTTCCCGGTGCCAGCCGATGGTTGGTTGGGCATCTATCGGCGCGACGTGCAACCCATGGCAACCGGGGCCGTGCTGCTCGACCTGCCGGTCGGCGGGCGGGATTAACCCAGCCGTGGCCCGGCCCCGGTCTCGCGTTGCTGCGCCCGCTTCGGTAGCAGACTATACAATCCCGCCGGCCTCGGGCATGGTGACGACGATGGACGACACCGACGGCAAGGCGAGAACGCGCGACCGCACCGATCACAAGCGCGGCCCCAAGGCTGCTCCTCCCAAGGCGCCTGCGCAGCGACGACCTGGCCGGCGGCGCGAAGAGATCGACCTGCCTGGCGGCTTTGACACCGACGCATCCGAGCGTCACCTGATGCGCTATCGCCGCGCCAGCGGCGACAGCACCGACGATGGCCTGTTCCGCGTCACCCGTGCAATCGTTGTCGCCGGGCGGCTGTGGCGTAAGGTCGCCAATGATCGCATCAAGGCGCTCAACCAGACCATGGCACGCTGGGAAACACTGTTCCACGTGGCCTATTCTGATGCAGCGCTGACCCAGGGTGATCTGGCACGCTTGATCAGCGTAGAGGGCCCGACGATGGTGCGGATGCTCGACGCCTTGGCCCGCGACGGGCTGATCGAACGCGAGCAGAGCACCGAAGACCGGCGGGTCACGCTCAACCGCATTACCCCCGCCGGACAAAAGGCCATCGAAGACATCATGGCGATCACCAACGAACTGCGTGGGGACGTGCTGGCCGGGATCGAACCTGAAAAGCTGTCCGTCACCGTCGACGTGCTCACGCGCATTCTCAAGCGCCTCGACGCCATGCGCTGAACCTCCAGCTTCCCACACCGGAAGTTCGGCCCAAAAAGATAGCTTGCTACAAGATGGAAGGAGCCGACATGGTCACGCTTACCACCCAGGAACAGGCGATGCTCGATGGCGAGCAGGGCCCGGCTGTGGCTCGCGCCATGGCACTCCTGGTCCGCTATGCCGACGCGCTGGGCGCCGAAAACTTTGTCGAGACCAACAATGTCGCCGGGGTGCCTGGCTCGGCATCGCCGTGGATGAAGGAATACTACGCAGCCGATGGTGGCGATTATCGCGCAGTCTTCTCGCGTTTCGACCTCGATTCCGACGACGTGGTCGACGTGCCGCGGATGAACGCGTTCTCCTGCCACCTCCAAGGCGGCATGGACCCCGAACTGTGGCGTGAGCAGGGCATGACCGAAGCCGCCAACGCGAACTTCCGCTACGACGAGGAACAGGTCGCCGCGCACGGCATCCAGTTGCTCAAGACCTGCACCCCCTATCTTGCCGGCAATGTCCCGGTAATGGGTGAGCACTGCGCCTGGATGGAATCGAGCGCGGTGGTCTTCTGCAATTCGGTCGTGGGCGGGCGTACCAATTGTGAAGGGCGGGAATCGACCAGCGCGGCCATGCTGGCCAAGCGCATTCCCAACTGGGGTTTTCATCGCGACGCTTACCGCCTGGGCCAGCACTCCATCGACGTGCAGGTGTCGGTGGACGACGTGTTCGACTGGGGCTTGCTGGGTTACTTCACCGGCGCGACGGTGGAAGACACGATCCCGGTCCTCTCGGGCGCCATCACCAACCCGTCGTTGATCCGGCACAAGCATTTTGGCGCGGCTGCAGCCTCGTCGGGCGGGGTGGAGATGTACCATATGGTTGGCATCACGCCCGAAGCGCGCGATCTCGAAACGGCATTTGGCGGGCCACCACGCGGCGAGCGCTTCGTTTATGACGCGCAGGCGCGGCGGCGCACCTGGGAAACGCTCAACAGCGTCGGGCAGAACACGGCAGTCGATTTCGTGATGCTCGGCTGTCCGCATTACTCGATCGAACAAATCGTGCTGGCGGCACGGCTGATCGAGGGCCGCAGGGTCCATGCCAATTGCGCGTTATGGATCTTCACCAGTCGCGCGGTTAAGGCCACGGCCGACGCGGGGGGACACACTGCCACCTTGCGCGCGGCAGGCGCTATGCTGATGACGGACACCTGCTCGGCGATCAGCCAGGCAGTCCCGCCCGGCACCCGGGTCGCCGCGTTCGACAGTGCCAAGCAGACGCACTACCTCCCGGCGATCATGGGCATCGAAGGTTGGTTCGGCACGACCGCCGAATGCATCGACGCAGCCTGTACCGGTGTCTGGCGTGGAGGCCTCGCATGAGCGCCACTGCCTTGCCCACCCGTGCGCCGGATTACGTGATCCATGGGCGCTGCGTGGTTCCCGGGATCACGGTTGGCGAAGCGCTGGTTACCCGCGACACAATCTCCGGCTGGGGTGGCGTCAACCCCATGGCCGGCAAGGTGATCGAAAGCCGCCATGAACTCAACGGCGTCAGCTTTGCTGGCAAGATTCTGGTGTTCCCCGGCGCGAAGGGGTCGTCTGGCTGGTCTTCGATTTTCCACATGACGCGGCTAGCCGGCACCGCCCCTCTCGCGTTGCTGTTCAACGTGACGACGACCAAGGCGGCGCTGGGAGCGGTGGTCCTGCGCGTTCCGGCGCTCACCGACTTCGACTATGACCCCCTCAATCTGGTCGCAATGGGAGATCTGCTGCGCGTCAATGCCGATGAAGGCAAAGTGGAAGGCTGGCGCGCGCCGAGATAGGGTGTCTGGAAGCGCGGTTGGCCAAAGGTCCTAGAGCTTTGGCTCAATGCAGGATCGAACTGGCGGCGCAGCCAACAATGCCGATCAAGCAGTCTCGCGCGCGACGATGCGGCTACCACGTCGATCAGATGCGCCATAGCGGAGCGGTCGCTGTTCGAATTTCGTACCGGATACAGGTTGCTCGAAGCCGCGCCCGATGAAACCTGGCGCGGTCCATGCCACGGAACAGTCGATCATCGCGCGCTCCCGGCCTCGTGCCTCTCTGTCATATCCCGCTTCCACCGTTGGCGAAGCGTAGCCGGTCGAACGCCATGACCGTCTTCGAGAAACGTGGCGGCGGAAATGCGATCGGCGCGGAAGTGCCGGAAATCCTGGCGTAGCTCGCACCATGCGGCGAGCATTCGCGTGTCGTCGAGGAAGCCCAGGATGATCGGCCAGACGATGCGCCGGGTTGGCTCGCCATGCTGGTCGAGATAATCGATCGCGATCTTGCGGCCTTCGCGTATCCATTCACGCGTGCGCGCCAGGTCGATGCGATCGGGCACCGGCGGCGGCTTGGTCGATCGGGCGGCGATCGCGGGATCGGCAATGAGCGGCCGCAGCCGATCGGGAACGACGCTGGTGATCTTCGCGATGAGGTCGCGCGCGGCATTGGCGAGCACCGGATCGCCCCGGCTTGCGACCCATTGCGCGCCGAGCACTGCCGCTTCGACCTCGTCGGGTGTCAGCATCAGTGGCGGCATGTCGAATGCATCGTCGAGGATGTAGCCGAATCCGGCTTCGCCCTGCACGGGAACGCGCTGCGCGATCAGATCGGCGACATCGCGATAGACGGTGCGTTGCGAGACTTCCAATTCGCCCGCGATCTCGGCGGCCGTCACTGGCCGGGACGAGCGGCGCAGAATCTGGATGATCTGGAACAATCGGTCTGCCCTGCGCATGCTGCCGCCTCCTGCTGACAGAATGCTGTCAGCAGGGTGGTCCTACAAGCGAAATCGCTCTGCGAAACCCGCTCAGCCATTCGACCGATCGAAAAGGACCTGCCTCATGATAACCTTGTTCCACGCGCCCCAATCGCGTTCGTCCCGCATGATCTGGTTGCTGGAGGAGCTTGGGGTTACCTACGAGATCCGCCCGGTTTCCATTTTCCGCCCCATGACCGGGGAAGGGCAGGGCGACCCTGCCAATCCCCATCCCGACAAGCGCGTGCCGGCGCTCGTCCACGATGGCAGGCTGCTGGCGGAATCGGTTGCGATCGTGCTGTACCTGCTCGACGCCTTTCCGCAGGCCGGGCTTGCTCCTGCGCCGGCCGAAGGCGGCCGGGGCGACTATCTCACCTGGATCGCATGGTATGCTACCGAACTGGAGCCAGCGCTGTTTGCCGGAATGGCTGGCGAACTGGCCGGATCGGCGCAGAAGCAGCGCAACCATGACGCGGTGATCGCTCGTTTGCGCGCCGCGCTGGAGGCTGGGCCCTATGTCATGGGCGAGACGTTCACAGGGGCCGACTTCCTGATCAGCAGCGCCATGGCGTTTGGCCGCCAGGCGTTCCCGGCTGACCAGGTCTTCGACGCCTATATTGAACGGTGCCGCAGCCGTCCCGCCGCCATCCGCGCGCTGGCGCTGGATGATCAGGCCGGCTTGCAGACACCAGCCTGACCCTGCGCGCTTGGTCTTAGGCCATTCCGATGGCTTCGGATCAAGTGTATCCCGATTCATTGCTACTCTGGCAGTTAGCGCGGGCGAACGGATACGGGGTGTGCTCTGTCTGAGGTGGCGACGCCGCAATGGGCGAGGCGATGTTGCGCATCTCGCGCCACGTCCGCCAATCGGTCTAGTCCGCCCCGGTCAGCCCCTGTTCGGCCGCTGTGCGGATCAGAGTGGGAAAGGTCATGCGGCCCACCTCTTCGGGATTGGCGGCCCCCGCCTCGATCACCCGGCGCAGCATCTTGTGCGAAAGGTCATAGGTGAATTCAAAGCGCTGGATCAGCCCGTCGCGGATCTGCGTATCGCTTTCATCGGTGGCAAAGCGCACCAGCCCCTCGCGCAAGCCGGTAACCGCGTTGGCCAACGGCGTGAAATCGAGCGCGGAAAAGATCTGCAGGCATGCCCGTCTCATGCCACCGCTGCGTGGCAGCGGGCAAGGGGGAGTTGGGCAAGACGCAGGGGGCGCCGCATGGCGGATACTGCGCGACGCGCGAATGTTGTCCCCGCTGGTGCGGGGGAGACTTGGCCGATCACTATCGGGCGCATCGGGAGGCGGGATTATCCTCGCGTGTGCGGGGAGACATGCGCGCCATGCCCGAGGCCGGACTTTCCCCGGGATTATCCCCGCATGTACGGGGGAGACTTCTTCATGACGCCGCTGCACCGATCGGACGAGGGACTATCCCCGCGTGTGCGGGGGAGACCGAGGAGAGGAATTCGCTCGACTGCTGGATGCGGGACTATCCCCGCGTGTACGGGGGAGACACCGGCGGCGCCGGCGTGATCGGCCGCATGATGGGACTATCCCCGCGTGTGCGGGGGAGACTGATGTTCCATGGTCAGGCCTCCGCTTCTTCGGGGACTATCCCCGCGTGTGCGGGGGAGACCCTACTATACAACATCTTGTTTACAATAGGAAAGAGCAAATTCACCGGGATTCGGGCTGTTCCGGTAATGGCCGGCGCACCAGCAACATCGCGTCATGGGCCACTACGTCCTTGGGCGGCGTGCCGAACGTGCGCAGGCCAAGGCCACCGTTGGCTGCGGTTTCGGCCCAGCACATCACGATGCTGCCCCGGCCCAGGCGGCCGTGCCAGTCTGCCAGCACATCGGCCAGGCGCTGGCGCACGCGGGCCGACATGCGGGGCTGGGCATAGACGCCTGGCGCCAGTTCCAGCATCATCGAGCCGAGGTAGCCGCGATAGCGGTCTTCCACGTCGCGGGTGATCACCACGACCAGCGGCATCAGGGCCTGGCCTCGTCCGCCTGGGCCAGCAGGCTCTTGATCTGGTCGATCATCGTGGGAATGATTCCGCGCTGGCGGAACAGGCGCGCGGCGCGCTGGCGCACCACCCGTTCGATCGGCTGCCCGCGCGCTTCGGCCACGGCGCCAAAGGCGATGTCGAGCAGGGCATCGTGGCGGTGCAGGTCGGCAATATCGAGCACGAAGGACTGGCCGCTGTCTTCGTGCACGAACCCCAACTGCGGAATGGCGCCCACGGCGGCCACGGCCACGCTGGCGGCAGCAGTCATCGCCGCGCCGGCATGGTTGATCGCCTGGTTGGGTAGATCGCCACCTTCCGGATCAGCGCGATCGTAATGGCGCCCGGCCCAGCGCACGCCGAAGCGGTCGGCCGCCAGGGCATAGGCGCGCTTGATCCGCGCCCCTTCCTGGCCGCGCAGCGCCTCGATATCGCGCGTCCGCACGATTTCGCCAAAGCGCAGCGCATACATGGCGCGGGCCACGGCCATGCGCTGTGCCGGATCGGCCCAGGCACGGGCCTGGGCGCGGGCGAGGGCGGAACTGTCGGGCATGAGCGGCGGCGCGGTGTAGAACCGCACCGCGCCTTCGCCGATGGCCGCCAGCGCGCAACCGTGCCGCGCGAGCAGGCGCAAGGCATCGTGCGTCACGCTCGATCCTGGCCCGAGCAGCACGATCGAAACCGCCTGGTGCGGAATCTGGTAATCCCTTGCCGCCAGGGCGCCGCCGCCGGCGGTGACGAAGCGCAGGCATCCGGCCTCAACTTCCAGGCGCCCGCGATCGAGCCACACCAGACCATGCCGATCGACATGGGGAATATGCGCCTTTTCCAGTCCGAGCCGCCCGGCCAGCATCGCGCCTATCCCCCCTGCGGCGCTGGCCCCGGTGGGGCGAGCGTAAGCATGCCAAAGCCGAAGGCGGCGTGCCGGCCTACCCCGCCGGCCAGGAGCGCGGCAAACCGGTCGGGGTCTTGTACCACCAGCGTTCCGGCAAACACCGCCTCGGGCGTTTCGCTGGCATGAAGCCCGCGCCCGCCATGCCGCGCCCGCACGGTGTTGACCCGGCGCATCTGGCGCAATGCCACGTGCTCGAGTGCGCAGGCCCCATCAAGCCGCTGGACAAGCCATTGGGAATAGACCGCTTCCCGATCGAGCGGCGCTTCACCCTGGGCCTTTTCACAAGCGGCCACGAAGGCGTCTATTTCCCCGGCGCGGCCCTGCCAGGCCCGCCGGTCGGCCGCGCGCGCGGCGCGGCGGCGGGCGCCGAAACGCACCACGGGCCGCACCCGCACTTCAAAGCGATAGCGCGCGCCGCTGCGCCATTCCTCGGGCATGGCGCGCACTTGCGGATCTCCGGCAAAGACCGCTTCGACCATCGGGTCGGCGGGCGGCAGGGCCAGCGCCGCATGCAGCGCGGCGGGATCGCGGGCATAGCCGATCAGGTGCGCGGCCTGCGCGGCGCCTGGCCCTTGCACCATGCGGAACGGCTGCGGCCCCGCCTCGCCAAAGCGGATGCGCAGCGCGAGATGCAGGGCATAGCCATAGTCATCGTCGGATGCGCCCCGCGCAATGGCGAAGGCGGCAAGGGCCGCCTGGTCGATGCCCTGGCGCACCAGGTATAGCCCGCTCATGCGCCGATCCCCCCAGTATCCGGCCCCTTGCTCTGCGCCTCCGCTTGCACGGCAGGTAGCGGCGCCAGGCGCCCGAGCACGACGCGGCGCAAACCGGCGTGAACGCCGCCCGGCCAGTGGCGCTCGTCGGTCCATTCCGCCACGCGATCGTGGGCCACGCGCCCTTCGCCCAGCGGCCATTGCGCGCGCACCGGTGCGGCCTGCTGCGGGCAGACCAGCGCCAGGGCGGCACGCAGGGCATCGGGGACCGTGGCCGCCTCTATCCGCCCGGCCAAGAGCGGGCCGGCAGGCAGGAACGGCTTGCGCCCCAGGAACAAGGGCCGCGCCGGCCGTTCCAGCGCCTGCGCCACCTGATCCAGCGTGGGTTCCTGTTCGGCGGGATCGAGCCGCAGTGCCACCACGACCAGGGCATCGGCATCGGCATCGCGATAGCGGATATGCGGGCTGTCATAGGTGCTCGCACCGCCCGCGCGGCCTTCGGGCGCGCCGCGCGTGGTCCAGCCCTGGTCGGCCGCCTCCAGCTTGGCGGTCTGGAAATCGCGGATGCGCTGCCCCTCGCGCGCCCGCGCCGCGCCCATGATCAGCCGCGCCTGCAACGCCTGGTGCGCGTCGCCATCGGCGCGGTCCCAGCCCAGGGCATTGGCGACAAGGCCGGCAATCATCGACCGCGCCGGAAAATCGCGGACCACGCCATAGGCATCGACCATGTCGCCGCCAAAGCTCATCAACGGCGCATCGAGCGCCAGGACGAGATGCGCCGCCATCACGCTTGCGCAGCGCGCACCAGGCCGCCCGCCCATTGCGCCAGGGTGGCTAGCGGCAGGCGGTCCACCCCGGGCAGGGCGAGATCGGGCAAGGCCAGATGCCGGCGCACTTCGCCCGTGGCATAGGTTTCATCGAGCGCGGCGAGATGCGCGGCGAGGGCATCGGCGCTGCGCCGGCCCAGGCTTTCGTTGTGATGCGGGGCCAGCGATACGGGCTGGCGAAACGCATTGGCCAGCGAGCGGGGCTGGCGCTCGCCCGCCTCGACCAGCACCAGCTCGGCGCGGCTATAGGGAGCGGTGGAACCCTTCTTGGCCCCCGGCGAGATTTCCGCGATCAGCCACACCAGGTTTTCCACTACCTGCGCGGCAAGCGTGCGATCCTGTTCCCCGGCCCAATCGGCCATGGCGCACCCGGTCAGGTTTTTCACCAGCAGCGGCACGTCCACCACCACGTAACCATAATAAAGGCCTGACGTCAGCTCGGTATCGAACACCCCCGCCGCCCCGGAATCGCCATCGTCCTCGCGGTTGCGCAAGTCGTCCACCACGGTGAAGTAATCCAGTTCGGGCTGTTCGTCGTGGACGGTAAAGGCGTGGGCGACGTGGATCGCGGCATCGGTATTGGCCTTGACGTCAGACGTGACCATGCGCCCGAACAGCGCCGCTTCCAGCCCGGCGGCCAGAGCCACGCTTTTGCCAAAGGCGGCCAGATTAGCCTTTTCTTCCTTGAAGAACGCAGCGGCCCCGGCCTCGGCGCTTTTCCTGTCGGGGGCGTCTTTCAGGATGGCTTCGGCATTGCCGCGCATCCAGGCGATTTCCGCCTCGCCAAACAGCAGGGCCTGGCGCTGCTTGGGGTCTTTGGCGTTCTTGCCATAGAACTTGGTCAGGAACGCTTCCTGCACCGCGTCCACCGCCTCTTGCGGATAGCGCGCGCGCAAGGGCTCGATCACCAGGCGCTCGATCGCCAGCTTGGTACGCAGGCTGGCCACGCCTTCCTGTGCGGCCAATTGGTGCAGTGCGCGTGGATCGTCGGCCATGCGCCAGTGCCGCTTGAGGCATTGCGAGGAAACCCGGGTGCGCACGGCAGGGCCGAACGGCAGCCGCTTGGCCAGGCCGGCATCGTCGCGGTTGAGCAGCACGCCGGGCCAGGCGCTCAGGAAGTGGATCTGGATGAAGCGCGGGGTCATTGGCTGTCCCTCCCTTGGGCATATTCGGCGGCAAAGTAATCGCGGGCGATGTCGATCCGGGCGCGTTCGGCGCGGTCGGGATCGTCGCCGATCAGGGCGCGAATGGGGCGCAGGTCCACCGGCGCCTGCCCCGCCTGCGCCAGATAGCGCGCGGCGCGCACCACCTGGTCGATCAGCGCTGGCCCACGTGCCGTGGTCAGGCGCATCAGCCGGTTGACGGAATAGCCGGCAGCATGCAGCGCGCGGCCCAGGCGCTGGCCCGGCGCATGGGGGTTGATCGCCGCCGTGCCCGATAGCGTGGCCGCGACATGGGCGAGCAGGCGCCAGCGCTGCAGGGCCGCGGGCGAGCGCCAGGCCGCATCGGGCAGGGCTGCGCGGTGGAGCAGCCCGATCAGCACGCCTTGTGCCTGGGCCGAATTGGTCAGGAACGTGCGCCGCAGCGCGGCCCGCTCGCCGGTGGACAGCAGTGGCATCTGCCCGCCGATGGAGGCCACCGGGTCTTTCTCGGCGGGCGGCGTCGCTTCATCAGGTTGCATCGCGGGCTTCCTTTACATAGGCGGCCAGGGTGGCTTCCAGCATGTTGCGCGCCACGGCCAGTGCGCGCACGCGGCGGGTATCGGTGCGCGGGGCCTGCGCGGCGGCCAAGGCAAACACATCGCGGGCGATCGCGCGCAGCGTTTCGCGCCAGGCCAGGCGATGGTTTTCCGGCTTGCCGTCGAATTCGGCCCAGAACGGCGCGTCGAAAAACACCCGGTCCACGGCCAGGTCGAAATGGCCGATCCACGGATCGAGCTTGGCTTCTGCGGCCTTATCATCAAGCCGCACCTGGGCCGGCCCACCCTGCACCAGGGCAAAGCAGGCCAAGCGGAGGCGTTGCCGTACGGCACCGGCTTCCTGTGCGCGGCCTTGCGCCACTTGCCCCATGCGATCGACGTATTCCGTTTCGAACACATCGTTTTCGCGCGTGCCCGACAGCGGCACTTCGCGGCGGTGCAGCCCCTCGGTCTTGCCCTGCCCGCGCACCAGCGCCTGGGCCACCAGCACCATCCCCTGCGGCCGATCGCCGGCGGCATGGCGGGCCAGCAACGGGCGCTGCACCTTGGCCGGATCGAGCAGCTCGACAAATTTGCGATAGCCGAACGTGGCCGGCGAGGCGGTCAGGCTGGCATTGTCGCGCAGGCGGATCGGCGCCCAGGGATCTTCGCTCTTGCCCGTTTCCACCCCGGCGACGCGCGCCGATTTCGATCCGGCGGCCAGGGCCGTGATCGCGCCGTTGGCATCGCGCTGCAACCGCACGCGGCGGCACACATCCACATAGAGCGTGTCGAGCCGGGTGAACGCCAGCGATGCGGCACCATCCCACGGGATGGTCCACAACAGCCCCGGCCCGTGCCGCCAGTGCGCGCCGGTTTGCGGATCGCCGCTGGCCTGCACCAGGCAGTGCACATCGCGGGCAAAGGCGGCGGAAAGATTGCCCGACGGGCGCAGGCCCAGGCCCATCCTGCTGGCAAAGCCGCCGTTAATCCGGCTGATGCCGTAATTCCCCGCGCCCAGGAACCCTTCCATGGTTTGCAAGGTGACCAGCGCAAACAGCCAGTCATCCTGCGCCCCGCCCAGCATCCGCGCCGCTTTCACATCGTGGTTGCGCGAGGTTACCAGCATGTCGAGCTGATCCGGCGTGGCCAGCGCCTTTTTGTAGTCGGCGCGATGGGCAGGCGAAACCAGCGGTGGTTGCAACAGGGCGGGCTTTTGCCAGTCCTCCTCCACCAAAGCCCAGGCCTCGCCATCGGGCCATTCCGGCGTCAGGCCGAGCAGCAACGCGCGCCAATCCGCTGCCGCCGTGGGCAAGTCTGCCCTGCCAGCGGCAATTAGGGCCATCGCCGCCACCTGCACCGCAAAGCAATGCCACGCCTGCTGCTGGTGCGGCCGCAGCGCAGGGAAAGACATGATCTCCCCCCGCGCCATCGCCGCCAAGATGCCGAACAGATCGTCGGCCTGAAGCGCGCCGTCTTCCCCCTGCCAGCGAATCATGATGCCCCCACCATACTACAGCCAGAATGGCTCTTGCGTTCTGGCTTGAATGGCCCCGTACAGGTTCAAGAAAACAATATTTTACGAATAGTGTCGAGTGATGCACGGTATTTGTTCGCTCAGTTTCGCACCATTATGGCGCGATGTCGCGTGTGGCCTGCAACCCCCACCGATCATAGACAAACCGCCGTGCTCCCAGGGTAAACACCAGCGCGGGTGTGTCTGCCACGATTACCGCCTCTTCCTCGGTCGCGACGCCCGGCGCCATCCACGCCGGCACGGTCAAGTGCCCCACGGCCTGGCCAAACGGGCCGGGCGGTGCCGGGTCGAGCCGCACCAGGCGGTCTTTGGTGCCAAGCCGCGTGGCCAGCGCTTCGTTGCCTTCGGGGAACAGCAGGTGCGTAAACGGCTGCGCCACATCGAAAGTCCAGTCCCGCGCGGTGCCGCGCTCGGCATAGGCGGTGCCCAGCAGGGTCGCTTCGTGGTTGGCCCAGGCGGTGCCCAGTTCGGCCACCAGCGCCTCCGTCTGCTGCGGGTGCAGCGCCTGCTCCACCAGGCGGCGGTTGTCGGCGGGAATGGTAATCTCGGCTTGCCGCTCGATCAGGCGCCAGGTGGCCTCCAGCACCAACAGGTCGGGATAGACCCCCTGCGCGTCCTTGATCGGGCCCAGCCCATGTCGCTCGCGCAGGCGGCGCGCCATGAACCGCGCCAGATCGCGCTCTGCAGGCACCAGGATGCGCGCCTGCGCCCGCGCAAACGCGCCGCGGTCGGCGCGATCGTGCCGGTGCAGGCGGCCGATGCGCTGCAACAGCACGTCAATCGGGGCCAGGTCGGTCAGCAGCAGGTCGGCATCGATATCCAGGCTCTGTTCCAGCGTCTGGGTGCCGCACAGGATCTGCCCACGGCTCGCCCGGCCCTTGCCGAAGGCCGCCTCTACGGCGCGATCCAGCAGCCGGCGATCGTCGGGGGCAAACCGCCCGTGGTGCAGCGTGGCCACGCCATCGATGCCAAAGGCCAGATCGGGCGCGGCCGCTGCCACCGCCTGGGCCACGGCCACGGCGCCGGCCACGCTGTTGCGGATAACCAGCACACTGGCGCCTGCGCGCGCCGCGGCGATGGCCTGTGCGGCAATGGCGGCGGCATCGGTGATGATCGGCTGTGCGGTCCAGGCCACCACTTTGGCCCGCGCGTCTGCCTGGCGCACCGGGCGGGGTGCGGCCGCCATGCCCGACAGCGCGGGATAGGGCGCGGCTTGCGCCTCTGCCAGATCGGGCAGCGGCGGCGCGGGCGAAAACGGATCAAGCAGCCGCCCGCGCATTTCGGCCGAAAGCGTGGCTGATAGCAGCAGGGCGTGCCCGCCCAGCGCCAAATGGTTGCGCAGCACCGCGCGCAAGGTTTCGCCCATGAAGTGGTCTGAGGCATGCACTTCGTCCACCACCAGCAGGCTGCGCGCCAGCATGGTGGCGCGAAAATGGGCGTGGCGCAGCTGCAACCCGGCCATCAACGCCTGGTCGATCGTGCCCACGGCCACGCGCGCGGCCAGATAGCGTTTGGGCTGTTCGGCCGCCCAGCGCGCCTCGCTGGCGCCGCCATCGGGCCAGGTCACGGCAAAGCCCGGCAGCAAGCCCGCTTCGTCGGCCGCGCGCCGCCCATCCTGCATTCCGGCGCGGATATAGCCGGGCACTGCCAGCACCGCTTCCACCGTGCCGCCGGTCAGCCGTTGCAGCATGGCATTGACGCGGCCATGCAATTGCACCGCCGCCGATCGGATCGGCAGTGCGAAATAGAGCCCATCTACCGCCCCCGCCGCGCGCAGGGCCAGCCAGCGCCACAGTGCCGCCTCGGTCTTGCCCGAACCGGTTTCCGCCTCGATCACGGCAATCGCGCCCAGGTCTGTCGCATCGCTTTCGCTCTGTGCGCCGCGCGGGGGATAGCCGAACAGCGCCTCGAACGTGGCAGCGGGCATTGCGCAATCGCCCAACCCGCGCGTTTCAATGGCCCGCGGACCATGATCGCGGCGCAACGCTTCGCGCGCCGCATCATGCGGGCCGGCCACGGGAAACAGCGCGGTGTCTGATCCCAGCCAATCGGCCAGGGTTACCAATCCGCCCAGCAGCGCGACAAAGGCCGGTGCCGGCGGCAGCGGCGGTCCCGGCGCAAAGGCCAGAGGAAAGCGCGCCGCCACATCACCAAGCAACGCAGCCAGTTGCGCCAGCGGATCATAGCCGTCGCGCGCGGCCCATTCGCTCCGCATCCGGGCAATGATCGGCTGCTCTACCGCCAGGGCGCCTTCGCGTTTCGAATAGGCATTCAGCGGCGTGCCATGGTGCGCCATCACAGCGGCAAAGTGTTCGCCACAGCCTCAGTCGCGCAGCATGGCAACCAACGGCGCCACTTCGGGCCTTTGCCGCAAGTCGGTGCGCAGCAAGGGCGCTGTTTCGCGGGTGTGCCCAACCAGGCGCGCGCCGGGAAACTGCCGCAACCAGAAACCCCGGTTGGCCTTGCCCAGATCGTGCAGATAGGCCAGCACGCACAGCCGCGCGACATCGTGCGCGCCCAGTTCCCGCTCCGCCGCGCGGTTCAGCAAGCGTTGCCAATGCCCTTGCGCCACCAGTTGGGCAAACACTGCCGCCACATCGCCGCCGTGATCCGTCAGCGGCAGGGCTGACCGATGCGCCAGCTCATCAGCCAACTTGGCCCAGGCGCGTGGAATGGGGCTAGACATGCCCCCCACTTTGCCGCGAAACAACGCTACCCGCCACCCGCTTTTGCACAAGGGTCGACGGCACCGCTTGCACAATGCGTCGGCTCTTTCCCTTTGTGAACAGAATGTTGTATAGCAGGGTTTCCCCCGCACGCGCGGGGATAGTCCCCTTCTTCATGTGCTCGATCTGCTCGACCGGCAGTTTCCCCCGCACGCGCGGGGATAGTCCCAGCGCCGTGCAGGTCTTGCCGCCCCACTGCCCGTTTCCCCCGCACGCGCGGGGATAGTCCCACGGCCCCGACCTACACATTGCCCACGATTGCGTTTCCCCCGCACGCGCGGGGATAGTCCCGTGCCGGTATAGGTGCCATCGGTGCCGCCGCTGTTTCCCCCGCACGCGCGGGGATAGTCCCGTGAGCGCCTGATCCATGGCTGACCTTCAAACGTTTCCCCCGTACGCGCGGGGATAGTCCCAGCAATGGCGTTCCGTCGCCGACCAGATGCGTCCGAGGCTCCCAAGACTGGCGACTTTGATGGACGATGCCGAACCCGATGTCCTGGCATACATGACCACCCGTTTAGAGTTGGATATCCCTCTTACCGGCTGTCCAGCCGATCCAGCCAAGCTTGCGCCTGCTTGGGCTCGCCTACTGCATCCGACTTGACAGGCCCACGAGATGCGAGGAATTCCTGTTGAAGCGCGAAAGGCGGCATGCCGAGCTGCTCTCTCATTTGGTCGATCGCCTGACCGATTTCAGCCAAATTTTCGATGATCGGGGCTACAGCCTTGCGCGACCAGCGGTCTGCGTTGTGATCAAAAAGGCCCCATTTTCCTGCAGCCGTAACGCGCAAGGCATCAATCAGCGCTGCCATATATTCCGTTTCAAGTTCTGTACGACGAACGTCGAGGCGTTCCAACCTATCAGCCTTTGCCATCCTTTGATTGGTATATGGTCACGCCGCTGTCCGCAACGTTGGCGGCTGTCCCCATTCGTTGGCGCCGCGTTGAGGGATGAACCAACGACCTGTTCTGTTGCCGCGATCATTGCTCATTAAATGGCGGATAATAGGGCAATAGTCACTCAACTCCGACGCGATGACAGCCGCCTTCTTGCTGTTCGAGCCTGACGGTCCGGCCGGTGAAGCGCTGCGCAATGTCGATGGCGGTGACCAGATGCTGGCTGGGCTTGACCGTCGTGAACGTGCCGCCGCCTGCCAAGACGAATGGCAGGATGAGCTGATCGGCAAGATAGGGCCCGGCAAAGGCATCGCTTTCCAGATAGCCGCGCATCCGCGCCGCAGCGGTCTTGCCCAATCGCTCTGCCGTCACGCCCAATTGGCCAAAGCCGCTGACGATTTCGGTCACTTCTTGATAGCGGGCCTCCAGCATCAGGATCACGCCGGGGCCTTGATCGTCGGGCAGTTTGCGAATGGCAAAGTCCTCTGCATTCCAGCCGGGCAGATCCTTGCGGGCCCGATCGAGCATGCGCTGCGGGATTTCGCCGGCGAGACCGCAATAGGTCGCCTGCGCCCCCACGCAGAGCAAATCCCCGCGCCGGGTGCAGTCGACGGGCACCAGCGGCGCCGGCGCAATCTCCACCTCGATCCGCCCGCCGCCGCGCGGGTAAAAGCCATGGCGCACCAGGCGCGCGGAGACGCGCGGCCCCATGCTGTTGATGATCGGCAGAAAGCAGCGCTCGATAAAATCGAACGGCGGGGCCAGCATGTTGTGCGTGCCCCCTTCAAGTACCAGCCGCGACGGGCCATCGGCCAGAAGCAGCGGCATCAGCACCGTCTGCAGCACCAGCCCGGTGCTGCCCGCAGTTCCAACGGCAAAGCGATAGTCTCCGGCTCGCGCGGTGCCGGGACGGAACGTGAGGTCGGACGAGCCCACCGTCAGGCCGCTGCATTCGCTGCCAGAAATGGCCGCCGCAGCCTCAACCGCGGTCACATGCTGGCGCATCAGCCCCGGCTTGGAGCGCTTGGCGCGAATGTTGGTGATGCGGAAAGGCTGGCCAGTGACCAGCGACAGCGCGCACGAATTGCGCACCATCTGGCCACCGCCTTCGCCTTCGGATCCATCGATCGTAATCATCTGCTCTTCTCGATTGGGCGCTGTGTGAAGGGGAGTTACCCCTTCACGCAGACCACCTGCTTCAATGTGTGGACGATCTCGACCAGATCGGCCTGTGCCGCCATCACGGCCTCGATCGGCTTGTAGGCACGGGGTGTTTCATCGATCACCCCGACATCCTTGCGGCATTCGACGCCCTCGGTATCGGCGATGTGGTCGGCCAGGCTGACCAAGCGCTTGGCCGCTGTGCGGCTCATCACGCGGCCTGCGCCATGCGAACAACTGTCAAAACTCTCCGCATTGCCGAGGCCGCGCACGATGAAGCTTTTCGCCCCCATCGAACCGGGGATGATGCCCAGCACACCCTTGGCCGCCCGCACCGCGCCCTTGCGGGTGACCAGCACGTTCTCGCCGAAGTGGTTTTCGCGCGTCACATAGTTGTGGTGACAGTTCACCGCTTCCAGCTCGGCGTCGAACGGCTTGGCGATTTGGCCCCGCAGAGCGGATATCACATTGGCCATCATCATCCGCCGGTTGAGCGCCGCGAAATCCTGTGCCCAGCCCACCGCTTCGACATAGTCGTCGAAATGGTCGGTCCCTTCCGGAAAATAGGCAAGATTCTCGTCGGGCAGGTTGATGTGCCACTTGCGCATGTCCTGCTTGGCCAGTTCGATGAAAAAGCTGCCAATCGCATTGCCCACCCCGCGTGAGCCGGAATGGAGCATCACCCACACCCGTGCGTCCTGGTCGAGGCACAGTTCGATGAAGTGATTGCCGGTGCCCAGCGTACCCAGGTGCGTGAGGTTGTTGGTGTTCTTCAGCCGGGGATACTTGTCGCAGATCCGCGCAAAGCGTACCGCCAGGCCGGCCCAGGCCTCGACAATCGCGGCCGGCGGGTTGCCCCATGAACCGTGATCGCGCTGGCCACGCCCCACGCTGCGCCCATGCGGCACGGCCTGTTCGATGGCGCTGCGGATGCCTTCCAGATTGTCGGGCAGGTCATGTGCCATCAGTGAGGTACGCGCTGCCATCATGCCACAGCCGATGTCCACCCCCACCGCTGCCGGGATTACCGCGCCGCGCGTGGGGATGACCGAGCCGACCGTGGCACCGATGCCGACGTGCACGTCGGGCATGGCGGCGACATGCTTGAACAGGAACGGCATCTTGGCCGCGCGCGTCAATTGCGCGCGCGCTTCGTCTTCCACCGGCACGCCGCGTGTCCACATCTTGATCGGCACGCCGCCTGCGACATTCTGCACTTCATACGTAGTTTCAGCCATACCGGCCTCCCGCATTGTCATCGTGGTGCCGGCGGTGCGGCTCTGGCAAGTCGCAAGCCGTCCATGGCAAATTTCCTGTCAGGGGCGATCCGGGGGCGGCCGGCCCATTCCGACCGCCCCTGTTGCCGCTTACCTGTCGGGCTGTTCGACTGACCCGACGCCATCCACCTTGCAGATGGCGTGCCAATTTTGGGGGTGGCGTTGCCAAAGTCGTTCAAGGCACTGATTATATTATCAATTAAAATAAGGGTGCCGTTCGGGAGCGAAACCGATCATCCGATATACTCACCAATTTGTATCCTGACATATAAGCTGATATAAAATTCGCGCATGAGGCCCACCACCGTCATCAGCTTCCTCGGCTCCACGCTGGACGCTGCCAAATTCGGTCCATCGCGCTGGACGAAGTGGCGGCCGTCGGTAGGCCTGTGCATGCACGAGGATCTGCGCGTGGATCGCTTCGTGATGATCCACGGCACTTTGCACGGCCGCCTTGCGGACTATGTGACGCAGGACATTGCCTCGGTTTCGCCCGAGACGCGGGTGGAACGGCATGTTCTCGATTTCCAGGACGCCTGGGATTTCGAGGAGGTCTACGGCAAGCTGCTTGACCTTGCGCGCGAACTGGCCCTGGACCCGGACGCTGAGGACGTGCTGGTGCATATCACCACTGGCACCCATGTTGCGCAGATCTGCCTGTTCCTGCTGACTGAGGCGCATTATCTGCCCGGGCGCCTGCTCCAGACCCAGCCCCGGCGCGGCGCGCCCGATGCGGCAGGTACGTGGAGCGTGATTGATCTCGATCTCTCGCGCTACGACAGCATCGCCACGCGCTTTGCCAGCGAAAGCGCAGAGCGTTCGTCCTTCCTCAAATCGGGGATCGAGACGCGCAATCCTGCCTTCAATGCCATGATCGACGAGATCGAGCAGGTGGCCGGTCGCACGCGCGCGCCGATCCTGCTGATGGGACCAACCGGCGCGGGCAAAAGCCAGCTCGCCCGCCGCATCTTCGAACTCAAGAAGCTCAAGCGCCAGATGACGGGCAGCTTTGTTGAAGTGAACTGCGCTACCTTGCGTGGGGACAGCGCGATGTCGGCACTATTTGGCCACAAGAAGGGCGCGTTTACCGGCGCGGCGGCCGATCGTGCCGGACTTTTGCGGAGTGCCGATGGCGGGATGCTGTTCCTCGATGAAATCGGCGAACTGGGTCTCGACGAGCAGGCGATGATCCTGCGCGCGATCGAGGACAAGCGGTTCCTGCCCGTGGGCGCCGACAAGGAGGCGCAGAGCGAATTCCAGTTGATCGTCGGGACCAACCGCGATCTGGCGTCGTGCGTGGCGGCAGGCACTTTCCGCGAAGACCTCTACGCCCGCCTCAACCTCTGGACATTCGCGCTTCCCGGCCTGGCCGAACGGCGCGAGGATATCGCCCCCAACCTTGACTATGAACTCGACCGTCATGCCG
Source organism: Novosphingobium sp. SG754 (assembly GCF_013149315.1). Lineage (NCBI taxonomy): Bacteria > Pseudomonadati > Pseudomonadota > Alphaproteobacteria > Sphingomonadales > Sphingomonadaceae > Novosphingobium > Novosphingobium sp. SG754. Next base: position 50,671 of record NZ_JABGCC010000005.1, on the reverse strand, counting down.
AGCGCGAAGGCGAGCGGGTGACGTTCAACAAGGAAGCGCGCGCCGATTACCTTGCCTTCGCGCTGTCTCCCGCCGCGCGCTGGTCAGCCAATTTTCGCGATCTGGCCGCCAGCGTGACGCGCATGGCGACCTTTTCGCCCAAGGGACGGATCGATGTTGCGGCGGTGACCAAGGAAATCGAGCGGCTCAAGCGTCTTTGGGGCGATGGGGCCGCAGATGGCGATGGGCTGGAACGCTGGCTATCGCCATCTGCGTTGGCCGATCTCGACCCGTTTGACCGGGTGCAACTGGCGTATGTCGTGGCGACTTGCGCATCTGCCCGCTCCCTGTCCGAAGCCGGGCGGACACTCTTCGCCGCCTCGCGCGAGAAGCGGGCCAGCACCAATGACGCCGACCGGTTGCGCAAATATCTCGCGCGGTTCGGGCTGGGGTGGGACGATTTCAGGGATGGCAGGCAAGCCCACTAGACGCCCAGCCATTCCAGACCGTGCGGCAAGGCGTCCGCGCTGAAATCCACCTGGAGCACGCGGCGATGCGCGGGCTGGCTGGCCGCGTCAGAAGCATGAAGGATCGGCGTGGAATAAGCCCAGACGTCTCCCGCCCGGGCAAGGCACGCGACGATGCCACACGCGGCAACCACTTGAGCCACCGAACTTTCCGGCACGCGCCCGCAGCGGTGCGATCCCGGAGCAATCAACAGCGGGGCATTGCTTGCGGGCACATCGTCGAAATGAACGCGCAGTGTTACCATGCGTGACAGCAACTCCATGGGCGGCGCAACGTGATGCAAACCCGCTTTGACCGACCAGGGCCCGAAGCCTGCGACCTCGATCTTCTCCCGGACGCAGATGGTGCGGTCCTGGTGCCAGCCCAGCGACCAATTGGTGCTTGCGCTCTTGTCGAACAAAATGGCCCGCACAGGCGTGGCCGCAGCGCCAATGGCCTTGCATGCAATGGCGCCGATGGAGCTGTTCGGCGCCAAAAGTTGACGCAAGGCGGGCACACCATGAATGCGCACGCCAGCCTGATCAGGCGGCAGCCCAGCCATCGCCGCCGTCAAATCCTGCAAAATTGCCAAGGCTGCTTCTGGAAAGAGCTGCGCGCCGTGGTCGGTCAGACGCAGACGATCGAGCTTGTTCAAGTCAGCCACTTGGCCGTGCCCCGTTCCACTTCCGCCTGCGCCAGCCGCAACAGCGCCGGATCGCCTTCGGTCAGCACCTCCAGCAGGCTGGAAATCTCGCGCAGATAGACTCGCGCAAAGCCATCGCCGTGCTCCACGATCGAGCGCGTGTTGGAAATCACATCGGCCAGCTTGACGGTCTTCATCTCGGCAGGGGCCCGGGCCAGGTGCGCGCGGTCGATCGCCTTGCGGATCGCGCGATTACCGTCTTCTGGGCGGCTGGCGTCGGTAAGCCATGCCACCCCTTGCGCGATGTCCTCGCCAAATGCGGCGCGGACATCCTCGATGGTTGCCTCGGTATCCTCGATCACATCGTGAAGCAGGGCCGCCACAATCATTGTGGGCGTTCCACCAACGTCCGCCACCGTTCGTGCCACTTCCAGGCAATGCAGCACATAGGGCTCGCCGGTGTATTTGCGCTGCTGCTTGCCGTGCATGCGCGTGGCGAAAGCGCAGGCATCGAGAACCAGCGGCAATGCGGCAAGGTCTTGGGACAACAATCCGATATCTCCGGAAGATCGGTGGGTGAACGCGAGCCCACCCACCGATGCGAATTCAAGCCGATTTTAGCTGAAACCGTTCACCGGCATAGACCCGAACCGCATTGCCACGTTCAAGCTCCTGATGAACTTGCCATTGCACTCGGCGCCCCTCTTCTGTGGCCTGCTGGTGTCGCGCTTGCAGCATGATTGCCAGTTTCAGCCGCGCCAGCTTGCGGTTGGCGTGCTGCGAGCGCTGCTCCTGCGCCATGGCGACAAGGCCGGTTGGCCGGTGCGTTGCCCGCACGGCACTGTCGGTCTTGTTGACATGCTGGCCGCCCGGCCCACTGGCGCGCATCACCTGATAATCGATATCCTCCTCTTCCAGATCGATCATCTCTTCAGGCGTAGGTGCCAAGGATACGCCAACGAACCAGTTGCGCCGCTTGTGGGTAGGACGAAAGGGACTGTTGCCGATCCACTGGTTGGTACCGATACGCTGGGCGGCAAAGACCGCCGATCCCTCGCCAGCGATGCGCAGCAGGACGGACGCGGGCAACGCCTCCGCCCCATCCAGCAATGCGCATTCCAGCCCCGCCGCCTTGGCCTCCCGCGTAAAGGCGCGGGCCAGTCCTGCCACCACCCAGCAGCATTCCTGTGGGCCCTTGCCCGCCGTGATATGCAGGATCACCTCGTTCATGCTGCCCTCGTCTTGTAGCTGAGCAAGGGGCGCAGCTTGGCAATCACGCGGATCAACCCAACTTGTTCCAGATCGGCGATGACCATGCCGATATCCTTGTAGGCGTCGGGCGCTTCTTCGAAGATCAGGCGGCGATCCTCGCAGATCACCTGGCTGCCAAGCGCGGTGCGTTGCAGATCAGCCACCTTGAAGCGGCGCGAAAGGCGCGCGTGGGCATCCTTTCGGCTCCACTTGCGCCCCGCGCCATGGGCCAGCGAATGAAGCGCATGATCGGCTGCTTCCGCGATGGGTTCGACCAGATAGCTGAAATCGCCACGCGAGCCCGGGATGGTCACCAGCCCGCGATCGGCCGGCGCCGCCCCTTTGCGGTGCAGCCATCCGCCCCGATGCGGCGTCACGCTGTTGTGGCAGATATCCAGGATGCGACGGCCTCCAAACCCAAGGCTCTCGCAAAAGCGCCGGGCGATGATCCGGCGGTTGAGGATAGCCCATGCCAGCGCCGCGTCATGCTCTGCCAGATAGGCTTTCGCCTTGGCATGCCCAGCAGGAATGCCTTGGCGCGCGTCTGCTTGGCGATGCGCCTGCAGGATGGCTTGTCCCAACCCGCGCGAGCCACTGTGAACCATCATCCACACGCGATCATGACGCAGGCCCAGGTCGGCAAAGCGTGTCTCATCGGCAATGGCTTCGATGCGCTGGAATTCGACGAAGTGGTTGCCACCACCAATCGTGCCCAGCGCCGGACTGGCGATATGCGGCGGGAGTCCAACCTCGGCCAGAGACTCCGCATGATCGCCTGCCCAAGGCGCGTCGAGCCCATGCAACTTGCGTTCGATCGCACTGAGGCGAAACTTGCGCACGAGGCAGTCGGTTTCCCACAAGGCCATGCCGCAGCCGATGTCGCTACCGACGAGATGCGGCCAGACGTGGCTTGGCGACCAGAAGGCCGCGCCCACGGCAATGCCATTGCCGGCATGCAGATCGGGCAGGCCGACAATGCGCGCCATTCCGTCATAACGCGCGCACGCTTCGAGTTGATCGAGCGCCACGGGATCGAAACGCGCTGGATCCGTGGCAATCAGGGTTATGGCGCTCATTGCGCACCACCCCGGCCACGGTTTTGGCCAAAGCGAAAAGCAACAAGGATAACGATGTCGGTAAAATCAGCGGCGCGATGGCCGCGAAAAGCCATCAGGCGAAACGGTTCGCCTGCGATAGAATTGCCCATGCAATCTGTTCCTGAACACAGGGAAATAAGAAGTGATGTGTGGTGCGGGCGAATGCTGCGCGCATGGTCTTCTCCTTTCCTTGTTCAAAAACAGGCCGGTCTTGGCTGGCAGCGGCGATAGTTCGGATTGACCTGCTGGGCAAGTCATTCAACAATGGGCTGGCGATTTTTGTGCGGGGCGTTGCTTGAAAACCATTCTGTTCGTTTGCAGCCAGAACCGTCTCCGCAGCCCGACGGCAGAGCAAGTGTTCGCCCATTACCCTGGTTTGGAAGTGTCTTCTGCCGGCACCAATCATGATGCGGAAAACCCGCTGACCGCTGAACTGGTATCATGGGCCGATGTGATCGTCGTGATGGAAAAGCAGCACCGCGCCAAGCTGCAGCGGCGATTCCGCGGGGCTTTGCGCGGGCAGCGCGTGATCTGCCTGGATATTCCGGACGAATATGCCTTCATGCAGTCGGAGCTGGTGGAATTGCTCAAGGCCCGTATGGCGCGGCATCTGCCGCCCGCATGATCGTGAATGTATGGCTGCTTCCGACGCAAGTTATTGGGCTTGGCAAGGTCGGCTTTGTCAGCGTTCCTTCACCAAATTTGCTGTTCTTACAGTCCGCCCGGTTTGCCAAAAGCAGGGCCCATACCACTGGGCGCCGATGCATCGACGGGAACGGCGACGGTCGGTGTTGCGCGTGGCTGGGGGGCGGTCGGGCAAACGACTGTGTTCTCGACAGTAAAGGTCAAATGCTGACCACCGGCGATGATATCATCGTGCAAGGGCCTTGATGGAACAGCCTCCCCACGGCGCAACGCTTCACGCACCCCTGCACAGCCCACGGAGCTGAGCGCGCCAATTTTCGCCCATTTGCCATGGGCGTCTAGGCCGTACACTGGCGAGGAGCCGCCATACGTGTTCGCTTCTGCTTGGATGACGACTTGGGGCACGTCTCGTTTGGCGGTAGCCGGCTTGTCGGATGGCGCTGGCCCGTCGATGACCAGCAGCAACGGCGCACCAGAATCCTTGCCCGGCAGCACGATGACATCGCATGGTGCACCGTTTTTCATGCAATCCGGTCCGGCAAAATAATCCAACGAATCCGCCCATTTGGTCTTGCGGAAACCATCAGGTAGTCGGGCGCCCTTGGGATAGACCGAGGCATGGGTGAAGGCAGGCTCGGTCTGGGCAGGGTCGGGGGTGTCGCCGCCGTCGCTGTACGAAAAATGCTGGAGGACTTGCGCCTGTCTGGCACGCATCGCGATTTCCGGCGTACTGCTGCCCGCCAGCGCGGCAAGCGCATTCGTGCCATAGCCCCCAGAATTGAAGCGCAGGAACTGATAATCGAACTTCGCCGCCGCCAGCTTGCCCGAGGTCAATCGTGCAACCTGACTGTTGACCGAAATCCGCGCCGGATCAGCGATGGGGGTCAGTTTCAGCACCAGAACGGCCACAATCCCGAGGCTTGCGGCGATATTGACAGGTTCGATGCCCTTGAGCCACGGCCCCTTCAGCACCGCCGCGCGGGTGTAACCCGCCGCGTAAATCAACCCGATGGTCGCCGCCATCGCGGAGCGTAGTCGCATCGGCGTCCAGCCATACTGACCCACCCGCTGGGCAATGGCATAGGTGGCGAGCAGCGTCATCAATAGCATCATCGGCGGCGCGACGCGTCCTGCCCAACGGATCACCGCCGGGGTAGGCTGGTCGCCATCCTTGTAAGCCGCATTCAGCAGGACCAGCGTGACAACCACTGCCCACAGCAGGATCGATGCCGCAAACCGCGTGCCCCACAAGGGGGTGAGGCCGGTGAACACCAGCCCCAGCAGGAACCCCCAGCCCAGCACCACCACCAGCGGTAACAACCACGCCAGCAGCGTCAGCCCCAAATTGCGCATCCCGTGCAACAAGGCCGGGCGTACGTCGGTGATGTGCACCGAGGCGGCGAAAGCGAGCGCGAGTAACGGACACCGGAACCAGTTATGCTCGATCATATGCCCGAACCAGTCGAGATGGATGAGCCCGAACAGTGCCCGCCCCAGTTCGATGACGCCCCATACCAGCGCCGTAAAAATCAGCGACAGCAAGAACTGGAAGGCGCGCATCCAACTGTCTTCGAAATGGTCGGCATAGCGGGACCACAGGCTGGCACCGCGCGCCTTGTGCTCCAGCAACTGATTGACGATGAAAGTGCCGATCCCAGCGCAGAACATCAGCGTGAACGAGGGCCAAATGCGGTTGGTGGCGGCGCCCCAACCATTCTCGACAGGATCACGCCAGATATCGTAGCCCGCCAAGCTGGCCAACACCGCGCATGCGACTGCCAGATAGATGGCCAGGGGCCGTTTGGCCATGCGCCCGACTTCTGCCAGTGCGATCACCGGCAGGATTGCCACGATGAGGCAAAGCGCGGCAAACACGCCGGGATGCCGATAGGGCCACCATTGCATGACATCGGGCTGTTTGGTGTACCCTGAGGCCTTGGGCAAAAGTTCCAGCAATGCCCAAGCGCAGATGCCCTGCGCAAAACCGATGACCAGGCGCAGATTGAACAAAGAGAACAGTGACACTTGCGACGGTGGGCCTTCTTGCTCCTGCGCTTCACCGTTCATCTCGAAGCCTCTCATCCATTGCCCGAGGCATGGTGTAGCAAGTTACTTGGCACAGGCAATGTATGGTCACGCCTTCGCTGTGGCGCATCGAAGTGAGATTTGATCAGAGTGCAGGCTCACGGCATTGCCCGGTGAACTGGTACTTGGCATATGGACGAACGGTCGGTTTCGGCGGCAGGGTCAGAGGCTCTGAACGACCGCAATTAGGGCGATTACACCATGGATCGCGACACAGGTGCCGCCGAAAACATCTGCTTGTCGGCACTCGTGTAGCCGGGGCAGAGCAGTTAGCCACGCGAGCGGTTTTCAGGGCTGCTCAGGAAATCGCCAAATGGCTGAAAACAGCCATTTCTTGCCTCATGGAACATCACTGTTATTGTCGGTGGCAAGCAGCGGTCGATGATGCCGCGCGCTGTTTGCCTGTGATGACGATGCTTTTGCGGCCAAGGTGGCGGCACGGCGGCAGAATATTCGCGACCACGCGCTGTTGTTGGTCAGCGGGCAAGCCCCAGGCGGCTCGATCGTTGACCGAAATGCGTGCGACGGCTAAATGATGCATATGCATCATAATTCGCTTTCGATCGATGGCGTGGCTTGCGCCTGCAACGCGCTGCGCAAGGCCGCGCGCGCGATGACCCGCTTCTATGACGAGGTCATGGAAGGGTCTGCCCTGTCGCTCACCCAGTTTGCGGTCTTGCGGAATATCGCGCGGCACGAACCGGTGCCGCTGATGGACCTGGCCCACGTGCTGGTGATGGACCGGACCACGCTGTACCGCACGCTCAAGCCGCTGGAGCGGGAAGGGTGGATCGCTGTTGCCGAGGGCAAGGGGCGCGCCAAGCAGGCGCGCCTGACGGCGCAGGGACGCGACGCGGTGGCCAATTCGCAAGGCGCCTGGGAAGAGGCGCAGCGGCGCATGATCGGCGCGTTTGGCCCAGAGCGCTGGGCCGGCGTGGAAGCGGCGCTGGGTGACCTTGTCACGCTGGCGCAGGGAAGCCAGGCATGAGCCGCCTGCTGCACAAGACCGGGTTGGTGCCCGCGCGCCTTCACCTGATCCTGATCGTTGCGGCGACATTCCTGGCGCTTTTGGTCTCGGCCGGGCTGCGCGCCACGCCCGGCGTGCTGATGGTGCCTTTGCAGGTCAACTTCGGCTGGGACCGGGCAACGATCTCGTTCGCCGCCGCGATCGGCATCTTTCTCTATGGCCTGGTCGGCCCCTTTGCCGCGGCACTGATGGTTTCGTTCGGCATTCGCCGCACCATGCTGGCCGGGCTCACGCTGATGTCGCTCGCCACCTTTGCCAGTCTGTGGATGCGGCTGCCCTGGCACTATGTGCTGACCTGGGGGGTATTGTCGGGCATCGGCAGCGGCGCGGTTGCCTCGGTGCTGGGAGCGGCGGTGGTCAATCGCTGGTTCGCCACGCGGCAGGGGCTGGTCATGGGCCTGCTGAGTGCCAGTACAGCCACGGGCGCGCTGATTTTCCTGCCGCTGCTGGCCTGGCTTTCGCGTGACGGCGCGTGGCGGCCGGTGGTTCTGGCGGTCAGCCTGGTCTGCCTGGCGCTGGTGCCGCTGGTGGCCTTGGTCGTGCCCGAACATCCCGCCGACATCGGCACGCGCCGCTTTGGCGAAGGGCCCGACAGCCCGCCGCCGCCTGCGCCGCGCCAGGCCCGCACCGCCGGCTTGGCGCTCAGCGTGTTGTGGCGCGCGGCGCGGCAGCCGATGTTCTGGCTGCTGTTCGGCACGTTCTTTGTCTGTGGCCTGACCACCAATGGCCTGGTCGGCACGCACATGATCGCGTTCTGCGGGGACCATGGCATTGCCCCGGTGGCCGCAGCCGGGCTGTTGTCCACCATGGGTTTCTTCGACCTGTTCGGCACCACCGCGTCTGGCTGGCTGACCGATCGCTATAATCCGCGCGTGTTGCTGATCGTCTATTACGGGCTGCGCGGCCTCTCGCTGCTGGCGCTGCCGTTCCTCAGCTTCGATACCACCAGTCTGGCGGTCTTCGCCGTGTTCTATGGCCTGGATTGGATCGCCACGGTGCCGCCGACGGTGAAGCTCGCCAACGAGGCCTTTGGCGAACAGGAAGCGCCGATCGTATTTGGCTGGATCCAGACCGGGCACCAATTGGGCGCCGCTTTCGCCGCGTTTGGCGCCGGGGTGATCCGTCAGCAGAGCGGCAGCTATGCCCTGGCCTTCGTGGTCGCTGGCATCATGGGCGTGGTCGCCTCCTTGGTGCTGCTCGGCACCTTGCGCCGCGCGCACGCAGCGGCGGGCGCGCCGGTCCCCGCGTGAGGCCGGGGCGGCCCGAAACCTTCGGGCCGCCCGCAAGGCTCAGAGGATGCCGCGCCGGTGGTCTTCGCTCAGCTTGAGGATCGGGCGGCCAGGCAGGGTATCAGGCTGCACCCGCTGCCACAGACTTTCCCCGCCTGACGCTGCCGCCTGCTGCTCATGGCGGCAAATCCAGTCTTGCGCGCTTTTGATCCGGCCGGGGTGGATTTCATCGAGCAGGGCATAGTCGCGCGTGATGATCTCGTGCTTCCACGTGTTCCAGAAGCCGGTGAAGTTGTCGCGAAAGCTCATCGTGCTCTTGTCTTTGGGATCGGCGTTGTAGCCGGCGGGAAGCGCGGCGATCCCGCCGAAGCGCGCGAAATAGCTGTCCAGGTCCGTATCGACGTAGCGGGCCGGATGGCCGGTCACCTGCGTGAACGCGGCAGCCAGATCGGCATAGCGCACCGGCTCGATGCCGACGGCCAGGTCCATGCCGTTGGCCCGGTCGCGATGGTCGAACAGCCAGCGCACGTAGTGTCCGCAGTCTTCCAGCGCGACGTGGACAACGGCGCCCTGGCCCAGTGGCACGCGCCAGGTCAGCACGCCCTCTTCCACAGCCGGGGTCATCGGCGTCTGCGCCGAGAATGCCATTTCCATGTAGGGGCCGGTGGTGAACAGCGCGCTGCCCATGCGCCCGGCGTTGTCGCGGGTCTGCGCCAGGATCCATTCGCCCATGCGGCCTTTGCCGTCATAGTGGCCGGTGCGGAACATCGAGCGGTAGCCCGCCTGCTTGAGCGTGTAATCGAGATTGCCATAGACGAAGAAGCGCACACCTTCCTCGATTGCGATTTCGTAGGCGCGGATCGCCCAATAAGTCTCGGTCTTTTCGCCGGTGTTGAAGCCATCGATGTTGAGGAACACGCCCTGGCAAGCGCGCATCCCGGCGCGCAGCACGGCCTCATCGGCAAACGTGCCTTCCAGAAAATCGACTTGGTCCCATTGCGCCAAAGCGCGCGCCCGGGCCGAGTTCTTGTCACGAGTCAGCGCCAGAACCCTGTAGCGACCATCCTGTACCAGTCCGCGGACCACCGGAAGGCCCTGGGCGCCGGTGGCACCGACGACGAATATGCGGGAAATTTCATCCATGCGTGACTCCTGGGTTGCAAGGTAGAGAGCCGACTCTCATGATGAGAGCCTATTAACTCCAATAATAAGAGTCACGGAATTTTGGAAAGGCGCCGACGATGCGATCCAAGAGTTTTGACGGCATGGCCTGCTCGATTGCCGAAGTCATGGCAGCGGTGGGAGACCGCTGGGGCCTGCTGATCATGCGCGATGTGCTGATGGGGCTGACCCGCTATGACGATCTACGCCGCTCGACCGGGGCAACCAACGCGACCTTGTCGGACCGGCTCAAAAGCCTGGAAGAAGCCGGGCTGATCGAGAAGAGGCTCTACCAGGCGCGCCCGCCCCGCCATGACTATGTGCCCACGCTGCGTGGGCAGGATCTGGCCTTGCTGCTCCAGGCGATGGTGCAGATCGGGGATACGTGGCGCCGCCGTGCCGGGCAGGACGCGCCGCTGCGGATCGAGCAGGCCACGTCAGGGCGGCCCGTGCAACTGGTGCTTGCCGATGCCGAAACCGGGATGCCGACCGGCGCAACGCCGTTGCGCGTGGCGCCGGGACCCGGTGCTGACGAGGCCATGCAATGGCGTCTGGCCATGGGGGCCGAGACGCGGGCCATGCGGGTGGCTCCGGAAGGCCAAGCCGGCGGTGATTTGCTGTGAGGGGGCTCCCAATCTGAACCGCGGTCGCTACCCTAGAGTAGAGCAGTTTATGCCGTTGCCCGCGTGTACCGCTCCCGCTTGGCCTGCGTGGCGCGGCGTGCCTGGGCAAGGGCTTGCTCCTCGGTGGCAAATAGCAGGCCGTCGAGCACGGCGGCGAGGTGGGCACGCATGGCGGCGCGGGCCGCGTTGGCATCGCGGCTGCGCAAGGCATCGAGCACCGCGCAATGCTCTTCCACCACGGGCTTTACATTGGCGGTGCGTGCCTTGCTGTGCAGCAGGGCGGCTTCGGGCGAGGTCTGGCGCAAGTCCCACAGTTGCTCGATCGCATTGTAGATGGCCGAGTTGCGGGTCGCGCGGGCGATGGCCAGGTGGAATTCGCGATCGGCGCGTTCCGTTCCGGCGGGATCGTTGTTTTCCTGCGCAATATCATCGACCAGGCGCGCAACCTCGGTCAGCTCTTCATCGGTGATCTGGGTGGCGGCGAGCGCGGCCGCTTCGCCTTCGAACAACAGGCGCGCCTCGGTCAGCTCGAACGCCGAGACATCGAAACCCGGGCGATCGCCCTCGTTGGGCAGGCGCAGGACATAGGCCCCCGAACCCAGCCTGACTTCCACGAAGCCCTGCACTTCCAGCGCGATCATCGCCTCGCGCACGGTGGGCCGGCTTACGTCGAAGCGCAACGCCAGTTCGCGCTCTGCCGGAAGCCGGGTGCCCACCGGAAAGCGCCCCGCGGCCAGTTCCTCGACCAGCGATCGGGCCACGTCCTGGTACAGTCGCTCGCTGGTTTTGCCGTTCGTCATGACGCCTCGTTTTTTGGTAATGCCAATTTTCAAAACTTGACAGACCGAAATCGGTCGATCAATCGGTCTTACCACAATTGAATCGCTTTGTGAGGCCCAACGAACATGAAGATCACCGGTGCGCGCGTCATCGTCACCTGCCCGGGGCGCAACTTCGTGACGCTCAAGATCGAAACCGATCAGGGCGTCTATGGCATCGGTGATGGCACGCTCAACGGGCGCGAGCTTTCGGTGGTGGCCTATCTGGAAGAGCACGTCATTCCCTGCCTGATCGGCATGGACCCGCGCCGCATCGAGGATATCTGGCAGTATCTTTACCGTGGCGCCTATTGGCGGCGCGGCCCGGTGACGATGCGCGCGATTGCGGCGGTCGACATGGCGCTGTGGGATATCAAGGGCAAGATGGCCGGCATGCCGGTGTACCAGTTGCTCGGCGGGCGCAGCCGCGACGGGATCATGGTCTATGGTCATGCCAATGGCAGCGACATTGCCGAAACGGTCGAGGCGGTCGGCCACTATATCGACCTGGGCTACAAGGCGATCCGCGCCCAGACCGGGGTTCCCGGCATCAAGGATGCCTATGGCGTGGGCCGGGGCAAGCTCTATTACGAGCCGGCCGATGCTGCGCTGCCCTCGGTGACCGGGTGGGATACGCGCAAGGCGCTGAACTATGTGCCCAAGCTGTTCGAGGAACTGCGCAAGACCTACGGCTTTGACCACCACCTGCTGCACGATGGCCACCACCGCTACACCCCGCAGGAGGCGGCCAACCTTGGCAAGATGCTCGAGCCATACCAGCTGTTCTGGCTGGAGGATTGCACGCCTGCGGAAAACCAGGAGGCGTTCAAGCTGGTGCGCCAGCATACGGTGACGCCGCTTGCCGTGGGTGAAATCTTCAACACGATCTGGGACGCGAAGGACCTGATCCAGAACCAGTTGATCGATTACATCCGCGCGACCGTGGTCGGCGCCGGCGGCCTGACCCACCTGCGCCGCATTGCCGATCTTGCCAGCCTCTACCAGGTGCGCACGGGCTGCCATGGCGCCACCGACCTGTCGCCGGTGACGATGGGCTGCGCGCTGCACTTCGATACCTGGGTGCCCAACTTCGGCATCCAGGAATACATGCGCCACACGCCCGAGACCGACGCGGTCTTCCCGCATGACTACCACTTCGAGCGCGGCGAATTGTTCTGCGGCGAAACCCCGGGGCACGGCGTCGATATCGATGAAAAGCTGGCGGCCAAGTATCCCTACAAGCCCGCCTATCTTCCGGTCGCCCGCCTCGAAGACGGCACGATGTGGAACTGGTGACGGCCTGAAGCACCGCCGATAACAACGAACGAGAGGGTCTACCGTGAAGGCAAACTGGCTTGCAGGACTGGCAATTGGCGCGTTGCTTGCGGTGACGGCGCAGGCCAGGGACAGGGGTGCTGCGGCCGCGGCGACGCAGGCTGGCGCTGAGGCGCGCAGCGCCGTTGTCCTTGCCGATGGTTGGCGCTTTATCCAGGGTGACCCGGCCGGCGCGGCGCAACCGGCATTCGACGATGCCGCGTGGCAGCCCGTGCGGGTGCCGCATACCTGGAACCGGATCGGCTATTACGAGCCCCGGGTCGGAGTGGGGCCCAACACGGCGGGCACGGTCGCCAAGTATCAGGGCGTGGGCTGGTATCGCCTTCGTTTTCCCTCACCAGCACGGGCCAGCGGCGAGAAGGTGTGGCTGGAGTTCGATGCCGCAAGCCGCATTGCCGAAGTCTGGGTGAACGGCGTCAGGCTCGGTTCGCACGCCGGTGGGTTCAGCCGTTTTCGCTTTGATGCCACGTCGGCCCTGCGCCCGGGCGCCAGCAATATCGTGGCCGTGCGCGTGGACAACAGCGCTCCGGTCGCCGGCAGTGCCACGGCCGACGTTTTGCCCTTGAGCGGCGATTTCTTCGTGCGCGGCGGGCTCTATCGGCCGGTGCGCCTGATCGTCACCAATCCGCTGCATATCGACCTGCTCGACCACGGCGGGCCGGGTGTTTATGCGACGACGACCAGCATTTCCGCCGGCGCGGCGCAGGTCCGTGTCCGTACCCGCCTGGCCAACGACACCGGGCGCCTGGCCAACGGCGCCGTGGTGGCGCGCCTGGTCGATGCCCAGGGGCGCGTTGCGGCCCAGGCCCGCGCGGTCTTTCGCGTGCCGATGGCCCAGGTATCGGAACAGCAGCAGGACCTGGCGGTGGCCAGGCCGCATCTGTGGCAGGGCACCGCCGATCCCTACCTCTATCGCCTGATCGTCGACGTCGTCGATGGACGCGGCCGCGTGGTCGACACGGTCGCGCAACCTTTCGGGATCCGCCAGGTCAGCATCGATCCGCAACGCGGTTTCCTGCTCAACGGCAAGGTGCTGGCTCTGCACGGCGTGGGGTTGCACCAGGATACCGAAACGTCTGACTGGGCGATGAGCGAGGCGGATATCGCCAGGACGTTCGCCACCATCCGCGACATGGGGGCCAACACCATACGGCTTACCCATTACCAGCACGGCGAGACGATCCACACGCTGGCCGACCGCTATGGCCTGGTGCTGTGGGACGAGATTCCGCTGGTCACGCAATGGACCCAGGGTGAGGCGATCAACCCCACCACGGCACTGGTGGGCAATGCGCAGCAGCAGCTCGCGGAATTGATCCGCCAGAACTTCAATCATCCCGCGGTGGCGTTCTGGGGCGTGGCCAACGAGGTTGATTTCGGGCCCAATCGCCCGGATTTCCTGGGCAAGCCACCTGCGGCGATTGCCGATCCCAAGGCGCTGGTCCGTCTGCTCGACCAGCAGGCACGCCAGGACGACCCTTCGCGACCGACGGTCATGGCGGCGTGCTGCCAGGGTGATCCGGCTGCCCCCGATATCGTCGGTTTGACGCAAGCCACGGCGGTTAACCGGTATTACGGCTGGTATTATGGCAAGCCCGCAGGGATCGGCCCCTATCTTGATGGCCTTCGTGCCAAGTATCCCCATCAGCCGCTCGCCCTTTCCGAATATGGCGCCGGCGGCGCGCTGACCTACCAGACCGATGACCCCGCCGGTGGCCCGGCCGACATAGCCGGGCCGCGCCAACCGGAAGGGTATCAGGCCTGGGTCCACGAGCAGACCTGGCCCTTGCTGCGGGATCGGCCATGGCTGTTCGGGACGTGGCTGTGGAATGCGTTCGATTTCGGCTCGACCGTCCGGCGCGAGGGGGACTCGGTCGACGTCAACACCAAGGGCCTGGTCACCTATGATGGCACGATCCGCAAGGACGCGTTCTATTATTACCGGGCCAACTGGTCTGCCGCGCCCACCGTGCATATCACCGGGCGTCGCTATACCCAGCGCGCCTACCCGGTCACCGACGTGCGGGTCTATAGCAATGCACCGCGCACCGAACTGGCGCTCAACGGGCGCAGCCTGGGGGGGAAGACCGATTGCCCGAACCGGGTCTGTGTCTGGTCAGGCGTGGCGCTCGCCGCGGGCACCAATGTTCTGACAGCCACGGGGCAATTCGCGACGGGCGCGGTGGCGGATCGGATCGAATGGCAACTGGCCAGCGCCCAGGCCGGTGCATTCCGGATCGATGCGGGCGCCCTGGTCGCGGCGCATGCGCCCGATGCCGTGTTCGGATCGGATGCGTTCTTCAGCGGCGGAACGGCGCGGTCGGTGGATGTCTTCGCCCGTGGCCGCGCGCCCGTCCGCCCCGAGATTGCCGGCACGCGCAACCGCGATCTGGCTGCAACGTTCCGCGCCGGAGCGTTCAGCTATCGCATTCCCACCGGCCCCGGCGCGTTCACCGTGTCGCTGACCTTTGTCGAGCCTGCGGAACAACCGGGCAGCCGCATCTTTGACGTCGCGGCCAATGGCCAGGCCGTGCTCAAGGGTTTTGACATTGCCGGCGCCGCAGGTGGGCCGCTGGTCGAAGTGACGCGCTCGTTTCCGGTCACGGCGACAGACGGCGTGGTGACGATCGATTTCGTGCCGGTGAAGGGCGAGGCGGTCGTCTCTGCCATCACTGTCCTGCCGCGGCGCTGAACCATGGTGGAACCTGCCTTCGATGTGGTCTGCGTGGGTGAAGCCATGGTCGAACTTGCCGACGCAGGGGCCGGGCGTGGCTTTGGCCAGGGCGGCGACGCGCTCAATACCGCGTTGCATCTGGCACGCAGCGGATGGCGCACCGGCTTCCTGACGGCGCTGGGCAATGATCCCTTCAGCCAGGATCTGCGCACGGGATGGGTGGCCGAAGGGCTCGATGTCTCGCTGGTGCTGGCCCATCCCACCCGCGCCGTGGGCCTCTACGCCATCCGCACCGATGGCGATGGCGAGCGTTCGTTCCACTACTGGCGCGATGCCAGCGCTGCGCGCGACATGTTTGCCCTGCCGGGCATGGCAGCGGCCGTTGCCCTGGCCGAAGCGGCCCGCGTCCTGGTGTTTTCGCTGATTTCGCTTGCCATCCTGCCGGTCGAGGGGCGCCGCGCCTTGCTCGACCTGGCAGCAAGAGTCAGGGCGCGGGGCGGCCTTGTCGCGTTTGACGGCAACTATCGCCCGCGGCTGTGGCCCAGTGCCGGCGAAGCGGCGTCCTGGCGCGATGCCGCGATCGCGCGGGCCGATATCGGCTTTCCCACGCTGCAGGACGAGGACGATATCTCGCCCACCAACCTGGAGGCGTGCGCCAGCCACTGGCAGCGTCTGGGGTGCCAGGAAGTGATCGTCAAGCTGGGCGCGCGGGGGTGCCGGCTGCCCGATGGCACGATCCTGCCGCCGCCCCAGGTGGTGCGGCCAGTGGACACCAGCGGGGCGGGCGACGCCTTCAACGCCGGTTACCTGGCGGCAAGGCTGCAAGGCCTGGCGCCGCGCGACTGCGGCCTGGCCGGCCATCGCCTGGCCGCCGCCGTGGTTCAGCAGGCCGGTGCCATTCCGCAGCTGGACCGGGCGGCCTACGCGCCGCTGGCCCCGGCAACCCGCGCCTGAACCAGGGACATCGACACATGGCAAAAGGTCAGTTGCGCTGGTGGATGATCGGCTTGGTCACGCTGGGCACGATCATGAACTATCTTGCCCGCTCGACGCTGTCGGTGGCGGCGCCGACGCTGAAAGACAGCTTCGGCATGACGACCGAGCAATACAGCTGGGTCGTCCTGGCGTTCCAGGCCAGCTATACCGTGATGCAGACCGTGGCGGGCACGGTGCTTGATGTGCTTGGCACACGGCTGGGGTTCTTCATTTTCGCGCTTGGCTGGGCGCTGGCCAATATGGGGCACGCTTTCGCCACCGGCTGGCCCAGCCTGGCCGTGTTTCGCGCGGCCCTCGGCGCCACCGAAGCGGCGGCCATTCCCGCCGGTGCCAAGGTGGTTTCAGAGTGGTTTCCGGCGCAAAAGCGCCCGCTTGCCACCAGCTGCTTTCAAATGGGCACGAGCGTTGGCAGCATGGTCGCGCCGGCCTTGGTGGCGTTCTGCATCCTGTGGTGGGGTTGGCAGTCTGCCTTCCTGGTTACCGGGGCGCTCAGCCTGGCGTGGGCGCTGTTGTGGTGGTTCACCTATCGATCGCCACGCCCCGAGGAGCGGCCGTTGCATGATCCCGGCGCGGACGTTGCCACCGAGATGGTGTCATCGCGGTTCGATATCCTCAAATCCCGATCGTTCTGGGCGATTGCCCTGCCGCGCTTTCTGGCCGAACCGGCGTGGCAGACGTTCAACTTTTTCATCCCGCTCTACCTCGTCTCGGTATGGAAGCTGGATCTCAAGGCGATTGCGCTGTGGGCCTGGCTGCCCTTCCTGGCTGCCGATTTCGGATCGCTGGGCGCGGGCATCCTGCCGGGCTACCTCATGCGGCGTGGTGCCGGCGTGGTGGCCTCGCGCAAAGTGACCATGGCCGTGGGCGCGCTGTGCATGATCGGCCCGGCCTGCATCGGCCTTGCCGGTTCGCCGGGGCTGGCCATTGCGCTGTTCTGCGTCGGTGGTTTCGCCCACCAGATGCTCAACGGCGCGCTGATCACGCTGTGCGCCGATTTGTTCAATTCCCGCACCGTTGGCACGGTAAGCGGCATGGCGGGATCGATCGCGTGGATCGGTGGCATGCTGTTCACGCTCGCCATTGGCAAAAGCGCCGATGTCTTTGGCTACAACCCGCTGTTCGTCGCGCTGTCGCTCATGGACATGATTGGCGCGGCGCTGCTTTGGGTGCTGCTCAGCACCAAGCCAACGGTTTCAGCGGCATAGAGGCGCGCGGCTTATTTGGGCAACGTTGGTACGATCGCGATCGCGCTGGCGCCGCCCATTCCGCCTAAAGCGCGGTGACGATATCCACGTTGTGCCGCTGCACCAGGCGGGTGCGCTCGTCATCCGCGATCGTGTCGGTCACGAACAGGTCGATATCCGAGAGCGAGCCGATCCGCGCCGGGGCCTGGCGTTCGAACTTGGTTGCGTCGGCCACCAGCATGACCTTGCGCGCCTGGGCGATGATCGTCTGGCTGACGGTCACCTCGTTGATATCGAAATCCAGCAGATCGCCATCGGCATCGAGCGCGCTGGTGCCGATCACCGCATAATCGACCTTGAAGCCCTTGATGAAATCCACCGTCAGGCTGCCGATCACCGCGCGATCGTTGGCGCGCAGGCGGCCGCCGGCCACGATCACTTCGATCCGGCTGTTCTGGGCCAGGATATCGGCAACGTTGAGGTTGTTGGTCACCACCAGCAGGTGTTCGTGATCGAGCAGGTTGCGCGCCACTGCTTCTGTCGTGGTGCCGATGTTGAGGAACAGCGAGGCATTGTTGGGCAACAGCTCCGCCGCCTTGCGCCCGATCGCGTCCTTGGCATGGGCAGCGATCGCCCGGCGGGTGGAATAGCCGATGTTGTCGAGCCGGGATTCAAGCATGGCCCCGCCGCGCACGCGGGTGAGCAGGCGCCGGCTGGCCAGCAGATCGAGATCCTTGCGCACGGTTTGCTGGGTCACGCCCAGAACCTGGGCGAGTTCCTCCACCCCGGCAAAGCGCGCGCCTTGCAGGTATTCGACAAGGCTGCGGTGCCTGATCGCGGCAAGATCGGCCAAAACTGCTCCTCCAGGCCAGCGCGCCGCACCGTGCGGCCCGCTCGGGCGTGATCCTACCCTTGGCGCGCTTGCCACCATTGGGCAAGCCAGGCATCGATCCGGGGCAGGGCGTCGGGCGACAGGCGCAGCAGCAGTTTGCTGCGCCGGGCGACGACATCCTCGGCCGTCATCGCCCATTCGTGCTGTGCCAGATAGGCCAGTTCCGCGGCATGGAGCCCGCCGCCGAAATCCTCGCCCAGGTCAGCCAGGGTCTGCGCCGAGGCAAAGATCTGCCGTGCCCGCGTGCCATAGGCCCGCGCCCAGCGGGTGAGCAGGGGGCGCGGCAGGGCGGGGCGTTCCTGGCAGAAGCGATCGACCAGATCGGCAAAGCCATCGGCCGGAAAATCGCCCCCGGGCAGGGTCGCGCCCGCCGTCCAGGCATCGCGCGCCTGGGGAAAGGCGGGGCCCAGCTTTTCCAGGGCATGCTCGGCCAGCTTGCGATAGGTGGTGATCTTGCCGCCGAACACGCTGAGCAGCGGCGCCTGGCCATCGCGGTGATCGAGATCGAGCACATAGTCACGCGTGACGGCCGAGGCATTGCTGGCCTTGTCGTCATAGAGCGGGCGGATGCCGGAATAGGTCCAGACGATATCGTCCACGCCCACCGGCCGCGTGAAGTGGCGGCGCACCACGTCGAGCAGATAGTCGCGTTCGGCCGGGCTGATCGTGGCGCGGCCCGGCGCCTGGTCCCACACTTCGTCGGTCGTGCCGATCAGCGTGAAATCCTGCTCATAGGGAATGGCGAAGACCACGCGCCGGTCGCTGTTCTGGAGCAGGAAGGCGTGATCACCTTCATAGAGCCTGGGCACGACGATATGGCTGCCCTGGATCAGGCGCATGGCGCGATCCTGCGGCGCGCCGGCGATTCGGCCCAGCACTTCGGCCACCCAGGGCCCCGCCGCGTTGACCAGGCCGCGCGCCTGCACGCGGTGTTCCTGCCCATCGGCATCGCGGATCGTCGCCAGCCAGTGACTGCCCTCGCGATGGGCGGCCAGCAGGCGGGTGCGGGTCAGCACGGTGGCGCCGCGGGCGCTGGCATCCATGGCGTTGAGCACCACCAGCCGGCTGTCTTCCACCCAGCAGTCGGAATAGACAAACGCGCGGCCCTTGACCGCATCGGTCAGACCGTTGCCGAGATGATCGCGCGCCAGATCGGCCGAGCGGGTTGCCGGCAGGCGCTTGCGGCCGCCCAGGTGATCATAGAGCCACAGCCCCAGCCGCACCATCCAGGCCGGGCGCACCGCGCCGCGCTGGGGCAGCACGAACGACAGCGGCCAGATGATGTGCGGCGCCATGGCCCACAGCCGCTCGCGCTCCATCAACGCTTCGCGCACCAAGCGGAATTCGCCATATTCGAGATAGCGCAGCCCGCCATGCACCAGCTTGGTGCTGGCCGAAGAGGTGTGCGCGGCCAGGTCGTCCTGCTCCACCAGCAGCACCGAAAGGCCGCGCCCAGCGGCGTCACGCGCAATGCCGGCGCCGTTGATGCCGCCGCCAACGATCAGCAGGTCATAGGTCGAAAGGGACGGGTCGTGCGTCATGGTTGTGCCTTTGTCGCCTGCGTTGCGCAGGCCTTCGAGCGTCTGCGTTTACTGCACTACGCATTCGGAAGCGAGAGGTTTCGCGTAACTTCGCGCTATTTCACAAGCAAATCGCGCCATTTCGCGCTGCGGTGGCTGCGCCTAAGGATCGAGTGTGGCTAGTTGGTATTTATACAAACAACTGTAAAACATGAAATAATATAGAATTTCACGGTGCGCTCCACCGTGCGCGATAAAGCAGGATTCTCGCGCTGCCCTGCTGCAGGCGCGAAAGCGAACTTTCCCATTGACGCGCCCGCCAAAGCCGGTACCACCCTGGATCGGTAACGACGGGCAAAGCCAACAACCGCCCGATCACCCCGCACAGAGGATAGCCATGAGCCCGCGCAAACGCTTGATCGGAGAATTGTTGTCCGAATTCATCGCGGTGATGATCATCATCACGCTGGGCGATTCGGCGGCGGCGATGATCACGCTCTATGATCCCAGTCCCTATGCCACGGCCTATTGGGGGGTGTGCATCGCCTGGGGTCTGGCGGTCACGCTGGCGATCTATGTTACCGGTGCGGTTTCCGGCACCCATGCCAACCCGGCGGTGACGCTAGCCCTGGTGCTGTTTCGCGGGTTCGAGGCGCGCAAGGCGCCGCTTTATATCGTGGCGCAGATCGCGGGCGGGTTCGTCGGGGCGGCGCTGGTCTATCAACTGTTCCAACCGGTGATCGATCACTACAACACCCTGCACGGGGTGACGCGCATGGACGGTGGCGCCGCTGGCGTGTTCTTCACCCATCCCGGCCAGTTTATCACCCCGATGCATGCCTTCTGGGACGAGGTGATCCTCACCGCGATCCTGCTGCTGGGCATCTTTGCCATCACCGACCAGGCCAATACCCAGGCGCCCATGGCCAATTCCGGCGCGCTGGCGATCGGCCTGCTGGTGGCCTGCATCGGCGCCTGTGGTGGCTTTCTCGAAGCCTGGCCGCTCAACCCGGCGCGTGACTTTGGCCCGCGCCTGTTCTGCTTCTTTGCCGGATGGGGCCCGGCGGCCTTTCCCTCGCCCGACAACTATTGGTGGATTCCGATCGCGGCGCCGATCGTGGGCGGGATCGTGGGCGCTGGCCTCTACCAGGCCGCGATCCGCCCGTTCCTGCCGGCTTCGGCCTGACCCATTCCTTGCGCCGTGATGCGGCGCCACACAGGACAAGACCCATGACTCAACCCCGCCACATCCTTGCGATCGATCAGGGCACCACGTCCACCCGCTGCATCGTGTTCGATGCGCAGGCGCGGGCCTGCGCCACCAGCCAGCGCGAATTTGCCCAGCACTATCCCCAGGCCGGCTGGGTGGAGCACGATCCCGAAGACATCTGGCGCGATACGCTGGAAACCGCGCGCGAGGCGATCGCGCAAAGCGGGCTGGGCGCCGCCGCGATTGCCGGCATCGGCATCACCAACCAGCGCGAAACCGTGGTCATCTGGAACCGCGAAACCGGCCGGCCGATCCACAACGCGATTGTCTGGCAGGATCGCCGCACTGCCGCCGCCTGCCAGGCGCTCAAGGACCAGGGCGTGGAAGACATGGTGCGCAGCCGCACCGGCCTGCTGCTCGATCCCTATTTCTCGGGCACCAAGGTGGCATGGCTGCTCGACAACGTGCCCGGCGCGCGCGCCGATGCCGAGGCAGGCCGCCTGGCGATGGGCACGATCGACTGCTTCCTGCTGTGGCGGCTGACCGGCGGTGCGGTACACGCCACCGACATCACCAACGCCTCGCGCACGCTGCTGTTCGATATCCATCGCCAGCAGTGGGACGAGGAACTGTGCCAGTTGCTGCGCGTGCCGATGGCGATCCTGCCGCAGGTGACCGACAACAGCGGCATCTTTGGCCATACCGCGCCCGATCTGTTCGATGCGCAGATCCCGATTGCCGGCCTGGTGGGTGACCAGCAGGCGGCGCTGTTTGGCCAGGCCTGTTTCGAGCGGGGCATGGCCAAGTCCACCTATGGCACGGGCTGCTTCATGCTGCTCAACACGGGCGAGACGGCGCCGGTGTCGCGCAACCGCCTGCTCACCACGCCGGCCTATCGCCTCAACGGCAAGACCACGTATGCGCTGGAAGGCTCGATCTTTGTGGCGGGCGCTGCGATCAAGTGGCTGCGTGACGGGCTGGGCATCATCACCCACGCGCGTGAAACCAACGACATGGCCACCCAGGTGCCCGATAGCCACGGGGTCTATATGGTGCCGGCCTTCGTCGGCCTGGGCGCGCCGCACTGGGACCCGGACGCGCGCGGGGCGATCTATGGCCTGACGCTGGGCGCCACGCCCGCGCATCTGGCGCGCGCCGCGCTGGAGGCGGTGGCCTATCAATCATGGGATCTGCTCGAGGCGATGGCGCGCGACAGCGGCGCCGCGCCGGCGGCGATGCGGGTGGACGGCGGCATGACGGCCAACGACTGGCTGTGCCAGTTCCTGGCCGACATGCTGCAGGTGCCGGTGGAGCGCCCGGAAAACCTCGAGACGACCGCGCTGGGTGCGGCGTTCCACGCTGGCCTAGCCACCGGCGTGTGGAGCGGGCTCGACGATCTTTCCCGCACCTGGCGCGGCCGCGATGTGCAGCAACCGGCCATGCCGGCAGAGCGCCGCGCGCCGCTGATCGCCGGCTGGCGCGACGCCCTGCGCCGCACCTTGACGCATCCTGCGCCGGACGCGGCATGAGGATGGCCTAATTCGGCATCAACCATGCGTTGCGCCGCGTTTCGACAATTGTGAGGAATGTTTGCCTGCGCTAGCCTGCCCACCGGCCGCTTTCCGGCCCGTGGGGGAACCATGCGAGGCAAGCTTATCCTGCTGGCATCGGCGCTGCTGGCGTCGACCACTCTTGTCGTACCGGCCGCGCAGGCCGCCGCCGATCCGCTGCTGCTGCAACAGCCGACGCTCTCGGCCACGCAGATCGCGTTTGTCTATGGCGGCGAAATCTGGGTGGTGCCGCGCAGCGGTGGCCGGGCGACGCGGCTGGTCACCGGGCAAGGCGCCTTGTCGGGCCCGGTGTTCTCTCCCGATGGCAGCCAGATCGCGTTTACCGGCCGCTATGATGGCAATACCGATGTCTATGTCGTTCCGGCGCAAGGCGGTGAGCCGCGCCGGTTGACCTGGCATCCCGGTGCCGACGTGGCGCTGGGCTGGTCGGCCGATGGCAAGCAGGTGCTGTTCCGCTCCCCGCGCATGGCCGTGCGCGATGCGCACCAGATGTACCTGGTGCCCGCCAGTGGCGGGGCGCCCGCGCCGGTGCCCTTGCCCTCGGGCGAGGAAGGCGCGTTTTCGCCCGATGGCACGCGCATCGCCTATTCCCCGATCGAGCAGTGGCAGCCGGCGTGGAAGCAGTATCGCGGCGGGCAGACCGCGCGCATCTGGGTGGCGCGCCTGGCGGATTCGGCCGTCACGCCGATCCCGCGCCCCAACAGCAACGATCGCAACCCGCTGTGGATCGGGGACAAGGTTTATTTCCTGTCCGACCGCGATGGCCCGGTCACGCTCTACAGCTATGATCCGGCCAGCGGCGCGGTCGCGCGGCTGATCGACAATTCCGCCGGGTTCGACATGGCCGCGATCGGCGCTGGCCCCGGCGGGGTGGTGATCGATCATTTCGGCAAGCTGGAAATCTATGACATCGCCAGCGGCACGGTCAGTCCGGTGCCGGTCACCATCGATGCCGATCTGCCGCAGCGCCGCGCCCATTTCGAAGAGATCAAGGCCGACAGCGTCAGCCATGCGCTGTTGAGCGAAACCGGCAAGCGCGTGATCATGGAAGTGCGCGGCGAGGTGCTCTCTGCCCCGGCCGAAAAGGGCGACGTGCGCAACATTACGCGTTCGCCCGGCGTGGCCGATCGCGATCCCGCGCCATCGCCCGATGGCACCAAGATTGCGTGGTTTTCCGATGAATCCGGCGAATATGCGCTGCACATCGGCGCGGCTGATGGCCTGGGCACGGTGCGCAAGATCGCGCTGGGGACGCCGCCCTCGTTCTTCTACAACCCGCGCTGGTCGCCCGACAGCAAGAAGATCGTGTTCGAGGACAAGCGGCTGAACCTGTGGCTGATCGACCTTGCCGCCGGCGCGGCCGCAGCGCCGGTCAAGATCGATACCAACCTGTTCGATGCGCCCGGCAGCAGCTTTGACGCGGCGTGGTCGGCCGACAGCCAGTGGATCGTCTATACCCGCCAGCTGCCCAGCCATTTCCATGCCGCCTGGGTCCATTCGCTGGCCACCGGCAAGAACACCCAGGTGACCGACGGTTTGAGCGACGTGATCTCGCCCCGCTTCGACCACGGCGGCAAGTATCTCTACTTTGCCGCGACCACGGCGACCGGGCCGGCGGCCGGCTGGCTCGACATGTCGAGCATGGGGCGCGCGATCGATGGCGCGGCCTATGTCATGGTGCTGCGCAAGGACAGCGCATCGCCGATCGCGCCGGAAAGCGACGAGGAAAGCGCCGCCGATACCCTGCCGGGCCGCGACAAGCCGGGCAAGGCCAAGGCCAAGAAGACCGACGCTGGCGCCAGTGACGACAAGCCGGCCGATGCCAAGGACGAGGATGGCGGCAAGGACGGTGGCAGGGACGGGAAGGGCGGCAAGCCAACCCCGCCCGCCCCGGTGCGGATCGATTTCGAGGGGCTCGATCAGCGCATCCTGGCGCTGCCGATCCCGCGCGCCAATATCGTGGAACTGCAGGCCGGCAAGGATGGCGTGGTCTATACTCTGACCATCCCGCCCGCCGCGACCGATGCCGATTACCTGGAAGGCGACGAGGCCGGCCCGCCGCGCACGCTGTTCCGTTTCGACCTCAAGGAGCGCAAGAACAAGGAACTGGCGCAAGGCGTTGTCGCCAATACCTTCTCCCTTTCGGCAGATGGCAGCAAGATGCTGCTGCAGCGCAGCGGCACCTGGCTGGTGGCCGATGCCGACAAGGAAGTGAAGGACGGCGAAAGCGCCAAGCCGATCAAGTTCGACGATGTGCGCGTATGGGTCGATCCCCAGGCGGAATGGAAGCAGATTTATCACGAGGTGTGGCGGATCGAGCGCGACTTCCTCTACGATCCCAATCACCATGGGCTCGATCTGGCGCGGGCCGAGGGGCTCTATGCCCGCTTCCTGCCCGGCCTGGCCGCGCGGCAGGATCTCAACGTGCTGCTGGCGGAAATGACCGGGCACATCTCGGTTGGCCACACCTTCATCAACGGCGGTGACCTGCCCGAACAGCAAACCGCGCGCGGCGGCTTGCTCGGCGCCGATTACGAGGCGGTCGATGGACGCTGGCGCATTGCCCGCGTGCTGCCGGGCGAGAACTGGAATCCCAAGCTGGTCGCCCCGCTCAGCCAGCCCGGTGTTGACGTGCACGCCGGGGAGTTCATCCTGGCGGTCAACGGCCGCCCGGTCGATACCCAGACCGAGATCGATCGCGCGCTGGATGGCACGGCCGGCAAGCAGACCGTGCTGACCGTGGCGAGCACGGCGGCGGGCGCGGGATCGCGCCAGGTCACCGTGGTGCCGATCGCCAATGAAGGCGCGTTGCGCCTGCGCAGCTGGATGGAAGGCAACCGCCGCACGGTTGACCGGCTGTCGGGCGGCAAGCTGGCCTATGTCTATGTGCCCGATACGGCCGCTGGCGGCTTTGCCAACTTCAACCGCTATTACTATGCCCAGGTCGGCAAGCAGGGCGCGGTGATCGACGAGCGGTTCAATCATGGCGGCCAGATCGCCGACTATATAGTCGATCAGCTCAAGCGCACGCCGCAGATGATCAACCACACCCGCGAAGGGGCTGACCAGATCGAGCCGGCCGCGGCGATCTTTGGCCCCAAGGTGATGATCATCAACGAGATGTCAGGCTCGGGCGGCGATGCCTTGCCCTGGCTGTTCCACAAGGAAGGCGTCGGCCCATTGGTGGGCAAGCGCACCTGGGGCGGGCTGGTCGGCATCGGCGGCTATCCCCAGCTGATCGACGGCGGCAGTGTCACCGCGCCGCGCTGGGCGATCTATGGCACCACCGGTCAGTGGGAAGTGGAAGGGATCGGCATTCCGCCCGATGTCGAGGTGGAGCAGGACCCGGCGCTGATCCGGCAGGGCCATGATCCGCAGCTGGAACGCGCCGTGGCCGAGGCGATGGCCCTGCTCAAGGCCAATCCGCCGCAGCAGTTCCCCAAGCCGGCGCCGATCGTCAAGCATCCGGTGCTGCCGCAGTAAGCGGGGGCAAGGTTACTAAACCAAGAGGGGGCGAGCCTGGTTCGCCCCCTTTTTTGCGTGCCGGTTCAGGCCGCCTTGCGCGCCAGGATGCGGCCCGCCAGCGCATCGCCCGAAAGCCAGGCGCCCTGCACGGTCGGTTCGGTCAGCCAGTCGCCGCAGGCGCCCAGGCGCAGCATATCGTCCCACAGCGCGGTGCTGCCCGCGCCCACCGGCCGGGCAAAGCGCCAGCGATGCGCGCGCGCCACCAGCGGCTCGGGCGGAGCAATCCCGGCCAGATCGGCAAAGGCATCGGCGATCTGGCCGATGACCTCTTCCGGCGTTTGTTCGAGATGCTGGCGCGACCAATCCGCGCTGGCCTGGATGACCCAGCAATCGGGCGCGCCCTGGGCCGGGCCAGGCCGACCCGGCTTGGCCGAATTGCGCGCCACCCAGGCAAGCGGGCCATCGCCACGCCACACCGTCCAGTCCAGCGGCAAGGGTTCGGCCCAGGCCATCATCGCCGTCCAGCAGGCCTGGGATGCACTGCCGGCGGCGGCGCGGGCCATGGGAAAGGCGTGAAGCGAGAGCAGCGGCGCGGCCTGTTCGGCCGGCGTGGCCACGACCACGGCATCGAACGGGCCGCGCCGTTCGCCTTCGAGCACCAGCCACCAGTGGCGGCCATCATGGACCAGGCCCTTGACCAGGCATTCGAACGTCACGTCGTGACGCTGTGCCAGATCGGCCACCAGGGCATTCATCCCCGGCACGCCGACATAGGCATCGGGGCCCGCGTCCGGCCATGGCGCGGCCACGCCGCGCTCTGCCCATTGCGCCACCTGCCGGGCAAAGCCGGGCGTGGTGGCGGCGCAGAACTGCGCGCCATGATCGAACCGCGCCTGGCCCAGCGGCGTATCGATCCGCCGGGTGGACATGCGCCCGCCCGGCCCGCGCCCTTTGTCAAACGCACTGACCACGTGGCCGGCCCCCACCAGCCGGTCAGCGCAGGTCAGGCCAGCAAGCCCCGCCCCGATGATCCCGAAATGCAATGTCCCCTCCCGTCCGCGTCAGCCGCGGCCCATCAGCGACATCACCTCGCGGCGCGAGCTGGCGTCTTGCAGGAAGCAACCGAGCATGCGGCTGGTGACCATGCCCACGCCTGGCGTGCACACGCCGCGCCCGGTCATGCAGCCGTGCTGCGCCTCGATCACCACGGCCACGCCCTGGGGCTGCAAATGGTCCCAGATGCACTGCGCCACTTCGGCGGTCAGGCGCTCCTGCACCTGAAGGCGGCGGGCATAGCCGTGAAGCACGCGCGCCAGCTTGGAAATGCCGACCACGCGGTTGTTGGGCAGGTAGGCGATCGAGGCCTTGCCGGTGATCGGCGCCATGTGGTGTTCGCAGTGCGACTGGAACGGAATGTCGCGCAGCAACACGATCTCGTCATAGCCGCCCACTTCCTCGAACGTGCGGGTCAGGTGCACGCTGGGATCTTCGCGATAGCCCTGGCAATATTCCAGCCAGGCACGGCCAACGCGCGCCGGCGTATCGATCAGGCCTTCGCGGCTGGGATCTTCGCCAGCAAACCGCAGCAGCGTGCGGATCGCTTCCTGCACCGGCTCGGGCACGGCAGGCTTGGCCGCCGGGGCATGCTGGTGTGCGCTTCTGTCGTGGGCAGCGTGGTTGTGGCTGGCGTCATCGCAACCGTCGTGGCTGTCTTGCGCGGAGGCGAAATCGAGAGTCATCAGGTTCATGGCGGAATTCTCCGGCCCGGGGAGGCTGCGCGCAGATGCGCATCAGAGCAAGACCGGGCATGCACTTCGGACTTGCAGTTGGCAGCCGGCCGCTACAACATGGCCGAAAGGACACTGGAGCGAAGCGCGCGCCGTGCCACATGAGGAAACATGCTGATATCCGAGATGATAACGGCAAGCCCGGTCGCTGCGGTCATCAGCAACCCCCGCTTGCCTGATAACCCGATCGTGGAATGCAATGCCGCGTTCGAAGCACTGACCGGCTATGAGCGGGACGAGATCATCGGCCGCAACTGCCGCTTCTTGCGTGGGCCAGGCACCGAGCCTGACCTGACCGCAGAGCTGCGCGCCGGCATCCGCGAAGGCCGGCCGGTCTTGGTCGAGATCATCAACTACAAGAAGGACGGCACGCCGTTCCGCAATGCCGTGATGGTCGCGCCGATCTTCGACGCCCAGGGGGAACTGGAATATTTCCTTGGTTCTCAAGTGGATGTCAGCAAGGCAGCCGATCTTGAGGCCGGCAACACGGCTGGCGCTGCCCGCGCCCAGGCCGCGCGCGATGCCGTGGCGCTGCTCTCGCCACGCCAGCGTGAGATCCTGGTGCACATGGCCGCCGGCAAGCTCAACAAGCAGATCGCCTACGAACTCGGCCTGTCGGAACGGACGGTGAAGATGCACCGCTCGTCCGTGATCCGCACCCTGGGTGTGCGCACCAGCGCTGATGCCATCCGCGTGGCGGTAGAAGCCGGGCTCTGATCCCGATTGCTGGTGTTGACGAGAGGCTCGCCCTTAAGGGCAAGCCTCTCGTTCAGCATTACATCAGCCGCCAGGTGATGGGCACGGTCAGCGTGGTCGGCCCGCCGGGAGGGGCCGGCAGGTTGCCGGCGCGGCGCGGCAGGGCCAGCGCCTCGCGATCAAGCGTGGCCGAGCCAGAGCCGCCGACCAATTCGGTTTTCTCGATCGCGCCCACCGCGCTGATATAGACCTTCACCTTGGCGGTGCCTTCCTCGCCGCGCATCTGTGCGGTGGGCGGATAGGTCTGCTTGGAGGCGATGATGCGGGTGACCTGGCGATACCAGTCGGCGCTTTGCGCATGGGCGGCGCCGGCCAGGCCGGCAGCGAAACAGGCAACGGCAAGGGCCGCGGCGCGCACACGGGAATGATGCATCGGGGGTGTCCTTCGTTGTCGAACAGGGGTGACGAAACAAGGGGCGTTGCAGCCGCAAGGATTCGCCTCGCCTCCGCAACGCTGCCGTTATCCCCGGCGCGGGGTTAGCATCGCCATGCGCCGCCCCTGCGGACAATTACGCAGGCTGCGCGTCAGAACTCGCTCCAGTCATCCACCGCCAGGTTGCCTGCGGCCGCCCCCCGGCCGGGTGCCGGACGCGCGGGCGGGGCGGCCGGTTCTTCCGATGGCAGCGTCGCGAGAGCGAGTGAGGCCGGGCGCACGACAACTGGCGCTGGTGCGGCCGGCGGCATAGGCACCACGCGCGGCGCGGCCACGGGCGTGGCATCGCCACCGGCCAGACGAAAGCGGCCCAGCTGTTCCATCAGGCTGTCGGTCTCGCTCGACAGGGTGTGCGTGCTGGCGGTGCTTTCCTCCACCATCGCTGCATTGCGCTGGGTGAACGAATCCATGTCTGACACCATGCGCGAGATTTCGCCGATGCCGTCGGCCTGCTTTTCGGCCGCTTCGGCAATCTCCTCGACCAGGCCCGAGACCGCGTTCACTTCGCCCACGATCTGGCGCAGCGCTTCGCCACTGCCTTCGACCAGGGCCACGCCACCGGCGATCTGCTGTGAACTCGTGGTGATCAGGGTCTTGATATCTTTGGCCGCGTCGGCGCTGCGCTGGGCCAGGGCGCGCACTTCCGATGCCACCACGGCAAAGCCCTTGCCGGCATCCCCGGCGCGCGCCGCCTCTACCCCGGCGTTGAGCGCGAGCAGGTTGGTCTGGAACGCGATGCCGTCGATCACGGCAATGATCTCGGCCATCTGGCGCGAGCTGTCCTCGATCGATCGCATGGCCCCCACCGCATCGTGAGCAATGGTTTCCACCTGGCCTGCGGTATCGCGCGCCACGCGCAGGCGGCCGCTGGTCTGCCGCGCGTTGTCGGCCGTGATCTTTACCGTGCCGGTAAATTCGTTGAGCGTGCGCGCGGTCTGCGCCAGGGCATTGGCCTGCTGTTCCGATCGGGCCGAGAGGTCTGAGGAGGCGGCGGCGATCTCGTCGATGCCCAGCTTGATCGTGCGGCAGCCGGCCACGATGCGGCCCAGCACCTGGCTCATTTCACCCAGCGCGGCGTTGTAATCCAGGTGCAGCTTGCCCATCGCGCCATGGCCATTTTCCGCCACGCGGTGGGTCAGGTCTCCCTGCGCCAAGGCAGCAAGGCCGCCGCCGATCGCGCCAATGGTGACGTTGGCTTCTTCGGCGCGGGCCTGCTCTTCGCGCGCGCGCTGCACATCGCGGGCGAACAGCGCCTTGAACCCGTCGAGCGCGCGGGCCAACTGGCCCAGTTCGTCTGCGCGGGCCAGGCCCGGCACGTCGATCGTGATATCGCCGGCGGCCAGGCGATCGACGGCCGCGCTCATCCGCTTCACTGGGCGCGCCACCGTGGCCATCAGCACCACCAGCATGAATACCGCCACCACCAGCGCAGCGACGGCGGCCCCCACCATGAAGCGCTGGGCCGAGGTGTAGATCGTTGCGCTCTGTTCCGAAATCGCCCCGGCGCCCTTGGCGTTGAGGTCGATCAGCTGCAGCACCAGGTCTTCCAGCGCGTAATAGTGATCGAGCGATTCGGCATTAAGCGCGGCATGGGCGGCGGCAGGATCGCTTTGCGCCACGGTGATCAGGCGATCGGTATCGGCGGTGAAATCGCGCCAGCCCTTCTCGAACTGGTTGAGCAGCGCCTTTTGCTGCGGCGTGGCGATATCGCTGCGGTAATCGGCAATGGTCTTGTCGATTACCACTTGCGCGTTGCGCGCCAGCTTGGCCGAGCGCGGCCCGGGGGTATAGACCACCTCGGCCTGCTTGATGCGGTATTGCGAGAGATAGCTGTGCAGGTCGCCCAGCGATTGCGAGGCCGGCAGCCAGCGCTCGCGCATTTCGGTGGCGATCGCGTTCACCTCGCCAATGCGGTTGACGCCCACGACGCTGATCGCGGCCATCACCGCCAGCAGCACGGCAAAGGCTGACATCAGCTTGGCAGAGATATTGAAACGAAGCATGGCGGCTGGCTCCGGCGGTTTGCGGCAATCGCCGGAAAACTAGAGCGCGGGCCTTCACGGATCGGTAACCATACCCCTGTGGATCGTTGCTATCGCGGCGTTAACCATGCTGTGCATCGGGCCATTTACCGGCCCGGCCCTGATCGGGCAGGATGCCGGGATGAAGATCCGATTCGCCGTGATGGCGCTTGCCGCCGCAAATCTCGCCTGTGCCTCTGCTGCCCTCGCCGCCCCCGCACGCAAGGCCGGCCCGGCCAGGGTTGCACCCGCCCCGGCGCCGGTGCCCGATGTCGCGACCGTGGCCCTGGTGACCGACCAAGGCACCATCGTGGTCGAACTCGATGGCAAGCATGCCCCGATCAGCGTGGGCAACTTCCTGCATTACGTCGATGCCAAGCGCTATGACGGGATGACGTTCTATCGCGCCATGCACCTCCCATGGGGGCAGCAGCCCAATGGCCTGCTGCAGGGCGGCATCCGCGATGCGGCCAAGCTGTTCAAGCCGGTGGCCCATGAATCGACCAGCCAGACCGGTATCCTGCACAAGGCCGGCACGCTGTCGCTGGCGCGGCTGGCGCCGGGCACGGCCACGTCGGATTTTTCCATCCTGCTGTCAGACATGCCCGGCCTGGATGCCGATCCGGCCAATGCCGATCCCGATCGGCAGCTGGGCTATGCTGCGTTCGGCCACGTGGTTGCGGGCATGGATGTGGTGCGCAAGATCTGGGACATGCCGATTTCGCCGACGATGGGCGAAGGCGCGATGCGCGGGCAGATGCTGGCCCAGCCGGTGAAAGTGATCACCGCGCGGCGCGTGGCGAACCAGACGCCCGCGCCGACGCCTGCGCCAGCGCCAGCGCCCACAACGACACCCTGATCAATTGGGGCAGGCTACCGCCGCGCTCTGGCTGCGGCGAAACAGCACCACGCGATAGAAGAACGCGTCGCTGCCAAAGGCCTGGTTCGGCCCGGCAACGATGTCGAGCCGATCCCCCTTCGCCAGGTCCACCGGCACCGGGCCGGGTTGCAGGCCAGTGGTCAGCACGCCCTGCCACAGCGCCTTGCCGTTGCGCAGCACGGTGAGGTCGACCCCGTCCCCGCCCGGCGCCTTGGCAAAGCAGCCGCGCAGGTCCAGCGCCTGGGCTCCCGGCGCGGTATAGCGCCACACTGCACGCAATGGCGCAGCGGCATCGCCGGCCGGCGCGGCGCTGGTGGCGTTGATGCGCAGCGGCTTGCTGAACTTGTTGCCGAAATAGCCGGTCCAGGTATCGTCCAGCCAATCGAGCGCGGTGTCGCTGCCCGCGCGGTTGCGCACGAAATAGCGCCAGGCCGGCGTGCCCCAGCCCAGCAGGGTATCGGCCACCACGGCCGAGGCGCCCAGCGTATAGCCCGTGCCGACCAGCACGATCGGCTGATCGCCGATCATCGGCGTGGCCAGCGCCTGCCCCGTGGGGCCATAGGCCCGCGTGCCGCTGCCCAGTACCAGCCCGCGCGGGGCGCCCCAGATCACCGTGGTATCGCTGCCCAGGCGATAGGCGAACAGCAGCGGATCGCCCAGATCCAGCCGCACCGAACGCCCCTTGGGCAGAACGCTGGTCTGCAGAAAGCGGAACGCGCGGCCCTGGTCCTTGATCGCGGTGCCGGCAAACAGCCCCATGGTGGGAAACCCGCCCTGGTCGATCAGGGCATACCAGCTTGCCTGGCCCACGCCATTGGCGGCCAGCATCGTGGCCTGCTTGACCAGCTCGCCTGCCGCCGTGGCCTGGTCGCTGGCGGCGAGGCCAAATTCGGTGGCCCAGACCGGCACGCGCTGCCCGGCGCCGTCCATGGCGGCGGTCAGTTGCGCCAGTTCCACGTCCACCCCTTCGGCGCGGTTGCGATAGGGATGCACGGCAAGGCCATCCACCTGGGTCAGCAGCCCGGCGGCAAACAGCGGGCGCAGGAAGCCCGTGCCGATCATGTTGGTCGATCCACCCAGCAGCGCCGGGTTGCCGCCCAGCCGCGCATGGGCCGCTGCGGCAATCCGCACATAGGCGGCCACGCTGTCGATCCCAGCGGCAAAGACCATGGCGCGGCTGCCGTTGATCTCGTTGCCCAGCTCGATCGCGGCCAGGCAGCTGCCGAACTTGTCCTTCAGCGCGCCCAGATAGGCGGCAAACGCCGCGCGGCCCTGTTCGGAAGAGACCCACAGGCCGTTGTCATACAGCGGGTTGGCGGGAATTTCCGTCAGGATCAGGCGCCGCCCGGCCTGGCACGCCGCCATCAGGTTCTGCGCCGCCGCGCTGTCCAGCGCATAGCGCCCCTTGGCCGTCTCCCCCGCCGCCCAGGGCAGCGAATCGCGCAACAGCGGCGCTTGCGCCTGTGCCGCCAGATCGCCCACCCCGGCTGGCCAGCCCTGGCTGAAATGGGTTTGCGCACCCAGCAGCAGGGACACGCCCACGGCAGGCGCTGCTGCCTTGGCCGCGCTTGCCGTGGTAGGCGCAGGGACCACGCTGCCGGTGCTGGCAGCAAGTGTCACGGGCGCCGTGCTTGGCGTGGCACTCGTCGGAGAGGTGGCCTTGCCCGTGGTGATGATCACCGTCGCCGCCAGGGCAGGGGCAGCCACAATGCCGGCCGTGACCAGCAGCGACTGGCGAAACCGGGTGTTCTTAATAAGCGCCATCAGCGGCCGTCCTGCACGTTGCCAGCAACAGGCGGCAGGGATTCGCCGCCCGAGAGGCACAGTCTTGCCGCAATCGTTTAACATAGCCGCTCCAGACGCGGTTGACGCCGGCGCAGTCTTCTTTGCCAGGAACATATTGGCTATTAGGGGGAAATGCGTAGCGGAGCCGTGCTCCGAAACCCCCGTGCCGCGGTTGGCAGCGCCAGCCGCCCATGCCACAACCGGGCAGGTCTCTGCTGTCGAGGGAAGCGCTACCGATGAAAGCTCTCGTCCCGCTGGCTCTGCTCATCGCCGCGCCGGCCATGGCGCAATCGTCCGGGCCACCGCCCCAGGTCGACGCGGCCATGTCCCTGCTCGACCAGGGGCATTACCTTACGGCGCGCGACAAGCTGGCCAAGCTGGCGTTCGATCCGCAGGGGCGGGTGAAAGACGAATATGCCTATCAGATGTGGCAGCAAGAAAGCGTCATGGTGACTGGCGAACTCGACTTGGCAACGCTGGATCGGGCGCATTCAGCCCCATTTATCCAGCGCGACTGGATCGCGCGCGTTCAGCAGGCGGTTGCCCACGATGCGATTGCCGAAATCGTCAAGCGGGCGAAAGATACTCGCATCGTCATCCTGAACGAAGCGCATATCAGCCCGCGCGATCGCATGTTCGCCTTGCAGGTTGCCCGCGCCCTGCGCCCCTTGGGCTATGGCGTCCTGGCGGCGGAGGCGTTCTACAACGACCCGGCTGGAAAGATCATGGCGCG
Source organism: Novosphingobium sp. SG754 (assembly GCF_013149315.1). Classification (NCBI taxonomy): domain Bacteria; kingdom Pseudomonadati; phylum Pseudomonadota; class Alphaproteobacteria; order Sphingomonadales; family Sphingomonadaceae; genus Novosphingobium; species Novosphingobium sp. SG754. Next base: position 16,364 of record NZ_JABGCC010000005.1, on the reverse strand, counting down.
GCTCAGGCACGATGGCTTTGTCCGCCGTGGAACCGGCTTTTACACCCTTGACCCAGTCTATGCGCGGTTCGTCCGCGCCGCGCTCGCCATGGGGTATGCCCCTGCCGCCTATGAGCAGACCGAGGAACAATCTGCCGCCGCCCATCCTGCGGATCGGCAGGCCAACATCGTGGCGCGTGAACAGGCTCAGGCCGAAAATCTGGCGGCATTGATGGCACGCTTTCCGAGCCAGAAGGTGTTGATCTATGTCGGGCATAGCCATGTCGCCGAAGCCGCCATCGACGAGACCGGCGAAGGCAATCCCAAGATTGACTGGATGGCGGCGCGGCTCAAACGCATGACCGGTATCGATCCCTTGACGATCGATCAGGCTACGGTGACCGACCTTGATGCCGGCGCGCGCCCGGCGCAGGTGGCGGCAGCGCGCCTGTTGGGTGGGCGGCCTGGCATCTTGTTCGAACAGGGCAAGCCACTGGTGCTGGGCCAATATGCCGGCGCGGTGGACCTTCAGGTGATCCATCCTGCCCGGCGCTACCGCTTTGGCCGCCCGGCATGGCTTGCGGCCTCGGGCGCGAGACCGGTTCCGGTTCCTGCCGCGTTCAGGCCCCGGCATGGCCGCTGCCTTGTCCAGGCTTTCCCCGCTGGCGCGTCCGCTGATGCGGTGCCGCTGGATCAGGTGATGATCACGGCGGGGGAACGGGCACCGGCTTTGCTGTTGCCGGCAAGGCCGATGCGGTTTTTCAGGCAGTGCGTGCAGTTGGGAGGAAAGTAAAATCTGCCATCGCGAATAAATTACCACTGAATATTATCTGTAATAGGTATTTATAATTCTGAAATGGCGAGGGAGTGAATGATATTATGCAAATTGACTTTGAATTATATCATTGCTGAATTTTGAAATTTTCACTTGATTTTTTTGTAGAAATTCTGCATAGGCTGCGCATCGCCCCCCGTCATGATGCAAAATCTTGGATGCAATCGGCGCCTGAGAGACCATCGTGCTCCCGCATCTGGCAGGAGAACGGCCGTGGACCTCAATCATCTTCTTTTTCAGCATCAGGTTGCGGTGATGGATGCCCAGACGCGGCAGGACCATCGCGCCGGCAGCCGCTATGATCTCGTGCGGCATTATGAAACCCGCATTGCGCGGCTGCGCCAGAAGCTGGGCGTGGCAGCCTATCCGGAATGGTGCACGCTGCCTGCGGCCGGGTCAGCCGCTGCCGCCTGAGGCAGGCTGACGGGACAGCACGTCACCCATTTTTCGGCCCCGCTTCCTTCCGCCTGTGCACCACGCACGGGCGAGTGATCAACCGGCGCCCCCCGCCTCCCCCCTGCACGAGGTTTTCCCATGACAACCATCACCACCACGCGCGCGCTCAACCTGTCGATCGACGAGGGCGATGCCGCCAAGCGGTGCAAGGCCAATGCCCTGCGCATCAGTTCGATCGAGCCGCTCAAGTCTGGCGGCACGCATCTGGTGTTCGTGACGATCGAGGATGCCGACAAGGCCCGCATCCTGTTCAAGTCATCGCTGGCCACCGGCCGCGTCGTGCGTTTCCCGTTCATGGGTGCATCGACGCGCCACCTCTATTGATTTCAACGCCTGGCTAGATGGGGCGCTCGGGGCGCGGCAGGGCGGCCAGCCCTTCCTCCACCACATCGCCCACGCGCGCCAGGTCTGCCGCGCTGATGCAATAGGGCGGCAGGACATAGACGGTATTGCCCAGAGGGCGCAGCAGCACGCCGTGATCGCGGGCAAAGGCCATCAGGTGTGGCGCCAGGGCGGAAAGATAGCCGCCATCGGGCGTGGCGAAATCCACGGCGATGATCGTGCCGCAGCGGCGGGGATGTTGCGCGCCGGGCAGCGCGGCCAGGCGATCGAGCAGGGCCTGCTGGTTCTGCCCCAGGGCATCGATGCGCGCCTGCACCGGCTCTTCACGCCACATCGCCAGGTTTTCCACCGCCGCTGCGCAGGCGATCGGGTTCGCGGTGTAGCTGGACGAGTGGTAGAACAGCTTGGCCCGGTCGGTTGACCAGTGCGCGGCAAAGATCGGCTCTTGCGCCACGGTGACCGCCAGCGGCATCGATCCGCCGGTCAGGCCCTTGGCCAGGCACAGGATATCGGGCACCACGCCGGCCTGGTTGCACGCCAGCATCGTGCCAGTGCGGCCAAACCCGGTCATCACCTCGTCGGCAATGAACAGCACGCCATGGCGGCGGCACACCTCGGCCATCGCGGCCAGCACGGCGGGCGGATAGAACAGCATGCCGCCCGCGCCGAGCACCAGCGGCTCCACGATCAGCGCAGCCGGGTTTTCGCGGCACGCGGCTTCCAGGGCTTCGATCGTGTTGGCGCCATCGCCGATTGGAAAGGGGATCGTGCCCACATCGAACAGCAACGGCGCATAGGCCGCGTTATAAACCCCGCGTTCCCCCACCGACATCGTGCCGATGGTATCGCCGTGATAGGAATGCTCCATCACCAGGATGCGGTGGCGCGCTTCGCCACGGTTGGCCCAGAAGCCCAGCGCCATTTTCAGCGCCACTTCCACGCACGTGCTGCCGCTGTCGGAAAAGAACACGCGGGTCAGCGCCTCGGGCAGCATGGCGACAAGGCCGCGCGCCACGTCTTCGGCGGGCTGGTGTGTCCACCCGGCAAAGATCACCTGGTCGAGCCGCTCGGTCTGGGCGCGGATTGCGGCCATGATGCGCGGGTTGTTGTGGCCATGCGTGGTCACCCACCACGACGAGATCGCATCGATCACGCGGCTGCCGTCTTCCAGGATCAGCGCCGCCCCTTCGCCGCGTGCCACCTTGGGAATGGGCAGTCCCAGCCCGTGCTGCCAGAACGGATGCCAGACGGGCGAGCCGGTCATGCGAAATCCTCCAGCGCAAAGCCGCGGGCAAAGGCGGCGGCCAGGGTTTCCGGGGTAAGCGGATCGAGCGGGTCGAGCCGGCCCAGGCGGCGCACCTTGCCCATCGCGGCGATGGTCTGTTCGTTATCTGCGTTCTCGGCGCCGACGAAGGCGATGCCGTGGATCGGCACGCCGCGCGCGCGCAGGGCTTCGAGCGTCAGCAGGCTGTGGTTGATCGTGCCCAGCGCCGTGCGCGCCACCACGATCACCGGCAGGTTCCACCAGGCAAACAGATCGGCATAGAGCGTGCCGCGCGTGATCGGCACCAGCGCGCCGCCGGCGCCTTCCACCACCAGGCGTTCATGATCGGGCGGCGAAAGCCGCGCCGGATCGATCTGCAGTCCGTCCAGCTCTGCCGCGCGGTGGGGCGAAAGCGGCTGCGTCAGCCGATAGGCTTCGGGCAGGATCAGTTCGGGCGGCAATTGTGCCAGCGCGGCCACGGCATCGCGGTCTGCCCCGTCATCCAGGCCGGATTGCACCGGCTTCCAGTAATGCGCGCGCAGGGCGCCGGCGAGGGCGGCACTGAACACGGTCTTGCCGATGCCGGTATCGGTTCCGGTCACGACATAACGGGGCATTACAGGATCTCCTCAAGCATGGCGGCCAGCGCATCGACATCGGCCGGGGCGGCATTGAGCGTCAGGGATATGCGCAGGCGGCTGGTGCCGGCCGGCACAGTGGGCGGGCGAATGCCGCGCACATCGAACCCGGCGGCCTGCAGCCGTGCGGCCACAGCCATGGTGCGTGCGTCATCGCCCAGGATCAGCGGCATGACCTGGCTGCCACTGACGCTAGCCCCCAGCGGGCCGAGCCGGCGCGCGGCATGGTCGATCAGCGCGGAAAGCGCGGCGCGGCGCTCGGGCTCGTCGGCGCAGATGCGCAAGGCCTCGCGCACGGCGCTGGCCATCAGCGGGCTGGGCGCGGTGGAAAAGATGAATGGGCGGCCCCGGTTCACCAGGAAATCGCGCACCACGTGCGGGCCGCACACCAGCGCTCCTTCGCAGCCCAGGGCCTTGCCGCAGGTGCGCAGCACGATAACATCGGCGCGCCCGTCAAGATGCGCGGCCAGGCCACGCCCATCGGGGCCGAATACGCCGGTGGCGTGCGCCTCGTCGATCACCAGGATCGCGCCATGGCGCTGCGCCACGGTGGCAAGATCATCCAGCGGGGCGCGGTCACCGTCCATCGAATAGAGACTTTCGACGCACAGCCACAGCCGGCCCTTATGGCCAGCCGCGCGCCAATCGCGCGCCAAGCTTTCAAACGCATCGGCATCATTGTGCGCGGCCATGGCGGTCTGCGCGCGCGTCAAGCGCAAGCCCTCATGAACCGAGGCGTGGATCAGTTCGTCCACGATCACCAGGTCATCGCGCTGGGGCAGGGTGGCAATCAACGCCACGTTGCCGGCATAGCCGGCGCTGAACCACAGCGTGCTTTCGCAGCCGAAAAAGGCGGCGGCTTCTGCCTCCAGCGCCTGGTGCTCAGGATCGTTGCCGCGCAGCAGGCGCGATCCGCCCGATCCCACCGCTACGCCGCGTGCCAAGGCATCGGCCACGGCGGCGCGCAGGCGCGGGGCTTGCGCCAGCCCCAGGTAATCGTTGCTGGCGAAATCCACGCCAGCGCGCGGGGTCAGCGTGCGCAGGCGCGCGCGCGCCTGCAACCCCGCCAGATCGGCGGACTGGGCCTGCCACAAATCCGTGGCGTTCACGCTGTCCACGCGATCAGGCCGCGCAGCCGCCCGAACAGCCGCCAACGGCCTTCATCGCGCGCAGCGGCTCTTCGCCTTCCATGGGCTTGAGGCCCAGGCGCGCAAACATCGCCGCGTCGCTATCATCGCCGGCATTGGGCGCGGTCAGCAGCTTGTCGCCGGTGAAGATCGAGTTTGCACCAGCCAGGAAGCACAGCGCCTGGGTCGCCTCGCTCATGCTCTCGCGGCCGGCCGACAGGCGCACCATCGACAGCGGCATGGTGATGCGCGCCACCGCAACGGTGCGCACGAATTCGATGTCGTCGATCTTGGCCAGCGGCGTATCGGCTAGCATGTCGCCCAGCACGGTGCCCTTGACCGGCACCAGCGCGTTGACCGGCACGCTTTCCGGGTGCTGTTCCAACGTGGCCAGGGCGTGGACGAAGCCCACGCGATCGGCGCGGGTTTCGCCCATGCCGACAATGCCGCCCGAACAGACGTTGATCCCCGCCTCGCGCACCACGCTCAGGGTATCGAGGCGGTCCTGGAACGTGCGGGTGGTGATCACCTCGTTATAGCGTTCGGGCGAGGTGTCGATGTTGTGATTGTAGTAATCCAGGCCCGCCTCGGCCAGCTTGCCAGCCTGATCGGGGGTCAGCATGCCCAGCGTCATGCAGGTTTCGAGCCCCATGTCGCGCACGCCCTTCACCATCTGCACGATGGCGTCCATGTCGCGGTCCTTGGGGTTGCGCCAGGCCGCGCCCATGCAGAACCGCTTGGACCCGGCATCGCGCGCTTGGGCGGCCGATTGCAGCACGGCTTGCACGTCCATCAGCTTGCTCGCCGCTACGCCGCTATCGGCCTTGACGCTTTGCGAGCAATAGCCGCAATCTTCCGGGCAGCCGCCGGTCTTGATGGACAGCAGCGTGCACAGCTGCACTTCACCGGCGCGGTGATGGTCGCGGTGCACGGCGGCGGCGCGGAACACCAGCTCGGTAAACGGCAGGTCGAACAATGCGGCGATTTCCTCGCGGCTCCAGTCGGTGCGCACCGTCGGATTGGTGACGGGGGCTTCGAGCGTGGCAAGGTCGGACATCGGGCGACTCCGTTGTGGCGGGACGGGATGAAAGCGGTTTAATCGTGCCCTTAGTCAAAGAGCGCGGACAGGGGAAGGCCCACCGTTGCACGGGGTGAACGCGCGCTTTGCTGTCCTTTGGGTAGGGCAGGGGCCATTTGCGGATTGGTAACGCCATGGGATTATGGCCAAAGGCAATTGGCATCAGCAGGAATGGAACAGGCGTGCAGGGCAACGGGGTGTTTTCGCAGACGGGCGGTCCCAGGATCGGTGTGGTCGGGCTGGGTTATGTGGGCCTGCCCCTGGCGATTGCCTTTGCCCGCAAGTTTGCCGTGGTGGGTTTTGACGTCAGCGCCCATCGCATCGCCACCTTGCGCGCCCATCATGACTATACTGGCGAGGTTTCGGCCGAGGATCTGGCTGCATCCACGCTGGTGGTGACCGACGATGCCGCGGCGCTGGCGGATTGCCCGGTGATCATCGTGACTGTGCCCACGCCGGTGGACGAAAGCCGCCGCCCCGATTTCACCCCGGTGCGCATGGCCTGCGAAACGCTGGGCAAGGTGATCCGTCCGGGCACCGTGATCGTGTTCGAATCGACCGTCTATCCCGGCGCCACCGAGGAAGTCTGCGCCCCCACGATCGAGCGGGTTTCGGGCCTGAAGGCCGGCGTCGATTTCAAGCTGGGGTACAGCCCCGAGCGGATCAATCCGGGCGACAAGGAGCATCCGTTCGAAAAGATCGTCAAGGTCGTGGCCGGCGAAGACGCCGAAACGCTGGACCTGCTCGCCGATCTCTATGGCGCGGTGGTGGAAGCGGGCATTCACAAGGCCAGCTCGATCAAGGTGGCCGAAGCCGCCAAGGTGATCGAGAACACCCAGCGCGATATCAACATCGCCCTGATGAACGAGATTTCCAAGATCTGCGATCTGGTCGGCATCCGCACCAGCGAAGTGCTGGCGGCCGCTGGCACCAAGTGGAATTTCCTGCGCTTCTATCCCGGCCTGGTCGGCGGCCACTGCATCGGCGTCGATCCCTATTACCTCACGGCCAAGGCCGAACAGCTGGGCTATCACCCGCAGGTGATCCTGGCGGGGCGGCGCATCAACGATGGCATGGGCGCCTATATCGCGCAGCGCACGGTCAAGATGCTGGCCGGGGCGGGATGCGCGCTCAAGTCGGCGCGGGTTGGCATCCTCGGGCTGACGTTCAAGGAGAACGTGCCCGATATCCGCAATTCCAAGGTGGAGGATATCTGGCGCGAGCTGGCCGATTTCGGCATCGCCCCGCTGGTGCACGATCCCCTGGCAGAGCCGGCCGCAGCGGCGCACGAATTTGGCATCACGCTCAGTTCGCTCGATGATTTTGCCGATCTCGACGCGGTGATCTATGCCGTGTCGCACCGCGAATATGCGGCGCTGGGCGGCGCGGCGATTGCCGCGATGCTTCGCCCCGGCGGGGTGTTGATCGACGTGAAATCCGCGCTTACGCCACAAGCGCTGCCGGCTGGGGTGCAGTACTGGAGCCTGTAAGCGGCACGGGCGCCCAAGCCGCCGGGCTGCCTGGCATATGCGTGGGAATCGGTGGGGGCGCCATGGCGAGGCCAGTGGCGCTGCCGCGCACCACGCGGCGGTAAAAGCTGCCGTTGAGCAGCGCCCGCGTCATGATCGTGCGTTCCAGCGCCAGCCACAAGGCGCGGTTCGGCGCCGCCTGCGGTGCTTCGTGCCAGAACCGGTGCAGCGGGCCCTGATAGGTCAACCCCGGCATGTCGTAAAAGGCGCGGCCCACGGTTTTGGTCGCGCGCCCCGCGCCCAGTGCGCTCAACCCCACGGTGCTGTTGATGGTGATCACCCCCCGGCAATGCTGCAACAGCAGCAGGGTGGGCTGATCGTGCAGGCAGAGCACCCGTTCGGCGCAACCATGCCGCTCTGCCTCGCCTGCCACGAGAGCGCGATAGTCGCGATACCCTCGATCCATCGGATGGTGCTTGATCACCAGCAGGCAATCGGGCGGCGCATGGCGTGCGAACGAGGCAATGGTGGACGCGATGAACCCGGCCACGCCGCCGGTATCGGCATGGTGCAGCACCTGCGAATCGTTGTGCACCTGCAAGGGCAACAGGAACCAGCGCCCGCTCTCGGCCCCGGTCAGCCGTGGCAGCAGCGCGCGCTGCGCCCGGGCGCGCAGCGGCTTGCGCCAGGCAGAGCGCAGCCAGGGCAGCGCCTGCACGAGTTCGAGCGGGCGATGGTGGATATAGTGGGGAAAGCGCCAGGCAAAGAGCGCCCCGGCCGCGAAATAGAGCATGGCCCACAGCGCCATGCGCCAGAACGTGGGCGGGACCGGCACCACCGGCGCCGTGCCTTGCGGCCTTGGCCAGGACGGCCCGGCTGGCGTCGCGCCAACCAGCGCCTGGGCATCACGGGGCAGGGTGCTGTTGGCGTTGACCCCACCCCATTCGAACGTGAGATGGTTGGGCCGCAGATAGCCTTCCTCGAACACGCCCACGGGCACGCCGTGGCGCTGGCACACCGTGCGCGCGGCCTGGTGCACCGGGCGGCAATCACCGAACAGCATCACGCAATCGATCTGCCAGGCGGCCAGGTGCCGCTCCAGCCAGGCCGGCCATGCCGCCATCGGCCCGCGCCAGGTGTGGCCGCCGGGAAAAAACATCTGATCCCCGGCATGGAAGTTCACTTTCCACACTTGGGCCCCGGCGCGGCGCAGATCGCGCGCGAGACGGGAAAAGAACGGCCCGACTGGACCCTGCAACAGCAAGATGCGCTTGCCGGCAAAGCTCGCCCATCCCCCGTCTGCCGCATGGCCACGCCCGCCAGCGCTTGTGGCAATCCGGGCATTGCGGCTTTCGCTGCCTTCGTGCACCGTGCGTCTCCGCTCCATCATGGTCGTGCCAACCGGATGATGGGTGATCGCGATCGCGCCGTGTCACCAGCGCGGAAACAACCGTTTCGCAGGCAGTAAACGCCCTATTTCTCGGGGGCGATCACATGGCAGCGTCTGGCAGATCGCGCGGCGCGGCAACGCGCCAGTGCGATGGGAACCGGGCCGCTCGCCCGCCTGGCAAAGCCTGTTCGATATGGAGCCATTCCGCCGGCCGTTTGCCGCTGGCGTTGCAGGATCAGACCCCGGCCACCGCCGCCACTTCGGCCAGGCGGCGGTCCCAGGTGTGGTGCGCGGCGACATGCGCCGCGCCGGCGCGGGCGCGTTCCAGGTCATCGCGCTGCGGGCCGTGGCGCAACCGGGCAAACAGGTCTTGCGCCTGCGCGCCATCGCGCACCACGTGGCAGTACCGGGCAAACAGCGTGTCCACCGATCGTGCGGCAGACGTAACGGCAATGCCGCCACAGGCCAGGATCTCCACCAGCCGGCGCGAGAACATCGTGGCCGAATCCGTCACCGTGTTGACGTTGAGCGAGACCAGGTTTTCCTTGTAGATGCGCGCGGTTTCGGCATGCGCCACGGCCGGATGCACGGTCAAACCGGCGCTGGCGGGATAGCGATAGATCGGCGATGGCCGCGCCGAATTGCGGTCATAGACCGTCAGCCCCAGGCCACTGTTGACCGCAGCGGCAAAGACCATGTCCTGCCAGGCGCGGCGCGCCGGGTGCACATGGGTGGAATAGCTGCCGACGAAATTGGCCTGGCGGCGGGCAAAGGCAAACCCGGTAAAGCGGTGATAGGCCGGCTGCACCGGAAACGGCAGGACATGGACCGAAGCACCCGCGCCCATCACCGAACGATAGCGCGCCAGGCAGTTGGCATCGACGGTAAAGACATGATCGAACAGCCGCGCACTGGCGATGAAACGGTCGAAATGAACCCCGTCTTCCTTGTTCCAGAACACCGTGGGAATGCCCATGTCGCGGGCGATGCGGACCAGCACGCGCAGCCGCCGGTTGGAGCGCAACCAATGGTCGGGATAGCTGGCCACGCGATATTGCCAGGTCTGCGCCCATCCGGCCCAGGTGCTTTCCACCAGCAACATGTCGGGCCGTGCGGCGGCGAGCAGGCGGTGAAAGCCATAGGCCGTGGCCAGTGCCGGCACATCGATCACCTGGCATTCCGGCGCCAGGCAGGCGCGCGTCAACTCATCGGCCACCAGCGCGATCTTGAGCCGGGCAAAGGGCGCGAGGATCACGGCAGTGCCTGCCCGCCATCGAGCAGAAAGCGCGGCGCCGTGGCGCTGCCCGGCGGGCACCACGATAGCGCCACGCGCGATCCGCGCACGATCACGCGGCGGTCTGCCGGCAGGTTGCCGAAATCGTTGCCGGTTACGCGAATGCCGGTGGAGGGGCATTCCCCGCCCGCCTTGGTGCAGGCATCGGTGCGCGTCATGTCGCAGAACCACTCCTCGATGGCCGGCGCGCCATCGGCATCGCGGAAATGGTTGGCGCGGATCGTGGCCCCGCCCGAGGCATCGCGCAGCTTGATCGCGCTGCCGCAGAAATCCTGAAAGGTGTTGCCCTCTATCTGTGCGCCGGTGGAATGGCTGGCCAGATAGATCGCGTGGAGGCCGCCGCATTTATCGCGCGGGGCATTGCGGATGGTGTGGAAGAACACCCCGCGCACCACGGTATCGCGCGCATTGACCAGGCGGATCGCGGCGGTCGACAGGGCCAGGCCTGGCGCGGAGCCCGTGTCCGTGCCGATCTGCGCCAGCACCAGGTTTTCCAGCACGGTGCCCCGGTTGAACGCGGCCGGATCGTTGCGATTGCCGTTGAGGCTGATCGCCGTGGCATAGTGCGCGATACGCAAGGCGCGCACCGTCAACCCGCTGTCGCGCCCCTCCGCGCCGCGAAAGTGCAGCCAAGTGTCGCTGCCATCGCCCACGAACGCTGGATAGGTGGCCGGATCGGCGCTGGTCCCGGCCAGGGTCAACGGGCCATGCAGGCGCCGCCCGTCGATATCGGCGCTTTGCCCGCGATAGACGCCGGGCAGCACGATCACGCGGGTTTCCTCGCCCGCGGGTGCCTGCTGCGCACGGGCGATGGCCGCGCCCAGCGTGGCGAGCGGTGTCTTGGCGCTGCGGCCATCGGCCGCATCGTTGCCATCGGGCGCCAGATAGAGCGTGGCCCCGTGCGCAGCGATCGGGGCCAGCAAGGCCAAGGCGACAAGCCCGGGGCGGATCATGCCGCCACCGCCTCTGCCACCGGCAGGCGCAGCGCCAGCGCGGTGCCGAACCGCGCATTGTAGGCGGCAATCGCCTGGTCCAACCTTGGCGCATGGCGCCCCATCGCCGCGTGGTCGGCCATGTCCAGCGCCGTCGCCCGCGCGCTGCCGGTGGCGCGCGCCGTGGCGTTGCGGTTGTCTGTCGTGGTGGCGATCCGCGCCAGGTCTTCGGGCGAAGGCGCCAGGCCCAGCGGCGCAAACAGCTGGCGGCCCAGCCAGGCAGGCTTGTCTGCCGCCGCGATGAAGGCATCGAGATCGAGCGGGCTGATCCGGGTGTCGAGGCCCTCGGCGGCTGGCGCATCGGCAATCGCCCGCGCCTGGTCCAGGCTGTCGCAATAGCGCGCCACGAACTGGTCCATGTCGTCGGAAAACCACGGCATGGCCTTGAGCGAGAGCCAGCAATCGGCCGGGTTGCGGATGCAGTGCAACCACACCAGCCGGGCAAATGCCGGCTGCACGATGGCGCTGATCGCGGCGCTCTGCCGCTCCATCTGCGGGCATTTGAAGCCGTGCAGATCGGCCCCTGGTTTGCTGATCCGCCGCGCCTTGGACAGCAGCGTGAACAGGTCGATCACGCCCTGCGCGCGCTTTTGCCGGTAATAATTGGCGGCATACCCCGTGGCATAGGCGCGATCACCGGCGGCCAGCGTGGCGCGAATGGTCTGGACCAGGCCACTGCGGATCTCGCCCTGCAGGCACAGGCGCGGATGGGCATTGAGGAAATCGGCAAACTGGCGCGTGCCGCAGCGGGGCATGCCGCACAGCACGGTAAAGGTTTCAAGCGGCAGGCGCTGGGATGGGGGCACGGGCGTCATGGTCCTTGGCCAAGAGCGGGGCGTCACAGGGTCTCGGTAATGCGGCCTTCCTCGCAGATGGCCTCCGGCTCGGCTGCGGGAACGTGGCCCTGAACGGCAAAGGCGCTGGCCAGCGGGCCGATGAAGAAATGCCGCATGACCAGATCCACCCCCATGGCGTTCACCGTGCGCAGATCGGGGTTGAAGAACATGCCCCGGCTGGGGTGCCCGGTGATGATCTCATAGCTGGGGAAATAGCTGATATCGTCATGATCGGCGGCGAGATCACCCGCCACGGCGCGCAGCACCGATTTGGAATAGACCGTGGCCGGCAGCACATGGTCCTGGCTGGACGTGGCCATCAGCGGCACGGGCGAAACCGTCAGCAGCATGCGCACGGCGGGGTTCACCTCTTTCACCAGGGCCCAGAACGCGGCCATGTCGGCCAAGACCTCGTGATGGCGCAGATTGCGAAAGGCGTGGGCCGCCGGATCAAAACTGCCCGCCAGCGTGCCGGGCGCCGTGGGGTAGACCGTGCCATCGGCCAGGCTTTCCCAGCATTCGGTCAGGCCCAGGGTGAACACCATGACATCCATGGTTTCCAGCAAGGTGCGCACCGCGCCCAGATGCAGGCGTCGCGCCAGCAGCACGGTATCGGCGGTGGCGTGCCCGGCAGGATCGACGGCAGGGCGCAGCGCGTCATAAAAGCGGCCCTCGCGCTCCCACACCACCTCGGCCGGGCGCCGGCGGCCCAGCGCCTCTTGCGCCAGTTGCAGCATCTGCCGCGCGGTATAGACGTTGCCATAGCGGCACGAAAACACGCCATAGCCAAAGCGGCGCGCTTCATCCGCATCGGCAAAGACCGGCGGCGGCGGCTCGCAATCGAGGAAGTGCGCGCCGCACGCGGCCAGGGCATGGCCGATATGCTGGGCAAAGCAGCTGCCGGCCGTGGCGATGCGGTCTTCGGGCGAGAGCGCGATCGGGTCCCACAGTTCGGCAATGTCTGCCAAGTGGCGCTCGGCCACGGCGCTCGTCCAAAAGGCACGCGGCGGCAGGCCGCGATAGGGGTTGCGCATCAGGCAGGTTCCTTGGCTGGTGCAGGTAGTGAGGGGGCAGGCGTGACGGCATCGGCGCCGGTGAACTGGTGCCGCAGCCAGGCTTCCAGCCGCGTGCCGGCGGCCTGTGCGGCGGCATCCACCTGGCCGGGCTTGGCCTTGGCCGATCCGCGGCGCAGCACTGTGGGCGGGGCTGCACGCTGGCGCAGCGCATGCCAGGTATCGAGCAGGTCGGCCGGCGTGGCGGTGGGGCTGATCACGGCCGCGCGCAACCAGTCGGCATAGGCATCGCGCGGCAGGCTGTGGCCGTGAACACCATGGAATTCGCTGTGGAACAGCACGCGATCGGCCTCGGTCAGCCCAGCAATGGCCGCCGCAAACGGCAGCATGTGCGTGCGCCGGTGGTGCCGGTCGCCCAGCGATTGGATATAGACCACCAGATTGCGAAAGCCCGCGCCATAGAGCGCGGTGCAATCGGCCATGGTCACCCCGTCGAGCGCAGCATTGCTGGCCAGGCCTGGCCAGCACGCCGTGCGATAGGCGCTCACCAGCGGGGCGTGATAGCGGGCGATGCGCGTTTGCGGGTTGCCCACCACGGCAATCGATCCGGGCATGGCGTGGGATTGCGCCAGGGCGGCAAACCCGCCGCCCGACGTGCCGAAAAAGATCGTGCGTTCGATGCCCCAGGCCTTGGCCATTTCGGCAAAGGCGCGGGCAAGCAGCGCAGGCGTGTCGAAATTCTGGTGCCCGGCATACCAGGCGATGGCGAAATCGCCCGGCACCTGCAACGAAGGATCGCTGACCGCCACCTGTATGCAATCGGCCAGATCGGGATTGAAGCCATTGAACACGCCGCGGTGGCGTCGCGCCGGATCGGCCGCGCCGTGCAGGCTCACCACCATGCGCGTCGCCTGCGGAACAAGGCGCACACGGAATGCGATCGGCACCGTATCCAGGCCGCGCAGGGCCAGAAGTGTGTGGGTGCGCACGTTGAAGCGATTGTCACCGGGGCGCAGCGTGGCGAGCTTGCGGCGCAGGCTGCGGACAAAGGCGCTCATGTTGGTCATTGCGCCGCCTCCAGCAGCAGCGGCGCCTGGTCCAGGGCGAGAAGCGGGTGCAACAGGCGCGCTGCGCGCTCACCCACTCCGCGCCAGGTGCGCTCCGCCGCAACCCACGCGCGGCCCTGGCGGCCGAGGCGGGCGCGCAAGCCAGGATCAGCGATCAGCCGCGCCAGCGTCCCCGCCAAGGCAGGCACATCGCCCTTGGCAAAGGCCAGGCCGGTGTGCCCATCGGCGATCATGTCGGCCAGCGCGCGCACATCGGAAACCACCACCGCCTTTTCCATCGCCAGCGCTTCCAAGGGTTTCATCGGCGACACCATTTCGCACACCGGCCAGGGCTTGCGCGGGAACGGGCAGATATCGATCAGCGAATACCAGCTTTCCACTGCCTCATGCGGCACCCGGCCGGGCATGATCAGCCAGTCGGCAAAGCCGCCGTTCTCGGCCATGGCGGCAATGGCTGCGCCAATCGGCCCGTCCATGGTGCTGCTGGTATTCTCGCTGCCCACCAGCAGCAGGCGGAAAACGTGGCCCTGGGCCTTGAGCAGCGCGCAGGCAGCGGCAAGATCGTCCAGCCCTTCGTAATCCACGAAAGTGCCGATGTAGCCGATCACCGGCACGTCCGCAGGAATGCCCAACTGGCGGGCCAGCGCAGCATCGCGTGGGCGTGGGGCAAAGCGCGCCGGATCGCAGGAATTGGGCAGCAGCGCGATGCGGCCCGGTGCCACGCCGCGTGCCGCCAGTTCCTCGGCCATCGGCTCGGTCAGCGTGAACACCTGGTCTGCCGCCTGGGCAATCGCGGCCTCCAGCCGTTCCTGCACCTGATACGCCGGCGTCGCGCGATAGCTTTCCTCGCGTGACATTTTGGTCACTTCCCAAAAACCCCGCACTTCATAGGCAAAGGGAATGCCCAGCCGTCGCGCCGCGATCAGCGCGGGCAACGCCACGAGATGGTTCGATGCCGCCATCACCAGTGCCGGGCGCAGCGCGCGATAGCGTTCTTCCAGCGCGCGGGCAGCGGCGGGAATATAGTGCACATAGCGCAGATCGGTGCGGGCCGGCGTGGGCGTGCGCAGATAGGGCACGCCGTCGATCACGTCAGCCTCGGGCACGGCGCTGTCGGCAAGGCCTGCCAGCGCATCCTGGGGAAAGCCCGGCCGGGTCATCGCCACCACATCGCAACCTGCCGCGATCAGTCCGCCCGCCAGGCCATGGGTGCGCGTGGCATAGCCGCCGGTGGCATAGGGCAGGCTGTTGTGCAGCATGTAGCAGATCCGCCCCGGCACCGGCGCCAGCAGCCTTGGCCCGCGCGGGGCGATCAACTGGAGCAGGTCCAGCTGCCCGGCCAGGCCCTGGCCCAGTCGCTCGATCCGGGCCTGCGCGGCAGGATTGGCCCGCGCATCGGGATGGTGGCGCATTTCCAGCATCCAGCGCGCGCAGTGGTCAAACGCCCCCGCGCGCTGCGCGGCGGCATAGGCGCCGGCGAGGGTGCTCAGGCCCCGGTCGATCGCCACGGCTTCCTGCGCGGCGCGGCATTCTGCGGCAAGCTGGCCCGCTTCGCCCGCCGCCTTGCCCAGGCGCAGCCACTCGCGCGCGGCCTGTGCCGGATCGGCAAACGGCGTGGCGGCCATGGCGGCGTGCACGCTGGCCAGATCTGCGTCGCCCAATGCGGCGATCAGCCGAGGCGCATCGGCCACGATCCAGCCACTGTCGCCCGCTTCGGCCAGGTCCGCCGCCTCATCCTGCGCATCGATATCGCGGCTGGGCAGCGTCTGCGTGATGGCTTGTGTGATGCTGGCCCAGTCGCGGTGGGCGGTGGCATGGTCGCGGGCGGCCTGGCCCATGCGGTGGGCCATGCCGGGATCACGGGCCAGGGTGGCGATGGCCTGCGCCAGGTCTACGGCATCGCCGGGGGCGAAGAACAGCGCAGTTTCGCCCTCCTGCGCCTCGGCACGGAACACCGGGAGATCGGGCACCACGGCGGGCAGGCCCAGGGCCATGGCGTCGACCAGCTTGATCGGCGGCACCAGTTCGGTCACCGCGCTGCGGCGGCGTGGCAGGCAGGCGATGTGGCAGGCGGCCATGCGTGCCCGCGCGGCATCGGGTTCGAGGCGCCCGGTGAAACTGACGGCCTGCGCCAGGCCCAGGCGCGCGGCCTGCTCTTCCAGGCTGTCGCGCAAGGGGCCATCGCCCATGATCACCAGATCGATGCGCAAGCCCTGCGCATGTAGCATGGCCAGGGCATCGAGCAGCAGGTCCAGCCCTTCATAGGCGACGAGCGCGCCGGCATAGCCGATCGTGGTGGTGGCGTGGCGCGCGGCGGCAATCCCGGCAAAGGCGGGGGCATCGATGCCGTTGGGCAGCAAGGCCAGGCGCGCAGGATCGAGGCCCCATTGCCCGATGACATGATCGGCCAGCGGCGCCGAGATGGCAAAGACGCGATCGGCATGGCGCGCCACGAAGGCTTCCAGCTCAAGGCCCAGGGCATGGCGCTCGGTGCCGGCAAAGCCGGGTACATTGGCCGCGCGGCTCATTTCCCACAGGCCGCGCAGTTCATAGTGGAAGGGAA
Organism: Novosphingobium sp. SG754; assembly: GCF_013149315.1. Taxonomy (NCBI): domain Bacteria; kingdom Pseudomonadati; phylum Pseudomonadota; class Alphaproteobacteria; order Sphingomonadales; family Sphingomonadaceae; genus Novosphingobium; species Novosphingobium sp. SG754. The sequence continues at coordinate 21 of NZ_JABGCC010000005.1, read as the reverse complement.
TGCCCAGACGCCGCGCCGCGA
>NZ_JABGCC010000004.1:0-562861 GCF_013149315.1 Novosphingobium sp. SG754 | reverse complement strand
ACAGCAGCCAGTATGCGGCGGTGTGCAGGATGAGGCGCACCTGGTTGGCGTTTGCCGAGCGGCACGAGGTACGGTCGCTGGCGAGTTGGGCCTTGTGGCGCTTGATCAGGTTCTCGACCTGCCCGCGTGCGCAGTAAAGCGTGTCGTAGATATGCTCAGCCGAGCCTTCGGTCAGCGAGGTGACGACATAGCGGATGTCCATGCCCAAAGTGCTGGCCTCGATCCGGGCGACGACGCGGCGCTGGCTTTTCCAGCTTTTGGCGCCGTAGCGGGTCTGGGCATAATGGCGCAGGATCGCGCGGCCTTCCTCGGCGCGCTTGACCGCGCAGGCATCGGCGGCAGCGACGATGGCCGGATCGGCACGCAGCGCGGCGTTGGTCGGCAGGCCGAACACATAGTCGATGCCGGCCGCTTCGCAGAAGGCCATGACCTCGGGCCGGCCATAGTGCCCGTCACCACGGATGGTGATGTGCGTTTCCGGCCAGTTCCGGCGGATATGCCGCACCAGGCGCCGGATGTGACCGGCCGCTTCGGCACCCGACGGCGTCTTGCCAGTGCGCAGCAGCATGGCCACCGGCCGGCCGGTTGCGGTATCGTAGACGTGGATCGGCAGGAAGCAGCGCTCGCCATGATGTCCGTTCCAGAACGAAAGCTGCTGATAGCCATGGACGACATCGCAGGTATCGTCGATATCCAGCGTCACCGCCACCGGCGGGGCGGGATAGCTGGCGCAGTAGATGTCGATCATTGCGACCATCATGCTGGCCAGTTCGCGCGTGGTCGGCGCATTCTCCCACCGGCTCATCGTTGGTTGGCTGGCAAGTCCCGCGCCCGATCCCGGCAACTTGCCCAGCGCCAAACGGAAACCCGGATCGTCGCGCAGGGCGTCGAGATCATCGGCATCCTCATAGCCGCAAGCAATCGCGAACACGCGGGCACGCAGGATGTCATCGAGGCGATGGACCACCCGCGCCGGGTCACGCGGATCGGCAATGCAAGCTGCAAGCCGCTGGCAGATCCCCATTGCACGTTCAGCCTGCGCCAGCAGCAGCACGCCACCATCCGAGGTGAGCCGGCCACCATCAAACGCGGCGGTCACTTTCTTGCGCGCCACTGCTGGGAATCGGAATGGGCTTGCGCTATCGACGTTCATGGCGGGTGTGGCCTGTGGCATTTTCTGCCCTGCGGCAGGTTCGGACTAGACACCCAGATCCTAATTCAGATCAGAGGCTTACGCCACTCCCGCCAACCCTTTGCCCCACCCTGATGAATAAGACGGGCTAGGCTCCCCTTTCCCGCGGAAATGCCCCCACTTGCGTGAAAAGTGGTGAGAAATCCTGGGACAAAGCGAGAATATCCGGAAGACAAAATAGACCGAAAATCTAGCCAAATCAATGCGGTGAGACGTTTTGGGAAGAAACCCGTGGTGCCGCTTACAGGACCAGTTTTTGTCCAATAACGCTATGATTTGGCTAAACTTTCAAAAGGACCATACGCCAATTCCCCATAAGACGCAACTTTTGCCTTTGTAAGGGGTCGTTTTTGAAGCCAATTCTAGGTTAATAACCCTTTCGCACGGTCTGGTTTTTACACTGCTGTCGGCGCTTTGCGCAGACAAAAACGTGCAGGGCTCAAACTGCTCGAAAATGCACGCCGGAATGATGTGGGAATTGGGGCACCCAAAGCAACCTTGTCGGGCCTTGGCAGCGTTAACCCCGCCACATCGCGAACCTGTAGCCGAGGGCGCCGCTCAACCATGGGTGTGGCACTCGCTTGTTGTAGCCACAGGACCGGTAGGTTGGCATGGCGGGCAATTGAGGGATTTCCGAATCTTGCTGGCGTCGGCAAAGCCTGCACCGTAAGGTCCACGAAACTGGATGGACCGAATGCTCGACAAACAAGCGCTCAGCGAACGCGACATTTGCACCAAATTCATCACGCCTGCCATCAAATCGGCAGGATGGGACGAGATGATGCAAATCCGGGAAGAGGTCAGCTTTACCAAAGGGCGCATTATCGTTCGCGGCAAGCTGGTGGCGCGTGGCAAAGGGAAGCGCGCCGATTATATCCTTTACTACAAGCCTAATATTCCGCTCGCCCTGATCGAAGCGAAGGACAATACGCAGCCGATCGGCGCCGGAATGCAACAGGCGCTGGAATATGCCGAAACACTGGATATCCCTTTCGTCTTTTCATCGAACGGCGACGGCTTCGTATTCCACGACCGCACCGGCAGGGGCGAGACTGTAGAAGCCACGTTGCCTCTCGATGGCTTTCCTTCACCGCACGACTTGTGGCGGCGTTATGCGGCCTGGAAGGGCCTGACGCCGCAAGGCGAAGAGATCGTACTCGAGGATTACTACGACGATGGCAGTGGCAAGCAGCCGCGCTATTATCAGGTCAACGCCGTCAATTCGACCATGGAGGCCATTGCCACCGGTCAGAACCGAATTTTGCTCGTGATGGCGACGGGGACGGGCAAGACTTATACCGCATTCCAGATCATCTGGCGCCTGTGGAAGGGCGGACACAAGAAGCGCATCCTGTTCCTTGCCGACCGCAACGTGCTGGTCGACCAGACCATGGTGAATGATTTTCGGCCGTTTGGGCCGGCCATGGCCAAGCTTTCGACCCATGCCAAAACCATCGAACGCGAGGATGGTAGCAAGATCGACCTGACGACGGCGGTTACAGTCGACAAGAAAACGTCTGATAAAAAGCGCCGCATCGACACGGCCTACGAGATTTACCTTGGTCTCTATCAGGCGATCACCGGGCCGGAGGAGCGGCAAAAGCTGTTCAAAGAGTTCTCGCCCGGCTTTTTCGACCTTATCGTTATTGACGAATGCCACCGGGGGAGCGCCGCTGAAGACAGCGCCTGGCGCGAAATCCTGGAGCACTTTTCAGAAGCGACGCAGATCGGCCTCACCGCCACCCCCAAGGAAACCGCGTACGCATCCAATATCCATTATTTTGGCCAGCCGGTTTTCAGCTATTCCCTGAAACAGGGCATCCGTGACGGCTTCCTTGCGCCCTACAAGGTGATCAAGGTTCACGTAGACCGTGACATCCAAGGCTATCGTCCCGAGAAAGGCCAACTGGACCGCGACGGCAACGAAGTCGAGGACCGCATCTACAACGTGCGCGATTTCGATCGGACCCTGGTGCTGGATGATCGCACCAAGCTGGTAGCGCGCAAGGTCTCGGAGTTTCTCAAGGAAAGCGGTGACCGCTATCAGAAGACCATCGTGTTCTGTGTCGATCAGGAACACGCCGCCCGCATGCGGCAGGCGCTGATCAACGAGAATGCCGACCTTGTGGCCGAGAGTTCGCGCTATGTCATGCGCATTACCGGCAACGATCCCGAGGGACAGGCGCAACTCGGCAACTTCATCGATCCGGAAAGTCGCTATCCGGTGCTCGTCACGACATCACGCCTGCTATCCACAGGCGTTGATGCCCAGACCTGCCGCCTGATCGTGCTGGATCGGGAAGTGGGCTCGATGACCGAGTTCAAGCAGATCGTGGGACGCGGCACCCGGGTACACGAGGATACGCGCAAGTTCTTCTTCACCTTGATGGATTTCCGAGGCGCGACCAACCATTTCGCCGATCCGGATTTCGACGGCGAACCCGTGCAGATTTACGAGCCGGGCGAGGATGATCCCATGTTACCGCCAGACGATGGCGCCACCGCCGATACCGACGACGATCACGCAGCTGACGATCAGACGGGCGAGCCCGACGATGAGGACACCATTATCGACGGCGGCGAGCCGCCCGACATCACCATCAACGATGACGGCGGCAAGCGCGGCAAAACCTATGTCGATGGTGTGTCCGTCCAGATCGTGGCCGAGCGCGTGGAATATCTCGACGAAAGCGGCAAGCTCGTCACCGAGTCCTTGCGCGACTATACCAAGAAGGCTTTGCGCAAGCACTTCTCCAGCCTGGACGATTTCCTCACGCGCTGGAACTGCACCGAGCGCAAGCAGGCCCTGGTCGATGAACTCGCCGCCGAAGGGCTGGCGCTCGATGTCATTGCCGACGAACTGGGCAAGGACCTCGATCCGTTTGACCTGATTTGCCACATCGCCTTCGATCGCAAGCCGCTGACCCGGCGCGAGCGCGCCGACAATGTGCAAAAGCGCGACGTTTTCGCCCGATATGGCGACCAGGCCCGCACGGTGCTGCGCGCATTGCTGGATAAGTATGCCGACGACGGCGTGCTCAATCTTGACGACACCAACGTGCTGCGTATCCCGCCGCTGAACACGCTTGGCACCCCCGTCCAGCTGATCACGGCCTTTGGTGGCAAGGCTGGCTTCGAAGAGGCGGTTCACGCGTTGCAAAACGAACTTTATCAGGAAGTTGCTTGAATTTATGTCGGTTCGGACTTTGGTCAAATCCATTCAAGACATCATGCGCAAGGACAGTGGCGTCGACGGCGATGCCCAGCGCATCAGCCAGCTTTGCTGGCTGTTTTTCCTGAAGATCATCGACGATCAGGATCTGGATCTCGAACTCACGCGCACCGGATACCAGTCCCCTATCCCTGCGCCGTTCCAGTGGCGCAACTGGGCCGCCGACCCCGAAGGGCTGACCGGCGATGCGCTGCTCGCCTTCATCAACGAGCAATTGTTCCCGGCGATGAAGGGCTTGAAGCCTAGCGGCCAGCCCGGTGACCCATTGAGCAATCGGCGCCGCGTGGTGCGCGACGTGTTCGAAGACGCTTACAACTACATGAAATCCGGCCAATTGCTGCGGCAGGTGGTCAACAAGATCAACGGCATCGACTTCAACAACCTGTCCGAGCGCCAGCACTTCGGCGATGTTTACGAGCAACTGCTCAACGACCTGCAATCGGCTGGCAACGCCGGGGAATACTACACCCCCCGCGCCGTCACCGCGTTCATGGTGGACCGCATCGACCCCAAGCCGGGCGAAATCATCTTCGACCCGTCCTGCGGCACGGGCGGCTTCCTCACCTGCGCGATGAAGCACATGCGCGAGCGCTATGTGAAGCGGCCCGAGGACGAGGCGCTGATGCAGGCATCATTGCGCGCCGTGGAAAAGAAGCCGCTGCCGCACATGCTCTGCGTCACCAACATGCTGCTGCATGGCGTCGAAGACCCCAGCTTCGTGCGCCACGACAACACCCTGGCCCGGCCCTACATTGCGTGGGAGAAGAAAGACCGCGTCGATGTGATCCTTACCAACCCGCCCTTTGGCGGCAAGGAAGAGGACGGCATCGAAAGCAACTTCCCCCAGCATTTCCGCACGCGCGAGACAGCAGACCTGTTCCTGGCCCTGTTCATCCGCCTGCTGCGCAAGGGCGGCGTGGCGGCCATCGTGTTGCCGGATGGCAGCCTTTTCGGCGAAGGCGTGAAAACGCGGTTGAAGGAGGCACTGCTCGAAGAGTGCAACCTCCACACCATCGTCCGCCTGCCCAACTCCGTGTTCAAGCCCTACGCCTCCATCGGCACCAACCTGCTGTTTTTCGAAAAGGGCGAGCCGACCAAGGACGTCTGGTTCTACGAGCATCAGGTGCCCGAGGGGCAAAGGGCCTATTCGATGACGAGACCGATTCGCGTCGAGCATTTCGCCTCTTGCGTGGATTGGTGGGGCGGCGCGGAGCGCAAGGGCCGCGAGGAAGGCCCGCAGGCGTGGAAGGTCAGCGTCGATGAGGTGAAGGCGCGCGGTTACAATCTTGATTTCAAGAACCCGCATAGCGTCGAAGCCGATCATGGTGATCCCGCCGAACTGCTGGCTGCACTGGATCAGGCCGAGGTGAAAACGACAGACCTGCGCGACCAGCTTAAGGCTATTCTGGCCGAGGCGCTGGCCCGATGAACGCTGCGCTATTGCTGGACCACTATGCGCGCATTGCCGACGCGCCCGATGCCATCGTCCGGTTGCGGCGGTTCGTGCTGGACCTCGCCGTACGCGGCAAGCTGGTGGAGCAGGATGCGTCTGACGAACCGGCGTCGGAACTGTTGAAGCGGATTGCCGCCGAGAGAGCACGGTTGGTCAAGGCAGGGACGATCAGGACGAGAACCGAGCTTCCTGCAGTAGAGCCTCAACACTTGCCTTACAGGCTGCCGTGCGGTTGGCTGTGGGTCAGATTTGCAGAAATCGTTGAATTCTATGCAGGGCGCACCCCTGCGCGGAATGATTTGTCATACTGGAATACAGGCGATCATGCTTGGGTGAGCATTGCCGACATGGAAGATGGCGGCACAATCGAGCAGACAAAGGAAACTGTAAGCGAGATTGCTCGGAAAAACATTTTTAAGTCCGAACCCGAACCGGTCGGCACGATAGTGATGAGTTTTAAGCTTACCATCGGCAAGATTGCTCGCCTAGGTGTGCCAGCGTTCCATAACGAGGCCATCATATCGATCCATCCCCACGTTAGCGCTTTGGATGGGTATCTGTTCATGTCACTTCCTGAGCTGGCGAGGGCAGGTGACACAAAAGGGGCAATCAAAGGGGCCACCCTGAACAGGCAATCCCTTTCAAACATCCTCATTCCGCTGCCACCGCTTGCTGAGCAGCGCCGCATCGTCGCCAAAGTCGATGAGTTGATGGCACTGTGCGATCAGCTTGAGGCGGCGCGGGCAGAGCGCGAGGCAGCGCGCGACACTTTCACGCTGTCCACCTTCTCCAAACTCAACGCCCCCGATCCTGAGACCTTTGGGCAAGACGCCCGCTTCGCACTGGCCAACATCGCCCCACTCACCACCCGCACCGACCAGATCAAACAACTCCGCCAAACCATCCTCAACCTCGCCGTGCGCGGCAAGCTGGTGGAGCAGGACGCCGATGAAGCCGCAGCTTCAGAACAGCTTTTGCGCATTCGCGATGAGCGTGACGAGATGGTGCGGTTGAAATTTATCCGGCGGGAAAAGCCACTTGAGCCAGTCCGCGACGATGAAACCCCGTTCGAAATACCCGGATCGTGGGTATGGTCGCGGATCGGCGACGCAGCTCTTTTCACCCAGTATGGGACATCGGAAAAATCTAACCCTAGCGAGCGCGGCGTTCCCGTCTTAACGATGGGGAATATCCAAGACGGTCTTGTTGTTTGGGACAATCCTAAACGAATTCCCGAAACGTCAGACGAATTGCCGAGCCTGTTTCTTCAAAAAAATGACCTGCTTTATAATCGAACCAACAGCGCGGAACTGGTTGGCAAAACCGGGATATATCTCGGCGAAGGGAATTGCCGCACTTTTGCATCGTACCTCATCCGTATCCGCTGCTCTGAGAAGCACAGCCTGCCGCAATATGTGAATTTGGCTATGAACGCTCCGATTTTTCGAGAAACCCAAATCGTGCCGTTGATTAAGCAGCAGACCGGCCAGGCGAATGTGAACGGCACAGCGTTGAAAAACATGCTCATCCCATTCCCGTCGCTCGCCGAGCAGCAGTGCATCGTCGCCAAGGTCGATGAACTGATGACCCTGTGCGACCAACTCGAAGCCAGTCTCACCACGGGCGAACAGGTCCGCTCGCGCCTGCTGGAAGCCGTGCTTCACCATGCCCTCGAACCTGCCTGATCGGATCAAGCCAGATGAAGCCCTATACCCGCTCGATCATCGGCCTGTTTGACGGCAAGCGCCGCTATTTGATCCCGCTGTATCAGCGGCAATATTCCTGGCGTAATGATCCGCAGCTTGGTCTGCTGTGGGAAGACATCGAACGCGCCGTTGCCCGGATCGAGACCGACCGCTCCAGCTTGATCCCGCACTTCATGGGCGCGATCGTGATCAACCAGGTCAAGACCTATGGGGCGCAGGTGCAGGCCTTCGAGGTCATCGACGGCCAGCAGCGGCTCACCACCTTCCAGCTCTTGCTGGCCGCCTTGCGCGATGTCGCGGCAGAGCATGGATCGCCCTATGCGCAGGAAATCGCCAAATATCTGCTCAACGACGGCGTGATGGAGCGTCCGGACGAGGAGCGCTACAAGCTCTGGCCCTCGATCACCGACCGCCGTGCCTTCGTGCACCTGATCGACCCGGCCGCCGATCTGTCCGGCATCGCTGGCCTTGCCGAAGGGGACGAGCTGGTGGGCAAGCTGGCCACGACGGCGCATGGCTCGTTCCGCAACCGCATCATCCGGCACCTCACCGTTAACGGTGCCTTTGACGAAACCCGCTTGCAGGTTTTGTTCGAAGCGCTGAAGGACGGGCTGGCCGTCGTATCCATCGAGTTGGAGGGTGGGGACGATCCGCAGACCATCTTCGAAACGCTCAACAGCCGCGGTGTGCCGCTGTCGCCTGCCGACCTGCTGCGGAATTTCATCTTCCAGCGCGCCAAGGGGCTCGGCCAAAGCGCCGGCTCGCTGACCATCGACAAGCTCTATGAAAAGCACTGGCTGCCACTGGATCGCGCGTTCTGGACGCAGCAGGCCTCGCGCGGGCGGCAGACCCGCACCCGGCTGGACTGGATGCTGACCGACCACCTGGCCATGCATGTGGGGGATATTGTTTCGATCGAGGGGCTGTTTGCCGATTACCGCAAGTGGATCCTCAATCGCTCGCCCTTCGCGACGGTGGCAGAGGAACTCGAGTCGATTTCGGCGACTGCGGCCGTCGAGCATCGGCTGTTTGCACCACGCGATGGCGATCCGGTCGGGCGGTTCGGCCAGATGGCGGATGCCTTCGATGTTTCCACAGCGATGCCGTTGGCCATCTATCTGGCGACGGAAACAAGCGTTGCCGCGCGGCTGGCCGAAGCTTTCGCCGTGCTGGAAAGCTATATCCTGCGGCGCGACATCTGCGGCCTCACGACGAAGAATTACAACCGGTTCTTCGTGGGACTGGTAACTCGGCTGCGCGATTGCGAGGGTGACAAGGTTGACGAACTGATCGCCTACTTGTCGAGCCGGACGGCAGACCTGGATCGTTGGCCGGACGATGCCGAATGGCGGCACAGCTGGATCATGCGTGAACAATACAAGTCTGCGCGGCAGCCCCGGCTGCGGTACATTTTCGAAGCTATTGAGCGGGCGAAGCGGACGTCGCTGAACGAAGATATCGTGATCCGGTCGGCGCTGACCATCGAGCATATCATGCCGCAAAAATGGCAGGCATCGTGGCCCATCCCGGAAATGATCGGGCTGACCGAAGACCAATATGGCCCCGAACTTGTCAGCCAGATCCGCGCCCGCGAGACTGCCGTGAACGCCATCGGCAACCTCACTTTGCTGACCCAGGCCCTGAACGCGACGATTTCCAACGGCCCGCTCCTGGACAAGCTGGCGGCGATCAAGACGAATACGGCCCTGGCACTGAATCGGGAAATCATGGCCTATGAAACGTGGAGCGAGGCCTCCATCGAAGAGCGCGGCGCGGCGTTATTCGATGTGGCAGCGAAGCTGTGGGCTGCCCCGCAGCGCGCCGAAATTCCGGGGTTGGGCGAGGGCGCAAGCTGGACCGTTCTCCCAACGCCATTCCCCACCAACGGTACGCCGTGCCGCTTCACTTACATGGGGAAGGACTACATAGGTATGGTTGTAGATGGCGCGCTGGTGATCGACGGCGTCGATGGACAATACTATTCGTTCTCAGCCGCTTCCAGGGCTGTCACCTCGACGCATAGAAACGGTTGGAACGACTGGTACATTGGCACTTCGGAGGGTGGCTGGATGCCTGCCGCTGAATGGAGGCTCTTGCCAAGCACCGTTGGATAAATTCACGTTGCCTGTCGTAGATTTACGGCCCCGGAATTGGGATCGCTGACGTTTCTGAATTCTGTGGGTCGGCTCGAGGGATTTTCCAGCCCCACTTATTTCGAGACTAAACCGAGCTAAAGGCGGCAGTGGTTGAAGAGTCACTCATCGAGATCGAGCAACTCACGCCCTTTCCGGTCTTCGCCGCACGCCGCTGGCAATCGTCCAACGCCTTCGCGTTGCTCGCCCAAACGCTGGCAGCTTCTCGCAACGCCTGCCACCGCTGCGGATCGGACACCTGCAGCATCCGCTCCCCAGCCGCCCAGCCATCACGCTGGAGAAGGCTGGCCGCACGCTCCTCTGGCCAATGCCAGCCTTCTGGCACCGCCCGGTCAACCAATTCCGGAACAGTCCAGCCCAGCATGAAGCCCGCCATCACTCCGATGGCTGCTGCGACACCCAGCCAACGCAGTTGCTGAAGCCCCCTCAGGATGGATTGCACGATGTTGTTGATCGTGAGGACGGTGCGATCCAGATCGATTCGTGCAGCGCCGAAGTGCTGTCGTTCAACCTCAGTTGCCCTGGCCGTGGCATGATAGATCTGGCCGGCGATGGTCTCGGGCGTCAGCTGCAGCGCGGGGCTGTTGGCCAGCGTCTCGAGCGCGGCGGCTGCATCGTCCTGGCAGGCATGGATGCGGGCAAGGTCCTGTGTGTAATCGCGGCTGTGCAGTTCCTGCTGCCGGGCGGCAAAGCCTTCGACAGCGGCAACGAGGGCGGCAAGCTTGTGGGTCATCGCCTCGAACGCCACTTCCGGACGGTCGAGGTCGGCCTGGGCGTTTGCGCGGTTGGCAGGATTATTGGTCATAGCCCCATCCCCCGGTCCCGCCCACGCTCGAGCGAGTGAGTGAGTTGCTGGGCGATCGCCCTGGTCCTCGCGGCATCGCTGATGTCATGGCCACTGACGCCCGGCGACCATTCTCGCGACCATTGTTTGCCGATCAGCTGGGTTCCGCGCTTGCTGAGGGCATTGCCCAGTTCGTGGTCCTTCTCCAGGCCCTTGGCCATGGCGCGCATCTGGCCTTCCACCTGCTGGCGCGCCTCGCGGTTGCTGCTGCCGGTGAGACGGCCGCGCTGGTCCTGAAGCTGCTGCCAGGACTCGACGAAGCGATCGGCGCGCAGTTCGGGATTGGCTCGGATCTCGGCTTCGAGCTTCATGGCGCGAACGGCACTGCCGGTGCGGCCGACGGAGGCCTCGACCATCAGGCTCGGATTGCGCTGGAAGGCGGTGTCGAGATCGCGCGCGCTGCCGCCGGGCAGCGCATCGAGCGCCTGGGCCGCGCGGGCCTGCGCGGTCTTCTGGTATTCGAGCGCGGGAAGCTGCTGTCTGGTCATGCGGTCGATCTCCGCCGTGGCGCGGGCATAGCGCTCGACCGCCTGGTCGAGGCTGGGCTTCGCATTGATGTGCTGCGCTGCTGCCAGGGCTGGCTTCGTTGGATCGCGCTGTGCCTGCTGGTCCTGGACCGACGGCCTGGCAAAGCTGGGCACGCTAAGCCGCAGCCCGGAAAAGCGACTCTTGCGTTCGGTTTGCTCCGCGCTGGCGGGTGGCTGTAGCGCCGGCTCGGCTTTGCGTGCTCGCTGTTCCTGCTCCTTGCCGGCATAATCGCGCGCCATGTCCTTGGACCGGTCGCGCGATAGCAGCGCGGCCAGTCGCTCGCGATCGGCAAAGTCGGTCCTGGCGTAATGCAGCTCGACATGATCGCGATGCCGCGAGAGCGCGACATAGGCGCCATGGCGATCCAGCCCCGGCGTGGCCAGGATATGCACTCGGTCGAGCGTCGCCCCTTGCGCCTTGTGCACCGTGGCCGCGTAGCCGTGGGTGAGGTCGGCATAGTCCTTGTGGTCGAACGCCACGGCGCGGCCATCGTCGAGCCGCACCGCCATGCCGGTGCGATCAACCCGCTCGATGGTGCCCAACATGCCATTCTTCACACCCAGTTCGCGTTCGTTGCGCAGGAACATGATGCGGTCCTGCTCGGCAAACAAGCGCTGGCCACGGGTGGTCTCAACCGCGACATCGGTGCCGAGCGTGCCATGATCGCGCAGGCGGTCCCGGGCCTGCGCATTCAGTTCATCGCATTCTGCATTGGTATGGGTGAGAATAAGCCGGCTGGCCTCGGGATGGGCCTGCCGATCGGCATCCCAGCGCTCGATCAGCGCATCGCGCGCCGATTCGCGGGTGCGTGATTCGACCACCAGACCGGCCGCGTGATAGGCTTCGATGGCTTCGCCAGTGCGGCCGGTGGCGAGCTGCCGCGTGGCCTCGCGCTGCCATTCCTCGGCCTGCCGGCGCACTTCGGTAATCTCGACGGCACCATGCCGCTCGGCCATGCTGCGGAAGGCGGCGCCGGCTTCGATCGCCTGGAGCTGCTGCGGATCGCCAACCAGCACGACCTTGGCGCCTTGGCGCTCGGCTTCACTGACCACACGTTCCATCTGGCGCGTGCCGATCATCCCGGCTTCGTCGATCACCAGGATAGAATTGGGTTCAAGGGTCTCGCGTCCCTGCGCCCACTGGTGCTCGAGACTGGCAATGGTGCGCGAGGCAATGCCCGAGCCGTTTTCCAGGTTCTCGGCGGCAATGCCGGAGAGGGCAATGCCACGCACATCGTAGCCGGCTTTCTCCCAAGCCTCGCGCGCCACACCGAGCATCGCGCTCTTGCCTGTCCCGGCATAGCCGATGACGCTGGCAATACCGCTGCCGCCGGTGACATGCGCAAGCGCATGGCGCTGCTCGACCGACAGCACCAGGCCACGCGCTTCGGCGCGATCCAGCGCGGCTGCCAGATGGCGCGCCGGCACGCCATGATGGCGCTCCGCGTCGAGCCTGGCCGTGGCCTTCTCCAGCCGCTGTTCGGTCTCGAGCATGGCGCGCGAGGTAAAGCGCTCTTCGCCGCGTCCGTCTGGTCCCAAGCGCACCAGATCCGGCGAACCCCGCACCGCCGCCAGCACGGCGTCGAACTGGTCTTTCCCCTCGCTGTGCCGGTGCACGAATGTGGCAAGGTCGCGGGCCGTAAATGTCGCCTGTTGGTGGGTGATGGCATCGAGCGCGATGCCGGGGTTTTCGAGGATCTTCTCGCCATTGCTTCTGGCGATGGCAAAATGCTCTTCCAGCCGCTCACGCACGAGGCCGCCCTGCGCCATGCGCGCGGCAGCCGGGCCGATCTTGTTCTGTGGCTCAAGATCGATGCCCTGGGCTTCAAGACTGCGGTGATCGATCCGCGCGTCGATATCGAGCTGCGCCAGCCGGCCGTTGACGTGTTCGGCCCAGGCTTCGCGCCAGTGCGTCAGCAACTCCGTACGGTTCCACTCGCGCACCTTGGGGCCAAAGCCATTCTCCCCAACTTCGCGCATCGCCAGCATTACATGGGCATGCGGTTTGGCGAGGCCGTCTGCCCCCACATCCCAGTGCACATTGAGATCGGCCACCATGCCCCGGTCGACGAATTCCTTCTGAACGAAGTCCCGCGCCAATTGGATGCCATCGGCCTGGGTCATCTCACGCGGGATGGCGAACTCGATCTCGCGGGCGAGTTGCGCGTCCTTGCGCACTTCCACTGCTTCGACATCATTCCACAGCTTCTCCCGGTCGCGCCACTCCTCCGGCGCGCCGTCGGGCAGCATGACTTCGCTGTGCACGACGCCGGTCTTGTTGGAGAAATCGTGGTGCCGATCGAGCCGTTCATCATAGAGCCGACCGGCCGAGCGATAGGCAGCGGCGGCCACGGCGCTCGAGCCGCCACCGCGCGAAACAACTTTGGCCGAGAAGTGGTAGATCGCCATAGCGACGCACCAGATACGCCTAAAAGCGCACGTCGGCACGACGTATAAGCGCGCCCTCAAAAGATTTCATCATTCTCGGGACGGTGGAATCCCATGAGGTTTCAGGGAATTGGCATTGATCGTCAAGGCCGATAACTGGAAGGCCTCGCGGCGCAACAGACCGCCGTCACAGGACACCAGACATGCGCAAGCCCCGCAACTATGACGAGGACCTCAAGGCGCTGACCGCCAAGGCCAGGCAACTCAAGGCGCGCAAGCAGAGCCAGTTGGGCGAACTGGTCGAGGCGACCGGCGCCGATAAGCTCACCGTCGAGGAACTGGCCGGTGCGCTGCTGTCGATCGCCGCCATCACTGATCCGCAACGACGGGAGGTATGGCGCAAACGCGGCGCCGCGTTCTTTTCTGACGAGCCAACTGAACTGGCGACTGGCCAGCGCGCTGGCGACAACGCGCAACCAGCAGCGCCGCACGACCAGCGGCCGCCATCGCTTGGCCCTGCAACAAGCGCGGCATGATACGCGGGCTTGGCAGGTGAAGCGGCGCGAGCGCACGCGGCAGTTGATCGAGCTGGGTGGGCTGATTGCCAAGGCTGGTCTTATCGAACTGGCCGATGATGATCGCGCCGCTATCTTTGGCCTGCTGGTCGAGGCGGCGGCAAAACTGCGCACCGACGAGACCGGCACCCAGCTCATCCTATGGCGGCGACGCGGCCAGCGGGCTTTTGCCGATACCCAGGACAAAGACTGAGCAACCGGCAACGCGCGTTCAACCATCCATCGCCAGCGCATTGCCCCGCGCCAGCCGCGTCGCCATAGGAACATACATGGACGACAAGACCAAGACCCGCATTCTCGGCGTGATCGAACGCGCACCGCAGTGGCTTCGCAACGATCTGGCCGCCAAGGATGCATCGGCACGCGCCCGCGCGGAAGAGGCGCTGGCTGCGATGCTGGCCGATGCGATCGACGAGGGCAACAAGGCAGTCGGTTGATAGCCGGCGACAATACCAAGGGAACTGGCGAAACTTCACGGCATGGCCACCCCGAAAGGCACAAGTCGACGTGCGAAGCATGATGAACACCGAAGGCCTTGATCCGCACCTGCTGCATGCTTGGCTCGCCGCGCGATCGCTGGCGCGCGGATTGCCCATGCCAATCGCCGAGCATGGCGGTTTCCGTGTCGATACCGGATCGGAAACGGAAACTGTCCGATGGGTATTCCCGCGCATGTGTGACGGGCTGAAGGACGTTGCACGCAGTATTCATCAGCCGCGCCAGTTCGTGAAGGTCTGCGACAAGGCAGAGGCCTTGCGTATCGCGCTGCCAGCACACTGGACCATTCATCAGCCGAGTCATGTGATGCGGGCCAATGGCCCAATGCCCCGTCGGCAACTTGCGCACGGTTACTCTATCGCAGTCGAGCAGCCTGGCGCCGTGACGTCGGTCCGCATTGTCACGGACACTGGCATCTTGGCCGCCAGCGGCTATGGAGCCGAGGCAGACGGCGTATTCGTCTACGATCGCATCGTGACAGAGGTGGAGCATCGCCGCAAAGGCTTGGGGAATGTCCTCATGCAGACCTTGCACGAGGCTAGGGGCAATCCCCACAGTTTCGAATTACTGGTAGCCACCGACGATGGTCGGGCACTTTACGAAGCGCTGGGCTGGAAGAAGATCGCGTCCTACGCCAGCGCTTCGATTGTAATCACGTGAGCCCCTCTGCCGAGGGGCAGCTGGCGACCGAGCCAAGTCATTCGGATGCCGCGGACGATCGTCAGCTTACGCCCAAACCTGCCGCCGTCACATTCTAAGTAGAAACTCGTCCGAGACCTACTTCGCGAAGCCACCGACGCACCATGCGAAGTGCAGCAGAGATCGACTTTGCGAGATCAACTGTCCGAGCCAGCGCACTGTAAACCGTTCTGGTTATTCATGAATGGCTGAAACAAAAACCCACCAAAAATGACCTACCTGACATTCGCCAGCGAAACGGCCAAAGGACCACGGCGATTAAATGCAATATGAAAAAACACATCATCACCGCTGCGCAGCTCAAGCCATTCAATTGGGAGTGAATCCGCTTTTGCCGCGAATAAATTTTGCGGATATTGGTTCGCACTTACAAAGGCATACCCCTCCTCTAGGCGTTCAATTCTCCCATTCAACACGACTGGTCGACCGCTTCCATCTTCAATTCGCGCTGCAGCCATGTTCCTAAAGCGGCCCGGAGCGCGCTCATGAATGGCCGCAAACACTTTCCGTGCCGTTGGAAATTCTCCTTGAACAAATAGCTCGCGCGCGTACCAGAACTGCGCCTCGTAGTTATTGTCGCCCTCAGAGAAGCTCCGTCTCAGATTGGCAAGAATGTCCGAGCCCGCACCCTTCGATTCGATTAGATTTCGACCCTTCGCGAAATGGGCTGGTTTGCTCGACGGATTGTCATGCAAACACCTGTCCAAAACCTCACGGGCCTTTGGAAAATCACCAGCTTCCTCGTAACGTTTAGCCAATCTTACAGCCAGCCAATCCTGACGGGGATTAAGCTGGAATGCTTTCTCCAGCGCCGCCTGCGCTGCTTTCGCCTGGTTGAGCAGGTCACGGAATGCTGCTTCGTCCGCGAGTAACTCGGAGCTCTCAGGGAAAAGTTGGAGGCCCCGCTGGATCGACGTTTCCGCGTCTCGCACAGCAGCGACAAACCACTTGGACGACTCCACGCCAGTGGCGCGATCTTCGGCTAATTCTTCTCGGAGTTCGTCGAGAGAAAGCCGAGCCCTCGTATGCAGGTCGTACTCGCTCATCCTCCCTATATCACCAGAAATCTTTTCGCGTGTTACCCGGCGGAACGCCTCTTTCCGCAACGGATCATCCGTGCCGTTCGCTTGCCTACGTGCGATCTCGCCCTGAGTGTGTTGGATGCCACGACTATGGGGATTGAATTCAAATGCCCTGCGAGCCGCAGCTTCGGCTAGGGCCAAAGCGCCCCCAGGATGCTGCATCTCGAATACAGCCCGTTGGTGGAAAACAAAGGGATCTTCTGGAGAGGCGTCCACGATCCGGTCGTAAAAGAGACGCCCGAGGTCCGCGCTGGCGAAAATTTCCGCGATTGCGCGCCCTTTGATGAGGCGAGAGAACGACTCCCGATCTGATGAATAACCCGTGTTGATGGCGCTCGCGATTGCAGACAGCACATCGAACTTGTCTTCTTGCGCAGGAAGCGCGCGACGAAAAACAATCTCCGCGACGTGTTGATGTCGGCTACGATAGAAAAAATCTCCAGAATGTCGATCTTTTACAATGTGAACGACGTTTTGAAGTGGTTGGATAAGGCTATCTCTGAATTGCTCGAAATTAACTCCGGACACCCGTGAAATGAGGCCAGCTCTGACTGGAGCACCAAATTGATGTAAAGCGCATATGGAAAGATATATTTCGCGCGCTTTTGTCGGCTCGATCCTATTGAACTCGTCGATGATAATTTCTTCAAAGGGGATGCCAAGAGTTACCTCGTGAAGAGCAACTAGGAGCTGACGCTCCGCACTTTTGGCAAAGGCGTAGACGCGGTTTGCGTGGTCAGCATCTTTGAGGAGACCAAGCGCGTTGTGCCGATCCAGCAGTGCGATGAGTTCATCGATTTCTCGTTCGTTGAGATAACGAACTGGGAATTCCTGCTTTAGATAGGGTTCGAGCTGATCGCAGTATGTGAACCACTCATTGTCACGTTCAGCCCCAAGAATGGTAAGCGGTATTTTGCGGCTTCTACTTTCCCTCACGAGATGAAGCAGTTCGCTGCGGTACAATGCAACGTGATCGACGCATAGGATCAACCTTTTTCCAGTTAGGGTATAAATTTCTTCCAAAGGATCAAGTCGAAGCGCAGCTGCATTATTCGCAAATAAGACTAATTGTTCGTAGGTGGTTGCCGCCTCCCAAGCAATCCTCTTTAAGGCCACCGACTTTCCGTTGCCAGCGGGTCCTTTTAGCATAAACAGCTCAGTGGGGCGCAAAGGATTTTCTGAAGATAGAACGGCGTCCACCAAGACCGAATCTGAGACTGTGCGTTTCGCGTCGAGGTTTTGTTGGATGCACCCCCAGCCCTCATCATTCCCGCGATAAAATTCCCGCGGGTCTTGTGGCTTGGCTGTCATCGCCGAGAATACGTGGGATGCGTCGTTTTCAAGGTACGAGATCAGATTCGTCGACTCAGTCGCCGAGGCAACTCTGTAGTGAGATCGTATACTTAGCGAGCCTCCGCCTAATCCGGCAGGCAACGCACGCGCTAAGGCCGGGATTGCAGCGTCCAACCCCAACAAGAATTCCTCAAAAGTGCCCTTGAGGCAGGCCACTCGGTGGGAAGCCCAATAGCGAATTTCTGGCTCTTCAAAATCTGGCGACACGGAATAAAACATTGGACGACCCGTTTTGGCCGTTAAATCGAACAGAATTCTTTGAACGTGCGGATCAGAGATACTGTAACCGACGAATACCAATGGGTATTCATAGGCCAGATCGCGCACGCGACCCCACAAACGCTTTCGATTATCCTCATATCCAGCGTACTGCTCATTGCTTAGTATAAGCGGGATTTCCATGTCGGTATGATGATCGATGCTTCCGTGAAGCTTGAAGTATGTTAGTGGATTCGCAGTGAGGTTTAGCCGGCGGTCGAGCTGATCAAAATCTTTCACCGTTGTAACTAGATTTTGAAGCGGCTTTGCCGCGGCATTGTAGGCACGTTCGACAATCAAGTCATAGTTGGTCGTCGCGATGGCGCGCCACCTAAACTCTGGGAGCAGTGCGTGATAAGATGCAGGACCGAACGGTTCGAATAGATAGTTGATGAATCGTTGGAAGTCCACCAAGCCTGCATCATTGGCCGCCATTGCGGAGACTGCGGTTAGGGGCTTGCCCTTCATCGCGCCCGCAAAGAACTTGTCGCAGATGCGATCCCGCAATGCGTCCCCCAAGGGAACTTTCTCATTCGTCGGATGAAACGCGCCAAAGTTCGCGCCGGAGCCGAAGAATAGGACAGCGCGTTGATCGCGAACTGCTTCTACAAGTGTAGGTGGGATATCCAATCAGTCTTCCCCCAAAAAAGGCACTATAATTTGCTGCGGTCCGAATAATCCATGAAGGACTTAGGTTGAATGGTATAATTTTACCACCTTCCGTTTCTTCCGGAACGTTTGCGGTCTATACCATGTCCACGTTTCTCAAATGATCGCCAGTCTTGCTCCTTTGAGATGAAGTTGCATTGCGAGGGGGGACATAGCAAGTCACTTTTTTGCTGTGCTGAGTTGGATCGCGCCTTCTCAAAAAGATTGAATTGGCGAGGATCTGGGCGAGGGCTTTAACGGCACCACGAATGACCGATCTCGTCGTAACTGGATACTCCCATTTGCTTCGGCGACCGGCAGGAATGTCCCAGACCCGGACCACAAGGGCTAAAGCCGTTAGGCCATGGAGATCGACAAGCCGGTTATTCCTCACCCCGCTTGTCGCGCTGTCGCTTCCAGCTGGGCGATGCGTTCTGAGCAAATGGCATGGACGACACGGCCCAGTTCCTCAACCTGCTCGCCCAGCCAGGTCAATTCCTCTTCGGTGATCCGGTAGTGCTTGGAATAGCGCGCCTTTACGTAGGCTTCCTTGAGCTTCTCGAACATAGCTCGCTGCCTGCGGTTGTCGTTGGGCCAGACGTGGACGAGACGAACGTCCAGCCGCTCAGCCTGGGTACGCAAAAACGCCAGATTGTGGACGTGGGGAGTGTAGAAGGTCACCGCGAGAAGGACGCAGTGATAAAGTCTCTCAGCTGATTGGTGAAGGATGAAGGCCGGCTCCTTGGTTCGTCCTTGTGCGACCAGATCACGCGCTGTCTTTAGGTAAACAAGACCACTGGGAAACCACTCCTCAAAATACTCCTTCGCCATGGCCAACGCGGCATGCGGCGTCTTGGGCTTGGGCTGGTGCAGTTCAGTATCATCGCTCTGGTAGAGCGCGATGCCATCGCGGGCCACGTCCATGAAGAAATAGCGCCCATGAGCAAGTCCGTCGTTCACCTCCTGCAGGGTGTGGACGATGAAATTGACCGGGGTCTTGATCGTACCGGCAATGCCATACTCGCGCATCAGCCGGTCATCGACCTTGGCCCAGTACTTGACCCGGTCGGTCAGGCGCTTGTCGTTGACGATGATCAGCAGGTCATAGTCCGACTGGTAGCCCTTGGCGGTGTGCGGCTCGTCCACCCAGCCGCCGCGTGCATAGCTGCCGTAGAGGATGACCTTGAGAATGCGGCCCTTCTTCTTCCACTCGTGCGAAGCCAGGGCCAGCGCGTCCTCGAATTCCTCGAAGACGATCTGCACCACGCGCTCCAGCTCACGCTGCTTGTTGGCGGGAAGATGGTCGAGATCGCTGCGCATGACATCGCTACCCTGTCGCGGTGGCCGCCCGATGGCAAGTCATCGGGCGGCCGGAATTTTTCACCACGGCCACCAGCGCTGCCACCAGTGCCCATAGACCGCACGGGTCAGCGTGGAGAGGGCCTTGGCCAGCTCGGCCTGCACCGCTTCGGCACTGATGCCATGGCGCGTGGCCAGTTCGGCATAGCTGGCGCCCTCGAAGCGCACGGCCGCGAAGATATCCCGCTGCCGCTTGGTCATGCGGCGCAGGCCGCGCTGGCCCCGCCGCCAGAACGCGCGCGGCGATATGGTCGGCAGGACGGGCTTGCCCCATTCGGGCGGGAGAGGCCGGCTCATGGCCGGTCCTCCCCGCAGGCCAGGAGGAAGTCGGCCGCCTTGCTGGCCGCACTGGCGGCGCGGAAGATCGCCTTCTCGTCGGCGCACAGCACTTCGAGCCATGCGCCGATGTAGTCGGAATGCCGCACCGTCGGGACAATGCCCAGCGCGGCGCAGGCAAAGGCACTGGCCATTTCCGCAATAAGTTCCTCTTTTGCGTAGGACGCGGAGCCGAATTCGCCGGTCTGATCCCGGTCCAGCCGGCTCGGGTGGCCTGTGGCATGACCGAGTTCATGCAATGCCGTGCGGAACCAGTTGATCGGCTCGAGGAAGGCAGCCTGGGGCGGCACCTGCACCACATCATGGGTGGGCGAATAGAACGCTTCCCCGCCACCAATGCGGAAGGTTACCCCGCTGTTCTGGATCACGCGATCGGCACCGGCAATCGCCAGTTCTGGCGCAATCGGCATCACCGGGGCAATCATGTCCTCGGGCAGGTCTTCGCACTGGTCGAGGTTGAACACGGTAAAGCGCTTGAGAAAGGCCACGGTGCGCGCTTCGCGGTCTTCGTCCCTGGCCTTGGCAGCTTCCTCGCGCGGGGTGAAGCGATCGGCATAGCAGACCACCGTACCCTTCTCGCCGCGCCGGACATGGCCCCCGGCTGCTTCGGCTTGGCGATAGGTCAGCCAGCGCTGCGAGGAAAAGCCCTGCTCGATGGCCGAGGTCCAGAGAATGAGAATATTAATCCCGGAATAAGTCCTACCCGAACCGGCATTGTGGGGCAGCGTGCAGGGACAACGGCTGGCGTCCCAGGGCTGCACCCAGGGCAGGCGCCCGGCTTCGAGTTCGGCAATGATGCGATACGTGACCTCGACATAGAGGGACTGGCGTTCGCTCGTGTTCACGGTGCTCATGATCTTCAAGCTCCTTAAACCGCCATGGCCCGGCGCCGGAGTGGCGGGGGGCGGCAGGAGCGGACCAAGAGCCCCGCATCAGGCGGCGGGGTGCATCCGAAGGAGCGCAACAGCGTGGAGCACCCGGAGCCGCGCAGCGGGCCGGGTTGCACCCCGTCGCGGCGGGGCTACAGGGCCGTGACGCCCCCCGTCACCTACGGAGCCGAGGCAGACGCCGCCGCGCTCAAGATGCGCGGCGACAACCGGAGGGAAGCCAAAGGCGGACCGACAGGACCGGCCAGCAGGGCCTGGCCCCGCGCCAGCGATCGCACCGGCTCTGCCCACGAGACGGTGGCGCCAACTCGGCTGGAGCGCAGCGGAAGGAGAGCGCGATCAGGCCGAGACGGCCTGAGACACAATCTGCACGACCCTCAAAAATTCTTTTTCGCACCGTGGAGTAAGATCGGACACCCTGGGGTCAACTGGCGTAAAATCGGTACTTTGGCACCGTTTTCGGCACTCTTGACGCCGGCCGCAGACCAGCAAATCTCACGAGGAGGGAGCAAGAAAACCAACCACAGCACAGGAAGACCACGCCATGACTGAACAGCCCCCGGACCGCATCCTGCGTCTCAATGCCGTGCTTGATCGCACCGGCCTGACCCGCGCCACTCTCTACCGCAAGATCCAGGCAGGGACGTTTCCCAAGCAGGTGCGCATCGCCACCCGCTGCACCGGCTGGCGCGAATCCGCCATCCGTGAATGGATGCGCAATCCCATGTTCTACGAGGTCGACGAAGCGCGATAGGAGCGCGCCCTGTTGCAGACTTCGCTAGCGACGCGCGCAGGTATTCTGCCCGAGCGCGGCCTCACCGAGTGCCGCGCTATTTCAGACCAGTGTGGATGCGACAAGTCTGCCGATGCCGGCAAAGGCCTTGTCGAACTGCGCCTCGGTAGGTCTTCCTCCACGGGTATAGACCGCGATGACGATCGGTATTTCAGGATGGGGCCAAGCGACGGCGATGTCGCCAGCCATATCCCGGCCACTGTGCCCAGTCTTGTTGCCGATCCGCCAGCTTTGGGGCAGCCCGCCGCGCAATCGGGGGTTGGTCTGATTGCCGATCAGCCATCGCGTGAGCAACCCCATCGAGTGAGCAGACAGCACGTCGCCCAAGACCACCTTCTGGAGCGTGCTGGCCATCGCCGCCGGCGTTGTCGAGTCATCAGGGCCACCTGACGGCACACGGTCGAGCGCTGGCTCGAAATGATCGACCCGCGTCGTCGTGTCGCCAATAGAGCGCAGGAACGCTGTCAGCGCAGCGGGGCCACCTGACCGCGCCATCAGCATGTTGGCACACACCCCATCACTGATTTCCACTGCGGCCTTGCACATCGCCGCGACTGTCATCGCGCCCTTGGCGAGGTTTTCCTTTGCGATGGGCCCCCACAACCCGAGCGTATCCTTCGCGGTATAGGGCACGAGCGCGTCCAACTTCTCTTCGCCGCGGTCGACCCGAGCCAGCACGAACGCCGCCAGCGACGCCTTGTAGGAACTGCACATGATAAAGCGCTCGTCAGCACGCCGTGAAAGTGTCTGGCCGGTCGTGACGTTCAAGGCATGGACGCCGATCCGCCCTCCGGTCGTGCGTTCATACTCGGCCATTGGATCGGCGCTGGCGCACCGGGCGAGCGCGGGCCAGCACAGCAGCGCCGGCATGCCCAAGGCAATGGATCGTCTTGTAAAGTTCATGGTCGAAAGCCTTTGTCCATGGCGAGGCGGGCAGGGTGCCAGCGCCGTGCCGCGAAGGCGCTGGTCGTGGAGCCGGAGCTAAAGCATGTTGATTTGCCTGAGCCACAGCTCGACCAGTTCCGGCCACTTGCCGACCGGGTCATTCGGATGGCGGAGAGCAAAAGCATGTCCCCCACGCGCGAACAGGTGCAATTCGGTGGCGACACCGGCCTTGTTGAGTGCAGACGCATACATCAGGCTGTTACAGACGGGATCGATCTCGTCGTCCCACGCCTGGACGATGAATTGCGGGGGCGCGGTTTTGGACACGGGCAGCTTTGGATCAAACGCTCCGTGATCTCTGCAAATATGCCCTGGATAGAGCGCGATAGCGAAGTCCGGTCGGCTGCTGATCCTGTCCAGGGCATCGACCGGGCGGTAGGTCGGCGCAAGGATGTTGCTAGTTTGCGCAACCAGATAGCCGCCCGCAGACATGCCCAGCACGCCGATGTGGTGGGGATCGATACCCAGTTCCGCAGCTTTTGAGCGCACCAGGCGGATAGTGCGCTGGGCGTCCTGCAAGGCGCGGGGAATTTTCGGCGTGATCTGGCGGTCTTTCTCCGCATCGTAGAAGTCGTTTCCACCGGGCGCGCGGTATTTGGAGACGATGCAGGTAACGCCCTTGGCCGTCAGCCAATCGCATAGTTCCGTGCCTTCCATGCCGACGAAGACTTTCTGGAAGCCACCACCCGGAAAGACAATGACCGCCGTCTTCGTCCTCGGCTCCTTGGGCGGGATGATGGTCATCGTCGGAACTGCGATGTTCATGACGACCTGTGACTTACCACCAGTTGCCGCAGCGTCGTGGTAAGTCCTGACGGTTTCGGCGGGCTGGGGCCGGAACGTTCCGTCAGGAACGGTGCCCGGCCAGATGTTGATTTGCCGCGATCCTGCCGGAGCCTGCCAGATTTCGACCTTGTCGATGGCGCCATCTGGGGGCGAAGTCTGCTTGCCTTGCTGCGCGGTAGCCGAACTTGCGCAAGCGCAGACAGCACTTGCCAACGCCAAAAGCCGTACAATGTCCAATCGGCTCATGCCTGTTTCCCTCAACACCCTGAATGACAGCGGCTCGGCAGACGCGCCACGGCGCATAAAATCTCATGACGAAACGCTGCCGGTCCGCGATAAAGGAAACGATATTGGCAGGATGCTCGACTGGCAAAGGATCATAAATCGTGTCGGACAAGAGAATTTCTCATGGCGGCGCCTGGCCGGTGTCCCTCAACGGCCTGCGCGCGTTCGAAAGCGCTGCGCGGCATTTGTCGTTCACCAGCGCGGCCAACGAGCTCGGCGTGACGCAAAGTGCAGTCAGCCATCAGGTGAAGGCCTTGGAGGACCGGTTGGGCGCCAAGCTGTTTCGCCGCACGTCGCGCGGGCTTGCCGTCACGGATGAGGGTTTGGCGCTTTTCCCAACGCTGAATGCGGCTTTCGAGCAAGTGACAGGTTTGATCGATCGCTTCGATCGCGGGGTGCGCCAGGAGGTGTTGACCGTCAGTGTCGTCGGCACCTTCGCGCTTGGCTGGCTGCTGCCGCGCATGGAGCGCTTCAGACAACTGCATCCGTTTGTCGACTTGCGACTGCTGACCAACAACAACCGGGTCGATGTTGCAGGAGAAAGCCTCGACTGCGCGATCTGCTTTGGTGACGGTGCGTGGCGAGGCCTGGAGGCGACGCATCTGATGCAGGCGTCCCTGTCACCGCTATGTTCGCCTGCGGTTGCCGAGCATCTTCACGCGCCGGCCGATCTCAGGGATACGACGCTCCTGCGCTCCTATCGCGGTCAGGACTGGCTAACCTGGCTTGCCGCCGCAGGTCTGCCTGACCAGCGCCTGTCCGGCCCGGTGTTCGACTCCTCGGCCCTCATGGCACAGGCC
This sequence comes from Novosphingobium sp. SG754, assembly GCF_013149315.1. Classification (NCBI taxonomy): domain Bacteria; kingdom Pseudomonadati; phylum Pseudomonadota; class Alphaproteobacteria; order Sphingomonadales; family Sphingomonadaceae; genus Novosphingobium; species Novosphingobium sp. SG754. The sequence goes on along the minus strand of NZ_JABGCC010000004.1, from coordinate 538,062 downwards.
GCGATGCGCGGGTTCGGGGTCGCCATTCTACCGCTGGAAATGTTCGAGGCCGAACTGCAAGGTGGATGGCTAATCCAGCCGTTTACGCTGGCCGTTTCGACCGGCTCTTACTGGCTCGCACAACTACGTAGTCGGGAACCGACAGCAGCGTTGATATCCTTCCGCGATTGGTTGGTGGGGGAGATGGCCGAGTATTGCGATCCATCAAGATAAATCAAGCAGGATGGTTTCTTCCATACCGCCCGAATCAGACGTGGCGTGCTGAACTGCCACGCGACTGCTGCTGCGACCAAGATAGAAAAAATTCAATAGGTTGCGCGGAAATCTTTTAGCCTTCACCATCGACAGATAGCTCAGGCCGCACCCTTCTACATTCAAAAGCCAAGGCGGAGTTTTGGGACAATCCTGCCGTTCCCGCACGACGGGTTTGACGGCAGGAACATCACCAAAACCTGACGCTCACCGAAGGCTACGCTGGCATGGTACCAAAGGTGGCCGACGATATCATCTCCTTAATTGGCCGCCCTGACTGGTTCGCTCTCGGGGAAACGGATATGGAATCAGGATGTATGTGTTCGTAGACGAATCCGGCAATACCGGTGCCCATCTCTTTGATGAGGCGCAGCCGATCTTCCTGACGGTTGCGCTGATGACGCGCACAGATTTCGACGCCATCTACACCAAGCCGATCGCCAACCTCGCGCGCGCCGCCGGCGATACCCAGCTCCACGCCGCCAAGCTCGGCGTGGCGCGGATCGAGGAGATTGCCCGTCCGCTCCATAAGCTACTGCAGCGCGCTGATCCGCGCTTCTACATCTCACGGGTCGAGAAGCGGTATATCGTCGCCACCAAGATGTTCGATCTGCTGTTCGACCCCGGCGAGAACCGCGCCGCGTCGCCGCATATCTATCTCATGCGCCCGCTCAGGATCACGTTCGCGGTCAAGTTCGCCGAGATCGTAACCGAGGACATGGCGCGAGACTTCTGGGCCTCGATGATGGAGACCAACCCCGATCGCGCCCGCGGCGGCATGATCCAATTTTGCGATGATGTTCTGGCGCTCCTACCTGGTATCCAGGATAAGGGTTTCGTCGAGCGCATCGGCCCCGCCATCGAATGGGCTCGGGAAAACCCGGAAGCAATCTACTTCCATTCGGACGGCCGCATCGCTCGCCAGGGCCATCTTCCCAACCTCGTCGGGTTCGGCAATCTGATGGACGGCGTGGAGGTGCAGTCGCAGGCCTGGCGCCGGCCGGTCCGGCGAATCCGGCACGACCGACAGAGCGAGTTCGAGGCCGCACTTCGCTGGTGGCATGATCTCTACGCCAATGCGTCGCCGGAGCGTGTGCCGCTAATGATGGGCGAGATGTTCAAGGCACAGCGCGCCGGCGGCAGCACCTTCGAGATATCGACCGCCGAAGCCAGTCCGGGCATCCAAGTCACCGACGTTATCATGTGGTTGTTCAACCGGCTTCATCGCGAAAAGGAGATCGGCGCAGACTCCTGGCGCATGATGCAATGGGTGTTTCGCCGCGCCCGTCAGAACGACTTTTCGTTCGATGGCGTTCTTGGAGCGCTCGATGAGCGATACGCCCACATCATGACGGAGCCGATGGACGAGGCTCGCCTCGACGCCGCACGCGAACAGCTGGCGATGATCGACGCGGCAACAAAAGGAAGGGTCGAAGCCTACCGGGCCGAGAAGGACGCGAAGCAAATCGAAGGCGACAAAGCCTGATCAGTTCGGGAGACCGATCAAGCCGCTCGCGAGTGCGATCACCGCCGCGATCACCAGCCGGGCCGACCAGCGCCCCAGTTCTTCCAGGAATGCCCCCGTGAAGCGATCGAGAGGCTTGCTCGTCCCGGCCATCAATCGAGCCCTTCGAAATAGTCGGCGACCATCTGCCGCTCGTCGACCTTGGCGTCCGCCCACAACGTCGTGATCGTGCTCGCTGCGGGATTGCGGCGGCGTGAGCGGATCGCGATGATGGCGATCATGATCGGCTCGCCGCCCATCAGCGGCTCGGCAGCATAAGTGCCGGTGAGCACGACCGCGGCATGGCTGCGTTCGAGCCGCTCGACACAATCGAGCACATCGCGCCACAGCCGACGCACGCGAAAATCGCGATCGGGCTTCGGGCCGGTCACGCCGTCGCGCTCGGCCTGGACGAAGCTCGCCAGATCGAACCACTCGCGCAGCTCGGCAACGTCGCCGGCTGCGTCGTCGTCGAGATCGGAAACGAGCAGCAGGCTGAAGGTGGCGAGCATCGTCCGCAGCTGAAGCTCGGTCCTGAACGGCGCGACCGCGACGGGCACACGGCCCTCGGTCCAGGCGAACATTTCGACGAAGTTGGCGGCGGCCTCCTCGGGAGTGGGGCGGACATGCACGCGCAGAAACTCGTCCTCGGGCTTGCCCAAGGCGCGCGCGAGCTTGCGCAGCTGCGCCGGCCGCACCTTCAGACCACGCTCGACCCGCGACACCGTCGCCAGCGACACGCCGGCCTCAGCGGCGAGCATATCCTGCTTCCAGCCGTTGAAGGTCCGCTGCAGCTTCACGAAGTTCGCGATGGCGGCTTCGTCGAGCACGAAGGTTTCGAGGGGTTCGAGCGTGTCCATGTCCTCAATATGATCGAAGAGCCTCGCAAATTAGAGGTCGTTTCGCACGTCAGTTCGACGAAATCGCCGCCGCCTCAAAGATACTGCACGCCCCGATCGAGCAGGCCGGCCAAGGCTTCTTCGCGGGAACGCACAGGTGACGCGGCGGCCCCGACCAGTCCGCGCGCGACACCGCATGCGAGGCCGCGCGCCAACACCCGCTCGGCGGTAGACACCTTCTGAATGCCGGCGCGCCCATGGACGAAGGTGCTGCGCAGCTCGAACAGGTGGCGATAGTCGCGAACGCTGTTCGGATCGTTCAGGAGCGCGGCGATCCGGGCGGCAACGCGGTCAGTAGCCGAGCGGCCCTTATGCTTATCGGGCTTCGGCCGCATCCATTTCTTGTGATCCATCTCTAGCCCCATCGCAGCTTCGATTGCGGTCATATGGGCCATCACTTCATCCATGCCGTCGGCCAAAAAGGCGCGAACCAGAAAATGGGCGATCGGCGTTTCGAACAGGTGCGTCGATCGGGCTGCCTCAAGCTCCCGCCACGCGGCATCGGTGAACAACGCGAGCCCCGCCTTGGCTTCGCCATCCAATGGCAGCCCCGTCGGTCGCTCGAGTTCGACCTCTTCGCCCCAATGATCCTATAATATCCACGGCTCGAGCGTGAGGCTGTCGGAACTGGGCGGCGGCGACGGCCGGACGAACAGGTCATCGTTGAGCGTGTAGATCCAAGGAACGCGAAAGCCGCGCCAATCGACCTCCTGCATCGTCGACCATTGCTCCCAGGGGGCAAGCAGTAGGAAGAATAGCGCCGCCTCCACCGACGGTGGAAAGCGGCCAAGATGCGGGTCGATTTCGCCGAAGTCGCGGTTCATCGCCATGTACATGAAGGGCGCCGCCCGGGCTTCGGCTCCACCGTTCACCGCGAGGCTCTCTTCGATCACCAGCCATTGGAATTGCGCGAGGCGTTTTGCGTCAATCGGCTGGGTCGGGAAATTGCGTGCCAGGCGTTCCGCGTCGAACATCTGCGACAACTCGTCCGCGCTGAATTGGGCAAGCCGGGCCTGGCCGAAGGCAAGCGGCGGAAGATCGTCGGCGAGATCGAGCGGGCACAAATGCCGCCGTGTAATCGTCCGTCGCGTGAAAGCATGGTCGATCGCATTGGCGGCGCTCCGCGGATCGACCGACAGGCTGGCATGGTCGGCGGGTAGCCAACAGGGAACGCCGAGCGAGCGGATGGCCGTGCTCAGCGCAAAGACCGGCTTGTCGCCGCCATAGTCGGCGCGGCAAACGTCACTCACCGCGGTGAAGGCGGAAGCGGCCAGGAGGTTATTCGGTCCGGGGTGCGGTACGCGCCACAGCGCTTCGACCGCGCTGATCAAGGCTGGGCTGGCCCCCATCAGTTGCGCTCAGCCGGTGCCGGCGGTAGCCAATCCCGCTCGGCACGTTCGCGCACGAGGCGAGCCTCGAGCCCAGGGTCTTTCCGCTCAATGCTCTCATTGTAGATATATTCGGCATCGCGCCAGAATCTCGCGATCGCGGCGACGAACTCGTGGAGGCGCTGCAGCGGAATCCGCATCTGCGCCACGCGGGGCGGGCTTGGCAGCGATGCTCCGAAGCCCGGCGGCATCGGTGGGATGATAGGCCAGAAGTCCGGGTAACGCCGCGCCAGCTCGGTGGCGGAATCGCCATCGCCGTGTCGACAGGCGTTGCCGAGATGTTGAAGCGCATCGAGCACCTCGAAACTCGGAAACGCATCGAGGCCAATGCCTCGCAGGCCGCGAAACAGCTTCTGCAACTCTTTCCAGTTCGCCTTCTCGATCTTGGTGGCGGAGGGCTCGCCCGGTCTCAGATCCTTCGAGCAGCCCAGGAGATAACTGCGTAGCTGACGCTCCCAGATCGACTGGATGGACAGGCCGAAGGCGCGCATCGTTTCGAGACGAACCTCCTCCATGTCGGCCTTTGCGAAGACCGCACCGGGCCAGTCACTGTTCTCCAGCTCGTCGATCTTGGCTTCGAGAGTGGCGAGCGCCGGCACGATCACGTCCTGGAAATAGGATTCAATGGTCATGTCGTGCTTGCTGGCCTGCACGTCGGCGAAGCAATTCTTCCATCGGAACGGCTTCATGGCTGAACCCCCAGGCTCGCCGCCTCGGCGATGTAATCGCGATACGCGAAGTTGATGAGATCGCGGACCAGCTCCAACAACCCACCGGTCGGGAGTCCGTCGAACGGGTCGCCATGCGCCAGCTTGTTGCGCCGCTCGGCGAGGGTCGGCCGGGTGTCGCCGGTCAATTGTCCGATCGCCTTGCCGCCACAGCGAACGATCATTGGAATCTGCGCATCGGTCAGGCCGTCGCTGTCGACCATATATTTGAGCAGCGCGGCGAAGCTGCGTTTGCTCTTCGACACTTTGCCGCCGTATCGATCCATCATCGTCAGTTCGAGCGCAATCAGCGCAGCGAGTTCGGCCGCCTTGACCAGACCGAGGTCGAGCCACCCGAGCAGATACAGGGTTTGGGCACGCTCGAATTTGGCGCGAACGATATCGGGAATGCGCGGGTCGATGCCGAGGCCGCCAACAACCGCGCGCCAATCATCGGCCTTCGCGATTTCGATGAACCCTCCGGGATTGCCCGGTAGCGGCCATGGCAGCAGCAACGGAACCACACGATCCTCGAGGATGATATGATCGGTGTAGCGCATCGCCCAAGATCCTATCCGAAAGTCAGGGCAGTGTCGGGCAACACAGATGCCTCCAGCGACGCGCCAACCCATTGATCGTCGATGCGGTGCTCCGCACGATAATAGTGGAAGTCGCCTGGACCGTCGGCCTTGGTCCGGCCGATCCGCGCCGGCATCGCATAGTCGCGCGGATCGTCGGCGAGGATGAAGTCGGCGCCGATCCCGGCAGGAAGATGGTAGGTTCGCCGCTTGCGCAACGCGCGCTTGACCCGGCTTACCCGGAGGTACGAGAGGTCGAACGGGCCTTCCAGAAATAGGCTCGACCAGCGTTCCGACGAGTACCAATGGCCGCCAGCGCTATGTTCGTCGCCGTCCGCAAACCACGAGGTCGGATTGCGGTAGAGCATGCAATCGTCGAGCTTTCCGCGCCAGATGCCGCGGACCACGGGATCATAATACCAAAGCCCGTCTTGAAGATCGTGGACCCACAACTGCCAGGGTGGCGCCGAGAAGTGGCTGACATGGTAGATGTTGGTGCCCGCGATGCGCTGTACGTCGCCGAGCCGCTTGCGGATGAGGATCGGCACCCAGATCACCGGGACGCCCGCACTAAGGTAGGCGGTCGTTCGCACTTCCAGCGCCGTATAGTCGAGCGGGCTGTTCTGCGCCTCGATCGCGACACGATAAGCATCTTCAGGTGCGTGCAGCAGCACGTCTGCACGCCGGTCGCCATCGATCGACAGCACCTCGATCTCGACGTCGCACTTGAAGGCCCGCGCGCGATAGGCGTTGGCGAAATCCTCCTTCGCCTGCTGGTGTTCCCACGTCTCCAGTGCGGCATAGGAGCAGGCCGTGCCGGGCCGATGCCCGAAATAGGACCGACGAACGCGCCCCTTGGCGAGCGTCACCGGCGCCTTGCACCCCGGGCAGGTGTAGGAAGGTCCCTTCGCCGCGTTCTCGGCCTCGACGCGGCTATCGTCGGCACCGTTGATCGCGACTAGCATGGCGGCCCCGCAATGCCGTCGAAGTCGCTGGCCTTGGCAATCTCCCCGATCAGGCCGACCAGCCGCGGTTCCTTTTTCAGGGCCTGGCGAAAATCCTCGGCCGTCCGCTTGTCGACATAGAGCACCTCGCAATAGGCGGCGAGCACGGCGAGATAGCTGTCGTGAAGATCGCTGCCCGGCCGAAGCGTGCGCACCTGTCCATGCTTTCGAAGGGCTTCACCGATCACCCAGCTAGGCAGCATGTCCATCGGTACGCGCTTGAGAGCCTCGAAGGAGCGTCCGGTTTCCGACGCAATCACCCGAAGCTGACTGCGGAACACGCCCAGCCGGCTGAGGTCGGCGAGGATGCATTCGTCGCGTACCTCAGTCACGTCTAAACCCTGATCGACCAGCGACGAGACCAGCAAATCGCGCACGGTCGTCCCCGGCGGTGGCAGCATCGCGAGTGCGCGATCCAGAAACTCATCGGCCATTGCCCGAGACCGAGCTGCGTCTCCTCCTGTGCTCTGCATTGCTTCCTGCAATGCCTTGGCGTGGATAGCTCCGAGTTGCGCACGCATCGCTTGCGGCGAATTGATCGTCCCTTTCGAAAGCTCGCCAATCGTCCGGCTTTCATCGAAGGTGCGAAGCGGTCCAAGGGCCGTGACCATGTCCGATCCAGCCTTGCGAGCCAGCAGCATCGGCCGAACGGCCTCCCAGACCCACGCATCTTCGCCGATCGCCTGGCGGCCAGTGCCGGTTTGCAGAAGCAGCGTGCGGGCTCGATCGCGAATGGCTATCAGGTCGTTCAACCCCTCGCATGCTGCAACCACCTCGGCTGCGCGTACCTGCGCGACGGATCCCAGGCCGACCTCGTCCTTCGGCAAGCGGATCCACGCGATCAGCGGAAGCGCCATCAAGAAAGAGATGCGCTTGCGCGCTTTGGCGTCATCGTCACCGCCGAGCAATTCTTCAAGATGGTGCCAGCACAAGAGGGGGATGCGGCCTTGCTCCAGCAGGCGCTCGTGCAGCGACAGCGCCCGTCGGCGGCGATCGGGATCGTCTGTTGACATCGCATCGAGCCATTTGGCCCAATGCGAGCTATCCGGGGCTATGATCATTGAACCGAGGAGGGGCAAGTACAGTATCCAGATGGAGCAATTGGTTCGAAACTATATTGATGTCTCATTTCTCGAACCAGTTGGTTAATCTTAATATGACTCTAGAAGGCCTCCTCATGAAAGCCCCCGGCGTCCGAGGACAGATGCTAACGCTCGTCAGGCTCGCAGTCGACAACAACATACGCGGAATAAGTCACGACATCAATGAATGGCCACTTTTGTGCGGGGTGCCTGGGGCCAGAGGATCGATATTAGGGCGCATAGGCGATGGTTCGCTTCGCCCAACGCGTGTGGCCGCTTTCGCCTAGGTCGGACGTTCAACGCTACTGATCCTAGGGTGAAAACCCAATCAACCTATTGAAAATTGGATGAGAGGTTGATTCAATGGGCTTCCACGGCAGATGGAAGCCCTACGCGATGTCTCGTTCATTGTTCTGGTTGTCAGATGAAGCTTGGTCGGCGATCGTGCCGCATTTGCCGAAAAATCAACCCGGAGCTCAGCGCGTCGATGATCGGCGAGTGATCTCCGGCATTTTCCATGTGTTAAAGTCAGGCTGTCGCTGGTGCGATTGTCCGGCGGATTACGGCCCCTCGACCACAGTCTACAACCGCTTCAACCGCTGGTCGCGGCGCGGTTTCTGGACGAAATTGCTCGACGCTTTGGTAGAGGCGGGCGCAGTCACGAAGAGCACCTCGATCGATAGCACCTACATCAAGGTCCAGCGCTCGGCCTTCGGTGGAAAAGGGGGCACCAGGCGCAAGCGATCGGACGTTCTCGCGGTGGCTGGACAACCAAGGTCCATGCCCTGACAGATGTTCTGGGGCGGCCCTATGCCTTGATGCTCACTGCAGGCAATATCAGCGACGTGAAGGCTGCTCCGACATTGCTCGAACGCGCTGGTCGCATGCGTTACTTGCTCGGCGACAAAGGGTATGATTCCAACAGTTTGCGCAAGATCCTGCGTGAGGGCGGCACCAGTCCTGTCATCCCTGGCAGGCGGAACCGCAAGCGCGCCGTTCGCTATGATCAGAAGCGCTACCGCGATCGCCATCTCATTGAAAATGCCTTCTGCAGAATCAAGGACTTTCGCCGCGTAGCCACTCGCTACGACAAGCTCGCCGCAAATTTTCTGTCAGGCGTCGCCCTCGCAACCGCGCTCGCCTTCTGGCTGTGATTGTGGATCGAGCAGCCACGTTGGCCCTCATTCGTTGCGCGACCAAGCCTATGTGGGCATAGTCAGCATATTCGGTGGCAATGGCCGATCGCGAGGGGGGTGGGGATTTTCATGACGGCATATCGGGGCGCGTGCCATTGCGGCGCGGTGCAGTTTTCGATTGTAACTGATCCAGACTATTCGGTGCGCTGCGACTGCTCGCTGTGCCGGCGACATGTCTCGGTCATGCTGCGCTGTGATGAGAACGACTTGAAAATCATCTCCGGGCAGGCCGCGCTAACTACCTATCAGTTCAACACTCGGGTAGCGGTCCATTATTTCTGCCGCCATTGTGGCGTCTACACATTCCACAAGATGCGGAAATTTCCTGATAAATATGGCATCAATGCTGGCTGCATCGAGGGCATTGATATGTTCGCTCTCCGCCCGATACTGATCGAAGGATCAAAGGTGTGAGGTCGTGGGATGCCTATACCCTCAGCCATGATTGAGTCTCAACCCTAGCGACCGGCTCTGGTCGCCAGCCGCAGGAGTATCGTGCAGCGATGCCGGATGCTATCTGCCATGGTTCCGTCGACTGAAGGCGTCGGTGCTGATCTTCGACTGCCAGCTCTCGATCTTTACTATGAGTGTTTAAATGCTTGATCCTCGCTTGTTCGATCTTTTGAAAACCCTCGCTGTAGCCGATCTCGACTGGCTCGCAGAAGAGGTGATTCAGGGAGTGTTGGCCGGCGATGTGCCACTCGAAAGCGAGGCTGCGGTCATCGCCGCGCGGCGTGATGTCTTTCGCGAGTGGCAGAATAGTGGAGGTTTCGGAAATCTCGACGTGCCGCTGATGCAGGCAACCCCGCTGAAAGGCGAGGAGCAACTCGATTGGGCGGTCGGGCATGTGGTGACGCGTCTGCTCGATGCTCTCTCCTCAATGCAGGCATCTACCGAGCGGCTCGACGCACTAGTGGAGGGAGCTAACCAGGAAGGTTGGCACCGCAAGGCTGCGCGTATGACGGGTGCCCAGTTGGTCATCAACGATGGCGAGGAAGTGCTCGGTGCAGCTGACAGGAACGCGATTGAAGCGGCGATGAGGGCGATGCCATCGCTTAAGGAGGCACTCCTGCAATGGCGCGACGCCTCGCTCGCGGGAGGTGGCAAATGATACCCGCCGTTGCGTCGGCTCTCGACGCGATTGTCGGCAATGTCACTGCGCTCACTCACGCCAAAGGTGCCGGGCGTGCCTACGAACTATACATCATGACGGGAATCGCAGAGGGTCTGGCCGGCGCGGGCTGGCATGTGAGGGTTCAACGTTCCGACGAGACCTTCATCGCGCCGACGGATGTCGATCGTCGGTTCATTCAGCGGGGCGGCGCCCCGACGGGCGTCGCGGGGAAAGCGCAAGGTCCGGGAAACGGTAGCTCGTTCGTGTTCTGGCGGCCGGGCTCCAAGCGCGTCTGGGAGATATGGAACGGCATCCAGTTCATTGGGCGAAGTGCCGCCATGCATGAGATCGACATCGCCATCGTCCCTCGGGAGGTCGGCATCGCACTGCGTGCCATACCTGGTGGCGGGTCGCCGATCGGGCGCGCGAAGGTGTCGATTGAATGCAAAGACGTGGGGCAACCCGGATCACAGGACGAGATGCGCGCCTTTGTCGCGCGTCTCTACGACCTGACGATCCTAGGTGTACACACGGCGGTCCCTCACTTGCCCAAGCCAGTACAGGCGATTCATCCCGCGCCGCTACGCGACAACTCCCCGTATCAAACCTTCTGGGATGGCAATCGCCAGACGTACAATGTCCTGGCACGCCGGACTGGATTCGCCCTAGGCGCGCTCTCGATGACGACCTTCTATGGCATCCAGCCGCGTGGACCGATCGTCCCAGGCAGCAGCGAAGATGCAACTTTGACGGCTGAACTGGTCGCCTGGATCACGACACACCTACGCTAGCTTACAAAGGAGAGTCAGCAACGGCGGATCATGGCAGAAGCGGCTGTTCTACCATGATTTACTGAATGTCCTGACTTGGTCGACTTCTTCCGGTAAGCCGGGCAGCCTTTGATCGGCTGCCCGGCCGCGCTTACGCTGCGGATAGCTTCAGGCCGTCCAGGTAATCGCTCCACCACTGCGCCATCTTTACGCGTTCGTCCCAGTGTTGCCCTCTGGCGTAAGTGCCGCGCACAGCGTTGGAATGCCCATGAGCCAAGGCTCGCTCGATTGCGTCGAAATGCCATAACCCACTTTCGTTGAGCAGCGTGCTGGCGGTTGCCCGCCAACCGTGGGCTGTGACAGTGTCCTGATCGAAGCCCATGCGGCGGAACGCCAGGTTGATTGCGTTCTCACAGATCGGCACAGTAAACTTGCGCTGGCCGGGGAACATGTAGGGCAATTGTCCGGTGCGCTCCTGCAGGGTACCCAGCAATTCCAAAGACTGGCGCGAAAGTGGCACGGAGTGGGGCCGGCGCAATTTGGTGCGCTCGGCTGGTACGCGCCAGACGGCGCCATCCCAATCGATCTCATCCCATTTGCCAAAGCGCAATTCCCCCGGCCGCAGAAAGACATGCGGCAGAATCTGCATGGCCAGTTTGACCACTTCGGTGCCGGTAAACTCGTCGATGGCACGCAGCAGCACGCCGAGCTTGCTTGGCTCGAGGACGGCAGCACGGTGCTTGACGAGCGGTGCGGCAAGAGCGTCGTCGAGTAAGGCGGCGGGATCGTTCTTGCACAGCCCAAGCACGGCGCCATGGCGGAATACGCGACTGGCGAAGGCGCGGGTGCGACGGGCCGTCTCGCGCTTGCCTTGACTCTCTACCTTGCGCAGGACGTTCAGCAAGTCCGGTGGCGTGATGTCGGCGATCGGTAGATGCCCGACAGTATGGGAGAGGTGAGAGAGGAACCAGTGCGCCTTGGTGATGGTTGCGGGCGCCTTGCCGCTGCGTTCCAGCCGCACGCTGATGAAATCCTCGGCCACGGCGCGGAAAGTGTTGCTGGCGTGCAGGCGGGCCTCGATCTTCTTCTTGCGGCGCTCGACAGCTGGATCGCCGCCATCGCGAATCAAATCGCGAGCTTTGTCACGCAGGGCGCGAGCCTCTTTCAGGCCGACGTCCGGCCATTGGCCGAGCGAAAGGCGCTTCTCGACGCCGTGAAGGCGATATTTGAAGTACCAGATCTTCGCGCCAGAGGGTCGGACCTCGAGATACAGGCCTTTTTCGTCGGGCTTGCGGTAGGGGGAGTTTGAAGCCGAAAACCCGTTTATTTGCAGAGCTTTAAGCGACATTTGGGGGCAACGCCTTTTGCTAGGCTCCCGTTTCCCCCAGAAATGCCCCCACTTGGCGTGAAAAGTGGTGAGAAATCCTGGGACAAAGCGAGAACATCCGGAAGACAAAATCGACCGAAAATCTAGCCGAATCAATGCGTTGAGACGTTTTGGGAAGAAGCCCCTGGTGCCGCTTACAGGACTCGAACCTGTGACCCCCGCATTACGAATGCGATGCTCTACCAACTGAGCTAAAGCGGCCCTGCCGTGTGGGCTGGCGGGCGATTAGCTTTGCACGCACGGGATTGCAATGGGTTTTGCACGCGCTGCCGGGTTTTTGTGGATATCTCTGAACATCCATCGCCAGGGCGGTTTGATGGAGCGCAATGCGCGGCGTGCCCAGGCCGGCATGATCGCCGTGCCACGAACACCTTTGCAGGAGCAAGCGATGACCCACGTGCCCGGTGATCTCAATGATGCCTTTCCCGACGATGCCGCGCTGTTGCACGCGCTCAAGCTCGGCAATGCGCATGTGCACCGCCTGGTCGAGCAGTATCACACGCTCAACCATACGGTGCACCGGATCGAGAGCGAGGTTGCGCCCAGCTCCGACCAGCACGTGGAAGCGCTCAAGAAGCAGCGGTTGGCGGTTCTGGACGCGCTGGCCGAACAGCTGGCGCTTGCCAAGGCCGGCTGAGCGCACAACGGCCATGCGCAAGCCTGTGGAGAACATCGGGATCGCCGGAAAAAAGCAGGTTGACGGATCAGCCCGCGCCGCCTAATCGGCCGCCCTACCGCGCGTCGCCAGACGCGGCGCGGACCTGGGGCGGAGTAGCTCAGTCGGTTAGAGCAGCGGAATCATAATCCGCGTGTCGGGGGTTCGAGTCCCTCCTCCGCTACCACTTTTCCTGATATTCAGCAGCGATAACGGCGCCTCGCAAGGGCGCTGTCGCCAAGTGCGCAGTGTTTTGCCCGCATGGCCGTGTCCTTGCATTGGCTTTGCGCTGGCGCTGCACTTGGCCTTGCGGCAAACCCTTGGGCATGACCTCACGCCGTGATCTTGGCCCTGCCGCAACGCTGCGGCGACTGCTTGTCGGGCGGGTGCAGGCGTTGTTCCATGATCGGGCCAAGGGCGAAAGCCCGATCGTGCGTTCGAACGATGCGCTGTTTGCGCCGGATTCGGTGATCTGGCGGGTGCATGGCGATGTCACCACGATGATGATCGGGGGCGTGACCGCGCTGCTGCTGCAAATGCTGCACCCGGCAGCGCTGGCTGGCGTGTGGGACCACAGCACTTTCCGCAACGACATGCTGGGCCGCCTGCGCCGCACCGCGCGGTTCATTGCCGTGACAACCTATGCCGAGCGTGGGCAGGCGGATGCCGCGATCGACAAGGTGCGGGCAGTGCACGAATATGTACAGGGCACCCTGGCCGACGGCACGCCCTATCGCGCCAGCGACCCACACCTGCTGGCCTGGGTGCACGTGTGCGAGGCTATTGGTTTTCTCGATGCGTGGATCGCCTATGGCGAGCCCGGCATGTCAACCGCAGACCAGGACACCTATATGCGCGAGGCGGGTGTGGTGGCGCGCCGGCTTGCCGCCGATCCGGTGCCGGAAACGCGCGCGCAGGCCGAGGCACTCATCGCCTCCTTTCGCCCTGAACTGCATGCCGATCAGCGTACGCGGCAGGTGGCGCGCATGGTGCTGTCGCAGCCGTCGCCTTCGCTGGCCGCCGCTCCGGCCCAGCACCTGCTGTTCCAGGCGGCGGTCGACCTGATGCCGCCTTGGGCGCAGGCGCTGCACGGGCGCCGCCTGTCCCTGCCGGCGACGCCCATCGTGCGCGGTGGCGCCATGGCCATGGCGCGCACGTTGCAATGGGCATTTGCCCCGGCCCGCCGCCTGCCACCGGCAGGTTGAACGGCGCGGTTCAGGGCTGGCCCAGCCGCCATTGCAACAGGCGCACGAACGGCTCTGGCTCATCCAGGCGGAACGCCACGCGCCTGATGCTGCGGCGGCGCAGCAGGCGATGATGATCGATCGGGGCGCGCAAATGCACGATCACGTTGGGCCAGGCCAGCAGCGCCGCATTGAGCGTGGCGGCATCGCGCACCTCGGCGCCGTCGATGGCCATGCTGACGCTCTCGATGCGGTTGAGCGGCATTTCCACGTCGAGGAGCAGCCCGGCGCGAATGCGCAAGCTGTCTGCCTCCAGCAGGATCGGGTGAAAGCGGAACGATTTGACCACGCCCACCAGATAGACCAGCCCCAGGTCGCTCACGACGAACATCGCCAAGGCCGCCAGGCGGCTCCAGTGGCCCAGAAAGACGTGATAGACCGCCACTTCGATGGCCGAGAGCGACAGGAGCGTTATCGCCATCGGCGTAAGGTGCCGGTGATAGGCAAAGGCGCGGGCGCCGGGTGGAACGTCGGCTGGTCCTCCCCAGCGCAACAGGGCCATGTGCAGCACCACCAGTTCCGCGCGGGCCAGGCGCACCAGGACAGAGGGCAGGAATTGTGCGGCCACGCTTTCCCAGCGCGCGGCCGTGCCGCCCCGGCGCACGATAGCCAGCGCCTGCCTACCGGCGAGGGCAAGGTGGGCAAGCAGCGCCAGCGCCATGGCCGCCATCGTGCCGGGCATGGCCAGCAAGGCGGCGCGCAGGGCCGGCGGCGCGGCCATGCTAACGAGGCAACAGGCGCCTGCCAGCGTCGCGCATACGGTTCGAACGTCGGGACGGCCGGCGCCATCGCGGATGATACGTGACAACAGCAGGCTATCGGCGGCCAGCCACAAGCAAAGCCACAAGGACAGCGCGGGGTGGCTTTGCGCCACCGGTAGGCGCGCGGCCAGCATGGCGGCAACGATGACGACGGCCGGGGCCAGGTGCGCTGCCCGTCGATGATGCGCGATACGTGCGGCTGGAATCATCCTGCGCGGCCTCCTGCGACGGCGGTGATGCCGGGCAGAGCCGATCATTGCCCAGCGCGCCGTCGCTCGCAACCACCGAAAACGCAGCGCCACCATCGCGTGGGCGTTGCACCGCCGCTGCCGGCTGGCTATGCCCATCGGACCTGGCGGGTTTTCCGCTGGGCAAAGATCGCGCCGGTGCCCGGAAGGGCTCAATCGGGAATGCGGTGCGGGGCCATGGCGCCCCAAATCCGCGGCTGTCCCTGCAACTGTAAGTGGCGAGCGCGATGCATACCGCCTTTCCCGATATCGGCGGGGAGGGCAGCCACTGGGCCGGACGCCAAGACGGGCGAGGCCTGGGAAGGCATGCATCAAGCCCTGACCCGCAAGCCAGGAGACCGGCCGGCGCTTGGTCGCTCATGCCTTGGTCCAGGGGATGGCCGCGGCACGGTTCGTTCCGTCAGAGCGACGCCGCCTGGCCGGCGTGTGGCTGTGTGAACGCCCTGTGGCGCGCGCGTGGCGTCACGCGTCCGGCTCCGTCGCCATTCTGGCCGGAGTATTCCGCTCGTGCCTGTTTCCTTTCCTGTTCGCCGTCTGCTGGCCCGTTCGGCCGCGCCCTCGCTGCGCCGGCGTATCGCTGCTATTTTGGCCGCGCTGCTGCTGGCCAATGCCCTCGCCTGGCTGTGGGCGCTGGGCCTGTTCCATGATCAGCCGCTGATGCTGGGCACCGCCGTGCTCGCCTGGGGGCTTGGCCTGCGCCACGCGGTCGATGCCGATCACATCGCCGCGATCGACAATGTCACGCGCAAGCTGATGCAGCAGGGGCAGCGGCCGATCGCCGTGGGCCTGTGGTTTGCCCTGGGCCACGCCACGATCATCGCCATCGCTTCGGTCCTGGTGGCGCTGACGGCCACGGCGCTGGCGCGCTTTGGTGCCTTTCGCGAGGTGGGCGGGATGATCGCCACGACGATTTCGGCGCTGTTCCTGTTTGCCATTGCTGCGATGAACCTGGTGATCCTGCGCGGGGTGTGGCGCACCTTTGCCCATGTGCGGGCAGGGGGCGCTTATGTGGAGGAAGACCTTGACCTGCTGCTGTCGGGCCGGGGCCTGCTGTCGCGCCTGTTCCGCCCGATGTTCCGCCTGGTCACGCGATCATGGCACATGGCGCCGCTGGGTTTCCTGTTCGGGCTGGGTTTCGATACCGCCACCGAAGTGGCGCTGCTGGGGCTCTCGGCCAGCCAGGCAGCGAGTGGCCTGGCATTGGGCACGATCCTGGTGCTGCCCGCTCTGTTTGCAGTGGGCATGGCGCTGATCGATACGATTGATGGCGTGGTCATGCTTGGCGCCTATGAGTGGGCCTTCGTCAAGCCGATCCGCAAGCTCTATTACAACATCACTATCACCCTGGTTTCGGCGCTCGTGGCGATCGTGATCGGCGGGATCGAGGCAGCCGCGCTGATCGGCCAGAAGCTGGGCCTGACCGGCGCGCCATGGCGGTTGGCGGCCGATCTTGCCGGCAATTTCAATGGGCTGGGCTTTGCCATCATTGCCCTGTTTGCGCTGTGCTGGCTGGCCAGTGCGGCGATCTATCGCTGGCAGCGGCTGGACGAGATCGAGGTGGTTCGCGCAATCTGATGTCATGCCCGGTTGGCTTGGCCGGCGAACTCGGCTAGGAGGGCAGCGCAGGCAGCGGTTTCGGCCGGTGCCCTGCAAAAGATCGCGTCGGTGCCCCGAGAGGGGCTTAATCGGGAATGCGGTGCGGGGCTTTGCCCCAAGTCCGCAGCTGTCCCTGCAACTGTAAGTGGCGAGCGCGATGCACTGGTCCCCGCAAGACGGGGATGGCCACTGGGCCCCAAGCGGGCCTGGGAAGGCGTGCATCAAGCCCTGACCCACGAGCCAGGAGACCTGCCGGCGCACTGGTCGCTCTTGCCTTGATCCAGGGGATGGTCCGGGCACGGTAATACTTCCGTCTGGGCGACGAAGACTTGTGCGGCTGGGGCTGCACGGGTTGCGTTGTGGTGGGCGCTTTCGTGCGCCGGCCCGCTGCCGCGCGCCTGGCCGGATCGCTTTCCGGCAAGCCCTGCCGTGTCGCTCGCCTGGCGCCGCGGAAGGGTTTTGTGCATGCCGGATCTGGCAAAAGTGCCCGTCACCATCGTGACCGGCTTTCTCGGCGCGGGAAAGACCACGCTGATCAGCCACTTGATTCGCCACGCTGGCGGGCGCCGCCTGGCGGTGGTGGTCAATGAATTCGGCACGCTGGGGGTGGATGGCGACATCCTCAAGTCCTGCGCCATTCCCGATTGCCCGGCCGAAAACATCGTTGAACTGGCCAATGGCTGCATCTGCTGCACCGTGGCCGATGATTTCATCCCCACGGTCGAACGCCTGCTCGCGCTCGATCCCCGGCCCGATCACATCCTGATCGAAACCTCGGGGCTGGCGCTGCCCAAGCCCTTGCTCAAGGCGTTTGACTGGCCGGCGATCCGCAGCCGCATCACCGTCGATGGCGTGCTGGCACTGGCCGATGCAGAGGCGGTGGCCGCCGGCCGCTTTGCCCCCGATCTGGCCGCGCTCGACGCGCAGCGTGCCGCCGATCCGGGGATCGACCATGAAACCCCATTGGCCGAAGTGTTCGAAGACCAATTGGCGTGTGCCGATCTGGTGCTGTTGACCAAGGGGGATCTGGCCGGCCCGGAGGGCTTGGCCAAGGCGCGGGTGATCATTACTGAGACGGCGCCGCGCGCGGTTCCGGTGATCGACATGGCCGAAGGCGCAGCCGATCCGCGCGTGATCCTGGGGCTGAACGCCGCAGCCGAAGACGATATCGCTGCCCGCCCGTCGCACCACGATGGCGCCGACGATCACGAGCATGACGATTTTGCCAGCACCGTGGTGCCGCTGGGCGAGGTATCCGATCCGGCCGACCTTGCCGCGCGGATCGCCCGCCTGGCCACAGAGCATGGCGTGCTGCGCGTGAAAGGCCATGTCGCCGTGGCGGGCAAGCCGATGCGCCTGCTGGTTCAGGCCGTGGGCGCGCGGGTGCGCCATCAGTATGATCGGCCCTGGCAGGTGGGAGAGCCGCGCACCGGGCAACTGGTGGCGATTGCCGAGCGCGACAGGCTCGACCCCCAAACCATCAAGGCGGTGCTGGCGGTCTGATCGGCGGCGCGGGCCCATGCACGTCATCTTCCGCGAGAGCCACGGGCTTGAAGAAACGGCCGTGCCCCAGGACCTGGGGCAGGCGCCGGCGCCGCTCGTCGTCCTGTCGTTTTCCGACAGCGACCTGGGCGCCTTTGCCGCCGGCTGGCACCAGGCCCGGCAGGCCGATCCAGTGTTCCCGCTGCTGCGCCTGGCCAATCTGGCCGCGCTGGAACACCCGTTGTCGGTCGACACCTATGTCGAGCGCACGCTGGGTGGCGCGCGGGCGATCCTGATCCGCCTGATCGGCGGGGTTTCGTGGTGGCGCTATGGCCTGGGGCAGGTGGCGGCCCTGGCACACGCACGCGGCGTGGCGCTGGCGGTGTTGCCGGCAGACGGGCGGGCCGATCCCCAGCTGGACGAAGCCTCTACCCTGCCGCGCGAAAGCTTGCGTGATTTGGCCGCGCTGTGCGAGGCGGGCGGGGCCGATGCCGCCCACCGCGCGCTAGTGACACTGGCACAGGCGGGCGGGCTGGCGCTGAACGCAACCGCGCTCGCCGCCCCGGTCGCGCCACTACCGGCGGCGGGCCTGTGGCATCCCCATGGCAAGGCGGTGGACGCCGCGCGCCCGCTGGTGCTGGTCGTGTTCTACCGCGCCTATCTCACCGCGCGCGATGTTGCGCCGGTAACCGCGCTGATCACCGCGCTGGAGGAAGCAGGCCTGGCTGCGCAGGGGCTTTACGTCACCTCGCTCAAGGAACCACAATCGCGCGCGGTGGCGGCGGCAGAACTCGGCCGGCTGCGCCCGGCCGCGATCATCAATGCCACGGCCTTTTCCGCGCAGGACGATGCCGGGCGGAGCCCGCTGGACCTGGCCGGCGTGCCGGTGTTCCAGGTGGCGCTGGCCACTGGCACGCGCGAAAACTGGACCGGGGCGGTGCGCGGCTTGGCGCCGGCTGACCTGGCCATGCATGTCGTGTTGCCAGAGATTGACGGGCGGCTGTTTGCCGGCGTCGCCAGTTTCAAGGAACCCTGCGCGCAGGATGCCGATCTCGGCTTTGCCCGCCACATGCACCGGCCCGATCCGGCGCGGATCGACGCTATCGTGGCGCGGGTGGCTGGCTGGATCGCGCTGGCCCGGCGCCCCGTGGCGCAGCGGCGCCTGGCCTTGGTGCTGTCAACCTATCCGGGTAAGGCGCATGCCATGGCACATGCGGTGGGCCTCGATGCCTTGGCCTCTACCACAGCGTTGCTCGCCGATCTGGCCCAGGCCGGGTATGCAGTTGCGCCGCCCGGTGACCTGGCCCACCGGCTTGGCCGTGAGACGCTGGGGTTTCCGCTGGAAGCCTATCGCGCCGCGCTGGCGCAGCTGCCGGCTGCGCTGCGAACCGATCTGGCACAAAGCTGGGGCGCGCCAGAGGATGATCCGGCGGTTCGCGATGGCGCATTCCACTTTGCCGCATTGCGCGCGGGGCAAGCGCTGGTGGCGTTGCAGCCCGAACGCGGCGATCTGGTCGGGCGCGACGAAGCCTATCACGATCTGTCGCGCTGCCCGCGCCATGGCTATGTCGCCTTCTATCTGTGGCTGCGGGCGCAAGGGATCGATGCCCTGCTGCACATGGGCGCGCATGGCACGCTGGAATGGCTGCCGGGCAAGGCCGTCGCGCTGTCGGGTGCCTGCTGGCCCGAGGCGCTGATCGGCAGCCTGCCGGTGATCTATCCCTTCATTGTCAACGATCCGGGCGAGGCGGCGCAGGCCAAGCGCCGCATCGGCGCGGTCACGCTGGGCCACATGCCGCCGCCTTTGCGGCGCACGGAAAGCGGGGCGGGCCTGGCTGGGCTGGAGGCGCTGCTCGACGAGTTTTCCGGCGCGGTAGGCCTCGATCCGGCGCGGCGCGACCGGCTGATCGTGGCGATCCGCGCGCAGGCGCAGGCCCTGGGGCTTGAGGCAGAGCTGGGCATCGATCCTACTGCTACCCCGGCCGAGGCAATCGCCCGGATCGACCGCTTCGTGTGCGACGTGAAGGACAGCCAATATGGCGATGGCCTGCACATATTCGGCCGCGGCACGCAGGGCGGGGCAGAGCGCGATGGCGTGCTGGCCGCGCTCGACGGGCGCCGCGTGGCGGCTGGGCCGGCCGGATCGCCGTGGCGCGGCCGGGCCGATGTGCTGCCCACCGGGCGCAATCTCTATGCGATCGATCCGCGCGCCGTGCCAAGCCGCGCCGCCCATGCGCAAGGGGTGGTGCTGGCGCAGGAACTGGTGCGCCGTCATCTGCAGGATCATGGCGATTATCCCCGTTCCCTGGTGGTGGACCTGTGGGGTTCGGCCACGATGCGCACCGGTGGCGAGGAATTTGCCATGGCGTTGCACCTGTTGGGCGCGCGGCCGGAATGGGATGCGGCCTCGCAACGGGTGACGGGGATCGAGATTCTGCCGATCGCCCGGCTCGATCACCCGCGTCTGGATGTGACGCTGCGTATTTCGGGCCTGCTGCGCGATGCCTTTCCGCTACTGCCGGTGCTGTTCGGGCAGGCGGTGTGCGCGCTGGCGGCGCGCGACGAGCCGCTGGAGTGGAACCCGTTTGTCGGCCAGGCGCCGGGTGCGCGGGTCTATGGCCCCGCGCCGGGGCGCTATGGCCTGGGCATGGGGCAGGCGGCGCAGACCTATGACGCCGCCGACCGCCGCGCTGCAGGAGACGCATGGCTGGCGGCATCGGACCACGCGTTTGATACCGGCGCGGCGCAGCCCGACCTGGCTGGTCTGCGCGCCCGCGTGGCGCGGGCCGGGGCGTTTGTTCACGCGCAGGATTTGCCTGAAACCGATCTGCTGCTCGCCGCAGACTATGCCGCGCACGAGGCCGGGTTTGCCGCCGCGCAGGGCGTGGTCGGGGGTGGGGCGGCGCTCTATCACCTCGACAGCCGCGATCCCGCGCGGCCCGTGGCGCGGCCCTTGGGCGAGGAACTGGCCCGCGTGGTGCGCGCCCGTGCTGCCCATCCCGGCTGGATCGCCGGCATGATGCGCCATGGCTTTCGCGGCGGGGCAGAACTGGCTGCCACGCTCGATCATCTGGGCGCCTTTGCCCACCTTGCCCCCGGCAGTGTGCCGCCGCAGCTGTTTGATCTCTATTACCAGGCCACCCTGGGTGATGCTGCCGTGCGCGCATTCCTGGCGCGCGAGAACCCCGGCGCCATGGCCGCGATGCAGCAGGGCTTTGCCGCGCTGCATGCCGCCGGCCTGTGGCCCACCCGGCGCAATGCCATTCTTGCCGACCTGGCCGATTCCGCCGGGGGCAGCGCATGAGCGGATTTCGCGTGGCGGGCTGGTGCCCCGATGCCTGGCGCCCGATGGCGGCGGGCGACGGCCTGCTGTTGCGCATCAAGCCGCGCCTGGCGCGCCTGTCTCGCGATGCTGCGCAAGCGGTATGCGCGCTGGCCGTGCAGCATGGCAATGGCCTGATCGATGTGTCGCGGCGGGGCAACCTGCAACTGCGCGGGCTCGATCACGCGGGTTGGCAGGCTGCGCTGGCTGATCTGCTGGCGCTGGGCCTGGTCGATGCCGATCCGCTGGCAGAGGCGCGGCGCAACCTGCTGGTGGCGCCCGGCTGGCGCGATGGCGATGATACGCAGCGCATCGCCCAGGCCTTGCTTGCCCGACTGGATGAACTGCCCGCGCTGCCGGCCAAGGCTGGTTTCGTGATCGATGCCGGCGCGGCGCCGGTCTTGCTGGCAGAGCCGGGCGATTTCCGGGTCGAGCGCGGCAGCCATGGCGGCCTGATCCTGCGCGCGGCCGGGCGCGCCCATGGCCTAGCCCTGACGCCCGGGGCAGAGGTTGATGGGCTGATCGCGCTGGCCCGCTGGTTCGTGCAAAGCGGCGGGCAGGGGCGCATGGCGCGCCATCATGCCCCGCTGCCTGCGTGGGCGGCTGGGCAGGATCTGCCAGCGGCGTTGGCGCCGGCTTGGCGGCCAGGGCCTTGCGCGCTCGGCATGGTGCATGGCGCGCCATTCGGCCGGGTTGCAGCGCCGGTGCTGGCCACCGCGCTGGCCGCGCCCGGCGCCCAAGCGCTGCGCATCACGCCCTGGCGCCTGCTGGTGGTGGAAGGCGCCGGCGGCGATGCCGTGCCCGGCCTGATTGCCGATCCGGCCGATCCGCTGCTGCGGGTGGAAGCCTGCCCTGGCGCGCCGGCCTGCCCGCAGGCGCATGTGCCCACGCGCGATCTTGCCATCGCCCTGGCGCCGCATGTGCGCGGCACGCTGCACGTATCGGGCTGTGCCAAGGGCTGCGCCTGCACCCGCGCCACCGATCTTGTGCTCACCGGCCGCGCCGATGGCCGGTTCGACCTTGCGCGTGATGCCGCCGCCGGCGCGCCGCCGTGCCAGGCGCCGCTCACCGCCCAGCAAGCGCTCGACCAGTTTGCAAGTTGCCCCAGTGCGGAGCTGCCCAATGCCCCATGTCTATGAAACCGATGGCGCGGCCATCTATCGCCAGTCTTTCGCCATGATCCGGGCAGAGGCCGATCTGGCGCGCTTTTCACCCGCCGAAGAGCCGGTGGCGGTGCGCATGATCCACGCGGCGGGCATGGTGGAGCTGGCGCCGCACATCCGCTTTTCCGCCCAATTTGCCACGGCGGCTCGCGCCGCGCTGCGCGGCGGGGCGCCGATCCTGTGCGATGCGCGTATGGTTTCGGAAGGCGTTACCCGTGCGCGCCTGCCCGCCGCCAATCCGGTGCTGTGCACGCTGCATGATGCGGCAGTGCCGGCCCTGGCCCGGACGATGGGCAACACCCGCTCTGCCGCCGCGCTGGAACTGTGGCGCCCGCACCTGGCTGGCAGCGTGGTGGCGATCGGCAACGCGCCCACCGCGCTGTTCCACCTGCTCGATATGCTGGAAGATCCGGCTTGCCCGCGCCCGGCGGCGATCATCGGCTGCCCGGTCGGTTTTGTCGGTGCGGCCGAATCCAAGGCGGCGCTGTGGGCGTGGGGCGGCGTACCGTGCTGCATTGTCGAGGGGCGGCTGGGCGGCAGCGCAATCACTGTGGCGGCAATCAACGCCTTGGCGAGCGACGCGGAATGAGCGCGCCAGACCTTGCGCCGCTTGGCACGGTCCACGGCGTTGGCCTTGGCCCCGGCGCGCCCGATCTGTTGAGCGTGCGCGCCGATCGGCTGGTGCGCGGCACGCGCCACATCGCTTATTTTCGCAAGGCCGGGCGGCCGGGCCAGGCGCGGCGCATCGCGGCAGACCTGCTGCGCGCCGATGCCGTGGAAATTCCCATGGAATATCCCGTCACCACCGAAATCCCGGTCAGCGATCCGCGCTACAACGCCTGCCTCGCCGCGTTCTATGCCGCGTGCACCGCGCGCCTGGCCGATCTGGCCCGCGCCGGGGAAGATGTGGTCGT
The DNA here is from genome assembly GCF_013149315.1 of Novosphingobium sp. SG754. NCBI lineage: Bacteria > Pseudomonadati > Pseudomonadota > Alphaproteobacteria > Sphingomonadales > Sphingomonadaceae > Novosphingobium > Novosphingobium sp. SG754. The sequence continues at coordinate 514,796 of NZ_JABGCC010000004.1, read as the reverse complement.
ACTGTGCGAGGGTGACCCGTTTTTCTATGGCTCGTTCATGCACCTGCACAGCCGCCTGGCGGGGCAGGTGCCGGTGCAGGTGGTGCCGGGCATCACCGGGATGGCGGGCGCGTGGAATGCCACCGGCGTGCCGATCACCTGGGGCGATGATGTGCTCACCGTCGCCATGGCCACCCTGCCCGAAGCGGAACTGACCCGCCGCATCCGCGATACCGATGCCCTGGTGGTGATGAAGATCGGCCGTCACCTGGCCAAGCTGCGCCGCGCCGTGGCCGCCGCCGGGCGCGAGGGGGAGGCTTGGCTGGTGGAACATGCCGCCATGCCGGGCCAGCGGGTTACGCCGCTGGGCGAGGCCGAGGCGGTCACGCCCTATTTCTCGATCCTGTTGATCCACGGCCAGGGGCGCCGGCCATGACCGGCACTTTGGTGATCGCCGGGCTGGGCCCGGGCAGCGAGGCGATGATCACCCCGCAGGTGCGCGCGGCACTCGATGCCGCCACCGATGTGCTGGGCTATATCGCTTATGTCGCGCGCGTGGCGCCGCGCCCCGGCCTGGTGCTGCATCCGTCGGACAACCGGGTCGAGCGGGAGCGCGCTGCCCATGCGCTTGACCTGGCGGCGCAAGGTCGCCGCGTGGTGCTGGTCTCATCGGGCGATCCCGGCGTGTTCGCCATGGCCGCCGCCGTGTTCGAGGTGTTGGAAAGCGGCGCGCAAGCGTGGGACGATGTCGCGATCGAGGTGCTGCCGGGCATTACCGCCATGCTCGCCGCCGCCGCGCGCGCCGGGGCGCCGCTGGGCCACGATTTCTGCGCGATCAACCTCTCGGACAACCTCAAGCCGTGGGACATGATCGCGCGGCGCCTGCGCCTGGCGGCAGAGGCGGATTTTGCCATGGCGCTCTACAATCCGCGCTCTCGCGCGCGGCCAGAGGGCTTTGCCCGCGCGCTGGAATTGCTGCGCACATGCTGCGGCCCGCAGCGGCCGATCCTGTTTGCCCGCGCCGTCTCCACCCCGCAGGAAGACCTGCGCATCGTCTCGCTGGCCCAGGCGCGGCCCGAGATGGCCGACATGCGCACCGTGGTCATCGTGGGATCGAGCCAGACGCGGATCGTGGCGCGTGCCGCTGGCCCGCTGCTCTACACCCCGCGCAGCGCGGGCGGGGTGGCGCCATGAGCGATCCAGTCCAGCACTTGCGCCGGATCGTGGACTTCCTGGCGTGGCGGGATGAACGGCCGGTCGATCATGATCACCGGCAGGCCCAGCGCGCGCGCGGCGATCAGCTTGGCCTGCGCGCCGCTGCCGCCGGCGTTCTTGCATACCACCACGTCGATCGCCTGGTCGCGCAGCAGCGCCAGATCGCCCGCCACGGTGAACGGCCCCCGGTCCACCACCAGGCGATGGCGCGGCAAGGGCGGCGGTGCGGCGGGCGCATCGACAAAGCGCAGCAGATAGTCATGCTGCGGCTGGGCCAAGAAATCGGCCACGTGCAGCCGCCCCAACGCCAGCATCACACGCCGCGCCGGGCCAGCGAGGGCCGCTACGGCGCCGGCCACGTCTGGCACCATGGTCCAGCGGTCTTGCGGCTGGCCCTGCCAGGCCGGGCGGGTAAGCGCGATAAGCGGCACCCCGGCCTGCGCGGCGGCGGCGATGGTATGGGCGCTGATCTGCGCGGCAAAGGGATGGGTGGCATCGACCAGGTGGGTGATGCCTTCCTCGCGCAGATAGGCGGCCAGCCCGGCCACGCCGCCAAAGCCGCCGATCCGCGTGGGCAGGGGCTGCGCCAGCGGGGCGTGGGTGCGCCCGGCATAGCTCAACCGGGCGGCAATGCCTTGCGCGGCAAGCAGGCGGGCCAGCGCGCTGGCCTCGCTCGTTCCGCCCAGCAGCAGGACATTGGCCATGGCTGATACCCCTTTGCGCGCATGGTTGACGATCATCGGCCTTGGCGAAAACGGCCGCGACGGCCTGTCCCCGGTGGCCTTGGCCGAACTGGACGAGGCCGAGGTGGTGATCGGCCCGCCGCGCCATCTGGCCTTGCTGGGCTCGCTTAAGGCTACGGCGGTGGAATGGCCAGTGCCCTTTGCCGATGGTGTCGCCCAATTGCTCGCTTTGCGTGGGCGCCGTGTGGCGATGCTCGCATCGGGTGATCCATTCTGGTTCGGTGCCGGCAGCAGTGTCATCACCCACCTCGCGCCGCACGAATGGCTGGCCCATCCGCAGCCATCGACGTTTTCCCTGGCGGCGGCGCGCCTGGGCTGGGCAGTGCAGGATTGCGCGTGCCTGGGCCTCCACGCCGCGCCGCTGGCGCGCATGCGTCCGCATCTCGCGCCCGGCCAGCGCGTGATTGCCCTGTTGCGCGATGGCGCGGCGGTGGCAGACCTGGCCGCCTATCTCGTCGCGCTGGGTTTTGGCGCCAGCACGCTATGCGTGCTCGAAGCGCTGGGCGGCCTGCGCGAGCGGGTGCGTTGCTTTGAGGCGCAGGCTTTTGCCCTTGGCGATGTCGCCCATCCCGTGGCGGTGGGCATTGCCGTTGCCGGGCAGGGGCTGGCCCTGCCGGTCACGCCCGGACGGCCCGATGCGCTGTTTGCCGCCGATGGCCAGATCACCAAGGCAACGGTGCGTGCGCTCACCTTGGCGGCGCTGGCGCCCCGCGCGGGTGAACTGCTCTGGGATATCGGCGCCGGCTCTGGCTCTGTCGGCATCGAATGGCTGCTGGCCCATCCCGCCAACCGCGCCGTGGCGATCGAGGCCGATCCGCAGCGTGCCACCCGCGCGCGGGGCAATGCCGTGGCACTGGGCGTGGACAGGCTGCGCGTGATCACCGGCCGCGCACCGGCGTGCCTGCCCGATGATCCGCCGCCCGATGCGGTGTTCATCGGCGGCGGGCTATCGGCCGCGCTGCTCGATGCGCTGTGGGCGCGGCTTCCGGCCGGCACGCGACTGGTCGCCAATGCGGTGACTTTGGAATCCGAAGCCCTGCTCGCCACCTGGCATGGCCGCGCCGGTGGCAGCCTGCTGCGCATCGAACTCGCCAATGCGGCGCCGCTTGGCACGCGGCATGGCTGGAAGGCGCGCTATCCGATCGTGCAGTGGAGCGTGGTGCGATGACCATGATTGTCGCCGGCCTGGGCTTTCGCGCGGGCGCCCCGCTTGCTGCTCTGCGCGCGGCCTTTGCCCTGGCGCAGGAAGGACTGCCCGCCGCCACCCATCTGGCCACGGCGGCAGACAAGGCCCCGGCTGTGGCGCCGCTGGCGCGCGCGCTGGGCCTGCCGCTGATCCCTTTGGCGGCCGATGCCGTGCAGCGCTGCGGCACGGCCACGCAATCTGCCGCCAGCCTGCGCACGCGCGGCACCGGCAGCCTGGCCGAGGCAGCCGCGCTGGCCGCAGCGGGGCCGGGCGCGCAGTTGCTGTGCCACCGCCAGATATCGCCCGATCGCATGGCCACGTGTGCCCTTGCTCAGGGCCATACCCAGGAAATTGAACAATGACGGTCCATTTTGTCGGCGCCGGCCCCGGCGCGCCCGATCTCATCACCTTGCGCGGGCGCGATCGTATCGCCGCGTGCCCGGTGTGCCTCTATGCCGGGTCGCTGGTGCCCACGGCACTGCTCGCCCATTGCCCGCCCGGCGCGCACATCGTGAACACGGCGCCGCTCTCGCTTGACCAGATCATGGACCACATCATCCAGGCCTATGCCGCTGGCCACGATGTCGCGCGGCTGCATTCGGGCGATCTGTCGGTGTGGTCTGCGCTGGGCGAGCAACTGCGGGCCTTACGGGCGCTAGGCATTCCCTTCACCATCACGCCCGGCGTCCCCGCCTTTGCCGCCGCCGCCGCCGCACTGGAAAGCGAACTGACGCTGCCCGCGCTGGGCCAGTCGGTGGTGCTGACCCGAACGCCGGGCCGGGCCAGTGCGATGCCACCGCGCGAAAACCTGGTGGCCTTTGCCCAGACCGGCGCGACGCTGGCCATTCACCTGTCGATCCACAACCTGGCGCAGGTGGTGGCCGATCTGCTGCCCGATTATGGCGGCGATTGCCCGGTGGCGGTGGTGTCGCGCGCCAGTTGGCCCGATCAGCGCGTGGTGCGCGCCACCCTGGACAGCGTGGAAGCCGCCGTGGCCGGCACGATGGAGCGCACCGCGCTGATCCTGGTCGGCCGCGTGTTGGGCGCTACTGATTTTGCCGAAAGCAGCCTCTATGCCGCCGATTATGATCGTCGCTTTCGCCCGCAGCATGGCGGCGAAAGCGACGGGGCGCCCGCATGAGCGTGCCGGGCCTGATGATCGCCGCGCCCAGTTCGGGCGCGGGCAAGACCACGCTTATGCTGGGCCTGCTGCGCGCGCTGCATGGCCAGGGGCTGGCGGTGCAGCCGTTCAAGAACGGGCCGGACTATATCGATCCGGCGTTTCACCAGGCTGCCTGCGCGCGCGCCTCGTTCAACCTCGACAGCTGGGCCATGGCGCCCGGCCTGATCGATGCCTTGGCGGGCCAGGCCGGTGGCGCCGATCTGGCCCTGGCTGAAGGATCGATGGGCCTGTTCGATGGCGTGGCCAGCGTGGGCGCCACCGGCAATGGTGCCAGTGCCGATGTGGCGCGCCGGCTGGGCTGGCCGGTGATCCTGGTGCTCGATGCATCGGGCCAGGCGCAATCGGCGGCAGCAACGGCGCTGGGCTTTGCGCGGTTCGATCCCGCGCTGCCGGTGGCCGGGGTGATCCTCAACAAGGTGGCAAGCCCGCGCCATGAAAGCTTGCTGCGTGCCGGCATGGCGGCGATCGGCATGCCGGTGCTGGGCGCCCTGCCGCGCCGCGCAGACCTGGCTTTGCCAGAGCGGCACCTGGGCCTGGTCCAGGCGGTGGAGCATCCCGATCTGCCCGCCCGCCTGGATGATCTGGCGGCGTTCGTGCGCGATCATGTCGATCTGGCGGCGCTGGTTGCAGCGGCGCGCGCAATGGACACCCCGCACGCCGCATCAGTCGTGTTGCCCCCGCCCCCGGCGCAGCGCCTTGCCGTAGCGCGCGACGCGGCATTCTCGTTTCTCTATCCCCACCTGTTGCACGGCTGGCAGGCGGCTGGGGCGCAGATCATGCCGTTCTCGCCGCTGGCCGATGAACCGCCGCCGGCCGATGCGGACATGGTCTGGCTGCCCGGCGGCTATCCCGAACTGCATGCCGGGGCGATCGCGGCGGCGAGGACGTTCCTGGCGGGCCTGCGCCGCCACGCGCAGACCCGGCCGGTCCATGGGGAGTGCGGTGGCTACATGGTGCTGGGCCAGGGCCTGATCGACAAGACTGGCGCGCGCCACGCCATGGCCGGGCTGCTGGCCCTGGAAACCAGCCATGCGCAGCGGCGCCTGCACCTGGGCTATCGCGCCGCCCGGCTGCTGGCGCCGGTGGGCAACATGGCGGCGGGCACCGCGCTGCGCGGCCACGAATTCCACTATTGTACCATCCTGGCCCAAGGCGATGCGCCACTGGCCACGGTGACCGATGCCACCGGCGCGGCCGTGGCGGAAAGCGGATCGCGGCGCGGGCAGGTCACGGGCACGTTCTTCCACATGATTGCGGGGGCCGCGTGATCCAGCTCGATCTTATCGGGATCGGCACGGGCAACCCCGATCACCTTACCCTGGCGGCGGTGCGCACGATCAATGGGGCCGACGTGATCCTGCTGCCCGACAAGGGCGCGGACAAGGCCGGGCTGATCGACCTGCGCCGCACGATCTGCGCGACGGTGCTGACGCGGGCCGTACCGATCGTCGAATTCGCCATGCCGCTGCGCGATGGCGCGGGCGACTATGCAGCGGCAGTGGATGCCTGGCATCACGCCATCGCGCGGGTGTGGCAGGCCACCCTGGCCCAGGCCCTGCCGCAGGGCGGGCGCGCCGCGCTGTTGGTGTGGGGTGATCCCGCGCTCTATGACAGCAGCCTGCGCATCGCGGCGCGGCTGATGGGGCAGGGTGCGGCCCTGGCGGTGCAGGTCGTGCCGGGCATCACCAGCATCGCGGCGCTGACCGCCGCCCATGCCATCCCGCTCAATCCGCTGGCCGGGCCGGTCATGATCACTACCGGGCGCCTGCTGCGCGCCCATGGCTGGCCGGCGGGCGCTGATCATCTCGTCGTCATGCTGGACGCCGGTGGCGCGTTTGCCGCGCTGGACCCTGCCGGCATCACCATCTGGTGGGGCGCGTATCTGGGCATGGCGCATCAGGCGCTGGAGCATGGGCCGCTGGCGGCGGTGGCCCCGCGCATTCTCGCCCGCCGTGCCGCGCTGCGCGCGCAGCATGGCTGGATCATGGACATCTATCTGCTGAAAAGGGAAACGGGCGATGCAAGCTGGTGATGAAGACGCGCGCCACGCCGACAAGATGCGCAAGAAACAGGCCGCGCGCGACAAGATCATGGCCACCAAGACCCAGGAAAAGGGCCTGCTGATCGTCCATACCGGCAAGGGCAAGGGCAAGACCACTGCGGCCATGGGCATGGTGGTGCGCGCCATCGGCCATGGCCAGCGCGTGGGCGTGGTGCAGTTCGTCAAGGGCGCGATGACCACCGGCGAAAAGGCCGTGTTCGATGCCTTTCCCGCCCACGTCGATTTCAAGCCGATGGGCGAAGGCTTTACCTGGGACACGCAGGACCGCGCGCGCGATGTGGCCGTGGCCCGCGCCGCCTGGGACGAGGTGACGCGCATGATCGCCGATCCGGCCTATGCCATGGTCCTGGCCGACGAACTCAACATCGTGCTGCGCTACGACTATCTGCCGCTCGACGAAGTGCTGGCCGTGCTCACCGCGCGCCCGGCGATGAAGCACGTGATCGTGACGGGCCGCAACGCGCCCGATGAACTGATCGCGGCGGCCGATCTCGTCACCGAAATGGCCCAGATCAAGCATCCGTTCCGCGCCGGGGTGAAAGCCCAGGCGGGCATCGAGTTCTGACCCTTTCCCTCTGCATCACAAGGATTTCCCCCCATGCTTACCCCTGTTGACGATGGCCCCGCCGTGGTGGCCTGCAACACCTGCCGGTTGAGCGCCGACGCGCGCGAGGATGACCAGGGCCAGCGCGGTGGTGCGCGGCTTTTGGCGGCGCTGCGCACGGTGCAGCAGGGCGATGCGCGCTATGCCGGGATTGCCGTGCAGGAAATGGCCTGCCTGTTCGCCTGCAAGGACCACTGCACCGTGCACCTGCGTGCGCCGGGCAAGGTGGGCTATGTCCTGGGGCGTTTTGACGCGGACGAAGCGGCCGCCACGGCAATCCTCGATTATGCCGCCGCCTATGCGCAAAGCGAGCATGGGCGCGTGCCGTTCAAGGAATGGCCGCAAGGGGTGAAAGGCCATTTCATCAGCCGCACGCCGCCGGCCGGGTTCGTCGCGGCATGAGCGCGTTTGCTTCTCCGGCCGCGTTCGATGCGGCGCTTGCCGATCTGGCCATGCCCGATGCTGCGGCGGCCGCCGCAGCGCGGGCGCGGCAGGATGACCTGACGAAGCCGCCCGGATCGCTGGGCCGGCTGGAAGACATCGCCGTGTTCATGGCCGGCTGGCAAGGGCGCGAACGCCCGGGTATCGCGCGCGGGCGCACGGCGATCTTTGCCGGCAACCATGGCTTTATGGTGCATGGCGTCAGCGCCTTTCCCACCAGCGTGACCGCCGCCATGGTGGCCAACTTTGCCGCCGGGGGCGCGGCGATCAATGCGCTGGCGGGCGTTGCCGGCCTTGAGTTGATGGTGGTGCCGCTCGATCTTGATCGTCCCACCGCCGATTTCACCTGCGCCCCGGCGATGACCGAGGCGGAATGCCTGGCGGCGCTCAACGCTGGTGCCGCGGTGGTTACGCCCGATCTCGATATCCTGACGCTGGGTGAAATGGGCATCGGCAATACCACGGCCGCTGCCGCGCTCTGCGCGCGCAGCCTGGGTGGCGGCGCGGCGGAGTGGGCAGGGCCGGGCACCGGGCTCGATGCCGCCGGCGTGGCGCGCAAGGTTGCGGTGATCGCCCAGGCGCTGGCCTTCCATGCCGATGCGCCGCACACCCCGTTCGAAACCTTGCGCCGGCTGGGCGGGCGAGAGATTGCGGCGATGGCTGGCGCGGTGTTGCGCGCGCGGGCCTTGCGCGTTCCGGTGGTGCTCGACGGCTTCATCACCTGTGCTGCCTTGGCGCCACTGGCGGTGGTGGCACCGGGCATCGTCGATCATTGCCTGGCCGGGCACTGTTCGGCCGAACCGGGGCATGTGCGTCTGCTGGCGCGGCTGGGGCTGGTGCCGCTGCTCAACCTGGGCATGCGGCTGGGCGAGGGCAGCGGCGCGGCGGTGGCCGTAGGGGTGATCCGCGCTGCGCTGGCTGCGCATGACCAGATGGCAACCTTTGCCCAGGCCGGCGTGGCATCGGGCGTGGAAGCGGGCGCGGAAGGGCAGGCGTGAGCGGCTTCCTGCTGCATCTGTTGCGCCACGGCGCGCCGGCGACGCCTGGGCTCTTGCTGGGCCACGACGACATGGCGTCCACGGCTGCTGGCCTGGCTGCCTGTACGCAGCGGGCGCAGAGCGTGGATTTTGCCGGCATCGTGGCATCGGACCTGCGCCGCTGTGCTGCTGCTGCCCAGGCCATTGCCGCCCCGCGCGCCCTGCCGGTGCAGCTGGACCGGCGCTGGCGCGAGCTGGATTTCGGCGCATGGGATGGTCTCGCCCCGGCGCAAGTGAGCTGCGCGGCATTGACCGCGTTCTGGGTCGATCCCGATGCCCATGCCCCGCCGGGGGGAGAGCGCTGGTCGGCGCTGCGCGCGCGGGTAGCGGCAGCGCTGGCCGATCTGCCCGGCAGCGATACCCTGGTGGTGACGCACGGTGGCGCGATGCGTGCCGCGCTCACCGTGCTGTGCGGGTTCGTGTCGGAACAGGCCTGGGCGTTTGACCTCCCCTATGCCGCGCTGCTCAGCCTGCGGGTTTGGCCCGGCGAGCGGCCTACAGCGCAGATCGTGGGGCTGGCGACGTGAAGGGATTGGTCCTGGCCACGCAGTTCCTCACCCGCCTGCCCATGCCGCGCGTGGCTGCTGAGGTTGGCGATTTTGCCGCCTCGATGCGGTGGTTTCCCGCCGTGGGCGTGATCGTGGGTGGCTGCGTGGCCGGGGCGGCCTGGGCTGGTGGGTGGCTCGATCCGTGGATTGGCGCGATGGCCGGCCTGGCGGCATGGGTGGCGGTGACCGGCGCGCTGCATCTCGATGGCCTGGCCGATCTGGCCGATGCCAGCGGCGCTGCCCATCGCGATCGCGCGCGGTTGCTGGCCGTGTTGGCCGATCCGCACGTCGGCAGCTTTGGCGTGGTGGCGGTGGTGATGCAACTCATGGCCAAGCTGGTGCTGCTCCATGCGCTGGTGGCGCAGGGCATGGTGGCGGGCATCGTCTGGGTGCCTTTCGCTGCGCGCCTTGGCCCGCTCGCTTGGGCGCGCTGGCTGCCGCCCTTGCACGCCGGGCTGGGGGCGCGTTTTGCCGGTGTGGTGCGCCGCCGCGATCTGGCGCTTTGGGCCGGGGCGCTGGCGCTGGCCGCCTGGTGGTATCCGGCCTTGCTGATCGCGGTGCCGGGCATTGCGCTGTGGGGCTGGTGGCTGATGACGCGGATCGGCGGGATTTCCGGCGATGGTCATGGCGCCGGCATCGAATGGAACGAAACCGTTCCATTACTGGCACTGTGCATCGGGGGCCGGCTGTGGGGCTGAACCGCTTTACCTGGCATGGCGGCGGGCTGGCGGCGGCGCGCGCGCAGTTTGGTGATGGGCCTTGGCTGGACCTGTCCACCGGGATCAACCCATGCCCCTGGCCTCACGCCGGGGCGGTGGCGGCGTCGGTGGATTGGCAGGCCCTGCCCGATGAAAGCGCGCTGCGCGGCCTGGAGCAGGCCGCGGCGGTGCACTTTGGCTGCGCGGCCGCCCATGTCTGCGCCGTGCCTGGCACCGAGATCGGGCTGCGGCTGATAGGCGATCTGATCGGTGGCACGGGCTGCCATGCCGTGCCGGGCTATCGCACCCATGCCGAGATGCTGCGCGCCAGCGTGGCGGTGGCCGACCCGGAAAGCGCCGATGGCGCCAGCCTGGTCCTGGCCAATCCCAACAACCCCGATGGCCGCCTGTTGACGCCGCCGATGCTGCGCGAATTGCTGCACCGGCGCGGGGATCATGGCTGGCTCTTGCTGGATGAAGCCTTTGCCGACGCGCACCCGCAAGCCAGCCTGGCCGGCGATATTGCCGACGCGCGGCGGCTGGTGATCTTCCGCTCGTTCGGCAAGTTCTTTGGCCTGGCGGGCCTGCGCCTGGGCTTTGTGCTGGGGCCGCGCGCGCTGTTGGCGGCGTTGCGGGCGCGGCTGGGGGCCTGGCCGCTGTGCGCTGCGGCGCTGGCCGTGGGGGAGGCAGCCTATCGCGATGGCACGTGGATCGCGGATACGCGCGACGCCTTGCAGGAACGCGCGGCCAGCCTGGATGCCGCGCTCTGTTCAAAGGGCTATACGGTTGGTGGGGCCTGCCCGCTGTTCCGCCTTGTGCGCGGCGTGGATGGCGCGGCGCTGTTCGATCATTTGGCGCGGCAGCATATCCTGGCGCGGCCTTTTGCCGATCGGCCCGATTGGTTGCGGCTGGGCCTGCCAGGCGATGCTGCACGTCTGGCGCGGCTGGTGCAGGCCTTGCCCAGCCATGGTTGAAACGCTCGCTGCCCTGGCACTCGCGCTGGCGCTCGATCTCGCGCTCGGCTGGCCAGCGGCGCTCTATGCGCGCCTGGGCCATCCGGTGGGCGGCTTTGCCCGCGTGATCGGCTGGTGCGCGCGCCTTGGCAATCGCCCGCAGTGGAGCGCGGGGCGCCGCCGCGCCATGGGCGTGGTGACAGTGCTGGTGCTGCTGGCCGTGGCGATTGGCCTCGCCGGCGCGCTCCAGGCCCTGGCAACCTGGCTTGCTGGCGGCTGGGCGTGGATCGTCATCGGCCTGCTGGCCTGGCCAGGCCTGGCCCTGCGCAGCCTGCACGATCACGTGCGGCCCGTGGCGCTGGCCCTGGCGCGCGATGATCTTGCCGGCGCGCGGCGCGCCGTGGCGATGATCGTGGGCCGCGATACTGCCACGCTCGACCGCGCCGGGGTGGCCCGCGCGGCGATCGAAAGTCTGGCCGAAAGCTTTTGCGATGGGGTGGCGGCGCCGCTGTTCTGGATGGTCTTGGCCGGCCTGCCGGGGCTGTGGGCTTACAAGGCGATCAACACTGCCGACAGCCTGATCGGCCATCGCGAGGCGCCGTGGGGGCCGTTCGGCTGGGCGGCGGCGCGGCTGGACGATGCGCTGAACCTGCTGCCGGCGCGGCTGGGCGCGGTCTTGCTGTGCCTGGCGGGCGGTGGCGGCTGGGCGGTGCTGTGGCGCGATCATGGCCGGCATGCCTCGCCCAATGCGGGGTGGACCGAAGCGGCGATGGCCGGGGCGCTGGGCCTGCGGCTGGCCGGACCGGTGGTCTATGATGGCGTGGCCGTGGCCAAGGACTGGATCGGGCAGGGGCGCGCTGCGGCCGATGCGCGCGATGTGGCGCGGGCGCTGCGGCTCTATCGGCGGGCCTGCGCGCTGTTGATCGCGGTGGCGCTGGGCGCGGTGGTGGTATTGAAGGGATGACGATGGGCGCATTGATGGTGCAGGGCACCGGGTCTGACGTGGGCAAATCGGTGCTGGTGGCAGGGCTGTGCCGCGCGCTCGCCAACCGGGGCCTGCGCGTCTTGCCGTTCAAGCCGCAGAACATGTCGAACAACGCCGCTGTCACCAGCGATGGCGGGGAAATCGGCCGGGCGCAGGCGCTGCAGGCGCTGGCTTGCCGCGCTCCGGCGCATACCGACATGAACCCGGTGCTGCTCAAGCCGCAGGCGGATCACACCTCGCAACTGGTGGTGCATGGCCGGGTGCGGGGCACGCTGGGCGGCGGCAATTTTCGCATGGGTCGCGCCGCGCTGCTGCCCGATGTCATGGCCAGTTGGCAGCGGTTGCGCGCCCAGGCCGATGTGGTGGTGGTGGAAGGGGCAGGCTCGCCCGCGGAAATCAACCTGCGCGCCGGTGATATTGCCAACATGGGCTTTGCCCGCGCGGCGCGGGTGCCGGTGGTCTTGGTTGGCGATATCGACCGGGGCGGGGTCATCGCCGCGCTGGTGGGTACGCGGGCCGTGCTCGATCCGGCTGACGCGGCGATGATCCGGGGCTTTGTCATCAACAAGTTCCGGGGTGATCCCGCGCTCTTTGCCGATGGCTATCAGCAAATTGCCGCGCTTTCGGGCTGGCGCGGGTTTGGCGTGGTGCCGTGGCTGGCGGAAAGCGCGCGTTTGCCGAGCGAAGACGCCGTGGTGCTGGAACGCCATGCCCCGTTGCGCGCCGGGGCGTTGCGCATTGCCTGCCCGATCCTGCCGCGCATTGCCAATTTCGATGATCTCGATCCGCTGAAAGGCGAAAGCGGCGTGGAACTGGTGATGGTGCCGCCGGGCCAGCCGATCCCGGCCGATTGCGCGCTGATCGTGCTGCCGGGATCGAAGGCCACGCTGGCCGACCTCGCTGCATTGCGTGCGCAAGGCTGGGATATCGACATTCTGGCTCATCACCGCCGTGGCGGGCGCATCCTGGGCATTTGCGGCGGATACCAGATGCTGGGCAAGACCGTGGTCGATCCCCATGGCATCGAGGGGCCAGCGGGCGAAATGGCCGGGCTGGGCCTGCTCGACGTGGCCACCGTGCTCACCCCGCACAAGGCGCTGCGCCAGGTGGCAGGGCGGGCGCTGGGCCAGGCCTTTGTCGGGTTCGAGATGCACATGGGCCAAACCGATGGGCCTGATTGCGCGCGGCCCTTTGCCCTGCTCGATGGTGACAGGCCCGATGGCGCGATCGACGCGGGCGGGCAGGTGATGGGCAGTTATGTCCATGGCGCGCTGGGCGGGCCGGCGCTGCGTGGTGCGCTGCTCGGCTGGATCGGCGGAGTATCCGATGGGGCCAACCATTCTGCGGTGGTCGACGCCGCACTTGATGCGATTGCCGCCCGGTTGGAACAGCATCTCGATATCGACGGCCTCTTGGCCCTGGCGCGCGAGGCTGGCGATGCCTAGTCTGTTCGTGATCGGCGGGGCGCGATCGGGCAAGAGCCGCTATGCCCAGCAGCGTGCCGAGAATAGCGGCCTGGCGCCGCGCTACATCGCCACGGCCCAGGCCTTTGACGCGGAAATTACCGCGCGCATCGCCCGCCACCAGGCAGAGCGCGATAGCCGCTGGCAAACCGTCGATGCGCCGCTGGACCTGCCCGACGCGATCGCCACCCATGCCGCGCCCGATCGCGTGCTGCTGGTCGATTGCCTGACCCTGTGGCTTAGCAACCTGATGCTGGCCGAACGCGACATGGCCGCCGCGCTCGACGATCTGGACCAGGCCGTGGCCGGGGCGGCGGGCCTGGTCATCCTGGTCAGCAACGAAGTGGGCCAGGGCATCGTGCCCGACAATGCCCTGGCCCGGCGTTTTCGCGACGAGGCGGGCTGGGCCAACCAGCGCATGGCGGCGGTGTGCGACGAGGCCGTGCTGGTCTGCGCCGGGCTGCCGCTGAAGTTGAAATAGAACGCGGCAAAAGCCCCATCCTCTTTTTTGGGGGGGTGGGGGTGGTGGAAACCTTGCGCCAGGCCTCGCACCACCCCCCGACCCCCTCCTCTGAAGAGGATGGGGAGAAAGTGGTCAGTTTTTGGCCAGCTCTTCGTCGAGCAGTTGCATCACGCGCGCTTCGTCGGGAAAGCCTTCGGCCACCCAGCGCGCCTCTACCGCGCGCAGGGTGCGGGCGACGTCTGGCCCGGCGCCGACGCCGCGTGCCACGATCTGCCCGCCCTTGAGTGGCAGGCGTGGCACGGTCCAGCCAGACAGGTCGGTAATATCGCGCCCGGCCAGCAGCAGGCGGTCGATCGCCTCGTCCCGGCCCAGTTCATAGGCCATGGCGCGCGGCGGGCGCAGCGCATCGAGCGGGCTGCGCGCGGCGGCGGCGACCAGGCGCTTGCGCTGCGCGATCGAGAGGCGCAGCCGCGCGGCGACCTGTTCCACCACGGGCGGATCGGCGGGCAGCAGCGCGGCCATGCGGCGCAGGGCATCAGGGGCCTGGCCGGCTTTTGCCTCTGCGGCGATCAAGGCGGGCAGGGCGGCCGGGTCGGCCTCGGGCAAGACTTGCGCCAGCACGCCCAGCTGCGCCATGCGCGCCACCGTGGCGGCGGGATCGGGCAGTGCGAGCAGGCCGAGCAATTCGCTGGCCACGCGTTCGCGCGACAGGCCCTTCATCCCCGGCGCCAGCGCCGCGCAGGCTGCCTCGGCCGCAGGATCGGCCGGCAGCGAGCCGAATCGCGCCTGGAAGCGGAAGTAGCGCAGGATGCGCAGGTAATCCTCGCGGATGCGCTGGTCGGCCGCGCCGATGAAGCGCAGCGTGCGGCTGGCCAGATCATCCAGCCCGCCGAAATAGTCGCTCACCTCCAGGGTGCGCGGATCGGCGTAGAGCGCGTTGATCGTGAAATCGCGCCGCGCCGCGTCTTCCTGCCATTCGCGCGAAAAGGCCACAGTGGCATGGCGCCCATCGGTCGACACGTCGCGCCGCAGGGTGGTGATCTCCACCGGACCACCGGGCAGCACGGCAGTGATCGTGCCATGGGCGAGGCCAGTGGGCACTTGGCGGATGCCGGCGGCTTTCAGCAGCGCCTGCGTTTCCTCGGGCAGGTGCGGGGTGGCCATGTCGATGTCTTTGACATCAAGGCCCAGCAGCGTGTCGCGCACGGCCCCGCCGACATAGCGGCACAGGCCCGCGCCGTCGGGATCGAGCGCCGCAACCAGGCCGGCCAGGTCTTCGCGCGCGGTCCAGGGAGCAGGGGGCAGGATGGTGGTGTTCATGCGTCGGGCCATTGCATGCGCTTGGCAAGGTTGGCGATGATCGCCGCGGTCACGCCCCAGATGCGGTGCCCCTGCCACAGGATTTCGATCGTGCGGCCGCGCCGGCCGTTCCATTCCGCCTCGATCCAGTCGTGGCCGCGCCGGTCGAGCAGCAGGGACAGCGGCGGTTCGAACCAGCCGGCCACCTCGGCCGGGTTGGGTTGCAGCGGCAGGTCGGGCGGCACCACAGCAAGGACCGGGGTAATGTCATACCCCGTGCCGGTGCGATAGCGATCGGTCGGGCCGATCACGCGCACCATGGCCGGATCGATGCCCAGTTCCTCGTTCGCTTCGCGCAGGGCCGCCTCTACCGGGGTTTCGCCCGGTTCGATCTTGCCGCCGGGAAAGGCAGCCTGGCCGGGATGGGCGCGCATGTGGCTGGGGCGATGGATCAACAGCACGCCCGGGCCATCGGGATGATCGACACGGTCGGTTACGGCGATCAGCACGGCGGCCGGGCGCAGGCCCTCGGGCACCACGCGCCAATCGGCGATCAGATCGGGTGCCGGCCCTTCATGCCCGGCGCGGTGCAGCGCGGACAGACGGTCGAACAGCGCCGCGTTCATGGCGCCGGAACCAGCGGAAAACGTGCACCCCGGCTTTCCACCGCCAGGCCGTGCGGCTGGTCGGCGGCGGGCGAAACCTCCAGCGCGTGAGCGATCAGCTGGCCATAGGTGCTGCGGTTGAGGCGCGCCTCGATCCCGTGGCGTACCGCGAGGTAGAACGCCGGCAGCTCTGCCGTGCCGGCCACGCGCAGGGGGTGATCAGGGCCGCACAGCACCACGTCATCGGTGTTGAGGCGGAATGCCAGCGCGGCCTCGCCCGTGGCCGGATCGTGGCGCACTTCCATGTCGATGGCGACCAGCGCGGCATCATCCACCGCGATGGCCAGCCGCTCGTGCGGGGTGACCAGCCAGTGCTGGCCGTCTGCGTCGCGCAGCAGCAGCGAGGCAAAGGCGCGGACCATGGCCGGGCGGGTGATCGGGCTGCCTTCATGCAGCCAGCTGCCATCGGCGGTGATGCGCATGTGGCTCTCCCCGCTATGCGCAGGGTTCCACTGATCGAGCGGGGGCAGGCGGCGGCTTTGCGCGAGCGCGGCGATCTCGCTGAGCGAAAGGCCGGCCAGTTCGGGGGGAGGTTCGTAAGGCACAGGCTGAGCCCTGCCAGACTTGATCAGCCCCGCCAAGGCCCCAGCATGCCTTCGCCCGGAAGGACGGCAGGGTTGGCGGTGCGGCACAGCAGGCGCTGCGGATCGAACGGCCCAGGCAATTGCCAGCCAGCGGTGTGCGCGTTGCTGAAGCCGAAAAAGCGTTCGTAGTATTCCGGATCGCCGATCATCACCTGCGGCAGTGGCGCCCGTGGATCGATCGCGGTCAGGCTGGCCGTGACCAGCGCTTTGCCATAGCCGCGCCCCTGCTGGCCGGGCATGACGGCCACCGGGCCAACCATGATCATCGGCACGCGGCGCCCCTCGGGCGTGGTCAGCGCCACGGGCCAGCACTGGATCGTGCCGGCCAGCATGTCTTCATCGTCCAGCGCGGCAAACGACAGGCCGGGCAGGCAATCGATCCCCTCGCGCAGGCGATAGGCAGTGCGCTGGCGACGCTCCGGCTCGAACGCGGCATCGAGCAGCTCTTCAACCAGTTGCGGATCGACATCGGCCAGGGGAATGATCGTGGACAAGAACAGGCGCCTTGGGAATCGTGAAACGTGCCGGGCCGATAGCGGCCGGGGGGCAGGGGGTCAAACGATTGGGGATGGCGGGAAGCTACATGCTCCCCCTCCTCTTCAGAGGAGGGGGCTGGGGGGTGGTGGATGCCGCGCGCGTCGAGTCAGCGTTCCACCACCCCCAACCCCCTCCTCTGAAGAGGAGGGGGCTATAGATAGTTGCCTCCTCAGCTTTCACTGAAAACGTAGGGCACGGCCGCGCGGCGATAATCGTCGGGCAGGATTTCGCGGCCCAGCGGGGGCTGGGCGCGGGCCGGGCATTCCGCGCGCTGGCATAGGCGGCAGGTTACGCCCACCGGCGTTGCCGCGGCGGTTTGCGGATCGACGCCCCGTGCCGCCGCCAGGCGCGGGGCGGCCTGGGCCGGGCAGACCAGCGCCATGGCGCGGTGCACTGGCGGCAGGCCGGGGCCGGCGGGCGTATCGATCGTGCGCGCCATCGAAAAGAAGCGGTCGCCATGGGGCATTTCCAGCCATTGGGTCAGCACCTCGCCAGGACGGGCAAAGGCTTGGTGCAGGCTCCACAGCGGGCAGCCGCCGCCCTGCGCGGCAAAGGAAAAGCCTGCGCCATCGATGCGCCGCACCACGTTGCCGGCGCTGTCCAGTTCCACCAGGAAGAACGGCACGCCTTCCTGGCCCGGCTTGGTCAGCGTGGCCAGGCGCAACGCGGCCTGCTGCCATTCCACGCCAAACAGATCGGCCAGGCCCTGCACGTCATAGCCCTGCGCCTGGGCAGCGCGGGCAAAGCGGTCATAGGGCATGAGCACGGCCGCTGCGCCCAGTTCGGCCAAGGCGCGGCGGACCAGTTGCGCCGCCGTTGCGCTGGCGAAGCTTTCCCCGCGCACGATCGCGGCAATATCGGGGCGTAGGCTGGTATAGGCGATGTGCAGCGCGATCTGCCAGGCGCGGCGCTGGGGGCCCAGGCATTCGTCGAGCAGCAGCTGTTCGTTGTGCCGGTCATAGCGCGCCAGGGCACCCATCATCACGCTGGCCGGCATGGCACGCACGCGCAGGCCATTGCGGCGCAGCCATTCGGCGCCACCGCCGGCCGTCTCGATCTCAGCGCTCAGTGCCTCCGCGCGGGTTTCAATGCCTGCAAACCAGTGCCCGCGCGCGGCCAGGAAGCGCCGCGCCTCACCCACCGGATCGGCAGCCGGGGCAGCGCCAGCCGCCTCGCGTCCTTCGGCCAGCGCCTGGCCGGCGCGGGCATAGGCGCCGTGCAGGCGCAGCATCGCCTCGGTCATGCCGGGAAAGCTGGTGGCCAGGTCTGCCACTTCCAGCGCGGGCAGGTCGATCTCGGCAAACAGCGGATCGCGCAGCGCCTCGGCCAGGCGGCGGGCGTGATCGTCCCGGTCTTGCGCGGCGAGGTCGGCCATGTCGAGCCGATAGGTCGCGGCCAGGCGCAGCAGCAGGTCGGCGGTCAGCGGGCGCTGGTTGCGTTCGATCAGGGCGATGTAGCTGGGCGAAACGCCCATGTCCTCGGCCATAGCCTGTTGCGTCAGCCCCAGTTCGCGGCGCAGGCGCTTGATCCGGGGGCCAAGGTAAAGCGGGCGGGAAGGGGTTGCAGGGCGGGCCATGGCACCATTCTTGTCATGCCTGCACAACTTTACAAGCAAAACATGTAAAGTTTGACAACAAGACCCCGCAGCGCATTCCGCAGTGCATCATGCCGGCCTATTCCGGGTGCAACGAGACACCATCGTATAGCGGAAGGGGCACATGCCATGACGTACCAGCAATCGATCATCGAGGCAGATCGCACGATCACGCCGAACACCCACTGGGATGGCATTGCCGCCGAAAGCGTGGCGCGCATGCGCCTGCAGAACCGCTTCCGCACCGGACTCGACATCGCACGCTACACCGCCGCGATCATGCGCCGCGACATGGCTGCCTATGATGCCGATCCGGCCAACTATACCCAGTCGCTGGGGTGCTGGCATGGCTTCATTGGCCAGCAGAAGATGATTTCCATCAAGAAGCACTTCGGCACCACCAAGGGGCGCTACCTCTACCTGTCGGGCTGGATGGTTGCGGCGCTGCGCAGCGAGTTCGGGCCGCTGCCCGACCAGTCGATGCACGAAAAGACCAGCGTTGCCGCGCTGATCGAGGAACTCTACACCTTCCTGCGCCAGGCCGATGCGCGCGAGTTGAACCAGCTGTTCCGCGATCTGGATGCCGCGCGTAATGCCGGTGACCAGGTCAAGGCCGCCAAGATCCAGCACGACATCGACACTTACGAAACGCACATCGTGCCGATCGTTGCCGATATCGACGCCGGGTTCGGCAATGCCGAGGCAACCTATCTGCTGGCCAAGAAGTTCATCGAGGCGGGCGCCTGCTGCATCCAGATCGAAAACCAGGTTTCCGATGAAAAGCAGTGCGGCCACCAGGACGGCAAGGTGACCGTGCCGCATGAAGACTTCATCGCGAAGATCCGTGCGGTGCGCTATGCCTTCCTCGAACTGGGCGTGGACGATGGCGTGATCGTCGCCCGTACCGACTCGCTCGGTGCTGGCCTGACCAAGCAGATCGCCTTCACCCGCGAGGCTGGCGACATTGGCGACCAGTACAACGCCTTCCTCGATTGCGAGCCGGTCGATGCGGCCAAGATCGGCCATGGCGATGTGCTGATCACCCGCGACGGGCAACTGATGAAGCCCAAGCGCCTGCCCTCGAACCTCTATCAGTTCCGCCCTGGAACCGGTGAGGATCGCTGCGTGCTGGATTGCATCACCAGCCTGCAGAACGGCGCTGACCTGCTGTGGATCGAAACCGAAAAGCCGCACATCGGCCAGATCGGCGGGATGGTCTCGCGCATCCGCGAGGTGATCCCCAATGCCAAGCTGGTCTACAACAACTCGCCCAGCTTCAACTGGACGCTCAATTTCCGCCAGCAGGTGTTCGATGCCTGGGCCGCGGAAGGCAAGGACGTGAGCGGCTTTGACCGGGCGCGGCTGATGAGCGTGGACTATGACGAAACCGAACTGGCGGCAGAGGCCGACGAGCGCATCCGCACATTCCAGCGCGATGCCGCCCGCGAAGCCGGCATCTTCCACCACCTGATCACGCTGCCGACCTATCACACGGCCGCGCTCAGCACCGACAACCTGGCCAAGGAATACTTCGGCGAGGCGGGCATGCTGGGTTACGTCAAGGGCGTGCAGCGCCAGGAAATCCGCCAGGGCATTGCCTGCGTCAAGCACCAAGCCATGGCGGGTTCGGACATCGGCGACGATCACAAGGAATACTTTGCCCGCGACGCCGCGCTCAAGGCCGGTGGCGCACACAACACCATGAACCAGTTCGCGGCTTGAGCCGAGCCGCGAATATAATCCAAGGAGAAGGACAATGGCTGAACCTGCCCGTGCCCGTGCAGTCCTCTCGACTGAGGACTTCAAGCTGATCCGCGAGGCTGTGCTGCACTACCTCAAGGCTATCGAGGACAAGCCCGAATCGGTGAAGTTCTCACATCTCTATCACCGCCTCGGCAGCGCCATGGGCCGTTGAGCCCGCGCTGACACGAGGAAGACCACGACTTCGCTTTTCCTGGGGAGGAAAGGCTGGCCCGTCGGGCGCCACAGCGGCGCACGGCGGGCCTTCTTCTTGGGCGCTCAAGGAAATCTTTGGCGGCCTTCAGGTTTTCTCGAATGACATTTATCAACTGAAACGGTAGAGAAGGTGCATCGGCCTTGTCCGGTCGCGGCTTTTGATCCTGCCAGCTTGCTCCGCGTCACCAACAGCTAAAGCGCACGAAAGCGAGGCCATGTGGCCAGGTTCGTGTTCGGCCCTGTGAAAAGGAGAATGCGACGATGTCCCGTTTGAACGCCCGCCCGATTTCCCGCCGTCCGGCCCCCCTCCGCGCCAATGCGCCGCTGCCCCACCCTTCGTGGGGCACGCTGGGGCTGGCGCGGCCGGATGGCGAGCGGCCCAGCACGGCGGAAGAATTCTTTCGCCGGCTGGGCCTTTGAATGCTGCCTTCTGTTCAGCCACGCGGCTATAGAAAACCGCATGGGCCTGCTTGCCGGCCTGCAACCGATTGATCACGATAAGGCTCCATGAAGTCCGCGCTCATCATTCGCCACGTGCCCTACGAAGGGGTGGCCGGCTACCGCCAGCCGATCGAGGATGCCGGTTACCAAGTGGATCGCATCGACGTGTGCGATCCCGCTTTCCCGTCGCTCGACCTGCGCGAGCCTGATCTGCTGATCATGATGGGCGGGCCGATGGGCATCTATGACCAGATCGAGCATCCCTGGATCCGCTGCCAGATGCGCCGCCTGGCGCTGCGCCTGGCCGCGGACCGGCCGACGCTGGGCGTCTGCTTTGGCGCGCAGATGATCGCGGCGGCGCTGGGTGCGGATGTCTATCGCGGCCACGCTCGGGAAGTGGGGTTTCATCCGGTGCAGGTGCATGTGGCCGACAGCCCGTTGCGCCATGTTGCCGGCGTGCCAGTGTTGCACTGGCATGGCGACACGTTCACTCTGCCGCCGCATGCCGAACTTCTGGCCTCAAGCCATGTCTATCCGCACCAGGCGTTTCGCCGGGGGCGCAATCTGCTGGCGCTGCAATTTCATGCCGAAATGGGCGAGGACCCGCGCTTCGACGCCTGGCTGGCGCAATCGCCCGAAGACGTAGCGGCCGCCGGCCATACCCAGGCCACGTTGCGGCACGCCCACGATGCCCATGGCCCCGGCGCGGTCGAGGCCGGACGGGCGATGATCGGGGAATGGCTGGCGGGCCTGGCCTAGGCCGCGTGGCAGGCGCGGGGCACGATGGGCCCCGGCGCCTGCCTGGGTTCCGGCTTTAGCGGCCCTGCTGCGCGAGCAGGCGCAGGCGCAGCGCGTTGAGCTTGATGAAGCCGGCCGCGTCCTTCTGGTCATAGGCGCCAGCATCGTCTTCGAACGTCACGTGGCGCTCGGAATAGAGGCTGTCGGGCGACTGGCGGCCGACGACCGAGGCCAGGCCCTTGTACAGCTTGAGGCGCACAGTGCCGTTGACCTTGGCCTGGCTGTGGTCGATCGCAGCCTGGAGCATCTCGCGCTCGGGCGAGAACCAGAAGCCGTTGTAGATCAGCTCGGCATACTTGGGCATCAGCTCATCCTTGAGATGCGCCGCGCCGCGATCGAGCGTGATCGATTCGATGCCGCGATGCGCCACCGCATAGATCGTGCCGCCCGGGGTTTCATACATGCCGCGGCTCTTCATGCCGACGAAGCGGTTTTCCACCAGATCGAGGCGGCCGATGCCGTGCTTGCGGCCCAGTTCGTTGAGCGCGGTGAGCAGGCTGGCGGGGCTCATCGCCTCGCCATTGAGCGCCACGCCATCGCCCTTGGTGAAATCGATGGTGATGTATTCCGGCACGTCGGGCGCGTCTTCCGGGTTGACCGTGCGCGAATAGACGTAGTCGGGCACTTCCTGCCACGGGTCTTCCAGCACCTTGCCTTCCGACGAGGTGTGCAGCAGGTTGGCGTCGGTCGAGAACGGGCTTTCGCCGCGCTTGTCCTTGGGCACCGGGATCTGGTGCTTTTCAGCCCAGGCGATCAGCGCGGTGCGGCTGGTCAGGTCCCATTCGCGCCACGGCGCGATCACCTTGATGCCCGGCTCCAGCGCATAGGCCGAAAGCTCGAACCGCACCTGGTCGTTGCCCTTGCCGGTGGCGCCATGGGCCACGGCATCAGCACCGGTTTCGCGGGCGATGTCGATCAGGCGCTTGGAAATCAGCGGCCGCGCAATCGAGGTGCCGAGCAGGTAATCGCCTTCATAGCGGGCATTGGCGCGCATCATCGGGAAGACGAAATCGCGCACGAATTCCTCGCGCAGGTCGTCGATATAGATGTGCTCGGGCTTCACGCCCATCAGTTCGGCCTTGGCGCGGGCCGGTTCGAGTTCCTCGCCCTGGCCGAGATCGGCGGTGAAGGTCACGACCTCGCAGCCGTATTCCACCTGCAGCCACTTGAGGATGACGGAGGTATCGAGCCCGCCCGAATAGGCCAGGACGACACGCTTGATCTCGGACATGGGCGGGGCACTCCTCAAACTGAAAGACGCGACAACCAAAAAGACGGGGCGCGCCTAACAGGGAGGGGGGCAGATCGCAAGGCAAACGGGGCGGCGGGTCATGCGCGATTGCCTAGGGTGCGTGGGATTTGGAACAGGGGGGAGCGAGAATGGGTGCTTTCGAGAACCGGCCCGCAGCGTGCTTTTGGCACGTGAGGACCGGAAGCACAGAAAGCGGCCGTTCGCAGCCCGCCCTGTTCCAAATACCGCGTGCCCTAGTTCATGAACCAGCCGTGGCTGGCTACCAGCGACTGGCCGGTGAGCGCGTTGGTGGGGAATGCGGCAAAGAACAGCGCCACTTCGGCGATATCGTCCACCGTCGTAAATTCGCCATCCACCGTCTGGCCGAGCATGACGTTCTTGATCACCTCGTCCTCGCTGATGCCCAGCTCCTTGGCCTGCTCTGGAATCTGCTTGTCCACCAAAGGCGTGCGCACGAATCCGGGGCAGATCAGGTTGCTGCGCACGCCCTTCTTGCCGCCTTCCTTGGCGATGGTGCGCGCCAGGCCCTCGAGGCCGTGCTTGGCCGTGACATAGGCGCTCTTGAGCGGCGAGGCTTCCTTGGAATGGACCGAGCCCATGAACAGGATTGCGCCGCTGCCCTTGGCATACATGTGCGGCAACACGGCCTTGCTCGTCAGGAAGGCGCCATCGAGATGGATCGCCAGCATCTTTTTCCAGTCGGCAAAGGCGAAGTTTTCCACCGGGTTGACGATCTGGATACCCGCGTTCGACACCAGAATGTCCACGCCACCCCAGGCGTCCACCACCTTGGCCACGCCGGCGTTGACCTGGTCTTCGCTGGTCACGTCCATTTCCACGGCCATGGCGGCGCCGGGGTGATCGGCATTGATGCCATCGGCCGCAGCCTGCGCCGCGTCGAGCTTGAGATCGGCAATCGCCACGCGGCCACCGGCGGCGGCATAGCGCTTGGCAATGGCCAGGCCGATCCCGCTGGCAGCACCGGTGACGATGGCGATCTTGTTGTCGAGATTCATGGTTTCACTCTCCAGGGTGTTTGGCCATGGGCCGTGGTCGGTCCCCAAGCAGGAAGCGTAAAAATCGGGTGGATCAGGCCAGATCGAGCGTGACGATGCCGCGCTGTGGCCGCTTGCGGTTTTTCCAGCGCGGGCTGGCAAACGAGCGCTCGACATCGCGCCGGCCGTTTTCCCAGTGGCCGATCGCGGTCATGCGCGAAAACTCATAGTCCTTGTTCTGCGTTTCATAATCCTCGCTGCGGTTGATCAGGTGCAGGATCGTTACCGGCCCGTCCTGGGCATGGGCGGTCAACGTGGCGAGGTCGGCATCGTCGGCAAATTCGGGCGGCAGCCGTTCAGCGAGGCGCGCGGCGGCTGCCTCAAGGGCTTCGATCCGCTTCTGCATGTCGGTGTTGAGCCGGGTGCGGCTGGAAAAGCGGATGTCTTTCTCGCGCTGCGCGGTCTCGGCCAGGCTGCGTGGCATCATGCCGTGGGCGGAAAACAGATCGACCTGAAATACCAGCACGGGATCGCGGGCCGCCTGGGCGCGGGCCGGATCGTGGCGGTCAGCCTCGCGCGCGCGCTCGTCCAGCACGAATTGCAACGGGGTGTTGGAAACCAGGCCCCCGTCCCAATAGGGATCGCCATCGATCATCACCGGCGGAAAGCCGGGGGGCAGCGCGCCGCTGGCCATGATGTGCTCGGGCTCGATCAGGCGGTCGCGGTTGTCGAAATAGGCGAAGTTGCCATTGAGCACGTTGACCGCGCCCACGCTGAAACGCACTTTGCCACTGTTGATCAGATCGAAATCCACCAGTTCCAGCAGCGTCTTGCGCAAGGGGCTGGTATCGTAAAGGCTGATCGATTCCGGCGATCCGGGCAGGGCCAGCCACGATGGCGTGGTGCGTGGGGTGAAAAAGCCGGGAATGCCGGTCAGCGCCACCGATGCTGCGGCCCATTCGTTGAACAGGCGGCGTCCCCAGCCATCGGCGAATGGCGATTTGAACGGAATGCGCGAGCTGGCCTGTTCCCAGAACGCGCGCAGGTTGCGCACCCGGCGTTCGGGCGGATTGCCGGCAATCAGCGCGGCGTTGACCGCACCGATCGAAATGCCGGCCACCCAATCCGGGCTATAGCCATTGCTGGCCAACGCCTCGAACACGCCGGCTTGGTAGGCGCCCAGCGCTCCGCCGCCCTGAAGCACCAGAACACATCTTTCGCACGTGGCATCAGCCATTATCGTTCCCGTCCTGCACCCGGCCTGTCGTGCACCCAGTGAGGGATGATGCCGGCTTGTGCACTGCACTATGAAGCGAGTGTGTGGCGCCAACGTGAAACTGGCAAGAGCGGTTCCCACCGCGGTGTGCCGATTATCGGAGAGCCACTTGCAAATTCCGCATGCTCGGGCGCTTTCCATGCCGGCAATACCACCCTACATGGGCAGGCATCATGGCAAGACCCACACCCCTCGCATTCGACAAAAAGAAGATCGTCGCCGAAAACCGCCGCGCGCGGTTCGAGTATTTCGTCGAAGACGTGTACGAGGCGGGAATCGCGCTCACCGGCACCGAAGTGAAATCGCTCCGCTTTGGCGAGGGATCGATCGCCGAATCCTATGCCGAGGTGAAGAACGGCGAGGTCTGGCTGGTCAATTCCAACGTGCCCGAATTCAGCCACGGCAACCGCTTCAACCACGAGCCCAAGCGCCCGCGCAAGCTGCTGCTCAAGGAACGCGAGATCGCCAAGTTCCACGGCGCGGTGGAGCGCAAGGGCATGACGCTGGTGCCGCTGTCGATCTATTTCAACGGACGCGGCCGGGCCAAGGTGGAACTCGCCCTGGCCAAGGGCAAGAACGCGGCCGACAAGCGCGCTACGATCAAGGAGCGCGATTGGCAGCGCGACAAGGCGCGGATCATGCGCGAACACAGCTGATGGTGCCGGGCCAGATGCACGTTCGGCTTCATCGCTTGGCAAGCTGAACAGATGCATGGTGGCACTTCCGGCCGGACACGGTCTCACCGGCTATGCGCCACCACTCCTTGGGAATCGCCGTTTCAATGCGCCAGAAGATTGCCACGATGGTTCGCGCTTCGATGCCCACGCGCGAGCAGATGGAGCGCAACCGCCTGACCGGGCGGCTGGCAGCGCGGGCCGAGCTGTGGCGCTTTACCCGCCGCTCGGTGCCGCGCGGCGTGGCGATCGGGCTGCTCGTCGGCATCTTTGCGATGATCCCCGGGGTGCAGATCGCCGGCGCTGCGGCGATGTGCCTGCCATTCCGGGGCAACGTTCCGATCGCGGCGGGGATGACGTTCCTGTCCAATCCGGCGACAACGCCACTGTTCATCGCTGCCTCGCTGGCGCTAGGCAACTGGTTCGGCTTTCATGCCGATGTCGCCACGTTCATGGCCCTGTTCGAACGCGGCGCCAGTGTGGCGGAATGGACCGGCTGGCTGCTGTCGGATGCGGCCCCGGCGTTGATTTTCGGATTGTTCGTGATCTCGGTGGTGGCCGCCGCGCTCGGCTATGTCATCGCTGCATTTGCCTGGCGCTGGTGGACGGTGCACAAGCGGCGCACGCGCCTGGCGATGCGGGTGGAGCAATAAAGGGGGCGGGCGGCCCATGCTGCCTGTCATGGTAAAGGGAGCAAGCGTGCCGGCCGCAGCGGGCGATATCGACGGGGGCAACAATTTGTCCGGGGATCTGTCCGGGGCGCCGCACGCCGCTGGCAAGGGCCCGGCATGGCGGCGCGATGCCGCCTGGGTGGCTGCCGCCGCACTGGCCGGGGCTGCGCTGCTGTGGCTGCTGGCGGGTGATGCTGTGCTGGCCGCAGCCTACCTGCTGGGCATTGCCGCGCTGGCCCTGGTGGCGCGCCTGCTGCTGCGCTTCGTTCCCGCACGTGGAGAGACTGCACCGGCCGCGCCCGATTGGTCGGTGACCTTTGCCGCGATCGAGCGGCCCGATGAAGCGCTGGCGATCCTCGATCGTGCCGGCCGCCTGGCCTGCGCCAACAGCCGCTTTGCGGAGTGGTTTGGCCATGTCGCGCCGCCGCGCCTGCCGCTCGATGGGCCGGCTGTCGAAGCGCTCGATGGCGCGGTGCGCGCCGCCTGGCGCGATGGCCGGGCTCAGATTGGCGAAGTCACTTCGGCCAAGGGGCGCTGGCGGGCAGAACTGCTGCGCGCCGGGCGTGGGCAGGATCACCTGGTGTGCCGGTTCATTCCCTTGGAACAGGTAGACCTGGTGGCTGACATGGCGGGGCACGTGGCCGGAAAGCTCGGCCGTGCCCTGGCCCGCGAAGGCATCCAGGCGGCCGTGGTCATGCCCGATGGCCTGGTGCGCGCCGCCAACCGCGCCTTCGCCACCCGCGCTGGCGGGGAGGGCGCGCAGGTGGGGGGCAGCGATTTCGTCTCATGGTTCCGTGCCGATGATGCCGAACGCATTTTCTATGCCCGCGAAGGCGCGCGCGGCACGCCGGTGCGCTTTGTCCACGTGCCGATTGCCGATCCCGATGGCGTGGCCAGCACCGATCCGGCGCGGGTGCCTTCGCTGTTCCTGATCATCGACAACGATGGCGCGCTGGGCGATGCCCGCGCCGGGCTGCCGCAGATCGAGGCGCTGCTCTCGCGCCTGCCGCTGGGCCTCGCCATGACCGATCGCGATGGCCGCTTCCTCTTTGCCAATCGTGCGTTCCTGCGTGCGGCTGGCCATGATGATACCGTGCCGCCGCCCTATCCCTCCGACCTGGTGATCCGCGAAGACAAGGGCGCGCTGGCCGATGCCGTCCGCCGCTATACCCAGGGCGCGCCCACGGCGGGCGACGTGGCGGTGCGCCTGCGCGCCTCGCCCGAAGAGCCGGTTTCGCTCAGCCTCGCCGGCGTGCGCGGCATGGGTGAAGGCGCCGTGCTGCTCAGCCTCAAGGATTCGACCGAGGAAGCCCGCCTCAAGCGCGAGATTGCCCAGGCCACCAAGATGCAGGCAGTGGGCCAGCTGGCCGGCGGCGTGGCGCACGATTTCAACAACGTGCTTACCGCGATCATCGGCTATTGCGATCTGATCCTGATGCGCCACACGCCGGGCGACAGCGATTACGACGATATCCAGCAGATCAAGGCCAATTCCAACCGCGCTGCCTCGCTCACCCGGCAATTGCTGGCCTTTTCGCGCCAGCAGACGCTGCGCCCCGAAGTGCTGCAACTGCCCGATGTGGTGGCCGAGGTTTCCACCCTGCTCAAGCGCCTGTTGGGCGAGAAGATCCAGCTCGACGTGACCCACGATCGCGATCTGGGCCTGGTCCGCGCCGATCCGGTGCAGCTGGAGCAGGTGTTGCTCAACCTTGCCGTCAATGCCCGCGATGCGATGACCGCCAACGGCGCCGATACCAAGACCGGCGGCACGCTGCGCATCGCCACGCGGCGGGTGAGCGCCAATGACGTGCGGGCGATGAAAAGCGAAATCCTGCCCGTGGCAGACTATACCGCGCTGGTGGTGGAAGACACCGGGCACGGCATCAAGCCCTCGCAGATCGGCAAGATCTTCGAACCGTTCTTCACCACCAAGGAAAAGGGCAAGGGCACCGGCCTTGGCCTTTCCACTGTCTATGGCATCGTCAAGCAATCGGGCGGCTTCATCTTTGCCGATAGCGAGGTGGGCAAGGGCACGCGCTTTACCATCTACCTGCCGGTGCATGTGCCCGATCCGGCCGAGGTGGCTGAGGCGGCCAAGCCCAAGGGCGAGACGCGCCGCACGCAATGGACCGGCGGCGGGTGCGTGCTCTTGGTAGAGGACGAGGACACCGTGCGCGCCGTGGCCGAACGGGCGCTGGTCCGCCAGGGCTATGAGGTGACCACGGCGGCCGATGGCGAGGACGGCCTGGAAGCGCTGTCACGCATCATGGCGGTTGGCGGGGATATCGACCTGGTGGTGTCCGACGTGGTCATGCCCTCGATGGACGGGCCGGCCATGGCGCGCGAGATTCGCCGGGTTAAGCCCGATCTGCCGGTGCTGTTCATGTCAGGCTATGCCGAGGAGCAGCTCCGCCGCGAGATCGACATCCCCAACATGCATTTTCTGGCCAAGCCGTTTTCGGTGGCGCAGATCGTGGCGGCGGTGGAACAGGTGCTGCGTGGGGAGTGATTGCCCCTCCACCACCCGCTGCGCGGGCGGTTCCCCTCCCCACGATGTGGGGAGGACCTGCAAAATCCTCCCCACCATGTGGGGAGGTGGCAGGCCGCAGGCCTGACGGAGGGGCGGGTCGATAGGCCCGCTGAGTCGCCAATCCCGCCACGATGGCAGCATTTTCCCATACCGTTAAAATGCCAGGCTGCGCAGGGTTTGCGCCGCCGCCCAGCTTGAAAAAGCGCTCGAAAATCCCCATGTTTCCAGTGCGCAGCGGGAATTGTCTCCGCTCTGGAGAGAATTTTTCGTTCCCCTCTTGTTCCATTGGAACAGAATAAGTACATTGTTCTGCGTGTTGACGGTTCGTGTCAGCCATCTCTAGGCAAGGGGAAGCAGCCATGGCGGCGCAGCTCAAGCTCATTCAGGAAGGCAAAGAAAAGGACATGGATCGTCAGAAGGCGCTAGACGCCGCACTGGCCCAGATCGACCGCGCATTCGGCAAGGGCTCGGTGATGAAGCTGGGTTCCAAGGAGACGATGCAGGTGGAAGCGATTTCCACCGGCTCGCTCGGGCTGGACATCGCGCTGGGCATTGGCGGCCTGCCACGCGGCCGCATTATCGAAATCTATGGCCCGGAAAGCTCGGGCAAGACCACCCTGGCGCTGCACGCCATTGCCGAGGCCCAGAAGACCGGCGGCACGGCCGCCTTCGTTGACGCCGAACACGCGCTCGATCCGGTCTATGCCAAGAAGCTGGGCGTCAACATCGATGAACTGATCGTCTCGCAGCCCGACACGGGCGAGCAGGCGCTGGAAATCGTCGATACGCTGGTCCGCTCCAACGCGATCGACATCCTCGTGGTGGACTCGGTCGCCGCGCTGGTGCCCCGCGCCGAAATCGAAGGCGAAATGGGCGACAGCCACGTCGGCCTGCAAGCCCGCCTGATGAGCCAGGCACTGCGCAAGCTGACTGGTTCGATCAGCCGTTCGCGCTGCATGGTGATCTTCATCAACCAGGTGCGCATGAAGATCGGCGTGATGTACGGCAACCCGGAAACCACCACCGGCGGTAACGCGCTCAAGTTCTATGCTTCGTGCCGTCTCGATATCCGCCGCACCGGCCAGATCAAGGATCGCGACGAAATCACCGGCAACACCACTCGGGTGAAGGTCGTCAAGAACAAGGTCGCCCCGCCGTTCAAGCAGGTCGAATTCGACATCATGTATGGCGAAGGCATCTCCAAGATCGGGGAAATCCTCGATCTGGGCGTCAAGGCCGGCCTGGTTGAAAAGTCGGGCGCATGGTTCAGCTATGACTCGGTGCGCATCGGCCAGGGTCGTGAAAACGCCAAGAACTTCCTGCGCGAAAACACCGAACTGCGCGATCGCCTGGAAGCGGCGATCCGTGGCCGGACCGAGCAGGTGGCCGAAGGTCTGATGGCCGGCCCTGACGCTGACGACGATATCTGATCAGGCGTTGATCTGATCCGCAGGGCGCGATGGCGGCAGGCTGCCGCGCCACGCCCTGCCGTTCCTTGCTCCCGGCGCGTCGTTCCTGGTGAACGGCGCGCCGTTGGCGTTGTGGCCAGGCGAAGTCTTTCATCCCGGCTACAACGCCAGGATCAGGGCGTGACGCAAGCGCCGCTGTCGCCAAGCTCGCGGCGATCGTTTATACCGGCAGCATGACACAGGCGATGGATTGGCAGGGCGGCGTCGGCCGCGCCTGGGCAGAAGAATGGCAGCGCACCGATCGCACCTTTGCGCAACTGACGCCGGCCTTGCTGGCAACGATCGCTGCCATGCCCGGCCATCGGGTGCTCGACATCGGTTGCGGTGCGGGCGAACTGGCCTTGTCGCTGGCCGCTGCCAGACCCAAGGGCGCGGTATGCGGGATCGACCTGTCGGCTGATCTCATCGCTGCCGCGCAGCAGCGTGGGGCCGGCCGCGCCAATGTGCGCTTTGCCATCGCCGATGCCAGCCAATGGCAGGATCCTGCTTTCACGCCCGATCTGCTCGTCTCGCGCCATGGCGTGATGTTCTTTGCCGATCCGCCCGCCGCCTTTGCCCATCTGGCCGCCGTGGCGGCGCCGGGGGCGCGGCTGGTGTTCTCGTGCTTTCGCGCCCCGGCTGAAAACGCCTGGGCCAGCGCCATGGCGGGCCTGGTGCCGCCGCCGGCGCAGCCTGCTGATCCGCATGCGCCCAACCCCTTTTCTCCAGGCCCGTTTGCCTTTGCCGATCCCGATCATGTGCGGGCCATGCTGGCGGGGTGGACAGACCTGGCCTTCACGCCCCACGATTTCGCCTATCTGGCAGGCGAGGGGCCTGACGCCGCCGAGCAGGCCCTGGCCCTGTTCCGCCGCATCGGGCCGGCCGCCTCGGCCTTGCGCCAGGCAGCGGAGGCTGACCGCGCCGGGATCGAGCAGCGGCTGCGCGCGGTGATCGCCGCCCACACCCGCGATGGCAAAGTCATGTTCTCCGCTGCCGCCTGGATCGTTACCGCCACGAAAGCGTAATGCGATCACGGTTAGCGATGAATCCCGCTTGTTCCCAAGCCACGCCTCGCCTAATCGGCGGGGCATGACTTCGACGAACGAAATCCGCCGGTCCTTCCTGGAATACTTCGGCTCGCAAGGCCACGAAGTGGTGCCATCCGCGCCGCTCGTTCCTTACAACGACCCGACGCTGATGTTCACCAATGCGGGCATGGTCCCGTTCAAGAACGTCTTCACGGGCCTGGAAACGCGCAGCATTCCGCGCGCCACGTCTTCGCAGAAGTGCGTGCGCGCCGGGGGCAAGCACAACGATCTGGATAACGTGGGCTATACCGCGCGGCACCACACGTTCTTCGAAATGCTGGGCAATTTCTCGTTCGGCGATTACTTCAAGGAACAGGCGATCACCAACGCCTGGACTCTGCTGACCAAGGTTTGGGGCATTCCTGCCGAAAAGCTGCTGGTTACCGTCTATCACACCGATGAAGACGCCGCCGCACTGTGGCGCAAGATTGCCGGACTGCCAGACGACAAGATCATCCGCATCGCCACCAAGGACAATTTCTGGGCGATGGGCGATGATGGCCCATGCGGCCCGTGCTCGGAAATCTTCTACGATCACGGCGCGCATATCGCTGGTGGCCCTCCGGGCAGCCCGGACGAGGATGGCGATCGTTTCATCGAAATCTGGAACCTCGTGTTCATGCAGTTCGAGCAGGCCGCCGGCGAGATCGTCGGCGAGCTGCCCAAGCCCTCGATCGATACCGGCATGGGGCTTGAACGCATTGCCGCCGTGCTCCAGGGTGAGCACGACAACTATGACACCGACACGTTCCGCGCGCTGATCGCCGCCTCGGAAAGCCTGACCGGCGTGAAGGCCACCGGGGAACATACCGCCAGCCACCGCGTGATCGCCGATCACCTGCGCTCGTCCAGCTTCCTGCTGGCCGATGGCGTGCTGCCGTCGAACGAAGGACGCGGCTATGTGCTGCGCCGGATCATGCGCCGCGCCATGCGCCACGCTCATCTTCTGGGCGCCAAAGACCCGCTGATGCACCGCCTGGTGGGTTCGCTGGTGACGGAAATGGGCCAGGCCTATCCCGAACTGGGCCGTGCCCAGCCCCTGATCGAGGAAGTGCTGCAGCGCGAGGAAACCCGTTTCCGCCAGACGCTGTCGAACGGCCTGCGCCTGCTCGACGAAGCGTCGGCTGGGCTGGGCGAAGGCGACAAGCTGCCCGGCGAAACCGCGTTCCGCCTCTACGACACGTTCGGCTTCCCCTATGACCTCACCGAAGACGCGCTGCGCGCCCGTGGCGTGAGCGTCGATCGCGAAGGCTTTGACGCGGCGATGGCCCAGCAGAAGGCCGCCGCGCGCGCCGCCTGGAAGGGTTCGGGCGAGGCGGCATCGAGCGAAGTGTGGTTCGACATTGCCGAGCGCGAAGGCGCGACCGAGTTCACCGGCTACACCGCCACCAGCGGTGAGGGCGTTGTCGTGGCCCTGGTCAAGGACGGCGTTGAAGTTACCGAAGCCCAGGCCGGCGACACGGTGACCGTGCTGACCAACCAGACGCCGTTCTATGGCGAAAGCGGCGGCCAGATGGGCGATGCCGGTACGATCGCCGGCGCCGATGGCCTCAAGCTGACGGTGACCGACACGGCCAAGCCGCTCGGCCGCCTGCACGCCCACCAGGCCGTGGTCGATGCCGGCACGATCCGCGTGGGCGATGCCGTGCAACTGGCGGTCGACGTGGTGCGCCGCGATGCCACGCGCGCCAACCATTCCGCCACGCACCTGCTGCATCAGGCACTGCGCAACCGTTTGGGCGCGCATGTCACGCAAAAGGGCTCGCTGGTTGCGCCCGATCGCCTGCGCTTCGACTTTTCGCATCCCACGGCGCTGAGCGCGGACGATATCGCCGCGATCGAAACCGAGGTGAATGCCGAAATTCGCGCCAACGAGGCAGTCAACACCCGCCTGATGACGCCCGACGATGCAATCGCCGCCGGTGCCATGGCGCTGTTCGGCGAAAAGTATGGCGATGAAGTGCGCGTGCTGTCGATGGGCCGCACCACGGACAAGGTCTATTCGGTCGAACTGTGCGGCGGCACCCATGTGCGCGCGCTGGGCGATATCGGCGTGTTCCGCATCGTGGGCGAAAGCGCAGTGTCTTCGGGCGTGCGCCGGATCGAGGCGCTGACCGGCGAAGGCGCGCGGCAGTGGCTGATCGGCCGCGAAGACGCGCTCAAGCACACTGCCAGCCTGCTGCGCACCACGCCCGATGACGTGGAAGCGCGCGTCGCCGCGCTGATCGAAGAGCGGCGCAAGCTGGAGCGCGAACTGGCCGAAGCCAAGAAGGCGTTGGCCCTGGGTGGTGGCGGCGCCAAGGCCGAGGCAGCCGACGAAAGCGTGGGCGGCGTGACCTTCTCGGGCCAGGTGCTCGAAGGGCTCGATCCCAAGGAACTGCGCGGGTTGCTCGACCAGGCCAAGCAGCGCATCGGTTCGGGCGTGGCGGTGATCGTCGCGGTCAACGATGGCCGCGCCTCGATCGCGGCGGCGGTAACCGAGGATCTCGCTGGCAAGGTCAGCGCCGTCGATCTGGTCCGCGCCGGCGTGGAAGCGCTGGGCGGCAAGGGCGGCGGCGGCCGGCCTGACATGGCCCAGGGCGGCGGCCCCGATGGCAGCAAGGCGGCCGACGCCTTGGCTGCGGCCAAGGCCGTGCTCGCCGGGTAATTTTCTGGTGCTGGAGGGGTTGGTTGTTCGCCAGCCCCTCCGTCAGCCCTTTGGGCT
Source organism: Novosphingobium sp. SG754 (assembly GCF_013149315.1). Taxonomy (NCBI): domain Bacteria; kingdom Pseudomonadati; phylum Pseudomonadota; class Alphaproteobacteria; order Sphingomonadales; family Sphingomonadaceae; genus Novosphingobium; species Novosphingobium sp. SG754. Next base: position 480,724 of record NZ_JABGCC010000004.1, on the reverse strand, counting down.
GACACCTTCCCACCTTGTGGGAGGACCGTACCAAATCCTCCCCACACCGTGGGGAGGGGGACCACCGCGCAGCGGTGGTGGAGGGGCCCTTACCTTCCTTCCGTTACCGCTCGCGCAAACGGCTCGCCTTGAGGCGCGGCGGCGCGGCGAGTTCGCCCTCGGCCATGATCTGCTGGCGAAACTGATCGCGCTTTTCGTGAATCGAGGCGATGACCGGGCCCATTGGCACACCCAGGTCGACCAGCACCGCTTCTGACAGTTGCAGCGAGCTTTCCAGCGTTTCGGGCACGGCGTGGCTGGCGCCAGCGCGATAGAGCTGCGCCGCGTGGCCCGGATCGCGCGCGCGTACGATGATCGGCACGTCTGGCGCCAGGGTGCGCAGCTTGCGCACGATGCGCAGCGCCAGCACCGGCTCGTCCATGGTCACGATCACCGCGCTGGCGTCAGCCAGATTGAGCCGGTCGATCACCGCAGCGCTGTCGATATTGCCGAACAGCACCGGCAGCCCGGCGGCGCGCGCGGCGCGGACCACGGCCGGTTCGGCATCGAGCGCGAGGTAGGGGCGGCCGTGCTCGGCCAGCATTTCGCCGATCAGGCGGCCCACGCGGCCAAAGCCCAGGATCACGGTGCGGCGGCCTTCGGGTTCTTCCACAGCGACCTCGTCCGCTCGGGCGCGATTGCGCACGCGGCCGGCGCCCAGCTGGCCCACTTTGGCCAGCAGCGGCGTGATGGTGAGGCCAATGGCAGTAACGATCTGCCAGAACTGCGCGGTGGCTGGCTGGATCAACTGGGCCTGCGCCGCCGTACCCAGCACGATCAGCGTGGTTTCCGATGGGCTGGACATGAGAATGCCGGTCTCGATCGCAGTCGACCTTTCCTTGCCCCAGAACAGAAGCAGCAGACCGGTCACCACTGCCTTGGCCACGACCACGCCCAGCACGCCCAGCGCCAGCGGGCCGAAATTGGCGGCCAGCACGCGCAGGTCGATCCCCATGCCCACGGTGATCAGGAACACGCCCAGCGCCAGGCCCTTGAACGGCTTGGTGATTGCCTCGACCTCGCCATGGTATTCAGTCTCGGCGATCAGCAGGCCAGCGAGCAATGCGCCCATGATCGGCGAAAGGCCGGCCGCGCCGGTGGCGAGAGCCGCCACGATCACCACCAGCAGGCTGGCGGCCAGGAACAGTTCGGGGCTCTTGGTCTTGGCGGCCTGGGCAAACAGCGGGGGCAGGCCGAACCGTCCGAACACCAGCAGCGCGACGATCACAGCGCCACCCTTCCACAAGGTTTCGACCAGGCTGGGCGCGTTGGCCGCTGCCACCGGGGCCATGGCGCCGAGCAGGAAGATGATCGGCACCAGCGCGATATCTTCGAACAGCAACATTGACAGCGCGGCCCGGCCAACCGGCCCCTGCGTGCCCGAGATCGGCAGCACCAGAGCGGTGGAGGAAAGCGCCAGCGCCAGGCCCAGGCCGAGTGCCCCAGCGACCGGCTGGCCCAGCAGCATGAGGCCCAGGCCCACGAGCAGCGCCGAGCCGATCAGTTCCATCGCGCCCAGCCCGAACACGAGCCGCCGCATCGACCACAGGCGATTGAACGACAGTTCCAGGCCAATCTCGAACAGCAGCAGGATAATGCCGAACTCGGCAAACGGCTCTATCGCGTGGGGATTGGATATCGTGATGTAGTGCAGCCAGGGCATCTGCTGCGCCAGCGAGCCCAGGCCATAGGGGCCGACCAGCAGGCCAACCAGGATAAAGCCAATGATCGGCGTGATGCGAAAGCGCGCAAAGGCGGGAATGACGATACCCGCCGCCCCCAGGATCACCAGGGCATCGGAAAGTGCGGACGTGGGAAGAAGCTGGCCTGCCATGCCGCGCAGGCTAGGGGGTGGAGTCCGGCTTGGCCACCCCTGGCGACGGTAAGTTTGTGTGGCTGACCAGCAAAAGCGCCACCGTTCCGGGTGGGAATCGGCTCAGACGGCGGGCGCGGTCACCTCGACGGCGGCAAACTGTCGCGCGGCAAGGTCTTCGGGCGTGATCCAGAACTGCAGGACGTGGTCACCCAGGTGGTGGCCCAGTGCTTCGTCGGCCGAGAGTTCCAGCAGCAGCAATTGGCGGCGGATGCGGTCGGATTGATCGGCCTCGGTTTCGCACGGCGCGGCGAGCAGGCGATCGGGCACGCGGGCGTGCACGCGCGCAGCGGTGCGCACCGCCAGCGCGTGGCGATAGGCCAGCCGCGCCACGAGTTCATCGGGAAACGCCGCCGCGCTGCCGGGCAGGGCGTGCAGCGTGGTTTCCACCGCGGCCACGCAGCCACGCGGCGCCACCAGGCGGGCGAGGGGGGCATAGCTGGAAAACCATTGCCAGAACGCGTCGCGCACCGGCGCGGTGACGTCGGCAAAGGCCGCCTTGTTGCGCGCCAGAGCATGCCATTCGCCACATTCGCTTTCGATCTGGGCGAGCAGCGTGCGCCGATCCTCGTCCGCCAGATCGGGCCAGAGCGCGCGGGCGGCAGCCACGCTGGTCCGCCCGGCTTCGCGCAGCAGCATCGCCACCAGCGTCTGGATCGACAGCCAATCGTGCGGGAAACCGGGCCAGGGCCGATCCATCAGGCCATCGTCGCGCAGGCTGAAATCGTTGGGCGAGAGGGCAAAGACCGCAACCGGGCTGCCCTGTGCGGCAAGCAGGGCATCGGCGGTGGCCGCACTTTCGGGCCAGGTCAGCGGCGGCGCGGCCGGATCGTGTGCCGCCGTGGTCAATTCGATCACAGCGGGCGCGAACGGCCAGCGCGGCAGTACCTGTGGCGCGTCGGCCGCGTCGATGGCCCATGGCCAGGCCTGAGCGGCCGCATCGGCATAGGCCGGCGGCAGATCAGCGGGGGGCTCTGCCTCGGTCCATTCGGCTGCGCCGGCATCATCGATCCAGATCACGCGGCCTTCGGTTGTGGCGGCGCCGCCCGGCGCGGCAGAGAGATCGGCAAAGAACAGCAGCGCGCCGCTGCCGGGCAACACGCCCAGGCGTGCGCGGGGTGGCACTTGCGCACAATCCACCTGCAACAGGAAATGCAGCGGCAGGCCGGTGTGGGCAGAGCGCGGCCACTCCAGAGGCCCCGGGGTAAACGGCACGCCGCCATAGAAGCTGTGCGCCCCGGTGGGCGCGGGCGGGAAGGATTGGCGAAACACCACGGCCTGGGCCAGAGCGCCGGCGATGGCGGCGGGCAACCCGCGCGACTGGCGCGGGGCAGCCGGTTCGGCCACGAATGGCGCGGTCGGTTGCGCGTCGGCACTGGCTGCCTGGGCAGCGGTGACGAACGCGGGCAGGCTCGGGCCATCGTCTGGCATATCAGCCTGATCGGCGGCGGTGCCGGCGCCGGGGCCAAAGTTGCGGCGGCGCTGCGGTGGGGGCGGGGCTTCTTCGACAAGTTCGGCCTCTTGCGCGGCCAGGGCGGCGGCGCGGCGGCGGCGCACGATCAGCAGCACCACAAGCGTGGCGAGCACGGCCACCACGGCCAGCGCGATCCCCACCATGGGTGCCAATTGCGTCATGCTACTCACTTTGCCCAAGGCCCCCTTGCCCACGGCTGCTTGCGCCTGTTGTGCCCCGCAAGACCGCGTTTATTCCTGTTAGGACGTTCCCACCCCAAAAGAAAAGGCCCCGGCAGACGCCGGAGCCTTTCTTTTTCATGCGAAATGGCGCGGGTTCAGGCCCAGGCAGCCATTTCCTTTTCCAGGTTTTCCACGATCGCTTCAAAGAACTTTTCCGTGGTCATCCAGGGCTGGTCGGGGCCGATGAGGATCGCGAGGTCCTTGGTCATCTTGCCGCTTTCCACGGTTTCGATGCACACGCGCTCCAGCGTTTCGGCAAAACGCACCACATCGGGGGTTTCGTCGAACTTGCCGCGATACATCAGGCCGCGCGTCCACGCGAAGATCGAGGCGATCGGGTTGGTGCTGGTCGCCTTGCCCTGCTGGTGCTGGCGATAGTGGCGCGTCACGGTGCCGTGGGCCGCTTCGGCTTCCACGGTCTTGCCGTCGGGCGTCATCAGCACCGAGGTCATCAGGCCGAGCGAGCCGAAGCCCTGCGCCACGGTGTCGGACTGCACGTCACCGTCATAGTTCTTGCAGGCCCACACGAACTTGCCCGACCACTTGAGCGCGGAAGCGACCATGTCGTCGATCAGGCGGTGCTGGTATTCGATGCCGGCGGCAGCGAACTTTTCCTTGAAGCCTTCGGTGTCGAACACTTCCTGGAACAGGTCCTTGAAGCGGCCGTCATAGGCCTTGAGGATGGTGTTCTTGGTCGACAGATAGACCGGCCAGCCCAGGTTCAAACCATAGTTGAAGCTGGCGCGGGCAAAGTCGCGGATCGAATCGTCAAGGTTGTACATCGCCATGGCGACGCCGGCCGACGGGAAATCGAACACTTCGAGATCGATCGATTCGCCGTTCACGCCGTCGAACACCAGGCGCAGCTTGCCCGGGCCGGGGATCAGGGTGTCGGTCGCCTTGTACTGGTCACCAAAGGCGTGACGGCCAACCACGATCGGGTCAGTCCAGCCCGGAACCAGGCGGGGCACGTTCTGGATCACGATGGGCTCGCGGAACACCACGCCGCCCAGGATGTTGCGGATCGTGCCGTTGGGCGACTTCCACATCTTCTTGAGGCCGAATTCTTCGACGCGGGCTTCGTCCGGGGTGATCGTGGCGCACTTCACGCCCACGCCGTACTGCTTGATGGCGTTGGCCGAATCGATCGTGATCTGATCCCCGGTTTCGTCACGCTTTTCGACCGAAAGATCGAAATACTTGAGGTCCAGGTCGAGGTAGGGAAGGATCAGGCGTTCGCGGATCCATTCCCAGATGATGCGGGTCATCTCGTCGCCGTCGATCTCGACGATCGGGTTCTTCACCTTGATCTTCGCCATAGCCGTCCTGTTGCCTTGCCTGGGGAGTTGAACTTACCGCCCCCTTAGCAGGTGCGGAACGCGGCGCAAGCGCGGCTCCGGCGATTCTTGAACCGAGCTTATGTTTTGCGCCGCAGTGCGGCAACGTGGCTGCCATTCAAGGGCAGCTGCGCAGATCGTACATCGCCTCGCCCACGCGCACGCGGTGGCGGCGCGCGATGTGCCAGCCGGCGTCCTCCAGCAGGCGGGCAAAGCGCGCCGGCCCATGGCGATGCAGCCAGATCACCTCCTTGCGGCGCAGGCGCATGGCCCACAGCACATCCTGCACCGACGCGTGGTTGTAGGACAGAACGACGCGGTCGAACTGGCGCAGCTGGGCAAACAGGCGCGGTAGATCGGTGACATATTCGACCACGCCGAGCATGGCGGCGGCGCGTTCGGCAAAGCGGGGCAGGGGATCGGCGTTGAGATCGGTCAGGACCGTGCCGGGCCCGCGATCGACAATGTCCACCGGTACATAGCGGGTGCCGGCCGGCAGATGGTCGCGCAGCGGCATCAGCCCGCAACCGATATCCACCACGCCGGCCTCGTCCGCCAGCCACGCCGCGGCCTGCCGGGTGCGGCGGTCCCACCGATCCTGCAGTGCGGACCAGTACAGACGCCGGCACGCCAGGGTCGCATCGGTGGAAACATCATTCATGCCGGGCACGTGGCCTGTGCGGCACTCCGCGATCAAGCGCAGTTGGCTCGCATGTGGCGCAATTGCAGAGCCAAGCATGGCTATACGGGGTGTTCAATTAAATTTGTAGACAATGGCTGGCGTCCGGCTGACCTCTGCCGTGTCATTTCCGTCGTGCCGCAAGGAGCCTGTCATGCCCGCATCCCGCCTTTCCCGCCGCGCAGCCCTGGCCGGCCTTGCTGCCGGAGGCGCGGCACTGGCATCGCCAGCGCTGGCTGTGCCCGATACGGGCAAGAAGCTGAATTTCCTGTATATCATGGCTGATGACATGGGCTATGCCGATGTCTCGTGCTATGGCCGGCGCGATTATGCCACGCCCGCGATCGATGCACTGGCGCAGCAGGGCGTGCGCTTTACCCAGGCCTATGCCAACAGCGCGGTGTGCACCGCTACGCGCGTGGCGCTGATTACCGGGCGCTATCAATATCGCCTGCCGGTGGGTCTGGAAGAGCCGCTGGCACAGCGCGCGATCGGCCTGCCACCCAGCCAACCCACGCTGCCTTCGCTGCTGCGCAAGGTCGGCTATGCCACCGGGCTGATCGGCAAGTGGCATCTGGGCAGCCTGCCCGACTACGATCCGCGATTGAGCGGCTATGACGAATTCTGGGGCATCCGCAGCGGCGCGGTGGACTATTACACCCACGCCACCTCGGGCGGGCGGCCGGATTTGTGGGACGGGGCAACGCCGGTGCAGCAGGCCGGATACCTGACCGATCTCTTGGGTGATCATGCCGTGGCGGCGGTGCGGCGCAATGCCGGCATCGGCAAGCCCTGGCTGCTCAGCCTGCATTTCACCGCGCCGCACTGGCCTTGGGAAACCCCGGACGACGACAGCGAATCAAAGCGGCTGGCCCAGTCCAAAGACCCCGAGGCGCTGATGCACTTCGATGGCGGCAGCCAGAAAACCTATGCCGCGATGGTGCAGCGCCTGGATCTTCAGGTCGGGCGCATTCTCAAGGCCTTGGCGGATTCGGGCCAGGCCGACAACACCGTGGTGGTGTTCACCAGCGACAATGGCGGCGAACGCTTTGCCGATACCTGGCCGTTCACCGGGCGCAAGACCGAATTGCTCGAAGGGGGCTTGCGCATCCCCGCGATCGTGCGTTGGCCCGGCCTGAGCCAGCCGGGCAGCACCAGCGCGGCGCAGATCATCTCGATGGACTGGCTGCCCACGTTCGTCGCTGCGGCGGGCGGCGCGCCCGATCCTGCCTTTGCCCCCGATGGCATCGACATCCGCAGCGCGATTGCCGGGGGCAGCCTGCCGGCACGCACGCTCTATTGGCGCTACAAGCTGCACGACCAGCAGGCCGCGCGGCGCGACCAATGGAAGTACCTGAAAATCGGCGACAACACGTTCCTGTTCGATGTCGAGGCCGATCCCATGGAACGCGCCAACCTGAAAGCGCGCCACCCCGATGTCTTTGCCGCGCTGACGCAGGACTGGAACCGCTGGAACGCCACGATGCTGCCGCTCGATCCGCAAAGCTACAGCCATGGGTTTACGGCCAAGACTCTGGCCGATCACTTCATCGCCACGGATTAAGCCAGCCTGATAGGCCTAGGGCAGGGCGTTCAGCCGCAGATAGGCAACAAGGCGTGTTCCCTCGCGCCTTGCCGGCAGCCCACTTGCCATCTGGGGCAGCGGCGCGGCCCGCTGGCCGATCGTGCTACTGGCGCGCAGCCCCAGCGTGAGCCGGCGCGAAACATGGGCAATGCCGGCCTGCAGGTCGGCATAGTCGCCCTGCGGGCGCAGGCGCCAGGCGCTTTCCCCCGGCCGGGCCCGGCCAAGGGAATAGCCGCCGCCGGCATGCAGCGTCAGGGCCGAGCCGGGCACCGCGCCCTGGAGCATGGCGTGGAGATAGAGATTGTCGCCGCCGATCGCTGTTTGCGGCGGGGCATAGTCTGCGCCGATCGCGAGTTGCACCGGGCCCAGCGTGCCGGCCAGGGCGCCGCGCACTTCGCCATAGGCCAGCCGCCCCCGGCCGTTGAAACCATGGCCAGCCAGGCCCGCACTCCACCGCCAGCCCGCCACCGTACCGACAAGGCGCGGGGCGACGACCAAGCCCAGCGTGCTGCCACCATGGCGCGCGCTGCCGCGCAGGGTGGTGACCGCCGCGGCGATGGCAACCCGCTCGTCCGGAGCCCAGTTGCCTGCCAGATGCAGTGCGGCCCGGCCGCTACTCTGGCTTAGGCCGCGCGTCATCCAGTCACTTGCGGCCTCCACTTCAACATCGATTGGCGCCTCGCCATCCTGGGCCATGGCAACGGGCACATTGCCAAGGCAGGTAGCCAAGGCCGCGATGGCCCACCTCACCGCGCGGCAAGGGCGTGGGCGGCCTCGATCGCGGCGAGGGCATCGGGGCGATCGCGCTCCATCGCTTCGGCCAGGAACTGCGCAATCTGGGCGGACCGTTGCGCCACCGCCGCCTGCGCGCTTGCATCCTTGCGGCAATGGCCCGGGGTCGAATCGCGCCAAGTGCGCGCGCCGGCCAGGCGGTGGGTGAGAGCGGCGTCGGCACCAGGCAGGGCGATCCGCCGCTCTGCCACCACGGTGACCGTCCGCTCGCATCGCTCGCTGCCTTGGCGGGTGGGGGCGCTCATGCCTACGGACTTGTGCCGCGCCTGGGTCTGCGCGTGATAGGTCACATCATAGCTGTTGCCGCGATGGACCACCTGCGTACTTGCCGGCAGCGGCAGCGGCAGCGGCTGCGCCGTGGTGGTGGCCAGTGCCATGATCCCGAGCCAATCGATCATTCTCGCTCTCCCATTTCACATGGGGCGCCAGGCCCCTTGCAGAAGAGCTAGCGTGCATCGGCTTGCAGCGTGTTTCCCGATGGTGAGATTTTCTGGACGAGGCGCGCAAAAGATGGCGGCGGCGGCCACGAAAAAACCCCGCCGAAGCGGGGCTTTTCAAGGGTTTCCGATGGTGGGCGTAGCAAGGATTGAACTTGCGACCCCTACGATGTCAACATAGTGCTCTACCACTGAGCTATACGCCCGCACCATCGAATGTCCGTCAGCCTCTCGGCGTCGGGAGCGCCCCACTAACCGCGCCGCCGGGGCTTGGCAAGGGGGCAAATCCGGATTTTTTATGCCGCGTCGGCAAAGATGCGGTCCACTTCCATCACCAGGTCGCGCAGGTGGAAAGGCTTGGACAGCACGCGCGCCTGCGGTGCCTCGCGGTTGGCCTTGAGGGTAACGGCGGCAAAGCCGGTGATGAACATCACCTTGGTGCCAGGGCTGATTTCGCTGCAGCGCTGGGCGAGTTCGATCCCGTCCATTTCGGGCATGACGATGTCCGAGAGCAGCAGGTCGAATGTCTGGCTTTCGAGCAGGGGAACCGCGGCGGTGCCGCGATCGACGGCGACCACGCTGTAGCCGGCGTTTTCCAAGGCGCGGGCAAGGTAGGTGCGCATGGCCTCTTCGTCTTCTGCCAGCAGAATGCGGATCATGTTACCCTTCTGATTTTCCATGTCGTTTTCCAGATGCACCCGGCCCGTGTGCCACGCCGTGACCGGCGCGGGCATCCGGCCGGGGGGCTGCTATAGCGCCCGGCGGGTTAACAATCTTCGGCCAGCATCATCGGCGTGATCGATGCTGGCCGTGGCAGTAGTTTTGCCCAGATGCGCTTTTGACAGAACTGGCAAAGCATTGCAGCCAATGATGATGGATGCAAACGATCGTCCCGCAACCGATTCGTGCCACCTTGGGGCAAGGCCAGGCGGCACCGACCCGGTTTCCCCGGTAATCCACAGCGAAGGCGGCACGATTCCGGGGGAGGATGGCCCGGCCTTCGTGCTGCAACGGGCCAACCCTGCGCCGATTCCGGTGATCCTGGCCGTGCCCCATGCCGGGCGATCCTATCCCGCCGGGGTGTTGGCGGCGATGCGCCAGCCGGCGCAGGCGGCGCGGCGGCTGGAGGATCGCCTGGTCGATCTGGTAGCGCAGGCCGTGGCGCGGCACACCGGGGCGGCGCTGCTGGTGGCGCGGGCTCCGCGCGCGATGATCGATCTCAACCGCGCACCGGATGATCTTGATCGCGAGATGATCGTGCCCGATCCGGCCATGGCGGATTTTCCGCCGCTGCCGCGCGGGCCGATGGCGGCACGCCGGGCGCATAGCGGGCTGGGGCTCGTCCCCCGCCGGCTGGTTGGATTGGGCGAAATCTGGCGCCAGCGCACCCCGGCGGCCGAAATCCAGGCGCGCATCGCGCAAATCCATCTGCCCTATCACCAGGCCCTGGCCGACGCGCTGGCTGATCTGGCTGCGCGCTGGGGGGCGGCGCTGTTGATCGACCTGCACTCGATGCCGCCGCTGCCGCGTCGCGATTCGGCGGAGGCGCCACCCACCTATGTGCTGGGCGATCGCTTTGGCGCGGCCTGTGCAGGCGGGGTGATGGCCACCGCCTTTGCCCATCTGGCCAGCTGCGGTGCGCGCGCCGCGCACAACCGGCCCTATGCCGGCGGCTATGGCCTGGAGCGCCAGGCCCGGCGCGAGGCGGGCATTCATGCCATGCAGGTGGAAATCGATCGCAGCGCCTATCTCGATGCCGCATTGGCAGAGCCGGGCGAGGGGCTGGCCGACGTGGTGGAAACGATGACCGGCATGGTGCGGGCGTTGGCGGCCGATGTTGCGGCCATGGGCCAGGCGGCGCAACGCTGGCCCCGCGCGGCGGAGTAGCGAACCGCCCAAACTCCCCAAGAAAAAACCACCTGGAGACAAGCTCCAGGTGGCCAAGGTTCAGGGAGGAGGTGCACCAAGTGCACCAATCAGATCGGGCCATGAGGGGAGCGCCGACCTGATGTGATGAAGATAGGCAACACTTTCCGGCCATGCAAGGGGGTGATGCAGAAATTTATTGCATTTACCGTGAATCTTTGTTTGCTGCGCAGCCCTTTCCTGAACGGCAAATACACTTGGCGTTAAGCATGCGGCCAAGCTCGGGTGATTCCTCACAATTTGTGACACCGGCGCGCGTCAGGATGAAGACAGACTTGCGGGCAATCCACGAAAAAGCCCCCGCCGTTGCCGGCAGGGGCTTGTCTGATTCGGCGCTTTAACCCGGAGCAGGGCGGCCGGCGTAACGACCGCCCTGCTGGATCAGAGTGCGGGCACTGCCACCGGAGCGGGGGCCTTGCCCTGCTCGGCCTGGATGCCGAAGATCGTGCTCATCAGGTCGAGCGAGAAGATGTGCGCATAGAGCAGCGGCAGCAGGCCGCTCTGGGCCCAGCCGCGCAGCACGTCGCCACGGATTTCGCGCAGCTTTTCCTGATTCACCATCTGGAAGCCGCGATAGATGAACGGCTGGTCCACACCGGTCTGCTGAATGGCGACTTCGCCTTCCATCAGCAGGTTGTGCTTCTTGAGTTCATCGATGAACGCCTGCGTACGCTGACCGGCCTGCTCGAACTGCTCGCAGAACTGCAGGGCCTGCTTGGTGGCTTCGCTCGGCTGGTCACCGTCGAACAGCGGTTCGCCATCTTCGAATTCGCCGACCAGGCCGCTCGACGGATCGAAGCACAGCGACAGGTCGTCGCTGTCGGGCATCAGCTTGGCCAGCATAAAGGGATAGCGGCGGGCATAGGCCGGCAGATAGACCGGCTGGTCGATCTTGCCTTCTTCGTTGACGAAAACGTTGACGCCTTCGTTCAGGCCCATCAGCGCCAGCGGCACGGGATTGTCACCCGAGGCGAAGATGATGGGGAAGTGACGGGCCGCCTGCGGGAACTCTTCCACGGTCAACGGGATGGCGTGCTGGCCGATCAGCCAGGGGGCCGACTGGGCGCCGCGCGCGCGCCACGTGGCGTGGTCGCGCGTGTTAAGGGGCATGAGGTCCTGGTAGAACAGGGGCAGGTTGGCTTGCGGCGCGCTGGCCATGAACTCTCTCCGAAAACAATAACGGGCCCGTGGCCAGCACGGGCGCGCGCCGGGCATAAGGCCTCAACCCGGCAGTGACAAGCGCAAGGCCGCGCCGGACTGGGGGTTTATCGGCCAAAACGTGCCCGATTCGGTATCGGGCTGGAATCGGCCGCCCCCGGCGCGGGTGTCAGATCAGCTTGCCGGGGTTCATCAGCCCCTGGGGATCGAGCGCCTGCTTTATATGGCGCAGGATGGACAGCGCCACCGGATCGCCCAGCCGCGCCAGTTCATCGCGCTTCAACTGGCCAATGCCGTGCTCGGCCGAGATCGAGCCACCCCAGGCCGTGACCATGTCGTGGACCTGGCGGCTGATCGCCTTGCCGTCGCCCGCTTCCCAGCTGGCGCGGTCAACCCCTTGCGGGGCGATCACGTGGAAATGGATATTGCCATCGCCCAGGTGGCCAAACCCGACGGCGCGGGTGCCGGGCCATTGCGCCTCGAACTGGGGCACCGCTTCCTCGACGAAGGCGGGCATCTTTTCCACCGGCACGCTGATATCGTGCTGGACCGCCGGGCCCAGCGCGCGTTCGGCCGGCGCAATGGATTCGCGCAGGTTCCAGAATGCCTCGGCCTGGGTTTCGTTGGCAGCCATGGTGGCATCGTCGATCAGCCCGGCCTCGAACGCTTCTTCCAGCACGCGCTGGGCCAGGTCGGGCAGGCGTTCGGCGCCATCGGCATCGGCGACCATTTCGATCAGCACGTGCCAGGCGTGATCTTCAGCCAGCGGCTGGCGCGCGCCGGGCAGATAGTCGCGCACCGCGTCAAGGCTATGCTGGGGCATCACTTCGAAGCCTTCCAGCGCCTGGCCGGCCAGGCGCTCGGCCAAGAGCAGCAACTCGCGCGCCTTGGGCAGGCTTTGCGTGCCAGCCCACAGCACCTCGCGCGCGGCCACGGCGGGCTCGAGCTTGAGCGTGGCGGCGGTGACCACGCCCAGCGTGCCTTCCGATCCGATCAGCAACTGCTTGAGATCGAAACCGCGGTTGTCCTTCTTGAGCGGCACCAGCTGGTTGAACACGGTGCCATCGGGCATCACCGCCTCGAGCCCGAGTACCAGCGCGCGCATCGAGCCATGGCGCAGCACCTGCGTGCCGCCAGCATTGGTGGAGATCAACCCGCCGACCGTGGCCGAACCCTTGCCCCCCAGCGACAGCGGGAAGCGCAGGCCCTTGGCTTCGGCCGCCTCGTGCAGCACTTGCAGGATGACGCCGGCCTCGCAGGTGGCGCTGCGCGTGGCAGTATCGACGCTGCGGATCGCATTCATGCGGCGCAGCGAGAGGACCACGGCGTGGCCGGTCTCGTCGGGCGTGGCGCCGCCAGACATGCCGCTGTTGCCGCCCTGCGGCACGATAGGCACGTTGTGGGCAGCGCACAGGCGCACCAGGCCGGCTACTTCGTCGGTCGTGGCGGGCGAGGCCATGCCCAGGGCGCGGCCGGTAAAGCGCTGGCGCCAGTCAGTCAGCCAGGGAGAGATCGCATCGGGATCGGTGGTAAAGCCCTTCGCGCCCAACAGGGCAGCGGCGGCTTCCAGGAAAGGCGCGGTTTCCGCGCGGGGTGCAAGCGTTTCGACCATGGCCTCCGGCTACGCCGCTGCGCGCCGCGCAGCAATTCCTTTTTCATCGTGGCCGGGTTAAGGCGTTGTTCAAGCGCTGGCTGCAAGGCACAGTGCCTGCCTCTTGGAGGCTTGTCGGTTCGGGCCAGGTGCCAAGGGGGGCGCTAAGGTCACGGACATGAGGGATCGTTGGTTTTTGCCGATTTGCTGATGCCTGGTCTGGTCCATCCCTTGTTGGCCATGGCGGCGCTTGCGAGCGTTGCCATCGGGCCTGACGCCGTGAGCACGGCGCCGGCTGGTGCAGTCGCTTCTGCGCCGGTCAGCCACGCCATGCCCGCCGCCAGCCTGCCCCAGCCGCTGCGCGATGCCGCATCGGGCCCGATGAGCCCGGCTGCGGCCGACCTGCTGGATGATCCTGGCGCGCTGGCCGATGGCCTTGCCGATGAAACCTGGCGCCAGGTGCGCATCGAACAGCGCCTGATCATCCGTATCACCCCCGGCATCATGGGCCGCGACATGCCGCCGCCACCGCCCATGCCCCAGCCCATGATGGTGCTGCGCGGGCGCCATGGCGGGGGGTGCGTGGCGCTGGGCGGGATCGCGGCGATCGCGCCGTCTTCGTCGGACAGCCAGATCATCCTGCTGCTCAGAGACCGTCGCCAGGTTGTCGCCAGCCTGGAAAAAACCTGCAATGCCCGTGATTTCTATGTCGGTTTCTATGCAGAAAGAAGCAGTGATGGGATGCTCTGCACCGGGCGTGACGTGATCCATTCGCGTGCCGGGGCCAGCTGCATGATCACCCACCTGCGCGAGGTGGGCCGCTGAGTGCGCAGGCACATGCGGCTTTCCTTGACTTTCCGGCAGGTTTCGGCATAGCGGGCCCGCATTGAGTGTCGGGTCGCAAGTGGCCCGTACCGGTGGCCTTGCATCCAGGGTGGCGGCACACGCACGGTGTCTCGTTGCCAGGCTGGCGGGCCATCCTGCTTTCGGAACATAACCTGCATGAAGTTCGCCGATCTCGGCCTCTCTGATGAATTGCTTAAGTCGGTCATCGACGCCGGCTATGACGAGCCGACTCCGATCCAGGCCCAGGCCATCCCCTCGGTCTTGATGATGCGCGACATTATCGGCATCGCCCAGACCGGCACCGGCAAGACGGCCGGCTTCGTGCTGCCGATGATCGACATTCTGGCCCACGGCCGGCGGCGCGCGCTGATGCCGCGCTCGCTGATTCTCGAGCCGACGCGCGAACTGGCCGCGCAGGTTGCCGAAAACTTTGAAAAGTACGGCAAGAACCACGATCTCAAGATGGCCCTGCTGATCGGCGGGGTGCAGATGGGTGATCAGGTCAAGGCCCTGCAAGACGGTGTCGACGTGCTGATCGCCACCCCTGGCCGCCTGATGGACCTGTTCGAGCGCGGCAAGATCCTGCTCACCGGCTGCGAACTGCTGGTGATCGACGAAGCCGATCGCATGCTCGACATGGGCTTCATCCCCGATATCGAATCGATCTGTTCCAAGCTGCCGTCGCAGCGCCAGACGCTGCTGTTTTCGGCCACGATGCCGCCGCCGATCAAGAAGCTGGCGGATCGCTTCCTGTCGAACCCCAAGTCGATCGAAGTGGCGCGCCCGGCCAGCACGAACATCAACATCGTGCAGCACAAGGTGAAGGTGGCCAGCCGTGCCAAGCGCGAGGCGCTGCGCCACCTGCTGCGCACCGACAACGTGACCACCGCGATCGTCTTCTGCAACCGCAAGACGACCGTGCGCGAACTGGCCAAGAGCCTGAAGAGCCATGGCTTTTCCGCGGGCGAAATCCATGGGGACATGGATCAGTCGGCGCGCAACGCCGAACTGCAGAAGTTCAAGGACGGCGTGATCAACATCCTCGTGGCGTCCGACGTCGCCGCGCGCGGGCTTGACGTGAAGGGGGTGAGCCATGTGTTCAACTTCGACACGCCGTGGCACCCGGATGATTACGTGCACCGCATCGGCCGCACCGGCCGTGGCGGCGCCACTGGCCGTGCGTTCACGCTGGTCAGCCCGGAAGACGCCGAAGCGATCGACAATGTCGAAAAGCTGACCGGTGGCGCGATTCCGGTGATGACGCTGGATATCGGTGCCGCCGCAGAACCGGACGAGCGCCCGGCGCGCAAGAGCCGCGACAAGGCCGAAAAGCCGCAGCGCGCGCCCAAGGCGGAAAAGGCCGCTTCCGAAAAGCCTGCCCGCCGCAAGAAGGACGCTGCCCCGACGGCAGAGGACACCCCGGTGCACACCGAAAGCACCCGGGAAGAACCCCGTCGTGATGATCACCGTCGTGATGCCCCCCGTCGTGATGACAATCGCCGCGATGACTATCGCCGCGACGATTACCGGGCTGACGCTGGCCGTAGCGATTCCGGCCGCCAGGGCGATCGTCGCCGCGAATACCGCAGCGAGCCGCCCAGCCCGCCGGGCGAATGGAACGGCCCGATCCCCAACTTCCTCCACGTTTCCGCGCTTTGAGCCAGGTCGCGCCGGCCTGATCCGGCGCGGGCTGGCCGCAGCGGCCTGGGTCTTTGGGGCAAAGAAGCGAAATATCGCGGCATTTCATCAAGCTGTCACGTAATCCGGGATGAAGGGGCACAACCCCTTCCTGCCAGGACCAACGCCATGCAGTTTCACCGCCGCCAGATCTTCAAGACCGCCATGTTCGGCACGGGCGCCTTGCTCTTGCCCGATTGGGTGCGCGCCGCCGACCTGTTGGGCGCGCGCGGTTTTACCCACGGCGTCGCCAGTGGCGAGCCCGGCGCGCACGAGATCCTTCTGTGGACACGCTATGTGCCCACAGCCGGCGGCGTGGCGGATGTGGCGGTAGAGCTGTCGGAAACACCCGAATTTACCCGCGCAACGGCTGCCGGCACGATGCAGACCGGCCCGTGGCGCGATCACACCGTCAAGATCGTGGCGACCGGCCTGGCCCCGGCACGGACCTATTACTATCGCTTCATCGCGCCCGATGGCAGCAAGTCGCCGGTCGGCCGCACCCGCACCCTGCCGGCCGATGGCCAACAACCGTGGCGCGCGGCGGTGTTTTCCTGTTCCAACATGCCGTTCGGCTGGTTCAACGCCTATGCCCATGCTGCGCGCAACGATGCGTTCGATTGCACCATCCACCTGGGCGACTATTTCTATGAATATGCGCCGGGCCACTATCCGCTGCCCAAGGACAGCGTGGCCGGCCGCACCGTTCTGCCCGATGCCAACACCGTGCATGTCGCCGATTATCGCCTACGCTATGCCAGCTATCGCGCCGATCCCGATCTTCAGGCGCTGCACGCGCGCTTTCCGATGATCGCGCAGTGGGACGATCACGAAAGCGCCAACGACAGCTGGGCCGGCGGTGCGCAGCATCACGATCCGGCCACCGAAGGCGATTGGAGCGTGCGCAAGGACGCTGCGATGCAGGTCTATCGCGAATGGATGCCGGTGAGCGAGGCGCCGTGGAAAGCCTATGACATTGGCGGCCTGGCCACGCTGTTCCGCACCGAAACCCGTCTGCTGGGCCGCACCCAGCAGCCCGACGTGGCGCCAATGTTCCAGGCGGCCGATCCCATTGCCGCGCTCAAGGCCTTCCGCGATGGCGCCTGGCAGGACCCGGCCGCCACGATGATGGGCAGCGAGCAGGAAGCCTGGCTGGCCAGCGCGATGCAGGCTTCGGTCAAGAGCGGGCGGCCCTGGCAGATCGTGGGCTTTGGCACGATCATGGGCGAAACGGTGATGCCGGCCACGGCGCAGGACTGGGTGCGCGGCCAGTCGGAACAGGCCGCGCGCTATGTCGGCAGCGGGATCATGGCGGCCAAGCTGGGCCTGCCGTTCAATTACGACAACTGGGGCGGCTATCCGGCGGCGCGTGCCCGCTTCCTGCGCAGCGTGCAGGCGATGGGCGGCAATACCGTGGTGATCTCGGGCGATAGCCACAACGCCTGGGCCTATAACCTGCGCCAGGATGGCCAGGCCACGGCAGTGGAATTTGCCGGGCATTCGGTAACCTCGCCGGGCTTCGAACACGATGTCGGCGTGGCGCCGCAAACCGTGGCAGCGGGCCTGGTAGCGGCCAATCCCGAACTGGCGTGGTGCGATACGGCGCAGCGCGGCTACATGGCGCTGACTGTCACGCCGCAGGCAGTAACCAACGAATGGGTGATGATGGACACGATCGACCAGCGCAACGCGGCCGGCCGGGTGGGCCATCGCGCCACCGTGCGGCCGGGCCGCCACGCGATGGACGCGTGATCAGCGCCTGATCTGCTTGGGCATCAGAAACACGACATAGCCTTTGAACTGCGGCTCTCGGGCCAGGTCAGGGGGCGGCGTCCAGGCGCCGCCCTCGGCCAGGGCCACGCGGAACGGCAGCGGGAAATGCGCCATCTTGCGGAAATAAGCATCATAGCCAGGGATCGTGGTGCGTCCCTGATAGGTTTGCACCACCACTTCATCGATCACCGGCTTGAGCCGTGCCAGCGCGGCAGGGTCGCCGTTGGCACTCCAATCCATCAGCCCGGTGATCGACAGGCGCCACGGGCGGGGCAGGTGGCTGCGCGCATCGGCCAGAAACGCGCCATAGCGATCGAGCCCCTGCGTGGCCGCATCGAAATCGATCTGCAGGCCGGCGAGGTGATTGCCGGCCGCCTGCCAGCGCTCCATGTCGGCCACGATCACCGCCCAGGTGCGCGGCGACAGGTCGAGCCGATCGATCCGCACCACCAACCACAACTGGGCATCGGGCAGGCGCGGCAACCCGGCGCGCAGCCGGGTAAACCGCGCCGGGCCGGGGCGGCGGCGCACCTCGCCATCGAGCAGGTAGAGCGTATGCGCGGTCAGGTCTGCGGCCGGCCGCACGCCCGGCCAGACATAGAACGCGTCAAAGCCATGGGGATCGACTGCGGGGCCCTTTGCCTTGGCAGCCTTGGTGGTGTCGGTGGGCGCAGGGGTGGGCTGCTGCCGGTTGCAAGCCGATAGCAGGGCCAGCCCGGCCAGGATGATGGCCCGGTGCTTCACCAGTAATAGCGCAAGGATTTGGCCCAGCGGCTTTGTGGATAGCGGGCCTTGAGTTCATCGTACCAAGCCTTGCGCTGCGCTTTGGGTACTTCCTGCGCCTGCATTGCGTCATAACTGGTGGCTGGGCCGGCGCAGCCGTTATAGCCCGATGGCGAATAGCACATCACCGCGCGATAGAGCGCGTAGGCGCGCAGGTCTGGCGCGGCGGCCTTGTCGGCAATGATCGCGGTGTAGATCGCATCGCGCCACAGCGGCGTGCCGGGGAACAGGTCGCGGCCACGGCCAAGCTGGTCCACCTGATCGGACGGGGCATAGAGCGCAAAGCCGTCAAAGCCATTGAGGCGGTAGAACTCGCCCAGGCACACCCGCGCTGCCGCGTTCGCCGGCGTGCGCGCCAGCGTGGCGACGGTCTGCGCCAGCGGCGGGCAGGGCCAGCCATTGCTCCACTGCCCCATGGTGAACCGCTGCGCCGGCGGCGTGCCCAGGCCGCTGCCATACCACGAGGTCAGGTCTGCCTTGGGCGCAGACGGCACCAGCGCCAGATCGCGGCCCACATCGCCATAGGCGCCGCGCGTCAAGCCCTTGTAGAGCAGGGTGAAGCGGGCAACGTTGCGCTCTTCATCGGGCCGCGTGGCATCGGTGGCCGTGGCGCGCAGCATGGCCGGCGCCGCCATGGTTTGCAGCATCAACTGGCGCAGCGTGGTGTCCGATACCGGAGAGGCGCTGGCCAGGGCCTGGTCGATCCGCCCGTCGCGCTGCCAGCGTAGCGCCAGGCCGAGCTGCGCCAGCTGGCCCTGCCACAGCCCCTTGGCGCCGCCCAGCAACTCCTGCCAAAAGCCGGCCTCGTTGGCGTCGTGCGCCTTGGCCAGGGCCATGCCGCGCAAGACCTGGCGGCTGAACGCCAGCGGGGTGTAGGATGGCGCGCGCGCGGCATCGGGCAGCCGCGCCAGGATCGTGCGCGGCGCCTCGCCGGCATAATAGCTGCGCGTGGCGTCGAGCAGGCCATAGAGATCGCCGTCCCCGGCAAAGGCCGGGGCCTGCGCCGCGAGGGTGGCGGCGGCGAGCGGCATCGGCTTGGCCGGATCGCTGGGGCGCATCGCTTTCAGATCGGCGATCGCCATGAGCAGCGGCGTCTTGTTCGCGGCCATGATCGCCTGGACGCCCTCGTCACGCTGCAACAGGGCGTTGTCGATTTCCTCGGCAAGATCGGCGGCCGCCTCGCTGCTACCCGGCGTTGCCCGCAGCATCGCTTCATAGCGCTGGGCCAGCGCCGCGTCCTGCCCGGTCAGCCACAGCACCCGGCGGCGCAGCCCTTGCGCAGAGGCGGCATAGCGCCCTTGAGGATAGGCCTTGAGATAGGCGTCAATCGCCGCGCCGGCCGCCTGGGCCTGCGCCTTGTCGATCTTGTCCAGGCCGGCAAAATCGCCGTACTTGTCGATCGCGCCGGCCACCGCGCTGCGCAGCGCGACGCGGATCTTCATGTAGCTGGCGGTTTCACGCAGCCAGGGGGAGGCGCTGGTTTCCAGGGCAGCAAAGCGGCTGCGCGCGCTTGGATAATTCCCGCGATAGAAATCGTCGGCGGCAGCCAGATACTCCAGGTACTTGCCGGCCAGAACATCGGGAAACGCCGTTGCGGGCAAGGGGTCGGGGCAGCCGACCTTGGCGCGCATTGCCATCAAGGTATCACGATAGCCCTGCGGTATCTCGTCGGCTGCCATGGCCGCCGCAAAGGCATCCTGCACGGGCTTTGGGGCGGCGCATTGGGCGGCGGTGGTGTCGCTGGCGGCCGGCTCCGGCTCGGGCGTTTGCGGCCACAGTGTTTCGCGCAGGCCCCGCCAGCTGAAGAACACGTGGCCAAGCTGCTGGTCATCCCATTCCGGCTTGGCATAGGCCAGACCCGCCTCGCTCGCCGGGGCCAGGCTGCGGATCAGCAGCAGCAGGTTGATCCGCGTATCGTTGCCGGGATTGAGCATCGCGCGGCCTTCGCAGGCATAGTCGGGCGAATCGAGCCGCCAGACCGGCGAGCACGAGCTATCCGCGCAGGCCCAGGCAACCGTTGCCGCCAGGCCGCTCGCCCCGGCCAAGGCCGCCACCCATGCCGCGCCACGCTGCCATGCCCGCATCTTTACCCCCTGTGGCCTGGTGTCAGGCCGGTTTCACGAAGCTGTCGAGCACGCGCTTTTCACCGGCGCTGTCGAACTGGATTTCCAGCTTGTTGCCTTCCTGGCTGGAAATGGTGCCATACCCGAATTTGTCGTGAAACACCCGCGCGCCCACGGCCAGATCGGCGCGTGGCTTGCTGGCAAAGCTGGCGGCGCTGCGCGTGTTTTCGGCAATCTTGCGCGGCTTGGGATCGAACATCTGCGCCGCGGCGCGCTGCCAGCCGGGGCCGCGCGTGCTGGCCTTGGCGGGGTGATTGCGCGCCACGTCGGCAAAGGGATCGCTCGCCTCGCTCCAGTTGGCCCGCCACATCGATGCCCCGCCCGACAGGGTGGTTTCCCGCTCGATATGGTCCTCGGGCAGTTCCTCGATAAAGCGCGAGGGGATGGCGCTGGTCCACTGGCCATAGATGCGGCGGTTGGCGGCATTCAGGATGGTGCAGCGCCGCCGCGCGCGGGTGATCGCCACATAGGCCAGGCGGCGCTCTTCCTCCAGGCTGGCAAGACCGCCTTCGTCGAGCGCGCGCTGCGAGGGGAACACCCCTTCTTCCCAGCCCGGCAGGAACACCTGGTCAAACTCCAGGCCCTTGGCGGCGTGGATGGTCATGATCGTGACCTTGTCCTCGTTGGCCTGGGCCTCGTTGTCCATCACCAGGCTCACGTGCTCCAGGAAATCGCCCAGCGTCTCATACTCTTCCATGGCGCGGACGAGTTCCGACAGGTTTTCCAGCCGGCCATTGGCCTCGGCGGTCTTTTCGGCCTGAAGCGCGGCGGTATAGCCGCTTTCATCCAGGATCGTGCGCGCCAGTTCGGCCGGCGACAGCGTGGCGACCTGTTCGCGCCAGCGCAGGAAATCGCGCACCAGCGCCGCCAGCGTGTTGCGCGCGCGGGCCGGCAGTTCGTCGGTATCGGTAATGTCATAGGCGGCGCGCAGCAGCGGCACCTGGTTGGCGCGGGCAAAGCGGAACAGCTTTTCCAGCGTCTTGTCGCCCAGGCCGCGCTTGGGCGTATTATAGATCCGCTCGAACGCCAGATCGTCTGATGGCTGCCCCACCAGGCGCAGATAGGCCAGCGCATCGCGGATTTCGGCGCGCTCGTAAAAGCGGAAGCCGCCAACGATGCGATAGGCGAGGCCGATCTGGATGAAGCGGTCTTCGAACTCGCGCGTCTGGAACTGCGCGCGCACCAGGATCGCCACGCGATCGAGCGGGCAGCCCTCGCGCTCGAGCCGCTCGATCTCCTCGCCCACGCGGCGCGCTTCCTCGGGCGCGTCCCACACGCCGATCACGCGCAGCTTGTCGCCGCCGTCGCGCTCGGTCCACAGCTGTTTGCCCAGCCGCTGCGCATTTTCGGCGATCAGGCCCGATGCCGCGCCCAGGATGTGCGGGGTGGAGCGATAGTTCTGCTCCAGCCGGATCACCTTGGCGCCGGGAAAATCCTTTTCAAAGCGCAGGATATTGGCCACTTCCGCGCCGCGCCAGGAATAGATCGACTGGTCATCGTCCCCCACCACGCAGATGTTCTTGCGCACTTGCGCCAAGAGCCGCAGCCACAGGTACTGCACCGCGTTGGTGTCCTGGTATTCGTCCACCATGATATAGCGGAAGCGGTCCTGCCAGCTTTCCAGCACATCGCGATGCTGGCGGAAGATCACCAGGATATGCAGCAGCAGATCGCCGAAATCGCAGGCGTTGATGGTGCGCAGCCGGTCTTGATAGAGCCTGTAGAAATGCGCGCCACGGCCATTGGCATAGGCTTCGTTTTCCCCGGCATCGAGATCATCCGGTCCCAGCCCACGGTTCTTCCAGCGATCGATCAGCCCGGCGAGCTGCTTGGCCGGCCAGCGCTTGTCATCCACGCCTTCGGCCTGGATCAGCTGCTTGAGCAGGCGCAACTGGTCATCGGTGTCGATGATCGTGAAAGAGCTGGTCAGCCCGACGAGTTCGGCATGGCGGCGCAGCATCTTGGCCGCGATCGAATGGAACGTGCCGAGCCACGGCATCCCTTCCACTGCCGGCCCGATCAGGTGCCCCACGCGCTCGCGCATCTCGCGCGCGGCTTTGTTGGTAAAAGTCACGCACAGGATCTGCGACGGATAAGCCAGGCGCTGGCGCAGCAGATTGGCCAGGCGCGCGGTGAGCGCGGCGGTCTTGCCGGTGCCGGCACCCGCCAGCATCAGCACCGGGCCATCGGTGGTCAACACCGCCTCGCGCTGCGGCGGGTTCAGGCCTGACAGCCAATCGGGCTCGTTGCCTGCAAGGGGGCCGGGGGGAGAGTGGGGAGAAGGGGGGGCAAAGCTCGTCACGGTGGAACAAGTAGGGAACCGGGTGCGCAGGCGCAAGGCGGATTTGCCCATTCGCTACCGCCCAATGCCCCGGCCAAAGCAGCCCATTCATCTGTCATACATCAACAAAATCACCGCTTGCCGCACACACGGGGCAAGTCGAGCGGCTGATCGACACAATATCACGTCTGGCCGAATGCGCGGAAACGAAATGACAGGATCGGGCGTAACTTGGGCAATTCGGATCTTTGGAACAGGAGAAGATCTCCATGCGAAAGATGATTTTCATCAGCGCTCTGGCGCTCTCGACCGCTTCGCTGCCCGTTGCTCTCCATGCTCAGGCAGCAGCCACCCCGCCGGCTGCCGCAACCCCGGCTGGTCCGTTCTCGATGACGACGGAACAGAAGGGCCAGTACGACGGCTGGCCGGCCGATCTCAAGGCCAAGTATGATGCATGGCCGTCGGCCCAGCAGGAATACTTCTGGTCGCTGAATGCGGACCAGCAGAAGGGCTGGTGGGCGATGAATGACACCCAGCGCGGCCAAGTCTATGCCATGACGCCTGACCAGCGCGCCCAGATTTGGCCGTCGATTGTGGCCCAGGTTCAGGGCCGGGCGTCGGCTTCGGCATCCGCTTCGGCAGCGGGCAGCACCCCGCCGGCCCCCACCGCTGACTCGAACAGCAGTGGCATGTCGGGCGGCATGGCGGCCAACACCGCCGCAGCGCCTGCCCCGGCCCCGAGCAGCGATACCGGCATGGACAGCGCAGCGACGGCCAGCAGCAGCAGCCAGTATGCGTCCAACTCTGACGCCACGCCCAAGAAGTATCCCGTGTGCTCGCGCACGGTGACGGATAGCTGCCGCAACCGTGGCGGTGTCTGAACCGAATAAGCCCTGAAGGGTCGCACATCTGTTGCCTTGGCAACGGGGAGGGGGCGCCGGGAAACCGGCGCCCCTTTTCGCGTCAGCGCCGCGTGTCAGGCCGCCAAATCGATTGCGCGCTTGACAAGGAAGGGGCCGGCGGGAACGTCGCGCAGATCATGACCGCGTCCTCCCACCCGCTTCGCCAGAACGCCCGCATCCTTGCCGCCAGCCTGGTTGGCACGGCGGTGGAATTCTATGATTTCTATATCTACGCCACGGCGGCGGCGCTGGTCATCGGGCCATTGTTCTTTCCGGCCCAGGCACCCGAAGCGCAAGTGCTGCTCTCGTTCATGACCTTTGGCCTGGCATTTTTTGCCCGGCCGGTTGGGGCCATCGCGTTTGGTCATTTCGGCGATCGGGTCGGGCGCAAGTCCACGCTGGTGGCCAGCCTCATGCTGATGGGCGGATCGACCATGCTCATCGCGTTCCTGCCCACCTATGCCATGGCCGGGCCAGTGGCGCCGGCGCTGCTGTGCCTGCTGCGCTTTGGCCAGGGCTTTGGCCTGGGCGGGGAATGGGGCGGCGCCTCGCTGCTGGCCGTGGAAAACGCGCCAAAGGGGTGGGAAGCACGCTTTGGTGCCGCGCCGCAATTGGGGGCGCCGCTGGGCTTCCTCTTTGCCAACGGGCTGTTTCTGATCCTGGGCATGACCTTGCCCGAAGCCGCCTTTGCCAGCTGGGGCTGGCGCGTGCCGTTCCTGGCCAGCGCGGTGCTCGTGCTGCTGGGCCTGTGGGTGCGGCTCAAGATCGGCGAAACCGCCGCGTTTCGCGCCGCGCAGGAAGCCGCGCCGCCGCCCAAGGTGCCGGTGGGGCGCCTGATGGCCGATCATCCTGGTGCGGTGCTGGCCGGGATTGCCGGCGTGGTCGCCTGCTTTGCCATCTTCTATCTGGCCACCACCTTTGCCCTGTCGTTCGCCACGACCAAGCTGGGCTATGCCAAGCAGGAATTTCTGGCGGTGCAGTTGGCGGCCAACTTCTTCCTGGCGGCGGGCATCGCGCTCGCCGGCTGGTGGGCGGACAAGCGCGGGCCGGCAGCCGTGCTGCGCGTGGGCGCCGGGTTGACCGCGCTGGTTGGCCTGGTCTTCGGCGTCGGCCTTGGCTCGGGCCACCTGCCGCTGGTCTTTGCCACGCTGGCCCTGGCGCTGTTCGTGATGGGGCTGGTCTATGGCCCGCTCGGCGCCTGGCTGCCGACGCTCTATGCCGTGCCGGTCCGCTACACCGGGATTTCGATCGCGTTCAACGTTGGCGGGATCATCGGCGGGGCACTGGCGCCCTTCGCCGCCCAGGCGCTGGCCCAGCGCGGCGGCACGGCCAGCGTCGGCTTGTTCCTGACGGTGGCCGGGGCGGTGACGCTGGCCGGTGTGGTGTTTGCGCCCAAGCCGGCGCGATAAAGGGCTTCGACAGGCTCAGCCCGAACGGATTTCAACAACGTGACCCGTTCGCCCTGAGCCTGTCGAAGGGCGCAAAGCGCCGCCCGTCAGTCCTTGGTTTTCAGGCGCAGCAGTGTCAGCCGGGCCTTGCCCACCTTGCGCTCGCTTTCCACTTCGCAGGCCTTGATCTGCGGTACTTCGTCGGCATGGGTTTCGAGGGAAACCCAGGTGCCTTCGCCAATCCAGCCCAGCCGCACCAGCTTGTCCACCGCCACGGCGCCGGCACCGGTGCCATAGGGCGGATCGAGCAGGATCAGGTCGAGCGGCTCCTTGACCGGGCCGAGCGACAGCACGGACGAAGCGCGCACGTCGGCCTGGCCCTGCACGCGAAAGGCAGCGAGGTTGGCCCGGATCGCGCGGATCGCCGCGGCATCCTGTTCCACGAACAGGCAGTGCGCCGCCCCGCGTGACAGCGCTTCCAGCCCCAAGGCACCCGATCCGGCAAACAGATCGGCCACTTTCAGGCCTTCGAAATCGCCCAGCCGGCTGGCCAGCATCGAAAACAGCGTTTCGCGCGTGCGGTCAGACGTGGGGCGGGTGGTGTCTCCGGCGGGTGCGTTCAGTTTGCGCCCGCGCCATTGCCCAGCAATGATACGCATTCGTTCAATTTTCCGATTTGGGCTGGGCGAAGTTGGTCGGGGCAGGGCTGGTCTTGAGCGTCTTGCGGAAGCGCTCGACCAGAACCTGCGGCACTTCCTCGGCTCCGCCGCGCGGCAGGTCGGCCAGCTCGAACGGGCCATAGGCGATGCGCAGCAGGCGCGAGACCTGAAGGCCCAGATGCTCGAGCACGCGGCGCACTTCGCGGTTCTTGCCTTCGGTCAGGGTCATTTCGATCCACTGGTTGCGGCCGGTGCGCCGCTCCATGTTGGCGTCGATCTGGCCATAGCGCACGCCTTCGATCTCGATGCCCTCGATCAGCTCTTCCAGGCGGTCTTGCGAGATATCGCCAAAGGTGCGGGCGCGGTAGGTGCGCGGAATCCCGGTCGCGGGCAGTTCCAGCGCGCGCTTCAATTCGCCATCGTTGGTCAGCAGCAGCAGGCCTTCGGTATTGACGTCGAGCCGGCCCACCGGCATCACGCGCGGGGTTTCGGGGGGCAGCGCGTTGCGCAGCGCGTTGTAGATCGTGGGCCGCCCGGACGGATCGCGCTCGGCCGTGATCAGGCCCGCCGGCTTGTGAAAGCGGAACACGCGGGTGGGGGCGGCGGCGGCGATCAGCCGGCCATCGACACTCACGCCCTTGAGGTTCTTGAGAATCGTGGCGGGCGTGGTGACCAGTTCATCGTTCAGGCGCACGCGACCTTCGGTGATCAGGCGCTCCACTTCGCGGCGCGAGGCAACGCCGGCGCGCGCGAGCAGCTTGGCAATGCGTTCGCCCTCGCGGCCATCTTCGCGCGGCTGGGCGGGAGTGGGCGCGGGGCGCGCCGCCGGCTTGCCAGTGGGGGTGCGATTGGCGATCTTGAACGGACGGTCCCCCTTGGGACGCTCGCCGACGCGGGGCTGGGTGAGCGAGCGGGCCTGGGCCATGCCGCTGGGGCGATCGTCGCGGCGCGCGGCGGGCTTGGGGGAGGCCGGCTTGGGGCTCAGCTTGCCTTCGATCTTGGTGCCCGGCCGGGCGGCTGGCTTGCCGGCCGGCTTGGCGCCGTCACGGGGCGCGGCGCGGTCTGCGCGCGGCGCGGGCTTGCCATCGGGACGGCGTGTACTTGCGGCCTTGTTGGAAGCGGCGGGCCGTCCCGGGCGGCCGCTCCTGCCTTTTGGGGGAAGTGTCATCGCCGGCCCATAGACCATCGCCGGCTTTGCGTCAAAGCGGGGCGGCCTTGACGCTCGGGCATGGGGCTTCGACTAGCTCAGCCCGAACGGGCGAGCAGGGAATTCCGTTCGCCCTGAGCTTGTCGAAGGGCATTCCCCGCGCCTAGGGTGCCGATCGAGCAACCAGGAGACCACAATGGCATCGGCCCCAGCGCCACAAAAACCAAAGGGCTGGCAGCTGTTCAAGCTGGCATTGCAAACGCGCAAGTCGGCCACGATGCTGGGTTTCGGGTTTTCCTCGGGCCTGCCTTTTGCGCTGCTGATCGGCACGCTCAACGCCTGGCTGGGTGAGGTGAAGATCGATCTGGCGACGATCGGCGTGCTGTCGTGGATCGGGCTGACCTATTCGTTCAAGTTCCTGTGGTCACCGCTAGTGGACCGGTTGGCATTGCCCGGGCTTGAGCGGCTGGGGCGGCGCAAGAGCTGGATCGCGCTGTGCCAGGGCGTGCTGGTAGCCAGCTTTATGGGCCTCGCGGCCACCGATCCGACCCGCTCTATGGGCTCGTTCGCACTTTTCGCTTTCCTGGGCGCACTGGCATCGGCAACGCAAGACGTGGCGATCGATGCGTGGCGCATCGACGTGGCCGATGAGCAGACCAGCGTGGAACTGCTTACGTCGATCGGGCAGTTTTCCTACCGCATCGCCTCGATCGTGGGTGGCGCGCTCGCGCTGGTCATGGCCGGGCGGATGAGCTGGCCGCTGGTCTATCTGCTGATGGCCGGGCTGATCGCGCTGATCATCGTGGTAACGCTGCGCGCGCCGGATACGCCGCGCGTAGGGCAGGGTGCGCTGCATGCCGCGCTCAGCCAGCCTGGCGAGTTGGTGCCTAAGGCACGAGGACTGGCTCTGCTGGTCGTGGGGTTAAGCTGGACCTGGGCGATCGTCACGATCGTGGTCTTCATGGTCCAGATGCTTCGCCCCCTGGCGCCGGGTGCAAAGCATCCGTCGGTGGCTGCTTTCACGCGCGAGACTGGCCCCTGGATCGTGCTCGCCACCGTCGGTGTACCCTTGCTGGTATCGGCAGTGGTCAATGCGCTCAAGGTGCGCGGGCAGGCGGTTCTGGTGGCGCCTGATGATGCACATGGCCCGGGGCGCACTGCGCTCAACCATCTTTATGTGGCGCTTGTTTCTCCGTTGTCGGAACTGGTCGGGCGGCTGCGCTGGGGCGTGCTGATCGTGATCGGCATGATCCTGACCTATCCGTTGTGCTATAATATGTGGGCCAGCTTCGCCTTTCCGTTCTATCTGGATTTCCTGCATTATTCCAAGGACGAGGTGGCTTTTGCCTCCAAGCTGTTCGGCATTTTCATGAGCATGGCGGGGGTTGGCCTGGGCGGTTTCCTGTTCGTGCGGGCGGGGCGCATGCCCACGATCCTGCTCGGCGTGGCGCTGCCCATCCTCGGCAACTTCGTCTACGCCGATCTGGCCGAAGGCGGCGCGATGATCGATCGCGTGGCCCATGGGGTGGGCCTGCAGGCCCTGCTGAGCGCCTTCGGGTTCGACGATCGCATGGTGCGCCTGCTGCTGACGATCGGCTTTGAAAACATATCTACCGGCATCGCCGGGGCAGCGTTCGTGGCCTATATTTCCACGATCGTCAGCCGCAGCTACACCGCCGTGCAA
Source organism: Novosphingobium sp. SG754 (assembly GCF_013149315.1). Lineage (NCBI taxonomy): Bacteria > Pseudomonadati > Pseudomonadota > Alphaproteobacteria > Sphingomonadales > Sphingomonadaceae > Novosphingobium > Novosphingobium sp. SG754. The sequence goes on along the minus strand of NZ_JABGCC010000004.1, from coordinate 452,349 downwards.
TATGCGCTGCTCTCCTCGCTCACGTTCCTGATCGGCTCGCTGGGGCGTGGCATCGCCGGGGAGGCGTTCGACCTGTACGGCTATGCCACGGTGTTCCGCTATGCCGCCGCCGCAGGTGGGCTGGCGGTGGTGTTCGTGCTGCTCGAATGGGTGCGCGTGTCGCGTTTGGCCGCACACCACCCCCCGGCCTCCTCCTCTGAAGAGGGGGGGGAGATAACGGGCTGAAACTAAAGCCCCCTCCTCTTCAGAGGAGGGGGTTGGGGGTGGTGCGATCCCTAACCCGAACGGCTCAATCCGGCACTTCCCCATTCCGCCGCAGCACATCGCCGGCGAGATAGAGCGAGCCCACGATCAGCACGTCGCCACCCGGTGGCAGCGCGGCCAGCGCCTGCGCCACATCGGCGAAGCTGTGCACCGGCAAGGCGCTGTGCGCGGCGAAATCCTCGGGCCGGTGGGCATCGTGGCCCGGTGCGGGCACGACCGAGATCGACAGGGCATGGCCGCCCAGCGGGGCCAGGATGGCGCCCGGGTCCTTGTTGGCCAGCATGCCGATGATCACGTGCACGGGCGGCTGCGCGGCAAGGTGGCGGGCGATCGCCAGCCCGGCGTCGGGATTGTGCCCGCCATCGAGCCACACCGTGCGCCCCGGCACTTGCGCGGTCAGCGGGCCATGGCCCAGCCGCTGCAGGCGGGCGGGCCAACGCGCGGCACGGATGCCCGCAGCCATGGCCGCTTCATCAATCGTCATCACGGTCTGGTGGCGCAGCATCGCCACGGCGAGTGCAGCGTTTTCCGCCTGATGCAGCCCGGCAAGGGCGGGCAGGGGCAGGGTGAGCGCGCCCATGGCATCGCGATAGGCGATGTCTTGGCCGATGGCGGCGTCCCAGGCTGTGCCGCGCGCCAGCACGGGGGCGCCGTGCGCTGTGGCGGTTTCCGCCACCATCTGCGCGGCGCGGGCCGGATAGCGCAGCGTGACCAGCGGCACGCCCGCCTTGGCGATGCTGGCCTTTTCAAACGCGATGCGCACCAGCGGATCGTGCACGGCCGCATCGGGAATCGTCTCGTCGGGCGACAGTAGGAACGCCTCGTGATCCAGGCCCAGCGTGGCAAGACCCGTGGCCGCTGCGGTGGGCAGGATATTGGTGGCATCCAGCCGCCCGCCCAGCCCGGTCTCGATCACGCAAGCGTCCGCCGGCACGCTGGCAAAGGCCAGGAACAGCGCGGCCGTGGTCACTTCGAAAAAGCTTGGGGTAAGATCGGGCTGCGCCGCATCGAGCGCCTGCTTGAGCAGGGCGGCCAGCGTGGCATCGTCGATCAACTGCCCGGCAAGGCGGATGCGCTCGTTATAGCGCACCAGGTGCGGCTTGGTGGCGGTGTGGACGCGCAAGCCCTGTGCTTCGAGCATGTAGCGCAGATAGGTGCAGGTAGAGCCCTTGCCGTTGGTGCCCGCAACGTGGAACACCGGGGGCAGGCGGTCCTGCGGGTTGCCCAGCCGGGCGCAGAGTTCGCGCACGGTGTCGAGGCCCAGCCGTCCCTGCGGCAGCGACAGTGCCCCCAGCCGATCGAGCTGGGCCTGCACGGCCGGATCCTCGGAAATCGCGAAGTCCTTCACGAAAACCCCTCCCCCCATCTGGCCCCCGCGCGCAGGCGGGGGCAGGGCGCATTCGCGTCAGGCGGCCTTGGCGGCCATCAGGTAGTCGATGGTTTCGGCCAGCGTGGCGCGCAGGTTGTGGCGGTGCACCACCATGTCGATCATGCCATGGGCGTGCAGGTATTCAGCCCGCTGGAAACCCTCGGGCAGCTTTTCGCGGATCGTGTCCTGGATCACGCGCTGGCCGGCAAAACCGATGAGCGCGCCCGGCTCGGCAATCTGCACGTCACCCAGCATGGCATAGCTGGCGGTGACGCCACCGGTGGTGGGATCGGTCAGGACCACGATATAGGGCAGGCCCGCGGCATGCAGCCGGCTGATCGCCACGGTCGAGCGCGGCATCTGCATGAGGCTGAGGATGCCTTCCTGCATGCGCGCGCCACCGGCTGCGGTGACGGCGATATAGGGGCACTTTTCGCGGATCGCGCGCTCGGTCCCGGCAATGAAGGCATTGCCCACGGCCATGCCCATCGATCCGCCCATAAAAGCGAATTCCTGCACGCCGACGACGGCCTTCTTGCCCTCGATGCGGCCCACCGCGTTGGTCAGCGCATCGGGATGCGGGTTGGCAGCACGAGCGGCCTTGATGCGATCGCCATATTTCTTGGTGTCGCGGAACTTGAGCGGGTCTTCCTTGACCTTGGGCGCAGGCAGCAGGGTAAAGCCCGGGTCCATCAACTGCGCCAGGCGCGCATCGGCGCCGATGCGGCCATGATGATCGCAGCGCGGGCAGACCGACTGGTTTTCTTCATACTCCTTGGTGAACAGCATTTCGCTGCACCCGGGGCACTTGATCCACAGGTTGTCGGGCGTGTCGCGCTTGGGGGTGAAGGGCAGCGCGTTGCGAACGCGGTTGATCCAGCTCATGCGATATCCTTTCGCGCCGCATGCACGGCCGCGCTCAGCGACGCGACAAGATCGCGTACCGGGCCAGCGGCATCAGCGCCGTGTTGGGCCACGAGATCCACCAGGGCCGAGCCGACGACGACGCCATCGGCCACGGCGGCAATGCCCCCAGCCTGTTCGGGCGTACGCACGCCAAAGCCCACGGCAACGGGGATCGTGGCGGTCTGCTTGATCCGCGCCACCGCCTCTTGGATCGAGGCGAGCGCGGCCGATTGCTTGCCGGTGATCCCGGCAACCGAAACATAATAGAGGAACCCGCCCGACCCTTCGAGCACGGCGGGCAGGCGCGCGGCATCGGTGGTGGGGGTGGCGAGGCGGATGGGCGAAATGCCGTGCGCGCGCAGCGCCGGGCCCAGTTCGGGGTCTTCCTCGCTGGGAATATCGACGCAGATCACGCCGTCGATGCCGGCATCGGCGCAGGCATCGGCAAACCATTCCGCGCCGTGGGTGATCATCGGATTGGCATAGCCCATCAGCACCAGCGGCACATCGGGATGGCGTGCGCGGAAGCCCTTGGCGATGGCCAGGATATGCGCGGTCTTGGTGCCAGCGGCGAGCGCGCGCAGGTTGGCGTTCTGGATCGCCGGGCCATCGGCCATGGGATCGGTGAACGGCATGCCCAGCTCGATCACGTCGGCGCCACCGGCCACCAGTGCGTCAAGGATCGCGGGCGTCGCCTCGGGCGTGGGATCACCGCCGGTGACGAAGCACACGAGGGCAGCATGGCCCTTGGCAAAGGCATTGGAAAGGCGGGTCATCAGCCGACAACTCCACCGCATGTCACGCTCGCGATCGCCAGCGGCAAGGACATCATTTCCAACACACCTTCCATGATCTTCAAGGTTCCGGGCTGCGCACTACGTGATTTGCGCCGAGATGCAAAGAGCCCTGCCTTTTGCCCTCATCGTCACCCCGGACGTGATCCGGGGTCCAGCTTGCGGCCTCTCCCTTGGCTCCACGCATTCAGCTGGCCCACGGATCACGTCCGGGGTGACGCGTGGGGAGTGGAGAGGCCTGCTTGCCGATTGATTTTACAGCTTCACCCCCAGGTGCTCGGCCACCGAGAAGATGTCCTTGTCGCCCCGGCCACACAGGTTGGCGAGGATGATCTGGTCCTTGTCCATGGTCGGCGCCAGCTTGGTGACAGCAGCGATGGCATGGGCCGGCTCGAGCGCGGGGATGATCCCTTCGGTGCGGCACAGCAGCTGGAAGCCTTCGAGCGCCTCGGTATCAGTGACCGAGGTATAGTCGACGCGGCCGACGTCCCTGAGCCAGGCATGCTCTGGCCCGATGCCGGGGTAATCCAGGCCGGCGCTGATCGAGTGGCCTTCGGTGATCTGGCCGTCCTCGTCCTGCAACAGGTAGGTCTTGTTGCCGTGGAGAACGCCAGGGCGCCCACCGGCGAGCGACGCGGCGTGTTCCTTGTCAAGGCCATGGCCAGCCGCCTCGACACCCAGCATCTTGACGTCGGGATCATCGAGGAACGGGTGGAACAGGCCGATGGCGTTGGACCCGCCACCGATCGCGGCCACGAGCACGTCGGGCAGGCGGCCGGCGCGGGCGAGCATCTGGGCGCGGGCTTCCTTGCCGATCACGCTTTGGAAATCGCGCACCAGCTCGGGATAGGGATGCGGGCCGGCGGCGGTGCCGATGATGTAGAACGTGTCATGCACGTTCGCCACCCAGTCGCGCAGCGCTTCGTTCATCGCGTCCTTGAGCGTGGCGGCGCCAGCCGTGACCGGCACCACTTCGGCGCCGAGCAGCTTCATGCGGAACACGTTGGGCGCCTGGCGGGCGACGTCGGTGGCGCCCATGTAGACCACGCAGGGCAGGCCAAAGCGCGCGCAGACGGTGGCCGTGGCCACGCCATGCTGGCCCGCGCCGGTTTCAGCGATGATCCGGGTCTTGCCCATGCGCATCGCCAGCAGGATCTGGCCGATGCAGTTGTTGATCTTGTGTGCGCCAGTATGGTTGAGCTCGTCGCGCTTGAACCAGACCTGCGCGCCCTTGCCTGCCGGCGCATTCTTGGCCAGCTCCTCGGTCAGCCGCGGCGCGAAATAGAGCGGGCTGGGCCGGCCGACATAGTGTTCGAGCAGGTCGTCGAATTCGGCCTGGAACGCGGCATCGGCCTTGGCCTTGCGGTATTCCGTTTCGAGATCGAGGATCAGCGGCATCAGCGTTTCGGCGACATAGCGACCGCCGAACTGGCCGAAGTGGCCACGATCGTCGGGCTGGTTGCGGAAGCTGTTCGGGTTCTGGGCAGTCATGGTCCAGCCGCTTGGCAGAGGGCGGGGCGGTTGTCCAGATTCATGGCCAAAGGGGCGGCGGGCCAGTGGCGCCCGCCCGGCGCCGGGCATGGCCAAGGCATTTTGCCGTAGTTTGCATTTTTGCAATCGCATTTCAGCAATTTGCACGATTGCGCGTTCATCCTGGCGTAATGTCTGGGCGCTAGATGGCGTCTTGCAACGTCGTGAAGGCGGTCCCGTAATGGGGCCGCCTTTTTGCGTTTTACATTACTGCAACGATACTTTCTGTATATTTGTTCAGATAGGGATAAACCTTTCTAAATTGACAGAAACTGTGGCAAAAATGCCATGCGTACTATGTTAGAGTCAGAAATCTTACAGTTATGACTTGTTGGCGATTGGCGTGCGGCCTACTTGCCCGATCGACCGCCGCACCAAACGGCGGCTTGAATGCAAGGAGGTTTATTATGCGTCTCGTTCTTCTCGCGCTCGCCGGTACCCTGGCTGCAGCCGCCCCGGCCATGGCCAACGAGGTCCGCGTCGAAGCGCACAGCGGTGTGCTCTGGAATCACGATGCCACCGATGCCACGGCTGGCGTTGCGGCAGGCTATGACTACGATCTTGGCCCGGCAGCCTTCGGCGGCGTCGAAGTCTCGGCCGACAAGATCCTTAACAGCTATGCCAAGCGCGTGTCGGTTGGCGTGAGCGGCCGCCTGGGTGCGAACCTGGCCGGCACCAAGCTTTATGCCGTGGGCGGCTATGCCACCACGCCCTGCACCGATTGCGGTGGCGCGTGGAACTTTGGCGCCGGCGTGCAGAAGTCGTTCATGCAGAAGTTCTACGGCAAGGTGGAATACCGCCACTACATCGCCGACGAAGGCCTGGGCAACCGCGATGCGGTGACCGCTGGCGTTGGCCTGAAGTTCTGATCGGACCCTGTTTCGACAGGACAATTTCCGAACCAGGAAAAGCAGCGGGCGGCGCGAAAGCGTCGCCCGTTGTCGTTTGCGGGGCTGCGGGTTGCGCGGCTACGGCCGGCGTTGGCGTTCAGGCCGATCGGGCCGCGCGGCAGAACGCCTGGATGCGGCTTTCGTCCTTGACGCCCGGCGCGCTTTCCACGCCGGATGATACGTCGACGAGTTCGGCGCCGGTCTGGCGCACGGCATCGGCAACATTGTCGGGGCCCAGGCCGCCGGCCAGTCCCCATGGCGTGGGGCCGCGATAGGCGTTGAGCAGCGCCCAATCGAACACCAGGCCCAGGCCGCCGGGAATGGCCGCGCCCTTGGGTGCCTTGGCATCGAACAGCAAGAGATCAGCCGCCCCGGCATAGCGGGCAGCGGCAGCGACATCGGCAGGCGCGGCCACCGACAGCGCCTTCCACACCGGCAGGCCAAACTGGGCTTTCAACTGCGCGGCGCGGTCGGGGGGTTCGTGGCCGTGGAGTTGCAGCACATCGAGGTGGGCCGCGGCAATCGCCTCGCCGATCGTGGCATCATCGGCATCGACGAACAGGCCAACCAGGCGGCTGCGCCCGGCATTGCGCGCGCCAAGCAGCGCGGCGTCGCGGATGGTGACGTGGCGTGGGGAAGGGGGAAAGAACACGAGGCCGGCATAATCGGCGCGCGCGGCAAGCGTGGCGTCGAGCGCGGCACTCGTGTTGATTCCGCAGATCTTGATGGCTGGGGCTGGCATGGCCAGCCCATGTGGCGTCTTGCTTACTGCGGTGCAAGCTCGAACGTGATGGTGACGTTGGCGTTGACGTCGAGTTCGCCGGCCGCAACCGGGCTGGGCGCGGCCATCATCATCTTGTCGGCGCGGGCATAGAGCATCGGCGGCTGCGGCGACCAACCACCGGTTTCGCTGATGGTCAGCATCCGCACCACCTTGAGGCCGGCGGCGCGGGCATAGAGATCAGCGCGGGCGCGGGCCTTGGCCACGGCATCGATGCGCGCCTCGTCCATTGCCGCCTCGGGCTTGTCGATCTGGAAGCTGGGGCCGTTGACTTCGTTGGCGCCGGCCTTGACCAGCGTATCGATCACCTGGCCAAAGCGCGCAAGGTCACGCTGCTTGACCTGCACCTGGTTGGTGGCGCGATAGCCCACGATCACCGGATCACCCTGCGTGCTGCCATCGGCCAGGCGCTTCTGCTCGCCATAGACCGGGCTGACCGACAGGTTGCTGGTCTGCATGTCGCGGGCAGCCACGCCGCTCGACTTGAGGGCCGCCATCGTGGCGTTCATCGCGCGGGCGTTGGCTGCCAGCGCCTCGCTCGCCGTCTGGCCCTGGGTGGTAACGCCGGCGGTGAAGACTGCCAGATCGGGCACGCGGGTGCTGCGGCCTTCGGCCTGCACGGTCAGCACCGTGGCGCCGGGGCTGACGACCGGGGCGGTCTGCACGGCCTGCTGGGCCATGGCTGGGGTGACCAGCGCGGCCAGGGGCAGGGCGGAAAGACTGGCGGCGAGGATAAGGCGCTTCATCGGGACGGTCTCCGTATGTGACGGCTGGGGAATGGCCGAAGCGAGCTTGCAGCGCGCTGAACCGTTGCCAGGGTAACCGTTCAGGAAACCATCCGTTCCAGTACGACCATGGCGAAGTCGACCGGCGTGGCGCCAGGGAAAGGCCGGGTTTCGCCGGTCCGAACATAGCCGCGCCGCTCGTACCAGGCGATCAGTTCGGGGCGGCGATCGATCACCGTCATTTCGATTGCGCGGGCGCCCAGCTCGCTTTGGGCCATCGCATCGCATTGCGCCAGCAGCGCGCGGCCCAGGCCACCGGCCTGCACATCGGGATCGACGCACAACATGCCGAGGTAGGCCTTGCCCTGCGGCAGCGCCGTCAGGGTAACGGTGCCGATCAGCGCGCCATCGGCAGCCTGCGCCACGATTACGCAGCGGTCCGGCGCGGTGATGGCAGCGGCGAGTTCTGCGTCAGACGTGCGCTCGTCATCCAGCAGGTCAGCCTCGTGCGTCCAGCCCTGGCGTGCTGTGTCGCCGCGATAGGCGCGTTCGACCAGGCGGCGCAGCGCCGGCAGATCGGTCGGCGTGGCCAGCCTGAACGTGAGCGCGGGTGCAACGCCGGGCATGATGGATCAGAGCGTGGCTTCGATGGCGCGGGCGGCGGCCAGGGGATCTTCGGCGCGGCTGATCGGGCGGCCGATGACCAGGCACGAAGCGCCGGCATCGCGCGCCGCGCGCGGGGTCACCGCACGCTTCTGGTCACCGAGCGCTGAACCCCGGCCTTCGGCAGGGCGCAGGCCCGGCACCACGAAATAGCCGTTCTTCCAGCGGCGGTGCACTTCGCCCACCTCGTGCCCGGAACAGACGATGCCATCAAGGCCGGCTTCCTGCGCCAGGTCTGCCAGGCGCAGGACCTGGTCGTGCGACGAACCGCTGACCCCGCCGCGCGCCAGATCGGCATCGTCCAGGCTGGTCAGCACGGTTACCGCCACCACCTTGCAGCCTTCACCGGCGGCCGCCTTGGCGTCTTCCATCATCGCGCGCCCGCCCGAGGCGTGAATGGTGACGATCGCCGGCTGCAGCACGTGGATCGACTGCATCGCCGCTGCCACCGTGTTGGGAATGTCGTGCAGCTTGAGATCGAGGAAGATCGGCATGCCGATCTTGGCCATTTCATGCACGCCGTGGTGGCCATGCGCGCAGAAGAATTCCAGCCCCAGCTTCAACCCACCGACGTGGCCTTTCACCTTTTGCCCCAGCGCCACGGCGGCATCGAGACGGGGAAGATCGACGGCAAGAAAGATCGGGTTGCTCACGGGTGGATATCCGTCTGGGCCGCATCGCTGGCGGCTTCGGTGGCAGGAAAGGCGCCGGCCTGGCTCACCAGGCTCGACTCCAGGGTGGCGATGCGGCGCTTGAGGCGCCAGCGACGCAGCCGGCCTGCCGCCCACGGCGGCACGAAACCGGCCAGGAAAAAGACCAGGGCGACAAAGCCCACCGGCCAATCGAAGTGCAGATAGCCCGCGCCATATGGCCAGAAATTCACGCGGGCGGTGTCCGCGTTCATGGCGATGAACGCGGCAAAGGCCGCAATCAGGGCCAGCCACAAGACTATGCGGATCTGCTTCATGTGCGGCGCTTCACCCTTCAACCTGCCGTGCCAAACACACGGGTGGCGGACATTAGGCAGATTGCAGACGAAGCGCCAGCACTTGCATTATTCGCCAAACACCCGGGCGAAGATGGTATCCACAGCCTTGAAATGGTAATCGAGGTTGAACTTTTCCTCGATCGTCTGCGGGCTCAGTGCCTTGGTCACGTCGGCATCGGCCTTGAGCAGTTCGAGCAGCGAGAGCTGGCCATCGGATTCCCACACCTTCATCGCGTTGCGCTGGACCAGGCGATAGGCTTCGTCGCGGGTCACGCCAGCCTGGGTCAGCGCCAGCAGCACGCGCTGCGAGTGGACCAGGCCGCCCATGCGATCGAGGTTCTTCTGCATGCGCTCGGGATAGACCACCAGCTTGTCGACCACCGAGGTGAGGCGCGCCAGCGCGAAGTCGAGCGTGATCGTGGCGTCGGGGCCGATGAAGCGCTCCACCGAGGAGTGCGAGATATCGCGTTCATGCCACAGCGCCACGTTTTCCAGGGCCGGCGTCACCGCCGAGCGCACCACGCGGGCCAGGCCGGTGAGGTTTTCGGTCAGGATCGGGTTGCGCTTGTGCGGCATGGCCGACGAACCCTTTTGCCCCGGCGAGAAGTATTCTTCCGCTTCGAGCACTTCGGTACGCTGCAGGTGGCGCACTTCGGTGGCCAGGCGCTCGATCGAGCTGGCGATCACGCCCAGCGTGGCAAAGAACATGGCATGGCGATCGCGCGGGATCACCTGGGTGGAAACCGGCTCCACGCTCAGGCCAAGCTGCTCGGCCACGTATTCTTCCACCGCCGGATCGATATTGGCAAAGGTGCCGACCGCGCCGGAAATGGCGCAAGTGGCGATTTCAGCGCGGGCATTGACCAGGCGCGCGCGGCAGCGCGAAAACTCGGCATAGGCTTCGGCCAGCTTCTTGCCGAACGTGGTCGGTTCGGCATGGATGCCGTGGCTGCGGCCGATGGTAGGCGTGTACTTGTGTTCCAGCGCACGGCGCTTGATCGCGGCGAGCAGCGCGTCGATATCTTCGAGCAGGATATCGGCGGCGCGGGCCAGTTGCACGGCCAGCGTGGTGTCGAGCACGTCAGAGCTGGTCATGCCCTGGTGCATGAAGCGCGCTTCGGGGCCAACCTGCTGCGCCACCCAATCGAGGAACGCGATCACGTCATGCTTGGTCACCGCCTCGATCGCGTCGATCGCGGCCACGTCGATGGCGGGGTTGGTCGCCCACCAGTCCCACAGCGCCTTGGCGCCGCTTGCGGGCACCACGCCCAGGTCGCCCAGCTTCTGCGTGGCGTGGGCCTCGATCTCGAACCAGATGCGATAGCGCGCTTCGGGTTCCCAGATCGCGGTCATCGCGGGGCGGGCATAACGGGGGACCATGGTTCGACTCCGGGTTTGCGGTTTGCTCGGCTGTGCCCCGCCCGCTAGGGGCGCACGGCCGCTAAGGCAAGCCCTGCGCGGATTGGCCCCGCGGGGATCGGCCCGCCCCACGGCGCCGTTCCCCCCGGTTCGGCACAGCAGGGCGGGCCTGCCCCGCACGCGCCGCCAGGCGGGGCGCGGGGTGTGGGAGGCAGCGGCCTTTCAGACGCTTAGAGCGCGATGTTGAGCGCCACCGAGGCGACATGGTCGCTGGTGTCGAGCTTGCCAGGGCGAACGCCGTGCTGGTTGAGATAGCCGGCCTCGATCGTCAGCTTCTTGGCGATCGGCGCGTTGATGCCGATGAAATTGCGCATGCGCTCCTCGCCGTTCACGGTCTGGAACACGGTCTTGTTGAGATCGATGAAGCTTTCGTGGCTAGCCACGATCATCACCTTGCTGCCCTGCGCCACGGGCAGGCTGGCCTTGAGGAACGGGCGCAGGCGCCAGGCGGTGCCGGGCATGTTGTCGCGCCAGCGCTGTTCCAGCCGCATACGCCCGTTGAAGCGCACCGGGCCGAGATGGGCAAAGTTGTCAAAGCTCACCTGCTGGCGAAAGCGCCGCTCCATCACCGCGAAATCGCCGTGCAGGTAGTTGGGATCATGGGTGTAGCCCAGCCAGACGGTGAACGTCTTGTCGAGGTTGTAGCCCACCATGAAGTTGTTTTCGAGTTCGTAGAAACCGCGCGCATTGCCGGTGCGCAGGATGGTTTCGTTGGACAGGCGCCAGTTCTTGCCGGCCTTGGCTGTGACCAGCAGCGTTCCCCATCCCTGGGTATCGGTATCGGCCCGCGCAGCGACCGGGGCAAACAGGACTGCTGCCAGGGCAACGGCACTGCAGAGAGAGGGCAGGATACGCATGGGAAAGGGTGTCCGTTCAGGGCTGTTGGCTGCCCCTATGACGTTTTGATGACACATTCGTGACAAAGGATTGACGTGAAATAGACGGATTTGATGGTGATTGTGCTGCCATTTCCGCAGCTTCGATCCACTCTTGCGCCATGCTATATTTCAGTGAATATAGCTTGAAGTGACATTTTATGACGGTCTGCCGGGCAGGCTGTCGGTGCAGGGGCAAGACATTCCATGCAAAACGTGATCGATCGCCGGTGGCGGCGGGCTGTGCCGTGCGCCTTGGCGCTGGCAACCAGCCTCGGCATAGCCAACCCAGCCTGGGCTGATTCGCCCGATGCCGCCAGCGTTCCGGTCGCGGGCACGGATGCCCTGCGCACGGCCGGCGATATCGTGGTGACGGCGCGCCAACGCCCTGAACCGGCCCAATCGGTGCCGGCCGCGCTCAGCGTGGTCGATGGCGCGTGGCTCGATCGGTCGCTGGCGGTGAACACCCAGGCGCTCACCACGCTGGTGCCGGCGTTGACCTATTCCTCGGCGAACCCGCGCAACACGGCCTTTACCATCCGTGGCCTGGGATCTAGCGTGGTGGCGGTCAGCCAGGCCAACGACGGGCTTGAGCCAGGCGTCGGGTTCTATGTCGATGGCGTCTATCACGCGCGGCCAGCCACGGCGGCGTTCGACTTTGCCGATGTTGAGCGGGTTGAGGTCTTGCGCGGGCCGCAAGGCACCCTGTTTGGCAAGAACACCACGGCCGGTGCCATTGCCATCACCTCGCGCCTGCCCTCGTTCACCCCGGCGGCGAACGAAGAGGTGAGCGTGGGCGAACGCCGCCTGGTCCAGGCCAAGGCCATGGCCACCGGGCCGCTTATCGATGGCGTGCTGGCCTATCGCCTTTCAGGCCTGCTGACGCGGCGCGATGGCGTGATCCACAACGTGCGCACCGGGGCAGACCAGAACAGCGTCGATAACCAGGCGCTGCGCGGGCAGTTGCTGTTCACCCCTTCTGCCAGCGTGCAGTTGCGCGTGGTGGCCGATTATGCCCGCTTTGGCGGGGACTGCTGCACCCAGGTCTATCTGCGCGTCGGCACCAGCCTGCGCAGCCCGGCACGCCAATATGCCGCGCTGGCGGCAGCCGCGCACTACGCGCCGCCCAGCGCCAACCCCTATGATCGGGTGACCGACATCGACGCCGGGCTGGGCGTGAACACCAACGAGGGCGGCATTGCCGCCACGCTCGATTGGCATCTGGGCGGAGCCACGCTGACCTCGATCAGCGCCTGGCGCTTCTGGAACTGGGACGCGGCCAATGACCGCGACTATACCGGCCTGCCAATCCAGACCACGCAGCACATCCCCTCGCGCCAGGATCAGGTGAGCCAGGAACTGCGCCTCGCCTCTGACGGGCAACGCGCGCTGTCTTACGTGGCCGGGCTCTATTATTTCCGCCAGGTCATCACCGGGCACCCGATCTCGATCTATGGCCCCTATGGTGCGCCGTGGCTGCTCGGCAGGACCACCAGCAATGGCACCGCGATCCCGACCAACCTGCTCGATGGCTATGGCCAGGGCGGCGACACGCGCTTTGCCGTCAACAGCTATGCCGCCTTTGCCGAGGCGAACTGGACGATCGTGCCGCGCCTGACGCTGACCGGCGGCCTGCGCCAGACCTGGGAAGACAAGAACGGCCAATATACCACCAGCGTGTTCGGCGGCCCGCAGGTGACCAACGCCGCGCTGATCGCCGCGCAACTGTCGGTGCTGCGGCCGCAGGCCTATGCCGCCAGCACCCGCGATTCCAGCCTGTCGGGCCGCGCCAACCTGGCCTGGCAGGTAAGCGATACGGTGATGGCCTATGGCGGCTATGCCCAGGGGTTCAAATCGGGCGGGATCAACATGTCGGGCCTGCCGCTCGACAGCGCCAACCAGCCGGTTCTGGCCACAGCCGTGATCCGGCCCGAACGCAACATCACCTGGGAAGGCGGCATCAAGAGCCAGTGGTGGGATCGGCACCTGCTGCTCAACCTGGCCGCCTATCGCACCACAGTGCGCGATTTCCAGGCGACGGTGGTTGATTCCGGCCAGACCGTAGCGCTGCGTGGCTATCTCTCCAACATTCCGCGCGTGCGGGTGCAGGGGGTGGAGGCCGATGCCGCACTGCACTGGGGCGGCCTCGTGCTGACGGCGGGCCTGGCCTATGCCGATGGGCGCTATACCGATTATCCCAAGGGGCCGTGCCCGCTGGAGGTGCAGACCGCAGCGACCACGGCGTGCAACCTGACCGGCAAGGCGCTGACCGGCCTGTCGCGCTGGAGCGAGACGCTGGGCGTGGACTATCGCCTGCCGATGGCCCGGGGCGAGTGGGTGCTGCACAGCGACACGGCGTGGCGCAGCAGCTATAACGGCGATCCCTCGCTCTCGCGCTATACCTCGATTGATGGCTATGCGCTGACCAACGCCAGCCTGGCCTGGCGCAGCCGCCGCGATGGCGGGCCGGGCGTGGAACTGGGCGTGTTTGCACGCAACCTGTTCAAGGCCAACTATATCCAGAACCTGACGATCCAGGCCGGCAATTCCGGCCTGATCCTGGGCACGCCGAGCGACCCGCGCACCTTGGGCGTGACGTTCCGCGCCTGGCAGTGAGGCGGTGTGCGGGCTCCGTGGCGATCGGCTGATCGCCTGATCGGCAGCGGTTGGCGTAGCGCCCCGGGTCAGGTCCGGCGCGACGAGGCGAGACGAGACGACGGGCGCAAAGCAAGTCTTGATGCCAAGTGAGCACGTCTGTTGGCGTGCGGCGGCATCGATGGCGCTTGGCAAGCCGCTGACGATGCTAGGCGCATCCCGCGCGCTGGTGCTGCTGGCTTGCCCCGGTGAGTCCAAGGTGCCAGGTCCAACCCGCTCAGCCTGCGCCGCTAAAGCCGCGCCACTAAGCCCGTCCCACTGGGCGCTGGTTACTGGGCCAATCCGGCTGGTCCGTCATCCCCCGCAAGGCAGGGGGCACAAGGCATGGTTCAATGGCTGCCGATGGAGCAGGCAGAAACGGCCGCGCCATGCCGGGTGGCCGGGCGCGTGGGGTGGGCGGGTCGGGCAGCGATACCGCCCGACGGATAGCAGATGCCACGACTTCCCCAGCCGTTGGCAACCCTCCGGAGCTATGGCCAATCCGCCTGCATCCGGCCTTGTTCCATCAATGCCAATGTCGCTTCCCTTATACCCCCTGCTAAGTGAAGACCTGTAGCGTTGGGCCTCAATCGGGCGGCAAAGTCATCCCGCGATAGTTTGGGTTTCGAGCGACATTGCCGTTTGTTGCGGCGTGGTTTGCAAAGAACCGTAAAAATGTTCAGTGCGGTTCAGTGCTTACCGTGCTGCGGCATTCTGTCGGTTTCGGACCGATTGGCGTGGCCCAAGATTTCCGTTCTTTGCCTTCGTTTCGGTTTGCGGCGCGCCGCGGTCCATGGCACCCCTGCGCGCATCGCAATGCCCTGCAAGAGGATGCCTATAATGCTGTCTTCACCCGCGCTTTCGCGTCTGCGCCAGGCCATGATGGCCGGCGCCATGCTGGCCACGCCCTTTGCCCTTGCCGCTCCGGCGCAGGCCGACGAGGGCATGTGGACGTTCGATGCCTTTCCCGCCGCGAAGATGAAGCAGGACTATGGCTGGGCGCCCGACCAGGCCTGGCTCGATCGCGTGCGCGCCTCGGCCGTGCGGCTGACCGGCGGCTGTTCGGCCAGCTTCGTGTCGGCCGAGGGCCTGATCCTGACCAACCATCACTGCGTGGTGGAATGCGCGCAGAACCTGTCGAGCGAAAAGGAAGACCTCGTGGCGAACGGCTTTACCGCCGCGCGGCGCGAGGATGAGCGCAAGTGCCCGGGCCAGCAGGCCGAAGTGGTCACCGCCATCACCGATGTGACCGGGGCGGTGAAGGGCGCGATCGGCAGCCTCGCCGGGGAAGCGCTGGTCAAGGCGCGCGACGCCAAGATCGCCGAGATCGAAAAGGCCGGCTGCAAGGACCTGGCCACCACGCGTTGCCAGGTCGTCACCCTGTTCGGCGGCGGGCAGTACAAGCTCTATACCTATCGCAAGTATTCCGATGTGCGGCTGGTCTGGGCGCCGGAATTCCAGGCGGCGTTCTTTGGTGGCGATCCCGACAACTTCAACTATCCGCGCTATGCCCTCGATGCCGCGTTCCTGCGCGCCTATGAAAACGGCAAGCCGGTGAAGGTGGCCGCGCACCTCAAGTGGAGCCCGCGCGCGCCGCAGCCGGGCGAGGCAACGTTCGTGGTCGGCAATCCCGGTTCCACCCAGCGCCTGTTCACGATGTCGCAGATCGCGTTCCAGCGCGAAGTTTCGCTGCCGATCACCAACACCGTTCTGTCGGAACTGCGCGGCCGCCTGATCACCGCAATGGAGCAAAGCCCGCAGCGCAAGCGCGAGGGCGGCGACAGCCTGTTCGGGTTTGAAAACGCGCTCAAGGTCTATATCGGCCGGCAAAAGGCGCTGAACGACCCCGCATTCGTCAAGATGCTGGCCGACAACGAAGCCACGCTCAAGGCCAAGGTCGCCGGCAATGCCGCGATCGGCGATCCGTGGAGCCAGGTGAGCGAGGCGGTTGCCGCCTATCGCAACATCTATCCCGCCTATCGCTTTACCCAGCCGATGGGCGATCTCTATGGCTATGCCGAAACGCTGGTGAAGGCCGCGATCGAAAAGGCCAAGCCCAATGGCGAGCGCCTGCCCGGCTATACCGACAGCGCGCTGCCCCTGCTGGAAAAGCAGGTGCTTGATGCCAAGCCGATCTATCCCTGGCTTGAACAGCTGGAAATGGAATGGAGCCTGTCCAAGGCGCGCGAATACCTGGGCGCCGATGATCCCGACACGCGCCTGATGCTGGGCAAGGAAAGCCCCGAAGACCTTTCGGCGCGGCTGGTGACCGGCACCAAGCTGGGCGATCCGGCGGTGCGCAAGGCGCTGTGGGAAGGGGGCGCCGCGGCCATTGCCGCCAGCACCGATCCGATGATCGTCTATGCCCGCAGCCTTGAGCCGCGCCAGCGCGAACTGCAAAAGGCGGTGGATTCGCAGTACCAGGGCCCGTTGGCTGCTGCCGGGGCCAAGCTCGCCGATGCGCGCTTTGCCGCCTATGGCGCCACGCTCTATCCCGATGCCACGTTCACCCTGCGCATCAGCTATGGCAAGGTGGCCGGGTGGAAGGAACGCGGCGCCGATGTGGCACCGGTGACCACCATGGGCGGCGCGTTTGATCGCGCCACCGGGGCGCAGCCGTTCCTGCTGGCCAAGCAGTTTACCGACCATGCCGCTCAGATCGACAAGGCCACGCCGTTCGATTTCGTCACCACCAACGATATCATCGGCGGCAATTCCGGCTCACCCGTGGTGGACAAAAACGGCGCCGTGATCGGCGCCGCCTTTGACGGGAACATCCACTCACTGGGTGGCAACTATGGCTACCAGGGCGATGTGAACCGCACCGTGGTGGTCAGCACCGCCGCCGTGCAGCAGGCGCTGGAAAAGATCTATCCGGCGCCGGCGCTGGTGCGCGAATTGGCATCGAACTGAAAGACCTTGGTCCCGTCGGCGTCGTTATCGGCGCCGGCGGCAGCCAGGCGGCGCGCGCGCAGACTGGCCTCTTCAGTGCCGATGTAATCGCGGGTCAGCGGCAGGGAGTCGCGGTGACGCACCAGCTGGAACTGGAAATTGACCATGTCGGCATGCTCGAACGCGGTCGCCGCGCCTGACAGATAGAACAGCCACATGCGATAGAAGCGCGCGTCGAACAGCGCCTCGATCTTGTCCTTGTTGGCCACGCAGCGTTCGTACCAGGCGCGCAGCGTGGGCGCATAATGGCGACGCAGCACTTCCACATCGGTGACCATCAGGCGGTTGGGCTCGATCGCGGCAACGGTTTCGCTCATCGCCGGGATATAGCCGCCGGGGAAGATGTACTTGCGCGTGAAGTCATCGGTGACCGAGGGCGGGCCGACGCGGCCGATCGTGTGCATCAGCATCACGCCATCCTCGGCCAGGATATCGTGGCACTTCTGGAAATAGGCGCCGAAATTGGGCACGCCGACATGCTCGAACATGCCCACCGAAACGATGCGGTCATAGCTGTCGGCCACATCGCGATAGTCGGTCAGGCTGAAAGTGACCTGCCCGTCCACGCCTTCGCGCGCGGCCCAGCCCTTGGCATAGGCCAGCTGTTCCTTGGACAGGGTGATGCCATGCACGCTCGCGCCGGTCAGCTTGTGCAACTGGATGGCAAGACCGCCCCAGCCGCAGCCGATATCGAGCACGCGGTGTCCCGGGCGCAGCGCCAGCTTGGCGGCGATATGCTCAACCTTGGCGTGTTGCGCTTCTTCCAGCGTGGTGACGCCATCGGCCCAATAGGCGCAGGAATACTGGCGCAGCGGGTCGAGAAACAGATCGTAGAGCCGATCATCAAGATCGTAGTGGTGCGCCACGTTGCGGCGCGAGGCGGCGCGGGCGTTGACGCGATCGACCCGGCCGACGATGTTGAGCCACAGCTTGCGCATGGGGCCGGGGTTGTCGATATCGCCGGCACGCTCCCACGGGTTGTTGGCCCGCACGAAGCTGATGAAATCCATGATATCGCCGCCTTCGATGCGAACGCGGTCATCCATATAGGCTTCGCCCAGGCCCAGGCTGGGATTGCGCGCCAGGAAACCCGGCACCTTCTTGTCCATCAGCCGCAGGGTAAGATCGGGCCAGCCTTCTTCCTTGGTGCCGAAAACGCGGCTGCGGCCATCAGCTTCAATTACCGTCAAAGTACCGTGGCGGATCAGGCGCTTGAGCACCGGACCCAGGATAAGCATGGACATCGTTCAAAAAGCTCCGACGGTCCCGTCCCGTGTCCGGCCACTATGCACAAGCGCGGCCCGCCTGCAAGCGGACCGCGCCTTTTATTGATTATCCTGATTTTTCAGGATGTGCGGATCAGCGGCAGCGCGCGCCGCCACGATCGATTTCGCGGCCGAGCAGGCCACCACCGACGGCGCCGAGCAGGGTGCCCATGGTGCGGTCACCACGCGTGTCGATCGCGCGGCCCACCAGGGCGCCACCGGCCGCGCCGATGATCAGGCCGGTCGTGCCATTGCTGCGCTTGCAGTAGTAACGGCCATCGCGGCCGCGCCAGATGCGTTCGTTGGCGCCGATCGGACGCGGTTCGCGATAGCGGCCGCGATCGTCATAACGGCCCCAGCCATGGCCGCGGCCGTGACCCGGATCGGCCATGGCGGGTGCTGCGGGGAGAACGATGGCCGCCATCACGGCGGCAAGGATGGTCTTCTTCATAGCTAATGTTCCCTGCTTTTTGGGTCCCGAGAATTTCGTGACGGTGAACACGGTTTTGAGCGATCCGATCCACAACGCCCGATGAACGTCTCGTTGTGTTGCGCGTTCCGCGATGAACCGCGCCTGGTGTGCGACCGGCCGACGCTTGCCCCTGACGCGCCCGCCCGATAGGCATGGCGCCATGCTGCTTGATCTCGTCGATGTATTCGCCTCTGGCCCGCTTTCGGGAAACCCGCTGGCCGTGGTGCGCGGCGGTGACGGGCTCGATACGCCGGCCATGCTCGCGCTGACCCGCTGGCTGGGTTTTTCCGAAACCACGTTTCTCCTGCCGCCCAGCGTTCCCGGCGCCGATTATCGCGTGCGCATTTTCTATCCGGCAGGCGAACTGCCCTTTGCCGGGCACCCCACGCTGGGCACGGCCAAGGCCTGGCTGATGGCCGGTGGCGTGCCGCGCACGCCTGGCCGCCTCGTGCAGGAATGCGGCGTGGGCCTGGTCGAGGTGCGTATGGAAGACGAAACCCTGGCGTTTCGCGCGCCGCCGCTGCTGCGCGGCGGGCCGCTGGATGCGGCCGAGCGGGCCGAGGCGATCCGCGTGGCTGGCGTATCAGAGGATGCCGTGGTCGATGCCATCCATGCCTGCAATGGCCCCGGCTGGCGCCTACTGCGTCTGCGCAGCGCGGCCGATGTTTTGGCGGCGAGGCCGGTGGCCGAAGCGCCGGTGCCCACCGACGTGGGCCTGATCGGTCCTTGCGACGGGGGCGATCCCGCCCATTTCGAACTGCGCGCGTTTTTTGCCGATCCACAGGGCAAGATCGTGGAAGATCCCGTGACCGGCAGCCTCAATGCCGCCGCTGCGCAGTATCTGTTTGCCGCCGGGCTGGCGCAGGACGAGTATGTTGCCGCGCAAGGCCGCTGCACCGGCGCCGATGGCCGCGTGGTCTTGACCCGCGATGCTGATGGCGCGGTGTGGGTGGCCGGGGCTGTGGAGATGGTCAGCCAGGGCGGGGTGCTGCGCTAGGCCAGGCACCACCCCCCGACCCCCTCCTCTAAAGAGGATGGGGAGTAGCAAACGGGAAAGCCCCCTCTTCTTCTGAGGAGGGGGGTGGTGTGAAGCGTTACGCTGCGCCTCAGCCCAAAGCCGCCTGCTTTTCGGCGGCCAGACGGTCCAGCTCGGCGCGGCTGCGGCGTTCGGCGGCGGTCTTGAGCTGGCCGCAGGCCGCGTCGATATCGCGTCCGCGCGGGGTGCGCACCGGCGCAGAGATGCCCGCTTCGAACACGATCTCGGCAAAGCGCTTGACCCGTTCCGGGGTGGAGCATTCATAGGGCGCCCCCGGCCAGGGGTTGAACGGGATCAGGTTCACCTTGGCCGGCAGCTTGTATTGTTTGAGCAGGCGCACGAGTTCGCGCGCATCGTCATCGCTGTCGTTGCGATCCTTGAGCATCACATATTCAAACGTGATGCGCCGCGCGTTGCTGGCGCCGGGGTAATCGGCGCAGGCCTGGAGCAGTTCTTCCAGCCCGAACTTGCGGTTGATCGGCACGATCTCGTCGCGCACGTCCTTGGTCACGGCGTGGAGCGAAACCGCCAGGTTCACGCCGATTTCCTCACCCGCGCGGGCCATCATCGGCACGACGCCGGCGGTGGAGAGCGTGATGCGGCGCTTGGACAGGGCGAGGCCATCGCCATCCATCACGAGCTTGAGCGCATCGCGCACGTTGTCGAAGTTATAGAGCGGCTCGCCCATGCCCATCATCACGATGTTGGTAAGCAGGCGCCCGTCAGCGGTGTAGCTGCCTTCGTCGGCGTCTTCTTCCACCTCGTCGGCCAGTTCCAGCCCCGCCATCGATCCCTTGGGCCATTCGCCCAGCGCATCGCGCGCCAGCATGACCTGGCCGACGATCTCGCCCGGCGTCAGGTTGCGCACCAGCTTCATCGTGCCGGTGTGGCAGAACCGGCAATTGAGCGTGCAACCCACCTGGCTCGATACGCAGAGCGTGCCGCGGTCGGCATCGGGAATGAACACCATTTCAAAGTCATGGCCATCGGCCGTGCGCAGCAGCCACTTGCGCGTGCCATCGGTGGAAACCTGGGCTTCCACCACCTGGGGACGGCCGATGACAAAGCGTTCGGCCAGCCACGGGCGCATGGTCTTGGCAATGTCGGTCATCGCCTCGAACGTGGTCACGCCGCGATGATACAACCAGTGGAACACCTGCTTGGCGCGCAGCTTGGCCGCCTTGGCGTCAAGGCCGGCATCCTGGAACAGGGCGGCAATCTGCGGGCGGGGCAGGCCGATCAGATCGGTGCGGCCATCCTCGCGCGGGGTAACCGGGCGCGGCACGGGCACGGGATCGACATGGCCGGGAATCGGCATGGACACGGGAAGCGAGGTGGGGGCGTTCATGCGCCGCCATATACGCATTTATGGGAAAATCGCCAGTGGGCGCGAGTGACCCTGCGGTTTAGCGGCGCAACCACCCGGTGATCGCCAGGCGCGGCGCCCCGGCAAAGGGCGTCACCAGCGACACCGAATGCGCCTGCGGCACGCGGAACAGGTGCAGCGCATTGTGCCGTGGCGCCAGGGCGCGGTGCACGTCTCCCGCGCTGTCGTGGAACATCAGCAGCCCGCCCCATTCCACGCGCCAGCGCGGCGTCAGGTTGAGGACATAGGCGGCAACGCGGTTCTTGCCCGCCACATTGTCATCATGCCCGGTCAGGAAATGGCCGGGCAGATAGCGCGTGGCCTGGCCATCGACCATGGCGATCGCCGGTTCCCCGGTCAGCGCGCGAAACAGATCGAGCCAGGGCGGCGTGTTGAATGCTGACACCAACTGATCCACCGGCCAATTGCGGGCGGCGCGCGCAGCGGCATCGTCGGACACGCGCAGGGAATCGAACAGGAACTGAAACCCGTCGCGCGCCTGGCCGTGCACTGCGTCGAGCAGCGCGACCTGCGCCTGCGGATCGAGCGCGGCGCGCTGCGCGGCATCGAGATCCCACACTTTGTCCCCCTGGTTGAGCACACGCGAGAACGGCGCCTCGCCATCCAGCCAGCGATGCAGGACGTCGGCCCCCGCCGCCGGCAAGGCCGGCTCCACGCGGACATGGCCATTGGCGGCAAATTCGGCGGCAGCGGCTTGGGCTGCGGCGGCGCTGACAGCGGGGGAAAGGGGGGTGGCCATGCCGCGTTCTAGCCCGCGAATGGCTGTGGCGCAAATGTCACAGATTTCTTGTTGTGCTACGTTCATGAAACCGGATCGCCTCTCCCTCCGTTCGTTGCAGGTCTGTCGGGTCGCAGCAAGGTTGCCAATCTGGAACCTCTTACAAGAGGCCAGGCAATCGGCCGACAGAAAAAGAACAGTTCGAATGGAGTTGAACCATTATGAAGACCATTCTCGCCAGCGTTGTCGCCGTTTCGGCGCTCGCCGTTTCCGTTCCGGCCTTCGCGCAGGACGCCGGCACCCCCGACGCTCCCAACCGTACGTTCTCCGGCCCGCGTGTCGGCGCCGTTCTGGGCTATGACCTGAGCCGCTCGGGCAGCTCGGTGGACAACGACAACACGCGTAACCAGAAGCAGTCGATCAATGGCCTGCTCTATGGTGGTGAAATCGGCTTTGACGTGCCGGTGGGAACCAATCTGGTTGTTGGTGTCGAAGGTGAAGCGACCGGCAGCACGGCCAAGTGGTCCAACACCTTCGAACCCAACACGTTCAACCTGGGCCGCGTGAGCGCCGGGCGTGACCTCTATGTCGGTGCGCGCGTCGGTTATGCCGTTTCGCCCAAGGCTCTGCTGTTCGTGAAGGGTGGCTACACCAACATGCACTACAAGCTGCAGGGCACCGACGGCCAGACCTCGGAAGACTACCGCATCACCACCGATGGCTATCGCGTCGGCGGCGGTCTGGAATATGCCTTCAGCCCCAAGACCTTCGGCAAGATCGAATATCGCTATTCGAACTACAGCCGCGCCAACTTCAACTTCAACGGCAACACCAGCGACCGTTTCGACGTGGACACCGATCGCCACCAGATCGTCGCCACCTACGGCCTGCGCTTCTGATCGTAGCCGAACCGTTGTTGCAAGGGCGGGCCGGGGGAAACCCCGGCCCGTTTCTTTATTGCCCCGCGCAACCCACGGTGGCGGCGTCCATCGCCGAAGCCGCGCCGCCCAGGCGATAGCTGTCGCGGAACGTGCGGCCATCGCGGGCCTTGCCGCTGACCGTCAATGTTCCGGCCGATCGCAGCCGCGCGACCACGGCGGCATCCATGCGGCGGTCCTGCGCCCAGGCCACCGCATCGCTGGCCATCAACACAAAGGTTTCGCCGTCCACCGACACTGTAACCTTGCTGTTCGGCGCAATGCGGCGCGACAGCCGCCAATGCACCTCGCCACGCACATTGCGGCGCGGCCAGGTGCCGATCGTCATATAGGGCACCACATCGCGCGGGCGGCTGCTGGGTTGCGGCATTGCGATGGCATAGCAGCGCGGCACGGCGGAATCGCGAAATGCCCCCCAATCCTCCCACACGCCCAGCGAGTCCCGTGCATATGCAGGCCCGGCACCCGCAAGAGCCAGGCCGGCGGCAAAGAGCGCGGCGCTCAGCCTTCGGCCAGGTCGAGCCATGCGATCACATCGTTGTCGGTGGCGATGAACAGGTCGGCCTGGATATCCTCGCTCTGCTGCGCGGCCAGGGCCATGGCCTGGTCGAGCGGGCCATAGAACAGCGTTTGCGCCGCGCCGCCTTCCGGGCCATCGGACAGGTGATAGAGCCGCACGGTGGCGCTTTCATAAGTGGTGCGCATCAGTCTTGCCCTTGTTCCTTGCCGTCATGATCCAGGCGGTGCCCATCGAGCTGGCGGCGCGCCAGTTCCTCGCGCGCCAGATCAGCGGCCTTTTCCGCCTTGGTGCGGCCAAAACGCGCGCGGTTGGCGGCAGCCTGGGCTTGTGCGGCCTGGCGGTCGCGGGCCTTGCGCGCCTGGCGCAGATTGATCACCTGCGCCATCAGGCGTGCTCCGTGCCGCGGGACGAGCCGAAGAACACCTCTTCGCGGCCGTTCTCGATCAGCGCGATCGATCCCTGCACCAAAGAGGGCGCGATGGGCGCCCCATGGTCGGGATGGGGTGGCAACCCGGCCAACAGACCACGCAGCACCCGGCTGGAAATGCCGTGCATCACCACGATGTGGGTTTCCTCGGAGATGCCCACGGCATCGATCCAGCGTTGCAGCCGCGCGGCGATGGCCGGGTAATCCTCGCCATCGGGCGCCGGGCGCAGCAGGTGATCGGCCAGCGTGATCGGGCCGTGCTCCGCCTCCACATCATCATAGCCGCGCCCGATCCATGATCCCATGTCGATCTCGAACAGATCGGGCGTGCGGTTGGCGGCAAACCAGTCGATGCCCAGTTCCTCGGCGATCAGCGAGGCGGTCTGCAGGGCGCGGCCGGTATCGGAAATGTGCAGCCGCACCACCGGCCGCTCCCCCAGCGCACCGCGCAGGGCCTGGCCCATCATCACCGCCTGCTCAAACCCCTGGCGCGTTAGCGGGGTGTGCATCGCATTGGATTGCAGGCGGCGCGCGGCGTTGAACACGGTTTCGCCATGGCGCAGCACGAAAAACCGGCCGGGCAACGCGTGCACGGGAAGGGCCTGGTCTTCGATCATGCCGCCACCGGATAGCTGATGCCCATGATTTCCCATTCCTTTTCCCCACCCGGTAGCCGCACCACGCGCAGATCGCCCACCCGTGCCCCGCGCAGCGCCCGCGCGATCGGCGCGCTCCAGCCGATCAGGCCCTTGGACGCGTCCTGCTCGTCATCGCCCACCAAGGTCAGCGTGCGGCGGTTGTCGTCTTCGTCGGCCAGTTCCACGGTCGCGCCGAACAGCACGCGGCTCTGGTCGTCCTGCCGCGCCGGATCGACCACGCGCGCCGCCTTCATCCGCCGGGCGAGCCAGGCCAGTTCGCGGTCGATCTCGCGCATGCGCTTGCGGCCATAGAGATAGTCGCCGTTTTCTGACCGATCGCCATTGCCGGCGGCCCAACTGACGATCTCGACGATCGCCGGCCGCTCCGTGCCCAGCAGGTGGTCATAGCGCGCGCGCAGGGCAGCCAGGCCGGCCGGCGTGATCGGGTTGCCATCGGGTTTCATCACTCCCGCCTTTAGCGGGTGGGGCAGGCTTCCACCACCCCCCGACCCCCTCCTCTGAAGAGGAGGGGGAGTAGTGCGCTGATAAATAAGCCCCCTCCTCTTCAGAGGAGGGGGTTGGGGGTGGTGCGCGGCACAATGCAACCGCCCCGATCAACCCGGCGTCGGCTTGCCCAGGATGTGGCTCATCGGATTGGGGCCGTGCCATTCGGCCTTGTCGGGGTTCATCGCGTCATAGACCACGGCGTTTTCCAGCACGCGCTGCACATAGTTGCGGGTTTCCGACAGGGGAATGCGCTCGATCCAGTCCACCCATTCCACCGCGCCGGTGCGCGGATCGCCATTGGCGCGCAGCCACTTGTTCACGTTGCCCGGCCCGGCATTGTAGGCGGCTACGGCCAGTGGCGTGGAGCCGCCATAGATATCCATCAGCCGGCCGAAAAAGGCGCTGCCCAGCATCAGGTTGAAACCGGCGTCATCGGTCAGCGACTGCGCGGAATAAGCGAGGCCCAGCTTGCCCGCCTGTTCGTTGGCGGTCGACGGCATCAACTGCATCAACCCGCGCGCGCCGGCATGGCTCATCGCGTTCTGGGCAAACTGGCTTTCCTGGCGGGTAATGGCGTGGATCATCGTCCACGATTGCTCGGTCCCCGGCGGCACCGGGATCAACGGAAAGGCGATATGCTGGAAATCGAGATAGCCGCGCGCGCCGGCCGCCTGGCCGACGATCACGCCCAGATCGCGTCGGCCCAGCTCACGCGCCAGTTCGGCCACCAGCATGTGCTGGCCCTCGGTCTGTTGCTGGGCGGCGATTTCCTTGAAAAAGCGCACGGTGGTGCGCCATTGCCCGCTGCGCGCCACTTCGCGCACGGCGAGCGTAAGCGGGCTGGCGTTGAAGCGGGCGCGCTCCTCGGCCGTGGGCATGGCGCGCGAATCATAGGCAAAGTTGGGCACCGGCTGGCCCAGCCGTTCCAGGGCGAGCAGGCCATAGAACTGATCGGCATAGCGCGCGGCCATGGCGAAATAGCGCTGCGCATCGCCGGTCAGCCCGGCCTGCGCGGCGGCGCGGCCGGCCCAGTAATAGCCCTTGGCCTTGGTGCCGGGGGTTTGCGCCGCGTTGCCATAGCGCCAGAACAGCGGGGCCGCGCCGGCGCCATCGCCCAGGCGCCACAGCGATTGCGTGCCGCCCAGCCACACCAGCGAGGTGTAGTCATCGCGCAGATCATAGGGCATCTGGCTGATGTCTTCGCCAGGGGCAAAGGCATCGTCCACGCCGCGGGCAATGGCCACGGCGCTGCGTGCGTCGCCCATCGATGCCGCGCCTTGCGCATTGGCCAGCAGTTCATCGATCCACTTGCCCCGCGCCAGCGGGCGGGCGCGCAGCAGCGGGCGGTTGGCGAGCAGCGCCTGCGCGGCGATGCCCTGGCCCTGTTTGCGCAATTCGCGCGCGCGGGCATAGAGAAAGCCCGGATCGCTGTTGAGCTGGTCGGCCGGGGTGCCGGCGGCTGCGGCAAAGGGATCAAGCCCTTGCAGCGCCATCAGCCGCGCGCCATCGATGCCGCGCCGCTGCGGAGAGACGGCGGCAAAGGCGCGGTTGGCCTGATCGGTTGCGCCGGCCCAGAGCAGCGCGTCCATCCGCGCATCGGCATCGTCTGGCGTGAACGTGGCGCCCCAGGTGGCCTGGATGGCGGCCTCGTCGGCATCGTTCATCGGCCCGCCGCGCCAGGCGGCCTTGGCCATGGCATCGGCATCGGGGCGGCCCAGGGCCCTCAGCGCCAAAGCATAGCGCGCGCGGCCTGGATTGGTCAGCGGCGGCTGCCGATCGAAATAGGCCACCGTGGCGCGCACGTCGCCACCACCGCCCGCGCCAACCTCGCGATCGAGCGCACCTTCGGCATAGCGGCGCAGGCGCTCTTCCTCGGGGAAACCCGGATAAGTCAGCAGGAAGCCGGCATAGTCGGAAAAGGCAAAGCGGTTGGAAGAAGTGAGCAGTTCCCAGCGCGATATGGCCAGGGCCATCGGCCCCTGCTGCCCGGCGACCAATTGCGCGCGGGCGCGGTCCCAGGCGCTGCCATCGGTGTCGGGCCCGGCATCGCTGGCATGCGTGGGCATCGACAGCGCGACCAGCGCGGCCAGCCCGCACAAACCATTGCGCAGGGCGTGGGAAACGGGGATTCGGGGCATGTCCATGGTGGACATCGTCTTTGTGGCCTCCTTATCCGGCGCTGAATGTCTTTTTGCCGTGGCAAAGCAAAGTTTGCTGGGCCGATGTTTGACTGACCCATGTTTGCCGGGGTAAGCGCCCCACGGCAAGCGTCGAGACCTGCCCAGAACCGCATTGTGCGACAAGACGAGGGATAATGTCCATGTTTTCCGGCTCCATTCCGGCATTGGTGACACCGTTTCGCGATGGAGCCGTTGACGAGAAAGCATTTCGCCGTCTGGTCGACTGGCAGATCGAAAACGGTTCGTCCGCGCTGGTGCCCTGTGGCACCACCGGTGAAGCATCGACCCTGTCGAACGCCGAGCACCACCGCGTGATCGAGCTGTGCGTGGAACAGGCCGCCGGCCGCGTGCCGGTGATCGCCGGGTGCGGCAGCAACGACACGATGAACGCGCTGTTGCACATGACCTTTTCCAAGAAGTGCGGCGCCCAGGCGGCGCTGTGCGTGGCGCCCTATTACAACCGCCCGAGCCAGGCCGGCCTGATCGCGCATTTCAGCTATCTGGCCGAAAACAACGACCTGCCGATCATTCTTTACAACGTTCCGGGCCGCACGGTGACCGACATCCTGCCCGAAACGGTGTGCGAGCTGGCCAAGCGCTATCCCGACAAGATCGTCGGCATCAAGGACGCCAGCGGCGATCTTTCGCGCGTGACTGATCACCGCATGGGCATCGGTAAGCATTTCTGCCAGCTTTCGGGCGATGATGAACTGGCCCTGCCGGCCAACGCCGCCGGGGCGGTGGGCTGCATTTCCGTGACCGCCAATGTCGCGCCGAAGCTATGCGCCGAATTCCAGGCAGCCTGCGCGGCCAACGACCTCGCCCTGGCGCGCGAGTTGAACGACAAGCTCTATCCGCTGCACTATGCCATGTTCGAAGATGCTTCGCCGGGGCCGGTCAAGTATGCGCTGTCGCGTGTGCACGAATGGATGGGCGAGGAACTGCGCCTGCCGCTGGTTCCGTGCAGCGACGCCGCGCGCCAGGCGGTGGACGCCGCGCTGGAGCATGCTGGCCTGGTGTAAGCGGCTGAATTAAGGTGATTTCTCCCCTCCTCTTCAGAGGAGGGGCTGGGGGTGGTGCTGGCCCTGGCGCGACGCGCCATGTTTCCACCACCCCCCGACCCCATCCTCTGAAGAGGAGGGGGAGTTTCTTTTCAGATCAAGCCCTTGGCCTTGAGCGAGGTATGGCCTTCGCGGCCGATGATCACGTGATCGTGCACGGTCACGCCCAAAAGCCGCGCGGCTTCCATGATCTTGTGGGTGATCTGGATATCGGCGCGGCTCGGTTGGGTGCTGCCCGAGGGATGGTTATGCACCAGGATCAACGCAGCCGCGCCGATCGCCAGGGCCTTGGCAATGATCTCGCGCGTGTAGATCGCGCTTTCGTCCAGCGTGCCATCACTCACGATCTGGTCGAGCAGCAGGCGGTTCTGGGTGTTGAGATAGAGCACGCGCACGCGTTCGTGGTTCAGGTGCGCCATGTCGATGGTGAGATAGTCGATCAGTGCCTGCCAGCTGGAAAGCACGGGCATTTCCTGCACTTGCGCGCGGGCCAGGCGCCGCGCGGCAACGCCGGCGATGCGCAGCGCGGCAGCGGCGGCCTCCTTGATGCCGGGCACCGCCTGCAACGCGCGCGGATCGGCGTTGAACACGCCGGGCAACGAGCCGAAGCGCTGCAGCAGCATGCGCGCCAGCGGCTTTACGTCCATGCGCGGGATCACGGTCATCAGCAGCGCCTCGATCACCTCGTGATCGGCCAGGGCATCGTCGCTGCCGCTCAACAGGCGGCGGCGCAGGCGGGCGCGGTGGCCGGATGTATCGTGCGCCGCCTCGCGCACCCGATCCGGCACGAGATCGGCCGTGGGCGCCGATCGTTCAGGAAAGAGTCGGGGTTCGTCCGGCATGACCTCGTGCGGGCAAGAAGGTGTGGGCGCAAAAAGCACGGCACCGGACCGACCGGCACGCGTTGGCGGGAAGAATGTTACGGTGATTTGCATTGCCCAAGCGCGGGCCATGCGCAAGAAGGGGGCGAATGGCGGATACGACCGATTTGGCGGAACCCGATGGTCCGGTGCCCAAAGGGCGGCGGCGGCATTGGCGTGTGGCATTGTGGGCCACCGGCGCGGCCGTGCTGGTGGCCGGCGGCGGCCTGTGGCTGGCGCGCAACCGCATCGCCGATGGGGTGATCGCCCGCGAACTGGCGGCGCTGGGCCTGCCGGCGCGCTATACCATCGTGTCGATCGGGCCTGGCCGTGAAGTGCTCGCCAATGTGGTGGTGGGCGATCCGGCGCGCCCCGATCTGGTGATCGAGCGGGCCGAACTGAGCCTGGCGTGGAGCCTGGCCGGCCCGCGCATCGGACAGGTCACGTTGGTGCGGCCGCGGCTCTATGGCACGGTCCATGGTGGGCACGCGAGCTTTGGCGCGCTCGACAAGGTGATCTATGCGCCGTCTTCCTCCAAGCAGCCGTTTCGCCTGCCCGATTGGCGGCTGACGATCATCGATGGGCGCGGCCTGGTCGATGCCGATCAGGGGCGGGTGGCATTCAAGGCCGATGGGGCGGGGGCCTTGCGCGACGGGTTTGCCGGCACGCTGGCGGTGGTAGCGCCGCGCCTGGCGCTGGGCGCCTGCAGCACCGGGCGGGCAACCGCGTTTGGCCGCGTGACGATCCGCAACGAACAGCCGCGCTTTGTCGGCCCGGTGCGTGTGGCCAACCTGGCCTGCGGCAGCGCCGGCCTGGCGGTGCGCGGTGCTGACCTCAATCTCGATGCGCTGGCCGATCGCGATCTTGCCGGGCTGAGCGTCAAGGGGCAGTTGCGCTCCAGCGCCTTTCGCGCCGGCGCCGTCTCTGGCGAAACATTGGGCCTCGATACGGCATTGGCCTGGCGCGGCGGCGCGCTGCGCGGGCGCGTGGCGGCAACGGCCGGCGGCGTGCGCACCGCGCAGGGCGGGGTGGGCCTGCTGGAACTGGATGGCCTGGTCAAGGCGCGGCCGGCGGCGGCTGCAGGCGGCGTGCCCGATGCCGAATTTCGCGGCACGATCGATGCGCGCGGGCTGCGCCGTGGGCCGATGCTCGACCAGGCGCTCGCCTCGGCCCAGGCCGCGGTGGCCGGCACGCTGGCCGCCCCGATGGTGGCACAGGTGCGCCGCCGCCTGCACGAGGAAGAGCGAGGCAGCCGCTTTGCCGCCGATCTTACGCTGCGCCACGGCCATGATGGCGCCTGGGACGTGGTCGTGGCCCAAGGCGCGTTGCGCGGCGGCAGCGGGCAGGCGCTGCTGGGCCTCAACAAGGTGCGCGTGTTTGGCAGCAGCGCGGCGACGCCCCGCTTTGCCGGCAATTTCGTGACCGGAGGCAATGGCCTGCCGCGCCTGTCAGGCACGATGGAGCGGCTGGGCAATAGCGGCGCGCAGTTTCACCTGACCATGGCGGACTATGCCGTGGGTGGCGGGCACCTGGCTGTGCCGGAACTGGTCGTGGTGCAGATGCCCGACGGCGCGCTGGGCTTTTCGGGGCAGACGCGCCTGACTGGCGCCATTCCCGGCGGGCGGGTGGAGAACCTGCGCCTGCCGATCAACGGCGCCTATGGCCGCCATGGCGCGCTGGCGCTGTGGCGGCGCTGCATCCAGCCCGCTTTCGATTCGCTGGAGCTGGGCCAGATGGCGATCGACGGTCAGACGCTCACCGTGTGCCCGGTGGGCGGGCAGGCGATCGTTTCTGCCGGCAGCACGCCGCTCCGCGTGGCGCTGGGCACATCGGCCCTGCGTATGACCGGGCGCATGGGCGAAACCCCGCTGCGCCTGGAAACCGGGGCGGTCGGCCTGGCCTGGCCCGGCACGCTCACCGCGCGCGGCGTCAACGTGGCGCTGGGACCAGAGGCCACCGCCACCCGCTTGACCTTGGCCGACCTTACCGCGCGGCTGGGCAAGGATTTCACC
The DNA here is from genome assembly GCF_013149315.1 of Novosphingobium sp. SG754. NCBI lineage: Bacteria > Pseudomonadati > Pseudomonadota > Alphaproteobacteria > Sphingomonadales > Sphingomonadaceae > Novosphingobium > Novosphingobium sp. SG754. Next base: position 421,538 of record NZ_JABGCC010000004.1, on the reverse strand, counting down.
GGCAGCTTTGCCGGCGTGGAAGCCCGCATGGCCGCCGTGCCGCTCGACATCACGGGCGCCACCGGCACCTGGCGCTTTGCCGATGGCAAGCTGGCGCTGGCCAACACCGCGTTTGACCTGACCGATCGCGCCAGCCCGGCCCGCTTTGCCAAGCTGGCCGCACGCGATGCCACGCTGACGTTGGCCGATGGGCGAATCGCCGCGCAAGCGGTGCTGCGCGATGCACGCAGCGGCCGCCCGGTCACTACCGTCACTGTCGACCATGACCTGGCCAGCGCCACCGGCCATGCCGATCTGGTGGTGGACAAGCTGGTGTTCGACAAGGATCTTCAGCCCGCGCAGTTGACGCCGCTGGCGCTGGGCCTGATTGCCAATGCCAATGGCGCGATTACCGGCAAGGGGCGGATCGACTGGCAGGGCGACAAAGTCACCTCGTCTGGCCGATTCGGCAGCCAGGGCCTGGATTTTGCCGCTGCGTTCGGCCCGGTGAAGGGGCTTTCCGGCACGCTGGACTTTACCGACCTGCTGGCGATGGAAACCGCCCCGCACCAGATTCTCAAGGTTGCCTCGATCAATCCGGGTGTGGAAGTGACCGACGGCAAGGTCGATCTGCAGCTCAAGGCGGGCCAGGTGGTCCAACTCAACGGCGCGCAGTGGCCGTTCATGGGCGGGCGCCTGTCGCTCGAGCCGACCACGCTGCGCTTTGCCCTGGCCGAGGAACGCCGCTTTGCCCTGGTGATTGAGGGGCTGGATGCGGCGCAGTTCGTCTCGCATATGGAAATGGCCAATATTTCGGCCACCGGCACGTTCGATGGGCGCCTGCCGGTGGTGTTCGATGCCACGGGCGGGCATATCGTCGGCGGCGCGCTGGCCTCGCGCGGGGGCGGCAATGTCTCGTATGTCGGCGCGCTGACCTACAAAGACCTCTCGTTCATGGCCAACTATGCATTCCAGGCGCTGCGGTCCCTGGATTACAAGCACATGACCATCGCGCTGCGCGGCGATATCGCCGGCGATTTCGTCACCCAGGTGCAGTTCGGCGGGGTGAGCCAGGGCGCAGGGGCCAGCCGCAACTTCTTCACCCGCCAGATCGAAGGTCTACCGATCCAGTTCAATCTCAACGTCCGGGCGCCGTTCTACAGCCTGCTGGGCACCTACAAGTCGATGTATGACCCCTCGGTCGTGGCCGATCCGCGCACCGTGGGCCTGCTCGATGCCAAGGGGCGCGTCGTGCCACGCACGCCAGCATCGGCCGCCTCGCCGGCCGGCCAGCCCGCCATTCAGCCTTCAGCAAGTGGAAACATGCCATGAGCCGCAAATCGCATTGCCCTCTCTTGACCGTGCATCATGGCACTGCAACGATTGCCGGGTGCAACGGCCAAAAGGGGGGTGCTGACGTGAGGCGCAAGGTTCTGGCCGCAGGCGCGCTGGCAGGGTTTGCCGCAACGCTGTGCGGATGCATATCGGTCAAGGCGCCAGACAAGCCGATCGTCATCGAGCTGAATATCAATATCAAGCAGGAAGTCGTCTATCGCCTGGCCGGGGATGCCAGCCAGACGATCGACAAGAACAAGGACATCTTCTGAGATGGCACGCACCACTGCTTTTTCCGCCCTCATTGCCGCCGCCGTGGCTTTGCCGCTGGCGATCGCCCCCGTGGCCGCGCTGGCGCAGCGCGATCCGGCCTATGCCGCCGCGCGTTCCGCCGGCCAGGTGGGCGAGAAGATGGATGGCTATCTCGGCTACGTCACCCCGCCGAGCCCCGCGCTCAAGGCGGTGGTCGAGGATATCAATCTCAAGCGCCGGGCGGTCTATTCCGAAAAGGCCCAGGCCCAGAAGGCCACGGTGGAGGAATATGCCTTTACCTCGGGCTGTCTGCTGATTGCCCAGACCCAGCCGGGCGAGAAGTATCAGGCGCCCAATGGTACCTGGCAGACCCGCACCAGCGCGCCGCCGCAGCGGGATTCGCGCTGTCTGTGAAAATATCGTCTTTCCAGTGCCTTGCGATTGGTATGTCGCAAGATTGACGCAAACGTATGCGTGCAACTGTGGCAAGTTCGGCGCACGGCGGTTGACTCGGGAAAACCCCCCGCCTAAGGGGCAGGCGCCCTCGGCGGGATGCCGTTGCGCATGATATGCCCTGTTGGGTGAACGGACATACCCTGTCCGATCCTTTGGCGGAGCATGGCATGAGTGACGAACAGACCGACGCAGAGCCCATCGGTGAGGATGCACGCCTTTCCAACCTGAACGCGCGGCTTGATGCTGCGCGCCAGAAGGAACAGGTGCGCAGGCCAACGCCAGACCAGGCAAAGTCCGACGCGAACTATCGCATGGGCAACCGGGTCTTGGCCGACCTGATCGGCGGGCTTGCGGGCGGCGCGTTCATTGGCTGGGTCATCGACCAGTTTGCCGGAACGCGACCATGGGGGCTTCTGGTGATGCTGTTTGTGGGGATGGGCGTGGCCTTCCGCAATATCATCAGGATCTCGAACGGGCGTTCCTGATCGGGTCTTTGCATCCGATGGGTTTCCGGCCATTACACTGGCCGGAGCAGGGGGCGCCTTGGTGTTTTTGCGCGTAACGGGGACAAGCACTGTGGCCGAAGGAAAGGTCGATCCGGTACACCAATTTACGATCGAGCCGCTGTTTGGCACCGATCATTGGGCGATTGCCGGTCATAACATTGCTTTCACCAACTCGGCGCTGTGGATGGTCATCACCACCCTGGTGCTGATCGTGTTCGTGGGTGGTGGCGCCAAGAAGGCCCAGGTTCCGGGCCGCTGGCAGATGGCTGTCGAAGGGCTGACCGGCTTTGTCGACACGCTGCTGCAGTCCAACATCGGTGACGCGGGCCGCAAGTACCTGCCTTACGTGTTCTCGCTGTTCACGTTCATCCTGTTTGCCAACCTGCTCGGCCTGCTGCCGCTGGCCCTGGTCGGCATCCATCCATTTACCGCCACCAGCCACTTTACCGTGACCGGTGTGCTGGCGATCATGAGCTTTGCGATCGTGCTGATCGTGGGCTTTGCCAAGCACGGCTTCCACTTCTTCTCGCTGTTCGTGCCGCATGGCACGCCGGCGGTGATGGTGCCGGTGATCTTCCCGATCGAGCTGATCTCGTTCCTGGTGCGTCCGTTCTCGCTCGGCCTGCGACTGTTCGTCGCGATGATGGCCGGCCACGTGCTCCTCGAAGTGCTCTCGGGCTTCGTCATCTCGGGCACCAATGCGGGCGTGGGCACCTTCTTCCTGGCCGGCGTGCCCAGCTTCCTGCTGATGATCGGCATCTGCGCCCTGGAATTGCTGGTTGCCGGCATCCAGGCCTACGTTTTTGCCCTGCTTACCTGCGTCTATCTCAACGACGCGGAAAACCTTCACTGACCGTCACCACCACCTGATACCGCTTCACACCGGTTTACGACAAAGAGGGAGTTTTTATCATGGACGCACAGAGCGCAAAGCTTCTCGGCGCTGGTCTCGCTGCCATCGGCGCCGGTCTGGCCTCGCTGGGCGTGGGCAACGTCTTCGCCAAGTTCCTCGAAGGCGCGCTGCGCAATCCGGGCGCCGCTGATGGCCAGCAGGGCCGTCTGTTCATCGGCTTCGCCGCCGCCGAACTTCTGGGCCTGCTCTCGTTCGTCGTTGCGATGATCCTGATCTTCGTTGCCTGAGGCAGCGAAGCGGACCATTGATTGACATCCGGCCGGCGTAAAACCCGGCCGGCCAGAACGACAGACAGGAAGCGCGGACCAACGCGATGCCCCAGATAGCCCAACTCGCCGCTACCTATGCCAGCCAGATCTTCTGGCTGCTGGTGTGCTTTGGCCTGGTCTTCTTCGTCATCGGCCGGGGCATGCTCCCGGGCGTGGTGTCGACGATCGACCAGCGCAACAAGCAGATCGCCGACGATCTTGGCGCGGCAGAAGCCGCCCGGGCCGCCGCCGACGCCGAAGAACAGGCCTGGCGCATTGCCGAAGGCAAACAGCGCGCCCAGGCGCATGACCTGATCGCCGCCGCCAAGGCCGAGGCTGCCCGCAACACGCAGGCTGCTCTCGATGCCGCATCGGCGCGGATCGAGGAAACCACTGCCGCAGCAGAGGCGCGCATTGCCGCCGCCCGCGCCGCCGCGCAGGGGGAAGTGCAAGACGTGGCCGCGCAGGCCGCGCAGGATATCGTCAGCCGCCTGGCGGGCCTTTCGGTTTCGGCCGAAGACGCGCGCGGTGCGGTGCAGGGAGTGCTCGCTCATGGCTAACGCGACCGCCACGACCGCCACGGTCGAACAGCACGCCGGCGGCCATGAGGCAGCCGAACCCACCATCCACGGCATCGGTGCCGGCGCGATTGTTGCCGCTGCCATGTTCGTCTTCCTGCTGATCCTGGCGTGGAAGAAGGTGCCGGGCACGATTACCAAGGGCCTCGACAACCAGATCGCCGCGATCCGTCGCGAACTGGCCGATGCCAAGGCGCTGCGTGCCGAAGCCGAAGCGCTGCGTGCCGAATACGCCGCGCGCATCGCCAACGCGGAAAAGGACGCGGCCGCCATGCTCGAGCATGCGCGCACCGAATCCGCCGCGATCGTGGCCAAGGCCGAAGCCGATACCCGCGAGGTCATTGCCCGCCGCGAGAAGATGGCGTCGGACAAGATCGCCGCTGCCGAACGCGCCGCGGTTGACGATCTGCGCGCCACGGCCGCTGCCGCTGCTGCTTCGGCCGCTGGCCAGATCATCGCCGCCCGCCACGGCGCCGATGCTGACCGCGCGCTGGTCGACAACGCGATTGCCGGACTGACCCACTAAGCAGTCCTGCGCCAAGCGCATCAAACAAGGCCCCGCCGGGAAACCGGACGGGGCCTTTTTGCGTCAGCCTTGAAAGCGCCTTGGCGCGGATAGGCACCACGGCAAAAGGCCCGGAACGCCACATCGGCATTCCGGGCCTGTCTGCTGCAACTGCTGGCTGTGCCTAGCGCGGCAAGCGTAGCGTGAAAGCGGCGTCCTGTGCGTTGCGCCCCACCACCAGCGGCACGGCATCGCTGCCCGGCACGCTGCGCAGGATATAGGGGCTGGGTTCGATCGTGGCGGTGGCGCTTTCGCCCGGGGCGAGGTGCAGCTTGGCAAAGCCGACCAGGGCATAGGGGCTTTGCGCCAGATAGGCCTGGATCACCTCGCTGCCGGCGCGGGTGCCGGTGTTGGTCACCTCCACCACGATCCGGCCATCGGCGATGCGGGCCTCGCCCAGGGCAAAGCTGGTATAGCCCATGCCGGCACCAAGCGGAAACAGCGCGGCCTTGCCCTGCGCCTTGAGGCCGCGATAGCCAACCAGCAACCCGTCATCATAGCGCAGGTCACCCCCGTCATCGGGCGTCAGGCCATAGGCGGGATAATCGGCCTCTTGCGTTGCCAGGGTCATCGGCAGGCGGCCACCGGGTTCGCGCGTGCCGATCAGCACGTCGGCCAGGGCCTTGCCGAAGTTCTGCCCCGGATACCAGGCCACCAGCAACGCGGCGGCATCGGCGGCAAAGCTGGCATCAAACGCGTGGCCGACGTTGACCACGATCGCCGTGCGGGGATTGGCCGCACGCACGGCCTGCGCCAGGTGCAACTGCGCCGGATCGAGCCGGGTATCGCTGCGGTCCTTGCTTTCCACGCTGGCATCGGCGGTTTCGCCCAGCATCAGCACCACGGCATCGGCCTGGGCTGCGGCAGCAATGGCGCGGGCGAGCATGGCATCGGGCGTATCGGGCGCCCGCACGCCATACCACAGGCCTTGCACGCGGGCCGGGGCATAACGCAGTTCCACTTCGACCAGCACGCGCTGCCCGGCGCGGAGCGTCACCACGCCTTCGTCGGCATCGCCGGCCTTGAGCACGCCCATGATGTCGGACGCCGCCGGCTGGACATCGCGGCGGATGATTTCGACGCCATCGACCTTGAGTACCACCGGGCCGGTTGCCCCGGCATAGAAGCGATGCGCGCCATCGCCAGACGCGACATACCAGCCGCTGGCACGCACGGCGCCGGTCTCGTTGAAGCGACCCTGATCGTGCACGCCATGGAACCAGACCAGCGAATTGGTCGCCCGCGTCTCACGCGAGAGTGGTTCTGCGGTGAGATCGTGTCCGGCGAAGTATTCCACCGTCAGGCCGGTCGCGCAGCCATCGCCCAGGTCCATCGCCGGGGTCACCGGCATGGCGGGCAGGCGGGGCTGGGGATCGACGCCCGGTTCATGGACGATCGCCATGTGCTGACCCAGCGTGGCGGTGATCGCTTCGAGCGGCGTGAGCGCATCCGGAGTCACGGCGATGCGGGCAAAGGTGCCGCCCTGATAGCACGGCGCCGTGGCATTGGGGCCGATCACCGCCAGCGTGAGGATCGTCGGTGCGAGCGGCAGCAGGCCATCGTTGCGCAGCAGCACGAAGCCTGCCGCCGCGCCGGCGGTGAGCAGTTCCTCGCTATCGAGCGTGGCGGGTGTCTTGGCGCCGCCAAAACGCTGGTTGAAGCGGATCACCCGTTCGGCGGCGTCCTGCACGCGGTCTGCGCCGACCAGGCCTTGGGCCACGGCATCTTCCGCCTTGGCACCCAGGAAGCGGGCGGGACCGGGCATTTCCAGGTCCAGCCCGGCGTTGAGCGTGGCAGCGGTGGAATGCGTGGCGAAGAAATCGCTCATCAGCACGCCGCCATAGGCCCATTCATCGCGCACGATGGCCAGCGGGCCCGAAGCCTCGGCACACCAATCGCCGTTGACGTGGTTGTAGGCCGTCATGATGCCTCCGCAGCCGGCGGCGCAGGCCATTTCGAATGGCAGCAGATAGACCTGGCGCAGTGTGGCATCGTCCACCACGCAGTTCATCGTGTCGCGCTGGGTCTCGCTGTCGTTGCAGACAAAGTGCTTGGCCACGGCGGCGGTGCCGGTGGACTGGATGCCGCGCACCCAGGCCGCGCCGCACAGCCCGGTAAGCAGCGGATCTTCCGAATAGTATTCGAACGCCCGCCCGGCGAGCGGGCTGCGCGCCATGTTGACGTTGGGTGCAAGCAGCGCATCGACACCCATGGTGATGGCATCGTTGCCCACCAGCGCGCCCATCTGCGCCACGAGATCGAGATCCCAGCTGGCGCCCTGCGCCACTGGGGCGGGGGTGAGCACGGAAACGTCGCGTTCGTCCACCCGGCCGCTGGCCACGCCCATCGGGCCATCGGCCAGCATCAGGCTGCGGGCATTGCGTTCGGGAACGGCGCCCGTGGTCCACATCGTGGCGCCGGCCGTGAGGCGGGCGGCGTCGGCAAGGGAAAGCGTCATGCGGCACCTTTGGCAAATTGCATGATCTGGCGGGCCTGCATGGCAACGGCTCCGGCGATTTCGGGATCGGCCAGGCTGCCATCGGCGGCGAACGGTTTTTGCGCCACGGTGTTGACGGCAATGCCCAGCGGGGTGGGCCAGCCGCGCATGGCATGGGTAATGCCGCGCAACGCGGCCAGGGTCACGCCAGTCGCCTGCCAGCCGGCGGCGCTGACCACCAGCCCGACCGGGCGCCCGTCGAAATAGGGGCGTGCGTCGCGCGCCAAGTCTTCGAGCAGGTCGATCGCGTTCTTGACCAGGCCCGATACCCCGCCGTGATAGCCGGGTGAACCGATCACCACCGCGTCAGCATCCCGCACCGCGTCGACCAGGGCGCGCTCGCCGGTGGTCCGCTCTGCGCTTTCCGGGTTGAAATGGGGCAGGGCCTTCAAGGCGCTGCCCCCGAACATCTGCGTCTGGGCGCCCATGCTTGCGCACGCGTCCAGCACCGCCGCCACCAGGCGTTCGGTGCTGGAGCCATCGCGCAGGGTTCCGCCGATCCCCACGATCTTCATGGCGTTCACGCTCCCTTGAGGGCCGGGATGACCTTGCTGCCCATCAGGTCAAGCGTCTGCTGGCCCAGGCGCAGGCGCTCGTCGGTCAGCGGCCCGGTGGTGGTGCCGCACAGCACGTTGCCGATGCCCAGTTCGGCATAGGGGCGCAGATGCTCGATCACCGTTTCGGGCGAGCCATAGAGGCACCACGTGCCGATCCAGTCGTCGGTCAGCGCGTTGGGGGTGCGGTCGGTCTTGGTATTGGCTTCATCGTTTTCGGCGCGGGCGTTGAATTCGGCCTCGCGCTCGATCGCGTCCTGGTATGAACGCAGGATCACCATGAGTTCCTCGCGCGCCTGCTCGTCGGTCTCGGCCACGTGCACCGCCTGATAGGTGTGCGTGGTCCACGACAGCGCATCCTTGACCACGTCATCGCTGTGCCCGGCTTCCAGCAGCAGGCCCTTGTAGATGTCGAAGTACTTTTTCACATGCGTGAACGGTTCGGTGCCGCCGATCTTGGGCGGGGTGAACGCGGGGATGAAGGCTGGCCAGCCATGGCGCGCGGCGCGGCGGGCGCTGCTTTCCTTCATCGCCACCGGCATCAGCCGGGCGTGCTGTTCGCCATAGGGCGAGGGCGTGATGCGCTGCAGCACGCGGCCCTGATATGGGCCGTTGTCGATCCGCACCGCAGGATCATCCATGCGCTTGGCCCACAGCTCTTCGGCCACGGCAAGATTGGCTTCGGCGAGCGGGCCGGCGTCCTTGTAGTTGACGTTGAAGCCGATCATTTCCTCGGGCGTGGTGCCCGAACCGACGCCGACCAGCAGCTTGCCCTTGGTCAGATGATCGAGCACGTTGACGCGCTCGGTAAAGCGTACCGGGTGGTGCAGCGGCACCGACACCACCGAAAAGCCGAAGTGCATCTGCGGCAGGCGCGCGGCGAGATAGCCGGCCAGGATGAAGCTGTCGCTCGCCACCGGCATATAGCCGTTGAAGTGGTGGTCGGGCATGAAGATCGCCTCGAACCCGTTGGCGGCGGCCTGTTCGGCGTGGCCGATCAGGTCGGTGATCAACCGGCCATCCTCGGCCGGGCTCATCGAACGGGCATTCAGGAACACGGAAAAACGCATGATCTCTCCCCAAAAAGTCGGCGCAGCCGGCGTGGACTTTCGGAACACGCCTGTGCCCCCCGATCGCGCTGCGGCTGATGCTATTTAGAATTAGAACTTTTATTATTGTTTGTCTAGCCGCATTTCCGGGCGGCGCGGGGTGCGCCGGCGCCGCGTTTGCCTGCCTGGCGATCAAAACATCGGATGAGGGTTGGCGGCCTTTTCGGGGATGGGCTGGATCACGTCCCAGTGCTCGACGATCTTTCCATCTTTCAGGCGATAGAAATCGGCAACGGCCGCGCCGCGCGCTGCCGGGTCGGGCTTAACGAAGATGTGGATCGCCGCCAGATCGCCATCGACCACGATGTGGCGGATCGAAAAGCTGTGCCCGGGGTCGGAAAACATCGGTGTGAGCGCCGCGATGGCCGCCTCGCGCCCATCGCCAAGCCCGGGGTTGTGCTGGATATAATCCGGCGCGACATAGGCTTCGAACGCGCTGCGTACTTGCCGCAGGGTATAGAAGCGGCGGGCAAAGTCAGTGATGATCGCCCGGTTGCGGGCGGTTTCGCGCGCAGCAGCGGTGGCCGCGGTGACGTGGTGCGGCGCTGCGGGCTTGGCGTCAACGGCATGCGATGCTGCCATCGCACCGGTGAACAGGGCCAGGGCCAGCGCAGATTTGATGGCAGCATGCATGGCGTCGTTATCCTTTCAGGCCGCTTGCACCGTCTTTTCGTCGGTGTTGAAGGCGGGGAAGGGCAGGTAGGACACGCGCAGCTTTTGACGCAGCGCGAGGGTGTGTTCGCCCGCTGGCAAGCCGCCGGGATGGTTGACGATGATCGTGGCCGGCGTGCCGAATCCCCACCGCCGGTCATAGGCGGTTTCCATGGCATCCAGCGTGATCGGGCCCTGGCCCTCATCGAACTGCACCGCTTCACGCGGCAGTTCCACGCCATCGAGCGTGATCGCCAGTTCTTCGATCATCGACAGGGTCAGGCCGCGGTAATAGCCCAGCTTGGCGTCGAATGCGAAGCCGGTCGGCGCCTCCGCCGGGCCGATATTGCGCACCGTGGCGGCATCGATCAGGTACTTGTCGAACATCACACGGTCTCCTTGGCGCCGAATGCGGCTTCTGCCTGGTCGATCAGGCGCTCGAACATCACATGCTGGCGGCGCACCTGCTCGCGGCTGTCCACCGGGTGCACGTCCTGGATCCAGCGGTTGCCTTCGTATTCGCTGGACAGGGTTCCTTCCCAGCCGCACTTGACGAGTTCGGGGATGACCTCGTCATAGGCGATCGACGGGTCGGTGCAGTCCTCGTCCATTTCATAGAACTTGGCCTGGATGTGCCGGAAATAGGGGGCGTAGTCGCCGATCCGCTTGGGGTTGGCATAGGGGGCATGGCGCAGGGTCTCGGCCATGGCCACCTCGGCCTTGTTGCCGCCCATCTTCACGGCCACTTCGTAGATCGTGTATTCGGCCATGATCTTGGCCTCGTGGCTGTCCACGATGAACTGCGTCACCTCGGGCCGCGCGCCCTGGCGTTCGAACCGCGCGCGGAAGGCCGGCGGATAATGCTTCATGAAGATGCCCATGTCGGGCAGGATGCCCAGGTGACGGGTGCCCAGGCGGTCTGCCTCGTCGATCGTGCGCAGGATCCAGGCATGTTCGAGATGCCACGGCGCGTGCACTTCCACGCCCAGGTGCACGTCATACTGCTCGGCATAGGGCACGCAGGCCGCCAGGATATCGGGCCGCACGAACACCAGCACGCGCATGTTGCGAATGCCCAGCCGGCTGGCCAGCTTGATGTCGCGCACGATGCTTTCCACCTGCTCGGCATCGCTCATCGGGCGATCCTTGCGCAGCTTGGTATCGAGGAACATGTCATAGCAGGTGAAATGCGCGCCATGGCGGGCCAGCATGTCCTGCCAGCGCGCCACGTCGGCATCGCTCAGGTTGGGGAATTCGGGCATGTTCTGCTCGGGCAGGATTTCGATGCCCTTGGCGCCGATCGAACTGCCAAACGCGATGCAGTCCTCCACGCTCATGGTGCCCAGGAAGAGCTCTTCCTGAAACGAGTAGAGGCTGACGCCCCGTTGGATCTTGGACATGGCTTTCATGGCTCCGTCAGGAGGGGCGGCAGCGAAGGGCTGCGCGCTGGGAAAGGGAACGGGATGGAACTGGCGCGGCCGGCGCGAGGCCCGCGCGCTGGCGGCTGCGGGACACTGCCGGCGCCGTTGTGGCCGGCCCGGTGGCGTGGCGCGGAACGAAGGCGGTGGTGATCATGGCTCTCCCCAGCGGCGGGCAGGCGCCACGCCATAATTAGAACTTTAGTTCTTATTGATCTTCGTATCGCTTTCCCCGGCCGCTCTGTCAAGATGTGGTTTTTTATGGATTAAACTGTTGGAAAATAATGGTAAAATGCCGCGCGGTTGATCTGCGTCAAACCATCTTGACCGGAAATTCCATCCGCCATAATAAGAACCAGCATTTTGATTTTATAAATGGCGAGTCACGATCTCGCCATGCTCAAAAGGGGAGGACGTCGGATGAACCGCCTGATCGCGGCACTGTTGATCGGTGCCAGCATGCCTACGATTGCCACGGTTGCGCACGCGCAGGATGGCGCCGCGCCGCAAGATGCTGCCAGCAGCACGGGCGGCAACAATGACGGCCTTGCTGAAATCGTCGTCACGGCCAACCGCACCGAAAGCTCGGCGCAGAAGACTGCTGTGGCCTTGACCGTCTATACCGGTGCGGATCTGGCCCAGAAGGGCATCAGCAACGTGCAGTCGCTCGCGACGGTCGATCCCAGCGTCAATCTCAGCACCAGCTCGGGTTCGGCCTATGTCGCCGTGCGCGGCATCGCGTCGACCGACGTGACCGAAATCGGCGATCCTTCCGTGCCGATCGCGCGCGACGGGTTCTATACCAACCGCTCGTTCTCCATCGGCACCTCGATGTACGACATCGCCCGCATCGAAGTGCTCAAGGGCCCGCAGGGCACGCTCAACGGCCGTAACTCCACCGGTGGCCTGATCTCGCTGATCACCAACCGCCCCAGCGACACGGCGGGCGCCTATGGCTCGTTCGAAGTGGGCAACTATCGCGCGCTCAACGTGGAAGCCGGCGGCAACGTGCCGCTGACCGACACGCTGGCCGTGCGCTTCTCGGGCATCCATCGCCAGCACGACGGCTATCGCCACCTCACCGGCATCAACCTGGACGGGGATGATGAAAATACCTCGTCCGGCCGCGTACAGCTGCAGTGGAAGCCGACCGACAACGTCAAGCTCTGGGCGTCGTACCAGCATGACGACATCCGCAACGTGGGCGACGTGGCGATGGTTGCGGCGCTGGGCACACGCCCCGATTTCGGCGACGCGCGCAGCTTTCCCAACCAGGCGCTCACGTCTAACCGGGTAAAGGGCGATCGCATCCGCTGGGAAGGCACCGTGGCCAACTTTGCCGGCGACCTGACGCTGACTTATGCTGGCGGATGGGACAAGCAGACCTGGGCGCACAAGCTCGATGCCACGGGCCCGGCCTATCCGGCGATCCGCAATTTCATCCAGCACGAGGCACCCACCACCTGGAACCATGAAGTGCGCCTGTCCAACGGGTCGAACAACCCGCTGTTCTTCCAGGTTGGCCTGTTCCACTTCCAGGAAACCAACACGATCAATTCCGGGATCTATAACCTGGCGATGACCGGCCCTTATGCGCCCGGCGGCCCGCTGTCGTTCCTGGATTTTTCCAACACCTACGGGATCCACTTCGATTACAACGTCAAGACCAAGTCTGACGCGGTGTTCGGCCAGATCGCCTACAAGCTGGGCGATCAGTGGAAGCTCACCGTCGGCGGGCGCTATACCCGCGATGAAAAGGTGCGCACCGGCGGCGCCACGCTCAATTATCCGGCGCTGGCTTTCCCGGAATGGGGCTTTGTCTTCCCCTTCACCACGGGTTTCACCGATGGTGCGGGCCGCATGACCAAGTCGCAGCCGACCTGGCACGTGGGCCTGGACTATACCCCGGCCAGCAATTCGCTGGTCTATGCCAAGTATGATCGCGGCTACAAGTCGGGCGGGTTCAACTCCAACGGTTCGGCAGCCTCGATCCCCTATGGTCCCGAAACCCTCGACGCGTTTGAAGTGGGCACCAAGAACCGCTTCATGGGCAACCGCCTGCAGCTCAACGCCTCGGCGTTCTACTTCAACTATCGCGGTTACCAGGCTTCGCAGACGGCAGACTCGCTCAATGGCGCGGCCGGCACGTTCAACGTCGGTACGGCCAAGATCTATGGCGCCGAAGCGCAGGCCGTGGCCCTGTTCGGCCAAGGCGGGCGGATCGACCTCAACGCCGCGTGGCTGCACACCCGGTTTGGCGACAACATCACCGTCAACGATGGTGGTGGCACGCCGCAGAGCATCGGTGGCCACCAGCTGCCCAACGCGCCCAAGCTGTCTGTCTCGGGCGGCATCGAATATGCCATCCCGGCTTTCGGTGGCACGCTGACCCCGCGCGCCGATGCCAAGTACAGCTCGTCGTTCTACTACTCGGTGTTCAACACCTATGACACGCAGTCGCGTCCCTATGTGACCGGCAACCTGTCGCTGCAGTATGCCCCCGAGGGCGCGCGCTGGACGCTCCAGGCGTTCGTGCGCAACGTGGGTGACAAGGTCGTCCTCGCCTACGCGGCGCAGAACTTCAACTCGCGCCTCAATACCTATCAGTTCCAGCCGCCGCGCACTTATGGCGTGCGCTTCGGCTTCAAGATCTGATCGCCACACAACGGAAAAAGGCCAGCCCGGCGCATGCCGGGCTGGCCTTCCAGGTGCCGGGCCGGGACAGCGGCCCGGCACCATTTGTTTAAGCAGGCGCGCTGGCGATCAGCGCAGGTCGAGCACGACGACAGACTTGGCGGGCAGCGTGACGCTGAGCACGCCGTTCTGGATCGTTGCCGCGCTGAACGGCATCGGGCGCACGGTATCAGGCGCAGCAAAGGTATTGTGCGCATCGATCGCGGCGCCGGTCAGCACCTGGCCGCTCGCGCTGGTGGCGGCGATCCCATCCAGCTTGACCGTCACCGTATTGGCTTGGGCGGGATCGCGGTTGGACAGGGCCACGTGCACCACGCCAGCCTTGTCGCGCACGGCAGAGCCGCTCACCGCCGGCATCGTGAACTGGTCCTTGGCATACCACGGCGTGACGATGTCGATCGGCAGCACGGTGGCATCCTGCCACGGGCGATACATCATGAAGACATGATAGGTGGGCGTCAGCACCATCTTCTTGCCGTCGGTCAGGATCATGGCCTGCAGCACGTTGACCATCTGCGCGATCGCCGACAGTCGCACGCGATCGGCATAGCGGGCAAAGATGTCCAGCGTGGTCGAGGCGATCAGCGCATCGCGCAGGCTGTTCTGCTGACGCAGGAAGCCGGGGTGCGTGCCGGCATCCTGGGCATACCAGGCGCCCCATTCGTCCACTGCCAGGAACACGCGCTTTTGCGGATCATACTTGTCCATGATCGCGGTGTGCCGGGCGAGCAGATCGTCGATCCGGCGCGCCCCTGCGAGGGCATCGGCCCAGTCGTGCTCGTCAAAACCAACCGGCTGCGCCTTGGGCGGCCAGGTGCCACGGCCAGGCACGGTATAATAATGCAGTGACAGGCCATCGACCTGGTCGCGGGCCGACCGCATCATCGTTTCGGTCCAGTTGGTGTCATCCGCATTGGCGCCAGAGGCCACGCGCAGGATCTGCGTGCCGGCCACGGGCTTGATGAACGCGGAATAGCGGCGTGTTTCGTCAACCGCGTATTCGGCGCGCATGTTGCCGCCACAGCCCCACAGCTCGTTGCCGATGCCGAAATAGGGCAGGGCCCAGGGCTGCTTGTGGCCATTGCGGGCGCGCTCGTCAGCCAGGCTGCCGGCCGGCGCGGTGACATATTCGATCCATTCGGCCATTTCGCGCGGGGTGCCGTTGCCCACGTTGCCCGAGATATAGGCCTCCGCGCCGATCTGGCGGAGCAGTTCGAAGTATTCGTGCGTGCCCACGCTGTTGGGCTCGGTCACGCCGCCCCAGTTGGTGTTGACCTTGACCGGGCGCTTCGCCTGCGGCCCGATTCCCTCGCGCCAGTGGTATTCATCGGCAAAGCAGCCGCCAGGCCAGCGCACCATCGGCACCTTGAGATCGCGCAGCGCGCCGACCACGTCGTTGCGGAAGCCGTTGGTGTTGGGGATGGACTTGTCGTTGCCTACCCACAGCCCGCCATAGATGCCATTGCCGAGATGCTCGGCAAACTGGGTGAAGATATGCCGGTCATAGGTCGGGCCGGGCTTGTCAGCGTGCAGCGTGGCGGTGGTGGGCGTGCCCCCGGTATCGGCCAGCGCTGGCGTGGCCAGGGCAGTGGCGGCGAGCAGCGCGGCGGCGGCGGAGCAAAGCATCTTGATCATGCGAGGGCGCGTCCTTGTTTGCGAAGGTGGCGGGATCAATCGAAAAAGGCGTCTGTCACCAGCCGTTTGCCGCGCAGGAATGCATCGGCCACCAGGGTAAGGGGGCGAGTGTCGACATCGCTTTGCCCCTGCTCGACGAGATCGGCAAAGCGGGCATAGAGGCCAGGATATTCGTGGTCTTCATCGCGCAGTGTCTCGCCCGGCAGGGTCAGGACCGCACCGCCGTTGGCAAGGCGCAGCGTGCCGTCGGTGGTTTCCACCACGATGTCCCAGCTCTGCGGGCCGGTCTGGCGCCAATCGAGATCCATGTGGATGGCTGTGCCGCGGGAATCGCGGAAATGCAGGTCTGCCGCAATCGGGGCAGCGCGGTTTTCCGGCACTTCCAGCGTGGCTTCGGCCAGGAAGAACGGTGCGGGCAGGATATGGGTGATGATCGAGAGCGCATTGATCCCCGGATCGAACACGCCCAGGCCGCCCGGCTCCCAGATCCACGCCTGGCCCGGATGCCACACGCGCACATCCTCGCGCCAGATCACCTTGACGCCGGTGATCTGCCGGTCGGCCAGCCAGGCGCGCGCCGGGGCAACGCCAGCGGCATAGCGCGAATGCCAAGAGGCAAACAGCGTGGTGCCGGCCTTGGCGGCATGGGCCACAAGCGCATCGACTTCGGCCAGGGTGGCGCCCGGCGGCTTTTCCAGGAACACGTGCAGGCCCCTGTCCAGCGCCAGCGCCGCCAGATCATAACGCACCTGCGGCGGGGTGCAGAGCGCCACCGCATCGATGGCCACGCCACTGTCGAGCAGGGCGGACAGATCGTGGAAATGGGGCACGCCCTCCACGCTGCTGTCGCTGCGGCTGACCGTGGCGGCTAGGGTAAAGGCCGGGTTGCCGGCAATCGCGGGCAGGTGCTGGTCATGGGCGATCTTGCCCATGCCGACCACGGCAATGCGGATCGGGTCCATGGCTTAGAGCACCTTGACTGCGAACGGCACGGGGCCGGCCGCTGCGCGCGCCAGCGGATTGTGCAGCGGCAGGGCAAAGGGTGCCGCCGCGATTTCAAAGGCATCGCCTTCCTGCGTCTTGATCCCGTCGCTGAACGACAAAGTGGCGGTGCCGAAGAAGTGCACATGAATGTCTCCGGGCCGGCGGAACAATCCGTACTTGAAATGGTGATGTTCCAGGTTGGCCAGGCTGTGCGACATGTTGTCTTCGCCCGAAAGGAACGGCTTTTCCCACAGCGTGGCGCCATCGCGCAGCACGCGGCTGGTGCCGCGAACGTCGGCGGGCGGGTTGCCCAGCAGCAGTTCGGCGCCCAGCGCGGCCTGGCGCAGCTTGGAATGGGCCAGCCACAGATAGTTGTGGCGCTCGGTCACATGGTCGGAAAACTCGTTGGCCAGTGCCAGCCCCAGGCGCCAGGGCGTGCCATCGGCACCGATCAGATAGATCCCGGCCAGTTCCGGTTCCTCGCCGCCATCCTTGGCAAATGCCGGCATCGTCAGCGGCTGGCCCGGGCCGACCAGCTGCGTGCCATCCCCTTTGTAGAACCATTCCGGTTGTTGCCCTTCGGTACCAGCAGCGGGCTTGCCACCCTCCAGCCCTTCCAGGAACATCCGCATGGAATCGGTCTGCTTTTCGGCCTGCGCGGCATCGCGGTGCATCTTGTCGCGCCCTTCCGCCGAACCAAGATGGGTAAGCCCGGTGCCAGTCAACCAGACGCGCGCGGTGTCATCATGGTCGATCGCGGGCAGCAGCGTGCCGGCGGCGAGCTCGGCGGCGATGTCCACCACCTGGCTGCCGGCGCGGGCGGCAGCGGCATCGGCCAGGCTGTGCCCGGCGGCGATCGCCGCCTGGGCCAGCTCGCGCACCGTCGCGGGGCTGTCTAGGAACACGGCGCTGTCACCGGTGGCCAGGATCACGCGACGCGTGCCATCGGCGCTGCGATGCTGAAGAAGGCGGGTTGCCATGGAAGAGGATCTTTCGCGAGAGAAGGGGATCAGAGTGTGAGCGTGCCGTCGATCAGGCGCGGCGCGCCATCGCCGCGTGCGGCATCGGTCAGTTCGGCTGGCAACACCGCCTGGCTCAGGTTCTGGTAGCTGACCGGGCGCAGGAAGCGATCGATCGCCAGGCTGCCGACCGAGGTGGTGCGCGGATCGGACGTGGCCGGGAACGGCCCGCCGTGCACCATGGCATGGCACACTTCGACGCCGGTGGGCCAGCCATTGGCCAGGATGCGGCCAACCTTGCGTTCAAGAATTGGCAGCAGCTCGCTTGCCAATGCCTCGTCCGCTGCGTCCATGTGCAGGGTGGCGGTCAGTTGGCCTTCCAGGCCCTTGAGCACCGTGGCAAGCTCGGCCGCATCAGCGCAGGTCACCACGATCGAACTGGCGCCGAACACTTCGTGGCCGAGCGCCTTGTCGGCCAGGAAGGCCTGGGCCGTGGTGACGAACAGCGCGGCCTGGCCACAGGGGCCTTCGCCCACCGGCCCGGTCGCCACGGTTTCCACGCCGGGGGCCGTGGCCAGCGCCTTGACCCCGGCTTCATAGGCAGCGTGGATGCCGCTGGTCAGCATGGTCTGCGGCTGCGCTTGGCCCACGCCCTCGCGCGCGGCGGCCAGGAAGGCGTCGAGGCCTTCACCGGCGATGGCCAGTACCAGGCCGGGGTTGGTGCAGAACTGCCCGGCGCCCATGGTGAGCGAGCCGACGAACGCTTGGCCGAGCGCCGCGCCGCGTGCAGCCAGCGCTGCCGGCATCAGCACGACCGGGTTGATGCTCGACATTTCGGCATAGACCGGGATCGGCACCTCGCGCTGTTGTGCAATGCGGGCCAGCGCCAGGCCACCGCCACGCGAACCGGTAAAGCCGACAGCGGCCATGCGCGGATCGGCCACCAGCGCTGCGCCCAGTTCGTTGCCGGGGCCAACGAGATGGCCGAACACGCCTTCGGGCAGGCCGCATGCGGCCACCGCGCGGGCAATCGCGCCCGCGACCAGCGCGCCGGTGTCGGGATGGGCCGGGTGGCCCTTGACCACCACCGGGCACCCCGCCGCCAGCGCCGAGGCGGTATCACCCCCGGCCGTGGAGAACGCCAAGGGGAAGTTGGAAGCACCGAACACCGCCACCGGGCCAAGCGGGATCATCCGCAGGCGCAGATCGGGGCGGGGCAGGGGCTGGCGATCGGGCAGGGCCGGATCGATGCGCAACTGCTGCCATGCGCCTGCACGCACCACGCCGGCAAACAGGCGCAACTGGCCCACGGTGCGGCCGCGCTCCCCCTCCAGCCGCGCGCGCGGCAACCCGCTTTCGCGCATGGCGGCCACGATCAGCGTATCGCCGATGGCAAGAATTTCCTCGGCGATGGTTTCGAGGAAGCGGGCGCGCTCTTCGCGGCTCGTGGCGCGATAGATGTCGAACGCCGCCTCGGCCGCGGCACACAGCCGGGCCACATCGTCAAGGCCGTGCACCGCCAGGGCGGGCCCATGGGGCTGCCCGGTGTGGGCGTCGGTCGAGCGGAATTCGGTCATCGGATTCTCCCTATTTACTCCGACATATTCCGCCAGCATGACAAACGCAATAATAGTCGTTTCACCCCGTGTCGCTCCCTGCTACCCACGTTTGGCAGGAGGCGATCGAGACAGTGATGCAACGGCAGTTCCCGGACAAATCGCGCAAGGGCAAGGCAATGGAAAGCGCCGCCGACAGCGCGGCGCCGGACAGTGTCGCGGCCGAGGAGCGCGATAGCCCGGCGCGCGGCCCTGGCCGGCGCCTGCATGGGGCGATCGCTCACAAGCTGGGCACGGCGATCCTGTCGGGCCAATACCAGCCAGGCGATATCCTGTCGGGCGAGGTGGCCTTTGCCGAAGAACTCAAAGTGTCGCGCAGCGCCTATCGCGAGGCGATCCAGGTACTGACCGCCAAGGGCCTGGTGGCAAGCCGCCCCAAGGCCGGCACCCGCGTGCTGGAGCGCGACCGCTGGAATCTGCTCGATCCTGAAGTGCTCGCCTGGGCCTTTGCCGGCGAACCCGATCTGCAATTCGTGCGCGATCTGTTCGAACTGCGCGCCGTGGTGGAACCGGCCGCCGCGCGCCTGGCGGCCCAGCGCCGCGACAAGGCCGATCTCAAGGCAATCCGCGATGCGCTTTCGGCGATGCGGCGGCATACGCTGACCAACGATGCCGGCCGCGCGGCTGACCGTGATTTCCACGATGCGGTGCTGCGCGCCAGCCACAATGCCGCGCTGTTGGTGCTCTCAGCCAGCATCGGCGCGGCGGTGCATTGGACCACGCGGTTCAAGCAGCGCAGCCGGGAACTGCCGCGCAACCCCATTCCCGATCATGCACGCGTCTATGACGCAATTGCCGAAGGCGATGGCGAGGCAGCCGCCCAGGCGATGGGTGTTCTGGTGCAACTCGCCCTGGAAGACACCGCCAGCGCAATCGAAGCTGCCGTAAACCGCTGATCCTCCCCGGTACGGGGAGGGGGACAAGCCGCAGGCTGGTGGAGGGGAGCTTGCGCCTTGCACGCCGTTTCAGGCGGCCAATCCCCTCCACCACGCTTCGCGCGGTCCCCCTCCCCGTTTCGGGGAGGAGCCGATCAGTCTGTTGCCTTGGTCTTCGCACCCCACAGCGCGTAGAAGATGATGTAAAGCTCGCACGCCGCGGTCAGCAGGAACGAGGTCTGCAGGCCAAAGGCATCGGCCAGCTTGCCCTGCACCACCACCAGCGCGCCGCCGGCAATCGCCATGATCAGCAGGCCCGATGCTTCCTCGGTCAGCGGGCCAAGGCCCTTGATCCCGAGGGTAAAGATCGTGGGGAACATGATCGAGTGGAACAGCCCCACGCTGATCAGCGCCCACATCGCCACGGGCCCGTGGGTGAACACGGTAATCATCATCACCACGAATGCACCCACGGCGGCCAGGGCCAGCACGGTTTCGGCGCGCACCCTCTGCATGATCGCCCCGCCGGCAAAGCGGCCCACCATCATCCCGCCCCACAGGAACGTCAGATAGCGCCCAGCCTGCTCGTGCGTCAGGTTGGCAATGTCACCCTGGCTGACGAAATTGACGAACAGGTTGGCCACGCCGATTTCGGCGATCAGATAGATGAAGATCGCCGGAATGCCGAACACAAGGTTGCGGTGTGACCACAGCGAGTGATGCTTGCGTTCTTCTGCTGCCATGCGACTGGTCGCGCTGCCCATGGCGGGCAGGGGATAGCGCGCGATCACCACGGCCAGCACCACCAGCACGGCGGCCACCAGGCCATAGGGCAGGATAACCGAATGCGCATCGGCCAGGCGCTCGGCCGGGGTGAGCACGGTGGTGGCGCTGGCCGTGCCGCTTTTGGAGCGGCCCAGGATCAGATAGGCGCCGAACAGCGGGGCCAGCATCGTGCCGGCCGAGTTGAGCGCCTGCACCAGGGTGAGCCGCGACGACGCGGTTTCGGCCGGGCCGACGACGGCGACATAGGGATTGGCCGCGACTTGCAGCAGGGTGATGCCGCTGGCGATGACAAACAGCATGACCAGCGTGACGCCATAGGACGGAATCGAGGCGGCCACCATCATGCCCAGCGCGCCAGCGGCCATGATCAGCAGGCCGGTGACCATCGCCATCTTGTAGCCGATCTTCTCGATCAGCTTGGCCGAGGGGATCGAGGCGACGAAATAGGCAATGAACCACACGGATTCGATCAGCGTGGTCTGGGTATAGTTGAGGTCGAACACCGCGCGCAAATGCGGCAGCAGGGTGTTGTTGATGACCGTGATGAAGCCCCACATGAAGAACAGCGTGGCCAGGAGCGCCAGCGCGCGGCCATAGCTGGCGCCGGGCGGCAAGCCCTCGCCAGGGGCAGCGGAAGCCGCAGCCGAAGAAGCAACTGGGGGCATGTCCATCCTCTCTCGAAGGGGTGTGTGTGCAACGGCAATGCGCGGCCTCGCCATCCCGTCATGATGCTTGCGAACCGGCTTGCGCTCTTTCTATTTGTCGGACTATATGCTCGGGTACGGCCACGTCAATGGCTGCGCACGTGTTTTCACGTGCCGCCCAGCGGGCAAGAAAGGCCGACCATGGAGACCAGGATGAACACCAAGGCCGCTTCCCTTGCCGCGCTGCTGGCGCTTGTGCCGTTTTCCGGTGCCCATGCTGCCCAGGCAAGCCAGGAGGCGGCAGGTTCGCTGGCCGATGGTCAGAAGGTTGTTGCCGTTACGCTCAAGGCCGCCAATGGCGTTTCGGCCCGCATCCTCAGCTATGGCGCCACGCTGCAGGCGCTGGTCGTGCCTGATCGCGCCGGCAAGCCGGCCGACGTGCTGCTCGGCTATGACGACCTCGCTGGCTATGTCGATCACCCCAACTATTTCGGGGTCACCGTGGGCCGCTATGCCAACCGCATTGCAGGCGGCAAGTTCACGCTCGATGGCAAGGCCTATCAACTACCGCTCAATGAAAAGGCCGCCAGCCTGCATGGTGGAGGCAAGGGCTTTGACAAGCAGGTGTGGCAAGTGGTGTCGGTGAAATCCGGCGCAGTGGCCAGCGTCGTGCTCAGCCATGTCAGCCCCGATGGCGACGCCGGCTATCCCGGCACGGTCAAGGCCACGGTGACCTATTCGCTGGACGAAGCTGGCAACCTGACGATCGCGTTCGAGGCGACCACCGACAAGCCCACGATCATCAACATGACCAACCACGCCATCTTCAATTTGGCTGGCGAGGGATCGTCGCAGGGCGCGATGGATCATGTGCTGACCATTCCGGCCAAGGCGTTTACGCCGATCGATGCCACGCTGATCCCCACCGGTGAATTGCGCCCGGTAGCCGGCACCGTGTTCGATTTCACGCAAGGGCGCCGCGTCGCCGATGGGCTGCGCGATGGGCGCGACCAGCAGATCGTCTATGGCCGTGGCTATGACCACAACTTCGCGCTCGACAAGGGCGTGACGGCGCAGCCGGGCCTTGCCGCGCGGCTGGAAGATCCTGCCTCGGGCCGCGTGCTCGAAGTCTTGACCACCGAGCCAGGCGTGCAGTTCTATGCCGGCAATTTCCTTGATGGCACTCTGGTCGGCAAGCAGGGCCACCTCTATCGCATGGGCGATGGCATCGCGCTGGAACCGCAGAAGTTCCCCGATGCGCCCAACCACCCGTCGTTCGTTTCCGCGCGCGTCGATCCTGGCAAGCCCTATCGGCACGTCATGGTCTATCGCGTTTCCACCTCGCGCTGATAGGCCCCTATGACCGAGCACCAGACCCCGAAGCTGCGCAGCCGCGCCTGGTTCGACAATCCCGACAATATCGACATGACCTCGCTCTATCTGGAGCGGTATCTGAACTTCGGGTTGAGCCTGGAAGAACTGCGCAGTGGCAAGCCGATCATCGGCATCGCCCAGACCGGCAGCGACCTCTCGCCGTGCAACCGCCACCACCTCGTGCTGGCCGAGCGCATCCGCGAAGGCGTGCGCGAAGCGGGCGGCATCGTGCTGGAATTCCCGGTGCACCCGATCCAGGAAACCGGCAAGCGGCCCACCGCCGGGCTCGATCGCAACCTGGCCTATCTTGGCCTGGTGGAGGCGCTCTATGGCTATCCCATCGATGGCGTGGTGCTCACCACCGGTTGCGACAAGACCACCCCGGCGCTGCTGATGGCGGCGGCCACGGTCAACATCCCGGCCATCGCCCTGTCGGTGGGACCGATGCTCAATGGCTGGCACAAGGGCGAGCGTACCGGTTCGGGCACCATCGTGTGGAAGGGCCGCCAGATGATGGCCGCCGGTGAACTCGATGCCGATGGCTTCATCAAGCTCGTCGCCTCCTCGGCGCCGTCTACCGGCTATTGCAACACCATGGGCACGGCCACCACGATGAATTCGCTGGCCGAGGCGCTGGGGATGATGCTGCCCGGTTCGGCGGCGATCCCCGCGCCCTATCGCGATCGCCAGGAATGCGCCTATCACACCGGCAAGCGCATCGTTGACATGGTGCGCGAAGACCTCAAGCCGTCAGACATTCTGACACTCGATGCGTTCCACAACGCCATCGTCGTCAATTCCGCGATTGGCGGATCGACCAACGCGCCGATCCACCTGGCCGCCATCGCCCGCCATGTCGGCGTGGACCTGCCGCTCGATGACTGGCAGCGCCTGGGCCACAAGGTGCCGCTGCTGGTCAACCTGCAACCGGCGGGCGAATACTTGGGCGAGGATTATTATCGCGCCGGCGGCGTTCCGGCCGTGGTTGGCCAGTTGATTGGCCAGGGCCTGATCCGCGAAGGGGCGATGACCGTTAACGGTCGCACCATGGGCGAAAACTGCCGTGGCGTGGAGATTGAGGACGAACGCGTGATCCGCCCGTTCGCCCAGCCGCTGGTGGAAGAAGCCGGTTTCCTGGTGCTCAAGGGCAACCTGTTCGACGCGGCGATCATGAAGACCAGCGTGATCAGCGAGGAATTCCGCGCACGCTATCTGTCCAACCCGGCCGATCCCGAAGCGTTCGAAGGCCCCTGCGTGGTGTTCGATGGGCCGGAAGACTATCACCACCGCATCGATGATCCTGCCGTCGGGATCACGCCAGAAACGCTGCTGTTCATGCGCGGCGCCGGGCCGATCGGCTATCCCGGCGCGGCCGAAGTGGTCAACATGCGGCCGCCGTCCTACCTCATCACCGAGGGCGTCAGCGCGCTGCCATGCATTGGTGACGGGCGCCAGTCGGGCACTTCGGGCAGCCCGTCGATCCTCAACGCCAGCCCGGAAGCGGCGGCGATGGGCGGCCTGGCCCTGCTCGAAACCGGCGATCGCGTGCGCATCGATCTGAGGGCCGGCACGGTCAACGTGCTGGTGGCCGACGACGTGCTGGAGGCGCGCCGTGCCGCGCTGGTGGCCAAGGGGGGCTATCCCTATCCCGCCAGCCAGACGCCGTGGCAGGAAATCCAGCGCGCCGTGGTCGGCCAACTCAACACGGGCGCCATTCTTGAGGGTGCGGAAAAGTATCAGCGGATCGCCCAGACCATGGGCCTGCCGCGCGACAATCACTGATCGGAACAGACCAGCGATCGGGGTGGGAAAGGGTGGCGCTTGCCGCGCTTTCCCACCCGGCACGATAGAAAGGACCGGAGCGCGATGGCTTTGTGGCGCAAGATCGACCGCGACGTGGCCGATATCCTGGGCGAGGGCACGCTGTGGTGCCCGCGCGACGGCGCGCTCTATTGGACCGACATTCTCGCCCCCGCGCTCAACCGCATGGGTCTGGCTAGCGGCGTCATCGATCGCTGGACCATGCCAGAGCCACTGGGGTGGGTGGCGGCAGCCAAGACGGGCGGCCTGATCGGCGGCTTTCGCGGCGGTGTCGGCTCGATCACCTTTGATCCCGCGTCAGCCATGCCCGTGATCGGGCCGCGCAGTGGGCCAGAGCCGCATCTGCCCGGAAACCGCATGAACGATGGCAAGGCCGATGCCCATGGCGCCATCTGGTGCGGCACGATGGACATGGCCGAAGAGCAGGACAACGGCACGCTCTATCGCCTGGGCAGCGATGGCGCGTTCCAGGTTATCGACACTGGCTATGGCGTGCCCAACGGGCCGGCGTTCTCGCCATGCGGGCAGTGGCTCTATCATGCCGACAGCGCGCGCCGGGTGATCTACCGCTTTGCGCTGACCGACGAAGGCGTTGGCCCGCGCGAGGTGTTCGTGCGCTTTGCCGAAGAAGATGGCTATCCCGATGGCATGATCTGCGATGCGCAGGGTTTCCTGTGGCAGGCGCATTGGGATGGTGGGCGCATCAGCCGCTTTGCCCCCGATGGCCGGCTCGACCGCGCGATTGCCCTGCCGGCGCGGCGTATCACCAACATCGCCTTTGCCGGCGAAGGGCATGATCGCATGTTCGTGACCAGCGCGCGCGTTGGCCTTGCCGATCCGGGCGAATATGATGGCGCCCTGTTCGAGGTGGAAAGCGGCGCCACCGGGTTTGCGCCGGGTGTCTACGGCTAACGCAGGTCAGGCGCGTGCCTAATAGCTTTCTACGCCGGCATAGCCGGGCAAGTGCCGCGCGCCGTGGCCACGGGCCAGGTCGATCGCCTCGCGCAGGGCCTGGTCAAACTTGTTGGCCAGCTTGCGCGGGCCGATGTGATCGCGAAAGAAATCGGCCCACAGGAATTCGGCATAGGGCCGCGTCGTCTTGGCATAGCCGCCGGCGCGGCGCACGTCACCGGCCAGCGAGCGCCAGGGATCATCCTCCAGCTTGCCCACGTGATGGGGCAGCGCCTTCCATTCGCGGCGGCGGCCGCGCGCGTCATAGGGGTGCAGCCAGTTGTTGGCGTCGAGAAACGCCAGGAACCGCTTGCGCGGCAAGTGCGCCAGCCGCGCCACCACCGAGACCAGCACTTCTTCCACCCCTTCCAGATGCAGCGCCAGGGCGAGGTGATGGTGATCGAGCATCCACAGCTGGTCATCGGGACCGATCACGGCCGGGATCATGTGCGCGCCCAGGAATTCGCCGGCGGCGCTGGCTTCGTTGCGGCGCTCCCAGTCGCGGCGCTTGCGCTCCACTTCGCGCAGGCCAACGGTCATCTGCGTGGGGCGCAGATCGGCAATGGCCACGGTCTTGAGAATCGGTTGGATCGGACCGGCCAGCCCCATGACTCACGCTCCATGCTTCACGCCTGCCGCGGCGCAGTCTGCGCCAATGCCACGGCATCGGCAACGCTGAAGGTGGCATCGCGTGCCAGATCACCCAGGCCCGATGCCGCCAGCACCGCGCGCGCGCGATCATGCGTGCGGGCCAGGATCAGGCGCCCGCCGCGCCGTGCCAGCGTGGCGTGCAATTCGCCGATCGCCTCGGCGGCCGTGGTATCAAGATCGTCACTCTCTTCCAGGCTCAATACCACCACGGGCACGCCCAGCCCTTGCGCGCGGCGCGCCACCAGGCCCAGCACGGTTTCGGCATTGGCAAAAAACAGGGGGGCGTTGGGCCGGAAGATCGCCAGCCCGCCCTCTGCACGTGCGGTATCGTGGGCGGCCATGTCGACATAATCGTGGCTGGTGCCCAGTTGCCCCAACTGGCTGAGCGAGGGATGGGCCAGGCGATAGAGCAGTTGCGCCAGGCTGAGGCCCACCGCCAGCAGCAGCCCATCGAGCACGCCCAGGCTCAACACCCCCAGCGCGGCGGCTGGCGCGGTCCAGCGGTCGCGCCCCACTTTCCACGGCCGCAGCAGCGGCGCGGGCGACAGGGCGTGGGTCAGCGCCGCGACGACCACGGCGGCCAGCACCGGCTGCGGCAGGCGCGCGGTCAGCGGCCCGGCCCATAGTGCCAGGGCAAGCAGGGCCAGCGCGGCAAACACGCCGGCCGCGCGGCTGGTGGCGCCGCTGGCGGCATTGGCCGATCCGGCGGAAAAGCCCGCACCCACCGGCATGCCCTGCGCCAGCGCGGCGGCGGCATTGGCCAGGCCCAGCCCGGCCAGCTCGCGATTAGCATCCAGCGTATCGCCGCGCGCCAGGGCCAGGCTGCGCATCGTGCCCCAGCTTTCGGCAAACAGGATCAGCACCAGCGGCGCGGCCAGCGGCACCAGGCGCAGCCACTGGGCCGGATCACCGGGCAGCACCGGCGCGCTCAGCACCAGCGGCGCCGGGCCAGCCTGGGCCACGCCCAGCCCGGCAAAGCCCGGCAGGCTGGCCCCGGCAATGCCCAGGACCAGCACGATCAGCGCGCCAGGCACGCCGGGCCAGCGGCGCAGCAGCAACAGCAGCGCCAGCGCGCCCAGGCCACAGGCCAGCGTGGCGCCATGCCACTGCCCTGCCTGGCGCAGGATGGTCCAGCCAACCACACCCACGCTGCCTTGCGGCGCGGGCAGGCCGGTCAAGGCCGGCAACTGGCGGATGATGATGGTCAGCGCCAGCCCAAGGGCAAAGCCGCGCAGCACCGGTCGCGCGACAAACCCGGCCAGACTGCCCAGGCGCGCGGCGGCCAGCGCCAGGAACAGGGCGCCGGCCAGCAGCGTCAGCGCCGTGGCATTGGCTGCCAGCATCGCTGCTCCGGCCTGGCCCGTCGCCAGGCTGGCCAGGCTCGCCGCCAGGATCGCGGCGGACGACGACGTGGGCGAAACCACGGCAAAGCGGCTGCGACCGACCACGGCATAGGCCAACCCGCCGACCACCGCCGCAATCAGCGCGCGGCCCGGTGCCAGCCCGGCAATCCCGGCATAGGCGACCGCCTCGGGCAGCATGAGCCCGGCCATCGCCAGCCCTGCCAAGGCGTTGCGCGCCAGTCCCGCCATTGCCCACTCTCCTGCCAGCTGCGCCGCCGCGGCCCCCAACGCCTTGTGAAGCCGGGCCGCGCGGCGGGCAAGGGTTGACGACGCCCAGTATGCTCAGCCGCCGCTGGAGAGCAGGGCTTGGCGCTGTCCAGCGGGCGGCAGGCACTGCGCGCGATCGGTGCGCGGGGTGAGGGTGCAATCCCACCAGGCACCTTCGCCGCCGCTGTCGCGATTGCGACGATAGGCAAAGGCCAGCGTATCGAGGCTCCCCGGCGCGCCACGCCAGCCCAGCACGGTGCACCGCGGCCGGTGCCCACAGGCCTCCAGCGCCTGGATGGCATAGCGGCCGGGAAACAGCGCGGCGTCAAAGGTGATGCGGATCGGCGCGCCGTCGAGCGGCGTGTCATCGCCGCCGCCATGCAGCGCCATCAACGCGGCGCGGCCGGGCGCCAGCGCTGCCGCGGGGCCGGCATCGCGCAGAGCGGTACCCGGCAACTGGTTTATAGCAGCCAGGCGGGTGTCGACCGTCACCGCGTCGTCAGTGTCTGTCAGGCCGGCGAGGAGGGTGGGGTCAGCCGCAGCGAGCGTGCCGTCATGCGCTGGAGACAGGGCGGCGAGGCTTGGCTCCACCGGCTCTCCCGCGAGATTGGTGCCGCTCAGCCGAAACGCCGGGCCGGTGCCCCACCAACCCGGCCAGCGATAGAACAGGTGCGCGCCCACTTGCGCCAGCTTGGCCAGCCCGTCGCGCCATTTCGGCACGACGTAATCGGCATGGTAATGCGTTGCCCAGCCCACGCGCGGGTCCACCGCACCAGCAAGCGCCGCCCCGGCAATGGCGCGTGCGCGCGCCCAGGCGGCAAGACCGGGATGGCGGCGCGCCAGGCTGCCATCGCAGGTGAAGGAGAACTGGCAACCGGTCTGGCGCTGCGATCCCTGGAACACCACGCCGCACACGCTGGCCATGCCGCCGGGGCCGGCAAAGGCGGGATGGCGCGCGCGGTTGAGCACGACCTGCACCACGGCCCGCTCTCCCGAAGGATCATCCCCCGCTTCGTACCAGGCGGCGGCGGCCAGGCAATCGCGCGCGCGTTCCAGTGCTGCGGGCGCTGCCGCGCCCACTGCAAAGGGCGCGGCGGCCACCGGCGCTACCGCAATCGGCACGGCCGCATTGGAGGCGCGGGCATCCTGGGCGCTCACGTCGAGCAGCGCCGCCGGATCGGGCAACGCGGGCGGTGGTGCCCCGCGCACGAGGGCAGACGCGCTGGCCAGGTCGAGGCGCAGTGCGGCGCGATCGGGCCCCGGGGCAAAGATGCGCAGCACTGCCGCCAGCGCCACCAGAAACAGCAAGGCGATGGCGGCCCGCAGCGCGCGTTCGGCGCGCCGCGCTGCGGGATCATCGGCGCCGTCAGGGGCGTGGTGATCGGGCGTCCGATGTGGATCAAGCGGCAGGCTGGCCATCGCATTCCGCCCGTTCAAAACACATATTTCAAAGTGATGGTCGCGCGGTTCTGGTCATATTCGCGCGGCTTGGCCACGGGCGCGCTGGTGCGGCCCAGGGCATGGCGCAGCGCCCCTTCCACCATGACATGCGGCGCGGCCTGCCACGTCGCCGCAAGCCCGGCACTGGCATAGCGATCGACCCGCGCCCCGCCGCGAAAGCGGTTGATGGTATAGCTCACGCTCGGGCGCAGGATCAGCGTGCGCAGCAATTCGTGCGCGGCGCCCAGGCTGAACTGCTGCTGCTCGATCCCGGCGACATCGATGATTGGGGAGCGCTGGATAGTCTTGTCGGCCGCGAGCGACACGGTGGTCAGCGGCGTGACGTGCCATTGGACATTGGCATCGTAAGCCAGCCCGGCGATGGTGGGATAGGCCCGGCTGGCAAAGCGCTGGTGCAGATAGCCCAGCGCCACTTGCCCTTCGAGCAGGCGATCCTGGCCAAAGGCAATGCCGGCCATCACGGCATAGCCATGGCCGCGCCGGCTGGGCTGCGTGCGGTCTTCATGGGGATAGCGCGTGCTGTTGAGGCGCAGGGCGACCGACACCGCCACCGCCGAGGAGATCGGGCGGACCACCTTGGCTCCACCAGCCAGCGCCTGATAGTCGCGCGGGGCAAGCACGATGGTGGTGTTGCCATCGTGCCGGTTGAAATAGTGGAAGCGGTCGAACCGCAGGTCGAACGCCAGGCGGGTGGCGCCCACGGCTTGCTCCACGCTGCCGCCCAGGCTTACCTGGCGATAGGCGATCGGCTTGACGCCGAACAGCGTGTCGCCGGTGGTGCCGCGCGCTTCGATCCGGCGATCGATCGCGGCGTCAAGGTTCACCCGCGTATCGCGCCCGATGTCGATCCGCCCGGCAGCGCCGGCGCCATAGCGATCGGTGCCTTCGGCGCCATGGCGGGCATAGCGTTCGAACAGGCCATCGGCACGCAGCGTCAGGGAATGGCGGTTCCATTGCGATTGCACGGTCACGGCCGGGGCCAGGTTGGCCCCGACATCGGCCACGCGCGGCACGCGGCGGGCATAGAGATCGTCGGTCGCCACCACGCCGAACGCCACGGATGGCAGGATGCGCAGCGATCCGGCCACGAGCCCGGTGCCCTCCATGCCCGGCCGAATGCGGTTCTCCACGGTTTCGGGCCCGGCGCGGCGCTCTGGCGCGTTTTGCCCGGCGGCGAGCATCGGCCACGACAGCGCCCCGGCGAGCGAACCCCACCGCGCCGCCATTCGTGCCCAGCGCGCCCGGTGCCTCCAACCAGCCGCCGTCCCACGCGCCAGCGCGCCACCCCCCTGTCGCTGCTGTTGCACCATGCCTCCTGCCACCATCGCCATGGGCTGTCTGGTATCACCAGGGCGCGTCCCTCGCGGCAGCAATCGCCCCCATTGCCGAGGCACTTGGCGCGGCATCCTGGCGGTCACGGCATGTTGGGGATCAAGCGATCAGGTCAAATCCAAGCGATTCAGCGGTCTGGTATGCCGAAGGCGTGGGGCAGATTGCTGCCAAAGCCGGGATAGTCTCCCTCAGGCGTTGTGCGTAGCGCATATGCCTGGCCATTAACGATCGCGCGCAAGCATTCGTTGAGGGCTGCTGTGCCACCCATGGCAGGGTGAACCACCTGCTTGCCCGCCTTGCTCCTGTGCAACTCGTCCGCCTTGGCCGCGCCTTGGCGCTCGCCATGGCCACGCTGATGACCGCCGGCTATGTCACCGGCTGGGCATCGGCCGAGAGTACGGCGATCATGGCCTATGTTTTAGGGCTGCTGATCCTTCTGGCCGTGCCGGACCAGCCGAGTTCGGAATTGCTCGGCGCGCAGGCGGTGTGGATGAGCGTGGCCGAATTCCTGGCCGCCGCGCAATCGGGGCAGATGCAGGTGTGGCGCTGGGCGGTATCGGTCGCGGCGCTGGCGGTGGTGCTGCTGTCCGTCAAGATCCAGCACTGGCGCAGCCTCGCGCGCAGCCATCCCTATTCGCTGCTGCGCGATCTCGAACGGCGCGCGCCGCTGGCCAGTTCGGCCGTGCTCAATGGCCGGGTGCGGCCAGTGCGGCCAAGGCCGGGCCAACCGGCTGATGGTGGCGATGTGTCTGGCCCGTCGGCGGCACGCTGGCGCCGCTCGTCGCACGGCTGATCCTGCGCCTGGGCGTGTTCTGCCACGGACCGGGCGGCCAGCCGCGCGGCATAGAAATCGAGCAGCCGCGCAACCCACGCGTCGGGGGATAGCGCGAGGTCGTCGGGCAGAGCAAAGGCTGCCTCGCTCATCGCGCGGATGCGGGCGTGGTCTTGCGCCAATGCCGCCAGTTGCGCGGCAAAGTCTGGTGTATCGCGCGGGTCGATTGCCAGGCCGGCGCCATGGCGCACCAGATCGGCGGCGAGCAGCGCGGTGGGTGGCAGGATCACCGGAATGCCCGAGCGCGCCGCTTCCATCGCCACCAGGCCATAGGGTTCGGGATAGCGGCTGGGCATAACCAGCAGCCGCGCGCGCTGCGCCACGCGGGCGATCTCCGCCGGGGAAAGGCGCCCGCTGAAGCGCGCCTCGGGATGGCGGGCGCGCAGCGTTGCTTCCAGCGCGCCGCTACCCACCAGGCGCAACGGCACCCCGGCGGCGCGGGCGGCAGCGGCGGCAAGGTCTGGCCCCTTGGTTTCCTCCAGCCGGCCAACGAACAGCACCTCGCGATTGTCCTCGGCAGCGATGCGCGTGGGCGACCATGGCACCACCGGGTTGGGCAGCGCGTGGATCGCCTGCGCGGGAATGCCGGCGCGCATCAATAGCGGTGCCATGGCAGCATGGATTGCCAGGACTGGCGGTGCATGCGCGGGATCGAACACCCGCGTCTGGATCGCGTGGCGCAGCACCCGCAACAGCTTGTGGCTGCGGCTGTGGCGGTCGCAATTGGCAGTGATGCAGCCGCGTGACAGAGGCACCAGCGGGCAGGGCTGCCCGGTGCGCAGATCGGCAAAGGCACCGTTGGGGCAGGCGAGGAAGAAATCGTGGGCCGAAATCACCAGGCGATCGCGCACCGGACCCAGCGCATGGAACACGGCCGGGGACAGGATCTGCAGCCAGCCGTGCAGATGATAGACCGTGCGCGGCGTATCGTGCTGCGCGATCCAGCGCGCCACCATCTGCGCCGCACGGCGGTTCCACAAGGCGGCCAGCGCGGCTTCCATCCGGGGGCGGGAAAGCAGCCGCCCCTGGCCCAGCGCAACGCATGCGATGCCCTCTGCCGCCAGGCTGCCATCATCGCCGGCATCGCCCGCCAGTAGCGTCACGTCATGCCCGAGCGCGCGGAATGCGCGGGCCGAGGACAGCGCCAGCGCACTGGCGCCGCCCATCGGCCGCGCCAGATCGTTGATCACCACGATACGATCGATCGCCGTGCCGCGCATCAGGCCGGCACCGCTGCGGTGGCACTTGCCGTCGCGCGCGGGTGCGGCGTTTGGCCCTTGGCAAGGCGAGGCTGCGCTGCATGGGCCAGGCGCCGGGCCAGCCGTGCCACATCGGCGCGGGTGCGGCTGATCAGGCTGGCGAGCGCCGCGCGGTCCACCCCTTCGGCCAGGGCTGCGTGCGCGAGGTTGACCATCGCGGTCGCCGTCATCGCCGGGCCATCGACGGCATAGGCGGCGCGCCCGGCCAGGGCAAAGAAGCTGACGAGCTTGTCATCCCAAGTCAGCCCGATGGTGGGCACGGCAAACGAATGGGCGGCGATGCAGGCATGCATACGGTGGGCGATGACCAGATCACATCCGGCAACGAACCCCGCCAGATCGGCCGGCGTGGCAAAAGGCGCGGCCATGCTGACACGCCCCTGGCCCTGGTGCGCCACACCGCCGCGCCAATCTGCGGCGGCGCGTTCTGCCGTCCAGCGCGGTGCGTTGCGGGCAAGGCAAGCGCGGTCTTCCGGGCTGCCGTTGGTGAACAGGATCACGTGCAGGCCCTGCTGCGCCAGGGCGGTGGCGAGCGCGCCGTACCAGTCGATCACCGCTGCATCCTGCACGGCGCCAGCAGCCTGCGCCGCTGCGCCGTGATGCTGCCCCACGTGATAGCGCAGGGCCAAGGGGTCGGTGATGCACAGCCCGACGCGGCGTTCGCGCGGGGCGTTGCTGGCGACGACCGCGTCGGCAGCGGTGGATGGCCCGCGCGGATAGTGCAGGCTGGCGAGCAGGCCAGGATCACCCACCACCTCTGCCGCCACGGCGCCACGGGTTTCCAACTGGCCAGCCCAAGCCAGGCGGCTGGCTTCATCGCGAACGGCGGCATGGGCTAGCGGGCGGCGGGCCAGCGCCCGGGCAAACAGCGCCCGCCCGCGCGGCGACCAGTGCGCACTGGCGCCCACGGCATGGACCGCCATGGGCAGTCCACGCCGGGCAACCTCTGCGGCGGCGCCGCGCAGTTTGATCGGGAAATTGAGATCGGCATCGGTCAACAGGTTGCCGCCACCGATCACCACCGCATCGGCCCCGTGCAGGGCGCGGGCGACATGCCGGCGCAGCGCCAGCCGGCTCAACGCCATCAGTGCAACGCCAGCCATCACGCGGCGCAGCGCCGGCGGCACCGCCTCGAGCATGGCCAGCATGCGCCGCCGCCGCCCCGCCGATGCGGCCGACCAGCCATGGCGCCCGGCAATGTCGATCGAATAGACATCGGCCCCGCCCAGCGCATGGGCCAGTTCGCGCTCAAGGCATTCGGCCAGCAGGCCATCGCCCAGGTTGGGGCTGTATTTCACATTGAGTAGCGCCACGCGCAACGGCCTCCGCGCTGCCGACATGCCGGCCGGTAGGTCCGCGGCGAGCGGGGCAGGGGAAGCGGATGAGAGCGACATCGCAGGCAGCGTCCTTGGGCCGGAAAACAGCAGGGCACCGGAACGGCCGCGCGCGGCCTTGTCCCGATGCCCTTAGTGTTCCTGTCCTGCTGCGCTGCGGCAAGGATCGATGCAGCCACAACCCGACCGTTACGGACCGATCGGCGCCCCGATCAGGGCGTCAGCCCGCCGCCGAGCACTTCATACAGCGTAACCATGTTGGTCGCCCGCGCCAGCCGCGCGGTGACCAGCGCCTGCCGCGCCGTGTAGGCGGTACGTTCGGCGTCGAGCGGTTCCAGGAACGTGTTGATGCCGTTCTGATAGAGCGACTGGGTGATGCGCGCCGCCTTTTCGGCGTTGGCAAGATTGCTTTCCTGCGCGGCGACCTTGTCATCGATCGTGCCGCGCCGGGCCAGGGCATCGGCCACTTCGCGAAACGCGGTCTGGATCGACTTTTCATAGGCCGCCACCGCCGCATCGCGGCTCGCCTTGGCATAGGCGAGGTTGCCGGCATTGGCGCCGCCATCGAACAGCGTCTGCGTGGCGCTGCCGCTGGCCGACCAGGCAAATGTGCCGCCGTTGAACAGCCCCGACAGGCTGGAACTGGCGAGGCCAAGCAGGCCGGTCAGCGAGATCGACGGGAAGAACGCCGCCCGGGCCGCGCCAATGCGCGCGTTGGCGGCTTTCAGGGTATGCTCTGCCTGAAGCACGTCTGGCCGGCGCAGCAGCACGTCAGACCCCAGGCCCACCGGCAGGCTCGCCAGCGTCTGGCGCCCGTCACCCAGGGTCTTGGGCAACAGTGTTTCGGGCACCGGCGCACCCACCAGCAGTTCCAGCGCGTTGCGATCCTGCGCCACATAGGTGGTATAGTCCGCCACATCGGCGCGCGCGGTGTCCAGCGCGGTCTGCGCCTGGGCGATGGCCAGCTTGGTGCCCACGCCATTGGCTTCCAGTTGCTGGGTCAATTGCAGGGTCTTGCTGCGCGAGGCGAACGTGGCCTGGGCCACGGCGAGCGCGTCGCGATCGGCGGCCAGGGTCAGCCAGGCCGTGGCGGTTTCCGAAACCACGGTGATCTGGGTGGCCTTGCGCCCTTCGTCGCTGGCCAGATAGGCCTCGAACGCGGCCTTGCTGGTGTTGCGCAGCTTGCCGAACAGATCGACCTGATAGGCCGAAACGTTGCCGCTTACCTCGTAGTTTTCGCTGCGGATCGTGCTGTTGCGCGAGATCGAGGCGCTGGGTCCGGCAGTGACCGTGGGCACCAGCGCGGCGCGATCGACGCGATAGGTGGCGCGCGCCTGCGCCACGGCAGCCACCGCGCTGCGCAGGTCGCGGTTGCTCGACAGCGCCAGGGCAATCGTGTCGCGCAACTGCTGGTCGGTGAAGAACGCCTGCCAGCCGATCGCGTCAACGCCGCCGGCGCCATCGGCCAGCGTCGGATAGCTGGCGCCCTGCGGCAGGCTGGGCGCCACTGGCAGATCGGGGCGCACATACTTGGGCGCCAGGTTGCAGGCGCCAAGCGCCATCACGGCCACGCCGCACAGTGCGGCCCGGGCGGTTTTCACGATGGGCGCGGTCATGCCTGCGGCTCCTTGTCCATGGCGTGGCTATCGGCCGGGGGCGTGTCCTTGCCGTTCTTGCCGCGAGCGAAGACGCGCTTCACCAGCACGAAGAACAGCGGCACCAGGAAGATCGCCAGCAGCGTGGCAGACAGCATGCCGCCCAGCACGCCGGTGCCGATCGCGCGGCGACCGTTGGCGCCGGCCCCACTCGCCACCGCCAGCGGAATGACGCCGGCGATAAACGCCACCGAAGTCATGATGATCGGGCGGAAACGCAGCCGTGCCGCTTCCAGAGCGGCTTCCATCGGGGCAACGCCACGATGCAGCGCCGCCTCGGCAAATTCCACGATCAGGATCGCGTTCTTGGCCGACAGCCCGATGGTGGTGAGCAGCGCCACCTGGAAATAGATGTCGTTGTTGAACCCGCGCAGCGTCACGGCCAGCACGGCGCCGATCACGCCGAGCGGAATGACCAGCAGCACCGACACCGGCACCGACCAGCTTTCATAAAGCGCCGCCAGGCACAGGAAGATGAAGAAGATCGACGCGCCATAGAGCAGGCCGGTCTGGCTGCTGGCGGCGCGTTCCTGATACGACAGGCCCGCCCACGCCACGCTATAGCCGCCATTGAGCTTGCCGGCGAGGTCTTCCATGGTCTGCATCGCCTGGCCCGAACTGATGCCGCCCGCCGGGTTGCCCACCACTTCCTGCGCCGCGATGCCGTTGAAGCGCGGCAGCACCGGGGCACCAACCGTCCAGTTGGTCTGGGCAAAGGCGGCAAACGGCGCCATCTGCCCGTCAGACCCGCGCACATACCACTGGCCCAGATCCTGCGGCTTGCTGCGATAGGGTGCATCGCCCTGGACGAATACCTTCTTCACGCGGCCACGGTCGACGAAGTCGTTGACATAGGTGCCGCCCCAGGCAGTCGACAGCGTGGAGTTCACGTCTGCCGGCGCGATCTGGAAGGCGGTGATCGCTTCGTCATTGAGCGCGACGTTGAGCTGCGGCGTATCTTCCAGGCCCTGCAGGCGGGCTTGCGCCACGCGGCCACTACCGTTGGCATCGTCGACCAGCTGCTTGCGCGCTGCGGTCAGCGCGGTGCGGCCTTGGCCGGCGCTGTCCTGGAGATACATGTCGAACCCGGCCGAGTTGCCCAAGCCGCGAATAGCCGGCGGCGACAGCACGAAGATCTGCGCCTTGCTGCCCAACTTCTGGGCAAACAGCTTGTTGAGGCGGGCGGAAATACTTGCGGCGCTGTTGTCGCTGCCGGCGCGCTCGTCCCAATCCTTGAGCAGGATGAAGCCCTGGCCGGTATTCTGGCCCGAGCCACCCTGGCCGCGCCCGGCGATGATGAACACCGCGCGGATATTGTTGCCTTCGGTCTGCTGGATAATGTCCTGCGCCTGCTTGGCCACGGCCTGGGTCTGCTCCATGGTGGAGCCGACCGGCAGGGTGTAGCTCATCATCAGCTGGCCCTGGTCCTCGTCGGGCAGGAAGCTGGTGGGCAGGCGGGTATAGAGGAACACCATCGCGCCGATGATCGCCACGAAGGCGAGCATCCATGGCAAGGGGCGGCCCACGATCCCGCCCAGGCGGTTCTGATAGCCTTCCTGCAACCGATCATAGCGACGGTTGAAGCCGGTGAAGAAGCGGCCGTGCGGCTTTTCCTCCGCCTTGAGCAGCGTGGCGCACAGTGCCGGGGTCAGGATCAAAGCGACCAGCACGGAAAGCCCCATCGCCGAAACGATGGTGATCGAGAACTGGCGATAGATCGCACCAGTCGATCCGCCAAAGAACGCCATGGGGATGAACACGGCGGTCAGCACCAGGGTGATGCCGATCAGGGCCGAGGTGATTTCGCCCATCGACTTGACCGTGGCATCGAGCGGCGAAAGATGCTCCTCGTGCATCACACGCTCGACGTTTTCGACCACGACGATGGCATCGTCGACCAGCAGGCCGATCGCCAGCACCAAGCCGAACATGGTCAGCGTGTTGATGGTATAGCCCAGCAGCGCCAGGATGCCGAACGTGCCGAGCAGCACCACCGGAACCGCGATCGCCGGAATCAGCGTGGCGCGCCAGTTCTGCAGGAACAGGAACATCACGACCACGACCAGCGCGATCGCTTCGAGCAGGGCCTTGACCACTTCCTCGATCGAGATTTTGACGAAGGTGCTGGAATCGCGCGGGTAGGAGATCTGGTAGCCTTCGGGCATGGACTTGGCCAGCTCGTCGATCTTGGCCTTGACCAGCTGTGCCGTCTTCATCGCGTTCGCGCCCGAGGCAAGGCTGACCGCGATCCCGGTGGCCGCACTGCCATTGAGCGTATTGATCGAGGAATAGCTTTCCTGGCCCATCTCCACGCGCGCCACGTCGGACAGGCGCACTTCGCCGCCATCGGCGCTGGTTTTGAGAATGACCTTCTTGAAATCATCCACCGTCTGCAGGCGCGAACGCGCGGTGACCGTAGCGTCCAGACGTTGGCCTTGCGGCGCGGGCAGGGCACCCACTTCGCCGGCGGCGACCTGGGTGTTCTGCGCGGTCAGCGCGGCGTTCACGTCGGACGGCATCAGGTTGACCGCGGCAAGCTTGGCCGGATCGAGCCAGATGCGCATGGCATAGGACGAACCATAGACGTCGGCCGAGCCCACGCCTTCGACGCGCGAGAGCGGGTCCTGGATGCGCGTGGTCAGATAGTCGGCGATGTCGGCATTGGTGCTGCGGCCGGTGGTGTCATAAAGCGCCATGACCAAGAGCTGGTCATTCTGCGCCTTGGTCACCGTCACGCCCTGCTGCTGCACCACGGTGGGCAGGCGGCTGGTCGCGCGCGAAATGGCGTTCTGCACCTGCACCTGCGCCGTATCGGGGTTGGTGCCCTTCTCGAACGTGGTGGTGATGTTGGCCGAGCCATTGCTGCTGGTCGAGGTGAAATAGAGCATGCCGTCGATGCCCTTGAGCTGCTGCTCAAGCACCTGCGTCACGCTGTTTTCCACCGCCTGCGCATCAGCCCCGTTGTAGGTGGCGCTGATCGAAACGGTTGGCGGGGCAATGTCGGGGTATTGTTCCACCCCCATGGTGGTGATGGAAAAGGCGCCCGCAGCCATCACCACAATAGCGATGACCCAGGCAAAGATCGGGCGATTGGCAAAGAAGCGCGACAGCATGGAGCGTTACTTTGCCCCCGCGCTGGCCGGGGCGGGGGTGGCATCAGCAGCAGGCGCAGCGGCAGGAGCCGTCGCAGGCGTGCCCTTGACCTTGGCGCCTGGCTTGGCCTTGATCAGCCCTTCGGTGATCACCTTGTCACCGGCGGCCAGGCCGCTGGTCACCAGCCAGTTGTTGCCCACGGGCGTTTCGGCGGTCACGTCGCGGGTTTCCGCCTGGCCCTTGGCGTTGATCACCAGAACCGTGGCCGTGCCACGCGGGGTGCGGCTGACCGCGCCCTGCGGCACCAGAATGCCGTTGGGCACGATGCCCTGGACCAGCCGCGCCTTGACGAACAGGCCGGGCAGCAGGTCACCCTTGGGATTGGGCACCGTCACGCGCAGAATCACCGTGCCGGTCTGGCTGTTGACATCGACGTCGGCAAAGTTGAGGCGGCCTTCCACCGGCCACTCGGTTCCATCGGCCAGGATCACCTTGACCGGGGCCGATCCATCGGCCGACAGCTTGCCCGACTGCAGCGCGCGGCGCAGCGCCATGTAATCGTTGCTCGATTGCTGGATGTTGACCCACATCGGGTCCAGCTTTTGAATCTTGGCCAGCGCATCGGTCTGGCTGGAGGTGACGAGCGCGCCCTTGGTCACGCTGGACACACCGATGCGGCCGCTGATCGGCGCGAGAATGCGGGTAAAGCCCAAGTTGACCTTGGCGGCCTGCAACGCGCCTTGATAGGCCATGACCTGGCCGCGCGCCTGGTTGTAGGCAGCCAGGGCATCGGCGGCGTCCTGGCGGGAAATGCCGCCCTGGTCAGCCAGCACTTTATAGCGTTCGGCCTTGAGGCGCAGCGATTCCACCGTCGCGCGGGTGGCAGCGAGGTTGCCGGCGGCCTGGCTTGCCGTGGCGGCATAGCTGCGGGAGTCGATCTGGTAGAGCGGCTGGCCGGCGCGCACCATGCTGCCTTCGGTGAACAGGCGGTCCATGATGATGCCGGTCACCTGCGGGCGCACCTCGGCGATCTGGCTGGCCACGGTGCGGCCGGACAGTTCGGTGGACACCGGCACGGCCGTGGGCGTGGCCACGATATAGCCAACCTGCGCGTCTTGCTTGGGCGGGCCTTCCTGGCCCTTGCCGCAACCGGCCAGCATCAGCGTGGCGCCCAGGGGCAAGGCAGCCAGGGCGAGGGGCGTGAGCGCGCGGGTGGCCGCCAGGCGAAGGGCCGGGAACCGGAAGGAGGGAGCAACCGGAAGACTGTGCAACATTATTTCACCGACATGTATGATTCGCAGGGCCGCGTAGCACAGCCTTGTCGGCCAAAGTGGACGAAAGCCGATTTGGCAACGCCCTGCGACACTTTGTGACAAGTAGCAGCAACCCGCGGGAGAATGTCTGTCGGGATCACAGAAAGGCTTGCGAGGCAAGCATTAACCCACGTTAGAGCCCTTTCGGGTGATCATGGGAACCGATGCGCGTGTGCCGCGTTTTGGTGGGTTGTTCTGGTCGTGGCGCAGGCGGCAATTCGCGGCACCGCCACGCGCTGGCTCAGCGCGCGGCGTAGAGCAGCCGGCCAGGGCCGAGCAGCCCCAGCACACGATCGATATCGGTGTTCGACACGGCAAAGCAGCCCTGGCTGCGGCCAACGCGGCCCTGCATGTTGGCAATGTCGGGGCCGACATAGCTGGCGGCGTGGATCACGATGCCGCGCATCTGCGCGAGATTGTTTTCCGGATCGAGGCCGATCAGCCGGCGCGAACGTCCGTGTCGTCCGTAATAGGTATCCCCGGTAAGGAAGCTGCCGCTGCACGATGCTTCCGAACCGTATTCGTTCGAAAGCCGTTCCACCCAGCCTTTGTTGGCAGGATCGGAACCCCGGCCATGGGCCACGAGGTGGGAGGACAAGACCCGGCCGCTGGCCACATCGACCAGTTGCAAGCGCGCCTCCCGCGAGGGGGCGGAAAAATCGACGATGCCGATTACGTCTTGCGCGGCAACATGGTTGCCATGTTCGCGCAGTGCACCAAGAGCGCGGGTCAGCAGAGCCGGGCTGTCTGCCGCGGGCGAGGGGGGAGGAAGCGTGGCTGCGCCGGGGCCAAGGCCGGGTGCCCAGGCACCGTTCGAACCCTGGATAGGCGCAATCGCTTCTGCCGCCGCGCGCGGAAACAGCGCCGAGGCCGCCGATCCGGCAAGTGCGCCAAGGAACTGGCGCCTGCCAAATGTCATGATTGCGAGACCCCGAGACAAACAATTGCGTTATGCTATGGGGGCCAACGTGGCGTCGGTTCCCGCCGCTGCCAAGGGCGCGCCCCGGCCAATGCGACGAAATGTGCTCTACATCCCACTGGCCGTTGCCGCAGCGGGAACCGTTTCGCCTTGGCGTATCAGGCGGGCAGGCTGGCGAAGGTTCCGGCAACGGCCACTTCGGCCACCGGCTTGCGCCCGCTCGGCGCTTCGCGTTCCTTGAGGAAATCGGGCAGCTTTTCCGGGCTATCCTGGCGGCCGATGGCCACGGCCGCTTCCACGCGCCAGCCTTCGGGCACGCCCAGCACGTCACGTGCCTTGGCAAAATCGATCCCGGTCATGCCATGGGTGTGATAGCCCAGCGCAGTGGCCTGCAACGCCAGCATGGCCCAGGCCGCGCCAGCGTCAAAGCTGTGGCTGTGGTTGGGATTGGCGGTACCATCGTCCTTGCGCATCGATTCGTCCGACACGATGAACACCAGTGCGCCGGCATCCTTGGCCCAGCCCTGGTTGAACGGGATCAGGATGTCGAGGAACGCGGCCCAGTTGGCATCGCCGGGCACGGCATAGAGAAACCGCCAGGGCTGATAGTTGAATGCCGAAGGCGCCAGGCCCGCTGCCTCGAAGATCACCGCAAGGTCTTCAGCCGGAACGGCGGCGCCGTCAAACGCGCGCGGCGACCAGCGGTCCACGATCAGGGGCAGTACGCGGGGATCGGCAGTTCGGTTGGTCATGGGATCGAATCCTTCTGGGGCAAAAGCGGTGGTGGAATGCGTCGCGTGCTGTCTGGCGGCTTTTGTCCTTTTCTAAAATCCCCATATTTCGGATAAGAATGTTCAGTTTCGTTGAATGGAGTAGCGCGGCATGGATGTGGGCCAGCCCAGCATTGACCAGATCCGCATCTTTCTGGCGGTGGTCGATGAGGGGACGTTCAACGGCGCCGCGCGCCGGCTGGGCCGGGCAATCTCGGTAGTCAGCTATGGCATTGCCAATCTCGAGGCGCAGCTGGGCGTCGTGTTGTTCGACCGCGAGGGATCGCGCAAGCCGCAGCTGACCGATGCCGGCCGGGCCGTGCTGGCCAGCGCGCGCGCCGTGGCCGACGATGTCGATGCGCTGATGGCCCGCGTACGCGGGCACAACCAGGGGCTCGAGGCCGAATTGACCCTGGCGGTGGACGTCATGTTCCCGACCGAGGCCTTGGCCCATCTGTTGCAGGAATTCCTGGTGGCGTTCCCCACCGTCGATCTGCGCCTGCACGTCGAGGCACTCGGGGCCGTGCCCGGGCAACTGCTCGATGGTCAGGCAGACCTGGCGATCACCGGCGCGGTGCTGGTCGATGATCCCGCACTCGATCGCATCGCCATCGGCGCGGTCGAGCTGGTGCCGGTGGCCGCTCCCGGCCATGCGCTGGCAAGGATGAGCGCGGTGGCGCCGGGCACGGGGCGGCAATATCTCCAGCTCGTCCTCACCGATCGTTCCGCGCTGACCCAGGGACGCGATTTCTCGGTCCTGGCAGCGCGCACCTGGCGGCTGGGCGATCTGGGCGCCAAGCATGCCCTGCTGCGCCAGGGCATCGGCTGGGGCAACATGCCCCGCCATGTCGTGGCCGATGACCTGGCCAGTGGCCGTCTGGTCCACCTCGCCATGCCGGAAGGCGACAGCATCACCTATCCGATCCACGCGCAATGGCGGCGCGACAGCCCGGCCGGGCCGGCGCGCAGCTGGTTGCTGGAACGGCTGCTGGCGCTCGACTGCGCGCGGCAGGCCGGCGCCATCCATGACGGTTTGATGACGCATAATCTGGGGTAGTGCCGCCAAACTGTCATCGAAACGGCATCAATCTGAAACCGCACGGGGCTAGCCGGCGCGTCGCACCATTCCCCCTTTTGCACGGGGGCAAAATCCATGAGGGATTACCATGCGTCGCGTTTCTGCCCTGCTTGCCGGCTGCGCCGTGCTTTTCTCCTGTCCCGCCTTTGCCGCTGACGCTGCCGCGCCCGCGCCTGAATCCGCGCCCGATGCCGCCGCCAATGGCCCGGAAATCGTGGTGCTGGGCACCGGGCAGACCCGCCAGACGCAGGAAATCAAGGCCGCCGATCTGGCGATCCTGGCGTCGGGCACCAGCCCGCTCAAGGCCATTGAAAAGCTGCCCAGCGTCAACTTCCAGTCGGCTGACGCCTTCGGCAACTATGAATGGTCCACCCGTGTGACCATTCGCGGTTTCAACCAGAACCAGCTGGGCTTCACGCTCGACGGCATCCCGCTCGGCAACATGAGCTATGGCAACAACAACGGCCTGCATGTCAGCCGCGCGATCAGCCCGGAAAACATCGGCGTCACCGCCGTCAGCCAGGGTTCGGGCGCGATCGACACGCAGTCGACCAGCAACCTGGGCGGCACGCTGGAATTCAAGTCGATCGATCCGGCCGAACTGCTGCGCGATCACCACGTCGCCATCGATGCCAGCGGTTCCTATGGTTCGTCGGAAACCTGGCGCGGCTTCGGCCGTCTGGCCGTGGGCACCCCCGATGGCGTGCGCGCGTTCGGGTCGCTGCAGTACCAGAACGGCAACAAGTGGAAGGGTGATGGCCAGCAGCGCACGCTGATGACCAACTTCAAGTTCATTGCGCCTGCCGGCCGCATCAACCTGGAAGGCTGGTACAGCTATTCCGACCGCGTCGAGCAGGACTACCAGGATCTCTCGCTCGCGCTGATCGCGCGCCATGGCTACAACTGGGACAACTTCGGCCCGCACCAGTATGCCACGGCCGTGCTCGCCGCCGATGTGGGTGCCAACACCGGCTATACCGGCGTCAAGCCGACCAACCCGGCCGCCGGCACCACCTATCCCGACAACATGATCAACGCCGATGATGCCTATTACGACGCGGCCGGCCTGCGCCGTGACTGGGTCTATGCCTTTGGCGCCAGTGGCCCGCTGAACGATACGATCTCGTTCAACATCAAGTCCTACTATCACCACAACCGCGGCCAGGGCCTGTGGGGCACGCCCTATCTCGCCAGCCCGAGCGGCGTGCCGATGTCGGTGCGCACCACCGAATACGACATCAAGCGCGAAGGCGTGTTCGGCGATTTCGTGGTCGATCTGAACAAGAACAAGCTCACCGTGGGTGGCTGGGCCGAAAACAACGATTTCAACCAGGCACGCCGGTTTTATGGGCTGACCAGCCGCACCGTTCCCGGCATCGACTTCCACCACTTCCTGACCGATCCGTTCGCCACGCAGTGGTACATGGCGTACAACACCACCACGGTGCAGTACTACGTGATGGACGATATCGATCTGGGCGCGCTCAAGATCAATCTTGGCTGGAAGGGCTTTGACGTGATCAACCGCGCGTCCAAGCTGGCGGCGCAGAGCAACCTGGCGGTGGGCCGCCTCGAAGCGCGCGACTGGTTCCAGCCGCACGCGGGCCTCACCTACAAGCTGGGCGGCGGCGCCGAAGTCTTTGCCGGCTTCACCCAGGTGACGCGCGCCTTCACGGCTGACGCCACCTCCAGCCCGTTCTCCACCACCCAGGCCGGCTTCAACCAGATCGCCGCCAATGGTCTCAAGCCCGAACAGTCTGATACCTATGAAGGCGGCCTGCGCGTCAACAACGGGCCGCTCAACGCCGTGCTCGGCGGTTACCTCGTCAACTTCCGCAATCGCCTGCTGACGATCCCCACCTCGGTCGGCATCGTCGGGGCGGCCAACCTGGTGCAGAACGTGGGCAACGTGCGCGCCTATGGCCTGGAAGCGGTGGTGAACTACAAGCTGCCCTACGGCTTCGCGCTGTTCGCTTCGTACAGCTACAACAACAACACCTATCGCGACAACGTGGTCACCGCGAACGGTACGGCGCTCACCGCCGGCAAGACCGTGGTCGACACGCCCAAGCACCTGGCGCGCGGCGAAATCTCGTATGA
The DNA here is from genome assembly GCF_013149315.1 of Novosphingobium sp. SG754. Classification (NCBI taxonomy): domain Bacteria; kingdom Pseudomonadati; phylum Pseudomonadota; class Alphaproteobacteria; order Sphingomonadales; family Sphingomonadaceae; genus Novosphingobium; species Novosphingobium sp. SG754. The sequence goes on along the minus strand of NZ_JABGCC010000004.1, from coordinate 376,731 downwards.
CAGCAATTCGTTCTTCGGGCGCGTTGCGGTCAACTATATGTCCAAGCGCTATTTCACCTACCTCAACGACCAGTCGGTGCCGGGCCGTGCCCTGGTCGATGCCACGCTGGGCTATCGCATCGACGTGGGCCAGCGCACGCCGCTGGAAATCCAGGTCAATGGCACCAACCTGTTCGACAAGAGCTACATCGCCACGATTGGCTCCAACGGCTTCGGCTTCTCGGGCGACAACCAGACCCTGCTGGCCGGTGCGCCGCGCCAGGTCTTCGTGACGCTCAAGGCCGGATTCTGATCCACCCTGCGCGCGGGGGCCATGTGCCCCCGGGCGATTCGTCTGATCGGCCCCGCTTCGGTTCGCCCGGAGCGGGGCTTTTTTTGTGCGGACACATTTTGCCATGAAGCGCAGAAAAGTGCGGTAATCCGCCGATTTTGCTGCGGAAAATGTCAGGTTTCGGTCAAATGTGACAGTTCCTGACATGCGCGCGTCACAAAAGTGCAGCCATGCCCACCTAGGGGGTGGCGCGAAGGGGCGTTTGAGCCTCACCAGTGAGGGAAATCCGATGTTGAAGAACACTGTTCGTGCCGGCCTTCTGGCCGGGGCGGGCGCGCTTGCGCTGAACGCCATGCCGGCTTTCGCGGCCGACACTGCACCGGCTGCCGATGCTGCGGCAGAAGCACCGGCAAGCGATGCTTCTGCGGGTGAAAAGGGCCTGACCGAAATCGTGGTCACCGCCACCAAGCGCGAAACCAACCTTCAGAAGACGCCGATCTCGATCAACGTCGTTTCGGCTGAAACGATCAAGGACCGCCACGTCCAGAGCCTGCTCGACCTGGCCGATGGCGCCGTGCCGTCGCTGCGCGTCGCCACCTTCGAAGCGCGCCAGACCGCGCTGACCATCGGTATTCGCGGCATCGTGCCGCTCGACGCCAACCAGCCGGCGCGCGAGCAGGGCGTGGGCGTCTATATCGATGGCGTCTACATGGGCCGCCAGCATGGCCTCAACGCCGCGCTGTTCGACATGGAACGCGTCGAAGTGCTCAAGGGCCCGCAGGGCACCCTGTTTGGCCGCAACACCGAAGGTGGCGCGCTCAGCCTCGTGTCCAAGGCGCCCTCGGGCCAGTTCGGCGGCCGCATCAGCGGTGGCTTTGGCAACTATGGTTCGTACAACGGCGAAATCCACCTCGACCTGCCCGAATACCACAACTTCTCGGTCAAGCTCGATGGCGTCGCCCAGTACCAGGGCGCCACGGTTAAGAACCCGCTCGCAGGCCAGACCGGCTGGAACTACTTCGACCGTCGCGGTGGCCGCATCGCCGTGCGCTGGAAGCCGACGAGCGATATCACCAACGATTTCAGCTATGACAACGGCTGGGACAGCAACTCGCCGTTCTACAGCCAGCTGCTGAACTACAACCCCAACAAGTGCGTCGCTGGCCCCGTGACCCAGGCCTGCAACACCCCGGGCACCAAGTTCACCGCGCTGACCGGCACCGTCAAGGCGCTGCCTGGCCTGGTCGTCGTCAACGGCCAGACGCGCATGAAGGTGGCCGACATCGGCGTGCCGCAGCAGCCCAGCATCGACCGCACCCACGGCTTTACCAACACCCTGAAGTGGAAGGTCGCGCCCGAACTCGAACTGCGCTCGATCACCGCATGGCGCGGCGTGACCAGCGAACAGTGGGATAACTCGGGCGGCGCGCACCGCGTCCCGGTGTATGCCGCCAACGCACCGTTCAGCCGCTATTCGCTGGCCAACCTGTGGCAGCATCAGTTCAGCCAGGAACTGCAGGCTGTCGGCACCGTGGGTATCGTCGATTACGTTGCGGGCGTGTTCTATTTCAACGAGCACGTGTCGGACAACGCCGCCACGCCCAACTCCAACATCTGGAACGCGGACGGCACCGGCTACACCATCAACACCGCCGCGCTGCAAAATCCGTTCGCGTCGATCGACCGCGCGTCGGTGGCCAATTCCAAGAGCCTGGCCGGTTATGCCCAGGCAACGATCAACCCCACCGAGGCGCTCCACGTCACCGTGGGTGGTCGCTATACCCACGACGAAAAGAAGGGCACGCTGGTCACGTTCCGCAATGCTGCCAACGGCAACACGCTGGACAAGACCTGGAACAAGTTCAATCCGATGGCGACCATCGCCTATGACGTGAACGATGGCCTGCACGTCTATGCCAAGTATGCCACCGGCTATCGCGCTGGCGGTGCGTCCTCGCGTTCGCCCACTTATCGCGGGTTCGATCCGGAAAACGTGAAGTCTTATGAAGTCGGCCTCAAGAGCGACTTCTGGGATCACCGCGCCCGGTTCAACATCGCCGGCTACATCATGGACCGCAAGAACAGCCAGGTGGACTTCAACGCGATCTATGTGTCGGGTTCGTCCAACGTCAACGTGCTGGAAACGGTCAACGTCCCCGGCGTGACCAAGATCCGCGGTGTCGAAGCCGATCTGACGGTCAAGCCGGTGGAAGGCCTGACGCTCAACGCCTCGTACGCTTATACCTATACCAAGCTGCCGCAGGTGACGAACCCGTTCACCGGCATCACCCAGAACGTCTATGTCGTGTTCACTCCGCGCAATGCGGCGTCGGGCTCGATCGACTATGCCCACCCGATCGGCACCAACGGCACCGAAGTGCGCCTGCACCTGGATGGCAACTATTCGCAGGCCACCCAGACGTTTGACCAGTATGCCACCAAGAACGACGCTTCGGTCGTGTTCAACGGCCGCCTGGCCCTGGCCGACATTCCGGTGTCGAGCACTGGCCAGAAGCTGACGGTGGGTCTGTGGGGCCGCAACCTGTTCAACACCGCCTATGTCTATCGCCGCGATCCGTCGAACTCGATCCCGGCGTTCTCGACCTCGGCCAATGGCAATATCAACAATGTCCTGGGTGACTACGGCAACTTCAACGCGCCGCGCACCTATGGCCTGGATGCCACGATCAACTTCTGATCGCACCAGCGCACGAAATAAAGGGGCGGCGGGGAAACCTGCCGCCCTTTTTCGTTGGTATCGCGCTTGGTTTCCACCACCCCCCGACCCCAGGAGGGGGAGCAGGCATAAAAAAGCCCCCTCTTCAGAGGAGGGAGGTGGTGGAAACCAAGCGCAAACCCGGCGCAAACCGCCAGATCAAGCCGCCTGGCGCGCCCCTGCCAGCACCGCTTCATAGCTGGCGAACAGCTCGCGGAAATGATCGTCCATCGTGCGCGGCGGCGGCAGGTCGGCGCGGGGGCCATCCAGCCCGCTTTCGCGCGCCAGGGCATATTGCGCCACGGCTTCAGTGGCGGCGGCGGCGTTGGCGGATTCATATATCCAGCCGTTCGACGCGCGCGCCTGGTCGCTCGCGCCGCCCTGGTCGGGCGCGATCAGCGGCAGGCCGCTGGCCCGGGCTTCGGCGGCGACCATGCAGAATGTCTCGGCCTCGCAGCCATGCAGCAGGGCATCGGTGCTGGCCATCACGCGGGCCAGTTCGTGGCGCTTGGTGATCGGGGCGAGCACGCGGATATGGGGATTGCCGCCAATGCGCCGCTCGATCGCCTTGCGTTCGCGTCCCTGGCCGGCCAGCACCATGCCCACGGGGCGGCGGTTTCCCGCGGCGGTGACGGCGTCAACCAGCATGGGCCAGCGCTTTTCCGGGGCAAAGCGGCCGACGCCCAGCAGCAGCGTGGCATCCTCTGGCAGCTCGCACAGCTCCAGCATGCCCTTGCGCAGCGCCAGATCGCGGAATTCGGGCGAGAAAATGCCGGGATCGACGCCCATCGGGTTGGTCACCACCCGCGTCAGGCCACCGGCAGTGAGCCGGTCAGACAGGCTGGCACTGGCGCTGACGATCATGTCATAGCGCTCGTCCAGGCGGCGCAGGTGCCGCCAATAGCGCTCGAAAGCCTTGTCGATCGTGGGCCGCGTAGCCACCGGATCGAACCAGCGATAGGCATAGGCCGAGAGCGGATCGGCATGCATGATCAGCGCACGCGGCGCGTGGCCGGGCCAATCGGCAATCACGCTGGCGCTGCGCCAGGGCGACGATGCTTCGACGAAATCGGGCTTTTCCTCGTCCAGCGCGGCATAGAGCGCGGGGATGTCGGAAAACCAGCGATAGTTGAAATCGAGCGGGAACAGCTGGCTCTTCAGCCAGCGGATGCGGCCATTGGGCCCACGCTCCTCGACATGGTCGCGCTGGCCAGGGGCGATGACGGTAATGTCATGCCCCAGCGCCGCCGCTGCCTTGAGCTTGCGATCGACATAGGTGCGCACCCCGCCGCCCTTGGGGGCGTAGAATGCGCTAACATCGACAAGCTTCATCACGCGCCCTTGAGTGGTCCCACCGACATCAGACCGTTACGGTAGTTCATCACGATCCGCAACGTGGTCGGCCCGTTTCCGGCAGAAACGGTGGCGCTGGCCGCCTTGGGCTTGGACCAGCCCAGGCGGGGGTTGCCGGAAAAGCCGATGCCATCGCGCTGCCAGTTGAACTTGCGGTTGCCGTCGCGGTCATGCAGCACCGAAACGGTGTATTGGCCAGGGCCGGGCAGGCGCACGCACAGGCGTGGCGTGGGTTCGGCCGGGGTGTTCACCTCCACGCGGCGAAACGTCTTGCCCGCGCCGACCAGCACGTTGTCGTCGGCCAGGAAATCGCTGTCGTTGGCCGGATAGACTTCCAGCTTGAGCTTGCCGGTGTGGTCCTTGAGGCCCAGGATATCGACCATGAACGAGGGGCCATGCTCGCCAGGGCGGCATTGGCCTTCGGCCTTGCCGAGATCGGGGGTGGACGGCGGCAGCGGGCCGGCGCCCCCCAACAGCAGGGCGGCGGGAATGACTGCGACAGGTGCCAGCAGGGCCAGCTTCTTCACGCGTTCTTCTCCTTCTGCACGAGATCCAGCAGCATCAGACCGATGAACAGGATCACGTGTGTGGCAACGATCAGCATCGATATCATCGCGATCATGACATCAGTCTGAACTCCCTTGCCCACGATCAGCGGCGTGATGCCGGCAAACGCGATATCCTTGTTGGGGATGAAGGGAAGGCGTGCCACCAGCAGGCGGATGGTGGAAAAGAGGATCCAGGTGCCGATCGACACCTCGGGCAGGATCAGGTGCCAGGACAAGGCGGTAAAGCCCATGCCGGCGGCAATGCGCAGGCAGTGGACCATGAAGACGAACCACAACGAGCGGCCCGAAAGGCTGAAAATGCCCTTGCGCAGGAACGTGATGACCAGCGAGGTCGCCAGGGCAAAGGCGATGGCCGAAACGATCAGCCAGGTGTTCTGGCCGAAATCGACCCGCCCGCTGACATACCAGGTAATGCCCATCATCAGGATCGTGATGATGTTGCCGGCCAGCGCCGAAAGGATCGCCACGTCCTTCACCGCGCCAAAGGGCGAACCCTCCATTTTTACATGGCGGCGCGCCCAGTCGTAGAAATAGACTTCCCCGACATAGCCGAGCAGCAGTTCGTTGCCGACCAGCTTCTTGAGCAGCGGCGCCAGGCCCGAAAACGGGATGCCCCACAGCTTGCGGAAGATCACCCAGTCGGCCACCGGCCCGGCAAAATAGCTGGCGGCCAGCACCAGCCAGATCAGCGGCGAGCGCGGGATGATCGATACCACCATCAGCCAGTTGAGCTGGCGCAGCTGCCACAGCACGGCGCACAGGATCGCCACCGAAACGGCGGGGCCCAGATAGGCGCTCCATTTGCGCAGGCCGCTGGCTTGGGGAGCGGTCTCGGGAATCGCGGGTGTCGTCATCGTTTCTCGTTCAGGCCCGGGCGCGGCGTTACAGCGAACATGGTCGCCGCGCTATCCGCTTTCTGCGGGTTGGCGTGCGCGACGGGTTCGCCCGTGCCGGGCAGCGGGTGATCAGCCATGGGCCAGTCGCTGCATTTCAACAACATAGCTTTGGGCGGCAATTTCCACAGTAAAACGGCGCGCCTGGGCGCGGGCGGCGGCCGAATCGAACGGCAGGCTGGTGATGCGATCCATCGCCGCGGCCAGCGCCGGCGCGTCGCGCACCGGCACGAGCAGGCCAAAGCGGCCCTGGCCGAGCAGATCGCCCATGCTCACGCTGCATGTCGTGGCTACCACCGGCAGACCGGCGGCCAGCGCCTCGGGCACCACGGCGGGCACACCTTCATAATCGGATGACATGACCAGCGCATCGGCGCCAAGCAGCGCGGCGGACACCGGATTGACATGGCCGGGCAGATCGACCCGATCGGCAATGCCCAGGCTGCGGGCGAGGGCTTCCAGGCTCTTGCGTGCCGATCCTTCGCCCAGGATGGTCAACCGGTCATCGCCCCGCGCAATCCGGGCAAAGGCGCGCAGCAGCAGCGGAAAGTTCTTTTGCGCTGCCAGCCGGCCGATCGCCAGGAAGCGGCGCCCGCCGGCCGCATCGCGCGGCGGGCGGGGCAGGGCTTCGAGGTGGGCGATCTGCGCCTCGTCCAGCGCGGGGTCATCGATGATCGCCACGCGTTCGGGCGGCGCGCGCATCAGCGTTTCCAGTTCGGCCCGCATCGGCGCAGCCATGCCGACCAGGCGATCGAGCAGGCGGCCCTGGATCTTGAGCCACAGGCGATAGAACGGCCGGGCCGGGGCGGGCAGATCGGTACGGGCCAGATCGTTGCTGATCTTGGCCAGGATCGGCGGGCAGCGCTTGCCCAGCAGCAGCCGCATGGTCACGGCCACCACGGTATAGGAATTGCCCGCGCAAAACAGCACATCGGGGCGGTGGCGGCGGATCGCGCCTGGCAGGCGCAGCATCATCCACAGCGTTTCCCAGGCGGCAGTTGGCACGCCATGGCTGTTGAACACATCGGCCTCAAGGCCCGGCCATTCGCCGCGCATCGCGCCCTGAGTGCGGCCCAGCACCAGGCGCGCATCGACGCCCTGCGCCAGCCAGGCGCGGTGCAGGCGCAGCGCCACGCGCTCCACCCCGCCCGGCTCGAAGCTGTGCAGGAAGGTCAGAACGCGCAAGGGTCGTTGCGTGGTCGCGGTCAAAACAGGCTCGTCGGGCCGGTCAGGCTGGCATAGCGCGCGGGTTCGTGGCTCTTGGCAAAGCGTGCCAGCGTGGCATCGATCGAGCGCAGCAGGGCAGGCACCGTAGTATCGCCGGGATGCACCGCCACGCGCACCGTCCGCGTCAGCGGCAGTGCCTGGCGGGCCAGGGCGGAAAACCACAGCGAAGAGCGGATGCGCGCCTTGCTGCGGCTGGCCCAGGTGATCACCGGCCCCTTGGCCAGTACTTCGCCGCTTTGCGGGCGCCACACTTTCATGTGGTCTTCGGCCAGGGCAAAGCCCAGCTCAGCCATGGCCTGGTGCGCGCCGGGGCCATAGAGCCAGGCCGGCGCGATGAAGCCGGTGACCGGGCGCCCCAGGATATCTTCGACTAGGGCCTTGCCCTGCGCCATGCGGGCCAGCGCCTCGGCATGGGGCAGGTTGAGGAATTCACCCTCGCCGGCGGTCATGTGCTTGCCCTTGAAGCCGGCCAGGCCTTGCTCTGCAGGGGTTTCGTCCTTGTGGCACCAGCCGTGCAGGAACATCTCGATGCCCATGTCGGCCCATTGCCGCAGCCGCGCCTGGAACGCGGCATTGCCCGCGAGCGGCGCGCTGCGCCAGTGATCCGGGATCACCAGCATGGCAAACTTGCCCGTGCCGAGATGGCCGGACAGGCGCTCTGCCAGGGCATCGACCTGCGCTTCGAAACGCGGGCTGACATCGTGGATCGAGGCCAGCAGGCGCTTGCGCGGCGCATCGGGAATCGCTGGTGCTGTCATGCCGGAAACGCTCGTGATCCCTTTCGTGGCGGCGCCAAGGCCCCCCTTGCACCGGCCCATGGGCCTGTCGCAAACGGCGGGAAAATGCAACCGGGTTCCGGTGCTTTGCCACCGGGCGCAAACCGCTGTCGCTTCATCGCCAGGTGATTGTCTATCTCGAAGATTGAGTTATCTCTTGTTCATGTCGGGACGTAAACCGAGTCGACCGGCCGCTTCCTTGGTGGGAGAACTTGTATGGCCCATGAACATGCCTTTAGCCGCACTGCCGATCCGATCATCCTGACCGTGCCGGGGCTGGACAATTCCGGTCCTGATCACTGGCAAACCATTTGGGAACAGACACTTCCCGATTGCCACCGGGTTGACCTCGGGCTGTGGAACGATCCGCACCGCAACACCTGGGTCAACAAGCTGGCCCTGGCGATCCAGCGTGCCCACGAAGGGGCCGGGCGCCCCGTCGTGCTGGTGGCGCACAGCCTGGGTTGCCTGGCCGTGGCCTGGTGGGCGGAGTATGAACGCCTGGCCAATGGCCCGCGGCAGATGCCGGTGATCGGCGCTTTGCTGGTGGCGCCACCCGATGTGGAAGACGGGGTGAAAGACCGCCGCCTGACCCGCTTTGCCCCGGTGCCCGAAACCGAGCTGCCGTTCCCCACGATCGTGGTGGGCAGCCGGGATGATCGCTATGCCACGCCAGGTGCAACACGCCGCCTGGCCCAACGCTGGGGCGCGCGCTTTGCCGATGCCGGCGCTGCCGGGCACATCAACGCGCAATCGGGCCTGGGTGAGTGGGCGTTCGGCCGCTTGCTACTCAACCGGCTGCTCCCCCGCGCGCTGTCACTCGATGATGGTCAGGCCACCTATGTGCCCGCGCCGCGCCGTTTCGTCGATCCGGCCCTGCGCCGCCTGGGGGCCTGACAAGGCGTTCAATCTCCCCTCCTCTTCAGAGGAGGGGTTGGGGGTGGTGCGAAGCCTTGTGCAAGGTGTCCACCACCCCCCGACCCCCTCCTCTAAAGAGGATGGGGAGGACAAATTTCTATTTCCCGTTCGCCCTGAGCCTGTCGAAGGGCCCCTCAGTCCAGCGCTACCCCATCGTTCCGGCTCACCCGAAAACCGGGCCGCGCCTGATCGGGCGCACGCCATTGCACCCCCGGGGTCGCCGGATCGTCCCATCGCGCGGCGTCCATCGCGGCGCCGTCGAGCGCCAGCCATTGACCATTCTCGGGAAAACGCGCCAGGTCACCCGTTCGAGCGGCAGAAAGCCGCGCCACGAAATCCTCAAGATCGCGATCGCGTGCCTGCCAGTCGATCCATGACAGCAGATTGTCCTGCGAATAGGCGTTGTTGTTGCCCTGCTGGCTGCGGCCAAACTCGTCACCGGCGGTCAGCATGATCGTGCCGGTTGACGCAAACAGCGTGCCCAGCAGCGCGCGCTGGGCTGCCTGGCGCCGCGCCAGCACGGCAGGATCGTCGCTCGGTCCTTCGGCGCCGTTGTTCCATGAATAGTTCTCGTCGTGCCCGTCGCGGTTGTTTTCGCCGTTGGCCTCGTTGTGTTTGTGGGCAAAGGCCACGCAATCGGCCAGGGTAAAGCCATCGTGCGCCGCCAGGAAATTGACGCTGCGGCACGGTGAGCTGTCACACGGGCCAAACACATCGGCCGAGCCGGCCAGCCGCGTGGCCAGCTGGCCCAATGTTCCATCCCCGCGCCAGAACCGCCGCACATCATCGCGAAAGCGGTCGTTCCATTCCAGCCAGTTGGCCGGAAACTGGCCGAGTTGATAGCCGCCCGGCCCGATGTCCCACGGTTCGGCAATCAGCACGCGGTCTGCCAGCAGCGGATCGGCGGCGATCTCGGCAAAGATCGGGGCATCGGCGGCAAAGCCCGGCCCGCGCGCCATGACCGGCGCCAGATCGAAGCGGAAGCCATCGACGCCGGCATGGGCCACGAAATGGCGCAGCGTATCAATCGTCAACTGGCGGACGTGAGGCTTCGCGAAATCGAGCGTGTTGCCGCAGCCAGTATCGTTGATCAGGCTGCCATCCGCAGCATGGCCATAGGCGGCGTTGTCCAGCCCGCGCAGGCTGACGATCGGCCCGGCCACGTCGCTTTCGCCGGTGTGGTTGAACACCAGATCAAGGATCGTGCCGATCCCCGCCGCGCGCAGGGTGGCCACGGTGTCGCGCAGTTCGGCGATCCCGCCCGGGCACAGCCCCGGATCGAGCGCCATGAACGCCACCGGGTTATAGCCCCAGGCATTGCGCAGGCCGAGTGGGGGCAGGTGGCGCTCGTCGATCCATGCCACGATCGGCGTCAGTTCCACTGCATTGACGCCCAGCTTGGCCAGATGCGCCAGCACGGCGGGATGGGCCAGCGCTGCCACTGTGCCGCGCAGATGCTGGGGCACTTCGGGATGCAGCATGGTAAAGGCGCGCACGTTCAGTTCATAAACCAGCCCGCCCGGCGCAAACAGCGGCGGGGCAGGGGGCACGGTAGGCAGATCGCCCGGCACGATGGCCTTGGGCACCAGTGCAGCCGTATCAATACCCAGCGCGGAAAGCGCAGGATCATAGACAAAGCGCTGGTCCAGTTCGACGGCATGGGGATCGACCAGCAGCTTGGCCGGATCGAACCACAGCCCGCGTTCGGGCGCCCATTCCCCATCGGCGCGATAGCCATAGCGCGTGCCGGCGTGATTGCCCGCCAGGGTCAGCGTCCAATCGTCGCCCGCGCGTACCATGGCATGGCGCGTTTCGGCGCCTTGCGCATCGAACAGGCACAGCCACACCGCATCGGCCAGCGGCGCGCGCACCCGCCAGGCCGTGCCGGCAGGGACAGGGTGCGCGCCGTGGTCCATCAGGTGATCACGTCGGGGGCGGTGCGGCCGGTGTGGGCGACGATGCCGGCCACGGCATCGGCTGCGGCAATCAGGTCGGCCAGCATGTCGCTGGTTTCACGGTCAAGATAGCCGTCCGCCGGCTCATAGCGTTCGAGATAGACGCGCAGCGTCGCCCCTTCGGTGCCGGTGCCCGACAGGCGGAAGACGATGCGCGATCCGCCTTCGAACAGCACGCGCAGGCCCTGGTTGGCGCTGGTGCTGCCATCGACGGGATCGAGATAGGAAAAGCTGTCTGCCGTGGCGACGGTCAGCGGGCCAAAGCTTTGCCCCGGCAGGCTGGCGAGCTTGCCGTTGAGCGCGGCGATCAGGGCATCGGCCTGCTCGGTCGGCAGCCCTTCATAATCGTGGCGGGCATAATAGTTGCGGCCATACTTGGCCCAGTGTTCGCGCGCCAGTTCGTCCACGCTGATCTTGCGCACGGCCAGAATGTTGAGCCACAGCAGCACCGCCCACAGGCCGTCCTTTTCGCGCACATGGTCCGATCCGGTGCCGGCGCTTTCCTCGCCGCAGATCGTCGCCATGCCCGCGTCGAGTAGGTTGCCGAAGAACTTCCAGCCGGTAGGCGTCTCGTAATAGGGAATGCCCAGCGCCTCGGCCACGCGATCGGCCGCCGCGCTGGTCGGCATCGAGCGGGCGATCCCGGCGAGGCCCCGGGCATAGCCGGGCGCCAGGTGGGCATTGGCGGCCAGCATGGCCAGGCTGTCTGATGGGGTGATGAAACGGCCCTTGCCGACGATCAGGTTGCGATCGCCGTCGCCATCCGATGCCGCGCCGAAATCGGGCGCGTTGGGGCCGAACATCGTATCGAACAGCGCCTTGGCATGGACCATGTTGGGATCAGGGTGATGCCCGCCGAAATCCTCCAGCGGCACGCCGTGGCGCACCGTGCCGGGCGCAAAGCCCAGCCGCTTTTCCAGGATTTCCGTGGCATAGGGGCCGGTCACGGCATGCATGGCATCGAATGCCATGGTCAGGCCATCGGCCACGGCAGCGCGGATCGCGGCAAAATCGAACAGCGTTTCCATCAGGTCGGCATAGTCAGCCACCGGATCGATCACCGAGACCTGGCACCCGCCCACGTCGACGCTGCCGCAGGTGTCGAGGTCGATGTCAGCGGCGTCCACCGCCAGCCAGCGGTCGATCGTCTGCGTGCGGGCATAGATCGCCTCGGTCACGCCTTCGGGCGCCGGGCCGCCATTAGCGATGTTGTACTTGATGCCGAAATCCTCGTCCGGCCCGCCGGGGTTGTGGCTGGCCGAGAGGATCAGGCCGCCGCTCGCCTTGTAGCGGCGGATCACGTTGCTTGCGGCCGGCGTGGAGAGGATGCCGCCCTGGCCGACCAGCACCTGGCCATAGCCATTGGCTGCGGCCATGCGGATCGCCTGCTGGATCACCGTGCGGTTGTGGTAGCGCCCGTCGCCACCGATCACCAAGGTGCTGCCGGCCTCGCGCTCCACCACATCGAACACCGCCTGGATGAAGTTTTCGGCATAGTTGGGCTGAGCAAACACGCGCACTTTCTTGCGCAGGCCCGATGTGCCCGGCTTTTGCCCGGCATAAGGCGTGGTCTGGTGGGTGGTGATCGTCATTCTGCCCCCGCAAGTTGGCGATAGAGCGCAGCATAGGCGTGCCCGCTGCGCTTCCATGAAAAGTCCGTCTTCATGCCTGTTCGCTGCATCTGCGTCCAGACATCGCGCTGCCCATAAAGGGCAATCGTGCGCGTTATCGCATCTGCGAAAGAAGGATAGGTGACACCGTGGAACGTCACCCCAGTGGCCGCCTGGCCGTTGATCGCCGCCAGGTTGGCATCCACCACGGTATCGGCCAGGCCCCCGGTATGTGCCACCACCGGCACACAGCCATAGGCTAGGCCATAAAGCTGCGTGAGGCCGCAAGGTTCGAACCGGCTGGGCACCAGGATCGCGTCGCCGCCGCCCTGCATGCGGTGCGACAGCGCCTCGTCATAGCCGATGCGCAAGGCGACCCGCCCGGGATGGCGCGCAGCGGCAGCATGCAGGCCGGCCTCCATCGCCGGATCGCCCGCGCCAAGCAGCGCCAGCCGCCCGCCCAGGCCCACGAGGTGGTCGATCACTTCCAGCAGCACGTCGATGCCCTTCTGCCAAGTCAGCCGGGTGACGCACACGAACAGCGGCCCATCGCCCTGTTCCAGATGGAACTCCCGCTCCAGCGCGCGCTTGTTGGCGGCACGCCGGGCGAGCGAGCGCCAGGAATAGGTCTGCAGCAGGTGCTGGTCGGTTTCAGGGTTCCACACCGCCGGATCGATGCCGTTGACGATGCCGTGCACACGATCGCCCTTGGTGGCGATCAAGCCTTCCAGCCCCATGCCAAAGGCAGGATCGCGGATTTCGCGGGCATAGGTGGGGCTCACCGTAGTGATCGCGCTGGCGCTTTCCAGCCCCGCTTTCAGAAAGCCCACGCCGCCGTGGTATTCCACCCCGTCGATTGCCCAGGCCCACGAAGGCAGCCCCATCAGGGCAAAGATATCGGCGCCATAATAGCCCTGGAACGCCATGTTGTGGATGGTCATGACCGAGGGGATCGCCGTGCCGGCGGGGGCAAAGCGCATATAGGCCGGGGCCATCGCCGCCTGCCAATCGTGCGCGTGGGCCAGATCGAACGCCTGGCCTTTCACCGCGCCGCCCGCCACATCGGCGGCCGCGCGGCCAAACGCGGCAAAGCGGCGCCAGTTGTCGCCCCAGTCGCGCCCGGCCAGATCGGCATAGGGGCCACCTTCGCGGGCAAACAGGTTGGGGCTGTCGACCACCAGCAGCGGATGGTTGCCCAGCTTGCCCGCCAGCAGCCGGGCCGGCTCGCCCAGCAGGCTGTCCCAGTGGTGGACCGCCTTGGCCTTGCCCAGCGCCTTGGTCACGGCGGGATAGCCCGGCAGGATCGTGGTCATCGCCACGCCATGCGGCGCCACGGCATCGGGCAGGGCGCCGGCCACATCGGCCAGCCCGCCGGTCTTGATCAGTGGCACCGCTTCGGATGCGATGGAAAGAACGCGCAAGGTCATTCCAGTCTCCCCGGCCAGCCAGCCGGTCTCAAGCCATCTTTGTTCCTCTCCTTCGTCACCCCGGACTTGTTCCGGGGTCCAGCTTGCCGCCTTTGGCGGAACAAGCGGAAAGAAGCGGGGCCCCGGATCAAGTCCGGGGCGACGACAGGTTGTGTTACGGTGGTTGGCGCTAAACCAGCTTGTCGATCATCGCCTTGGTGATGAGGCAGACACCGTTGTCGGTGCGGCGAAACCGCCGCGCGTCGAGGTCGGGATCTTCGCCCACCACCAGCCCTTCGGGAATGCGCACGCCCGAATCAAGGATCACGCGGCTAAGCTTGGCACCCCGGCCGATGTTGCAATAGGGCAGAATCACGCCTTCCTCCACGCTAGAGAATGACCCCATCTTGACCCCGGTGAACAGCAGGCTGCGCTTGGCCAGCGCGCCCGAAACGATGCAATCCTGGCTGATCAGCGAGGAAATCGCCATACCGCGCCGCCCTTCCTCGTCGTGCACGAACTTGGCCGGGGCGGCGATGATCTGGTCGGTCCAGATCGGCCACTCGCGATCGTACATGTTGAGCTTGGGCACGGTGTCGGTCAGGTCGAGGTTAGCCTCGAAATAGGCGTCGAGCGTGCCCACGTCGCGCCAGTATTCCTCGATTTCGTCGGCCGCGCGGATGCAACTGTTGCTGAAGCGGTGGGCCACCGCCTTGCCGTGCTTGACGATGTAGGGGATGATATCGCCGCCAAAATCGCGATTCGAGCCTGGGGTTGCCGCATCGCGGCGCAACTGGTCGAACAGGAATTCGGTCTCGAACACATAGATGCCCATCGATGCCAGGGCATGGTCCGGGTCGCCCGGGATGGTCGGCGGATCGGCCGGCTTTTCGACAAAGCTGGTGATCACGCTGTCTTCGTCCACGCCCATCACGCCAAAGCCGGTCGCCTCGGCCTTGGGCACCACCAGGCAGCCCACGGTTACGTCGGCCCCCGAATTGACGTGCTGCTGCAGCATCAATTCGTAGTCCATCTTGTAGATGTGGTCGCCCGCCAGGATTACCATGTGCTTGGGCGCATGGGCCTGGATGATGTCGATGTTCTGATAGACCGCGTCGGCCGTGCCTTCATACCACAACAGCTCGGAAATGCGCTGCGAGGCGGGCAGGATGTCAAAGCTTTCGTTGCGTTCCGGGCGCATGAAGTTCCACGCGCGGTTCATGTGCCGGATCAGCGAGTGCGCCTTGTATTGCGTCGCCACGCCGATGCGGCGGATGCCCGAATTGATCGCGTTCGACAGGGCAAAGTCGATGATCCGGCTGACCCCGCCGAAATAGACGGCCGGCTTGGCGCGGTTGTCGGTCAGTTCCTTCAACCGGCTGCCGCGTCCGCCAGCCAGGACATAGGCCATGGCATCGCGAGCCAGGGGTTGCCCATAGGTTTTGCGCATCCGTTCCTCCTGGCCGTTCATTCGGCCTTGATCTGACATTCAAACATCATCGTTGAAAGCGGCGGCAGGATGACAAACGCCGCCCCGTCTTCCGCCACGATCTTTCCGGCATTGCCCTGGCCGCTGCCGCCATAGTGCGCCGCGTCAGAGTTGAGCACTTCGCGCCATTCCCCGTCGTGCGGCAGGGGCAGGCGATAATGGTCATGCAAGGCGGGCGTCATGTTGCACACCACCACCACTGGGGCATGGCCGGGCGCGCGGCGCACCCAGGCAAACACGCTGGCCAGCGCATCGTCCACCACCAGCCATTCAAACCCTTCGCCCTCGCAATCGCGCGCGTGCAGCGCGGGCAGGGCGGCATAGGCGCGGTTCAAATCGCGCACCCAGGCCTGCATGCCGGCGTGGGGGGCATGGTCGAGCATGTCCCAATCGAGCGCGCGCGCCTCGCTCCATTCGCGGCGCTGGGCAAATTCCTGGCCCATGAACAACAGCTTCTTGCCGGGATAGCCCCACATCATCCCGTAATAGGCGCGCAGGTTCGCAAACTTGTGCCAGTCATCGCCGGCCATCTTGCCCAGCATGCTGCCCTTGCCGTGGACCACTTCGTCATGGCTGATCGGCAGCACGAAGTTTTCGGTGAAGGCATAGACCAGCCCGAAGGTGATCTCGTTGTGGTGATAGCGGCGGTGAACTGGGTCCCGCGCCATGTAGCGCAGGGTATCGTTCATGAACCCCATGTTCCACTTGAAGCCGAAGCCCAGGCTGCTCGGCCGCTCGCCTTCGTCCAGCGCGGGCTGGGTGACGCCGGGCCAACTGGTCGATTCCTCGGCCATGGTCATCACGCCGGGGCAGGTGCCATAGACCGCCTGGTTCATCGCCCGCAGGAAATCGACCGCTTCCCAGTTCTCGCGCCCGCCCTGGGCATTGGGAATCCATTCGCCGCTCTTGCGCGAATAATCGCGGTACAGCATCGAGGCGACCGCATCCACGCGCAGCCCATCGACGTGATAGCGTTCGGCCCAGAACAGCGCATTGTTGATCAGGAAATCGCGCACCTCGCGCCGGCCGAAATTGTAGATCGCGGTGTTCCAATCGGGGTGGAACCCCTGGCGCGGGTCTTCATGTTCATAGAGCGCGGTGCCATCGAACCGCGACAGGCCATGCGCGTCGGTGGGAAAATGCGCCGGCACCCAATCGATCAGCACGCCCAGCCCGGCGCGGTGCGCGCCATCGACAAAGCGGGCAAAGCCCATCGGCTCGCCAAACCGGGCCGACGGGGCATAGAGCCCGGTGGTCTGATAGCCCCAGCTCGGGTCATAGGGATGCTCTGACACCGGCAGGAACTCGATATGGGTAAAGCCCATGTCGACGGCATAGGGGATCAACTGGTCAGCCAGTTCGTCCCAGCTGTAGAACTCGCGCCCGTCACCGGGCTTGCGCCACGATCCGGCATGGACCTCATAGATCGAGATTGGCTGGCGGCGCGGATCGGCCTTCTCCCAGAACGCGCGGTGTTCAGCATCGCCCCAGGCGTGGGGCGGGGCGTCGAGCGTGATCGAGGCAGTGTGCGGTCGCAGTTCTGCCGCCAGGGCATAGGGATCGGCCTTGTACGGCTGCACCGTGCCATCACTCGCCACGATGCGATACTTGTAGGGCCGCCCGCCGCCGATGTCGGGCAGGAACAGTTCCCAGATCCCCGTGTCGCTGCGGCGGCGCATGGGGTGGCGGGCGCCATCCCAATCGTTGAAATCGCCCACCACGCTCACCAGCCGGGCGTTGGGCGCCCAGACGGCAAAGTGCACGCCGCGTGCGCCTTCGTGATCGATCACGTGGGCGCCCAGCTTGTCGAACAGGCGGTGGTGGGTGCCCTGGCCGATCAGGAAATCATCCACCGGGCCCAGCACCGGCCCGAACGAATAGGGATCGGTCACCTGCCAGCTATGTTGCCCGGCCTGGCAGGCATAGCGCACCGGCTGCGGTGACCCGGCCACTGGCCCTTCGAAGAGGCCGCGCGGATCGACACGTTTCAGAACGCCCAGCGACGTCCCGTCAAGGGCGAACGCTTCTGCCCGTTCGGCGCCGGGCAAAATGGCGCGGGCAAAGGCACCTTGCGGGCCGGGATGCACCCCCAGCAGGGAAAACGGATCGGCATGGGTGCCGTCAAGCAGCGCCGTGATTGCCTCGGCCGGGGGGTGCAGGCTCAGGATGTCACACTCCCCAGATGTCGCGGGCATATTCGCCGATCGTGCGATCGGACGAGAACCAGCCCACGTTGGCGATGTTGCGGATGGCGCTGGCGCGCCACGCCGGCTGGTTGGCCCAGCGCGCGTCGACCCCGCGCTGCGCGGCGTGATAGGCGTCGAAATCGGCCGCAACCAGGAACCAGTCGCTGTCATAGAGCCCGCCCATCAGCCCGGCATAGCGGTGCGGATCGTCGGGCGAGAACACGCCGCTGGCAATGGCCGAGATCGCCTGCTGCAACTCGCGGCTGCCCTCGATCACGGCGCGCGGGTTATAGCCATCGGCGCGGATCGCCGCCACTTCCTCGGCGGTCTTGCCGAAGATCACGATGTTGTCATCGCCCACGCGGTCCTTGATCTCGATGTTGGCGCCATCGAGCGTGCCGATCGTGAGCGCGCCGTTAAGCGCGAACTTCATGTTGCCGGTGCCCGATGCTTCCATCCCGGCCGTGGAAATCTGTTCCGAAAGATCGGCGGCAGGGATGATGCGTTCGGCCAGGGTCACGTTGTAGTTGGGCACGAACACCACCTTGAGCAGGCCCCCGACCGAAGGATCGGAGTTGACGCGGCGGGCAATGTCGTTGGCCAGTTTGATGACCAGCTTGGCGTTGTGATAGCTCGACGCCGCCTTGCCCCCAAAGATCTTTACGCGCGGGGTCCAGTCGCGTTCCGGGTGGCTGCGAATTTGATCATAGAGCGCGACTGTTTCGATCAGGTTGAGCAGTTGGCGCTTGTATTCGTGGATGCGCTTGATCTGCACGTCGAACAGGGCATCGGGATCGATCCTGACGCCGGTCAGTTGCTTGATATGCCCGGCCAGCGCCACCTTGTTGGCGCGCTTTACCTCGGCAATGCGTTCGCCAAGCTGCGCGTCATCGGCCATCGCGTTGAGATCGGACAGCTTTTCGGCATCGTCGAGGAACGCATCGCCGATTGCGTCCTTGATCACGCCCACCAGCCGCGGGTTGCACTGCTGCAACCAGCGGCGCGGGGTGACGCCGTTGGTCTTGTTGTTGATGCGCGTGGGATAAAGGGCGTGAAGATCGGCAAACACCGTGGTCTTCATCAGCTCGGTATGCAGCGCGGCCACGCCGTTGATCGAATGCGCGCCCACGAAGGCCAGGTTGGCCATGCGCACGCGCCGCTCGCCGCCCTCGTCGATCAGGCTGATCGCGGCGATCGCACGGTCGTCCAGCCCGGCCTTGCGCGCTTCGCGCAGCACGCGGCTGTTGATCGCATAGATGATCTGCATGTGGCGCGGCAGCAGGCGTTCGAACAGCGGCAGCGGCCAGCTTTCCAGCGCTTCGGGCAGCAGGGTGTGGTTGGTATAGCCCACCGTGCGCTTGGTCACGTCCCAGGCCTCGTTGAACTCAAGCCCGTACATATCCACCAGGATGCGCATCAGTTCGGCCACGGCCACGCTGGGGTGCGTGTCGTTGAGCTGGATCGCGGCCTTTTCGGGCAGGGTGCGCACATCGCCATGGTATTGCGCGTGGCGGCGCACGATGTCTTGGATGGAGGCGGAGGTGAAGAAGTATTCCTGGCGCAAGCGCAGTTCCTGGCCGGCCGGCGTGCTGTCGGCCGGATAGAGCACGCGCACCAGGGCATCGGCGCGCACCTGCTCGGCCAGCGCGCCAGCGTGGTCACCGGCGTTGAACGCGTCGAGGCGGATGGGATCGAGCGGGTTGGCGGTCCACAGGCGCAGGGTGTTCACCCGCTTGCCCTTGTAGCCCACCACGGGCGTATCGACGGCGCTCGCCTCGACCTTTTCATGCGGGCGCCATTCCACGCCATCGCCGTTGTCGATCACCTCGCCGCCAAAGCCGATCATATAGGCGCTTTCGCGGCGATCGAACTCCCACGGGTTGCCGTGGCTCAGCCAGGTTTCGGGCAGTTCCACCTGCCAGCCATCGTCGATGCGCTGGCGGAACATGCCGTTCACATAGCGGATGCCATAACCGTAGGCGGCAATGTCCAGGCTCGCCAGGCTTTCCATGAAGCAGGCAGCCAGGCGGCCCAGGCCGCCGTTGCCCAGCGCCGCATCGGGTTCCAGCTCTTCCAGCGCGGCCAGGTCAAAACCATGGCTGGCCAGCGCCTTTTCCATTTCGCGCGTCAGGCCCAGGTTCGACAGCGCGTCGCGCAGCAGCCGGCCGATGAGGAATTCCAGGCTGAGATAGTAAACCCGCTTGCCGCCCTGGTCATAGGTCTTGCGGGTGGATTCCATCCAGCGATCGATGATCACGTCGCGCAGCGCCAGGCAGGTGGCGGTGTACCAGTCGTGGGGCTTGGCGGCCCGTTCATCCTTGCCCACGCGGTGCCGCAGCACATCGATGATGTGGGCGTCGATCTCGGCAACCTTGGACGTGATTTCGAGGCTCATGGCTATTGCTCCACCTGCTTGGGCCGTGCCGTGCTGCGCGCTTGCGGGCGCAACATGGACCAGGCCGGTTATCCCGGCCTTCCTGTGGCTCCTGCCCCCGTGTCACGCAGATCCGGCGCCGCCCCCTTGCGACACGCGGCCCCCGGCCAGCGGCTTGTTGCCGCAGCCTGGCATGCACCGGCTGCGACCTCCCGTTGCCAGGGGTAAGCCAGCCTTGCCCCCGCCGACAAGCGCAGAGTTTTGCCCGTCACCAGATTGGTGGAAATCGCGCCGGCCCACAGGCCTTCGTCATGGCCGCCTGCGGCCCTGGTCTTGCGTATGATCGCCCGGTGCAAAAGCCCATCCCCCAAGGCCGTGCGCGCTGCCCTTGCGCGTCTGCCCACGGCTGGAACGCTAGGCGCAAATCCTGGATGTGTCTGCCCGTCGCAGGATAGAATACGATTGCAGGCTGGATGTGCAGCAGCCGGGCTGCGACAGGCTCAGCCTGAACGGTCTGATAGTCCAGAACCCCGTTCGCCCCGAGCCTGTCGAAGGGCCTTTCGTGAAAGCGCTGGCCCGGCGCGCTTACCGCATCCCAATTCGCAGGCCGGCCCACAGCGTGCGCGGCGTGCCGATATCGATCGTGCCGCCCGAATTGCGCGTGACGATCGTGGTATCGAACAGGTTTTCGCCGCGCAGCACCAGGCTGGCCCAGCTGGTCAGCGGGACCTGGGCAAAGGCATCGAGCGTGGTGGCCGCGCGCAGCGGCGCGGTTTGCAGATCGTCTTCATAGGCCAGGCCCACGTGCCGCAGGGTCAGCGCCCCGGTCCAGTGCGGGGCGGGGTGCCAGGCGAGCGTGCCGCTGGCGGCAATGCGCGGCGTCTGCGCCGGGCGCATGCCATTCAGCGCGGTGCCCGGCGCTTCCACCTTGGCATCGGTCCACGCCAGGCTGCCGTTGAATGACACCGTGCCTGCAGTCACCTCGGCGCCCAGTTCCACGCCGCGCGCATGGACGGCGGCCACGTTCTGGCGCTGGCGCACCGTGGTATTGCCGGTGGACGACAGCGTCACGTTGGCGATCGCATCCTTCACCTTGTTGTCGAACGCGGTGACCGACAGCATCACGCCCTTGGCCGGGGTCAGGTCGATGCCTGCTTCAAAGCCCAGCAGGCGCTCGTTCCTGAGCGTGGGATTGCGCTGCGTGGTGGTCAGCGACACGCCGCCATTGCCATTGGGGGCGGCCAGCGTGAACGAACGATACAGTTCGTTGAGCGTGGGCAGGCGCAGCCCGGTATAGGCCGCGCCGCGCAGCGCCGCCCATGATGCGGCATTGAGCATCGCGCCAGCGCGCCAGCTGCCCTGCCAGCCGCTGCGCGCGGCAACGGCCGGATCGGTGGCCGATGTGCTGGTCACCACGCCGGCAGCGTTGCGCTCCTCATAATGGCCCTGGGTGATCGCCCAGCGATCGGCGCGCCCGCCGGCGGTCAGCACCAGCGTCCCCAGCGTCCAGTCGTCCTCGATGAAAAAGCCGACGTCATCGGTGTGCCCGCCGGCGCGGCGCCGTGCCGTGACCAGGCCGGTTGCCGCCGACAGCGCATTTTCCTTGGTCTCGCCCTCGGCCCGGCGCCAGTCGGTGCCCAGCTTGAGCACGTGGCCACCGCCCACCGGCGGCCGCAGTTCCAGCTTGCCGCCCAGGCCAGTGGATGGCGTGGCGTATTGGTCCAGCGTCTTCTTGAAGCTGGTGGAACTGACCGTCACGGCGTGGAAATCGCGCGTCTGGACATAGGCCAGCGCATCGAACTGCCACGCCCCACGGCCAACCAGGCGCAGGCTGGCGTCCTGCCCGCTGATGCCATTGTCGGCGCCGGCAAAGCGCAGCGTGCGGTTGTCTTCGAATGCAGCGACGCGGGCCTGCAATTCGACGTCCGGCGTCAAGGGCGCCACGGCGCGCACGCCGGTTGACCAGCTGTCATAGCGCGCCCGCACGCTGGCCGGCACGCGCTGGCTTTCCGGCGTGGTCCAGAACCCCTGGCCCCGGTCCCACCGGCCGGTGACGACGGCAAAGCCCTGGCCGAGCTTGGGGGCAAGCGCTGCCGAAAGCGACGTCTCGCCCCGATCATCGACCATGCCCTGCGCATTGAGCAGGCCCAGGCTCTGCGCCCCCGCACTGGTCATGTCCACGGTACCGGCCACCGCGCCGGCGCCGAACGCGCCCGAGCCGCCGCCGCGCTGCACGCGCACGCTGGCCAACCGTTCGGGATCGATCGCGGTCATCGGGATATAGCCGAAGAACGGGTCGGCCATCGGTACGCCATCGAGCAGCACCAGCGTGCGGCTGGTGGCATTGCCACCCAGCGCGCGCAGCGTGATGCCCTGCGCCGAAGGGTTGGACGCGCGGCTGTCTGAACGGCGAAACTGTTGCACGCCGGCGGCCGAGAGCAGCGCATCATCGATTCGCCCCGATGCCGTAGCCTGAAGCTGCGCGGCGGAGATGGTCTGGGTATCATAAGCCGGAGCCGCCGGGCTTTGCCCCAGGCCTTCACCCGTCACCACGATGGTCGCGCCGCCATCACCCGCATCAGGTGCCTCGGCCGCCCAGGCTGCACTCGGCAGGGCCTGCCCGAGTGCGGCCGAAACCAGCGCGGCAGGCGCAAGCGACGCCAACAGAACGGAACGGGATTTTGCAACTCTCACGTGCACTTGGCTTTATCCTCTCGTGACGGTCCAGGGCCGGCCGCCCTTATGATCGGGCCGCATGGCGCCGTCATCCGCGTTCGTTATATTTTTTGGCTTGGGCCTGAACCATGCGGCTTTGCTGCCACATGCCCCCCGGCTCGGCCTCGCCACGATGGTCGTTTGCCGGCCCGCGCGCCATTGATCCTAGGAACAATACGCGGCCTTTTGCTCGGCAAAACCAGACGAAAAAAAAGGCCGCACCAGATGGGCGGCCCTTGGATAGTTTGGGAGAGGATGCCTGAAAGGCCCGTCCCTTTTGTCTGCCGCAGCGCAAAAGCGCAAGTGCGAAAATTTGGTATACAGTTGCATATAATGCAATTGTTAACGCGCTTGCAGGAAACGCTGTTTCCCCCATGGAACTATGGATACGGGTCAAAATTATGGAAATAAACAGAAAAACCTGATTGAAACATCTGCAACCGGTTGGCGCTGATGCGCAATTTGCAAACTGCTAAGCCCGTTCGCCTAGGCGAAATGACAGGGTGGGGGCTTACCCTTTCGGGCACGCCTTGGCCACGGATGACAGTCCCGTGTTGCAGGCTCCCGGGATGATTGCTATAAACCATAACATAATTGGGAGACTCACGATGCAGTTCGAACGGCGCAATCCCCTTGATGGTACGGTGGCCTCCTCGGCGCAGGCCATGCAGGCGGCCGACATTCCCGCGATCACGGCCAAGGCGGCCGCTGCCTTTCCCGCGTGGGCTGCGCTGGGCCCCAATGCCCGCCGCGCCGTGCTGATGAAGGCTGCCGCCGCGCTCGAAGCGCGCGCCGATGCCTTTGTCGAGGCGATGATGGGCGAAATCGGCGCGACCAAGGGCTGGGCGCTTTTCAACCTGGGCCTGGCAGCCAGCATAGTGCGCGAAGCGGCGGCCCTTACCACGCAGATCGCTGGTGAAGTGATTCCGTCCGACAAGCCCGGCTGCCTGGCCATGGCGCTGCGCGAACCGGTCGGCACGATCCTGGGCATCGCTCCGTGGAATGCGCCGATCATCCTGGGCGTGCGCGCCATCGCCGTGCCGCTGGCCTGTGGCAACGCCGTGATCCTCAAGGCATCGGAACAGTGCCCGCGCACCCATGCCCTGATCATCGAGGCCTTTGCCGAGGCCGGCTTCCCCGAAGGCGTGGTCCAGGTCGTCACCAATGCCCCGGCCGATGCCGGAGCCGTGGTCGGCGCGTTGATCGATGCGCCGCAGGTCAAGCGCATCAACTTCACCGGCTCCACCGCCGTGGGCAAGATCATCGCCACGCGCGCGGCCGGCCACCTCAAGCCCTGCCTGCTCGAACTGGGCGGCAAGGCGCCGCTGATCGTGCTGGAAGATGCTGATCTGGATGAAGCGGTCAAGGCCGCCGCGTTCGGCGCCTTCATGAACCAGGGCCAGATCTGCATGAGCACCGAGCGGATCATCGTGGTCGAGGCCGTGGCTGCCGAATTTGCCAAGCGGTTCAAGGCCAAGGTCGAAACCCTGGCCGTGGGTGACCCGCGCGAGGGCAAGACCCCGCTGGGCGCGGTGGTCGATGCCAAGACTGTGGCCCATTGCCAAAGCCTGGTGCAGGACGCGCTCGACCATGGCGCCACGCTGCTGACCGGTGGTGACACCACGCACAACGTGCTGATGCCCGCCCATGTCGTCGATGGCGTGACGCAGGGCATGAAGCTCTTCCGCGATGAAAGCTTCGGCCCGGTGGTCGGCGTGATTCATGCCCGCGATGAAGCCCATGCCATCGAACTGGCCAACGACAGCGAATATGGCCTCTCGGCCGCGGTATTCACTCGCGACACCGCGCGCGGCCTGCGCGTGGCGCGCCAGATCCATTCGGGCATCTGCCACGTCAACGGCCCCACCGTGCACGATGAAGCACAGATGCCCTTCGGCGGCGTCGGCGCCTCGGGCTACGGCCGCTTTGGCGGCAAGGCCGGCATCGACAGCTTCACCGAACTGCGCTGGATCACCATGGAAACCCAGCCCGGCCACTTCCCGATTTAACCGTTCCATCCCCTCGTCATCCCGGGCTTGACCCGGGATCCCGCTTCTTTCCTTGCGACCAGCAAAGCGGGACCCCGGATCAAGTCCGGGGTGACGAAACAAAAAATCCGATTTCTCCCAATTCGCAAGATCAAGACCAGAAAGGACAAGAGCATGGCAGACGAACAGGCCGTTCGCGCGGAAGAGGATACCGTTGCCGTCACGATCGAGAACCGCATCGCCTGGGTGCGTTTCAATCGCCCGGAAAAGCGCAACTGCATGAGCCCCAAGCTCAACCGCCAGATGCTCAAGGTGATCGAAGAACTCGAATTCCGTGACGACGTGGGCGTGCTGGTGCTGTCGGGCGAGGGCGATGCCTGGTCGGCCGGCATGGATCTCAAGGAATACTTCCGCGAAACCGAAGCGCAGGGCCTGTGGGCGATCCGCAAGTCGCAGCGCGAAGCCTATCGCTGGTGGAACCGCCTGCGCTGGTATGAAAAGCCCACGATCGCCATGGTCAACGGCTGGTGCTTCGGCGGCGGCTATGGCCCGCTCTATGCGTGCGATATCGCCGTCGCTTCCGACGATGCGCAGTTCGGCCTGTCGGAAATCAACTGGGGCATCCTGCCGGGCGGCGGCGCGTCCAAGGTGGCGGCCGATCTCATGCCGCTGCGCAAGGCGATCTATCACGCCATGATGGGTGAAAACCTCACCGGTCCGCAGGCGGCGGCGCAAGGGCTGGTTACCGAATCCGTGCCCCACGCCCAGCTCAAGGCCCGCGTGACCGAGATTGCCGAGGCGCTGCTCAAGAAGGACGGCCATGCCCTGCGCGCCACCAAGTGGGCCGTGCGTCGCATGATCGACATGACCTATGAAAACGCCGAAGACTATCTGATCCGCGCCCAGGAAGCGCTGCACAGCTATGGTGGCGTGGCCGCCCGCAAGGAAGCCACGCGCCAGTTCCTCGATGAAAAGAGCTTCAAGCCCGGTCTCGGCACGTTCGATACGTCCAAGGTCAAGGGCTGATCCACACTCTGCTGCGGCAGGCGCAAGCCCCGGTGCCCCATGGGCGCCGGGGTTTTGCACATCTGGCATCGCAAAAAAGGTTGTGTGCGAAACCGATCGGTATCAGGTTCCGCGCCCAGAAGGAGTGCCCCCCACATGAAACTGACGTTGCACCTGGTTTCGCCTGCCATTCTGAGCGTTGCCGCCGTGGCGCTTGCCAGCACGCCCGCGCTTGCCGCCGGCAATTCCCATGCCGAGGCCGAAGCCCAGACTCTCGAGCTGTCCAAGCAGAGCATCGCCATGCGCTCGGTCCAGGGGCCGGGCAACGAAACGCCCAAGGTGGCGGCACTCTATCGCGACGCGCTGGTCAAGGCCGGCTGGGCGCCGGCAGACATCGACATCGTCCCGGTTGACGATACCGCTTACCTGATCGCCACGTGGAAGGGCAGCGATCCCAGTCTCAAGCCGCTGGTGCTGTCGGGCCACATGGACGTGGTGGAGGCCAAGCGCGCCGATTGGCAGCGCGATCCCTTCGTGCCGGTGGTTGAAAACGGCTATCTGTTCGGGCGCGGCGCGCTCGACATGAAGTTCAACGCCGCGCTCGCGGTCTCCACGCTTATCGAGATGCGCCACAAGGGCTACAAGCCCAAGCGCACGATCGTGATCGCCTTTTCGGGCGATGAAGAAACCACGATGAAGACCAGCCGCCTGATTGCCGAACGGCTCAAAGGCCAAGCGGGCCTGGTCATCAACGTCGATGGTGGCGGCGGCATGCTGGCCGAAGACACCGGCAAGCCGCTGGCCTGGACCTGGGACGGCGCGGAAAAGAACTATGCCGATTTCCAGCTGGAAGTGACCAACCCCGGCGGCCACAGCTCGGCCCCGCGCAAGGACAACGCGATTGTCCAGCTCAGCCAGGCGCTGGTCAACATCGGCGCCTATCACTTTACCCCCGAACAAAGCCCGCTGACCAAGGCGTTCTTCGAAAGCGCCGCCAAGATCACGCCCGATCCCAAGGTTGCCGGCGCCATGCGTTCGTTCGCGGCCGATCCCACCGATGCCGATGCCATCGCCACGCTGCGCAGCTTGCCTGAATTTATCGGCCGCATCGAAACCACCTGCGTACCCACCATGGTCAACGGCGGCCACGCCTTGAACGCGCTGCCGCAGCGCGCCACGGCCAACATCAACTGCCGCATCTTCCCCGGCCACAAGCGCGAAGACATCATGGCCGAACTGGCCAAGGTGGCGAACATGCCCGTGGTCAAGTTCAGTGACGTGACCGAAGGCTCCACCCCGTCACCGGCCAGCCCGATGCGGCCCGATTTCGTCAACGCGGCAAACAAGGCCATTCACCTCGCCTATCCCGGCATTGCCGTGATCCCGGCCCAAGCCTCGGGCGCCTCGGACTCGATGTGGTATCGCGTCAACGGCGTGGATGCCTATGGCGCCAGCCCCGTGCTGATCAAGGACAGCGAAGAATTCGCCCACGGCCTGAATGAACGCGTGCCCCTGTCAAACGTTGCGCCAGGCGTAGTGTACTTCACCAGCCTGTTCACCGACCTGTCGAAGTAAATCTGAAACAAAAGCCCCCTCCTCTTCAGAGGAGGGGGCTGGGGGTGGTGGAGTGAGAGCGCTACTGTAGCTGTCAACGAGGTAGCTCAGGAAGATTTACATGAGCCGGAGATTGCGCGAACAAGACCCCAGGTGGAACGAATACCGGGCTAGCCGGCAAGCGAACTATGCGCGACTTATGAAGTGCCACAGCCCGCAGGCGCATTGGTTCGCGCAGCGCCACATTTCACAAATTCGGGCGATGCGCCGTGTGTTGCTCAACGGCGGGCAACCTACCTATCGGGCATTCAGTTCCCCTCGCGTCCTGCAAGTTTGGAAAGACAAACGCAGGGTGGCGATAATAGCAACGCAGCAGGCATTGATCCGCAATCTTCCTCGGCGGCAGCAAACTAGACGAACTGCCAGATTGATTCAGCAACTTAGCGTGCTTTGATGAGGACTTGGGACACGACACTAAGCTGGACCCCGGATCAAGTCCGGGGTGACGAAGAAATAATTAAACTGCAGATATTTAACGTCACCCCGGACTTGATCCGGGGTCCAGCTTGGGCCTTGGTGGGCGTTACTCGCCCACCATATCTCCACACACCGTCCCCAGAAACCGCCGCGCAATCGCCCCGGCTTCCTCGCTCGAAAAGCACTGCGGCGACAGGCACAGCTCCAGCCACAACCCGTCCACCAACGCCGTCACCGCAATGGCGGCGTGGCGCAAGTCACCCTCAGCCACCCCGGCGGCGCGCAGCAACTGCTCCAGCCGGGCGCGATAGCCGGCATATTGCTCGTCGTGCTGGCGGGCGATCTGCGGCTGGCTGGTCACCAGGCTCCAGAACGCGATCCACGTGGCCAGCAAGGCCGGCTGGGCAATCGGTGCGGTAAAGCTGGCGGTGACGAATGCCTCAAGCTGCGCGCGCGGTTCGCTGGGCGCGGCTGCCACCGCCGCATTGAGTGCCTGCGTCACCATGGCATCGACGTGGGTATAGGTTTCGGCGATCAGCGCATCGATCCCGCTGAAATAGTGGCCGACCAGGCCAGGCGATACGCCGGCCTCCTGGGCAATCGCGCGCACGCTGGCGCCATTGGCACCGGCGCGGGCCAGCACGCGCATCGCCGCCTCTATCAGGCTGTGGCGGCGCGCATCGGGTTCGGCCCGGCGTGGCAGCGCGCGATCTGTGGCGGCGGCACGGGCGGGGGTGGCGGCACGCGGAACGCGCCCAGGCCGGGGATCGACACCTTGCATCTTGCACTTCCCGATGGTTGTTGTACGATCGTTCAATAAGAAATCACGCGGGGAGTCACCCATGGCCGATCTTGCCCTTGATGAACACCGCCATTTGACGATGGCGCAATGCGCCGGTGACGGCGCCGCGCCCGATCCCGATGCCGATTGGAGCCTGCCGGGCTGGATTTATCGCGATCCCGAATTTGCCGCGCTGGAGATGGAACGGATCATCCGCCCCTCGTGGCAGATCGTGTGCCACGCCAGCGATCTGGACCAGCCCGGCGCCTGGCGCAGCCTGGCCTATTGCGGCGAGAACGTCATCGTCATCCGGGGCGAGGACGGCGGCCTGCGCGCATTTCACAACCTGTGCCGCCACCGCGCCATGCGCCTGGTCGATGGCGCAGCGGGCTGCGCGCGCAAGCTGGTGTGCCCTTATCACGCCTGGACCTATGAAACCGATGGGCGGCTGACCGGTGTGCCGATGAAGCGCGATTATCCCGCGCTCGATCTGGCGCAGAACGGACTGGTGCCGGTCGATCTGGAAGTGTGGCACGGCTTTGTCTTCGTGCGGCTTGAGGATCACGGCTTCCCCTCGGTGGCCGAGATGATGGCGCCCTACGCGGCGGAAGTGGCGCCCTATCGCCTGGCCGACATGCGCCGCATGGGCGATGTGCGCGAACGCAGCCGCGTCGTGAACTGGAAGAACGTCGGCGATAACTATTCCGACAACCTGCACATTCCCGTGGCCCACGGCGGCCTTTCGCGCATCTTTGGCAAGTCTTACGAGATTTCGGCAGAGCCCTGGGTCGATCGCATGAAGGGCGATCTGGTCGATGCGCCCAGTCCGCATTTCTGGGAGCGGTTCTATCAGACGCACCTGCCGCGCGTGCCGCATCTGCCCGATGTGGCGCAGCGGCGCTGGCTCTATTACAAGCTGTGGCCCAACATGGCGTTCGACATCTATGCCGATCAGATCGATTTCATGCAGTGGCTGCCGACATCGCCGACCACCTGTACCTTGCGCGAAATGGTCTTTTCCTTGCCCGACAGCGAAACCCCACCCGAACAGCGGCGCACGATGAAGCTGGTGCGCTATGCCAACTGGCGGATCAACCGCGTCGTCAATGCCGAGGATACCTGGCTGATCACCAACGTGCAGCAGGGCATGCAATCGGCCCGCTATGGCGCCGGTCCGATCGGCCGCAGCGAAGTGTGTCTGCGCAGCTTTGCCCGCAAGATCCGCACCTTGATTCCCGAGGCACGGCTGCATCATCAGCCTGCCGAAGGGTGGAGCAGGCGCTAAACCTTTTCGTCGTCACCCCGGACTTGATCCGGGGTCCCGCTTCTTTTCCGGCGCTGTGCCAGCATTCCAGCTGGACCCCGGATCAAGTCCGGGGTGACGATGCCATCAACAACAGTATCTTTTGATCCCACGAAGGAACCCACACGATGAGCAACCGCTACGACGCCCTGATCATCGGCGGCGGCCACAACGGCCTGGTCTGTGCATTCTACCTCGCCAAGGCCGGCATGAAAGTGCGCGTGCTGGAGCGGCGCGATATCGTTGGCGGCGCCTGCGTGACCGAGGAATTTCATCCCGGTTTCCGCAATTCCACCGCCAGCTACACCGTCAGCCTGCTGCGCCCGCAGGTGATTGCCGACATGAAGCTGGCCGATCACGGCTATCGCGTGCTCGAACGCCAGATCAGCAACTTCTTCCCGTTTGCCGATACCTATCTCAAGCTGGGTGGCGGTGCCGAGCGCACGCAGGCGGAGTTCGCGCGCTTTTCGCAAAAGGATGCTGCGGCCTATCCGCATTATGATGCTGCGCTGGAAAAGGTGGCGCAGGTGCTGCGCGATCTCTCGCTGAAATGCCCGCCCAACCTGGGTGGCGGGCTGCACGCCTTGGCAGCAGCGGCCAAGCAGGGCTGGCCGCTCGCCAAGATGGACCTGGCCGCGCAGCGCGACCTGCTCAACATCTTCACCCGTTCCGCGCGCGATTTCCTCGATAGCTGGTTCGAGGATGATCACGTCAAGTCTGCGTTCGGGTTTGACGCCGTGGTCGGCAACTTTGCCGGCGTATCGACGCCCGGCTCGGCCTATGTCCTGCTCCACCACGTGTTTGGCGAGGTCAACGGCAAGCTGGGCGCCTGGGGCCATGCGGTCGGCGGCATGGGCGCGATCACCCAGGCCATGGCCAAGGCCTGCGCCCTCGCCGGGGTAGAAATCAGCCTGGAAAGCCCGGTGGACAAAGTCCTGATCAACAACGGCAAGGCTGCCGGAGTCAAGCTGGCAGGCGGCGATGAACTCTATGCCCCGATCATTGCCGCCAACGTCGGCCCCGCGCTGCTCTATCGCCAGTTGGTCGATCGCAGCGACCTGGCGCCCGATTTTGCCCGCGCCATGGACGGGTACAAGACCGGCTCGGGCACGTTCCGCATGAACGTGGCGCTGTCGGAACTCCCCGATTTCACCGTGCTGCCGGGCAAGCAGCAGGCCGAACACCACACCGCCGGCATCATCATCGCGCCGGGCATGGACTATATGGACCAGGCCTATGACGATGCGCGCGTGCATGGCTGGTCGAAAAAGCCGATCGTCGAAATCAAGATCCCCAGCACGGTGGACAAGACCCTGGCCCCCGAAGGCGCCCATGTCGCCAGCCTGTTCTGCCAGCAGTTCAGCCCGCAACTGCCCGATGGCCGCAGCTGGGACGATGTGCGCGAGGATGTGGCCGATCACGTGATCAACACGATCACCGAACACGCGCCCAACTTCAAGAACGCGGTGATCGCCCGCCAGATTCACTCGCCGCTCGATCTGGAACGCAAGTTCGGCCTGATTGGCGGCGATATCTTCCATGGCCGTATGAGCCTGGAACAGCTGTGGGCCGCGCGTCCGGTGCTGGGCCATGGCGACTATCGCGCGCCGATCAAGGGCCTCTATATGTGCGGATCGGGCACGCACCCGGGCGGCGGCGTGACCGGCGCACCGGGCCACAATGCTGCGGCCGAAATCATCCGCGACCGCTCGCTGCTGTGGAAAATGCTGCACCGGTAAGCGCGCAACAAAAAGGCCCCCTCCTCTTCAGAGGAGGGGGTTGGGGGTGGTGAGATGTCTCGCGCAAATCATTGAAAAGTAGGACCCCTCATCAAGCCCCGGCTGACGCCATCTTACCCTTCCGCCACCGCACTGCCAGGTAGACCGGCAGCCCCAGCGCCACCAGCACCAGGCCATAGGCAATCGCTTCCAGCCCCAGGCCCCACAGCGCCCAGACGTTGAACGCTGCGGCCAGCACGGCCAGCGCCACCACCCAGGGTTCATCGCGCAGCAGGCGCATGGCCGAGGCCATGGTGGCGATATAGGTCAGCATGCCCGCCGCCAGGCTGATCGAGGCGATGAAGGTGAACAGGTTGCCCATGTCGCGGCCATAGTTGAGCAGCGTGATCACCGTCAGCAGGCCCGACGACACCAGATGCGCGTTGATCGGCGTGCCGGCCTTGGTTTCCTTGCCGAACCAGGCGGGAAACAGCCCGTCGCGCGCCATGGCCCAGGGAACTTCGCCCTGGACCAGGATAAAGCCATTGAGCGTGCCGAACGCGCTGATCGCGGCAAAGATCGCCACTACGCCCGAAATATCGCCGCCCAGCCGCCGGCCCAGGAATTCCGCGACGGGCGAGGGGGAGGCCGCCGCTGCGCCCTGTGGCATATAGGCCTGGAACGCCAGTGCGATGCCCAGGTACACCGCGCCGGCCAGCGCCACGCCCCACAAGGTGGCGCGCGGCACCACGCTGCCGGCGTTCTCCACCTTGTCCGATGGCACGGTGGCCGATTCCAGCCCGAGGAATCCCCAGAAGGTGAGGCCCGCAGCGCTGGCGATAAGCGTGGGCGAAAGCGGCACGGGCGGCTGTGCCACATGCGGCGTGCCGGTGGCGAACAGCCATAGCGCCAGGCCGATCAGCCCGACCAGCGGCACGAGCTTGAGCACCGTGGTGATCACCTGGACATCGCCCGCGCCGCGCACCCCGCGAATGTTGACCGCCGTCAGCAGCCATACCGCGCCCACTGCGACGGCCGCCGGCGCGCCGGGGGTGTGGCTCAACCACGGCACCAGCAGGCTGAGGTTCGACACCACCGCCACCGCCACCGCGCCGTTGCCCGCCCACAGCATCGTCCAATAGGCCCAGGCTGCGGCAAAACCCGCGCCCGGCCCGAATTGCTGCATGACATAGGCAAACGGCCCGCCCGGCAGCGGCTGGCGGGCGGAAAGGCGGGCAAAGACCGTGGCCATGCACAGCGATCCGCCAATCGTGACCATCCATCCAGCCAGCTGGTTGGCGCCGAGCGGGGCCAGCGTTGCCGGCAGCAGGTAAATCCCCGAACCGATCAGGTTGCCCACCACCAGGGCCAGCGTCATCCAGAAACCAAGACCACGTTTTGCTTTCTCGTTCACGCCGTAAAATCCTCCGGGGTCTGGTAGCAACAGAGACTAACGCTTGATCGCGCGGCGTCACCATGTTTGTTGTGCGGTCTGATGAGCACTGTGACCCTGGCCCCGCGCCCCGCCTATGATCCGCGCCTTGTCGCTGCCGCCGCAGCGATGAACGCCAATGACCTGCCCCGGGCAGAACCGCTGCTGCGCGCGCTGCTCAAGGATGATCCGTTTGATGTGCGCGCAATCCGGCTGTTTGCCGAACTGGCTGGTCGCATCGGCCGCTATGCCGATGCGGAAAATCTGTTGCGCCGCGCGATCGAGCTGGACCCGGCGTTTACCCCGGCGCGCGCCAATCTGGCGCTGGTGCTCTATCGCACCAACCGCGCGGCAGAGGCGCTGGATCAGCTGGCGCAAGTGACGCAGGAAGACCCCGAAAACCTCGGCCATGCCAATCTCGCTGCCGCCGCCAATGGCCGCATCGGCGCGTTCGATGCCGCGCTCGCCCTCTACGAACGCGTGCTTGCCGAAGCGCCCGATCAGCCGCGCGTTTGGATGAGCTATGGGCACATGCTCAAGACCGTGGGCCGCCAGGCCGATGGCATTGCCGCCTATCGCCGTGCCCTGGCGCTGATGCCGGGGCTGGGTGAAGCGTGGTGGAGCCTGGCCAATCTCAAGACAGTGCGCTTTGATGATGCCGATATTGTCGCGATGCAGCAGGCACTGGCCGATCCCGCGCTCGATGCCGAAGATCGCTGGCACCTCGATTTCGCACTGGGCAAGGCGTTCGAAGATCGCAAGCAGGCAGCCGATGCCTTTGCCCACTATGCTGCGGGCAATGCGCTGCGCCGCCGTCGCATTCCCTACAAGGCCGATGAAACCACCACGACCGTCGATGCGATGATCGCCACGGCCACGCCAGACCTGTTTGCCGCGCGCGCCGGGGCTGGGTGCGATGCGCCCGATCCGATCTTCATCCTGGGCATGCCGCGCGCCGGCTCTACCCTGGTCGAACAGATCCTGGCCAGCCACAGCCAGGTCGAGGGCACCAGCGAACTGCCCGATATTGCGCAACTGGCGCGCAAGGTGCCCGATTATCCTGCCGGGCTTGCCACGCTGGCGCCCGATGAATTGCGCGCGATGGGCGAAAGCTATCTGCACACCACGCGCATCCAGCGCCATACCGAACGGCCGCTGTTCATCGACAAGATGCCCAACAACTGGGTGCATGTGCCGCTGATCCGCCTGATCCTGCCGCGCGCGCGGATCATCGATGCGCGCCGCCATCCGCTCGGTTGCTGCTTTTCCAACTTCAAGCAGCATTTCGCGCGGGGGCAGGGCTTCTCGTACGATCTGGCGGACATGGGCCGCTATTACGCCGATTACGTGCGGCTCATGGCCCATGTCGATGCGGTGCAGCCCGGCACCGTGCACCGCGTGATCTATGAACGCATGGTCGATGATACCGAAGCGCAGGTGCGCGCGCTGCTCGATGCCTGCGGCCTGCCGTTCGAGCCGGCGTGCCTGGCCTTCTACCAGACCGAGCGGGCCGTGCGCACCGCCAGTTCCGAACAGGTGCGACAGCCGATTTTCCGCGAAGGCACCCAGGCCTGGCAGCCGTTCGAGCCATGGCTCGATCCGCTCAAGGCCGCGCTGGGGCCGGTGCTCGATGCCTATCCTGACGCGCCGCAAACTTATGTCTGAAACCGGCAATGCGTTGCAAAACTGCCACGGTCATCTGTGATCGATTGGTGGAGTTTGTAACCGCTTGACGCACGATCGTGTCGCAGCGCACACCCAACGCACAAGAATTGCAACAGGGTGGGTTAAGCATGCGTATTGCCACGGCGGGTCTCCCGCGTTTTCTGCTGATGACCAGCACCGCGCTCCTGGCTCCGGCCAGCATCGCGATGGCGCAGGATGCCGCGCCCCAGGCATCGGCCGATCAAGGCGGTGGCAACGTCATCATCGTGACCGCGCAAAAGCGTTCGGAAAACCTGCAGAACGTGCCGATTTCGATCCAGGCGCTCGGCACGCAAAAGCTTGACCAGCTCAACGTCTCGAACTTCAACGGCT
The DNA here is from genome assembly GCF_013149315.1 of Novosphingobium sp. SG754. Classification (NCBI taxonomy): domain Bacteria; kingdom Pseudomonadati; phylum Pseudomonadota; class Alphaproteobacteria; order Sphingomonadales; family Sphingomonadaceae; genus Novosphingobium; species Novosphingobium sp. SG754. Next base: position 341,978 of record NZ_JABGCC010000004.1, on the reverse strand, counting down.
ATACCCAGCAGCTGCCGACCGTCGTCGCGCAAAGCTCGGGCACACCGGGCACCAACATCATCTACATGCGCGGCGTTGCCTCGGGCGGGGATGGCAACCACTCGGGCTCGCTGCCCTCGGTCGGCGTCTATCTCGATGAGCAGCCGGTCACCACGATCGGCGGCAACCTTGACGTGCATGTCTACGATATCGCCCGCATCGAAAGCCTCGCCGGCCCGCAGGGCACGCTCTATGGCGCTTCGTCGGAAGCCGGCACGATCCGCATCATCACCAACAAGCCCGATACCTCGGGCTATTACGGCCGCATGGATGTGGAACTGAACAAGGTCCACAAGGGCGGCACCGGCGGCAAGGTGGAAGGGATGGTCAACATCCCGCTGTCGCAGAAGGCGGCGCTGCGCATTGTCGGCTTCTACGAAAAGGATGCCGGCTATATCGACAACGTGCCCGGCACGCGCAGCTTCCTGCCGCAGCCCGGCGGCATCACCATCAACAACAACCAGTTCGTCAAGAAGAACTACAACGACACCGAGATTTCGGGCGGCCGCGCCCTGCTCAAGGTCGATCTTGACGACAACTGGACCGTGACGCCCGGGATCATGTACCAGGACACGCGCAGCCATGGTTCCTATGGCTATGATACCTCGCTGGGCGATCTTCAGGTGCAGCATTTCCTGCCCGAATACCGCCGCGATATCTTTGCCCAGGCCTCGCTTACCATCGAAGGCAAGATCGGCAGCTGGGATCTCACCTATGCCGGTGCCTATCTCGATCGCAAGACCTTCTCGTCCAGCGACTACACCGACTACGCCGAAGCCTATGACTCGCTCTATTCCGGCGTCGGCGGCCTGGCCGGCTATTTCTATTACAAGGACAATGCCGGCAACCAGATCAAGCCGATCCAGCAGGTGATTGGCCAGGATCACTTCAAGAAGATGAGCCAGGAACTGCGCATTGCCTCGCCCAGCAGCGAGCCGCTGCGGTTCGTGGGCGGCCTGTTCTATCAGCGCCAGTCGAACCTGATCCACCAGGATTACCAGGTCGCCGGTCTGGCAGACCTGCTCTCGGTCAATGGCAAGCCCGGCACGCTGTGGCTGACGCAGCAGCATCGCGTGGACAAGGACTATGCCGCGTTCGGGGAAGTCAGCTACGACATTCTGCCCAACCTGACGGCAACGGCCGGCGGCCGTTATTTCAAGTATGACAACTCGCTGATCGGCTTCTTCGGTTTCGGCCGCAATCCGGCGTTCTACCAGGGTGCTGACGGCAATCCGCCGCCCAACGCTGCCGGCTCCACCCGCACTGGCGTGGCGGGCTGCTACACGTCCGATGGTCTCACCCTGCGCAATGCGCAGCTGGCGGGCGAAACCAACATCACCCTGCTGCCGCCCGCCGTGGGTGACAGCCCGTGCACCAACCTGGGTGATTACGTGAACGGCTCGGTCGTGCCCAAGCGCGCCAAGGGCGATGGCGGCACCTACCGCTTTAACCTGACGTGGAAGCCCGATCGCGACATCACCGCCTATGCCACGGTTTCGCGCGGGTTCCGCCCGGGCGGCATCAACCGCCGCGCCGACGTGGCAGCCTACAAGCCCGATTACCTGACCAACTTCGAGCTGGGCCTCAAGACCACGCTGTTCGATGGCCTGCTGCGCTTCAACGTGGCGATCTATCAGCAGAACTGGAAGAACTTCCAGTTCTCGTACCTTGGCGCCAACAGCTTCACTGAAATCCACAACGGCCCCGATGCCCGCATTCGCGGCGTGGAATTCGATGCTAACGTGGTCAAGGGCGGCTTCTCGTTCAACTTCGGCGGTGCTTACACCGACGCCAAGATGCGCAAGAACCTGTGCGCGATCGATGACCCCACCTACACCTGCACCGGCGATGGCAACATTATTGCTGCCCCGGCTGGCACGCGCCTGCCGATCACCCCGCAGTGGAAGCTGGCCAGCACGGCGCGCTACAGCGTGCCGGTCGGTGCGGCCAAGGTCTATGGCCAGATCAACGCCACCTATCAAAGCTCGGCCGCGTCCGATCTGCGCACGGCGGTGATCCAGGCTGGCACAGGCAAAACCATCAATCCTGCGCAGCTGCTTGGCCGCCTCGATGCGTTCACGCAGTTCAACCTGGCCATCGGCAGCGAGTGGGACAAGTACTCGCTCGAACTGTTCGCGACCAACGTGTTCGACGAACGCGGCCAGCTGTCACGCTATGTCGCCTGCGGTTCGTGCTACAACCGCGTCTACATCGTGCCGAACCAGCCGCGCACGATCGGCATCCGCGCCGGCGCGAAGTTCTAAGCCAAGCCCCGCAAAAAGCCCCCTCCTCTTCAGAGGAGGGGGTTTGGGGGTGGTGCGAAGCCTTGCACAGCGGTGCCGGGCGGCTTCGACAAGCTCAGCCCGAACGGAAGCGTGATCAGATAATCCGCCCCCGCTCACCGGCGGCAAAGCCCCCGACCATCACGGCTTGTCCAGCACATACCCCAACGCCCGTACCGTGCGCAGCGGATAGCCCGCCCCGGCATCGCGCAGCGCCCGGCGCAGGCGGCTGACCCAGGCATCCACGGTGCGCTCGTCGATCGGCTGGCCCTGCTTGCCCAGTGCGGCAATCAGCTGCTGGCGCGAAAACACCTGGCCCGGCTGTTCCATCAGATAGCGCAGCAGGCGCAGTTCATTGGGCATCAGGGCAATTGCCTTGTCCTTCCACCGCGCCTGTAGGGCTGTCAGGTCCAGGCTCAGTTCGCCCAGGCGCAGCGTGCGCGCCACGGCCTCACGTTCGGGCAACTGCACCGACAGCACGCGATCCAGCACGGTGCCACGGTCGATCGGGCCGAGGATATAGTCATCTGCCCCGGCGCGCAGCGCGCGGCGCTTAGCCTCGGCATCGTCTTCTTCCAGCACCATGGTCACATGGGCGGCTTCGGTCTGCATGTCGGCGCGCAGGCGGCGGCACAGTTCCAGGCCAGAAAGCTCGGGCAGCAGCCAGTCGACGAACGCCCATGGCCGCCCGTCGAGCAGGGGCAGGGGGCCCGACCCGTGCCAGGGGTGAAACACCACCTTGAGATCGCCATGGGCGAAGGGGTCAAGGCCGCCGTCCAGCGGGTTGGTCAGCAGAATGTCGATCTGGCGCATGGGCCTGCCTGTTGGGGGGAAACAACAGTGGCCTTGTGTCTATGGTATGTGACGGCCTTGTGACGATAGGCGGCGATCTGTCACATTCCGGGGAAAATTCGTGTCGCGATGGTCATGTTTGTCCGGCGCGGGGTGGCGGAGAGAGGCCAGCCACCCCGCGTCGGAACCTCGGTCAGACCGGCAGGCCTACATAGTTTTCGGCAATGCTGGTCTGCGCGGCGCGGCTGGTGGAGATATAGTCCAGCTCGGCCACCTGCATCGCCCGCTCGAACGGGCCGTCTTCGGGGAAGCGGTGCATCAGCTTGGTCAAAGACCAGCTGAAGCGTTCCGATTTCCACACCCGCGCCAGCGCCTTGGCCGAATAGCCGGCGATCGCATCGGCATCGTTGTGCTTGAAAAAGCCGCTCAGGGCCTGGGCGGCATAGTGCACGTCGCTCGCCGCCAGGTTCAGGCCCTTGGCGCCGGTGGGTGGCACGATGTGCGCGGCATCGCCGCACAACAGCAGGTTGCCATGGCGCATGGGTTCGAACACATAGGAGCGCAGCGGCGCGATCGACTTTTCGATCGAGGGGCCGCGCGTCATCTGCGCGGCGGCATCGGGGCCCAGGCGAATGGCGAGCTCGTCCCAGATGCGCTCGTCGCTCCAGTCCTCGATCTTTTCGGTCAGCGGCACGTCCACGTAATAGCGGCTGCGCGTGGAACTGCGCATCGAGGCCAGGGCAAAGCCGCGCTCGTGGTTGGCATAGATCAGCTCGTGGTTGCACGGCGGCACGTCGGCCAGGATGCCCAGCCAGCCGAACGGATAGACCCGCTCGTATTCGCGCGCCACGCTGGCGGGAATGGCCTTGCGCGAGGGGCCATGGAAACCATCGCAGCCAACGATGAAGCGCGCGTCCAGGCGCTGTTCGCGGCCGTCGTGGGTGAAGGTGAGGTAGGGCGCGTCGCTCTCGATCGCGTGCACCGCCACGTCGCTCGCGCCATAGAGCACCGGCAACCCGCGTTCGGGCGCGGCATCCATCAGGTCGCGCGTCACTTCGGTCTGGCCATAGACGGTCACGGTCTGGCCCGTGAGGTTGGCCACGTCGATGCGGATCAGACGTTCGCCATCGGCCAGGTTGAAGCCTTCTTCCACCAGGCCCTCGGCCTTGAGCCGGGCGTCCAGGCCCAGCCGCTCCATCAGGTTGACGGTGATCGCTTCCAGCACGCCGGCGCGAATGCGGCCCAGCACATAGTCGCCGGTCTGGCGTTCCACCACCACGCATTCGATGCCTTCGGCACGCAACAGGTGGCCCAGCAACAGCCCGGCGGGGCCGGCACCAATGATCGCAACTTGGGTTTTCATCGCGCGTGTCTCTCCCGTGGCGGCCCATCGGGCGGGGCTGCCGTGCCCTGCTTTCTTGACATCGGCAGAGCCTTGCGGGAATGCATGGGGCTGACATAAGATGGCACTTTCAGGACAAGCTATGATCAGCCTGCGCATTCCCAGCTATGCCCTCTACGGTGAGCAGCATGGGGAGCAGCAGGGTGGGATTGCCGCCGGATTTGCCCATATCGAAACCATTGCCGCGCGCTCTTCCTTGCACGATTGGGAAATCAGGCCCCATCGCCATGCCGATTTCGTGCAAGTGCTGCTGGTGCACAGCGGACAGGCGCGGATCACGTTTGATGGGGTGGAACAGGCGCTCGCCGGTCCCCTGGCGGTGATCGTGCCGGCCGGCGTGGTGCACGGCTTCCGCTTTGCCGCCGATGTGGTGGGCCATGTCGTCACGCTCGGTGCCGATTTCCTCGCCCGCGCGCCGGCGCCGGCCGATCCGCTGCGCCGCGCGCTGACCCAGGGGCAGGCCGCCCCGCTCGAGGGGGCGCCGGCGCGCCGCGCGGCCTGGCTCGCGGCCGAAATGCTCGCCCTTCAAGCCGATCACACCACCGGCGATCCGCTGCTTCTGGCCATGGCCGAAACCCTGGCGCGCTGCGTGGCGCAAGGCGCGCCTGATGCTGGCCCGGCGCCCGACACGCGGCTCGATCGCTTTGCCCAACTGGTAGAGGTGCACTTTCGCAGCCATCGCGACCTGGCGTTCTATGCCAGCGCGCTTGGCACCACGCCGCGCACCCTATCGCGCCTCACCGCCGCGCGGCTGGGCTGTTCGCCGATGGACGTGGTCCACCGCCGCCTGGCGCGCGAGGCGCATCGCCTGCTGCGCTACACCAACGCCACCGCCGCCCAGGTGGCCGCCGAGCTGGGCTTTGAAGATCCATCCTATTTCTCGCGCTTCTACTTGCGCCTCACCGGCCGCCGCCCGGCGCAGGATCGCGCCGGCGCCACGCAATCGGCCTTGCAAGGCGTGGGTGAGCCGCTATGAAATCTTCACAACCGTGAAATAGCGCAAGGGAGAGGCCCCGTGGCCCATATCAAGACCACCCATGTCGGCAGCCTGCCGCGGGGCGAGGAACTCACGCCGCTGCTGCTCGCCCGCGATGCCGGCAAGCCTTATGACGCTGCCGATTTCGACGCCAAGGTCGGCGCGGCGGTGAAGGATGCCGTACGCCACCAGGTGGACGCGGGCGTGTCGATCGTCAGCGATGGCGAACTGGGCAAGGTGGGCTATTCCACTTACATGATCGAGCGGCTGTCAGGCTTTGGCGGGCACATCGATCGCAAGCCGGCGGCTGACCTGGCCGAGGTGCCGGGCCTGGCCAAGAAGCTCTCGGCCATCATGGGCAGCCAGGAATTCGTGCGCGCCTCGTGCATCGGGCCGGTCAAGCTGGTCACGCTCGAACCCTTGCATGACGATATCCGCCGCTTCCGCGCCGCGCTCGACGCCCATGGTGCGCCCGATACGCAGGGCTTCATGAACGCGGCCTCGCCGGGCCTGATCACCGCGTTCCAGGTCAACCGCCACTATCCCAGCCACGAGGCCTATCTGGCTGACCTGGCCGATGCCATGCGCGAGGAATACGAGACGATCGTCAACGCAGGGTTCTTCCTGCAACTCGACTGCCCCGATCTCGCCATGTCGCGCCACACCGGCTACCAGGACATGAGCGAGGCGGATTTCCTGAAAGTGGCCGCCGCCAATGTCGAGGCGCTGAATGCCGCCACGGCCAACATTCCGCCCGAAAAGATGCGCATGCACGTGTGCTGGGGTAATTACGAAGGCCCGCACGATCACGATATCCCGCTTGAGCGCGTGATCGATATCGTCCTCAACGCGCGGCCTTCCACCGTGCTGTTCGAGGCGGCCAATCCGCGCCACGAGCATGAATGGAAAGTCTGGGCCGATGCCAAGGTGCCCGACACCAAGGTGCTGGCGCCCGGCCTGATCGACACCTGTTCCAACTATATCGAGCATCCCGAACTGGTGGCCCAGCGGATCGAGCGCTTTGCCGCCATCGTCGGCCCCGATCGCGTGGTGGCCAGCACCGATTGCGGCTTCGGCACGTTCGCCGGCTATGGCAAGATCGATCCGATCGTCACCTGGCGCAAGCTCAAGTCCCTGCGCGAGGGCGCCGATATCGCCGGAGCCCGCCTGTGAGTGGCGCGCTGACCGAAGACGAGCGCCGCGCGATCGAGGCCGATTGCGCCCGCCTCATCGCGCTCTATGCCAACCTCAATGACGAGGCGCGCTGGGAAGAGGCCGCCGCGCTCTATGCCCCCGATGGGCTGATGACGCGGCCGACCGCGCCCGATGCCCCGATCGTGGGGCAAGACGCGATCCTCGCCGCCTTCCGCGCCCGCCCGCCGCGCACCACCCGGCACGTGTGCAGCAACGTGGTGATCGACGTGGAAAGCGCCGACACCGCGCGCGGCACCAGTGCCATGCTGTTGTTCACCGGCGCGCCCGCGCCGCTGGTCGGCTCGTTCCACGATCGCTTCGTGCGCACCCCCCAAGGCTGGCGCTTTTCCGAAAGACGCGGCACCCTCCTCTTCCAACCCTAACCACAAACAAAAAGCCCCCTCCTCTTCAGAGGAGGGGGTTGGGGGTGGTGCGAAGCCAAGCGCAAACGCCAAAGCCGCCCCGAATAAAGGACCACCCCACCCATGGCCTCTGCCCCTTCCACCACTGCACCGGTCAAATCGGCGCTGCGCACGCTCGACGTGATCGAATTCGTCGTGGCCCATGCCGGCGGCGTGGTGGCGCAGGATGTGGCGCTGGCGCTGGGCATTCCGGTGTCGAGCCTGTCCTACCTTCTCGCCACGCTGGTAGAGCGGCAATACCTGGCGCGGGAAGGGCGGCGCTATTTGCCCGGCCCCGGGCTGGAGCGGCTGCGCGTCGCCCCGGCGGCGCTGCCGCTCGCCGACCGCATGGCCCCGCTGGTCCGCGCGCTCAAGGTAGAGCTCAACGAAACCGCCAGCTTCATGGTCCGCGTTGGCTGGGAAGTGGAAGCCGTGGTGACCGAGGCGAGCGACCAGACCCTGCGCTATGCCATCGAACCGGGCGCGCGCCGGCCGCTGCACTGCCTGGCGGCGGGCAAAGTGATCCTCGCCTGGCTGTCAGACGCAGACCTGCACCGCTACTTCGCCGAAAGCACACGCCTGCCCATGACCGATCACACCCGCGTCCGCGACGAAGACCTGCGCGCCGACCTCGCCCACATCCGCGAAGCCGGCATCAGCACCGCCTGCCACGAAGCCACCCTGGGCATCTGCGGCACCGCCGTGCCGGTGAGCATCGGCGGCCAGATGGTCGGCGTGCTGAGCGTGGCCGTGCCGGAAGTGCGCTTTGATGAAGCACTGGCGGCGCGGGTGCGGAGCGCGCTTAGGCGGGCGGCTGGGGCGGTGGGGTGAGGGTGGCAGGATAGCCGCAGGAGTCGGCAATAAAACCGCTTATGATATCCATCGAAGCAGTTCTCTGTCTGTGCGGCACTCGAGAGGCGCCCACTCTGGAAAAGCTAACGCTGTCGTAGGGTTGCTATCGTGAATTCGCCGTAGACTTCGACAGCATCCCCGGTATTCATTAGCAGAGAAACAAGTTGGTTCATTTTTTATGAAAATTTTGCGGATCCGGATAGAAAATTACAAATCTTTCCTCGACTCGGGTTGGGTCGAGATTGGCGGGTCAAGGACGGTAGTCGTCGGGCAAAATAATAGCGGAAAAACGGCCTTTCTTCAGGCTTTACGTTTTAACGACAATCAACAGGTGCGCTATCGAGGCCCGTTGCAAACACCCGATACATTAAGTGCCAGTTCAGAATTCTCGGCGGAATTTTTGATTGATGGCTCTGCTTTGAAAGAACAGGTTATTATTTCTAACGAAGACGTCTTTGTTCCAATTCCTCAAGGGCAGGACGACAAAGTTTTTGTCGATGCGCTGTGGGAAAAGCAGGAATTGCTATTTTCGATAAAAGCTTCTGCTCAATATAGGTATTGGAAATCGAAATATCCGTCGCATAATTTATTCAACATGCAAGAGGGCGGGTATGGAAAATTGGTGCGTTTTGAGCGAGATTCTGGTAAAATTTCCATATATGGTAGTACCGGGTCAGATAACTTGCCGCAATTGTTAAATGCAATGAGGGCTCATAGCATTTACGTATTTGACCCAGAGCGCTTAAAGATTGGTGCATGCCCCGTTGCGGAAACACACTTTCTTGATCCGTCAGCACGTAATCTTCCAGCAGTACTCTCGACCATGAGTCGCAATCCAGCCAAGTGGGAAAAATTTAAAAGCCATGTGCGGGAGGTTTTTCCTTCAATCAAAGAGGTGGCCGTCAGTTCGCTGGGCGCCGAGATCGCGGTGTATATCTGGCAAAACGATCCCAAGACGGCCACAGGTGACTATGCAATTCTGCTTCAGGAATCCGGCACAGGTGTCGCCCAAGTTTTAGGCATTCTTTATGTTGCTATGACCCGCTCAGGCAACATTATCGCAATTGACGAGCCCAACAGCTTCCTACACCCAGGTGCTGCGAAAAAGCTCATGAACATTTTGAAGGATTATGATAAAAATCAATATATTGTCTCCACACACTCACCCGAACTGATTAGCGTCTTTGAGCCCGATACCTTGCTTTCGGTGTTCTGGCGCGCGGGCAAATCCCACATTGAAAAATTGGATCGGCGCTCGCTCGACGACATTGAGCGCGTTCTCCTCGATCTAGGATGCGAGTTGGCCGATGTCTTCGCAGCGGAGCGCGTGGTCTGGTGTGAAGGCCCGACCGAGGTGCGCAGTTTTCCGCTCATCGCGCAGGCTGCAGGCATTGATATCACGACTACGAAGTTTCTGGAGCTTCGTGCGACTGGTGATTTGGAAGGGAGCAAGGTCGAAGCTGAAACTGTGTTGGCTATCTATGGCATTATGAGCAGAGGATCCTCTCTCTTGCCACGGCTAACGGTCTTTAATCTTGATCGCGAAGGGCGCTCAAAGCAGAAAATTCAAGACCTTTCGCGCTTGGCTGGCGGTCGCGTCAACATTCTACCAGCTCGGACCTTCGAAAATTTCGTCGTTGACGCCCAAGCAATCGCGGCAGTTCTGGCGATCGATTATCAGCGAACCAACACTGAAGGCGCACCGCCTACAGCGGCAGAGATCCAGAGTTGGCTGGACGCCAATTACGAGGAATATATTGACGGAGCGCGTTCCGAAGATTGGGAAATTTTACAAATTGACGCGCCAAAAATGCTAGATCGTCTCTTCGACGAAATAACCAATACCCTACATATCTATCGTAAAACTCATCATACAGTCGAACTGGTGCGATGGTTGCTGGGGCATAAGCCGACCAAGTTAAGCGGATTGACCGAGTATGTAAGAAATTTGCTAGCAGAATAAAAGTCCGGTCTCCGAAAATCCTGAGCTGGCAGGGCTATGACCTGCTCGTGACCTTGACGGAAAGAGTCATCTGTATTGTTAGGATTCTTGCCGCATAGGCAAGAAAGGTGGCAACTTGAAGGATTAGTGATCTCGCCGCAGGGCAGCGGGGATCTGTGCGTCTTCATGACCCGCCGTTTGGTTCAACGCAACTGCAACTTCCTGACTTCGCAATTTCTGAAATTGCTTAGGACAAATTGTATCCCCCCCTAAAACTTCCGCGTAACCCCAAACGCCAGCTCCACATCCGGCGTATCCCTGTTCAACCCCGCCACCGCCTGCACGTCCAGTTGCAGCATCTTCGCCGGCTGCACGTCGAACGAGAGCGCCGCGCGGCTCATCGTCACGTGGTGTTCCGGGTCCTGGTCGCGCAGGAATTGCAGTTCCGGGGTCAGGCGCACGGTCTTGGATAGGTGCACCTGCACGCCCATCGCCGTGCCATAGGCGAGGTGGCGGCCCTGGCCGCTTTCGTTCACCGCCGCGTCCACTTCGGGGGAGAGTTCCAGCGAGACGGTGTCGTTGATCTTGTAGCTGGTCGGTACGATCAGCCCGGCGCTCCAGTCGCCCGCGCCTACCTGAGAATGGCCGGTGGGGAGCGTGACGAATGGCAGCGCCGCGATGGCGAGGCCGGTCTTGCCTTCGGCGGGATGGCGCAGGTTCTGTTTCACGCCCAGCGTCACGTCGCCCACGCCCTGCGCGGTGTCGATGCTGCCGGTGGGAATGTCGCGGGTGCGCACGTGGCCGAATGCCGTCCAGCCCAGCCGCAGTTCGGTGGTGGGGGTTATGCCATAGCGCAGCAGCACATCGCCGCTGGTGATCGTGTCGGTGCGCTGGTCGGCCTGGCGGTCCAGCGTCCAGTCGCCCAGGCCCACTTCCACCTGCAGCCGGCCGGGATCGACCGTGCAGGCCGGGGTGTTGAGGCCTGGCCGATCGCTGCACAGGTCGCGCAGCGTGGGGTGGTGCGTGCTGTCCTGCGCCACTTCATCGGGCGTGCCGGTATCCTGTGCGGCGGCCGGCGTGGCGGCGAGCGCCACGGCGGCAATGATCCATGCTCTCATGCGTTGCCCCTGTCGTTACAGGGGCAACGTGCGCGCGGCGGCGCCGTTCCTCAGCGCGGCGGCAGCACCGGCGCCTGGCGGGCATGGGCGGCCTGTTCGAAGGCATAGCCATAGGCGAGCATGCGGGCATCATCCCACGCCGTGCCCACGAATGAGAGGCCCACCGGCAGCCCGGATACCGCGCCCATCGGCACGGTGAGGTGGGGATAGCCGGCCACCGCCGCCAGCCCGCCCGCGCCGCCGCCGACGAAATTGTCTTTCAGCACCGGGTCGATCAGCCAGGCTGGGCCCAGCGTGGGGGCGACCAGCGCGGTCACGTGGTTGTCGGCCAGCATGCGGTCGATCCCTTCGGGGCCGGCCTTGGCCTTCGCCTCGGCCGCGGCCTTGACATAGGCGGGATCGGCCAGGCCCTTGGTCTTGTCCGCCTCTTCGAAATAGTCCTGGCCGAACAGCGCCAGTTCCTGCGCTGCGTGCGCGCGGTTGAATGCGATCAGATCGGCCAGGGTGCGGCCGGGCACTTTGGCCGGATCGGTGGAGGCAAGGTAGGTCGCCATGTCGGCCTTGAGCTCGGTGGAGAGCACCAGCTGCTCGCGCTCGCCCACGCCATCGGTGGCGGGCGGCGGTGCCTTGATCTCCACGAGCGTGGCGCCGGCGGCGCGCAGCGTGGCCAGCGCGCGGTCGAACAGGGCATCGGTTTCGGGATGGAACCCGGCGGCAAAGCGCATCACGCCGATCCGCGCGCCTTTCAGGGCATCGGGCGTAAGGCCACGCGTGAAATCGTGGCCCAGGCTGTCGGCCCGCGCCGTGGCGGGATCGGCCGGGTCGCTGCCGGCCATGCCGCCCAGCAGCAGCGCGGCATCGCGCACGCTGCGCGCCATCGGGCCGGGGGTATCCTGGCTGTGGCTGATCGGCACGACATGGGTGCGCGAGACCAGGCCGACCGTGGGCTTGAACCCGACCAGGCCATTGATCGCCGAAGGGCAGGTGATCGAGCCATCGGTTTCGGTGCCCACCGCCGCTGCTGCGAAACTGGCCGCTGCTGCCGCGCCCGAGCCGGCGCTCGATCCGCAGGTGCTGCGGCGCGGATCATAGGGATTGCGCGCCTGGCCGCCCGTGGCGCTCCAGCCGCTGATCGAATGGTTGGAGCGGATGTTGGCCCATTCGGAAAGGTTGGTCTTGCCCAGGATGATCGCGCCCGCCGCGCGCAGCCGCGCCACCAGCGGCGCATCGCGGCCGGTGACATTGCCGGCCAGCGCCAGGCTGCCCGCCGTGGTCGCCACAGGATCGGCGCTTTCGATATTGTCCTTGATCAGGATGGGAATGCCTTCGAGCGGCAGATGCGTGGCATGCGACCGCCGCGCGGCATCGGCCTGGCGCGCCTGCTCCAGCGCCTGGGGATTGAGCGCGATCACCGCGTGCAGCGTGGGATCGAACCGGGCAATGCGCGCCTCATAGGCAGCGACCAGCTCGGCCGAGGTCACGCGCCCGGCATCGAGATCGGCCCGCAGCACGTCGATCGATTTTTCCGCCACGTCATAGGCATAGGCCGGGGTGGCGAAGAGCATGGCAGTGGCGAGGAGCAATGGCAGGCGCATGGCGGGCGGGGTTCCTTGGGGCGTTGTCTTAGGCTTCGCACCACCCCCCCGACCCCCTCCTCTGAAGAGGAGGGGGAGAAGCCCATCAAAGCCCCCTCCTCTTCAGAGGAGGGGGTTGGGGGTGGTGCGAAACCTAACCCAACGCACACTGGCACACCCGACCAACCCCGACCAGTTGCCCTTTGGCCGGTGCGCACAGCCGGGATGGCACTTTCCGCGCCTCTCGCGCATTATCGCATCATGGCCGAAACGATTCAGACCCTGACCGCGCAGATGGAGGCCGCCGTGGCCGCGCTCGATTTCGAGGAAGCGCGGCGTCTGCGCGATATCATCATTCTGATGCGGGGCGGTGCCAGTGCCGACGAAGCGGCCCGGTCTGACACCACCGGGATCAACCGCCAGGCGCCCGGCGCGATGGGGCTGGGCACCAGCCAACAAGCCATGACCCCGCCGCCCGGCTGGCGCCCGCCCCCCAAGCCAGACCTGATGACCCGGGGGACGAAGCGCAGGCGTTAGGCCGGCTGCTTCATCCCTTGCGTGATCTTCTGCGTTTCCGCCTGGGTAGAGGCGGGTCCGGTGTTGCGCTTGTAGATGCCGCCAAGCCCGCCCTGGCGGGTGAATGCCGGCACATCGCCCTCGCGCTCCACCAGGCCGAACAGCGGGAACAGGCCGGGATGGCGGCCCAGGCCACCGTAGAGATCGAGGCAGCGATCGAGCCAGTCGCGCAGCGGATCATCGTTGGCCAGCACCGGCGTCTTGCACACCGATGCGGTAAACAGGAAGCCGCCCAGGATGCGGTAATCGGCATAGTTGGGGCTGCTCCCGCCTAGCCAGGGGTGCTGCCCCAGGGCAGAGCGCAGCGGCTCCAGCGCGGCGGAAATGCCGGCCAGGCGGTCTTCGCGGCCGGCCTGGATCTCTTCCAGCTTGCGGCCCAGCATCTTTTCGCGCGAATGGGTGATGTATTCGTGATCCTGCGGCACCGAAAGATCGCGATAATCGGCGCAGAAGCAGCGCATCCACGGCCCCACTGCCGCGCCCCAGAACCAGTGGTCCAGCGCCTTGAGCGTGGCCGCGACGCTTTCATGCGGGATCAGCAGCGGGCGATCGGGATAGGTCTTGTCGAGGTATTCGACGATGCCCCAGCTATCGAGCACCCAGGTGCCATCGTCGACGATCGCAGGCAGACGCTCGGTCTTGCCGCCGGTGCGTTCGAGAATGCCGGTAAAGCCGCCGGGCACGACATTCAGATCAAAGCCCTTGTGTTTCAGGGCATATTTGGTGGCCCAGACAAACGGACTGATCGTCGCGCCGGTGGACAGGGCCAGGTCGTAGAACGTGATCTTGTTGTCTTGTGCCATGGCGGCATCCTCTCCTTGGTTGCCACGATCATGCCATGAATTGTTAGCAAGGCAAACAAAATATCCGCCCAAAAAGAAAGCGCCGGCCTCCGTCGGGAGGAGGCCGGCGCCCGCACCAGGGATCGCTCCCTCGCGCTTACTTTTGCGTGCGCCAGCCCTCGGCATAGGCGTCGCGCGCCACTTCGGAATACGGCACGGGGCTGACCACGGCCTTGATTTCGGTCTGCACGTGCGGCTCTACGGTGGGCTTGGTGGTGCCGCCATGGGGCTCGCCCCACAGCAGGCTGACTTCGCCGCCGATGGTTTCGTGGCCCTTGTCCATCATCGCCAGGGTCAGGAACTTGCCCTCGTTGGCCGAATAGCCGATCCAGGTCGACAGGCCGACCCGCTGCCCGTCCTTGAGCACCTGATCGAACGGATGCATGGCATAGACCGCGCTGGGATATTCCATGAACTTGGCGCGATCACCCTTGCTCAGCGCCGAAGACTGCACGCGCATCACGTCTTCGTTGTCGAGCGCCAGGGTCACCTTGGTGCGGTGGTTGCCGGCGGCGTGCATCTTTTCCAGCGCGGCGCGGCCGATGAAATCGTGGTCGAACTTGACGAACGGGCCATAGCCCAGGTCCCACGGCGTGGTGTAATAGCCTTCGACGGTTTCGGGCACATAGCTGCCGCCGACCGAGCACTTGGCTTCATAGGAATTGGCCGAGAGCCATTCGCGGTAGGGCGCCAGCGCCTCGCCGGTGTAGATCGCCGGCAGCGGGGAGGGGATCCAGCCCGATTCCAGCGTGTTGGACGAATAGGCGCGGCCACCGACCAGGGCCATGCCGAATTCCTTGCCGGCTTCGACCAGCGCGGCATGCACCGCGCCATAGTCTTCCCACGGACCGAACAGTTCAAAGCCCGGCTGGCCGGCCATGCCGTGGCGCAGCGCGCGCACGTCCTTGCCGCCGATGGTCATGCGCGTCATGTGGAAGAACTTGAGTTCGGGCGGAGTCTTGCCCGTGGCCTTCTCGATGATCTTCATCGCGTTGGGGCCCTGGATCTGGAAGCGATAGCTGTTGCGCTTGCCATCGTTGCGCATCGCCCAGCGCTCGTCGCGCTCCACCGTCACGTTCCAGTTGCCGGTGGCGGCATGATATTCCACCCATTCGATCGTGGGGGCGCGGCCGACCAGGTTGAACTCATTCTCGTCCAGGTAGAACAGGATCACGTCGCCAATGACATAGCCATCGGGGGTGACCGGCACGAACTGCTTGGCGCGATCCGGCTGGAAGTTCTTGAAAGTGTTGATGCCCAGGTATTCCAGCATCTTGAACGCGTCGGGCCCGCGCACGGCCAGGTCCACCATGTGGTACGACTGGTTATAGAGCACAGCGGTGTGGCCCCATGCCCACTGCTCGGCCCGCCAGTTGGAATATTCCGCCGGCACGCCGGGATAGACATTGGGGCCGACCTGCTGGTTGCGCAGGAAATCGACCAGGTTGGCTTGCGCGCCAATCACGTTGGCCAGGTTCTGGGTCATGACAGGTATCTCTCCCTCGGGCTTTCTCGCCACATTCCATGCCCTAAATTCACTCTGTTGAAAAGTTCACAAACGTGAATTTGCAAAAAAGTTCGCGTGCCTATCAAAAAGCCTGTGCCGCGCTCGGTTGACAGGGCTGCCCAAAGTGCTGTGATTGTTCGATGGACCTGTCACGCCGCGCCGCCTTGCTGGGCCTCTCCGCCCTACCGATGTTCCCGCTTGTGGCTCGCGCCGAGGAAATCTTGCCCGATTCGCCGCCGCGCATGCGGGTGATCGTGGACAATGACCTTGCGGGCGATCCCGACGGCCTGTTCGCGCTGGCCCATGCGCTGCGCAGCCCTTCGGCCGATGTGCGCCTCATCGTCGGGTCGCACCTGCATTCGCCCCAGGACGCCGAGCCCGACGATGGGCATCAGGCCGACAAGGCTGCGGCCAAGGCGCGGGAATTGCTCGACGTGATGGGCATCACCGGGCGCGTGCCCGTAGTGCGCGGTGCCGAAGGGGCTCTGGGACGGGCCGATCGGCGTGATTCGGCGCAGGCGGTGGCCGCCATCGTGGCGGAGGCAATGCGCAGCGATACCAAGACGCCGTTGTTCTACACGGCCGGCGCCGGGCTGACCGATCTGGCCGCCGCGTTGCGGGCCGAGCCGCGCATTGCCCCGCGTATGACGCTGGTCTGGATCGGGGGCAGCGAGCACGCGGGCGTCGCGCCGCCGCCGGGCGGGGCACAACCGGAATACAACTTCACCATCGATCCGGCAGCGGCGCAGTGCGTGTTTGGCGAAAGCGCCATTCCTATCTGGCAGGTGCCGCGCAATGCCTATCGCCAGATGCTGGTCAGTCTGGCCGAACTGCGCCTGCTGGGGCAAAGCGGCCCGGTCGGCGCGTGGCTGGTGGCACAGCTGGCGCGAACGCGCCGGGCCGTCGTGCCGATGGGGCTCAATCTTGGCGAGACCTATGCCCTGGGCGATAGCCCGCTGGTGACGCTGACGGCGCTACAGAGCGCGTTCGACCCAGACAGTGCATCGTGCCGCTATCACCTGGCGCCCACGCCGCGGCTGGATGGCCAGGGTGCCTACCTGCCCCGGCCGGATGGGCGGCCCATGCGCGTCTATGACTGGATCGACACCCGGCTGACCTTTGCCGACATGTTTGCCAAGCTGCACGCCTGAAACGCAAAACGGGCCGGCGCCCCGAAGGCACCGGCCCGTTTGCACATCCGTGGGATGCGTGCGTCAGCCTTCGACGTGCTCGGCCAGAACCGTGAGGCCCTTGGCATTCACTTCGGCAAAGCCGCCTTGCACGCGGATTTCTTCCGGCTGGCCGCCCTGCGTGCGATAGACCTTGATCGTGCCGTCCTTGACCGTGGACATGAACGGCGCGTGGCCTTCGAGAACGCCGAATTCGCCTTCGGTGCCGGGAACGACAACCTGCCACACCGCTTCCGAGCGGACGAGGCGGGCCGGGGTGACGAGTTCAAAGTGGAGCATGGGCCGTCTCTACACGCCCCTACCGCGGGCGGGAGGGGCTGGGGGAGGGGCTGTTTGCCGGTTCCGAAGGAGGGCGCCCCTACAGGCCCTCCTCCGACCCCTCCCGCGTGCGGGAGGGGAGGATGGTCAAGATCAGGCTTCGGCAGCCAGCTTCTTGGCCTTTTCAACGGCTTCGTCGATGCCGCCGACCATGTAGAACGCGGCTTCGGGCAGGTGATCGTATTCGCCGTCAACCACCGCCTTGAACGAGCGGACGGTGTCTTCGAGCTGGACGAACTTGCCCGGGATGCCGGTGAACACTTCGGCCACGTGGAACGGCTGCGAAAGGAAGCGCTGGATCTTGCGGGCGCGGGCCACGGTCAGCTTATCTTCTTCCGACAGTTCGTCCATGCCCAGGATGGCGATGATGTCCTGCAGCGACTTGTACTTCTGCAGGGTTTCCTGGACGCGGCGCGCGGTTTCGTAGTGCTCGGCACCAACGATGCGCGGTTCGAGCACGCGGCTGGTCGAGTCGAGCGGGTCCACGGCCGGGTAGATGCCGAGTTCCGAGATCGCGCGGTTCAGCGTGGTCGTGGCGTCGAGGTGGGCGAACGAGGTGGCCGGCGCAGGGTCGGTCAAGTCGTCGGCCGGCACGTAGATCGCCTGGACCGAGGTGATCGAACCCTTGTTGGTCGAGGTGATGCGTTCCTGCAGCGCGCCCATGTCGGTCGATAGGGTGGGCTGGTAACCCACGGCCGAGGGAATGCGGCCGAGCAGTGCCGACACTTCCGAACCGGCCTGGGTGAAGCGGAAGATGTTGTCCACGAAGAACAGCACGTCCTGGCCTTCCTGGTCGCGGAAGTATTCGGCCATGGTCAGGCCCGACAGGGCGACGCGAGCGCGGGCGCCTGGCGGTTCGTTCATCTGGCCGTAGACGAGCGCAACCTTGGAGCCTTCCGAGGTGGCGTTGCCATCGGCGTCCTTGGCGATAACACCGGCGTCGAGGAATTCGTGATAGAGGTCGTTGCCTTCGCGGGTGCGTTCACCCACGCCGGCAAAGACCGACACGCCGCCGTGGCCCTTGGCGATGTTGTTGATCAGTTCCTGGATCAGCACGGTCTTGCCCACGCCGGCGCCGCCGAACAGGCCGATCTTGCCGCCCTTGGCATAAGGCGCGAGCAGGTCGATCACCTTGATGCCGGTGACCAGGATCGCCGCTTCGGTCGACTGGTCGATGAATTCGGGAGCCTTGGCGTGGATCGGGGCGAACTGGGTGGCGCCGACCGGGCCGCGTTCGTCGATGGGATCACCCACCACGTTGAGAATGCGGCCAAGCGTCTTGGGGCCGACCGGCACCGAGATCTGCGCGCCGGTGCTGGTCACCGACTGGCCGCGGGTGAGGCCTTCGGTCGAGTCCATGGCGATGGTGCGCACGGTGTTTTCACCCAGGTGCTGCGCCACTTCCAGCACCAGGCGGTTGCCGTTGTTGCTGGTTTCGAGAGCCGAGAGGATGGCCGGCAGTTCGCCGTCGAATTGAACGTCGACGACGGCGCCGATGACCTGGCTGATCTTGCCGGTCGATGTGATGACAGGTGCGGTTGCCATTCTAGTCTTTCCTTGCCTGCTGGGTCGTCGTCAAAGCGCTTCGGCGCCGGCGATGATTTCGATGAGTTCGGTGGTGATCGCGGCCTGGCGGCTGCGGTTGTATTGGATGGTCAGCTTCTTGATCAGCTCGCCGGCGTTGCGCGTGGCATTATCCATCGCGGTCATCGAGGCGCCCTGTTCGCTGGCCATGTTCTCGATCAGCGCCCCGAACAGCTGGACGCGCAGGTAGCGCGGCAGCAGGTCAGCGAGGATCGCTTCCTCGTCGGGTTCGTAATCGACCACAGCGCCGCCATCGTTGGCAACGGGCACGGTCGGGGCCGGCACGGGGATGATCTGCTGGGTGGTGGGGATCTGCACCAGCGCGCTGCGGAACTTGGAATAGATCAGGTGCGCCACGTCGAACTGGCCGGCCTCGTACATGGCCAGCAGTTCGTTGGCGATCTTTTCCGCTTCGGCAAAGCCGGCCTCGCGCACCACGGTGGTGTCGAACCCACCGGCAATCGCGCTGGGATAATCGCGCCGGATCGGGGCGCGGCCCTTGCGGCCGACGAGGTAGAACTTCACCGTCTTGCCCTGCGCAAGCAGTTCCTGCGCCTTGGCCTTGGCGGCCTTGACGATGTTGGCGTTGAACGCGCCGCACAGGCCGCGATCGGAATTGGCGACGACCAGCAGGTGAACCTGGTCCTTGCCATTGCCGGCCAGCAGCTTGGGGCTGCCTTCACCAACCTGCACCTTGCTGGCGAGGCTGGCCATGACACCGGCGAGGCGGCCGGCATAGGGGCGCGCGGCCTCGGCAGCGGCCTGCGCCTTGCGCAGCTTGGCCGCGGCGACCATCTGCTTGGCCTTGGTGATCTTCTGGGTCGACTTGACCGAGTTGATCCGCAGCTTGAGTTCCTTGAGCGAGGCCACTCGTCTATCTCCACTTCATCTCCCCCGGCTGGCCGTGCTGGCCCACCGGGGGGATGAATCATGCGTTATCAGGCGAACTGCTTGGCGAAAGCGTCGAGCGCTTCCTTGAGCTTGGCCTTGGCGCCGTCGCCCAGATCCTTGGTGTCGCGGATTTCGGCGAGCAGGTCGGCCTTCTGCGTGCGCAGGAAGCTCAAGAGTTCGGCTTCGTATTCGGTGACCTGGTCGACCGGCACGGCGTCGAGGTAGCCCTGGGTGCCGGCAAAGATCACGCAGGTCTGCTCTTCAAAGCCCTGGGGCGAGAACTGCGGCTGCTTGAGCAGCTCGGTCAGGCGCGCACCACGGTTGAGCAGCTTCTGCGTCGAGGCGTCGAGGTCAGACCCGAACTGGGCGAAGGCCGCCATTTCGCGGTACTGCGCCAGCTCCAGCTTGATCGAGCCGGCCACCTTCTTCATCGCCTTGGTCTGGGCCGAGGAGCCCACGCGCGACACAGAGAGGCCGACGTTGATGGCCGGACGGATGCCCTGGTAGAACAGCCCGGTTTCCAGGAAGATCTGGCCGTCGGTGATCGAGATCACGTTGGTCGGGATGTAGGCAGACACGTCACCGGCCTGGGTTTCGATGATCGGCAGGGCGGTCAGCGAACCGGCGCCGTTGTCGTCGTTCATCTTGGCGGCGCGTTCGAGCAGGCGGCTGTGCAGGTAGAACACGTCACCCGGATAGGCTTCGCGGCCCGGCGGGCGACGCAGCAGCAGCGACATCTGGCGATAGGCGACGGCCTGCTTGGAAAGGTCATCGTACACGATCACGGCGTGCATGCCGTTGTCGCGGAAGAATTCACCCATGGTGCAGCCGGTGTAGGGCGCCAGGTACTGCAGCGGGGCCGGTTCCGAAGCGGTGGCGGCCACGACGATGGTATATTCCATCGCGCCGTTTTCTTCGAGCTGGCGCACGATCTGGGCCACGGTCGAGCGCTTCTGGCCGATCGCGACATAGATGCAGTACAGCTTCTTGCCTTCGTCCGAACCGGCGTTGACGGCCTTCTGGTTGATGAAGGTGTCGATCGCGACAGCGGTCTTGCCGGTCTGGCGGTCACCGATGATCAGCTCGCGCTGGCCACGGCCCACGGGCACCAGGGCGTCGATCGCCTTGAGGCCGGTCTGCACGGGTTCGTGCACCGACTTGCGCGGGATGATGCCGGGAGCCTTGACTTCGACGCGGCGGCGCTCGGTGTATTCGATCGGGCCCTTGCCATCGATCGGGTTGCCCAGCGCGTCGACCACGCGGCCCAGCAGACCCTTGCCGATCGGAACGTCCACGATCGTGCCGGTGCGCTTGACGGTGTCGCCTTCCTTGATCTCGGCGTCAGAGCCGAAAATCACGACGCCGACGTTGTCGGCTTCGAGGTTGAGGGCCATGCCCTTGATGCCGTTGGCGAATTCGACCATTTCGCCGGCCTGGACCTGATCCAGCCCGTGGATGCGGGCGATGCCGTCGCCGACCGACAGCACGGAGCCGACTTCCGAGACCTGGGCCTCGGTGCCGAAGCTGGCGATCTGGTCCTTGATGACCTTAGAGATTTCAGCGGCGCGGATTTCCATCGTTCAGCCTTTCGTGCAAACTTTTTGGCTTCAGCCCTTCATGGCCTGGGCGAGCGAATTGAGACGGGTGCGGATCGAGCTGTCGATCATCTGGCTGCCGATCTTGACGACCAGCCCGCCGAGAATCTCGGGATCGACCGCAGTCTTGAGCTTGATCGACTTGCCGGCGCGGGCAGCGAGCTTTTCCGACAGCGCAGCGATCTGGCCGTCGTCGAGCGGATGCGCGCTGGTGACATGCGCAGTCACTTCGTTGCGGGCAGCTGCAGCAATCGCGGCATAGGCGCGCGCCACATCGGGCAGGGCGGACAGGCGGCGGTTGCCAGCGATTACGCCCAGGAAGTTGGCGGTGAGGGGCGAAACGCCCAGCACCTGGCCCACGGCGGCGATCGCACGGGCTGCGTCTTCGCGGGCGACCTGCGGATTGCGGATCAGCGCGGCGAAATCAGCCGATTCGCGCAGGGCGTCAGCCAGGCGCTCAAGATCGCCTTCCACGGCCGCAACCAGGCCCTGTTCATTTGCCAGCTCATAAAGTGCGGAAGCATAACGCCCCGCCAGGCTGGCCGTGATGCCGCTGGAAATCTCCACGCGCCTCAGTCCCCTTCGTCCAAGGATTTCAAGCAAGGCGCATGACGCGCAAAAAATGCACGTGACGGCCCGCAGTCCCGGCGCGCCTAGCAACGTCACCGCCATATGACAAGTCACCAGTTGGCAGCCCCTGTTAATGGAGGCGCAAACGTATGCGTATCAGCGTGTCGAAACGTCTCACGCGTGGGACGGCGATGCGGGGAAAGGCGGTTTGGTCCGCCGAGGGTGATTCGGGGGAGGAGGGGCTGGGGGTGGTGGGAAGCCTTGCGCTACTCTTCCACTACCCCCCGACCCCCTCCTCTGAAGAGGAGGGGGAGAAACCTGGACTCTCTTAGGGAACGGGCTGGCAATTGTAGCGCATGCGTTCGTTGGGTTCTGTGGGCAGCAGCGCGCGGATCGCCTGTTGGGCGTCGCCAAAGCGGCGGGCTTCGGCCTGTCCCGCGCCGCAGGCCGGGGCCACCACCTTTTGCCGGGCATCGCGCGCCTGGTTCATGGCATCGAGGCCCATCAGGAAGCGTTCGACGGTATAGCTGCGGCTTTCGGGGTCGAAGTGGGTGACGGCGATGGTATCCTCGCCATTGGGCACCAGCACGCGCGACCAGCCATCGGCGGCCAGGCCATACTGGCTGCGCTGGTTCATGCAGCCGTCCTGGCTCCAGGTGATCGGCACATCGGTGATGTCCGACACGGTCACGCGGCTGCGCTGGGGATCGAGCACGCAGATGAACTTGCCGGTGCCGGCTTTGCCCCCGGCCGCCGTGCTCGCGAGGGCATCGGGCGTGCCGCTGGCGGTGGCCACGATGTCTTGCGCGCGGCTGTCGATCGAGAGCAGGCTGGGCCGCAGCGCCCATGCCGCCACCGTGCCCAGCAGCAGCACCAGCGCGCTGCCGCCGGCGATGCGCGTGGCATTGGCGTTGTCGCGCTGGGCATAGATGAACGCGGCGCCGCCTGCGCCCAGCGTTGCCACCAGCAGCAGCACGGCGATGGCCATGCCGTTGTCGCGCTGGGTCAAGACCTCGATCTCGGCCTGGCGGCGCGCGGTTTCCAGGGCGCGGGCGCGGGCATTCTGGCGTGCCTCGTTCTGCGCGGCCTGGCGGGCCTGGTCGCTGGCGGCGCGTTCGCTGTCGGCGCGGTCGAGATCGGCGATGGAGGTGCAGGGCAGGTCGCTGGCATGGGCCTGGACATTGTTCTGCTGCAGGAAGCGCGACAGCTCGCGCATCGAGATGGCGAAATAGAACGCCGAATCGGTGCTGTTGTCGCTGACCGTGCCGAACGAGTTGACCCCGACGACGCGGCCGCAGGCATCGAGCAGCGGACCGCCCGAATTGCCCGCGCCGATCGGCGCGGTGTGCAGGATCGTGTCGAATTCCTTGGAACTGCGCCCGGCCGAGACGTAGCCCCGGGTCTTTACCGCCGCCTGGGGGCTGACCAGATCCGACAGCGACAGGCCCTGCGCCAGATCGACGTTGCCGGGATAGCCCACCGCGCTGACGTCGGCGCCATCGCTCACCTGCCCGGCATAGAGCGAAAGCGGCGCGAGCCGGCCGCCGCCCTGGATCTTGAGCAAGGCCAGGTCATTACGCGGGGAATAGGCGACGACGCGCGCTTCATAGCCGCCGCGCCCCTGCGGCGGCACGATGCCGGCGATCAGGGTGTCGTCCTGGCGCAGCGCCTCTACCACGTGGGCATTGGTGACGACATATTCGGGCGTGACGGCAAAACCGCTGCCATGGCCGATCATGGTGGAACTGCGCCCTTCGGTCTGGACGATCACGACGCGGACGACGCCGCGGCTGGCGGCGGCGATGTCGGCCGGATCGGCCAGCGCCGGCAGGGCCGGCACCAGGACTAGGGCAACGATGAGCGAGGCGATGAGGCGGCGCAACATGGCGCAGGTCATTGCCGGGATTTGCTTTGATCGCAAGGCGCGGGATGCGCGAGGGCGGCAAGGATGGCATGAAGGGCACAGGAAAAATCACAGGACTGGCCATGACCACCACCCAGACACTCGATCCCCAGGCCTGCTGGCAGGCCGTGCTGGCGCGCGACCGGGCGTGGGATGGGGTGTTTGTCACCGGCGTGCTGACCACCGGGATCTATTGCCGGCCATCGTGCGCGGCGCGCCATCCGGCGCGGGGCAATGTGCGCTTCTTTGCCGATGGCGCCCAAGCACGCGCGGCGGGCCTGCGCGCCTGCCTGCGTTGCCGGCCCGATGACCTGGCGCGCGATGCCGCTGCCGTGGCCGGGGCGATCGCCGCGATCAAGGCGGCCGAGACTGCGCCCACGCTCGATGCCCTGGCGGCGCAGGCCGGCTATTCCCCCGCCCATTTCCAGAAGCTGTTCACGCGCCACACCGGGCTTTCCCCGGCCGGCTATGCCCGCGCGCTGCGCCAGCGGCGCATGGGCGATGTCTTGGCCGGTGCCGAAAGCGTGACCGAGGCGATTCACGAGGCCGGCTATGGCGCGCCCTCGCGCTTTTACGCCGAAAGCGATCGGCTGGGCATGGCGCCATCGGCCTGGCGCAATGGCGGGGCGGGCGTAACGATCCGCTGGGCGCAAGTGAGCACCTCGCTTGGGCCGATGCTGGTCGCCGCCACCGACAAGGGCGTGTGCCGCCTGTCGTTTGGCGAAGGGGAGGACGCCCTGCGCGCGCGCTTTCCCAAGGCGACGCTGATCGCGGGCGGGGCAGACTTTACCGCGCTGCTCGATGCCGTGGTCGATGCCGTGGAAGTGCCGGGGCGCGCCGGCCACATCCCGCTCGATGTGGCCGGCACCGCCTTTCAGGAGGCGGTGTGGCGACAGTTGCAGGCGATCCCGCCGGGCGAAACCCGTAGCTATGCCCAGATCGCCGCCGCCGTGGGCAAGCCCGGCGCGGTGCGCGCCACCGGCAGCGCCAATGGCGCCAACAACGTGGCCGTGCTGATCCCCTGCCACCGCGTGGTGCGATCGGACGGCACCCTCGGCGGCTATGCCTATGGCCTGGAGATCAAGCGCCAGCTGCTGGAGCGGGAGCGGTCTTAAGGGGCGAGGATCACCGTATCGGCGGGGCGCCAGGCCGGCGTGGCCGCCACATAGAACGTGAGGCGCGAGGTGGCCGTAATGCGGTGCGGCACCTGTGGCGGTAGATAGACCACCGAGCCTGCCGTGAGCGGCTGCACGGCACTGCCGATCTGGACGCTGCCTTCGCCGCTGGTGACGAACATCACTTCGTGTCCTTCTTTGGTCATCATGCTGGGCATGGCGCGTCCAGCGGCTATGACAAAGCGGGCCGCGCTGATCTGGTCTGCGTGCTGCGGCGCGGTGCGTCCGACCAGTTCCTGCAACGATACCGGATTTGCGGCGGGGGTGGCAGGCGCCGGCGCTTCGGCTGCGCTTTTGCCAGGGCCATCGTCGCGCGTCAGTTTTCTGATCTGTTTGGCAAATGCCGGGTATCGCGCCAAGAGATCGGTGCGCTTTCCGGCCTCATAATCGGCATATTCAAAGCCGGGCGCCAGGGTGTTGGCGCCAAAACTGTAGGCGCTGCGGGGCGCGCCGATCGGGATCGCCCCCATCCAGGTGCCGCGCGGCACCAGGATCTGTGGCTCCTCGCCCGCCAGAACGTTGCTGCCCCAGATTTTGACCTCGCCATGGCCATCGGGGTAGAGCAGCAGCAATTGGGCCGGATTGCCGCCGTAGAAGTGCCACATCTCGTCGGTGGCGAGCCGGTGCATGGCGGAAAAGTCGCGCTGGGTGAGGATCAGGTAGGTTGCGGTATAGGCCCAGCGCGTGCTGGGATAGCGAGCCGCCAGGGCGCCGCCGACTTCATCCTTGCTTTTGAAGGTCTGGATGAACAAGGGCCCTTCGTGCGGGATGTTTTCCATGTGGAAATGGCGGATCAGCGCCTGCGCGCCGGGTGGAACACCATCGGCATTTGCCGGGCGCGCCATAACCCCCGTGCTGCCACATCCCAGCAGCAGTAGCGCACCGCCCAGCAACAGCGCTTTTGTCATGCCTGTACTCCCTCACGCGGCAACCTGGCCCCCATGCCAGCGCAGCAGCGCGATCTTAGGCATGACAACCGGGCACGTCGCGCAGGAATTGTTCGGCGCTGCGCCTTACGCGCGTGCCCAGCCTTTCTTTGCCGGTTCCAGCGTTTCGAGGAAGGCAGCGGCGCTGTCGCGGTATTCGGCCTGCTTGTCGGCGCTCATGCGTCGCCAGGTGGCGTAGGGGTTGGCGAGGCGCGGGTTGCCGGCCAGGCGTTCCTCGTTGCGGGCGAGGAAATCCCAGTAGAGCGCGTTGAACGGGCAGGCGCCTTCGCCCACCTTGCGCTTCACGTCATAGCGGCAATCGCCACAATAGTTGCTCATCCGGTCGATATAGGCGCCGCTGGCGGCATAGGGTTTCGACGCCAGCTTGCCGCCATCGGCAAACAGCGCCATGCCGGCCACGTTGGGCAGTTCCACCCATTCAAAGGCATCGGCGTAAACCACCAGGAACCAGTCGGCCACGTCTTGCGGAGACAGCCCGGCAAGCAGTGCGAAATTGCCCATGACCATCAGCCGCTGGATATGGTGGGCATAGGCATTCTTGTGCGTGGCGCGCACGCAATCGGCCACGCAGGCCATGTCGGTTTCGCCGGTCCACCAGAATTCGGGCAGGGGCCGCGTGGCGCCCAGCTGGTTGGCTTTGCTCAGATCGGGCATGGTCAGCCAATAGATGCCGCGCACATATTCGCGCCAGCCGATGACCTGGCGGATGAAGCCTTCCACCGCCTCGATCGGGGCGCGGCCTTCGCGCCATTCGGCCTCGGCCCGGCGGCACATCTCCACCGGATCGATCAGCCCGATGTTGAGCGCCGGGCTGATCACCGCGTGATACATAGTGTCGGTGCCCGCCATCATTGCATCCTGATAGCGGCCGAACAGCGGCAGCCGCGTTTTCAGGAAACGGTCAAAGGCATGCTCTGCCTGCGCCGCCGTAACCGGCCAGGCAAAGTGATCGAGGCTGCCGAAATGCCCGGCAAAGCGCGCCTCGACCAGGGCGATCACCTCTTGCGTGATGGCATCGGGGGCAAAGTGCGAGACGGCGGGCGGCCGGCAATCAGCATCGGGGCCGCCACGGTTTTCCGCGTCGAAGTTCCATTTGCCGCCTGCCGGCTTGTCGCTGTCCATCAACAGGCCGGTCTTGCGGCGCATCTCGCGATAGAAATATTCCATGCGCCATTGCTTGCGCCCGGCTGCCCACTGGAAGAAATCGGGTAGCGGGCAGACAAAGCGGGTATCGGGCAGCACGCGCAGCCGCACGTCGAGCGTATCGCGCCAGGCGGTGATCATTTCGCGCACGCGCCATTCGCCCGGCTCGGTAATCTGCACGCCGCGTGGGGCATGGCGCTTGATCGCGCGTTGCACTTCTGCCGTGAAGCTGCCGCTGTTGCCGGGATCATCCAGTTTTACGTAATCGACGGTAAAGCCGTTATCGCGCAGTTCCTGGGCGAAATGGCGCATCGCCGAAAAGATCAGCGCGATCTTGGCCTTGTGGTGGCGCACATATTGCGTCTCGTCCCACACCTCCATCATCAGCACCACGGTGTCTTGGGGCGTGCGATCCGCCAGGCTCGACAGGCCATGGGAAAGCTGGTCCCCCAGCACGGGGACAAGGACGGGGCCGTTGCTCATGACCGCTCAAACGAAGCTGTAGGGATCGATATCCACCGCCACCCTTACCCCTTGGGGAAAGCGGAATGGCTCCAGCCAC
The DNA here is from genome assembly GCF_013149315.1 of Novosphingobium sp. SG754. Taxonomy (NCBI): domain Bacteria; kingdom Pseudomonadati; phylum Pseudomonadota; class Alphaproteobacteria; order Sphingomonadales; family Sphingomonadaceae; genus Novosphingobium; species Novosphingobium sp. SG754. The sequence goes on along the minus strand of NZ_JABGCC010000004.1, from coordinate 314,603 downwards.
TGGCGGATCACCTTTTGCACCTCGCTCGACCGGCGAGCATTGACCAGCAGGCGATAGCGATAGCGCCCACGCAGCAGCGATAGCGGGGCGGGCGCGGGCCCTAGGATCATCACATCGTCGAGGCGCGGCGCGGTGCCACCGATGGCGCGGGCCGCGTCGCGCGCTTCGGCCTCGTCCTCGCTCGACACGATGATCGCGGCCCAGCGGCCGAACGGCGGGGCATGGGCCTCGCGCCTGGCCTCGGTTTCGGCGGCATAGAACGCGTCGCGATCGCCACTGGCCAGCGCGGCGATCACCGGGGCATCGGGATGGCGCGTCTGGATCAGCACTTCGCCAGGCTTTTCCCCGCGTCCGGCGCGCCCGGCAACCTGCGCCACCTGTTGATAGGTGCGCTCGGCGGCGCGCAAGTCGCCCCCTTCCAGGCCCATGTCGGCATCGACCACGCCCACCAGGGTCAGGTCGGGGAAGTGATAGCCCTTTGTTACCAGTTGCGTTCCCACGATCACATCGATGGCCTTGTTCTCTGCCTGGGCCACGAATTCGGCCGCCTTGGCCGCACTCGTCAACGTGTCCGAAGTGACAAGGGCCACGCGTGCCTCGGGCAGGATCGTGGCCACTTCGTCGGCAATGCGCTCCACCCCCGGTCCGCAGGCGACCAGGCAATCGGGCTCGCCACATTCGGGGCAGGCGCGGGGCGTTGGCACCTCGTGGCCGCAATGATGGCAGGCGAGGCGCTGCGACAGGCGGTGTTCGACCAGCCAGGCCGAGCAATTGGGGCACTGGAAGCGATAGCCGCAGGTGCGGCACAGGGTGAGCGGGGCATAGCCACGCCGGTTGAGGAACAGCAGGCTCTGCTCGCCTTTGGCCAGCCGCTCGCGCAGGCCCTCCACCAGCGGCGGGGCGAGCCAGTGGCCGCGTTCCGGCGCTTGCTCGCGCAGGTCGAGAATGCGGATATCGGGTAGGCCAGCGCCGCCGAACCGGCTGGGCAGCACCAGCCGTTCATAGCGCCCGCTGGCGGCCATATGCAGGCTTTCCAGCGCGGGGGTGGCGCTGGCCAGCACCACCGGGATGCTTTCGAAATGTCCGCGCATTACCGCCACATCGCGCGCGTTGTAGCGCACGCCATCGTCCTGCTTGAACGAAACCTCGTGCGCTTCGTCCACCACGATCAGGCCCAGCGCGGCAAAGGGCAGGAACAGCGCCGAGCGGGCGCCCACCACCACCTGGGCGCGGCCCTGCGCCACCGCCCGCCAGGCCCGGCGCCGTTCCGACGATTTGAGCGAGGAATGCCAGGTGACCGGTTCCACGCCAAAGCGCGCCTCGAACCGGGCCAGGAAACTTTGCGTCAGCGCGATTTCGGGCAGCAGCACCAGCACTTGGCGCCCCTGTTCCAGCGCGGCGGCAATCGCCTCGGCATAGGTCTCGGTCTTGCCCGATCCGGTCACCCCGTCGAGCAGGAACGTGACAAAGCGCCGCGCCGCCACCGCCTCTACCAGCCGCCCGGCGACTTGCGCCTGGGTGGGGGTCAATTCCGGCACGGCATGGCGCGGATCGGCGGCGGGGTAGGGCCGGTCGGCATCGACCGTGACGGGTTCGAGCAAGCCGGCATTGACCATGCCGCGCAGCACCCCGTCGGAAACCTCGGCAATTTCGGCCAGTTCGCGGATCGTCGCCTGCTGGTCGATCAGCAGGTCCATCGCCTGCGCGCGCTGCGGTGTCAGCCGGCCCGGCTCGCGCCCGGACAGGCGGTATTCGGTCACCGTGCTGCCGCCTTGCAGCGCCGCCGTGCTCGACAGCGCCATGCGCGCCACGGCGGAAAGCGGGGCCATGTAGTAATCGGCGCACCATTCGATCAGGCGGCGCAGCGGCGCGCCGAGCGGCGGCACCGGCACCACGCCCAGGATCGGGCGCAGCTTGTGTTCGGGCACGTCGGCGCTGGGCAGGCGCTCTTCCTCCCACACCACGCCCAGAATCTGGCGCGGTCCCAGCGGGCAGACCACCACCTGGCCCGGCACCACATCGAGATGCGCGGGCACCTTGTAGTCGAGCGGGCCCAGCGCGGCGTTGAACACCACGCATCGGATGCGGCGGGATTGGCTGCGCGGCGGGGGCTGGCTCATCACCCCGTGCATATAGGCAGCCAACCGCATGGGGCAAATGGGGAACGCGGCGTTTGCGCCAACGTTGATCGGGGTATGGCGCATATGCAGGCCTGACAGCGCGATGGGGCTGCCCTATAGCCCGCGCCAGATTCGCCGTTATGGTGTTAACGCCATTATCAAATCATAACCCTTGCGCAGGACAATCCCTCATGAAGTTCTTTGTCGACACGGCCGATACCGCCGAAATCGCCGATCTGGCCGCCACCGGGCTTCTCGATGGCGTGACCACCAACCCCAGCCTGATCGCCAAGTCGGGCCGCGACTTCATCGAGGTGACGAAGGAAATCTGCCACCTCACCCACGGGCCGGTGTCGGCCGAAGTGGTCGCGCTCGATCACGCCGGGATGATGCGCGAGGCCGAAATCCTGCGCAAGATCGCTGACAACGTGTGCATCAAGGTGCCGCTGACGATCGACGGTCTCAAGACCTGCAAGAAGCTGACCGCCGATGGCACCATGGTCAACGTCACGCTGTGCTTCTCGGCCAATCAGGCGCTGCTTGCGGCCAAGGCTGGCGCCACGTTCGTTTCGCCCTTCGTCGGCCGCCACGATGACAACGGCTTTGACGGCATGGACCTGATCCGCGACATCCGCCTGATCTATGACAACTATGCCTACGAGACCGAAATCCTCGTCGCCTCGATCCGCCATGGCATCCACATTCTGGAAAGCGCGCGCATCGGCGCCGACGTGATCACCGCGCCGCCGGCGGTGATCAAGGGCCTGTTCAAGCATGTCCTGACCGAAAAGGGCATCGAAGGGTTCCTTGCGGATTGGGCCAAGACCGGCCAATCTATCGGTTGATGAACACACGCGCCCCGGTTTCTGTGGCCGGGGCGCGATTTGCAAAACTGGATTGATTCTTGGCTGCCGAATCCCCGCTCGATACCTTCCGCTCCGTTCTCACCGGCACGTCCCGCGCCTTGGCGGAACAGCCCGAAGTGGAAGTGGCATGGACATCGGACCAGGCCAGCCAGACCGGCAAGCTGATGCGCGTGCCCATGCCCGGCCGCGCCTTGCCGGCAGAGCAGGTGGCCCAGGCGCGTGGCGCCGCCGATTCCATGGCGCTGCGCCTGCGCTATCACAACGATGCGCTGCACAATGCCGGCGCGCCGGCGGAAATGCTCGCCCGCGCCTGTTATGACGCGGTGGAGCGGGTGCGCTACGAAGTGCTCGGCTCTGACGGATATCAGGGCATGCGCGGCAATCTCGATGCCGTGACCGCGCAGCGGGTCAGCGCCGATCCGATCAGCCGCGCGACCAAGCCCGAAGAAGTGCCGCTGCCCACCGCCCTTTCGCTGCTGCTGCGCGAAAAGCTCACCGGTGCGCCGATCCCGGCGCTGGCCAAGCTCGGCACCGACATGGTGCGCAGCTGGATCGAGGCCAAGGCCGGCGACGACATGGCAAACCTTGCCGGCAGCCTGGAAGACCAGAAGGCATTCCAGAAGCTGGCGCTCTCGATGCTCGGCCATCTCGATCTGACCCAGGCCGTTGCGCCTGAGCAGAACGAGAACGAGGACGAGGACAGCGAGGACGAACAGGACGACGGCACCGAAAAGCCCGAAGAGTCCGAGTCCAGCGCGGATGACCAGCAACCGGTCGAGCAGGCCGGCGATACCTCGGACGGGGAGGGCGATGGCGATCAGCAGGAAGAGGCCGATCGCCCCGATGATGCCGCCGACGCCGACATGGCCGACGAGGGCGAGGAGGGCATGCTGCCCACCCGGCCCAACCGTCCGTGGACCGACCTGCCCGAGGATTTTGACTACAAGACCTATACCACCCGTTTCGACGAGGTGATCGCCGCTACCGACCTGTGCGACGAGGAAGAGCTGACGCGTTTGCGCGCCTACCTCGACAACCAGATGAAGGGGCTGCAAAGCGTGGTGACGCGGCTGGCCAACCGCCTGCAGCGCCGCCTGATGGCCGCGCAGAACCGCAGCTGGGATTTCGACCAGGAGGAAGGCCTGCTCGATGCCGCGCGGCTGGCCCGCGTGGTGATCGCGCCGGGCCATTCGCTGTCGTACAAGATCGAGCGCGAAGTCGAGTTCAAGGACACCGTCGTGACCTTGCTGATCGACAATTCCGGCTCGATGCGCGGGCGGCCGATCTCGATCGCGGCGATCAGCGCCGATATCCTGGCGCGCACGCTGGAACGCTGTGGGGTCAAGACCGAAGTGCTGGGCTTTACCACCCGCGCGTGGAAGGGCGGCCAATCGCGCGAGGCGTGGCTGGCCGGTGGCAAGCCGGCGCATCCCGGCCGTCTCAACGACTTGCGCCACATTGTTTACAAGAAAGCTGACGAGCCCTGGCGCCGCGCGCGCAAGAACCTGGGCCTGATGATGCGCGAAGGCCTGCTCAAGGAAAACATCGACGGCGAGGCGCTGCTCTGGGCGCACACCCGCATGCTCGCCCGGCAAGAGGATCGCCGCATCCTGATGGTGATTTCCGATGGCGCGCCGGTGGATGACAGCACGCTCTCGGTCAACCACGCCGGTTACCTGGAACAGCACCTGCGCCGCGTGATCGACTGGATCGAAAAGCAGAGCCCGGTGCAACTGGTCGCCATCGGCATCGGCCACGACGTGACCCGCTATTACCGCCGCGCCGTGACGATCATGGACGTGGAGCAACTCGGCGGTACGATCGTGGAACAACTGGCCGACCTGTTCGAGGTGGATTGAAAGCTTTGCGGAGGGTTTTGGATGAGCATTGATCCCAGAAAAGTTGTCTCCCCAAAATCACGCCTAAATTCTCTTTTTAAAATTATAAAATGGACTCAGGATTGGTCTCTCGCTTTGGGGATGTGGGATAATAATCGCGCTTTATTGATTCGTTGGAATGGAGACGCGGATCATGCGTTGGGAAGCCCTGCGTCGCACGGGTATCCTACGTGGTTTGTTTTGCCTAAAGATATGGAATTCTCGACGCTATCGCTTGTTGAAGAGCCAAACCGCTCTAGCGCAGCTGCATGGCTCAACGCTGATCGCGATGTAGAGTGGAAAGACCCGGTGCCTGCAGGGTGATGAAGCTGGATTGACGTTGAGGCGCGAACCAAGGCAAAGCGCGCGGCATGACCGATCAATCCGCCCCGCTCGTGCTGTTCAACAGCCTTACCCGCGCGCTCGAACCGTTCGTGCCGGTCCATCCTGGCGAAGCGCGGGTCTATTCCTGCGGGCCGACGGTCTATAACTATCCCCACATCGGCAACATGCGCGCCTATGTCTTTGCCGATGTGCTGGGCCGCACGTTGTCGTGGAAGGGCTATGCGCTCACCCACGTCATCAACATCACCGATGTGGGCCACCTGACCGACGATGCCGACGCCGGCGAGGACAAGCTGGAAAAGGCCGCGCGCGCCAATGCGCAATCGATCTGGGATATCGCGCGCCACTATACCCAGGCCTATTGGGCGGATATCGACGCGCTGGGCATTCGCCAGCCGGCGCACTGGTCGATCGCCACCGATTATGTGCCGGCGATGATCGAGTTCGCCCAGAGCATTGCCGACAAGCACTGCTACGAACTGCCCGGCGGGCTCTATTTCGATGTCTCCACCGTGGCCGACTATGGCAAGCTTGCCCGCGCCGCGACCGACGAGGGCGAGGGGCGGATCGAGCAGGTGGAAGGCAAGCGCCACCAGGCCGATTTCGCGATCTGGCGCAAGACACCGCCGGGCGAGACGCGCCAGATGGAGTGGGACAGCCCGTGGGGCCGCGGTGCGCCCGGCTGGCACCTGGAATGCTCGGTCATGTCGGGCAAGCTGCTGGGTTTTCCGTTCGACATCCACACCGGCGGGATCGACCACCGCGAGATCCACCACCCCAACGAAATCGCGCAAAACCAGGCGTTCTGCTGCGCCGGCAGCCTGGCTGACCCGGCCAATTCCGGCGCGCGCATGTGGATGCACAACAATTTCCTGGTCGAACGCTCTGGCAAGATGAGCAAGTCTTCGGGCGAGTTCCTGCGCCTGCAACTCTTGATCGACCGGGGCTATCACCCGCTCGCCTATCGCCTGATGTGCCTGTCGGCACATTATCGCAGCGAGCTGGAGTTTTCCTGGGAAGGGCTGGGCGCGGCGCTCACCCGGTTGAAGCGCATGGTCATGGCCGTGGCTCAACTCAAAGAGCGTGCGGAAGAAGGCGTCGATACCAGCGCCTGGCGCAGCCATGCCAAGCTGGCGCCGCTGGTGGAGCGCTTCGACGCCGCGATCAGCGAGGATCTCAATACCGCCGTGGCGCTGACCGTGCTCGACGAGGCGGTGGCGCTCAAGAAGATCGATCCGGCGCTCAAGCTGGCGGCGATCACCGCGTTTGACGCGGTGCTGGGCCTCAACCTGCTCACGCTCGATCGCACCGCCCTGCGCCTGCGCCCCAAGGCGGCCACGATCACCGAGGACGAGATCGCCCAGCGCATCGCCGCCCGCCAGGAAGCCCGCGCCGCCAAGGACTTTGCCCGCAGCGACACGCTGCGCGACGAACTCGCCGCCCAAGGCGTGGACGCGATGGACGGCGACCCACTCGGCTGGGACTGGCGCCTGGGCTGATTTTTCTCCCCATCCTCTTTAGAGGAGGGGGTTGGGGGGTGGTGGATGCCCAGCGCAAGGCTTCGCACCACCCCCAACCCCTCCTCTGAAGAGGAGGGGAGAAAATCCCGTGTTTCCACCCCGTTCGGGCTGAGCCTGTCGAAGCCCGCGCGCGCCACACCAATCACCCCTGATCGAGCAGCAGCAGTTCCAGCTCCACCTCCAGCGTGCGCTGCGGCAGCACGGCCTCGTCGGTGCGCACCACGGTAACATCGGCCACCACGGCGCCGGGCACGGTGAATTCGTGATCGGGCAGGGCAGCGATCAGCGCCTCGCCGTCATCGCACGCTTCCCAGCCGGTGTAGCGCAGGATCACGGTATGGCGCGCGCCCGAGAACGTGACGCTGGCCCAGGGCCGTTCGCGGTGGTCGATCAGTTGCGCGCTGCGCCCGGCCAGCGCCAGCACGCTGCGCACCACGCGGGGCGCCAGGCCGGGTGCGACTCGGCGCGGGCGAGGGGCATTGCCGGGGCCGAAAGCATCGTGATTGCGCAGCATGGGAAGCAATCCTTTGTGTTGAAAACCCAATATGTTCATGAAATGTTCTTTGGCGCTTTTGCCACTGTGGCGGCCATGCCGGCTGGTCTGGATGGTTAAGGACATGGTTTGAATCGTGGCATGAAATTTCCTCGGATTCCGGTGCAGTCCTGTGGACAAATCCCGATAAAAATCCTATAAACTGCGGGATAGACCTAGTGTCTAGGAAAAATCCTTCGAGTTTGGACGCACCATGGCGAAGTCTCTGGAATCTGTCGAAAGGGCTGTCGCAATAGGCAAAGGCGGTGGGGAGCCGCTCGATCCGGCGCGGGCGCGGCTGGTCGAACTGGCTGCCGCGCGCGGGGTTTCGCTCTCGGCGCTGTCTGGGCTGATCGGGCGCAATGCCAGCTATCTCCAGCAATTCGTGCGCAAGGGCTCGCCGCGCAAGCTGGAAGAGATCGATCGCGGCACCCTGGCGCGGTTCTTTGGTGTGGACGAGGCGGAACTGGGCGCGCCCGATCCGGCGGTGCATGTGCCTGTGGCGCTGCGCCAGGATGGCGTCGGTCTTTCCACGCCGCGAACCCAGGCCGAATGGGCCGATATTCCCCGCCTGGCGCTGGGCGCTTCGGCCGGGCCAGGGGCGCTGACGGCCGATGAAGTGCCGGTCGGCCGGCTGCGCTTTTCCAGCCGCTGGCTCAAGGCGCAGGGCCTCGATCCGGCCATGCTCAGCGTGATCGAGGTGGAAGGCGACTCGATGGAGCCGACGCTGCGCGACAGCGACGAAATCCTGGTCGACCGCACCCCGCGCCCCCTGCGCGCCGGCATCCACGTGATCCGCGTGGACGATGTGCTGCTGGTCAAGCGATTGGAAGCAGGCGCGGCGGGCATGATCCGCGTGATCAGCGACAACCCCGCCTATCCCCGCATGGAACGCCCTATGGCCGATGTCGACGTGGTCGGCCGCGTGGTGTGGAAGGGCGGCAAGATCTGAATATCCGGGCGGGCCGTGCAGGCTATGGCCTCAGGGCTTGCTCGCCGCAGCAGCCGACGTCTGGTTATAGGCTTGCAATTGCGCTTCCTCATCGGCCAGCACTGGCACCCGTAAAATGGTGCGAAGCGCATCGGGGATCGTGTCGCGGTTGAACGGTTCCTGCGAGGTTTTGCCCTTGCTGGTCATGAACTGCGTGCCCATCACCTGTGGCTGGTTGATCGTGAGCAGGTAGCGATCCAGCGTGGCGCTGGAAATCCATAGTGCATCGGGCCTGCCACGGGCGATCGCAACCGTGGCCAAGATATGGGCCTTGAGGAAATCGTCCGCCAGGTCACCGTGCTGGAACACGAACGCGGCGTTGAAAAAGTCGGTGCCGCTGGCCAGTGCCCCGGTATCGAGCAACTGCTGTGTCCGTTGGCGGCGCTGCTGGTCGGCGGCACTGACACGGTCCCAGTCGATTGTGGCGTTTTGCCTGTCGCGCTGGTCGGCATCGAATATTGCCTGCATTTCCGCATTCGTCGGGAAGTGGTTCTGCACTTCGTAGGAGCGCCCCTCGTCCCATGGCCCCAGCCTGGCACGGCGATTGCCCGGCACCAAGGGGAAGGGTGGCCAGGTCTTGGCGGGCGCAAGGGCATAGGCAAGCTGAGCATGGCGTGGGTCGATGACGACCAGGCGCAGCACATCGGGTGTGCTGTCGGGTTCGGGATCATTGAACGTCAATTCCAGTGCCTTGCCTACAACACGGGCCTGCGTGCTCACCCGTGCTTCGATAGGACCAGTCAGTTCAGAAAAGCCGTGGCCATCCGTCGCAAGGTGTCTTGGGCGAATCCAGATGCCACGCCAGCCATGCCCGGTCTTCTCGATCGTGAGATGAAAGATAGTCGCGCCGGCAGCGCGCATATCCCAGGTTTTCACCGTGTCGTTGGCCTGGGCTGCGGGAATGGAGCAACAGCCAAGTGCCAGGCTGGCAAGGCATCGGCATATAGCCGCAAAGGGAAACCGCATCGGCAGGCTCCTCGGATTCGTGGGCTGGCAAGCTGGCGCGGCAATCGATCACGACTGGCCAGGCGATGCAACCGTCCGATTGGCGCACGGTGGCTTGAAACGCACGGGTGCACGGGGCATTTGAACGGCATGAGTCAGACCCCATCCAGCACCCTGCCGCCCATGCAAGTGGCGATCCTGCCTGTTACGCCGTTGCAGCAGAACTGCACGCTGCTGTGGTGCACGGCCACGATGAAGGCGGCGGTGATCGATCCGGGGGGGGATCTCGACCGGATCAAGGCCCTGGTGGCCAAGGCCGGCGTGACGGTGGAGAAGCTGCTGATCACCCATGGCCACCTCGATCACTGCGGCGGCGCGGCGCAGCTGGCGCGTGACCTCGGCGTGCCGATCGAAGGGCCGCACGAGGCGGACCTGTTCTGGATTGCCAAGCTGGCCGAGGATAGCGGCCGCTGGGGCGTGCCGGCGGAAATCTTCACGCCGACGCGCTGGCTCGACCAGGGCGATACGGTCACGGTGGGCAATCTGACGCTCGATGTGCTGCATTGCCCGGGGCACACGCCTGGCCACGTGGTGTTTTTCCACCAGCCCTCGCGCTTTGCCGTGGTGGGCGATGTGCTGTTCCAGGGCGGCATTGGCCGCTGGGATTTCCCGCTCGGCAACTTTGACGATCTGGTCGCCTCGATCACCGGGCGCCTGTGGCCGCTGGGCGAAGACGTGATGTTCAATCCAGGGCACGGCCCGCGCAGCACGTTTGGCCATGAACGCGCGACCAATCCCTGGGTGGGGGATGCTGCGCTCGCCTGAACGAAGCGGGCCTGATTCGTAGCGAATCAGGCCCGCGTGTTTTCTCAGGCGTCGGCCGCGATGGAAATCGCCCAGACGGCCAGGCCAAGCAGCGCGAGAATCGTGGTCAGCGCGCCGATCATGCGCAGGCGCGAAGGCTGCTTGCCATCCATGCCCACGCCATGGGCAACGCGGCCCAGCATATAGATGCCCATGACGCCGAGCAGCCACGGGCTGCCCGGCCGCGCCAGTTCCACCAGGCCCGATAGGACCAGCACGATCGGGGCGCTTTCGATGAAGTTGGCCTGGGCGCGCATGCGCGCGACCAGCGGCGGATGGCCGCCATCGCCCAGCGCGATCTTGGCTTCGCGCCGCACCATGCCGATGCGCACCATCAGCCAGAAATTGAGAATCGCCGCCGCCCCGGCGGAAACCAGGGTGATGGGCAGGATGATCGGCATCGCGTATTTTCCCCTCTCGCATGTTCTGCCCAGGTTTTCTGCGCCGGTGCATGGGCCAAATGCCGCCTTTGCGACGAGGCCATGCTTGCAAAGCACCAGAAAATCCGTATAGGCGCGGCCTTCGCCCGTGATAGGCGATGCCGGTCCACCCGCTCTAATCCAGAACGGAAGCCGTATGAACCCTTCGTCGTGAGATGCGGGGTTGTGCGGTGGCACGGTTTTCCCTATCGCGCCCGCAATCGTTGTAATTTTCAGGAACAGGTGCCGAAATGGCCGTCCCAAAAAGAAAGACCTCCCCGTCCCGCCGGGGCATGCGCCGCAGCCACGATGCGCTGAAGGCAGAAGCATTCCACGAATGCTCGAACTGCGGTGAACTCAAGCGCCCGCACATGCTGTGCAACGCTTGCGGTCACTACAACGGTCGCGAAATCATCGCCGTCGGCGCCTGAGCCGATCTGACGGAGGGATGATCGGATCATGAGCCTGCCCAGAATCGCCGTCGATGCGATGGGCGGCGACGAAGGCGTGCGCGTGATGATCGAAGGCGCCGCGCTTGCGCGTCGGCGTCACGATCGCTTCAAGTTCCTGCTGGTCGGGGACGAGGCGAAGATCGCTCAAGCCCTTGACCATCATCCCAACCTTCGCAGCGCGTCGGAAATCCTCCACGCGCCCGAAGCGGTGGCCGGCGATGAACGGCCCACCCAAGCCCTGCGCCGCGCACGCACCACGTCGATGGGATTGGCCATCGATGCGGTGAAGCGTGGCGAGGCTGGCGCTGCGGTGAGCAGCGGCAATACCGGCGCGCTCATGGCCATGGCCAAGCTGGCGCTGCGTACCATGCCTGGCATTGATCGCCCGGCACTGGCTGCCCTCCTGCCCACGCTGGGCACGCACGATGTCATCATGCTCGACCTGGGCGCGAACACCGATTGCGATGCCCGCAATCTGTTCCAGTTCGCCATCATGGGCGCAGCCTATGCGCGCATCGTCCACGGGCTCGACAGCCCGCGCGTGCGCCTGCTTAACATCGGCACCGAAGAAACCAAGGGCACCGAAAACCTGCGCGATGCCGCCGCCCTGCTCAAGCAGGCCGCTGCCTCGCTCGCGCTGACGTTCGATGGCTTTGCCGAGGCGGACAAGGTCTCGCGCGGCGATTTCGATGTCGTGGTGACCGATGGTTTTTCCGGCAACATCGCGTTGAAAGCGATGGAAGGCGCCGCCCGCTTTGTGGGCGATCTGCTGCGTCGCAGCTTCGCCTCGTCGCTGCGGTCCAAGCTGGGCTTCCTGATCTCGCGACCGGCGACCGAAACGCTCAAGCATCATCTCGATCCCAATAACCACAATGGGGCGGTGTTCCTCGGCCTCAATGGCGTGGTGGTGAAAAGCCATGGCAGCGCATCGGCCATGGGGGTGGCCAATGCCGTCGCCGTGACCGCGCGCCTCCTGGAGGAAAACCTGATCGAGCGCATCGCGGCCGATGTGGCTGCGGTCGATCCCGATACGATTCGCCAGCCGGCCCGACGCCGCGCGGCCAACACGGAAGGTGAAACCGCGCTGTGACTCTGCGCTCGGTTATTACCGGCAGCGGTTCTGCTCTGCCGCAACGTGCCGTTTCGAACGCTGAAATGGCGCAGATGGTGGATACCACCGACGAATGGATCGTGGAGCGCACGGGCATTCGCAATCGCTATATCGCGGGGGAGGGCGAAACCACGTCCTCGCTCGCCATCCTCGCCGCCCGCCGCGCGATCGAGGCTGCGGGGATCGAACCTGCCAGCATCGACCTGATCGTGCTGGCCACGGCAACGCCGGATCAGACCTTTCCCGCCACGGCCACGATCGTGCAGCAGGCGCTGGGCTGCAATGGCGGCATGGCATTTGACGTGGCGGCGGTCTGCTCGGGCTTTCTCTATGCGATGGGCACGGCCGATGCCATGCTGCGCACCGGCATGGCGCGCCGCGCCCTGGTGATCGGCGCGGAAACCTTCAGCCGCATTCTCGATTGGGAAGACCGCACCACCTGCGTGTTGTTTGGCGATGGCGCGGGGGCGATGGTGCTTGAAGCCCGCGAAGTCGATCCGGCTGACGCGGCGGCGCCGGGCGTTCTGGCCACCCGCCTCCATGCCGATGGCGCGCATAACCAGCTGCTCTATGTCGATGGTGGTGCCTCTACCACGGGCACGGTGGGCAAGCTGCGGATGAAGGGGCGCGAGGTGTTCCGCCACGCCGTCACCAATCTCGCCTCGGTACTGCAGGAAGTGCTGGCCGACACCGGCCATGTTTCTGCCGATATCGATTGGGTGGTGCCGCATCAGGCCAATTACCGCATCCTCGATGCCACCGCGCGCAAGCTCGGCCTGCCGGCGGAAAAGGTGGTGGTGACGGTGGACCAGCACGCCAATACCAGCGCCGCCTCGGTGCCGCTGGCGTTTGACACGGCGATGCGCGACGGGCGCATCACCAAGGGGCACCTGGTGGTGTTCGAAGCGATGGGCGGCGGGTTTACCTGGGGGGCGTGCATCGCCCGCATGTGATTCGCGCCACTGTGGTGCCAAGTGATTTCACGACCGTTTTGGAGCATGGGGATGCCTGAAACGATCTGAAACAGTCCGATCATCGCTGGATTTTTGCTGCGCAGAAAATCCATCAGGGCTTTGACGGAATGGAGTGCATTGCCTGTCCTGCAAAACGCGCTATTGTATGGGACGGGAAGGGATTTTTTTACCGGGGGGTAAAACAACCATGCGTTCTGTTGGTACGCTGACACGGGCCGATCTGGCCGAGAGCATCAATCGTCGGGTCGGTCTTTCACGGGCGGATTCGCTCGAAATGGTCGAGGCCATATTGCAGCACATGAGTGGTGCACTGTCCGAAGGCGAGAATGTTAAGATTTCCGGTTTCGGTACGTTCCTGTTGCGGGACAAGGCCGAACGCATCGGGCGTAACCCCAAGACCGGGGTGGAAGTGCCGATCACGCCACGGCGCGTGCTCACCTTCCGCGCCAGCCAGATGCTGAAGGATCGCATCAGCGACGGTTCCTGATAGAATGGATACATGACGGATAAGGGCCATCTCGTTTCTCCCGAAAGTGTGATTGATGATGGCAAGGCGCCCGATGCCTTGCGCACGATCGGAGAGGTGGCCCGGCTCCTGGGCGTGAAGCCGCATGTCCTGCGCTATTGGGAAGAGCAGTTTCCGATGCTGCGCCCGCTGACGCGCGCTGGTAACCGGCGCTATTACCGCGCGGACGATGTCGCGCTGGTGGCCACTATCGACCGCCTGCTCAATCACGAAGGCTATACCATTCGCGGCGCGCGACAGGCACTGGACGGTGGCCTGCGCGTGAGCGCGCCTGTGGCGTCGGACAAGCCCGACCAAGGCCCGGTCTCTGCAACGCTGGCAGCGGATCGGGAAACCGCGCCCATGGGCACGGCCAGCCCCGCCCTGGAAACCGAACTGGTTGCCGCGGTGGCGCGGCTGCGCGTGCATCTGGAACAGATCCGCAGCGGTCTGGCGGCGGCGCTGGACGACGACTGACCCGGCCGGGCACAGCGGATGCCGCGCCACCTGCCGTGCGTCGCCCGAAAGGGAAAGGCGGCCTTTCCCTAAAAATCTGCTTCGTTTCATTTGTTTGCGCCGCGTTGCCCTTGTGGGCAGGGGCATGCGCTGGAACTCTGCCTGTTTGATCTGGTTCGAACGGCGGCAATGATGCCGAGTGGAGAGTTTCCCATGCTGAAAGGCAAGTTCTATGCGTCGCTGGCCGCTGCCGGCCTGGCGCTCGCGCTCACCCCCGCCGCCCAGGCCGCCGCGTCGAAGATGGTAGGTGGCGCCGCGATGGTTGGCACCAAGACGATCGTTGAAAATGCGTCGAAGTCGTCCGATCACACCACGCTGGTCGCCGCCGTCAAGGCCGCCGGCCTGGTCGACACGCTGAACGGCAAGGGTCCGTTCACCGTGTTCGCGCCGACCAACGAAGCCTTTGCCGCGCTGCCGGCAGGCACCGTGGACACGCTGCTCAAGCCTGAAAACAAGGCGCAGCTAACCCAGATCCTCACCTACCACGTGGTGGCCGGCAAGGTGACTGCGGCTGACCTGATCGCCAAGATCAAGGCCGGCGGCGGCACTGCCACGCTGACCACGGTGGAAGGCGAACCGCTGACCGCCATGCTCGATGGCAGCAATGTCGTCGTGACCGACGCCAAGGGCGGCAAGGCCACGGTGACGATCGCCGATGTGCCGCAGTCCAACGGCGTGGTGCACGTGATCAATGCCGTGCTGATGCCGTAATGCTGTTGGGGGCGGGATAACATTCCCTCCCCCTGGCCCCCTCCCGCAAGCGGGAGGGGGAAACAGCTATCTCCCCTCCCGCTTGCGGGAGGGGCTGGGGGAGGGCGTGTCAGCCCTCTGCCAGCGCCTCAGCAATCAACTTGCGCGTATTGCCTACGCCATACAGCGCGATGAAGCTGCCCATGCGCGGGCCCTGGGCAGAGCCCAGCAGCGTCTCATACAGCGCCTTGAACCAGTCACGCAGGGTTTCGAAGGCGTAGTGCGGGTCCTTGCCGATTTCATAGACGATATTCTGCAATTCCTCGGCCGTGGCATCGTCGCTCGTCGCGGCGAGTTCTTCGTCGAGGGCGGCCAGTGCCGCTGCCTCGCCAGCCTCGGGCTTGCGCCGCACCAGCGTGGGCGCGATGAAATCCCGGTTGTAGGCCAGCGCCCGCGTCACCAGCGCATCGAGCGCGGGATGGGCGGCCGGATCGGCATTGTCGACATAGTTGGCAAGGTATGACCACACCTGTTCGCGCGTCGCGTGGGCGCCCAGCACGCCCACGAGGTTGAGCAGCAGGCCATAAGTCACCGGCAGCTTGTCGCCCGCACCAGCCTGTTCGCCATTGGTGCGCAGCAGGTGCCACACCGGGTTGCCCAGTTGCTGCTCCACCGGCTGGCTGGCCAGCTTTTCACGGAACTGCCAGTATTCATCGACCGCGCGCGGGATGATGCCCACATGCAGCGACTTGGCGCTCTTGGGTTCGCGGAACAGGTAGAAGCCGAGGGATTCCTCGCTGCCGTAATCGAGCCACTGCTCGATGGTCAGGCCATTGCCCTTGGACTTCGAGATCTTTTCGCCCTTCTCGTCCAGGAACAGTTCGTAGATCAGGCCTTCGGGGCGGCGGCCGCCGAGCACCTGGGCGATGCGGCCCGATTGCGTCACGCTGTCGGTCAGGTCCTTGCCGCACATCTCGTAATCGACGCCCAGCGCCACCCAGCGCATCGCCCAATCGACCTTCCACTGCAGCTTGGACTTGCCGCCCAGGATCGATTGCTCGACCACCTCGCCGGTCACGTCGGTAAAGCGGATCATACCGCTTTCGGCATCAACCACTTCCACCGGCACCTGGAGCACTTGGCCATTGTTGGGCGAGATGGGCAGCACCGGCGAATAGGTCTTGCGGCGTTCCTCGCGCAGGGTGGGCAACATGATGCCCATGATGGCGTCAAAGTGGCGCAGCACGTTCTTGAGCGCTTCGTCGAAAGCGCCCGAATTGTAGCGTTCGGCGCCCGAGACGAATTCATAGTCGAAGCTGAAGCGATCGAGGAATTCGCGCAGCATCGCGTTGTTGTGGTGGGCAAAGCTTTCGTACTTGCCGAACGGATCGGGGATGCGGCTCAACGGCTCCTGCAGGTGCGCGGTGAGGAGGTCCTTGTTGGGCACGTTGTCGGGCACCTTGCGCAGCCCATCCATGTCGTCGGAAAAGGCGACCAGGCGCGTGGGGTGGCCACCGGTCAGCACTTCATAGGCGCGGCGCACCAGCGTGGTGCGCAACACTTCCTGGAAGGTGCCGATATGCGGCAGGCCCGAGGGACCATAGCCGGTTTCGAACAGCACCGGCACCAGCTCGCCCGCGCCGTCGCGTTTCCCGCCGGGATAGCGCTTGACCAGCTTGCGCGCTTCCTCGAACGGCCAGGACTTCGACACTTGGGCGGCGGTGGTGAGTTCGGTTTGGGTCATGGTTCCCGCCCTTTCGCGCCTGCCGCGCGCGAAGGCAAGGCATTTGGGGCGGTTGATGCGGCGGTTCCATGCGAAAATGCGGCACAGCCCGGGGGTGGGCTGTACCGCATTTCCGTGGAGGCTCCCGAAGCGGGTGTGGATGGGGGACTTACTTCAGGAGCGTCAGGACATTCTGCTGGTTCTGGTTGGCCTGCGAGATCATCGCGGTCGATGCCTGGGCCAGGATCTGCGCCTTGGCCATGGCGGTGGTTTCAGCAGAATAATCAGTATCCAGAATGCGGCTGCGCGCATCGGAAAGGTTGGTGACGTTGTCGGTCAGGTTGTTGACCACCGATTGCAGGCGGTTCTGGCCGGCACCGAATTCGGCACGTACGGCCGTCACCTGCGCCAGGGCGGAGTCGATGTTGTCCATCGTGGTCGAAGCCTTGGCTGAATCGCTCACGTCCAGTGCCTGGGTGGTGGACGTAGCATCATAGGTCGATGCGCCCGAGCCGAACAGGATCTGGCCGTCGAATGCCTTGGAGCGCAGCGTGACCACGTTGGTGGTGTTGGCGCCGGCCTGGATATCGAGCGTGAGATCGTCGCTGCCATCGGTGGCGGGCGTGCTGGTCATCACCTTGAACACGTTGTTGCCGTTGAACAGGGTGTTGTTGAGCACGTCTGAAATCTGGGCGGTGAGGTTGCCCACTTCCGACTGCATCGCGGTGCGATCGGAATCCTGGTAGGTGGCCGACTTGGACTGGACCGCCAGTTCGCGGATGCGCTGGAGCATCGCCGTCACTTCGTTGAGCGCACCATCGGCGGTCTGCGCCATCGAGATGCCGTCGTTGGCGTTGCGCACGCCCTGCTGCATGCCCTGGATCTGCGCGGTCATGGTGGTGGTGATGGCCAGGCCCGCGGCATCGTCCTTGGCGCTGTTGATGCGCTTGCCGGTCGACAGGCGCTGCATCGCAACGCCGGTCTGTTGCGACGCGGTGATAGAGGCGTTGGCGGCACGAAGCGCCGCGATATTGGTGTTGATGACTGCCATTTTCCCATTCTCCACTATGGGTTGAGTGACGATCCGGCGGTTCCCATCCGGTTCGCCAGCAAAAACGGCGCCGGCGCGGATTGTTTAAGTGGAGGGGGTGGGGCACGGGTGTATGCTTGCCCCTCGTTCCATTTTCGTTCACAGGTTCGGGCATGGCTGTCCCTGCTGCTCCAGACCCGGGCAATCCCGCCCCGCCGGCGCTCGATCTGCCCGCAGTCCATGCCAGCCACAGCGGCTGCTGGCTGCGCGGGGTGGATCTGTTCCCCTCCACCCGCACGGTGGGCAAGGGTGAGGCGATCGTGGCGGCGGCCGATACGCCGCTGCTGATGCTCAATGCGCCGCTGGTGGCAAGCCGGCTGGGCTATCCCGATCTGTCGGGCCTCGATCTGCTCGAGCTCTATGCCTTCGTCCATCCTGCGCGATTCGTGGTGCCCACGCCCAAGGGGCTGGCCAATGCGCTGGGGCTGCCGCAGCCGGCCGGAGACGCCGATGTCCCGCTGCTGTTGCAGCAGGCGGCGCAGGCCTTGCTGGCCACCACTGCTGCGGCCGATTGGCCAGAGCGGGAAGGGGCGTGGAGCGCGCTGCAATCCGTGATCAAGCTGCGCTGGCCCTGGGCCACGTTGCTCACCGGGCAGATCGCCCGGCCCGAACGCGCCGAGCGCTGGCTGTTTTCGCGCCTGCCCGAATGGGACGAGGCGGGCGAGCGGCCACAGCCGGCGCAAGTCGTGCTCGATCCGCAAGCGGTGGAGACGCGGCTCGCCACGCTGACCGGCGCCGGGGCGGAAGACCGGCCAGGCCAGCGCGCTTTTGCGCGCGAGGCGGCGCAGATGTTCGCGCCGCGCCGGGGGGCGCGGCAGCCGCATGTGGTGCTGGCCCAGGCCGGCACCGGCACCGGCAAGACGCTGGGCTATCTGGCGCCGGCATCGCTGTGGACCCAGCAATCGGGCGGCACGGTCTGGGTTTCCACCTATACCAAGGCGCTGCAACGGCAGCTGCGCCGCGAAAGCGCGCGTGCCTTTGCCATGCCGCCGCTGGGCAGCAAGGCGCCGCCGCCGGTGGTGGTGCGCAAGGGGCGCGAAAACTATCTGTGCCTGCTCAACCTGGAAGACGCCTTGCAGGGCGGCTTTACCGGGCGGCCGGCGATCCTCGCGCATCTCGTGGCGCGCTGGGCGGCCTATAGCCAGGATGGTGACATGATCGGCGGCGATCTGCCCGGTTGGCTGGGCACGCTGTTCCGCAAGCGCGGCATTGCCGCCCTGACCGACCAGCGCGGCGAATGCGTCTATGCCGGCTGCCCGCACTATCGCAAATGCTTCATCGAACGCGCCGCGCGCGCCAGTGCCGAGGCAGAGCTGGTGGTGGCCAACCACGCGCTGGTCATGGTCAACGCCGCGCGCGGCCGCGATGTGGCGCAGCGGCCCACGCGCATCGTGTTCGACGAAGGACACCACGTGTTCGATGCCGCAGACAGCACGTTTGGCGCCGCGCTGACCGGGGCCGAGGCGATCGAGCTGCGCCGCTGGGTGATCGGCCCGGAAGGCAAGTCACGCGGGCGGCGGCGTGGGCTTTCGGCGCGGCTGGCCGATGTCGCCAGCTATGACGAGGGTGGCGCCACGGCGATCACCCAGGCGCGTGAGGCGGCCGAACTCTTGCCCGGTGACGGCTGGCTGGCGCGGATTGGCGAGGGCACGCCCGATGGCCCGGTGGAGCGTCTGCTGGCGGCCGTGCGCGCCACCGTGCTCGCCCGCGATGAAAGCGGCGGCACCGAGGCCGGCTATGGCCTGGAAACCGAAGCGGCGCAACTCGATGGCCCGATGCTGGAAGCCGCCGCCGCCGCGCTCGAAGCGCTGGAAGACCTGCGCCAGCCGCTGCTGCGCCTGACCCTGCGCCTGGAAGCGATCGTGGAGGAAGGGCCCGACTGGCTCGACGGCCAGGCGCGCGCGCGGATCGAGGGCGCACGCAGTGCCATCCAGTGGCGCACTGACCTGCTTGCGGGTTGGATCGCGCTGCTCGGCCGGCTCGGTGGGCCGGCCGATCCCGATTACGTCGATTGGCTGGCCCTCGATCGCTCTGATGGCCGGGAATGGGACATGGGGCTGCACCGCCACCATCTCGATCCGATGAAGCCCTTTGCCGAAGTCGTGCTGGCGCCGGCCCATGGCGTGCTGATGACCTCGGCCACGCTCACCGATGGCGGCGACTGGAGCGGGGCGATCACCCGCAGCGGTGCCGCGCGGCTGGAGGTGCAGCCCGAACTCTTCGCCGCCAAGAGCCCGTTCGACTATCCCAACCAGGCGCAGGTGCTGATCGTGACCGACGTGCCGCGGGGCGATATCGCCGCGCTGGCGGGCGCCTATGCCCGCCTGATCGAGGCGAGCGGCGGCGGCGTGCTGGGCCTGTTCACCGCGATCCGCCGCTTGCGGGCGGTGCATGGGCGCATTGCCGATCGCCTGGCGCGCGCGGGGCTGCCGCTCTATGCGCAGCATGTCGATCCGATCGATACCGGCACGCTGGTCGATATCTTCCGCGATGATCCGCGCGCCTCGCTGCTGGGCACGGACGCGCTGCGCGACGGGGTCGATGTGCCGGGCCAGTCGCTGCGTCTGGTGGTGATGGAGCAGGTGCCCTGGCCCAAGCCCTCGATTCTGCACCGCGCCCGGCGCATGGCCGCGCCGCGTGAGGAAGGCGGCGCGCAGGGGCACGATGACCGCATCATTCGCGCGCGGTTGGCGCAGGCATTCGGCCGCCTGATCCGCTCGGCCGAGGATAAGGGGCATTTCGTGGTCCTCTCCTCGGCCTTCCCGTCGCGCCTGCTCTCGGCCTTCCCCGAAGGCACGCCAGTGCGCCGGGTCAGCCTGGAGCAGGCTTTACAATCCATCGCCGGCCGTGTTGATGAGGCGGTGTTGGCATCGAAAGTCGAAAGTTCGCCGTGAAGACGCTCGCCCTGTTCCGCCATGCCAAGTCTGACTGGAGCGATGCCCGCGCCCGCGATTTCGACCGTCCGCTCAACGAACGCGGCCAGCGCGGCGCGCTAGCCATGGGCGAGCATGTGCGCGACAGCGGCCGCCGCTTCGACCGCGTGATCGCCTCGCCGGCGGTGCGCGTGGCCGAAACCATCGAATGGGCCAGCAAGGCCTGGAACCGCGTGTTTCCGGTGGAATGGGACCGCCGCATATACCTCGCCAGCTCGGCCACGCTGATGGACCTCTTGCGCGAATTGCCCGGCGATCCCGGCAGCGTGCTGATGATCGGCCACAATCCGGGCCTGGAAGACCTGATCTTCGATCTGGTGCCCGATGATGGATCAAGCCCCTTGCGCGATGTGGTGGAGGCCAAGTTCCCTACCGCCACTTTCGCCGTGCTGGAACTGGACGCGGCGCGCTGGGCGGATGTGGACGCGGGTTGCGCGCGGCTGGTTGACCTGACGCGGCCACGCGATCTCGATCCGACGCTGGGGCCGCAGCCGCACGGGTGAGGGCTGGGGGCGTTGTCGATGTTGGACACTGCAACCGTTCGGCGGCTTCGATTTGCTAAAAAACACGAGACAGCATGCCGCTGGCTGTGTTTTTGCGGCATGGGCCTCATAATTTTAGCCGGGATCACCGATTGCTTTTTACTCGCGCTCGCCGGCGGGGTCATTTTCATGCCCGGGGCTTGGATATTCAACTTAAGATGCCCGTCTTGTGGCTGGCTCGTTTATAGACGCTATGGAACAGCCACTAAGCACGCCAAAGATCAGATGCTGGCTCCGCTTTTTTCGAAACAAGTCTGGCATCAGCCTGAAATGTGCACGAAATGTTCCCTCCGCTTCGGCTCGCCAGAGTAGGATGAATAAGGAGTGTGAGCTTCCGGCCATTTGCACTCCTACTCCTTCGTCATTCCCGTACAGGCGGGAATCCATTGACTAGGGTGCAAAAGGGCAGGCGTCTGGTTGTTGAGCTGATCTCTTGGCTGGATTCCCGTCTGCGTGGAAGCAACGGCACTTGGCGATGAATATGGGCAATCCCGGCAATGGTGGTGAAATCCACTCACACTGCGTCGCTCTTTTTTAAAATTCCACACGAAGCCACGAAGGCACGAAGAGAAGTGGCTTCTTCGTGGCTTCGTGGCTTCGTGTGGAATCATTCTGAGAATCACGCGCCTGGTTCGGGCGTGGTATTGAGGGACAAAGCTGGACCCCGGATCAAGTCCGGGGTGACGTTAGGTATTTGATTTGAGGTGTTTAAAATACCTCACAGTCTTCGTCACCCCGGACTTGATCCGGGGTCCAGCTTCTTCTCGGCCAGCTACCGCGCCGCCTGTTCCTCGATCCAATCGTGGATCTTGTCTTCCAGCACCGGCAGCGGCAGCGCGCCGCTGCCCAGCACTTGGGCATGGAAGGCGCGCAGGTCGAAGCGTGGGCCGAGGCGGCGTTCGGCTTCGCCGCGCAGGCGCTGGATTGTCAGGGCGCCGATCTTGTAGGCCACGGCCTGGCCGGGATCGGCGATATAGCGATCGACTTCGGCCTGCGCATCGCTGCGGCCCATCCCGGAATTGGCGAGCATGTAGTCCAGCGCCTGGGCGCGGCTCCAGCCCTGGCTGTGCAGCCCGGTATCGACCACCAGCCGCATGGCGCGCAGCATCTCGTCATCCAGCGTGCCCCAGTGCTGCATGGGATCATCATACAGCCCCATCGCATAGCCCAGGGTTTCGGCGTAGAGCGCCCAGCCTTCGACATAGGCGGTGTTGCCGCCATAGCGCTGGAAATCGGGGAGGCGCGGGTTTTCCTGGGCCAGGCTGATCTGGAAATGGTGGCCCGGTGCCCCTTCGTGCAGATAGAGCGTGGCGATCCCGGTCATGAACCGGCTCTTTAGATCGAAGGTGTTGAAATAGAACACGCCCGGCCGGCTGGCATCGGCGGTGCCGGGGCTATAGCTGCCGCCCGCCTCGAACCGCGCGCGATAGGCCGGGTGGGGCATGATCAGCAGCGGCGTGCGCGGCATGGTGATGAAAAAGCGCGGGGCCTGCGCCGCCACGACTTGCGCCACGCGGCGATAGCCCGCGGCCAGATCCTCGGTCTTGCGCGGGTGATAGCGCGGATCGACGCGGATTTCGTCGAAGAACGCATGGAGCGAGCCGGTAAAGCCAAGTTGGGTCTTGACCACGTCCATCTCGGCCTGGATGCGCGCCACTTCAGCGAGGCCCAGGGTATGGACCTGCGCGGGATCGAGATCGAGCGTGGTGTGGTGGTGCAAGAGCGCGCGATAGAGCGCCGCGCCGCCGGGCAGGGCATCGAGGCCGACGCTCTCGCGCGTGGCGGGCAGGTATTCGTTGGCGAGGAACGCGCGCAGGTTGCGATAGGCGGGATAGACCGCCTCGATCGTGGCGGCGCGATATTCGGCCAGCAGGCGACGGCGCGCAAGCATGGCAGACTTGCCGTTCAGGCCTTGTGCCTGCTGCGCCGGGGTCATGAACAGGGAATGCTCGGGCGGGCGTGCCAGCAGCGCGTCGATCTGCCCGATCAGGGTTTCCACCACCGGGCGCGGGCTGGTCACGCCGCGCGCCAGCCCTTCGCGATAGCGGGCGATGGCCGCATCGAACACCGCCGGCAGGGCACGATCGCGCGCCAGGTTGGCGGCATGGTCTGCGCCGGTGGCAAGCTCCATCGGCCCGCCGGCTGAGGCGAGGCCGGGATATTCCACCTGCAATCCGCCGACAGGATTGAGCGGCATCATCGCCAGCATGTCGGCTACCGGCGGGCTGAGCATCACCTGCTCGTCATCGAGCACGGCGGCATAGGCCTCGGCCGAAATGCGCTGTGCCGGATCGAGCGTGTCGGGGTTGATCCGCGCCAGGGCATCGCGCGCGGCGGCATTGCGCGCGCGCTGCATCGTGGTCAGCGCCGGATCGAAGATCAGGCGGAACTGCTCGGCCGTCAGTGGCTCGCCCCGTTCCAGGGTGTCGAGCGGATCGAGCGCGCGGCGGGCGGCGTCATCCTGCGCCAGGAACACGGCCAGTGCCGCATCGCTCCGCTGGCGTTGATCGGGTGTGGTTGTTGTGGCGGCGGCGGGCAGGGCTTGCGCCCCGGCCGGGTGGGTGGCCAGGGCCGATGCCGCCAGCAGGGAAAGGAGGAAGGCGCGCACCAGCCTGGTGCCAGGCCTCAATTCCACGGACGGGACCGATACCACTTGGTCAGCACGTATTTGACGCCGCGGATCACCGGCCGCCCGGCATGCATGCTCTTGGGATTGGGCCGCCCGTCGCGGTTCATGTTGTTCCAGATCAGCAGCGCGCCGGGCTGGGGTGGAACCGACAGGTTGACCTTGGGAAAGTCGGTCGAGCCGCCTTCTTCCACGGTGTTGAGATAGGCCATAGCCGTCCAGCTGCGCTGGCCGCCGTTGCGCATTTCTTCGGCCCACATCGGGTCTGACGGGCGGAAATGATCGAAATGCGCCTTGAATTCCTGGCCGGGTTGATAGCGCTGGCCCTGGATGGTTTCGCCAAAGGCAGGGTCCAGCCCCATCAGGTCGTCGATCCGCCGCTGCAGCATGCGGATGAACGGATCATGGGGATTGACATCGCCGCTATAGCTCGTGCGGCCGCCATCGGTGCTGTAGGTGTCTGATGGGCGGGCCACGGCATCGACCACGCCGATCAGCCGCTCGCACTCGGGCCGGGTGAAGAATTCGCCCACGGCATAGATCTCGAAATCCTCAACCGGGATGCGATAGGCGGCCGGATCGGCATCGAGGCGCGTGCGCACCTGGTTACCGATGCGCTTGAGATCGGCACTGTCGGGGTGGGGCTCGGAACGGAACAAAACCATGATAGGGACGTCATGCAAGAACGTGTCGCTGGCTGCAAGCCGGCTCGGCAGGAACCCTTGGGAAAGCGGGCGCAAATGTAAATTCTGGTAGGTTTTGGTCCGATGTGGACCGAAATCGTTGATAATTATCGCGAAATATTGTCGATATGGGGCTATTGCAAGGTGCGGTTAACCTGAAGCTGTCCAGCGGTTTGGGCATTGTGTCCGACCGAAGGCCTCGCGAAAGTAACGGGAACCACTGTGACGACCAAGCCATTCGCGCCTGCAGTTCCCTTAGGCAGCAAAACTGCTCCAGTTGTGGGAGGTCGCGTTCCGTTGGATGCCCTAGTCGATGCCGAAGCGGAATCCTTCCGCATTGCCAAGGCCTTGTATGCATTACGCCGGCGTCGCGACGGGGTGACACCGGTGAAGGGCCTGTTTGGCGAACCGGCGTGGGACATCCTGCTGGATCTCTATATCGCCCACAAGCGCGGCACCGAATTGCAGGTGTCGAGCGTGTGCCTGGAAGCCGGCGTGCCTTCCACCACGATTCTGCGCTGGATCGCGCGGCTTGAACGCGAAGGGCTGCTCTACCGCCAGGCCGACACGGGCGATCTGCGCCGGCGCTATGTGCGCCTGACCGATGATGGGCTGGCGATGATGCGCAACATTCTGGGCGCGATCGGCACGCTCTGAACGGGGCGTTCCGCGCCGCGCGGACGTTCACCGCATACAAGAAGGCCGGCGCAAGGCCGGCCGTCCCGTATCATCATTCTTACCAGAAGAAGTCGTAGATCACGTCCACCACCTGGCCGGTGTAGGTATCGATCAGCACGACATCGTCATAATAGCGCACCCAGCGATAGGGCGGATAGGCCGGCGGCAGGCGATAGGCCCACGGATCGGCGATCCAGTATTGCTGGGCAAAGAATGGCGCGCCCAGATAGATGCCGATGTTCAGGCGGCTGTAGCGATAGTTGGGCATAGGCGCGAAGTAGCGCGGCCCGCGGAACAGATCGCGATGGTCGGTGCGCCACCCCTGCCAGTCATAGCGGCGATCCTGGCGCCAATCGTTGCGCCAGGGGCCACGGTTGTCACCCCAACCAGGACGGCCGGGGCCGCGATCGTTGTTCCAGCCGGGACGGCCATAGTTGCCGTTGTTGTTCCAGCCGGGGCGGCCGGGACCACGATCGTTGTTCCAACCAGGGCGGCCGGGGCCACCGTTGTTGTTCCAGCCGGGACGACCCGGTCCGCCATCGTTGTTCCAACCTGGACGGCCTTGGCCGCCGTTGTTGTTCCAGCCGGGGCGACCCTGTCCGCCGTTGTTGTTCCAACCCGGGCGACCCTGGCCACCGTCATTGTTCCAACCGGGACGGCCGGGGCCACGATCCCCGCCAGGGGCGTTGCCCTGCCAGCCTGGCTGGGGCGGTTGACCGGGTTGCGGCACGGCATGTCCGCCGCGCCAGCCACCGGGCTGGCCCTGGAAACCGCCGCCAAAGCCGCCCTGCGGGCCGCGCGGGCCTTGCTGCGGCATGGGCTGGGGCGCCTGCTGCTGCATTTGCGGCATCGGGCGCGGTTGCCCGCCGCCCGGGAAGCCGCCACCGCGGGGCTGTCCGCCACCGGGGCCGCCACCGGGGAAACCACCGCCACGCGGCTGGCCACCGCCGGGGAAGCCGCCGCGGTTTTCACCACCGCGGTGATCGCCATGATCATCGGCAAAGGCCGTAACGGGAACGGCGGCTGCCAGAGAGGCAACGGCCAGCGCCGCGCCGATCTTCGTTGTCCATTTTCTACTGGCGGCCATGGCCGTCTCCCTTTCGAACGTGTTTTCAGGAAATGTCGCGCGATGGCATTGGTTTCCCATCACTTGCCAATAGTGATAGAGCATTGCCGCTGTCACATCGCTGAACCGAATGGATAGCCCGCCGTTCATCTTGCTACTTAGGCAATCGGCCAGCCCTATCGGCCATCTTTGCAAAGACGCAGCGCAACGGCCACACTATCACCATGAATAGGCTGGAAGATATTATTGCCGATGCCCAGGCACGGCTGGACGCTGCCGTAGCCGATCGCCATGCAGCGATGCACAGCCCCGTGGTGGGCACGCCCGATGGCGAGATGCGGATCATGGTGTTGCGCGCGGCGGCGCCGAGCCTGGCCGCACTGCGCTTTCACACCGATGCACGCAGCCCCAAGGTGGCGACGATCGCCCGATACGGCCGTGCCAGCGTGCTGGCCTATGATCCGGCGGCGCGCGTGCAGTTGCGCCTGGCCGGGTCGGCACGGATCGAGCAGCACGGCGCCTTGGCCGATGCCGCCTGGGATGCTGCGGCGGTGTTCAGCCGCCGCTGCTATCTGGCCACGCATGGCCCGGGTGCACCGCTGGCAGAGGCAGGCAGCGCGCTGCCTGCCGATCTCCGGGCGCGCCGGCCCAGTTTGGCGGAAACCGAGGCTGGCCGCGATGCCTTTGCAGTGCTGCTGGTAGAGCCCGAGACGCTCGACTGGCTCAAGCTGGACGCGCAGGGCGGGGTGCGCGCGCGCTTTGAGCGCGGGGAGCAGGGCTGGGTGGGGAACTGGGTGGCGCCCTGACGTGCGTCGCTCTTGGCTTCCACCACCCCCAAACCCCCTCCTCTGAAGAGGAGGGGGCTTTTAGATCAGCGTCTTAACTCCCCCTCCTCTTCAGAGGAGGGGGTTGGGGGTGGTGCGAAACCTTGCACCATCTTTGATCAGCGCGTGAGCTTCTTGTACGCCAGGCGCGTCGGGCGATCGGCCGCATCGCCCAGGCGGCGGCGCTTGTCTTCTTCGTACATGGCAAAGTTGCCTTCGAACCATTCGACGTGGCTGTTGCCTTCGAACGCCAGGATGTGGGTGGCCAAGCGATCGAGGAAGAAGCGGTCGTGGCTGATGACCACGGCGCAGCCGGCGAAGTTTTCGATGGCTTCTTCCAGCGCCGCGAGCGTTTCCACGTCGAGGTCGTTGGTCGGTTCGTCGAGCAGCAGCACGTTGCCGCCCTGCTTGAGCATCTTGGCCATGTGCACGCGGTTGCGTTCACCGCCCGAGAGCTTGCCGACGTTCTTCTGCTGGTCCTGGCCCTTGAAGTTGAACGCGCCGACATAGGCACGGGTCGAAGTGTCGAACCCGTTGACCTTCATGTAGTCGAGCCCGTCGGAGATTTCCTCCCACACGTTCTTCTTGGGATCGAGATGGTCGCGGCTCTGGTCGACATAGCCCAGGCGCACGGTCGAGCCGATGTCGATTTCGCCGGTGTCGGGTGTTTCCTGGCCGGTGATCAGCTTGAACAGCGTGGACTTACCCGCGCCGTTCGGCCCGATCACCCCCACGATGCCGCCCGGCGGCAGCATGAACGAGAGGTTTTCGAACAACAGCTTGTCGCCATAGGCCTTGGAAATGTTCTTGGCCTCGATCACCTTGCCGCCCAGGCGCTCGGGCACCTGGATGACGATCTGGGCCTTGCCCGGCGAGCGGTTTTCCTGGCTGGCGACCAGTTCCTCGAACTTCTTGATACGCGACTTCGACTTGGTCTGGCGGCCCTTGGTGCCGGCGCGGATCCATTCGAGTTCGTCGTTGATCGCCTTCTGGCGGCCGGTCGCCTCGCGGTCTTCCTGCTCCAGGCGCTTGGCCTTCTTTTCCAGGTAGGTCGAGTAATTGCCTTCGTAGGGGAAGTACTTGCCCCGGTCGAGTTCGAGGATCCAGCCGACCACGTTGTCCAGGAAGTAGCGGTCGTGGGTGATCATCAGCACCGCGCCGGCATATTCCTTGAGGTGGTTTTCCAGCCATTCGACGCTTTCGGCGTCGAGGTGGTTGGTCGGTTCGTCGAGCAGCAGGATCGACGGCTTTTGGATCAGCAGGCGAGTCAGCGCGATGCGGCGCTTTTCACCGCCCGAGAGGCTTTCCACCGACCAGTCGCCCGGCGGGCAGCGCAGCGCTTCCATCGCGATTTCAAGCTGGTTGTCGAGCGTCCAGCCATCGACCGCGTCGATCTTGCCCTGCAGATCGCCCATTTCCTCCATCAGCGCGTCGAAATCGACGTCTTCCGGCGGATCGGCCATGATGTTGGAAATCTCGTTGAAGCGATCGACCAGGTCGGCCACTTCGCGCGCGCCTTCCTTGACGTTTTCCAGCACGGTCTTGGTGGGATCGAGCTGCGGCTCCTGCGGCAGGTAGCCCACGGTGATGTGCTCACCCGGCCATGCTTCGCCCGTGAAGTCCTTGTCGATGCCGCCCATGATCTTCATCAGCGTGGACTTGCCGGCGCCGTTGGGGCCGACGATGCCGATCTTGGAGCCCTGGTAGAACTGCAGGTTGATGTTGTTGAGCACCGGCTTTTGCGCGCCGGGGAAGGTTTTCGTCATGTTCTTCATGACGTAGGCGTATTGGGCGGCCATCTGAGGGTCCTTGCGCGAGACAGAACGTTTGGCAAAACGTGCGAAATTGTCCCGCGCTCTACAGGGCGCGCCCAAGTTGGGCAAGCACTTGGGGATGCCCGGCGCCAGGCTGGTCAGGCGGTGAGGCAGGCGATGTCCGCAGGCGGGGTTGCCTCACCAGCCAGGCCCAGCGCTGCCGAGTCGAGCACTTCCCAGGTCTCGTTGGCGCGGCAGCGGATCGTCGCTGCAGGCAACTGCCGCGAGGTGGCCTGCGTGCGCAGCGCCTGAAGCGGCACGCGCTCGACCGAGCACAGCATATCGACCAGAAAGGCCCGGCGCTGGCCGGCCATGCCGACCACCACCATGATCGCCTCGTCCACGGTTGCGGTGCGCGAGCAGCCAAGGCGCGCGGCGAGATCGAGCACGGGTGTTGGCCGGTCGCGATGCAGGAACACGGCCGATAATGGAAATTGCCCGGCCAGCGGCAAGAGCGGCTGATCGCCCGGCAGCACCGCTTCCACTGCGCCCAGCGGCAGGGCATAGCGCGCCTCGCCCAGGCGAAAAGTGAGCCAGGCATTGGCCGTGCTGGTGGTGCCGGTGGCAGCGGGCAATCCGCGCAGGCGCTGGTGCCCATCGGTATCCTCGGGCGCGACCGGCACCTGCATGGCTGCCACTTCTGCCAGGCGCGGATCGCCGGTAATCGCCGTCGCGGACAGGTGCAGCACCGGCTGGCCGCCCAGGTCGACCAGGGCATGGGCGCCGCCAGTGCCGGCAATGCCGATCGCACCCAGCGCGGCGCCGGCATGGCGCGGCAATTGGCGGATGTCGTCCACCCCGTCGATCAGCAGCGCGGCCCGGGCGCGGGTGCCGGCTGCGCTATCTGCCGGGCCGACGTGGATGACCACGGCGGCGCTGCGCCCCGGCGTGCGGCCGAGGCTGCCAATGCCGGCCAGGCGCAGGGTGTCGACCGCCGGCACAGCCACGCCGTTCCACGCCAGCGACCCCACCCACAGCGCGTTGGTCACCGGTGGCGGAGCAAGGGCGGATTCGGGCAGCGTGGCGACGATGGCATGGGCATCGAGCGCCAGGCGCTGCCCACCGGCGCGGAACACCAGGCAGGTCACCTTGTCACCCGCGCCATGGCCCAGGCGGTGTTCCTGGCGCTGCCCGGCAAGGCTGTCGGGCACCAGGGGCAGGCCCGGCATGGCGGCGAGTTGCGCGGTATCGAGCACGACCCCGCGCGTGTCGCCGTGCAGGAAGCCAGCGGCGGCAAGACGGTGGAGCGGCGCGTCGTCAGGATAGTGCAGGGCGCCCAGCGCGCTTTCGGGCAGGCGGGCAATGCCTTCGATGCAATCGAGCAGAAGGCCGGTAACGCCGCCTTGGTGCCGCACGATCGCGACGATGCCATCGTGCACGCATGCCGGGGCCAGGCCCAGCATCAGCCCCATGTCGATGACGGGGATGATCGCCCCACGCACCGCGATGGCCCCGGCCAGATCGGGCCGGGTGATCGGAAAGGGCAAGAGCTGCGCCGGCCGGGGTACCACCTCGCGGATCGCTGCGGTCGCCATCGCCAGCGTGATGCCGGCTACCTGCAACAGGCCATAGAGGCGCGAGGTTGCGGCTGGCCCGGCCGGTTCAGGCGGGGTCATGGGCGGCGGCGGCCAGTTCCTGGATCAGGGTGACGATGTGGCGCGCCACCTCGTCCTGGGCCAGGGCAGAGCGGGTGATCACTTCGATCGCAGAGCTGGTGTCACCCACGCTGGCGGCGATCGCACTGAACGCGCTTTGTGCAGCCTGGGCGCGCTCGGTGCCCATGCCGATGCGCACCAGGCTTTCCTCGATCAGCCGGCTGATATCGCGCGCAGCGGTGCTGCTGCGTTCGGCCAGCTTGCGCACCTCGCCCGCCACCACGGAAAAGCCGATGCCATGCTCGCCGGCGCGCGCTGCCTCGATCTCGGCGTTGAATGCCAGCAGGTTGGTCTGCCCCGCGATTTCGGAAATGACGCGCACGATCTCGGCAATCCCGGTGGCCGATTTCTGGATCAGTTCGATCGATTCGAGCGCAGACTTGAGCGCCACGCCGCCTTCATCAGCCTTCGTCTCGGTCAGATTGGCCAGCTTGTTGGCGGTTTCGGTGCTGCGGTTGATTTCCTCGATGGTGCGGCCGAGGCGATCGGCCACGCCGGCGGTTTCCTGCGATCGCGCGGCGATTTTCTGCTCCAGGCGCACCTGCTCGGTCACGTCCGTAGCGTATTTGACGATGCGGCGCGGCTTGCCGCGCAGGTCGAGCACGGGATTGTATGTCGCCTGGATCCACACATCGCGGTTGTGCTTGCCCACGCGGTGAAACCGGCCCGACTGGAATTGCCCCTGGTTGAGCGCAATCCAGAAATCGGCATATTCGCGGGTGCGGACAAATTCGGGCAGGCAGAACATCGCGTGATGCTGGCCCAGGATCTCGCGCGGGGAATAGCCCATGACCGACAGGAAATTGTCGTTGGCGCTGACCACGTTGCCATCCAGATCGAATTCCACCACGGCCATGGCGCGGTCGATCGCTTCCAGCTTGGCTTCGTATTCGGCGGTGGACAGGCGCTCGGCGGTGATATCATAGGCAATCTTGAGCACCCGCTCCAGCTTGCCATCGGCACCGCGGATCGGGGTGTAGGAGGCGCGCACCCAGATATCCGTCTCGTTCTTGCCCACGCGCTTGTAGGCGCCATGGCACACCTGGTCGCGGCGCAGGGCGGCCCACAACTCGCGATAGGCATCCGATGCGGCCGTGTCCTTGTCGCAGAACAGCGTGTGCGACTGGCCCATCACCTCGGCCAGGGTATAGCCGGTCAGCTTGAGATAGTTTTCGTTGGCGGCCACCACTTCGCCATCCATGGTGAATTCCACCAGGGCCACGGCGTGATCGAGTGCGCCGAGCTTGGCCTGCGCGTTGAACCGCGCCAAGCCATCGCGGCTGATGTCGATGCCCACCGCCAGGATGCGCGTGGGCAGCCTTTCGGCGGTATCGAGACGCGTGAACGCCAGGCGCACCCACACCGGCGGACGATCCTGCACCGCCAGGCGCAGCGCGGCAACCTGGCCCTGGCCATCGGTCAGGCGCTGCCAGAAGGCCGGCTCCGTGCTGGGGTCCTGCAAACCCTCGTGGCAAAGGTTGTGATAGCGCCGCCCGACAAGGTCTTCGGCCGGCTCGCCGAGCAGATGGGCAAAGTTTTCGTTGGCGCCGATGATCACGCCGTCGCCGGTGAACTCGCACAGCAGCAGCGCGCGTTCGATCGCGTCGTTGCGCTGCACGGTCGCGTTTTCCTGCGCGCGCTTGCGATCGGTGGCGGAAATCGGTGTCTGGTCCGTCATGGCCTGAAAACCCCCAGTTCAAAACCCCATCCCCGGGGGTCGCGCGCGTTGAGCCGTGTGGATGGTGGTGTAACCAGGCCATGGTTGATCGCGCTTGTCCCCGCGCCTGCGCATTGCCACGCAGTATCGGCCACAGGATGCCATGCGCAATTCCGGGCTTGATTATGTCAATTGAATAAGTAGACAAATCGGGCGAATGCCCAACGACCAGAGGATGCCATGAGCGACACAACGCCAGAAACCCGCA
This sequence comes from Novosphingobium sp. SG754, assembly GCF_013149315.1. Taxonomy (NCBI): domain Bacteria; kingdom Pseudomonadati; phylum Pseudomonadota; class Alphaproteobacteria; order Sphingomonadales; family Sphingomonadaceae; genus Novosphingobium; species Novosphingobium sp. SG754. The sequence goes on along the minus strand of NZ_JABGCC010000004.1, from coordinate 282,317 downwards.
CGCCCCGTCCCGAAACCCTGGCCCTGCATGCCGGCTGGCGCGCCGATCCGGCCACCGGCGCGGTGGCCGTGCCAATCTACCAGACCACGTCGTATCAGTTCGACAGTACCGAGCAGGCCGCCAACCGCTTCGCCCTCAAGGAACTCGGGCCAATCTATACGCGGCTTGGCAATCCGACGACCGACGTGCTGGAACAGCGGGTGGCGGCGCTGGAGGGCGGGGCCGCTGCCGTGGCCGTGGCATCGGGCCAGGCGGCCTCGACCTATGCCGTGCTCAACCTGGCGCGGGCGGGTGACAATATCGTCAGCTCCACCGATCTCTATGGCGGCACCTGGAACCTGTTTGCCAACACGCTCAAGGATCTGGGCATCGAGGTGCGCTTTGTCGATCCGGCCGATCCGGAAGGGTTTGCCCGCGCGACCGACGACCGCACGCGGGCCTATTACGCGGAAAGCCTGCCCAATCCCAAGCTGGTGGCCTTTCCGATTGCCGAAGTGGCGGCAATCGGGCGCAAGCTGGGCGTGCCGCTGATCGTCGACAATACTGCCGCCCCGCTGCTGATCCGCCCGTTCGACCATGGCGCGGCGGTGGTGGTCTATTCCTCGACCAAGTATCTGGGCGGGCATGGCACCTCGATCGGCGGCCTGATCGTGGATGGCGGCAATTTCGCGTGGGACGAATTCCCCGAACGGCAGCCGCTCTTCAACCTGCCCGATCTCAGCTATCACGGCGCGGTGTGGGCGCGCGATATCAAGCCGCTGGGGCCGATCGCCTATGCCATCCGCGCCCGCGTGATCCTGCTGCGCGACATGGGCGCGGCGCTGTCGCCGTTCAACGCGTTCCAGCTAATCCAGGGGATCGAAACGCTGCCGCTGCGGATCGAGCGGCACAGCCAGAACGCGGCGGCAGTGGCGCAATGGCTTTCCGGCCATGCCAAGGTCACGCGCGTGATCCATCCCTCGCTGGCGCAGGGCCGCGCGGCAGAGCTGGCCGCGAAATACCTGCCGCGCGGGGCAGGGGGGCTGGTCGGCTTTGAACTGGCCGGTGGCGCTGAGGCCGGGCGGGCCTTCATCGATGCACTCAAGCTGTTCTATCACGTTGCCAATATTGGCGATGCGCGCAGCCTGGCGATCCATCCGGCGTCTACCACCCATTCCCAGCTTTCTGCCGAAGAGCAGGCCGCTGCCGGGGTCAGCCCCGGTTATGTGCGCCTGTCGATCGGCATCGAGCACATCGACGATATCCTGGCCGATCTGGAACAGGCACTGGCGGGGGCGTGAATCGCGTGTTTTGAACAGGCTGGCGGTTGACTTCCCAGGGGGGCGCGCAAATGTGGCGCACCCCCAACTCCTTCCGGGATTTGCCGATGCGCTCGTTGACCGCCCGCCTTTCTGCCGCCGCCGCCGTTCTCTCGCTTGCGCCCGCCATGGTGCCCACCCTGGCCCACGCCGCGGCGCCTGCACCCGATGTGGCCTGGGATCTGGTGCGCGACCTGACCACGCAGGTCGGCCCGCGTCCCGCTGGCAGCCCGGCCGAGGCCCGCGCCCGCGAGTGGGCCGCCGCCCGCCTCAAGCAGCTGGGCTTCCAGAACGTGGCAATCGAGCCGTTCACCATGCGCGCCTATCGCCGCGGGATCGACAAGGCCGAACTCGTCGGCTTTGCCGCGCAGCCGCTGGCGATCACCGCGCTGGGCTATTCCGGCGCCACGCCCGAGGCGGGCATCACCGCGCCGCTGGTCTATTTCCCCTCGCTCGCCGCGCTGGAAGCGGCGCCCGATGGTTCGCTGGCGGGCAAGATCGCCTTTATCGACCATGCCATGGCGCCAACCCAGGATGGCAGCGGCTATGGCCCCTATGGCAACGTGCGGCGCCAGGGGCCGGGCGTGGCCGTGGCCAAGGGCGCGCTGGCGGTGGTGATCCGCTCTGTCGGCACCGACAAGCACCGCAACCCGCACACCGGGGTGATCAGCTGGGCCAATGGCGTGAAGCCCATTCCCGCCGGCGCAGTATCCAATCCCGATGCCGATCAGATTGCGCGGCTGGCCGCCACCGGCCAGCCGCTCAAGCTGCACCTGACGCTGACCGGCCAGATCATCGACAATGCGCCTTCGGGCAACGTGGTGGGCGAATTGCCCGGTCGCGATCCGTCGCTGCCGCCGGTGCTGGTGGCGTGCCACCTCGATAGCTGGGATCTGGGCACCGGGGCGATCGACGATGGCGCCGGCTGCGCCATCGTGGCTGGCGCGGCGCTGGGCGCGCAGACCAGCGGGCCCGATGGCGGCAAGCCTCTGCGCACGATCCGCGTGCTGTTTGCCGGAAGCGAGGAAGTGGGAGGCTTTGGCGGCGAAGCCTATGCGCAAAAGCATGGCAAGGAGCCGCATGCCCTGGCGATGGAAAGCGATTTCGGCGCAGACCGGGTATGGCGGGTGATCACCAATTTCGCGCCGTCAGCCGATGCGGTGAAGGCGCGCCTGGTGGCCGCGCTCAATCCGCTGGGCGTGGTGCCGGGCGATGGCACGGCCAATGGCGGCGAAGATGTGGGCGCGATCATTGCCGCGCAAAAGCTGCCGGTGGTGGACCTGAACCAGGACGGCACCCACTATTTCGATCTGCACCACACGCCCGACGATACGCTGGACAAGATCGATCCGGCCACGTTGGCGCAGAACGTGGCCGCCTGGCAGAGCACGCTGGCGATCGTCGCCAACGAGCCTGGGCCGATCGCCGCGCGTTAAGCAGCGCGCGCTGGCCCGCCAGGGTGGTGATCAGCCTGTCTGATCAGCCCTGGCGGCCAAGCGTTTCGGGGAACAGCACCACGGTGGTTACGCCGGGATTGGCCGCCCCGTCGGTGCCGCTGCGCACGCGGTGGCTGCCGCCCAGCTGCGCCACCAGGCCAGCAATGATCGCCGTGCCCAGTCCGCGCCGCGTGCGCACGCCACCCGGGATATGATCGGCCGGATCGGCGGCTGGCATGCCGCGGCCATTGTCTGCCACGGTCAGGCACAGCCGGGCATCATCGACCCGTTCCAGCCGCACGTCGATGCGCCCGGGCTGGCCAGGCGCAAAGGCATGCTTGAAGCTGTTGGCGAGCAGTTCGGTCAGCAGCAGCACCAAAGGCAGCAGGCGGCCCACCTCCAGGCGCACATCCTCGGTCACCACGTCCACGTCCACCGCATCGGCATCGGCCATTTCGCGCGCCAGGTTCACGGCTGAGGCCAGGATTTCGCTGATCGGCTTGGTCTGCACGGCCGGATCATAGAGCTGGCGATGCACCCGGCCCATCATCTCGATGCGCTGGTCCGCGCGATCGATCAGCGGCAGCGCGAGCGCCGGGTTGCGTTCGATCTGGCGTCGCTGCAGCCGCAGCATCGAGGCGACAGAGGCCAGGTTATTGGCCACGCGGTGCTGCAATTCTTTGAACAGCAAGGCTTGGTTTGCCGCCATCTCGGCCAGGCGCGCTTCGCTTTCCTCCAGCTGCCGCTGGCGGCGGGTGAGGCCATCGATCAGCACGATGTCTACCGCCACCACGCCGGTGTAGAACAGCATGGCCGTGGCAACCTGGGTGTTGATGGCAAAGCTGAATTCGGGCGGCACGAAAAAGTACCACGCCGCAAGGCCACTCAATATGGCGCAAACCATGCCAGGGCCGCGCCCGGCAATGAACGTGGCGATGATGACCGCAGGAAAGAACGTCAGGAACGGAAAGCCGGGCGGAAACAGATCATCGGCCACCCAGCGCAGCGACAGCGCGAGCACGAACAGAAGCACGCCCACGGTATAGCGGGTGGCAGGTCTGCAGGCTTGCAGGCCGCGGATGGACCAGAGCGGGGGGCGCGGCGCAGACGTCATTCCTTCCAGCATTGCCCGATGGCGCACCCCAGCGCAACCGCCGGCTCGACACGTCTGTCCAGCCCGTCCTAAAGGGCATGAGGCGTGGGCAATGGCCGCAGTGCATCACCGCGCGGCGCGCAAGTGGCATGGAGAGCATGGGATGGCAGAAGGCAACAGCGGGATCGGCGATGTGCGCGCAGCGGCACAGGCGCTCGCGCCCAAGATCGTGTCCTTGCGCCGCGCAATCCATGCCGAACCGGAACTGGGCCTGCACAACCCAGCCACGCGTGACAAGATTCGCGCCGCCCTGGCGCATCTGCCGCTGGAATGGGCGCAGGGGCGATCGACGACGGGATTGGTTGCCACCTTGCGTGGCGGGGCCGTGCCGGCTGGCGCGGATCGGCCCTGCGTTCTGCTGCGTGGCGATACCGACGCCTTGCCCATGCAAGAGGAAACCGGGCTCGATTTTGCCTCCACCATTCCCGGCGCGATGCATGCCTGCGGGCATGATACCCATGTCGCGATGCTGGCCGGCGCGGTGGAACTGCTGGCCGCGCGGGCGGAAGGACTGGCGGGCGATGTGCGCTTCATGTTCCAGCCCGGCGAGGAAGGGCACCATGGCGCGCGCTTCATGATCGAGGATGGGCTGCTGGGGGATCCGCTGCCCGATGCCGCGTTTGCGCTGCACATCATGCCCAACAGCCGGCATGGCCTGGTGGCGGGACGGGGCGGCGCGCTGATGGCCTCGGCCGACCAGTTCGAGATCGTGGTGGAGGGGCGCGGCGGTCATGCCTCGATGCCGCACGATGCGCTCGATCCCGTGCCGGTGGCGTGCGAGATCGTGAGCGCGATCCAGGCGATGGTCACGCGGCGGTTCTCGGTGGCCGATCCGGTGGTGGCCACGGTGGCGCGGATCGAGGCGGGCAGCGCGCACAACGTGATCGCCGATCGCGCGCGCATGATCGGCACCTTGCGCACGCTGTCGCCCGGCAACCGCACGCGTCTGCGCGCGGCGTTGGAAACCTGCGCCACCCATGTCGCCGCCGCCCACGGCCTGACCGCGCAGGTGACGCTGCACGAGGGCTTTCCCGTGACGATGTGCGATCCCCGCGCGGTGACCCTCGGCGAAGCGGTGGCCCGCGATCTGGCCGGGCCCGAGGCCTTTGTCCGGCTGGACCACGCCATCATGGCCGCCGAAGACTTTTCCTATGTGCTCGAACAGGTGCCCGGCGCCATGTTCTTCCTGGGCGTGGCACACGAGGGGGCGGACTGGCGCCATGCCTGCGGCATCCATTCCACCCGCATGGTGGTGGATGAAGCGGCCCTGCCGACGGGCACTGCCCTGCTCGCCGGGTGCGCGCTGCGCTATCTGTCGCAGGGTTTTGCCGGTTTGCAGGTGTAGCGCAAAATTTTCGCTATCGCGGGGAACCGCTCCCGGCCCTGGCGCATTTTGCCGCCATTAAGTGGCATTCTGCCATGGGTCGAGAGAACATCAGGAACAAACGTTTGTCGAGTGACAGGGCAGATCAGGCGCCGGAGCGCCCGGACGAGGCCACGAAGGCGGGTGAAGCCGCGAGCGGCGACGACAGGGCGTTTTACGATGCCGGCGGCGCTGGGCAGTCTGCTGGCCCGCAACGTGCAAGCCAGGCCGGTGGCGCCTATGACGACAGCGCCGAACGGTTCCTTGCCAACCATCCTGACGATGCTTTTATCGGTGCCTCTGGCGTGCTGTTCGAGCAGGCCATGGCCCAGACCCGCATGGCCGTCTGTCTGTGCGATCCGCATACGCCCGACGCCCCGATCGTCTTCGTCAACCGCGCGTTCCGCTGGCTGACGGGCTATGAAGAACATGAGATCATTGGTCGCAACTGCCGCTTCCTGCAGGGGCCGGGAACCGATCGCAGCGCTGTTGCCCGTATTCGTCAGGCAGTCGAAAACGAAGACGTGGTGGTGGTGGAACTGCTCAATTATCGCAAGGACGGTTCAGCGTTCTGGAACGCGCTGCACCTGGGCCCGATCTATGACGCGCAGGGGCGCCTGATCTATTATTTCGGCAGCCAGTGGGACGTGTCCGACGTGCGCGCCGCCCGCGCCGACGAACGCCACGCCCGCGAATTGGCGCGCGAACTGTCGCACCGCATGAAGAACATGTTCGCGGTGATCGGCGGCATCGTCAACTTTACCGGGCGCAGCCGCGGAATCGAGGTTGAGGCGCGCGAGATCAACGATCGCATCCAGGCCCTGGGCCGCGCCTATGAAACCACGCTGGACGAGGCATCGAGCGGGTCTATCGAAGTCGGCCAGGCGATCCGGTCCGTGCTGTCGCCTTATGACCCGGATGGGAAGCGCATTCATTTCAAGGGCAACGGATTGCGCAGCGATTTCTCCGCGGTTTCGGTGCTGGGCCTGTCGCTTCACGAACTGGCGGTGAACGCAGCCAAGCATGGCGCGCTCAGCAGCGATGGGGGCGAGGTTACGGTTGCCTGGCAGAAGAACGGTTCCAGCGAGGCACCCACGATCGTGATCGACTGGATCGAACAGGGCGGGCCGGCGGTAAACCCGCCCGAAAACAACGCGGAGGCGCCCACCATGGGGATCGTCGACCGCATGCTGCACATGGCAAGGGGCAACATCATGCGTGACTGGCATCCCGATGGATTGAGGGCAAGGCTGCGCGTTCCCCTGCGCGAGGACGCAGTCTGATGGGCCAGTCGTGTTGCCCGAATGATGGTTGTCGCGTGCTGGTGCTCGATGACGAGCCCCTCATTCTGCTCGATCTGGAATTTGCGGTGGAGGACGCAGGTTGCGTTCCGCTGACCGCGCTTGAACTGGCCGAAGCGCTGGCAATTGCCGAGAGCGAGCACATCGTGGCGGCCATTCTCGATGTCTCGCTCGCCCATGGCCAGACCTGCGCCCCGGTGGCCAAGGCGCTGGCGGAACGTGGCGTGCCCTATGTCCTGCATACCGGCGATCTTGATCGCATGGATGAAGCCGTGCGCAAGCTAGGCGGCGTGCTGGTGCCCAAGCCCACCCCGGCGGCGGTTGTCGTCAGCCGTGCCCTGGAAGGCGTGACGCAGCGCCAGGGTGCCTGAGCCCAGGCGTATCCGCGCCCTGGTTTAAACGCAGGCAAGTTTTGCTTGGGCTGGTGTTTTTCACGACCAGCCCCTATCTCGCGCGCCATCGGAAGGAGTTTCCATGGCGACGACGCACAAGACCCGCATGCTTATCATCGGTTCCGGCCCGGCTGGCCTGACGGCGGCCATCTATGGCGCGCGCGCCGGGATGGAGCCGATCGTGGTGCAGGGGCTGCAGCCCGGCGGGCAGCTGACCATCACCACCGATGTCGAAAACTATCCCGGCTTCCGCGACGTGATCCAGGGCCCCTGGCTGATGCAGGAAATGGAAGCGCAGGCACAGCATGTCGGCACGCGGATGATGTGGGACACCATCACCGATATCGATCTGGCCGGCCCTCCGTTCCGCGCCGTGGGCGACAGCGGCGATGTCTATGAAGCCGATACGCTGGTGATCGCCACCGGTGCCCAGGCCAAGTGGCTGGGCGTACCGGGCGAACAGCTGCTGTCGGGCAAGGGTGTTTCGGCCTGCGCCACTTGCGACGGGTTCTTCTATCGCGGCAAGAAGGTGGTGGTGATCGGTGGCGGTAACACTGCGGTGGAAGAGGCGCTCTACCTCACCAACCATGCCGAGCATGTCACGCTGATCCACCGTCGCGACAGCCTGCGCGCCGAACGCATCCTGCAGCAGCGCCTGCATGCCCACCCCAAGATCAGCGTCTTGTGGAACAAGGCCGTGGCCGCGTTTGCCGGCGATCCCATGGCTGGCGGCCTCAAGGCGGTGGAACTGGTCGATACGGTGACCGGCGAAGGCAGCCGCGTGGAAACCGACGGTGCGTTCGTCGCCATCGGCCATGCGCCCGCCACCAGCCTGTTTGCCGGCAAGCTCGCGCTCGATGAAAGCGGCTATATCGTGGTTGAACCCGGTACGCCCAAAACCGCCATCCCCGGCGTGTTCGCCTGTGGTGACGTGATGGACCACACCTACCGCCAAGCCGTGACGGCGGCGGGCACCGGCTGCATGGCCGCGCTTGATGCCGAACGCTTTGTGGCAGAGCTGGACTTTGCCACCGGGCAACTGACCCAGGCCTAATCGCCTAGCGCGGCAAGTACCTGGTGCAACAGCCATTCCGGCGCATCGGCAAAGGAATGGCTGGTACCAGGGTTGCCGATCACGCGCGGATCGGCGCCCCAATGGCTGGCAAACAGCTGCGCGGTGCGGTCACCCTGCGCGAGCAGGATGGTAACCTTACCGCGATAGCTGGCCAGCGCGGCGCGCATCTCTTCTGCCAGCGCTGAAGCCGCCTGGGGCGCGGCGGCGGTGCGCAGCCCGCCCGCCAGCTTGCCCAGCGCCACCTTGCCGGCCAGCAGGCGGGCCCATTGACGCGGATCGGCCAGGCGGCGCAGATAGTGGCGGCGCAGCGCGGCGGCAGAATGAACCGGCGCCGTTTCATTTTCTCCGTCCACCGTCCAGGGATTGGCCAGGATCAGCCCGTCGAGGCCGGGCAACGTGGCGGCATGGAGCATCAGCGCGCTGGCCGCGTCGCAATTGCCCAGGGCAACCACGCGTTTCACATGCGGCGCGGCGGCGCGAAAGGCGGCAAGCGCGGCGGCAATATCGGGGCCACTGGCCCGAAAACCCCGGTTTTCGCCTTCGCTATCGCCCACGCCGCGCCGGTCGAAGCGGAACACCGGCACCCCTTCGCGGGCCAGGGCGGCGCCAAGCCAGGCCTGACCGCCCCAGGCACCGCTGCGAATCTCGTTGCCACCGGAAACGAGCAACAGGCCGGTGGCGCCGCTGGCCAGGCCCATGTCGAGCGTGCCCAGCAACTGTGCGCCCTGGCACGAAAAAGGGATGACGCTGCGGTTCATGCCGCCAGGTCTGCCACGATGCGCGCGGCCAGCGCGGCGGCGAGCGCGGGGGCCGGGGCCGGTTCCTGGCGCAGCCACGGCGCTGCACCGGTCACGCCCAGATCACCCACCGCGAGCACCTGCTGTCCTTCGCCCTGGCTGCGCGCGCCGTGAAGCCCGGCAATCAGCGCCGCGCCGCAGCGGTAGCCGCCCAGCATGATGCCTGTGGCCCGCCCGGTTTCCAGCAGCGTGGTGGCGGTGGTGTCCTCTCCCTGTGCCCGCGCAGCGAGCATGGCGGCGCGCAGCAGTGGGCGCAGCACGGCATCGCCATCGAGTGGCGCCAGCGCCCAGCCGGGCAGGGTGGGTGGCGCGACCAGTGCCCCGCCGCGCAGCGCCAGGACATGGCTGGCGTCAAAATGACGCGCCGCCGCCGCCATGGCCGCGCGCCAGGCGTTGAGGCTTTGCGCGGAAAAATCCTGCACGCTTTCGCCGCAGCCGGGCAGATCGGGCAGCATCGCTGCCACGCCCGCCGCGCCCAGATCACGCAGCAACGTGGCGAGCATGGCCCGCGTGCGGTTCATTTCATCAAACAGCGGCGACACGATCAGCAGCCGCGCCAATGGCGCAGCGCCATCGGTGGCCAGGGCCCATTCGCCGTCCTCCCCCGATCCGGGGCAGGGCCAGCGCAGCGGGCCGAGCGGTTCAGCCACGGCCCTGCTTGCGCGCGACGAAGGCCAGCAGCGCGCCATAGGTTTCGAGCAAATCGCCGTCGATCTCATCCTCTTCCAGGATGAAGCCGAAGCTGTCTTCGAGCGCAGTGAACAGGCCCGCCACCGCCATCGAATCGAGTTCGGGCAGCGCGCCGAACAGCGGCGTCTGTGCCGTGAACGCGGCCACCCGCGCCGGGGCCAGCCCCAGCACATCGGCGAGAAGCGCGCGCAGATCGGCGTCGAGCGAAGCGGGAAGCGTGTCGGTCATGCCTGGCGCCTTACCCATCGCCCGGCGGCGGGGCAAGCAGCGTGCGCCCGGCCAGGCGGCGGCCCAGCCCGCGCGCCAGCGCCGGCCAGTGGCGCCAGGCCGCAGGATGGTGCGCGCGCAGGCGCCAGCGGGTGCGCGTGTGGTCCATCCAGTCTGCCTTGTAGGGATCATCGCCCGTGCCGAAATCGATCGCCGCGACGCGATCATGGTCGATCACGTGGGCAAACAGCGCGGCCGACAGCAGCGTTCCAGGCGACGCGGCGCGCGCATCGTCGCGGTGGGCGAGCTTGTGGATGAAGGCCGTGCCGTGCTCCACGCTCCACAATTGCGCGGCCACCGGTGCCCCGTCGATCGTCGCCAGGCCCAGCCGCAGCGCGCCAGCCGCGCTTTCGGCCTGGGCAAAGGCGCGCAGCAGCGCGGGATCGCCCTCTGCCGGTTTCCAGCTGGCGGCATAGACTGCCTCATAGGCGGCCCAGTCGGTCGGATCGAAGCGGGTGGCGACGCGGCACTCCACCACCCCGCGCGCGCCCTTGCGCCGCACCGTGGCGCGCAGGGCGCCGGGGCGAGTAGACCACCACTGGGCAAAATCCTGTCCCTGCACGCTCATGTGCCGGTTGATGTGGGCGGGTTCGACCGTGGCAATCCAGCCAGCGGCGCGGAATGCACGCGCCATCCAGCCGGCCTCTGGCGCGGGCAGCGGGGCAAAATCGATCGCGCCATGGGGCGCGAGATCGCGCGCGATGGCGGCCAGCAGCACTTCGGCGCGATCGGGCGCGGTGGTGAGCGGGCGCGCCCAGAAACTGTACCAGTTGGTGCAGGCGGCAAGCCCCTGGGGCGTTGCCAGCAGGGGCAGCGCCAGCATCGCGCCTTCCGCGTGAGCCGCCAAGCCCGGCTCTTCCGCCACGGCCAGGAACGCGCGGCTCGGCGCACGGGCGGCAATCAGCCCCAGCCAGTCTGCCCGGTCAAACGGCCCGGCCGCAGCCCCGCGCGCCATCAGCGCGGCAAGGCGCGGATGGTCTTGCACTTGGGCAAGTTCGGCATGATAGACCCGGCAGGCCACGCTTTGCCTGGTTCCCTTTCCTTGTTCCGTCAGGAGTGCCGTGACGCCTTTGCCCGACCCTGCCGTCTACCCGCTGGACCATCTTGCCCTGCGCGGCAAGCGTGATGCGCCGGCGCTGGTGCTCAAGGATGGGGTGCTTAGCCACGAGGGGTTAAATCAGCGTGTAGGGCAATTGGCCAGTTGGCTGGCGGCCCAGCCTGGGGCAGCGCCAGGCGCGCGGGTGGCGACGTGGCTGGGCAAGGGACTGATCGCCTGCATCATGCCCTTGGCGGCGGTGCGCGCGGGGCTGGTGCATGTGCCGATCAACCCGGTGCTGCGCCGGGCGCAGGCCGCGCATATCCTGGCAGACAGCGGCGCCGCGTTGTTGCTGGGCAATGCCGGCCGGCTGGAAACCCTGCTGCCCGGCGATGCCGCAGCAGCGGCCGTCCATGATGAGGCAGCGGTGCTGGCCGCGCTTGACGCGCAAAGCGTCCTGCCACCCTCGGCCGCGCTGCCGCACAGCCTGGCCGCGATCCTTTATACCAGCGGTTCCACCGGCAAGCCCAAGGGCGTCATGCTCGGCCAGGCCAACCTGTGGCTCGGCGCGATCAGCGTGGCGCATTACCTGGGGCTTGCGGCCGACGATCGCGTGCTGGCGGTCCTGCCGCTGGCGTTCGATTATGGCCAGAACCAGTTGCTGTCGGCCTGGGCGGCGGGGGCCTGCGCCGTGCCGCTCGATTACCTGATGCCGCGCGATGTGGTGCGCGCAGTGACGCGCCACGGCATTACCACGCTGGCCGGGGTGCCGCCGCTGTGGCTGCAACTGATCGAATGCGCGTGGCCTGATGATGCCGGGCAAACCCTGCGCCGGCTGACAAACAGCGGAGGGGCGCTCACGCCCGATCTGGTGCGACGCCTGCGCGCGCTATTTCCCGCCGCGCGCCTGTTTGCGATGTACGGCCTGACCGAGGCGTTCCGCTCCACCTATCTCGACCCTGTGCTGATCGATGCCCATCCCACCGCGATCGGCACGGCGATCCCCTTTGCCGAGGTCATGGTGGTCAGCGATGCCGGCATGGCGGCGGCCGATGGGGAGGAGGGCGAACTGGTTCACGCCGGGCCTCTCGTTGCGCAAGGCTATTGGCAGGACGATGCGCGCACGGCCGAACGCTTTCGCCCGGCACCGTCGTTTTCGCAGGTGGGCGGCATCGCGGTGTGGTCTGGCGACAGGGTGCGGCGCGATGCCCAGGGCCTGCTCCACTTCGTGGGCCGGCGCGACGCCATGATCAAGACCTCGGGCCACCGCGTCAGCCCGCAAGAGGTGGAGGAAGCCGCGCTCGCCACCGGCCTTGTAGCCGAAGTGGTGGCGCTGGGCCTGCCCGATGTGGCGCTGGGGCAGGCGATTCACCTGGTGTGCCGTGTCGCGCCCGGTGCGGGGGAAGACGATGCCGCGCTGCGCGCCGCCATGGCCCAGGATGTGCCGGCCTTCATGCTGCCGCGCGCGGTGCACTGGCGCGCGGCGCTGCCGCTTTCGGCCAATGGCAAGCACGATCGCGCCGGGCTTTACGCCGATCTTTACCATGCCTTGACTGGCAGGGCATAAGACCCCGGCAGATGAAACCGCTTGGCCCCATTCCCCCGCATTTCCCCGCCCAAGGGGCAGACCTGATGATCGCCGGGCGCCCGGCGCGCGTCTGGGCGCAGGAGCACGGCACGCCGTTGTTCGTCTATGACGCGGCCGTGGTGCGCTCGCGCGTGGCAGAACTGCGCGCGGCGCTGCCGCCGGCGGTGCGGCTGCACTATGCCGTCAAGGCCAATCCCTTTGGCCCGCTGCTGGCGCTGCTGGCCGGGCTGGTGGATGGGTTTGACATTGCCTCGGCCGGGGAACTGGCGCTGCTCGCCGCGCAGGGCATCGATCCGGCGCGCGCCGGGTTTGCCGGGCCGGGCAAGCGCGATGCAGAGATTTCCGCCGCGATCGCGGCCGGTGTCACGCTGCATTGCGAATCCGCGCGCGAGGTGGAGCGCGCCCTGGCGCTCGGCGCAGAGGCAGGGCAGCGGCCCCGCCTGGCGATTCGCGTCAATCCCGATTTCGACTTGCGCGGTTCGGGCATGAAGATGGGCGGCGGCGCGCGGCCCTTTGGCGTGGACGCGGAAAATGTGCCGGCGTTGGCCCGCCGCATCGTGGCCGCCGGGGCAGACTGGCGCGGCTTTCACATCTTTGCCGGCAGCCAGGCGCTTGATGCCACGGCGGTGATCGCCACGCAGGCCGCGACGCTCGACCTGGCGCTGCGCCTGGCGCAAGAGGCGGGCGTACCGCTGCCCGCGCTCAACCTGGGCGGCGGTTTTGGCATTCCCTATTTCCCCGGCGACCGGCCGCTCGATCTGCCCGCCGTGGGCGCGGCCCTGGGCGAGGAACTGGTCCGCCACGCCGTGCCACTGCGTGACACGCGCCTTGCGGTGGAACTGGGCCGCTATCTGGTGGGAGAGGCCGGCGTCTATCTGACGCGGGTGATCGAGCGCAAGGAAAGCCGGGGTGAGGTGTTCCTGGTGACCGATGGCGGGCTGCACCACCAGCTGGCCGCCAGCGGCAATTTCGGCACCGTGGTGCGCCGCAACTATCCGCTGGCGCTGGCCACGCGCATGGATGCCCCGGCCGATGAGGTAGCCAGCGTGGTGGGGTGTCTGTGCACCCCGCTCGATCGGCTGACAGACCGTGCGGCCTTGCCCATGGGGGCAGAAGGCGATGTGGTGGCAGTGTTCTGTGCCGGTGCCTATGGCGCCACGGCGAGCCCGGCGGCGTTTCTGGGGCATGGTCCGGCGACGGAAATCCTGGCGGAAAGCGCCGCACACACGGTGGGTTAATCTTTGCCCGGGCACCCGTCCCGAATTGGGACCGGGCGACCAAGCGCCTTGTCGGGAAAGCCCGTTGGCAACAAGGATAACCGTATCTTCACCCTTTTTGTCGATAGCCGACGATGAAGGTCGCAGGTCTCGATGGTCCCGATAGGGGACACTACGTGGGCCGGCGCAAGAGCCAGACAAAGGAATCGATTGCGATGCCGTTCCATTCCGGCCCAGCCCTGAACGCCGCACGGCCTGCAGGCCCGCGCAGGCGTCTTGCCCGCCTGGGCCTGGGAACGGCGTGCCTGTCGCTGATGCTCACCGGTTGTGCCGGCGGCGCCCATGGCCCGCAATTGCCGCCTGCCGCGTTCGTGGCGCTGCAGGAAGGGCCGGGCGAGGAATACGTGATCGGCCCGCTCGATGAATTGACCATTTTCGTCTGGCGCAACCCGGAGCTCGGCGCCTCGGTGCAGGTGCGGCCCGACGGGCGCATCACCACGCCGCTGATCACCGACATGCCCGCCGTGGGCAAGACGCCCTCGATGCTGGCCGAAGACATCAAGCTGCAGCTGTCGCAGTATATTCAAGAGCCGATCGTCTCGGTGATCGTCAACAAGTTTGCCGGCACGTTCAGCCAGCAGGTGCGCATCGTGGGCGCCACCGAAAAGCCGGCCTCGATCCCCTATCGCGCCAACATGACGCTGCTCGACGCGATGATCGCGGTGGGCGGGCTTTCGGAATATGCCGCCGGCAACCGCGCGCGGCTGGTGCGGTTTGACAAGACCACCGGCAAGCAGACCGAATATGCCGTGCGCATCGGCGATCTGTTGCGCAAGGGCGATACCAAGGCCAATGTCATGCTGATGCCCGGTGACGTGATCATCATCCCCGAAAGCACGTTCTGACGATGGCGCGGGGGCACCACACCAGGCCGGCGCCGCACCTGCGGGAGCGCGGCGCGGCATGACCAATATTCTCGATGAAGTGCGCATCGCGCTCTACGGCATCTGGCACCGCCGCTGGCTGGCGCTGGGTGTGGCCTGGCTGGTCTGCCTGCTGGGCTGGCTGGTCGTGGCGATGGTGCCCAATTCCTATGAATCCAAGGCGCGCATCTTCATCCAGATCGATGATGTCCTGTCCGACCAGATCGGCATCGGCGGCAATGCCAAGCAGGATATCGAACGGGTGCGCCAGACGCTGACCAGCACGGTCAACCTGGAAAAGGTGGTGCGCGCCACCCGCCTGGGGGACAAGGTCACCAACGACAAGCAGATGGAATCGGCCGTGGCGGGCCTGGCCACACAGATCAAGGTGGTGAGCCAGCAGGACAACCTGTTCGAGATCAGCGCCACATCGGGCCGCGGTTCCTATACCGATGCGCAGAACGCCAAGCTGGCGCAGGACGTGGTGCAGAAGATGATCGACATCTTCCGCGAGGAAAACCTGGCCGGCGGGCGCGGCGAGATGACTGACAGCCTGGCCTTCATGGACCAGCAGCTGGCCGATCGGCAGAAGGACCTGGAAGCGGCCGAGCAGAAGCGCCAGGAGTTCGAAGCCAAGAACGCCGCGCTGATGCCTGGAACCGGTTCGGTCACGGCCAAGCTGGAAGGCGCGCGTACCGAACTGCGCGGAGTGGAATCCGATCTTCTGGCGGCGCAGAGCGCGCTGGCCTCGATCAATGGCCAGCTTTCGGGCACGGCGCCCACGATCACCATTCCCGGCGCGCAGGGTGGCGCCCATGGCGCGCTGGCCCAGGCGCTGGCAGACCTGGCGTCGATGAAGGCGCGCGGGCTGACCGACAGCCATCCCGATGTCCTGGCCGCCAAGGCGCAGATCGCCAGCCTGCAACGCCAGGCTGCCGCCGAGGGCAAGAGTGGCGGCACGCCCAACCCGGCCTATGCCTCGCTGCAGTCGATCAAGGCCGATCGCGAGGCCAGCCTGGTCTCGCTGCAATCGCGCAAGGCCTCGTTGCAGCAGGAAATTGGCCAGCTGACCGGCCAGCAATATAGCGAGCCGGCAGTTGCCGCCGAAGCGGCGCGGATCAATCGCGATTATGACGTGCTCAAGGACCAGTACGACAAGCTGCTGCGCGATCGCGAACAGCTGCGCCTGCGCGGACAGGTGGAAAGCGAGCACAACTCGGTCAAGTTCGACGTGATCGATCCGCCGAGCACGCCGCGCGGGCCCTCTGCGCCCGATCGGCCGCTGCTGCTGATGCTGGTGCTTGTCGTCGGCCTGGCAGCGGGCTGCGGCGCGGCGTTTGCCATGGCGCAACTGCGTTCGAGCTATGCCACCACTGGCCAGCTGGAGCGGGCCACGGGTATGATCGTGCTGGGTTCGGTGTCGCTGACGCAGACCGCTGCGGCGCGGGCGCGGCAGTGGAAGCAGCTGAAACTGTTCGGTGGTGCCACGGCTGGCCTGGTGCTGGTATTGTTCGTGCTGCTGGCCGTGGAATTCATGAAGCGGCGGATGGTGGCATGAGGGTGCAGGACATGACGGACCAGAGCAACACGCCCCAACCGCCGGAAGATAGGCCGCCCGAAAGCGGGCCACGCAAGGCCGGTCCTTCGCTGATCGAGCGCGCGGCCGGGACGTTCGATTTCCGCCAGCACTTGCGCGCGCCGGTGCTGCCGCCCGTGCCGCCGGCACCTGCCGCTCCGGTGACTGCGCCGCCAGCGACTGCCGCTCCGATGGCCGAGCCGGTTCAGCCCGAAGTGCCCGCGCCCGAAGCCGCCGAGCCAGCGCCCGAAGCCGCCGAGCCAGCACCCGCTGCCCCGTTCGCACCCGAGGGCGCGCAGGTGTTCGTTCCGGCCAGTGCCGATGCGGTGCCCGCTGATCCCGGCACGCCGGCGCCCTTTGCCAATCCGGCGCTGGAGGGCATTCCCTCGCGCCAGCGCTTCAAGAAGGCGCCGCAGCCGATCGACCGCCGCCTGCTGCGCGAGCAGTGCCTGATCGAGCCGGAAGGCCAGGTCAGCGCGCTGTTGGAAGAGTTCCGCATCGTCAAACGGCAGCTGCTGTTGCAGGCCGCCGATTCGCGCGCCGGCCGCACTGCCCGCCATGGCGAGCGCATTCTGGTCTGCTCTGCCCATCCGGGCGAGGGCAAGACGTTCTGCGCGGTGAACCTGGCGCTGTCGATCGCGGCGGAAAAGGACAACGAAGTGCTGCTGGTCGATGCCGACTTTGCCAAGCCTTCGGTGCTGTCCACCCTGGGGCTGCCGGGCGGGCCGGGGCTGATGGATGCGCTGGCCGATCCCGAGGTGATGGTGGAGGAATGCATCATTCCCACCGATATTCCCGGCCTTTCGGTGCTGCCGGCGGGCAACCAGACTGGGTCTGACACGGAATACCTGGCCTCGGTCCGCACCCGCGCGATCCTCGATCGGCTGACCGCGCAGTCACCCAATCGCATCGTCATTTTCGATAGCCCGCCGGCGCTGGCAGCCTCGCCGGCATCGGAACTGGCCATGCACGTGGGCCAGGCGGTGATGGTCGTGCGCGCCGACGTGACCGGCGAGGCCGCGCTGCGCGATGCCGTCGGCATCCTGTCGGGCTGCGCGGACATCAAGCTTCTGCTCAACGGCACGCGGTTTTCGCCCACCGGGCGGCGCTTTGGCACCTATTACGGATACAAGGAATGAAACGCGCGCGTTCCCTTATCCTGGGCGGCCTGCTGGCTGGCTCTTGCCTGGCGGGCGCGACGGCGGCCGAGGCACAGGTTCTGCCCTATCAGGTCGGCAGCGACGATCGCCCGGCTGCGCCTGCCGGTGGCGGCAGCGATGGCCACGGCAGCGCACGCGGCGTGGGTTCGGGCGTGCGCACTACGATCCGTCCTTATCTGGAAGTGACGCAGAACCTGCTGGCGCAGATCACGCCGGGTAACGACGTGGTGACCTATACCGCACTGGCTGCCGGGGTGGATGCCACGCTCGCCGGGCGGCGCACGCAGGGGCAGATTTCGGTGCGCTATGAACGTCGCTTTGTCGAAAAGGGGCAGGTGGGCGATTCCGACACGATTTCGGGCCTGGCGCGCGTCTCGCACCAGTTGATCCCGCGCACGCTGAGCATCGACGCTGGCGCGCTCGCCGCGCGCACACGGGTGGAGGCCAATGGCTCCGCCTCGCTCAATCCGCTGTCGGTCAACGATGCGATCAGCCAGGTCTATTCGGTCTATGCCGGGCCCAACCTGACGACCCATGCCGGCGACGTGGCGATCAATGCCAATTACCTGGCTGGCTATACCAAGCTGACGCAGAAGAACGTCTATCAACCTGCCGCCGGCCAACCGCGCATCGACCTGTTCAACCATTCGCTGATGCAATCGGCGCAGGTTTCGGCCGGGACCAAGGCCGGCACCGTGCTGCCGGTAGGCCTGGTCGCCAGCGCCGGGTGGGACCGCGAAGATATCTCCAACCTCGATCAGCGCATCGACGACAAGCGCGCCGGCGTGCAGGCGACATTGCCGGTAAGCCGCACGGTGCAACTGGTGGGCGACGTGGGCTGGGAGCATATCCGCGTTTCGTCACGCGATGCGGTCCGCGATGCCAGTGGCAACCCGGTGATCGGCAGCGACGGCCGCTATGTCACCGACAAGAGCCAGCCGCGCCGCATCGCCTATGACAGCGACGGGCTGACCTGGGACGTGGGCGTGATGTGGCGGCCGAGCCGGCGCACGTCGCTCTCTGCCTTTATCGGCCGGCGCTATGACAGCACGACCTATTTCGGTAGCTTCTCCTATGCGCCCAACACGCGCAGCTCGCTCAACATCTCGGTGTTCGATGGCATTTCCGGTTTCGGATCGAGCCTGTCGAACGCGCTGCGCCAGGTGCCGACCGACTTTGCCGCAGGCGGGGCGACCGGTTGTGGCATCGGGGCTGCGGGCGGTTCGTGCGTCAACGGCGCGCTGTCATCTGTCTCGTCGTCGGTATTCCGCCAGCGCGGGGTAAGCGCGACTTATGGCTTTGCCATGGGCCGGCTGCGGCTGGGCGTGGGCGCGGGGTATGTCCGCCGCCGCTTCATTGCCGCGCCGGGCACCGTGCTGGCGCAGGCCAATGGCACGGTGGATCAGAACTGGTATGTCACCGGTGGGGTTTCGGGCCAGTTGGGCCGCGATGCCAGCTTCAGCGTGGCAGTCTATGATGCCTGGTACGATAGCGGCAACGCACTGTTGGGAACGACCAATTCCTATGGCATTTATGCATCTTACTATCGCCGCCTGGCCGATCGTCTCACCGCAACGGCTTCGGTTGGGCTTGACGGGGTGAGCCGCGATCTGGCTGCGGACCAATTGGAAGCGACAGGCCTGGTCGGCCTGCGCTACACGCTTTGACGGTTCTGGAGGCGTAACGCCGATGTACGATGACTTTTACCGCCTTTCGGCCCGTCCGTTCCAGCTGACGCCCGATCCCGATTTCTATTTCGAAAGCGCCACGCACAAGAAAGCGCTGTCATACCTGGGCTATGGCCTGGCGCAGGGTGAGGGTTTCATCGTCATCACTGGCGAGGTGGGCGCGGGCAAATCGACGCTGGCAGCGCACCTGCTGGCCAGCATCGACCGCGCGCAGCTAACCGCCGCGCAGATCGTGACGAGCAAGCTCGATGGCCAGGAACTGGTGCACATGGCCGCGCGCGCGTTTGGCCTGGATGTGGCCGGCCACGACAAGGCCGCCGCGCTGGCCCGGATCGAGGCGTTCCTGCATGACGAGGCGCGCGCCGGGCGGCGCTGCCTGCTGGTGGTGGACGAGGCGCAGAACCTGAGCGTGGAAGCGCTGGAAGAACTGCGCATGCTGTCGAACTTCCAGCTGGGCGCGCATCCGCTGTTGCAGATCCTGCTGCTGGGCCAGCCCGAATTCCGCACCCTGCTGCAGCAATCGCCCCGGCTGGAGCAGTTGCGCCAGCGCGTGATCGCCACGTATCACCTGGCGCCGATGGAGCCCGAAGAAGTCGGCCCCTATGTCGAGCATCGCCTGGTGCGTGCGGGGTGGAACGGCAACCCGGCGTTCGAGCCGCGCTTCTTTGCCGATCTTGCCCGCGCCAGCGGCGGCGTGCCGCGCCGGGTGAACCAGATCTTGAGCCGCGTCCTGCTGGCCGGCGCCCTGGAGCAAGCCAGCCGGATCGAGGCCGGGCTGCTGCATGCCGTGCTGGATGACATGGCGTCTGACAGCGCGGTTTCGGTGGAAAGCACGCCGGTGCCGGCCGCTGCGCCGTCTGCCATGCCCGAGGCGGCATCGTCGCAGGCACTGGGGCTGACGGCCGATACCTTCCACGGCGAAGGGCAGGGCCAGTCAAAGCCCGAGGGCGACGGCGGCCGCACCACGCGCCACGATTTCGATCTCGCCGCGATCGAGGCGGCCATGGCCAGCCGCGACGAGCAGATTGCCGAACTGCAGCAGGCGGTGATCGAAGTGGCCGAAATGCGCGCCGCCCACGGTGACGAAGCCGCTGCGGCACAGGCCGATGGCACGGCGCGCACCGAGGCGCTGGAAGCCGTGCTGAGCGATGCCGCCGCGCGCATCGGCGTGCTGGAGCATCGCCTGGCCGAGCAGGAGCAGGCCATTCGCCACGTGCTGACCATGCTGATCGAATGGTTCGAGACCGACCGCCCCAAGCGCGCGGCCTGAACGAAAGCAGCCCCTCCATGTCTGCGCCTGTCATCAATGGCCTGTCGGTCGATGTTGAGGAATGGTTTCAAGTTGGCGCCTTTGAAAAGGTGATCGACCGCGCCGCCTGGGACGGGCTGGATTCGCGGGTGGAGCGCAACGTCCAGGCCATTCTGGCGATGTTTGCCGCTGCCGGCGCCAAGGGCACGTTCTTCACGCTGGGCTGGGTGGCGCAGCGCCATCCCGCGCTGGTGCGCGCCATTGCCGATGCCGGGCACGAGGTGGCCAGTCACGGCTGGGATCACCAGCGCGTATTCACCATGGATGCGGCGCAGTTTGCCGCCGATCTGGCGCGCGCGCGCGGCGCGCTGGAACAGGCGAGCGGGCAGGCCGTGACGGGCTATCGCGCACCGAGCTTTTCGATCGATGCACGCACGCCCTGGGCGCACGAAGTGCTGGCGCAGGCCGGATATGCCTATTCCTCGTCCGTGGCGCCGATCGTGCATGACCATTATGGTTGGCGCGAGGCGCCGCGCTTTGCCTTTCGCCCGGTGCCGGGCAGTGCCCTGCTGGAAATTCCCGTGACGACGGCCGAAGTGGCCGGGCGGCGCATGGCGGCGGGCGGCGGCGGCTTTTTCCGCCTGCTGCCCTATGGCGTGTCATCCTGGGCAGTCCGGCAGGTCAATGCCGCAGGGCGCCCGGCGGCGTTCTATTTCCACCCGTGGGAAATCGATCCCGATCAGCCGCGCCGCGCCGATGCACCATGGCGCTCGCGCTTTCGCCATTACACCAACCTTTCGGCCATGGCCGGCAAGCTGGAACGGTTGCTGCGCGATTTTTCGTGGGGGCGGATGGACGCGGTGGCACGGGTCGAAGCCGCCTGGGTCGCCAGCCGTGACGCCGCGCTGCGCGCAGCGGCGGCGGCGTGAACGCGCCGTTCCGCCTGGCCGCGCCGCAGGTGCGCGAGGCGCAGGCGGCCGACCTCGACGCCTATGCCTGCTTTCTCGTCGGGCAGGATCAGGCGACCGTTTTCCACGATCCCCGCTGGCTTGATGGCGTGGCGCGCGGCAGCGGCCATGCCAGCCGCCTGCTGCTGGCCGAACAGGCCGGCGTGATCGTCGCGGCGCTGCCGCTGCATGCCGTATCGTCGTGGCTGTTTGGGCGGGCGCTGGTCTCGACCGGCTTTGCCGTGGGCGGCGGCGTGGTGGGTGACGAAGCCGCCGCACCCGCGCTGATCGGCGCCGCGCAGGAGCTGGCGCGCCAGCTCAACAGCCCGACGATCGAGCTGCGTGGTGGGGTATTGCCGCAAGGGCCGGGTTGGCACATCAAGCAGGACAGCCACGCCGGCTTCGTCATGCCACTGGCGGCGGATGATGCGGCGCAATTGCAAGCGGTGCCGCGCAAGCAGCGCGCCGAACTCCGCAAGGGCCTGGCCCAGCCGCTGGAAATTCGCACCGGGAACAGCGCGCAGGATCGCGCCTGGCACTACCGCGTCTATGCCGAATCCGTGCGCAACCTGGGCACGCCGGTGTTCCCGCGCCGGTTGTTTGCCAGCGTGCTCGATGCCTTTGGCGATAATGCCGATATCCTGACGGTGCTGCACCAAGGGCAGCCGGTGGCGAGCGTGCTCAGCCTCTATCACCGTGGCGCGGTGATGCCCTATTGGGGCGGCGGGGTGTTTGCCGCGCGGGCCCTGCGCGCCAACGATGTGATGTATCACGCGCTGATGAACCACGCGCGCCGGCGCGGCATGACGCACTTCGATTTCGGCCGCTCCAAGGTGGATTCGGGCGCCTATCACTTCAAGCGCAACTGGGGCTTCGTGCCCCAGCCGCTGTCCTATGCGCAGTGGACTGCCAATGGGCAGGCCCCGCGCGACGTCAACCCGCTGAGCCCGCGCTACCAGGCCAAGATTCGCTTGTGGCAGAAGCTGCCACTGCCCGTGGCCAACTTGATCGGGCCGCTGATCGCGTGCGGGCTGGCCTGACGAGCATGGGCGAAATCCTGTTCCTTGCGCATCGCATCCCGTTCCCGCCCGACCGGGGCGACAAGATTCGCTCGCACCACATCCTCAAGGCTCTGGCCGCGCTGGCGCCGGTGCACGTGGCGTGCCTCGCCGACAATGCCCAGGACATGGCGCACGAAGCGGAACTGGCGGCCGTGGCGGCAAGCCATTGCCTGGTGCGGCGGCGCGGATCGCTGATCGGTGCCGGGCTTTCGGCCATGCTTTCCGGTCGGCCGATCAGCCTGGCAGCGTTCGCGTCCATCCGGCTGGCGCGCTATGTCAAGCAGGTGCTGGCAACGCGGCCGATCTCCACGATCTTCGTGTTTTCCGGGCAGATGGCGCAATATGTGCCGGCCTCGTTCCAAGGCCGGATGGTCATGGACTTTGTCGACGTGGATTCGGCCAAGTTCGGCCAATATGGCCGGCGCCCCGGGTTGGGCGCGCCGGTCTACCTGCGCGAGGCCTGGTTGCTGCGCCGCTATGAGGCGCGGATTGCGCGGCGCGCCACCACGAGCCTGCTGGTGAGCGAGGCAGAAGCAGACCTGCTGCGCAGCCGCCTGGGCCGGGGGCCGATGCCCGACGTGCGGGCGCTGGGCAACGGCATCGATACCGCGCTGTTCGATCCGGCGGGTATTCCGATGGCGCCCGAGCTGGTCATGGGCGGGCCGCAGATCGTGTTTACCGGGCAGATGGACTATCCGCCCAACGTTGAGGCGGTGGTCACCTTTGCACGGCAGGTCATGCCGCTGATCAAGGGGCGCTTTCCCGGCGCGCAGTTCAATGTGGTGGGCCGCGCGCCGACCGCGCCCGTGCTGGCGCTCGATGGCGTGAACGGCACGCGGGTAACCGGCGCGGTGCCCGATGTGCGGCCCTGGCTGGCCGGGGCCGATCTGGTCGTGGTGCCGCTGAGCCTGGCGCGCGGGGTGCAGAACAAGGTGCTGGAGGCGATGGCCATGGCGCGGCCGGTGCTGCTTACCCCGCAGGCCGCCACCGGCATTGCCGCAGTGGATGGGCGTGACTTTGCGATTTCGCCGGCCGACCCGGAAGAACTGGCGGCACGCGCCGTGGGACTGCTGACCGACACCATCCGCGCCGATGCGCTGGGCCGCGCGGCGCGTGCCTTTGTGATCGGGCAGTGCAGTTGGGAGCGGATGCTGGCCCCTTTGCCTGGCCTGGTTGGCCTTGATCGCCGGTTTGGCCGCCGTGCGGCTTGAAAACCCCTCCGTCGGGCCTGCGGCCCGCCACCTCCCCACGAGTGGGGAGGATCACGTATCCTCGCTCGCTGTGCGCGATGGGGCGGCCACCGGTGTTGTGCCCTGGGTCATGCTGGGCTTGTGCTGGCTGGGCCTGATCGGGTTGTTCCATGCCGATTGGGCGGCGATGGCGGGGCAGTGGTGGGACAGTTCAACCTATAACCACATCCTGCTGGTGCCGGCGATCCTGGCCTGGTTGGTGTCGATGCGCTGGCCCGCGTTGCGCCAGATTGCGCCGCAGGGCTGGTGGCCGGGATTGGTGCTGTTTGCCGGGGCGGCGTTCCTGTGGATGCTGGGCGATTTTGCCGGGTTTTCGCTGGTGACGCAGACCGCCTGCGTGGTGATGCTGCAGGCCAGCTTCCTGGCAATCATGGGGCCGCGCCTGGGCGCGGCGCTGTTGTTTCCGCTGGCCTACATGCTGTTCCTGGTGCCATTCGGGGATGAACTGATCCCGCTGCTGCAGATCGTGACGGCGCGCATTGTCATGGTGCTGCTGCATCTGGTGGGCATTCCCGCCGCGCTCGATGGCGTATTCATCACCACGCCGGCTGGCTATTTCAAGGTGGCCGAGGCCTGTTCGGGGGTGAAGTTCCTGATTGCCATGGTCGCCTATGGCGTGCTGGTGTGCCAGGTGTGCTTTCGCCGCTGGCCGCGCCGCGCAACGTTCATGGCCATGGCCCTGATCGTGCCGATCCTGGCCAACGGCGTGCGCGCCTGGGGCACTATCGTGATTGCCGGCTGGCGCGGTATCCAGTTTGCCGCCGGTTTCGATCACGTGTTTTACGGCTGGGTGTTCTTTGCCGTGGTCATGGCGCTGACGATGCTGGCCGGCTGGCCGTTTTTCGATCGGGAGCGGGATGATCCGCCGGTGTCGGTAGCCGCGATCCTGGCGGATCGACGCCTGGCCTGGGCAGCGGGGGCACGCGTGGGGCAGGGGCTCGCGCTGGGTGTGCTGGCCGCTCTGGCGCTGGCGTTCGTGGGCTGGGGCGCGGCGGCCGGGCGCCTGGCTGCGCCACTGCCCGCCCGTATCGACCTGCCGGCCGTTCCCGGCTGGCACCGCGTGGCAGCGCCGGGCGGCTGGCCCTGGCAACCGCGCCACGGCGGGGCCGATCATCGCCTGCTGGGCCGCTATGCCGACGATGCCGGCCATGTCGTGGACGTGTCGTTTGCGCTCTATGCCGGGCAAGGCGATGGGCGCGAGGCAGGGGGCTTTGGCGAAGGGGCCGTGCCGCCGGGCAGCGGCTGGGCCTGGGAAAAGCCGGCGCCAAGCATCGCCGGTGGCAAGGGTGACATGCTCCAGGCGCCTGGCCCGGTGCATCGCCTGGCGATCACCTGGTATCGCACTGATGGCTGGCTGGGCAGCAGCAACATGGCGCTCAAGCTGTGGAACATTGCTGACCGGCTCTTGCTGCGCGCGCAGCCCACGGCCACGCTGATTCTGTCGAGCGAAGACAATGCCGGGGCGCCCGCCGCGCCGGCCCTGGCCGCTTTCGTGGCGGCCACCGGGCCGCTGGACCGCTGGATCGATACCGTTTCGCGCGGGCAATAGGGGGCTGGTTTTAAAGGCATGTGCGGCATTGCGGGGATCTTTCACACCCAGGGGATGAAGCCGGTCGATCCGGAGCGGCTGCGCGCCATGGGCGATGTGATCGCGCACCGCGGCCCCGATGGCCATGGCGTGTGGACTGCGCCTGGCGTGGGGCTGGGCCACCGCCGCCTGTCGATCATCGACCTGGCCGGATCGCCCCAGCCCATGGCCAGCGCCGATGGCGCCGCCGTGCTGGTGTTCAATGGCGAAATCTACAACTACCAGGAACTGCGCCGCGAATTGGCAAGCCTTGGTGCGCAGTTCCGCACCGATGGCGATAGCGAGGTAATCCTGGCCGCCTGGCAGCAGTGGGGCGTCGATTGCCTGGCGCGGTTCAATGGCATGTTTGCCTTTGCCCTCTATGATCAGCGCGCCCGCACGCTGTTCCTGGCGCGGGACCGGCTGGGGGTAAAGCCGCTGCACATGGCCACGCTGGCCGATGGCAGCGTGATCTTTGGCTCGGAACTCAAGCAGTTGCTGGCCCATCCGATGCTGCGGCGGACGATCGACCCACTGGCGGTGGAGGATTACCTCGCCTGGGGCTTTGTGCCCGATGGCCGCGCGATCCTGGCCGGGGTGGAAAAGCTGCCGGCCGGGCATTATCGCCTGCTGCGCCACGATGCACCGCCGCCGCCCAGCGTACGCTGGTGGGATGTCTCGTTTGCCGAGCGGGACAAGGCCAGCCAAAAAGACCTCGAAGCGCATCTGCTGCACCGGCTGCGCAAGGCGGTCACCTCGCGCATGGCGGCCGATGTGCCGCTGGGCGCATTTCTTTCGGGCGGGGTGGACAGTTCCACCGTGGTGGCGCTGATGGCCGAGGCCAGCCGCGATCCGGTCAAGACCTGCGCGATCGGTTTTGACGTTGCCGCGCTTGACGAAACCAGCTGGGCCGGCGCGGTGGCGCAGCGCTTTGCCACGCAGCACCATGCGCGCACCGTATCGTCCGATGATTTCGAACTGGTCGACCGGCTGGTGGCGATGTTCGACGAACCCTTTGCCGATGCTTCGGCGCTGCCCACGTTCCGCGTGTGCGAGTTGGCGCGGCAGCATGTTACGGTGGCGCTGTCGGGCGATGGCGCGGACGAGGCCTTTGCCGGCTATCGCCGTCAGGTGTTTCACCACCGCGAAGAACAGGCGCGCGCCCTGGTTCCCGCCGGGCTGCGCCGCCCGCTGTTCGGTGCGCTGGGCCGGCTCTATCCCAAGGCAGACTGGGCGCCGCGCCCGCTGCGCGCCAAGGCCACGTTCCAGAGCTTGGCCGAAGATGGCGAGACCGGCTATGCCCGCGCCTTGGCGGTGACCGCGCCAGAGGCGCGTGCCGCGCTGTTCAGCCCTGAGTTCCTGCGGCTGCGTGGCGATTACCGGGCTGAGACGCCGCTGATCGACCTGATGCGCCAGGCGCCGGCGCGCAGCGGGCTCGACCGCGCGCAATATGCCGATCTCAAGTTCATGTTGCCCGGCGATATCCTGACCAAAGTCGATCGCACCAGCATGGCTGTGAGCCTTGAGGCGCGCGAGCCGCTGCTCGATCACCGCCTGATCGAATTTGCCGCCGGCCTGCCCGAGGCGATGCGCGTGCATGGCGCCACCGGCAAATGGCTGATGAAGCAGACGATGCGCCGCTATCTGCCCGATGATGTGCTGTTCCGGCCCAAGATGGGCTTCGTTACGCCGATCGCCGCATGGCTGCGTGGCCCGCTGGCGGGCGCAGCGCGCGCGATCGCCACGGGTGGCGCACTCACCCGCACCGGCTGGTTCGATGCCACCCGCATCGCCACGCTGGCCGAATCGCATATCGCCGGAAGGGCCGATAACAGCCGCGTCCTGTGGCAATTGCTGATGCTCGACCGCAGTTTGGCGCGGCTGGATACGGCTTTGTCGTCATAGCCTTGGCGGGCACATGGTGCCTTGCCTGTTACCATCGGTGGTAAACGGTAAGGTGATCTAAACCATTTCGGACTAGCCCCGTAGGGTAATCCAACTGCGCCGATGGTCCATGCGAAAGTTTCTACGATCACCGATCGGAATATCGCTGCTGCTGAGCCTGGCGCTGTGCCTGCCTTGGCTGGGCTTTGGCGACATCGTTGCGCACCTCTATTGGAACACTGTTTTTCGTGGCGGCCGAGAGCTGGCGCCCCGGTCCATCGTCGTGCTGTCGATGGACGATCTGCCGGTTTTGGGAACACGGGAACAGGCAGAAGTCCTCGCGAAAGTGCGGCGATATATGCCGCGCACCGTCTTTTTCGATACCAAGGTGCCCTTTGGCATAAACCGCGGCGATGACGCCCAACTGGTGTCGGCTATCGACAGTTTTGGCGATGACATCGCCTTCGTCGCTCGTGCCGACCAAATGGGCAGGTTTGAGGCCGACGCGTTTCATTTCCCCAGCAAAGACCTGGCGCGCAAGCACAAGATCGTGGTTTCGGCATGGAACGACAATTTCATGCATGTGGCCGAATATGGGCCATATTCCGTCACCCTCGGCGGACGGGTTTATCAGTCCACGGCCGCGGCTTTGGCGGGCCTACGCGACGCGCCGAGAGCCGGCTCGATCTATCCTGACTATTGGGTTGATCCAAATTCCATCCAGACGATCGCCGCCGCCGACCTCATGGCCGGAAAGATCGAACCCACTGCCTTGAGCGGCAAGACTGTTGTCGTCTCCGCGTCAGGCCAGGGGTCGTTGGTGCGATATTTCGGGCGCGGTGTGGTCCGCCCGATTGCGTATGACATCGCCGGCGCTGCGGCGCTGGAAAAGCCGATCATGTGGAACATTACGTTTATCCCACTGTTCGGTATCGTGGTCTGCCTGGTCGTGTTTGGGCATCGGGCGCCATCGCGTTTGCGCAAGGCGCTGTATTACGGTGTCGCGGTGATGATCACGTTGGCGCAGCCTGCCATCCTGCGCAATGCGGGGATCATTTCTGACCCCAGCGCAAGCCTCCTGTTCATCATCACGTTCAGCGCGATCCGAGGATGGCAAAAGCGGATTCGGCGCGTTCAGCACACCAGTGTCTCCGGGTTACCCAACCTTTTGGCAATGTCGTCAGCCAACCTGGGTATCGGGTCTGACGTAGTGGTTGCAGTCGTCGCCCGGTATGAAGAAATCCTGGCGACACTCCCGCGCGAATTGCACGGCGAATGCGCCAACCAGATCGCGCGGCGCCTGTCGGTTGGATCGGGGGCCGGGCAGATCTATCATGGTGACGGTGGGCATTTCGCGTGGTGCGAAGAAGCGCGTCCGATCGATGTGCAACTCAACCATTTGCATGGTCTGCGCGCGCTGTTTTCTGCGCCGCTGCAGATCGGCACGCATACCTTCGATACCAACATCCACTTCGGCCTTGATCGCAACGAAGGGCTTGATGCGCTAACCCGTATCAACTCCGCTCTCGCCAGCGCGAACGAGGCGTTGACCAACGGCCGTCCGGTGGAAGTGTTCGAGGCGCACCGACTGGCCGAGGCGCCTTGGGAACTGTCATTGCACGCGCGCATCGACGAGGGGCTGCGCAACGGCGACATCTGGTTGGCGTTCCAGCCACAGTGGGATTATCGCACTGGGCGCATTTCCGGCGCCGAGGCGCTGATCCGCTGGAACCACCCCACGCGTGGCTACATCGCGCCCGATGCCTTCATTCTCCAGGCCGAGCGGGCAGGGCGCATCGACGCGCTGACCTATTGGGTGCTGGAAGAGGCCATCACTGCCGCGCAAGCCGTCAATGCCCTGGGCTCACGCTTTCAGATGAGCATCAACCTGTCCGGGCAGATGGTGGACAAACCCGATCTGGTCGAGAATTTCCGTGAGATCGTCACGCGCCGTGGCATCGACCCTGGCTTGCTGACGATCGAGATCACCGAGACATCAGGCATGAACAACCGGAGCGATGCGGTGCGCAACATGTCGCGCTTGCGTGATCTGGGTTTTCGTCTGTCGATCGACGATTTCGGCACGGGTGAAGCCAGCCTGGCCTACCTGGCCGATCTGCCCAGCGACGAACTCAAGATCGACCGGCGCTTTGTCTCGCGTTTGCTCAGCAGCGACCGTGACCGTGCGATCATCACCAGCACGATCGGCTTGGCCCATGCGCTGGGCCAGGCGGTGGTGGCCGAGGGCATCGAGGACGAGGCGACGTTCCACCTGCTGGCGGCGCTCGGCTGCGATCATGCCCAAGGCTATTACCTCAGCAAGCCCCAACCATTTGACGTGATGTTCCGCGATTACCAGGCGCGCCTGATGCGGCACAGCAGGGCTGTCTGATCCTCCCAACCACCTAAGGCAGCGTTCCCGTCTCCCTTGCCTGGGCGCATCAGATGTCCTCGTTCTACTCCCGACTCGAGCGGCCTTCTTCGCGCGATCCGCGCCTATCCCATTGGTAAATCTTGTCTCGCTGCGCTTAAGGGCAAGCCCTGGCTGGCTCATCGGCGCGCGGGCACCTCCGGTTGCACAATTCCCTGCAAATCTATGGGCTTGGCTGTTCCGAAACGGGACAGCTGCAACTGTTTGCGCCGAATTTGCAATTGTTTACTTCTTGTTAACCAAGGAACTTAGTGATATTCAAAGGCCTCTAACCGTGGATGGAGGTTTTTATGTTGGTTCGTTGGCTGTTCGGCTAATGCCGATAAAGGAATGCGCTGTGGATCTGGAAAATTCCTAGTTGATGCTCCAGTCCGGCAGCTCATCCTATCAAAAGCAAAAGCCCGCGATGAATAATCGCGGGCTTTCGTATTTTCGGGATATGTAAATTTTTCTTCGGTCAGGTTCACTCGTTGCCGTGGCCAAGGGCCAGATAGTCCTGGCTTTGCATTTCCATTAGTCGACTGATGGTCCGATCGAATTCGAACCGGCCATCGCCCGATTCGTAAAGGTTAATGGGCTCGGCATCGGCCGTCGCGATCAGCTTGACCTTGTGTTCGTATAGCGCGTCGATCAGCGTCACGAAACGCGCCGCCTCGTTGCGTTGTTCCGGCCCCAGGCGGGGGATGCCGACGATGATTACCGTGTGATAGGCATGGGCAATCGCCAGGTAATCCGACGCGCCGCGCGGCTGCGCGCACAGCCGCTTGAAGCTGAACACGCCCACACCCTTGAGGCTCTTGGGAACATGCAGCGTGCGTCCGCCGCCCAGATCGAGATCGGCGCTGGGCACGTTGGCGCTGTCTTCCGGAGCAAAGTCGGTCATGCGGAAGAACGCCTCGCGCACAGCTTCGGTGGCCGCCGGGCCATTGGGCACGTGCCAGGTGCCCACGCCCTGCAGGCGCTGCAAGCGGTAGTCGACCGGACCATTGAGCGCGAGCACGTCGAGCCGCTCTTCCACCAGCGCGATGAACGGCAGGAAATGCTCGCGGTTGAGCCCGTTCTTGTACAGCTCTGACGGAGCGCGGTTGCTGGTGGTGACGATCACCACGCCATGTTCCACGATCAGCGCGGTGAACAGCCGGCTCATGATCATGGCGTCGGCGCTGTTGTTGACCACCATTTCGTCAAAGCACAGCACGTGGCACTCGGCCGCGATGCTAGCCGCCACCGGCACGATCGGATCGCCGCTCTCGCTCTTGCGCGCCTCGCGCAGGCGCGCGTGTACGTCGAGCATGAAGGCGTGGAAATGCGCGCGGCGCTTGGCCGTGATGGCGAGATTGTCGTGGAACAGGTCCATCAACATCGATTTGCCGCGCCCGACGCCACCCCACATGTAAAGCCCGCGCGGCACAGGTGCCTGCTTGCCACGCAGCAGGCGGCCGAACAGGCCGGGGGCTGGCGGCGGGTTTTCCAATTCCTGCTGCAGCTGGTCCAGGCGGTTGGCAGCGGCGGCCTGCTCTGGATCGGGGCGCAATTCGCCCGAGGCGACGAGTTGGGCATAGCGCTGGGAAATGCGGGTCATGATAAAGAGACGGGCCTTGGGAAAAGCGAAACGCCGGCCGGGTGAACCGGCCGGCGTTCGGGAATGACGCGAAGGGAAAAGGCCAAGCCTGGCGCGTCAGATCGCGCGCTCGGCCTGCATCTTCTTGATTTCAGCGATGGCGCGTGCGGGCGAAAGGCCCTTGGGGCACACGTTGGCGCAGTTCATGATCGTGTGGCAACGATAGAGGCGGAAGGGATCTTCCAGCTCGTCGAGGCGCTCGCCGGTCATTTCGTCGCGGCTGTCGGCCAGCCAGCGATAGGCCTGGAGCAGGATTGCCGGGCCGAGGAACTTGTCGGAGTTCCACCAATAGCTGGGGCACGAGGTGGAGCAGCACGCGCACAGGATGCATTCGTACAGGCCATCGAGCTTTTCGCGCTGTTCCGGGCTCTGCAGGCGCTCCTTGCCCGAGGGCGTGGGCGACACGGTCTGCAGCCAGGGACGGATCGAGGCATATTGCGCGTAGAAGTGCGTGAAATCGGGGACGAGGTCCTTGATCACCTGCATGTGGGGCAGGGGGGTGATGCGGATTTCACCCTTGAGGACTTCGATCGCGGTGGTGCAGGCCAGGCCGTTGCGGCCATTCATGTTCATCGCGCACGATCCGCAGATCCCTTCTCGGCACGAACGGCGGAAGGTCAGCGTCGGGTCCTGCTCGCCCTTCATCTTGATCAGCGCGTCGAGCACCATCGGGCCGCACTGTTCGAGATCGATCTCGAACGTGTCGTAGCGCGGGTTCTCGCCGCTGTCGGGGTCATAGCGATAGACCTTGAACTTCTTGATCTTGCCGTTGGTGGCGGCCGCGTGGTGGCGCGCCTTGCCGGTGATCGTGGAGTTCTTGGGGAGCGTGAAAGTCGCCATAAAACCGGGTCCTGCTGCACTGGGCCGCTGGCCGGCAAGGCCAGGTCGGCTTCAACGAGTCGTCCTTAGCGCAAACGCAGCATGGGGCAAGGGGAGAAAGCCGGTCTTGCCCCATGGTATGCTTAGCCCGGAAACGCAGGGGTGTAGGCGCTGGTGCGCACCGGGCACGGCGGCAAGTAGCAATCTCATCCGTGTTGGCATTATTTGCCGGGCCGCAGGATGGACTAGTGCACGAAATCCGCATAACTCTGAAAACATTCGGATTAGGGGGCAAGATGCGGAACGGGGGAGTGGTGGCGACGCAACGGCTGGGGGCAGGCGTTGCGCGGTCGGGATCGGTGCTGGCACTGGCGCTGGCGACAAGCATGATGGCTGCTGCCCCGGCGGCGGCGCAGACTGCGGCAACACCCGCATCGACGCCGGCACCGGCTCAAGCCTCTGCTGCTCCTGCACAGAAGGCAGCGCCTGCCCCTGTGCTCGATGCAGATGCGTTTGCCCAGATTCCGTTCTTTGCAGATGGGGCGCTATCGCCTGATGGGCGGCGCATTGCCGGGAAGTTCGGCATGGGCGGCACCCAGGTGATCGGCATTCGCAACTTGTTCGATCCCCAGGAAAAGCCGATGAACCTGGCTGTGCCCGACCAGACCGAGGCCGATTGGGTGCAGTGGGTTGGCGATGATTATCTCCTGGTGAAGCTGCGCGCGCTGCTGCCGATGCCGGACTCGGCCGACCGCACCTATGTCAGCCGTCTGATCTCCATCGAACGCAAGACCGGCAAGGTCACGCGGCTGTTGTGGACGCTCGCCGGCCAGAATGTCGCCGACGTGATCTGGGTTGCCCATGACGGCACCCCTGAAATCCTGCTGTCCGCGCAGCATTCGATGTACCTGGACGAAGGGTTCTTCCCGTCCGTGCACCGCGTCAATCTGGCCACCGGGCGTGAGCATGTGGTGCAAAGCTCGCGCGACGGCGTGCTGAGCTGGCAGGCGGACGGCAACGGCGTGGTGCGCAGCGGGGTTTCGGTGACCAAGTCGGGCCGGATGTCGCAGCTGTACTATCGCGGTGCCGACCCAAGCCAGCAGTTGCGCACGATCGACAGCGCCAGCAGCAAGGCCCACGAATCCCTGCTCGATCCGATCCTGTTCGTGCCCGGCACGGACAACGCTATTGCCGTTTTGACCGGCGATGATGGACGCGACCGGCTCTATGAAATCAACATGCTGACTCAGCAGACGGGGCGCGTGCTGTTCGAGGCGCCGGCCGGGACCGAGATTGCGCGCACGCTCCTTTCGCAAGACCGCTCTGCCGTGCTGGGCGTGACGACCTCTGACATGCCCGATCGCGTGCACTGGCTGGACAAGGACATGGCCGAATTACAGGCCGCGTTCGACAAGTCGGTAGAGCCGCAGAAGGTTAGCGTGGAGATTTCCAGCTTGAGCGCGGATCGCCGCGCCATGTTGTTGACTCTGGCCCGGCCCGACAGCCCCGGCGCGCTCTATTACTTCAGCCTCGATGGCGGGATGATGCAACGCGTTGCCGTGTTCAACGACAAGCTCAAGCAGGTGCCGGTTTCGCCGGTCAAGACCGTGCATTACAAGGCGCGCGATGGTTTGAGCATCGAGGCAGTGGTGACCACGCCCAAGGGGCGCGAGGCACACAATTTGCCCGTAGTCATGCTGCCGCACGGCGGCCCCTGGGCGCAGGATGTCGCCAGTTGGGACTATCTGGCGCAATATATCGCTAGCCGGGGTTATCTGGTGATCCAGCCCAACTTCCGTGGCTCCACCGGCTATGGCGCCGATTTCCTGCACAAGGGCGAAGGGCAGATGGGCCTGGCCATGCAGGATGATATTACCGATGGCCTGGCCTGGGCAGTGGCCGAGGGCATGGCCGATCCCAAGCGGGCGTGCATCGTCGGCGCATCCTATGGCGGCTATGCCACGATGTGGGGCCTGGCCAAGGACCCCGATCTCTATCGCTGCGGCGTTTCGATCTCGGGCGTGGCCAGCCTGCGCCGCGAGGTGAACGACTTCGGCAACTATTACATGGAAGGCAAGTATTCCGACGACTGGAAAGCGATGACGCCTGATTTCGCGGCGGTTTCTCCGCTCAATGCGGTAGATCGGATCAAGGCGCCGTTGCTGCTGATCCATGGGCGCAAGGACGTGACCGTGGCGGTGAGCCATTCCGATGCCATGGCCAGCCGGATGCGCTCGGCGGGCAAGACAGTGGACTATGTGAGCCTGCCCAAGGCCGATCACTATTTCACCCGGCTTGACGATCGCAAGGCCATGCTCGACGCGATCGGGGCGTGGCTGGCCAAGTATAACCCCTCTTAATTCCGATCATCGGGCCTCGTGGCGGGCTTCGGCCCGCTGCTTGACCACGGCCAGGACATTGTCCTGGATATCGCCGAGCAGCAGTTCGCCCCACCAGCGTGCGTAGAGATTGACGTGGGTCATCGCCACGTAGTTGGTGGTCAGCGTCAGCCGTGTCGTCCCATCGGGCAGAGGTGTCAGGCGATAATCGCCAGTGTCGATCTTGAGGAACGGGCCGTCGGGCGCGATGTGCTCGTCGGTGTGATGCTGGAGCGAGCTGTTGGTGAAGGCAAAGCGCCAGGCCAGCCGCCGGCCGGGTTGCCACGCGGTCACCCGTTCCTGGAAATCGATGCTTTCGCTCCAATAGGCCGTGCGCACGCCACCCACGCCGGGGCGATCGAGCACTGTGGCTCGGGGTCGGGGCAGGCCGAGCACGCTTTGTGAAAAGGTCCAGCGGCCCTCGTCATTGCCGATATGGGCGTTGCTGACGGCATAGGGCCAGATTTCGGCGGGGCTGGCGTTAACAATGACCGAGCGGGTCAGCGTCACTGTATCGTGCGGGACGGGGATCTGGCTTTCAACGCTGCCCGCCAGCAGCGGCAGGAATAGCAAGGACGCGTGGAAGCTCGCCGCATCGTCACGCCGACGGCGCATCCTGCGCACTGAGAATGCGCCAATCAGCCCGAAGATCAGCCAGATCGGCGAGAGCATCACCAGGCAGATAATGCCTTCGCCCAGGAACGCGGCCGAGCCAAAGATTACCAAGCCCACCAGGATCGGTGGCACCGATACATAGAAATTCCTCGAGCGGGTGCCGGCCGGATCGCCGACATAGCAGATCAGCGCACAGAGATAGGCCGGAAATACGGCGAGAAACCACAGGCTGGCAAAGGCTTGATTGCCCGCCCGGCTGGCGCTCATCAGCAAGTAGGCGCTCAGCGCGATGACCAGCGCCAGGGAAAAGCCAGCGATGATTCGGCCCTTGAGCAAGGAGACGGGGGCGCGATCGTCTTGAGGTTCGGCGGGCATGGCTGGGACCTTTTCTGTTTTCAGGCAATTCTGAAACAAGAGAAATTGGTGCATGCGTAAGATGGTAGCCAAGGCTCCGTCGCCGTGGCCGTTGCGCGCGGTGACGGGGTCAGGTCTGGTCGGTTTTGCTGCCGCCACGCCCGCTGACAAAGCGCAGCAGGCTTACAACCTTGGCGCCCATGCGGATCAGCGTCATGATCTGGGCCGGTGGGACGTTGAGCATCTGCTGGTACCAGCCATCCACCGTGTTGACGAAATCGTGCATTGCCACCAGCCGCTGGCGCACCTTGGCACTGATGCGGGGGTCATCGATATCCTGCATCGCCGCGCCGATTGCCGCGACCATCGGATCAATCTCGCGCGCCTTGCGACCCTGCGCCACTTTGGTGGCCATCTGCCAGAGATCGGCCTCGGCTTCGTAATGATCGCGGCGATCGCCCAGTACCGGCACCCGGTGGATCAGTTTCCACGCGAGCAGTTCCTTGAGGCTGTTCGACACGTTGGAGCGCGCCATGTTTAGCTTTGCCGCGATGTCTTCGGCCGTCAGCGGTCGTTCCGACAGGAACAGCAGCGCCTGAATCTGCGCCACGGAGCGGTTGACGCCCCACTGCGTGCCCATGTCGCCCCAGCGCAGCACGAACTGCTCCACCGAGGGGGGCAGGCGATCCGAGTCGTTTGATATTTCTGTCATGACAGAAATATCTGTCAGATTTGCTTCTTGGTCAAGGCACTTGGTGATCTTTGTCGTAGGCCACGAAAAAGCCCGCCCCGGCACTGCCGAGGCGGGCTTTTTTCAGAGCCGCAAGGGCCTCTGGCGATCAGGCGCCGAAGGTGCGCTGCCACCAGCCACGGCGCGGCGAAGCGCCGTCTTCGCCATCGGCTGCGGGCTGTTCGCCGGCATCGCTTTCGCCAGCCGCGTCAGCATCTGCCGGCGCAGCCGCAGCGGGTGCCACTTCGGGGGCAGCGTCCACGCTTGCTTCCGCGGGTGCTTCAGCAACCTTCTTCTTGCGCACGCGCTTGGGCTTGGCAGGCGCTTCGGTAGCCGGAGCCTCGGCAGCAGGCGCTTGCGCGGCGGCGGCCGGTTCGGCGGCCGCTTCGGCCGGAGCGTCGGCGACCTTCTTCTTGCGCACGCGCTTGGGCTTGGCAGGCGCTTCGGCAGCCGGAACCTCTGCAGCAGGCGCTTCGACGGCAGGTGCCGGCTCGGCGGCGGCTTCGGCAGGAGCCTCTACCACCTTCTTCTTGCGGACGCGCTTGGGCTTGGCCGGGGCTTCCTCGGCGGGCGCTTCGACTTCTGCTGCCACAACCGGTTCAGCAGCAGCGGCTGTTGCAACCGGAGCTGGTTCGGCAGCGGGGGCGTCAGCGATCACCGGCTCGGCGTCGGCGGTCTCACCGTCTTCGCCCTGGGCCTCGGCAGCGTCATCGCGCTGGCCACCGCGACGGCGGCGGCTGCGGCGGCGGCGCTTGCGCGGGCCACGGTCATCGTCGGCTTCGGCCTGACCTTCGGGAGCGCCGTCCTCGTCGCCAGCATCAGATGCGGCTTCCACCACATCGTCGGCCGCGTCTTCGGCATCGCTGCCTTCGGCTTCGTCGGTGTCATGCTCGTCACCGGCTTCGCCCGAGGTTTCGTCACGGCGATCGCGGTTGCGGCCACGACGGCGCTTGCGGCGCTTGCGGCGGCCATTGCCGTCGCCTTCGCCCCGGCCTTCGCCACGGCTTTCCTCGCGCTCGCTGCGTTCCTCGACGACGTCTTCCTCGTCCTCGTAGGTGTCCTCGATCACGTCGTCTTCTTCAGGTTCGACGATGGGTTCGAAGCGCGGCACGAATTCAGGCTTGGGCCCGCGCGAGGCAACGCGCATCTTGGCGCCTTCGTTCTCGCCCTCGGGGATCACTTCCACGGCCACGCCATAGCGCATTTCGATCTCGGCAAGATCGGTGCGCTTGGTGTTGAGCACGTAGATCGCCGCTTCCTGGCTGGCGTAGAGCGTGATGATGCTGCCCTTGCCCTTGGCGGCTTCATCCTCGATCATGCGCAGGGCGGAAAGGCCGGCGGACGAGGCGGTGCGCACCAGGCCCGAACCATCGCAGTGCGGGCAGGCGCGGGTGGTGGCTTCGAGCACGCCGGTGCGCAGGCGCTGGCGGCTCATTTCCATAAGGCCGAAGCCGGAAATGCGGCCCACCTGGATGCGCGCGCGGTCGTCCTTCAAGGCGTCCTTCATCGCCTTCTCGACCTTGCGGACGTTCGATCCGTATTCCATGTCGATGAAGTCGATGACGACCAGGCCGGCCATGTCGCGCAGGCGCAGCTGGCGGGCGATTTCGCGCGCGGCTTCCAGGTTGGTGGCCACGGCGGTCTGCTCGATGCCGTGTTCCTTGGTGGAGCGGCCCGAGTTGATGTCGATCGAGACAAGCGCCTCGGTCGGGTTGATCACCAGGTAGCCGCCCGAACGCAGCTGCACCACGGGATCATACATCGCCGAAAGCTGGTCTTCGGCGCCATAGCGCTGGAACAGCGGCACCGGATCGGCATACTGGCGCACCCGCTTGGCGTGGCTGGGCATCAGCAGCTTCATGAAGTCCTTGGCGGCGCGGTAGCCCGCTTCGCCTTCGACAACCACTTCCTCGATATCGCGGTTATAGATGTCGCGGATGGCGCGCTTGATCAGGTCGCTGTCGGAATGGATCAGCGCCGGGGCCGACGAGTGCATGGTGCGCTCGCGAATCTCGTCCCACAGGCGAGCGAGATAGTCGAAATCGCGCTTGATCTCGGGCTTGGTGCGCTGCAGGCCGGCGGTGCGGACGATGCAGCTCATCGAGCGGGGCAGTTCCATTTCGGCGATGATCTGCTTCAGGCGCTTGCGGTCAGAGGCCGAGCTGATCTTGCGGCTGATGCCGCCACCGTGGCTGGAATTGGGCATGAGCACGCAATAGCGGCCCGCCAGGCTGAGGTAGGTGGTGAGCGCCGCACCCTTGTTGCCGCGTTCTTCCTTGACGACCTGGACCAGCAGCACCTGGCGGCGCTGGATCACGTCCTGGATCTTGTAGCGACGGCGCAGCGCCATGCGCTTGGCGCGCAGTTCTTCGGCTTCCTTGCTCTGGCCACGACCCTGGCGGCGCGGACGGCGCTGGCGGCGGCCATTGTCGCTGTGCGATTCTTCGCCATCGGCGGCGTCTTCGGCTTCATGGTCAAAGCCGTTTTCGACCACGCCACCTTCGATCGTGGCGACTTGGTCCTTTTCCGAGGTATCGACCTCGGTCACGCCCTGGCCGTCTTCGAAGTTGCCGTCGTCGTAGCCGCCTTCGTAGTCGGCGCCGCCTTCATAATCCTCGTCGTCGCCATCTTCGGCAGCGCGCAGGGCGGCTTCTTCCTCGGCGTGGGCGGCCTCTTCGGCCAGCAGCGCTTCGCGATCTTCCTTGGGGATCTGGTAGTAATCCGGGTGGATTTCGCTGAACGCCAGGAAGCCGTGGCGGTTGCCGCCAAAGTCGACAAAGGCCGCCTGGAGCGAAGGCTCTACGCGGGTAACCTTGGCGAGGTAGATATTGCCCTTGATCTGCTTGTGATCAGCAGATTCAAAGTCGAATTCTTCAATACGATTGCCCTTGAGCACAGCCACCCGGGTTTCTTCCTGGTGGCGCGCATCGATCAGCATGCGCTGGGTCATTCTGTTGTCTCCAGCCGCGCGGCCGCGGGACATTGCCCGGGAATTTCGCGCGGTTTCTTGTGGTGAGGCAAAGGCCTGGCGTGCGGCCGTGATCCTTTTGATGAAGGAGGCCGGGCCAGTGGCGCTTTGCAAATGCGGGTTTGCCGGATCGGAGCATGGGCAGGCTGCCATGTGGCAAGGCCCTGCGATGCTCGCCGCCCGGCGGCGGTTGGTGTGCGTCTGCGGTGGCGAAGGCGTGCAACGATTGCCCTGCGTGGACGCCCCGGTTTGCAAGAGAGTTTGCAGCAGTGCCGGGGTATTCGTGCGTGCCGGCATCCGTCCAAAGCACAAAGGCCCCGGTGGGGCGCTTTGGCTGGAACGGTACGCGGCTCTTCATCACGGCATCAACCTCAAGCGCGGGCGAGGGTGGCGTATCTGCCTTGTCCCTTCCTGCCCGCCAGGACCAAGCCCGACTGCGTCATCCCCCTGCCATTGGCGCATCGGCCGTGGGCGTTGCTGCCTGGGCGCTCATCAAGGCGCGGCGGCAACGCGGCGAGGGACGCAGCAAGTCAAACTGCTCCGTGTGATGGGTGCTAGCACCCCAATCGCAAAGCGGCAATTAAAACCGTGTCCCGAAACGCTCCGGCATTTCACGGGGGTGGCAAGGGCCTGTCCAAGAGCCCAAGCTTGCGTCGATTGGGAGGCGGCGCGGTTTTGCGCTGGACCACTGCCCCGGCAGCGCGGCATAGGCAGCGCAATCATGGTAAAGCCTTCGCCCGAATTGATACCGCAGCGCCTGGTGATCGCCGCGCTGTTCGTGGTGCCGCTGCTGGTGCTGGCGGTATGGGCGCGGGTCATGCTGGGCATTGGCGCGGGCGGCGCCGGGCGCGATCCCGCCTATGTCGTGCACGTGGCGCTGCCCGATGGCACGCGGCCGATCGATCTGCCGCCGGTATTGGGGCCGGCCGATGCCAGCCGCCCGCTGGTGGTGATCGACGCTGGCCATGGCGGCCATGATCCGGGCGCGAGCGGCGAGGGCACCTTGCGCGAGAAGCAGTTGACCCTGGCGCTGGCGCTGGCGCTGCGTGATGCGCTGCTCGCGCAGGGCCATGTTCGCGTGGCGCTGACGCGCAGCGACGATCGCTTTCTTGCGCTCGAAGAACGCTCGGGCATTGCCCAGCGCCTGCACGCCGACCTGTTCCTGTCGATCCACGCCGATTCCGCGCCGAGTGCCGATGCCGGCGGCGCCACGGTCTATACGCTGTCCGATCGCGGGTCTGATGCGGTGGCCGATGCCCTGGCGCGGCGGGAAAACAGTGCCGACATGGTAAACGGCGTCGCGCTGCAGGGGCGTTCCAGCGCGGTCAATTCCATCCTGGTAGACCTGTCGCGGCGCGAGATGCGCACGCGCTCCATCCACCTGGCCGACCTCATCTTGCGCGAAGGGCAGGGGGCGATCCGGTTTCATGTCGATCCCCGGCGCGAGGCGGCGTTTGTGGTGCTCAAGTCGCTCGATCTGCCCTCGGCGCTGATGGAAGCCGGCTATATCAGCAACCACGCCGATGCCGCTGCGATGACCGACAAGGCCTGGCGCGATCGCTTTGCCAAGGCCGTGGCTGGGGCCATCGCGATCTTTCTGGCGGAACAGGAAAGCCGGCCGCTGGGGGCGTAGCGCGGAAACGCCAGGGCGCATTTGCGCGATAGGCACTGGTGCGCCGTCAAAGCCCCGTGCTAGAGCGCGGCCACGATGGCCGACGACCTGCCCCCGATCATTGCGCGCGGCGATGCGCCCGAACCTGACCGTGAACCCGAGGGGGAGCCTGATGGCCGCCGCTTCCGCATTCGGCGGGGCGGCAGTCTTGCCAGCCGGATCAAGGGCCTGTGGCAGCGCTCCAAGTGGCTGCGGCGTGCGGGCTGGCTGGTCCTGGTCCTGCTGATCCTGCGTGGTTTGCTGTGGGTGACAGTAGAGCGCACGCTGCCCTCGGCCGATACCCTGCTGACCTATCAGCCGCCCTTGCCGACGATGGTGCGCGGCGCCGATGGGCAGATCGTGTCGAGCTATGCCCGCGAGCGGCGGGTGCAACTGCGCTTCGTCGATTTTCCGCCGCAGCTGATCAACGCGTTCCTGTCCGCCGAAGACAAGTCGTTCTGGAGCCACGGTGGTGTAGACCTGACGGGCTTGGCTGGTGCCGTGGTGGACTATGCCACCAAGCTGGGAACGGGCGCCCGGGCGCGCGGCGGCTCCACCATTACCCAGCAGGTGGCCAAGAACATCCTGATCGGCAACGAATATTCGGTAACGCGCAAGCTCAAGGAAATGCTCCTGGCGCGGCGCATCGAAAGCGTGTTGACCAAGCAGCAGATTCTGGAGCTTTATCTCAACGAAATCCCGCTGGGCCGCCAAAGCTTTGGCGTGCAGGCTGCGGCGCGCGCCTATTTCGACAAGGACGTGGGCGACCTGCAACTGCACGAAGCCGCGTTCCTGGCGATTCTGCCCAAGGCACCGGAAACCTACAGCCGCGCCAAATTTGCCGAAAAGGCCATTGCCCGCCGCAATTGGGTGCTGGACCAGATGGAGAAGAACGGCTGGGCCAGCGCCGCCGATGTGGCGCAGGCCAAGGCACAGCCGCTGGGCCTGGTCCCGCGCCGGACCGAAAACTACACCGCTGACGCCGGCTATTTCCTCGAGGAAGTGCGCCGCCAGTTGATCGACCAGTTTGGCGAGCAGGCCAAGGACGGGCCCAACAGCGTCTATGCCGGCGGCCTGTGGGTGCGTACCTCGCTCGACCAGCAGTTGCAGACTGCGGCGCAGGATTCGCTGCGCGCCGGGCTGCTGCGCTATTCCGCCGGGCGGGCGTGGCACGGGCCGATCGCGCATATCGACATGGACGACAGCGACTCCGGGAGCTGGCAGACGCAGCTGATCAACAGCAACCTGTCGATCCGCTATCTCGACTGGCGCGTCGCGGTGCTGATCTCGCGGCGCGGATCGAGTGGGCAGGTGGGCTTTGCCGATGGGCAGACCGGCACGCTTTATGGCGTGCCCGATGCCATGAAGGTGGGTGACGTGATCACCGTGGCCCCGGCCGGCAACGGCACCTGGGGCCTGCGCGTGGTGCCCGAGGTTTCGGGCGGCATGGTGGTGGAAGACCCGCAGAGCAGCCGCATCCTCGCCATGCAGGGCGGGTTCGACGCGCGCCTCGGTTCGTTCAACCGCGCCACCCAGGCGCAGCGCCAGCCTGGCTCGACGATCAAGCCGTTCGTCTATGCCACGGCGCTCGACAACGGCATGACGCCGGCCTCAATGGTCGTCGATGGCACGTTCTGCGTCTATCAGGGGGCGGCACTGGGCCAGAAGTGCTTCCGCAACTTTGGCAACGAAGGCGGATCGGGCAGCCACACCATGCGCTGGGGCCTGGAGCAATCGCGCAACCTGATGACCGTGCGCGTGGCCAACGACATCGGCATGGACAAGGTGGTGCGCACGATCAAGAACGTCGGCATCGGCGATTACCAGCCCTATCTGTCGATGGCGCTGGGTGCGGGCGACACCACGGTGACACGCATGGTCAATGCCTATGCCGCGCTGGCCAATCACGGGCGCCAGCGCGACGCAACGCTGATCGACTATGTCCAGGATCGCAACGGCAAGGTGATCTGGCGCGCCGACAACCGCGCCTGCACCGGCTGCAACATGCCGCGCTGGGACGGCACGGCGATGCCGCGCCTGCGCCCGGCGGGCAAGCAGGTGCTTGATCCGCGCACGGCCTACCAGGTGGTGCACATGCTGGAAGGCGTGGTGGTGCGCGGCACGGCCGAAACGCTGCACGATCTGGGCCTGCCGCTGTTCGGCAAGACCGGCACGACCAGCGGACCCACCAACGTGTGGTTCGTGGGCGGATCGCCCGACATCATCGCGGGCGTCTACATGGGCTATGACCAGCCGCGCAGCCTGGGCGGCTATGCCCAGGGCGGGCGAATCGCCGCGCCGATCTTCAAGCAGTTCGTGCTGGCCACGCGCCCGCGCTGGGCCGACATTCCGTTTACCGCGCCGGCCGGGGTTTCCATGGTCAAGATCGATCGCGTTTCGGGCAAGCGCGTGTTCGGCGGCACGCCGCAGGACAATGACCGCAAGGCCTCGATCATCTGGGAAGCATTCAAGCCCGATACCGAGCCACGGCGCACCGTGCAGCCTTCGGAGATCACCGCCAAGGAAGCCGTGCTCGATGCGCTGCGCAAGGCGCGTTCGGCGCGCGGCGCCAAGGCCGCGCCGGCTGCGCGGCCGGCCGGCAGCAACTTTGTGGAGGACCAAGGGGGCATCTATTGAGGGGCGCGGCGCTGTGCTAAGCCTTCCGGCCATGAACACGCGCTCCCCCCTTGCCGCGTTGGCGGCCTTCGCTCTTTCCCTCACTCCCATGGCCGCCGCGCACGCCGCGCTGCCGCAGGGCGCCCGCGCGCCCGATTTCTCGGCGCAGGGTGCGCTGGGCGGCAAGCCGTTCAGCTTCAACCTGAAGAAGGCGCTCAAGCGCGGGCCGGTGGTGCTCTATTTCTATCCCAAGGCCTTTACCCAGGGCTGCACGATGGAAGCCCACGCCTTTGCCGATGCCACGGCCGATTTCGCCCGCGCCGGTGCCACCGTGATCGGCATGTCGAACGATGACATTG
Source organism: Novosphingobium sp. SG754 (assembly GCF_013149315.1). NCBI lineage: Bacteria > Pseudomonadati > Pseudomonadota > Alphaproteobacteria > Sphingomonadales > Sphingomonadaceae > Novosphingobium > Novosphingobium sp. SG754. The sequence continues at coordinate 238,857 of NZ_JABGCC010000004.1, read as the reverse complement.
CCACGCTGACCCGCTTTTCAACCGAGGAATGCCGCGACAAGTTTGCCGTTGCCGCCGCCAGCCCAGCCGTGGTCAGGGCCTATGACGTGGATCTGCAGCAGGGTGGCAAGTCCACCGGGCTGACCACGCGCACCAGCTATGTGATCGCGCCCGATGGCCGGATCACGCTGGTTCATTCCGACATGGACTATCGCGACCATGTCAGGCTGACGCTGGCCGCCGTGCAGGCGATGCACCGCCGCCACGGCTGATCGCATTTGCGCGTGGGCCCCGTCGGCAAAACACCCGCAGCAATCGGGCGTTTCCCGGCTGGGCCCCACGCGCACACCTTTACAAACGAGCCGGCTTCGCTAAGCGGCCAGTTCGTTTGTATGGAGTAAGACCGTCATGCGTGCCGAAGGGCAGGCTCATATCGACCGCATCGAGGCCGCACTCGCACTGGTGCGCAAGTTCCTCGACTGGGACCGCGCGGTGCGCCGGCTCGACGAACTCAACGCCCGTGTCGAGGATCCCAAGCTGTGGGATGATCCGAAGAAGGCCGAAGCCGTGATGCGCGAGCGTCGCCGGCTCGATGCCTCGATCGGCACCGTCAACCAGATCGGCCAGGAAATGGCTGACGCCATCGAGTTCGTCGAACTTGGTGAAGTGGAAGGCGATGACGAGACGATCGCCGAAGGCCTCGCGACATTGGCCGCGCTGGCCAACCGCGCCGATGCCGACAAGGTCCAGGCGCTGCTGGCCGGGGAAGCCGATGCCAACAACGCCTATCTCGAAGTGCATGCCGGCGCCGGCGGAACGGAAAGCCAGGACTGGGCCGAAATGCTCCAGCGCATGTACACGCGCTGGGCCGAACGCCATGGCTACAAGGTGGACCTGGTGGATTACCACGCCGGGGAAGCGGCCGGGATCAAGAGCGCCACGCTGCTGATCAAGGGCGAGAACGCCTATGGCTATGCCAAGACCGAAAGCGGCGTGCATCGTCTGGTGCGCATCAGCCCCTATGACAGCTCGGCACGGCGCCACACCTCGTTCAGCTCGGTCTGGGTCTATCCCGAGATCGACGACAACATCGAGGTCGAGATCAACCCAGCCGACCTCAAGATCGACACCTACCGCGCCTCGGGCGCGGGCGGGCAGCACGTCAACACGACGGACTCGGCGGTGCGCATCACCCACGTGCCCACCGGGATCATCGTGGCGAGCCAGAACGACCGCAGCCAGCACAAGAACCGTGCCACCGCGATGAACATGCTGAAGGCCCGCATCTATGAGGCCGAACTGGCCAAGCGCGAAGCCGCCGCATCGGGTGAATATGCCGCCAAGACCGAGATCGGCTGGGGCCACCAGATCCGCTCCTACGTGTTGCAGCCCTATCAGCAGGTCAAGGATCTGCGCACCGGCGTTGTCAGCACGAATCCCACCGACGTGCTCGATGGTGCGCTCGATCCGTTCATGGCTGCGGCGCTGTCGCAGCGCGTGACTGGCGAAAAGGTGGCGGTGGACGACGACGATTGATCGTTTCTGCCGGTTTGGAGAGGATTTTTGCCGGTTCGGCGCGTCATTTCGGCGCGCCAAAGGGGCAAAAGCACGAGACCGGACTTTCGCTGGCCGGCGTTTCGCCGTAAAACAGCCTATTCGGGTTTTTCATGTCCGGTCAGGCGCGCCGCGCACGGACGATCGCAAGGGATCGATCGGCCGTGCTGCGCTACAAGCCGGAAAACGCCACGCGCACGGGCGCGTCGAAGGAATGATATGTCTGCGTTCAAGGGGTTGAAGCCTATCCTCTATGGCGGCCGCGAAGTTTGGCCACTGGTGGAAGGCGGCAAGGGGGTTGCTGCCACCAATCACATGAGTTCCGGCGCCTGGGCCGCGGCGGGGGGAATCGGCACGGTCAGCGCGGTCAATGCCGACAGCTATGATGCCGAAGGCAAGATCATTCCGCAGGTCTATAATGCCCTGACGCGCAAGGAACGGCACGAGGAACTGATCCGCTATGCCATCGATGGCGCGGTGGAGCAGGTGCGCCGCGCTTATGACATCGCCAGCGGCAAGGGCGCGATCAACATCAACGTGCTGTGGGAAATGGGCGGCGCGCAGCAGGTGCTCGAAGGCGTGCTGGAGCGCACCCGCGGCCTGGTCTCAGGCGTGACCTGCGGCGCGGGTATGCCCTACAAGCTGTCGGAAATCGCCGCGCGCTTCAACGTCAGCTATCTGCCGATCGTTTCCTCGGGCCGCGCGTTCCGCGCCCTGTGGAAGCGCGCCTATCACAAGGTGGCGCACCTGATGGCGGCGGTGGTCTATGAAGACCCGTGGCTGGCCGGTGGGCACAACGGCCTGTCGAACGCGGAGAACCCGCGCCAGCCCGAAGATCCCTATCCCCGCGTCAAGGCGCTGCGCGACACGATGCGCGCCGAGGGCGTAAGCGATGACGTGCCGATCGTGATGGCCGGCGGCGTGTGGTTCCTGCGCGAATGGAACAACTGGATCGACAACCCGGAACTGGGTGCGATCGCTTTCCAATTCGGTACGCGGCCGCTGCTGACCGAAGAAAGCCCGATCCCTCAGGCGTGGAAGGACCATCTGCGCACGCTGGAGCCGGGCGACGTGCTGCTGCACAAGTTCTCGCCCACCGGCTTCTATTCCTCGGCGGTGCGCAATCCGTTCCTGCGTTCGCTGGAAGCGCGTTCCGAACGCCAGGTGCCCTATTCCAAGGTGGCTGCGGGCGAGCACACGGTGCAGCTGGACGTGGGCGTGAAGGGCAAGAACTTCTGGGTGGCGCCGGCCGATCTGGCCCGTGCCCGCGAATGGTTCGGCGCCGGCTATACCACCGCGCTGCGCACGCCCGATGACACGGTGATCTTCGTCAACCCCGAGGAACGCGACGAAATCCGCAAGGACCAGGCCGATTGCATGGGTTGCCTGTCGCACTGCGGGTTCTCGTCGTGGAAGGACCACGACGATTACACCACCGGGCGCCTTGCCGATCCGCGCAGCTTCTGCATCCAGAAGACCCTGCAGGACATCGCCCATGGTGGCGATATCGACCAGAACCTGATGTTTGCCGGCCACGCCGCCTATCGCTTCAAGCAGGACCCGTTCTATTCCAACAACTTCACCCCCACGGTGAAGCAACTGGTGGACCGCATCCTGACCGGCGACTGATCGCCATCAGGCCAAGCCATTACGAAAAAGCCCGGGATCACCCCGGGCTTTTTTGTTTTTGATGCAATGGCTTGCGCGTGGTTGTTCAGTCCTGCTGCGACATGGCCTCGCCATGGCAGATCGCGTCCAGGCCCGTCATTTCCTCGTCCCGCGTCACGCGCATGGGCAGGGCCATCGACACCATCAGTGCGGCAATCGCTGTGGCGATCGCGCTCCACGCGGCGACGGCCACCACGCCGACGGCCTGGCCCACCACCTGGTGCGCCAGGGTCATGCCCGGGCCATAGCCGGTGCCGCCGAGCGCGGGGCGGAGAACCAGCGCGGTGAGCATCGTGCCGGCAATGCCGGTCATGCCCTGGCCGGCAAAGACACCCAGCGAATCGTCGATCTGCAGATGGCCCTGGACCAGGCGCGCGGTGCCCTTGGCGACGAGTGCCGCGACAAGGCCCAGCACCACGGCCATGCCGGGGCTGGTATAGGCCGCTACCGGGGCGATCAGGGCCAGGCCAGCCAGCGCGCCGCGTGCCAGCCCGGTGGGGCCGGGGCGTGCGCCGCCGAGGCGATCTAGCAGCAGCCAGGCCAGCGCGGCCGTGGCGATGGCCACGTGGGTGTTGATCAGCGCCATGGCGGCATCATCGCCAGCGGCCAGCGCGCTGCCTCCGGCCATGGCCAGGCTGCCCAGCCAGACCATCGCGCCGCCCACCAGGGTCAGCAACGGAAAGCCACCGCTGCGCGCAGCAGCCTGGGCAAAGCGTTCACGCCGGCCCATCAGCAGCGCGACGACCAGTGCGGAAACCCCCGCGCTGGTGTGGACGACCAGCCCGCCGGCATAGTCCACCGTGCCAAGCCGCGTGGCGAGCCAGCCGCCACCCCAGATCCAGTGCGCGATCGGCGCATAGACCATCAGGCTCCACAGCGCGCAAAAGCCCAGCACCCAGCCAAAGCGGGCGCGATCCACCCAGGCGCCGATCATCAGCGCGGGGGCGGCGAGGGCAAAGACCATCTCGAACAGAGCATAGGCGCTTTCGGGCACCAGCGTATCGGCGCGCACGTTGCCCAGATCGATCAGCATCCAGGCACTGCCGCTGCCGAGCCAGCCATTGCTGACCGTGCCGAACGCCAGGGTATAACCCACCACGATCCACAGCAGGGAAACCAGCGCGGTGACCGCCACGGTCTGCGTCAGGACCGAGAGCATACTCTGCGTCCGCACCCGCCCGGCATAAAACAGGCCGATGCCCGGCAGCACCAGCAGCAGCCCGAGCAGCGTGGCGGCGAGAAGCCATGCGGTATCGCCGCTATCGGCGGGGTCGAGCCCGGCATCCTGGGCATGGGCAAGGGTTGGAACCAGCAGCAGGGCCAGCGCGGCCAGGGCGCGGGCCCCGTGATGTCGCAACGAATCGTTCATGGCGCAGCACCTTAGGCCCAAGTCTTTGACAAATCCGAAATGGTTAGCGGCGCGGTGACCAAGCGCCGCTAGGCCCAGCCCTCGATCACCTGATCGGGCGGGCGATGGCCATCGGCCCAGAAGCGGATATTGGCGATAACCTTGTCGCCCGAGGCGAGCCGCCCTTCGAACGTGGCGCTGCCCATGTGCGGCAGCAGGACCACGTTGGGCAACTGGCGCAGGCGCGGATCGACCTGGGGTTCGTGCGCGAAAACATCGAGCCCGGCGCCGCCGATCGCGCCGGCTTCCAGCGCGGCGATCAGCGCGGCTTCCTCGATCAGTTCGCCGCGCGCGGTGTTCACCACATAGGCGTGCCGCTTCATCATCGCGATGCGCCGCGCATTGATCAGATGGTGGGTTTCGCTCGTGTGCGGGCAATGCAGCGACAGAATGTCGGCGGTGCGCACCAGCGTGTCGAGATCGGCTTCGTAGCGCGCGCCCAGCGCTGCCTCTGCCGCCGGGGGCAGGCGGTGGCGGTTGTGATAGACGACCGCCATGCCAAAGGCGCGGGCGCGCAGGGCCACGGCCTGGCCGATTCGCCCCATGCCGATGATGCCCAGCATCTTGCCGCCCAGCCGGTGGCCCAGCAGGCTGGACGGCGACCAGCCTTCCCAGGTCTGTTCGCGGATCACGCGCTCGCCATCGGCCAGCCGGCGCGGCACCGAAATGATCAGTGCCATGGTCATGTCGGCGGTATCGTCGGTGAAGACGCCGGGCGTGTTGGTGACGATGATCTTGCGCGCACGCGCGGAGGCGAGATCGATATGTTCGATGCCTGCGCCGAAATTGGCGATCAGGCCAAGGCCAGGGCCAGCCGCCGCGATCAGATCGGCATCGATCGCATCGGTGACCGTAGGCACCAGGACATGCGCCTGCGCCACGGCATCGCGCAAGGCCTGGCGCGACATGGGGCGATCATCGGCATTGAGCGTGACGTCGAACAATTCGGCCATGCGCCGCTGCGTTTCGGGCAACAGGCGACGGGTCACGACGACGCGGGGCTTGCCATCGATACGGCGCGTGAGGCGCAAGTCTTGCGGGCGGGCGTGCTGGCTCATCCCCACTATGGCTATGCGCATGGGGTGGTGGTGGTCAAGCAGGACCAAGGGCGATATCCGATCGGGACCCGAATTTGTCGTGGCATTCGGGCTGGGCCAGGCGGGTGATCGCCGGCCGCAGCCATGCAGGCTGTTGCCCTTGCCGGCCAATGCTGTATCGCACCAGAGATTGCACGTCCGGGCGGGGGCGGCAGGAGAAGTCTTACCGTGATCCAGTTTCGCTTTATCATCCGTTCGGCCGCGGCGCTGGCACTGGTTGCCGGTGCGGTGGGCCTGGCCGGACGGCCGGCGCATCTGCACGCCGCCGATGATGGCAACAGCCCCTATTGGGCGTCGCTATCCAAGGACCAGACCAACATGCGCGTGGGGCCTGGGCGCGAATACCGCATCAATTGGGTCTATGTGCGCCGTGGCTTGCCGGTAAAGGTCTTGCGGGTGATGGGTGGCTGGCGCCTGATCGAAGATCCCGATGGCGCGCGTGGCTGGGTGCTGGCGCAGTTTCTCAGCCGCAATCGCGCCGCGCTGGTCAAGGGCGCGATTACGCCGATCCGCGCCAACAAGGATGGTAGCGGCCCAGTGCTGTGGCGCGCGGCGCCTGGCGTTCAAGCCGCGCTGGGCGATTGCCGCGATGGCTGGTGCCCGGTGGATGTCGGCGGGCGCCGGGGCTTTGTGGCGCAGGATGCGCTGTGGGGCGCGGGGACGCCTTGAAGGCTGCGATTTGGCTGCGTTTTCTTAGGTTTTCACCACCCCCCAACCCCCCTCCTCTGAAGAGGAGGGGGCGGAAGATTTCATCCGCTTTTAGACCAGTTCGACGGCGAGGGCGGTGGCTTCGCCGCCACCGATGCACAGGCTGGCCACGCCCTTGGTCTTGTCGTGGCGCTTGAGCGCGGCAAGCAGGGTGGTGACGATGCGTGCGCCCGAGGCGCCGATCGGATGGCCCAGGGCGGTGGCGCCGCCATGGACGTTGACCTTGTCGTGGCTGATGCCAAGGTCATGCATCGCGAACATCGCAACGCAGGCAAAGGCTTCGTTCACTTCGAACAGTTCGACGTCGTCGACGCTCCAGCCGGCCTTGTCGAGCACCTTCTTGATCGCACCGACCGGGGCGATGGTGAAGTCCTTGGGTTCCTGGGCATGCGCGGCCAGGGCCACGATGCGCGCCACGGGCTTGAGGCCCTTGGCATCGGCCACGCTCTGGCGGGTAAGCGCAAGGGCTGCCGCGCCGTCCGAGATCGACGAGGACGTGGCCGCGGTGATCGTGCCGTCCTTGGCAAAGGCGGGCTTGAGCGAGGGAATCTTGTCGGGGCGGGCCTTGCTCGGTGCCTCGTCGGTATCGACCGTCACTTCGCCAGCGCGGGTCTTGACCGTGACGGGGGCGATTTCCTCGACAAAGGCGCCATCGGCGATCGCGGCCTTGGCGCGGCGCAGCGATTCGATGGTGTATTCGTCCTGGTTTTCGCGGGTCAGGCCATAGTCGTTGGCAGTATCCTGGGCGAACGTGCCCATGGCGCGGCCGGCTTCATAGGCGTCTTCCAGGCCATCGAGGAACATGTGGTCATAGGCCGTATCATGGCCGATGCGCGCGCCCGAGCGGTGCTTCTTGAGCAGGTAGGGGGCGTTGGTCATCGATTCCATGCCACCGGCAATGGCGAGGTCGATGCTGCCGGCGGCCAGGGCCTCGGCGGCCATGATCACCGTCTGCATGCCAGAGCCGCAGACCTTGTTGACCGTGGTGGCCTGGGCCGACTTGGGCAGGCCGGCCTTGATCGCGGCCTGGCGGGCGGGTGCCTGGCCCAGGCCGGCGGGCAGCACGCAGCCCATGTAGACCCGCTCCACGTCGGCGCCGTCCACGCCGGCGCGCGCGACGGCGGCCTTGACCGCGGTGGCGCCGAGATCGGTTGCGGCAACCTCTGCCAGTGCACCCTGCATGCTGCCCATCGGCGTGCGCGCATAGCTGAGGATGACGATCGGATCGGCGGCGGAGAACTGGGCCATGGTAACAGGTCCTTCCTGTGCTAAACTGCCGCCCCGGCTGCGGGCGGGTGGCAGCGTCTTGTCGTTGCCAGCGCCGATGTAGAGACCGGGCGTGGCGATTGCAATTGAAGGCGGCCCTGCATTGCCGTTTCATGACGCATTGCAGCAATTCGGCAGACACCCTGGGGTGGGCTCGTGCTGCCGGGCATGGGGCGGGTGGGGGACGTAACGTGGGGTTTTCGGCGCAGATGCCGATGTTTACGGCCGTGGCGGGTATGCCGGCCTGGCTCTTGGTGACAATCGGCGCCATTTTGGGGGCAATCATCGGATCATTCCTGGGCACCGTGGCGGTGCGCCTGCCGGCCGGGCGCGGCATCATCCGCGCGCCTTCGGCCTGCGATGGCTGCCGCCAGCGCCTGGGCTTGTGGCACCTGGTGCCGATTGTTTCATGGCTGGCCCTGCGCGGGCGCTGCCAATCCTGCGCCGCGCCGATCGGGCGGGGGCAACTGGTGGCAGAGGTGCTGGGCGCCGCGATCGGCGCATTGGCATGGTGGGCACCGCCTGGCCTCGCCTTGCCGGCCATGGTGCTGGGCTGGCAACTCCTGCTGCTGGGGCTGCTAGATGCACGCTGTCTGTGGTTGCCGTGGCGCCTCAACGCTGCGCTGGCGTTGAGCGGAGTGGCGGCAGCCGTGGCGGACAACCGTTTGCCATTTGCGCTCGCTGGCGGCGGCCTGGGCTATGGCCTCTTGGCGCTGGTTGCGTGGGGCTATCGCCGGGTGCGCGGGCGCGAAGGGCTGGGCGGCGGTGATCCGCTGCTGCTCGGCGCGATCGGGTTGTGGGTGGGGCCGGTGGGCGCGGTGCATGTCCTGCTTGGCGCGGCGCTGCTCGGCCTTGCCGTGGCGGGCCTGATGGCCCGGCGAGGCAGCCGCATCGATGCAGCCACCAGATTGCCGCTTGGTACGTTCCTGGCCGCCGCGGCCTGGCCTGTTTTCGTGCTCGACCTGAGGTGAGGGTGCGCGGGGCGCCTTGTGCAGCATGCAATCGTGTGCGCAATTCCTGCAACTGACATCTCGCGATGCGGCAAGAGGTGGCTGGTTTGCCGGGCTTTTGGGCGAAATCCGGGGGTTCGTGCCTCGGTATTGTCACGATCTTGCCCAAATGGGTGGGGTCAACCCCCTTTATTGCGCTGCACCCCACTTGCGCATGGGCCAAGGCAGGACTAGTGCCCCGTGCCAAGTGCATTCCATCGCGAGTCAGCCCCTTGGTCGACCTCATCCAATATCTGCCGATCCTGATTTTCCTCGGGATCGCGCTCGCGCTTTCCACGGCCTTCGTGTTTTTGCCGATGGGGGCAGCCCGTCTGACGGGCACCCACAATCCCACGGCAGACAAGCTGGCCGAATATGAGTGCGGGTTCCCCGCCTTTGAAGACCCGCGCAGCCAGTTCGACGTGCGGTTCTATCTCGTTGCGATCCTGTTCATTATCTTCGACCTGGAAGCAGCGTTCCTGTTTCCCTGGGCGGTGAGCCTCAAGCAGACCGGTTGGGCCGGCTGGGCGACCATGATGGTCTTCCTGGCTGAACTGGTGCTGGGCTTCATCTATGCCTGGAAGAAGGGCGCACTGGATTGGGAATGAACGACATGGCTACTACCCCCGCTGTCTCGCCCGTCGCTGGCTCGCCGATCGTCGCGCCCGACCAGGCCTTTTTCGAAAGCATCAACGCCGAGGTTTCGGACAAGGGCTTTCTCGTCACCTCGACCGAGGAACTGTTCCAGTGGGCGCGCACCGGCTCGCTCTGGTGGATGACCTTTGGCCTGGCATGCTGCGCCGTGGAAATGATCCACGTCAACATGCCGCGCTATGACATGGAGCGGTTCGGCGTTGCCCCGCGCGCTTCGCCGCGCCAGTCGGACGTGATGATCGTGGCCGGCACGCTGTGCAACAAGATGGCTCCGGCGCTGCGCAAGGTCTACGACCAGATGTCGGACCCCAAGTACGTCATCTCGATGGGTTCGTGCGCCAATGGCGGTGGCTATTACCACTACAGCTATTCGGTAGTGCGCGGCTGCGACCGCATCGTGCCGGTGGATATCTATGTGCCGGGTTGCCCGCCGACTGCCGAGGCGCTGCTCTATGGCGTGATGCAGTTGCAGCGGAAGATCCGCCGCATCGGCACGCTTGAGCGTTGAGAGGGTAGGGCACATGGCCATTCTGCATTCCGCACCGCGCTATGCCCCCTTCGACGGGGTGAAGGACTCGCTCGCCACGGCGCTGGGCGACCTGGTGATCGAAGCCAAGGAAGAGCACGGCGAAATCGTCCTGCTGGTCGTGCGCGAGCGCATCCAGGACGTGCTGCGCACCCTGCGTGACGAGCACGAATACCAGCAGCTGATGGAAATCGCTGGGGCGGACTATCCGCAGCGGCTCGACCGCTTCGAGGTGGTCTATTGCCTCCTCTCGCTGACCCGCAACCATCGCCTGATCGTGAAGGTCCGCACCGACGAGTCCACCCCGGTTCCCACCGCCACCACGCTGTGGCCGGTGGCGGGCTGGCTGGAACGCGAAGTCTATGACATGTATGGTGTGCTGTTCGCGGGCAACCCCGATCTGCGCCGCATCCTCACCGACTATGGCTTCCAGGGGCACCCGTTCCGCAAGGACTTCCCGCTGACCGGCTATGTCGAGCTGCGCTATTCCGAGGAAGACCAGCGCGTGGTCTATGAGCCCGTGCGCCTGGCCCAGGACCTGCGCCAGTTCGACTTCATGAGCCCATGGGAAGGCGCCGACTACGTGCTGCCCGGTGACGAGAAGGCGGCGCAAGCTGCCGCGCCTGCACCGGTGGCCACGCCCAAGGACACGCCGACCCCGGCGCATACCGGTGGTGGCGCTGCGGCCAACAAGGAAGCGACCAAGCCCTCGGGAGACAAGGCATGAGCTTCTCGCTCGAACAGTCGCCCACCACGGGTGACGAGGTCATCACCAACTACACGATCAACTTCGGCCCGCAGCACCCGGCCGCGCACGGCGTGCTGCGCATGGTGATGGAGCTTGACGGCGAAATCATCGAGCGGATCGATCCGCACGTCGGCCTGCTGCATCGCGGCACGGAAAAGCTGATCGAGCACAAGACCTATCTCCAGGCGCTGCCCTATTTCGATCGCCTGGACTACTGCTCGCCGCTGGCGATGGAGCACTCCTACGTGCTCGCGGTGGAAAAGCTGCTCAACATCGCCGTGCCGCTGCGTGCGCAGTATCTGCGCGTGCTGTTTGCCGAGCTGACCCGCATCTGCAACCACATGCTCAACATCGGTTCGCACGTCATGGACGTGGGGGCGATGACGCCGAACCTGTGGCTGTTCGAAATCCGCGAGGATTGCCTCACGTTCTTCGAACGCGCATCGGGCGCGCGCATGCACTCGGCCTGGTTCCGGCCCGGCGGCGTGCACCAGGACGTGCCGCTCAAGCTGTTGACCGACATGGCCGACTGGCTCGACACGCGCCTGCCGCAGCTGTTCGACGACGCGATGAGCCTGGTGGTCGACAACCGGATCTTCAAGCAGCGCAACGTCGATATCGCCGTGGTGAGCAAGGACGATGCGGTGCGCTGGGGCTTTTCCGGCCCGATGATCCGTGGTTCGGGCATCCCCTGGGATATCCGCAAGGCGCAGCCCTATGACGTCTATAACCGCATGGAATTCGATATTCCGGTGGGCACGCGGGGCGATTGCTATGACCGCATGATGGTGCGCGTGGAAGAAGTGCGCCAGTCGGCCCGGATCATGAAGCAGTGCCTGGCGCAGATGCCCGAAGGCCCGGTGCACAGCGACGACCGCAAGGTGATGCCGCCCAAGCGCGCCGAGATGAAGAGCTCGATGGAAAGCCTGATCCATCACTTCAAGCTCTACACCGAAGGGTTCCACGTGCCGGCCGGCGAAGTCTATGTCGCCACCGAAAGCCCCAAGGGCGAATTCGGCGTGTACCTGGTCTCTGACGGCACCAACAAGCCCTATCGCTGCAAGATCCGCCCGACCGCGTTCTCGCATCTCCAGGCGATGGACTTCATGTCCAAGGGCCACATGCTGCCCGACGCGACCGCCATCCTGGGCGCGATCGACGTGGTGTTCGGGGAGTGCGACCGGTGAGCCGCGCGCAGATCGATCAGGTTTCGATCCTCGCCTGCCTGACTGGGCTGGTCCTGGCCGTGGCCTGGTTCATTGCCCTGGGCGTGACCGGCAAGGCGCCGGAAAGCCTGGCCATGCTGGCAAGCGCGGTGGGCGGTTTCGAACTGTTCCATTTTGGCCAGGGGCTGTGGTTCAACCGCGCCCGCCGGCGCAGGGGGCTTTGACATGGCTGGTTTGACCCAGATCGCCACGGCCATGATCGCGGCCTACAACGCCCAGGATGCCGACACTTACGTCAGCTACATGACCGACGATGCCTGCGAAGCGGGCTATCGCGGCGCCGTGGTGCGCGACGGCAAGGAAGGCACCCGCCGGGGCCTCAAGAAGATGTTTGCCGAGTTTCCGGAAAACCGCGCCGAGGTGATCGGGGCGAACGAGCTGGGCAATTATGTGGTGTTTCACGAGCGCGTCTGGCGCTCTGCCGCTGCCGAGCCGTTTGACGTGATTGCCGTCTACAGCTTCGTCGATGGCAAGTGCGCACGCGTGGAGTTCATTCGCTAATGGCTGATCGTCATCCCGAACCCGATAGCCCCGCGCTGCGTGCGCGCTGGGGCAGCTTTGCCTGGACGCCCGAGAACGCGACCAAGGCCAAGGAAATCATCGCGCGCTATCCCGCCGGGCGCCAGCGTTCTGCGGTGATGCCGCTGCTCGACCTGGCGCAGCGCCAGGTTGGCGCCGAAGAGAACACGCAGGGCTGGCTGCCGCTGCCGGTGATGGAATACGTCGCCGCGCAGCTCGACATGCCGATCATCCGCGTGCTCGAAGTGGCCACCTTCTACACGATGTACAACATCGCGCCGATCGGCCGGTTCCACGTGCAGGTCTGCGGCACCACGCCGTGCATGCTGCGCGGGTCTGACGACATCCTCGCCGCCTGCAAGGCCAAGGGCATGAAGAAGGGCCACACCACTGCTGATGGTCTGTTCACGCTGACCGAAGTGGAATGCATGGGCAACTGCTCGTCGGCGCCGATGGTGCAGATCAACGACGACAACTATGAAGACCTGACGGCCGAGCGGATCGAGCATATCCTCGACGAACTCGCTGCCGGGCGCCAGCCCAAGACCGGTACGCAAGAGCCGGGCCGCCACACCGTGGAACCGGTGGGTGGGCCGACCTCGCTGACGGCGATGGTTTCCGAAAACCACGATTATCGAGGGGAGTGGTAAGCCATGGCCCTTGCCGACAAGGATCGCATTTTCACCAATCTCTACGGCTATCAGCCGTGGAACCTGGCTGCCGCCCAGGCGCGCGGCGATTGGGACAACACCAAGGATCTGATCGCGCGCGGCCGTGACGCGATCATCCAGGAAATGAAGGACTCCGGCCTGCGCGGCCGTGGCGGTGCGGGCTTCCCCACCGGCATGAAGTGGTCGTTCATGCCCAAGGAATCCAAGGATGGCCGCCCCAGCTTCCTGGTGATCAACGCCGACGAATCCGAACCGGGTTCGTGCAAGGACCGCGAAATCATCCGCCACGATCCGCACAAGCTGATCGAAGGCGCGCTGGTCGCCGGTTTCGCGATGGGTGCGCGCGCCGCCTATATCTACATTCGCGGCGAGTATATCCGCGAGGCTGAAACGCTGTTTGCCGCCGTGGCCGAAGCCTATGACGCTGGTCTGCTCGGCAAGAACGCGGCCGGTTCGGGCTATGACTTCGACGTCTTCGTCCACCGCGGCGCGGGCGCCTACATCTGCGGCGAAGAAACCGCGATGATCGAATCGCTCGAAGGCAAGAAGGGCCAGCCCCGTCTCAAGCCGCCGTTCCCGGCCGGTGCCGGCCTCTATGGCTGCCCGACCACGGTGAACAACGTGGAATCGATCGCGGTTGCCCCCACCATCCTGCGCCGTGGCGCGGGCTGGTTCTCCAGCTTTGGCCGTGAGAACAACAAGGGCACCAAGCTGTTCCAGATCAGCGGGCACGTCGACAAGCCCTGCGTGGTCGAGGAAGAGATGTCGATCCCGTTCCGCGAGCTGATCGAAAAGCATTGCGGCGGCATTCGCGGCGGTTGGGACAACCTGCTCGCCGTGATCCCGGGCGGTTCGTCGGTGCCGCTGGTGCCGGCGGCCGAGATCATGGACGCACCGATGGACTTTGACGGTCTGCGCGCGCTGGGTTCGGGCCTGGGCACCGCGGCGATCATCGTCATGGACAAGTCCACCGACATCGTCCGCGCGATCAGCCGCCTGTCGTACTTCTACAAGCACGAAAGCTGCGGCCAGTGCACGCCCTGCCGCGAAGGCACCGGCTGGATGTGGCGCGTGATGGAGCGCCTGCGCACTGGCGATGCCGACGTGGAAGAGATCGACATGCTCTTCAACGTGACCAAGCAGGTCGAAGGCCACACCATCTGCGCCTTGGGTGACGCGGCCGCCTGGCCGATCCAGGGCCTGATCCGCCACTTCCGCCCCGAAATCGAACGTCGCATCGCCGCGCGCGCCGACGTTCGGGAGGCAGCAGAATAATGCCCAAGGTCAAAGTAGACGGCGTCGAACTCGAAGTTCCGGCCGGGGCCACCGTGCTCCAGGCCTGCGAACTCGCCGGCAAGGAAATCCCCCGCTTCTGCTATCACGAGCGGCTGAGCATTGCCGGCAACTGCCGCATGTGCCTGGTCGAAGTGAAGCCTGGGCCGCCCAAGCCGCAGGCGTCGTGCGCGCTTCCGGCCAGCGAAGGCCAGGAAATCCGCACCGACAGCGAAATGGTCAAGAAGGCGCGGGAAGGGGTGATGGAGTTCCTCCTCATCAACCACCCGCTCGATTGCCCGATCTGTGACCAGGGCGGCGAATGCGACCTGCAGGACCAGTCGGTGGCCTATGGCCGTGGCGGCTCACGCTATCACGAGCACAAGCGTGCCGTGACCGAGAAGTACATGGGCCCGCTCATCAAGACGACGATGACGCGTTGCATCCACTGCACCCGCTGCGTGCGGTTCTCGGAAGAGATCGCCGGCGTGGACGAGATCGGCGCGCTCTATCGCGGCGAAACCATGCAGATCAGCACCTATCTGGAAAAGGCCGCCAAGCACGAGCTTTCGGCCAATGTGATCGACCTTTGCCCGGTCGGCGCGCTGACCAGCAAGCCCTATGCGTTCGAAGCGCGCCCGTGGGAGCTGAAGAAGACGCTGTCGATCGACGTGTCCGACGCGATCGGCGCCAATATCCGCCTCGACAGCCGTGGCCGCGAAGTGCTGCGCATCCTGCCGCGCGTCAACGATGACGTGAACGAGGAATGGCTGGCCGACCGTGGGCGCTTCATGGTCGACGGCCTGACCCGCCGCCGCCTGGACCGTCCGTGGCTGCGCCGCGACGGCAAGCTGGTTGCCGCAACCTGGGCCGAGGCCTTTGCTGCGGTTGCCTCGATCAACCCCGGCTCGTCGGTTGCGGTGGTTGCCGGTGACCTGGTCGATTGCGAAACGATGTTCGCCGCCAAGTCCCTGGCCGGTGCGCTCGGTTCCTCGCTGCTCGAAGGGCGGCAGACCGGCATGGCTTACACCACGTCGAGCCTGGCGGCCGTGGCGTTCAACTCGACCCTCGCGGGTATCGAGGACGCCGACGCGATCCTGATCGTGGGCAGCCAGATCCGTTCCGAAGCCCCGCTGTTGAATGCACGCCTGCGCAAGGCGGCCAAGCGCGGCGCCAAGGTCTTCGTGATCGGCCCGGTGTGGGATACGACGTTCCCCGCCACGTTCCTGGGCGACGATGCTGCCACGCTGGCCAACCTGCCGGCCGAAGTGGCCGACGCGTTTGGCGCAGCGGCCAAGCCGGCGATCATCATCGGCGGTGCTGGCCTCGCCAAGGGCGCGCTGGAAGCGGGCCTGGGCTTTGCCAAGCGTTTCAATCTGGTGCGCGACGGCTGGAATGGCTTCAACGTGCTGCACATGGCGGCAGCGCGCATGGGCGGGCTGATGCTGGGTTATGCCCAGCCGGGCGGTCTGGCTGATCTGGTGGCGGCCAAGCCCAAGATGGTCATCTCGCTGGGCGCGGACGAGGTCGATTGGACCAAGTTTGCCGACAGCATGATCGTGCACATCGGCCACCATGGCGACAAGGCGGCCCATGCGGCTGACGTGATCCTGCCCGCCGCTGCGTTCAGCGAAAAGGACGGCACTTACGTCAACACCGAAGGCCGCGTGCAGTTTGCCGAACGCGCCGTGTTCGCCCCGGGCGAAGCGCGCGAAGACTGGACGATCCTGCGCGCGCTGGCCGATGCCTTTGGCGTCAATGTCGGGTTCGACAGCTTTGAACAGCTGCGCGCGGCAATGATCGCGGCGGTGCCGGCACTGGGCGTCGAAGGTCTGGCCGATTACGGCGCGCTTCCCACGGCTCCGGCCAGCGCGGATTGCACCGGGACGATCGCCTATCCGATCGCCGATCCCTATCTGACCAACGCCATCGGCCGCGCCAGCCCCACGCTGCAGCGCTGCTCGAGCGAACTGCTCCACGGTGAACTTCAGGCGGAGGCCGCGGAATGACTGCGTTCTTTCAAGGCCTTGGCCTGCCCTTCGCGGCGGCCTGGACCATTTCCACGATCTGCGGAATCCTGCTGATCGCGCTGCCGGTGATGCTGGCAGTGGCCATGGTCATCTATGTCGACCGCAAGGTCTGGGCGTCGATGGCACTGCGCCGTGGCCCCAACGTGGTGGGTCCGTTCGGCATTCTTCAGTCGTTTGCCGACGGCCTGAAGGTGTTCCTGCAGGAAACCATCATTCCTTCGGCGGCGAACAAGGGCCTGTTCCTGATCGCGCCGATCATCACTTTCACGGTGGCGCTGCTGGCCTGGGCGGTGATCCCGTTCAATTCGGGCGCGATCCTGGCCAACATCAACGTCGGCCTGCTCTATATCCTCGCGATCTCCTCGCTCGGGGTTTACGGCATCGTCATCGCGGGTTGGTCGTCCAACTCGAAGTACCCGTTCTTCTCGGCGATGCGCGCATCGGCCCAGATGATCAGCTACGAAGTCTCGATCGGCTTCATCCTGGTCTGCGTGGTGCTGTGGGCCAACTCGTTCAATCTCAACGATATCGTCAAGGCGCAGCACGGCTTCGGCTTTGGCTTCATCAATGGTTTCTGGTGCAGCCCGCTGCTGTTCCCGATGTGGGTGATGTTCCTCATCTCCAGCATGGCCGAAACCCAGCGCGCACCGTTCGACCTGACCGAAGCGGAAAGCGAACTCGTCGCCGGCTATCAGACCGAATATTCGTCGATGGCCTTCGCCCTGTTCTGGTTGGGTGAATACGGCAACGTGCTGTTGATGTGCGCGCTCAACGCCACGCTGTTCTGGGGCGGTTACCTGCCGCCGGTGGAACTGGCGATCCTCTACCTGATCCCTGGTTGGATCTGGCTGATCCTCAAGATCGCTTTCGGCTTCTTCGTGTTCAGCTGGGTCAAGGCGACGGTGCCCCGTTACCGTTATGACCAACTGATGCGCCTTGGCTGGAAGATCTTCCTGCCCGTCTCGCTGCTGTTCGTGTTCCTCGTCAGCGGCTACCTCATGGCTACCGGACACTTCGCATGACTGTCGGACAGCTCGTCAAGAGCTTCACCCTCTGGGAGTTCGTGAAAGCGCACTGGCTGACCCTGAAGTATTTCTTCAGGCCCAAGGCGACCGTGAACTACCCGTTCGAGAAGAACCCGATCTCGCCGCGCTTCCGTGGTGAACACGCCCTGCGCCGTTATCCCAACGGCGAGGAACGCTGCATCGCGTGCAAGCTGTGCGAAGCGGTGTGCCCGGCGCAGGCGATCACGATCGAGGCGCAACCGCGCGAGGACGGCAGCCGCCGCACCACGCGATATGATATCGACATGACCAAGTGCATCTTCTGCGGCTTTTGCCAGGAAGCATGCCCGGTCGATGCCATCGTCGAGGGGCCCAACTTCGAATACGCGACCGAAACGCGCGAAGAACTGCTCTACGACAAGGCCAAGCTTCTGGCGAACGGGGACAAGTGGGAGCGGGCGATTGCCGCGAACCTTGAAGCCGATGCACCGTACCGGTAAGGGGCGCGCGTCATGATCCAGGCAATTGCCTTTTATCTCTTTGCCACGCTTACGATCTTTTCGGGCGCGGTGACCATTCTCGCCCGCAATCCGGTGCACTCGGTGCTCTGGCTGATCCTGGCGTTCTTCAACGCTGCTGGCCTCATGATCCTGATCGGCGCCGAGTTCATCGCGATGCTGCTGGTGATCGTCTATGTCGGCGCGGTGGCGGTGCTGTTCCTGTTCGTCGTCATGATGCTCGACATCGACTTCGCGCAGCTGCGGGCCGGCTTCATCAAGAACTTCCCGCTCGGCTTTGCCCTGGCCTTCGTGTTCCTGGCCGAACTGGTCATGGGCGTGGGCGCCTACAAGGCCGGTGGCCTGGTGCTGGGTACGCCTGATGCGGCGACTGCACCGGTGGCGGGGCTGTCCAACACGGCGGCCATCGGAGCGCTGCTCTATTCGCGCTATCTCTTCCTGTTCGAAACCGCCGGTATTATCCTGCTGGTGGCCATGATCGGCGCCATCGTGCTGACCCATCGCCAGCGTGGCGATGTGCGCGGCCAGAAGCCGAGCAGCCAGATCTCGCGCCGTCCGGAAGAGGCGACCATCAATCTTCAGCCGGAAGTCGGGAAGGGGGTAACGCTCTGATGATCGGCATCGAACATTATGTCTTCGTCAGCGCGATCCTGTTCGTGCTCGGCGTGCTGGGGATTTTCCTCAACCGCAAGAACGTCATCATTCTGCTGATGTCGATCGAGCTGATCCTGCTGTCGGTGAACCTCAACCTGGTCGCTTTCAGCGTCTTCCTGCATGATCTGGTCGGCCAGATCTTCGCGATGTTCGTGCTCACGGTGGCAGCGGGCGAAGCGGCGATCGGTCTTGCCATTCTTGTCATCTACTTCCGTGGCCGCGGCACGATTGCCGTCGACGACGTCAACCGGATGAAGGGCTGAACCCATGTCGTCCATCAACGTCATCGTCTTCCTGCCGCTTCTGGCAGCGATCGTTGCCGGCCTTGGCAACAAGAAACTGGGCCTGATCCCGTCGAAGGTGATCACCACCGGCGCGCTGTTCTTTTCCTGCGCGCTGTCGTGGCCGATCTTCCTCTCGTTCCTGGGCGGCCATGCCGAAGCGAGCGTTACGCCCGTGCTGCACTGGGTGAAGTCGGGCGATCTCGATTTCCTCTGGGCGCTGCGCGTCGATACGCTCACCGCGATCATGCTGGTGGTGATCACCACCGTCTCGTTCCTCGTGCACCTCTATTCCTGGGGGTACATGAGCGAGGAACCCGATCAGCCGCGCTTCTTCGCCTATCTGTCGCTGTTCACCTTTGCCATGTTGATGCTGGTGACGGCCGACAACCTGGTGCAGATGTTCTTCGGCTGGGAAGGCGTGGGCCTGGCCTCGTACCTCCTGATCGGCTTCTGGTTCCGCAAGCCCAGCGCCAATGCCGCCGCGATGAAGGCCTTCGTGGTCAACCGCGTGGGCGACCTTGGCTTCATGATGGGCATCTTTGCGACGTTCCTGGTGTTCCACACCGTGTCGATCCCACAGATCCTGCACGATGCGCCAGCCGTCCTTTCGGGCTCGACCATCGGTTTCCTGGGCTATCGCCTCGATACCGCCACGGTGATCTGCATCCTGCTGTTCATCGGCGCGATGGGCAAGTCGGCGCAGCTCGGCCTGCACACCTGGTTGCCTGACGCCATGGAAGGCCCGACCCCGGTGTCGGCGCTGATCCACGCGGCCACCATGGTGACCGCCGGCGTGTTCATGGTTTGCCGCCTGTCGCCGCTGTTCGAACTGAGCCCGACGGCGACCAGCTTCGTCACCTTCATCGGCGCGATGACCTGCTTCTTTGCCGCCACGATCGGCACGACGCAGACCGACATCAAGCGCGTGATCGCCTATTCGACCTGCTCGCAGCTCGGCTACATGTTCTTTGCCGCCGGCGTTGGCGCCTATGGCGCGGCGATGTTCCACCTGTTCACGCACGCGTTCTTCAAGGCGCTGCTGTTCCTGGGTGCCGGCTCGGTGATCCATGCCATGCACCACGAACAGGACATGCGCTATTACGGTGGCCTGCGGAAGAAGATCCCGCTGACCTTCTTCGCCATGATGGCCGGCACGCTGGCCATTACCGGGGTGGGTGCATTCGAGATCGGTTTCGCCGGTTTCTTCTCGAAGGATGCGATCATCGAGGCCGCTTGGGCCAAGGGCACCGAACTCGGGCACTTTGCCTTCTTCATGGGCGTGTTCGCCGCGCTGCTCACCAGCTTCTATTCGTGGCGCCTGGTCTATCTGACCTTCTTCGGCAAGCCGCGCTGGGAACAGTCGGAGCATATCCAGCATGCCGTGCACGATGCGCATGGCCACGGCGATCATGGGCATGATCACGCCCACGCGCATGGCCACGATCATCATCACCATGACGAACACAGCGACGGCACGGCGGGCTATCACCCGCACGAAAGCCCGCTGGTCATGCTGGTGCCGCTGGTCGTGCTGTCGCTCGGCGCCATCTTCGCAGGTTGGGTGTTCGCACACGCGTTCATCAGCGAAGGGACGGGTGAGTTCTGGAAGGGCGCGCTGGTCTACAGCGAGCACCTGATCCACGCCGCGCACCATGTGCCGACCTGGGTGAAGTGGTCGCCGTTCGCGGTGATGGTCACTGGCTTCCTGATCGCGACTTATGCCTATGTCGTGAACCCGGCGTTCCCGGCGGCTTTCGTGAACCAGTTCGGCTTCCTCTACCGCTTCCTGCTCAACAAGTGGTACTTCGACGAACTCTATCACTTCATCTTCGTGCGCCCCGCGCTGTGGCTCGGCCGCGTGTTCTGGAAGGTGGGTGATATCGGGATCATCGATCGCTTTGGCCCGAACGGCGCCGCCTGGCTGGTGGCGCAGGGCAGCCGCGGGGCGGTCAAGCTCCAGTCCGGATATCTCTACAGCTATGCGCTGGTCATGCTCGTCGGTCTCGTCGGCGCGATCAGCTGGGTGATCGCACAATGACCGGCTTTCCGATCCTTTCGCTCATGCTGCTGGTGCCGCTCGTCGGCGCCGGCCTGGTCCTCAAGGCCAACCGCGAGCAGGCCCGCCTGATCGCGCTGATCGCCACGCTCATCGATTTCGTCCTGGGCGTTGTCCTGTGGATGCACTTCGACGTGGGCGGCGCGCAGTGGCAGTTCCAGGAGCGGGCCGCGCTCTTTTCCGGCTTTGAATGGAAGCTGGGCATTGATGGCATCGCCCTGCTGCTGATCGCGCTGACCGTGTTCCTCATGCCGATCTGCATCGGCGCCAGCTGGAACTCGATCGAGAAGCGCGCCGGTGAATACTACGCGGCGTTCCTGCTGATGGAGACGCTGATGATCGGCGTCTTCACCGCGCAGGACCTATTCCTGTTCTACATCATGTTCGAAGCCGGCCTGATCCCGATGTATCTGATCATCGGCATCTGGGGCGGGGCGGACCGCATCTACGCCAGCTACAAGTTCTTCCTCTACACGCTGCTCGGCTCGGTGCTGATGCTGATCGCGATGTTCTGGATGGTCAACGTGGCCGGCACCAGCGACATCCCGACCCTGATGGCCTACAACTTCCCGGTCCATGCGCAGACCTGGCTGTGGCTTGCATTCTTTGCCAGCTTTGCGGTGAAGATGCCGATGTGGCCGGTACACACCTGGTTGCCCGATGCCCACGTGCAGGCACCCACCGCCGGCTCGGTGATCCTGGCGGGCGTGCTGCTCAAGATGGGTGGCTACGGCTTCATCCGCTTCTCGCTGCCGATGTTCCCCGAAGCCTCGGCGCAGTTCGCGCCGCTGGTGTGGGGCCTGTCGATGGCGGCGGTGGTGATCACCTCGCTGATCGCGCTGGTTCAGCAGGACATCAAGAAGCTGATCGCCTATTCCTCGGTCGCGCACATGGCGATCGTGACCATCGGCCTCTTCGCGTTCAACACGCAGGGTCTCGAAGGCTCGATGCTGATCATGCTCAGCCATGGCCTGGTGGCCGGCGCGCTGTTCCTGGGCGTGGGCGTGATCTATGATCGCCTGCACACCCGTGAAATCACGCGCTATGGCGGCCTTGCCATCAACATGCCGTACTACGCGCTGTTCATGCTGCTGTTCACCATGGCCTCGATCGGCCTGCCGGGCACCAGCGGGTTCGTGGGTGAATTCCTCTCGCTGATGGGCGTTTATGCCGAAAGCAGCTGGGTGGCGCTGGTGTGCACCACCGGGATCATCCTGGGTGCGGCCTATATGCTTTACCTCTATCGCCGCGTGATCTTTGGCGACCAGAAGAACGCCGACGCTGCCGCCATGCTCGATCTCGACAAGCGCGAGTGGGCAATGATGGTGCCGCTGGCCGCCGTGGTGCTGTGGATGGGCGTCTATCCGGAAAGCTTCCTGGCGCCGATGCGCAAGGATATCGCCGCGCTTGAAGCGCGCGTGGCCCCGGCCAAGCCCAAGGGCGACGCGCAACTGAAACTCGGGGTGGCCCAGCCGGTTGGTGCCGCTGCCCATGAAGAAGCCGCGCACGGGGAGGCGCACTGATGGAACTGCTTCGCTCTCTCCAGATCACCCTGGCCGAGGAAGTGCTCAGCATTTCCGGCCTGATCCTGCTGCTGGTGGCGGCCTGGGCCGGTGACAAGGCTTCGCGCCTGATCTCGATCCTGTCGGTGGCGGTCCTGACCGTCTGCGCCCTGATCGCCGCGCCCGCGCTGTGTGGTTCGGCGATGGGCCCGGCGGTGACGGCCTTTGCCGGCCAGTATCATGCCGATGCCTTTGCCGCCTTTGCCAAGCTGCTGATCTATGCCGGTGCCGGCGTGACGCTGATCGTGGCGCCTGCGTTCTTTGAACGCGTGCGCGGCATGCGCGCGGAATTTCCGCTGCTGGTGCTGTTTGCCGCGCTGGGCATGGGGATCATGGTGTCGGCCGGCGATCTTCTCGCGCTGTATATCGGTCTCGAACTCAACAGCCTTGCTTCGTATGTCCTGGCCTCGATGCTGCGCAGCGACGAACGCTCGGCGGAATCGGGCCTCAAGTACTTCGTGCTTGGCTCGCTCGCCTCGGGTATCCTGCTCTATGGCGTCAGCCTGACCTATGGCTTCACCGGCACGACCAGCTTTGAAGGCATTCGTCTGGCGCTCAGCCATGGCCTGTCCACCGGCGCCACTTTTGGCGTGGTCTTCGTGCTGGCTGGCCTGGCGTTCAAGATCAGCGCCGCGCCGTTCCACATGTGGACGCCCGACGTTTACGAAGGCGCGCCGACCCCGGTGACGACCTTCTTTGCCACGGCGCCCAAGGTCGCTGCGCTCACGCTGCTGATGCGTGTCAGCCTCGAAGCATTCGGCACCCAGGTCCACGCCTGGCAGCAGATCGTGATCTTTGCCGCGCTGCTGTCGATCGTGATCGGCGCGCTGGGTGCGATCGGGCAGAACAACATCAAGCGCCTGATGGCCTATTCGTCGATCAACAACGTTGGCTTCATGCTGATCGGCCTGGCCTGTGCCAACCAGCCGGGCGCGGCCGCGATGCTGGTCTATCTGGCGATCTACGTGGCGATGTCGGTGGCGGGCTTTGTCGCCGTGCTGATGCTCAAGGACGCCGATGGCGAGCCGGTGGAAGCGATTTCCGACATGGCCGGCCTGTCCAAGACGCGCCCGGGCCTGGCCGCAGCGCTGGCTGCGGTCATGTTCAGCCTGGCCGGTATCCCGCCGCTGTTCGGTTTCTGGGGCAAGTTCGTGGTGTTCCAGGCGGCCGTGCAGGCCAATCTGCTGGCGCTGGCCGCGATCGGTATCGCTGCCTCGGTGATCGGCGCGTTCTACTACCTCAAGGTCGTCAAGGTGCTTTACTTTGATGAGGCGACCGACAAGGTGACGGGCAAGAGCGAACTGGCCCATACCGTGTTGCTGGTGGTGGCCACGCTGTTCATTTCGCCGCTGGGCTACCTGCTGACCAACTGGCTGCACGTGCTTGCCGGCAATGCGGCAGCCGCGCTGTTCCACGTGGCCTGAGCCGCCCTTGCTCGAATACGTAAAAGAAATCCCCTCCACCAACGCGGCCCTTGTGGCGCGCGCTGGTGGGGGGGATTGCCTTTTGGAGGGGCACTGGCTGATCGCCGATCGGCAGAGCGCGGGGCGCGGCCGATCCGGCCGGGTGTGGAGCGATGGCTTCGGCAACTTCATGGGCTCTACCGCCGTGCAACTGGCGGCCCATGAAACCGCGCCCCAGACATTGGCGCTGGTTGCCGGCCTGGCGCTGTGGGATGCGGTGGCCGGCGTCGCACCGGGGCTACCCGGACTGTACCTGAAATGGCCCAACGATCTGCTGGTGGGCCAGGCCAAGCTGGCGGGTATCCTGCTGGAACGGGTGGGCCAGACCGTGGTGGTCGGCATCGGCGTGAACCTCGCCGCCGCGCCCGATGTGCCGGGGCGGCAGACCGTTTCCCTTGCGGCATTGGGCCACGCTATTGCGCGTGATGCCTTTGCCGCGGCCCTGGCAAGCGCCTGGGCCGCGCGGCTTGGCGCCTGGCATGCCGGGCAATGGCCTATCTTGCGCAGCGCCTGGGAAGAGCGGGCGGTGCCGCGTGGCACGCTGGTTTCCGTCAACGATCGCGACCATGGCATGATCATGGGTGCCTTTGCCGGCATCGATGCCGATGGCGTGGCCCAGTTGCGCCTGGCCGATGGCCGCACCCTTGCGATTCATGCCGGCGATGTCGATCTGGTGGGTGATCCCACGCCACCAGCGGCCCAAGGAGATGCGTAATGCTGCTGGCGGTTGATGTCGGCAATACCAACGTGGTGTTTGCCCTGTTCGAGGATCGCACGATCCGCGCGCGCTGGCGCGTGGCCACCGATCCGCGCCGCACGGCCGACGAATACGCCGTGTGGCTGCTGCAACTGATGCAGATCCAGGGCTTTGCGCGCGATGCCGTGCGCCAGATCGTGATTTCCACGGTGGTGCCGCGCGCGCTGCACAACCTGCAGGTTCTGGCCGACAAGTATTTCGGCCTGGAAGCGCTGGTGGCGGGGCAGGGCCTGGCCGAATGGGGCTTTGTCGCCGATGTGGACGAGCCACGCTCGCTCGGCGCGGATCGCGCGCTGAACGTGATTGCCGGCCATGCCGCCCATCCCGGGCAGCACCTGATCATCATCGATTTCGGCACGGCGACGACGTTTGACTGGGTAGACCCACAAGGCACCTACAAGGGCGGGATCATTGCGCCGGGGATCAACCTCTCGCTCGACGCGCTGGTGAGTGCGGCGGCGAAATTGCCGCGCATCGCCATTTCCGTGCCGCGCCAGGGCGAAAGCGTGATAGGGCGCAACACCGAAGACCAGATGCACATCGGCGTGTTCTGGGGCTATGTTGCCATGATGGAAGGCCTGATCGCCCGGATGCGCGCCGAAATCGGCCAACCGGCCAAGGTGATTGCCACGGGCGGGCTGGCCGTATTGTTTGACCGCCACACGCGGATTTTTGACCATGTCGACCCCGACCTGACGTTGGACGGCATGGCCTTGCTTGCAGAGCGCGCCATCGCGGCCGCCCAGAACAGGACACAAGAGTGAAGCCCGGAAAGGAATTGCTGTTTCTCGCCCTTGGTGGTTCGGGCGAGATCGGGATGAACGTCAACCTCTATGGGTGTGACGGCAAGTGGTTGATGGTCGACCTGGGCATGACCTTTGCCGATCCCTGGTATCCCGGCGTCGAACTCGTCTTTGCCGATCTGGAATTCATCGAAGCGCGCAAGAAGGATCTGCTCGGCATCGTCCTGACCCACGCGCACGAAGATCATATCGGTGCCGTGCCCTATTTCGCGCAGGAACTGGGCGTGCCGCTCTATGCCACGCCGTTTACCGCGCGCCTGGTGAATGAAAAGCTGGTGGAAGCCGGCATCGAGAACAGCGTCGAACTGAACGTGATCCAGAACGAGGGCAGCCTCTCGCTCGGCGCGTTCGACATCCGCTATGTGCCGCTGGCGCACTCCATCGCCGAGGGCAATGCCCTGGTGATCGACACGCCCTATGGCCGCGTGTTCCACACCGGGGATTGGAAGCTCGACGACGAGCCGCGCGTGGGCACGCCGGCTACCGAGGAAGAACTGACCGCCATCGGTGACGAAGGCGTGCTGGCGCTGGTGTGCGATTCCACCAATGTGTTCAATCCCAAGCCGTCCGGCTCGGAAGGTGCGGTGCGGGCCGGGCTGCTCGAAACCATTGCCGAGCTCAAGGGCCGGCGCGTGGTGGTGACGACCTTTGCCTCCAACGTGGCGCGCTTGCAGACCCTGGCCGAAGTGGCCGAGGCCACCGGGCGGCAGCTGTGCGTGGCCGGGCGCTCGCTCGATCGCATCATCAAGGTGTCGCAGGCATCGGGCTATCTGCTTGATTTTCCCGATCCTATCAGCATGGACGCGGCGATGGACCTGCCGCGCGGTGAAGTGCTGATCCTGGCCACTGGCGGACAGGGTGAGGCGCGCGCCGCGCTGGCCCGTATCGCTGGCGGCCAGCATCCGATCTCGCTGGAATCGGGCGATGCAGTGGTGTTTTCCAGCCGCCAGATTCCCGGCAACGAACTGGCCATCGGCCGCGTGCAGAACGCGCTGGTGGAAAAGGGCGTGCGCCTGATCACCGACAAGCAATCGATGATCCACGTTTCGGGTCACCCTGGTCGGCCGGAACTGGTGGCGCTGTATGATTGGCTGCGCCCCAAGATCCTGGTGCCGGTGCATGGCGAAATCCGCCACATGGCCGAGCAGGCCGCGCTGGGCAAGGCCGAGGGCATTCCCAAGACCATCCTGCAGAAGAACGGCGATCTGGTGCGCCTGGCCCCCAATGGGCCGGTCAAGCTGAGCACGGAGCGCAATGGCCGCCTGGTGCTGGATGGCGATATCATCGCCCCGGCCGATGGCGAGGCGATGGCCGCGCGGCGCAAGCTGGGCAACAATGGCCTGGTCAGCGTGGCCCTGGCGGTCACCGCCGAAGGCAAGCAGGCCTCTGGCGTGGACATCGGCTGCATTGGCGTGCCCCTGGAAGAGGACATGGAGCCGTTCCTGGAAGAGGCGCGCGAGGACGTGTCCAAGGCGCTGAAAGCCCTCAAGGGCGACCGCAAGCGCGACCGCCTGGCCGTTGCCGAATGCGTGCGGCTTGCGGTAAGACGCACGGCGCAGCGCTGGTCGGGCAAGAAGCCGGTGGTGCAGGTGCTGCTGCGCGAACGTTGAGCCGGCAGCAGCCGCACGGCGTAAGAGGGAGAGAACGATGCGTTTTGGCTCGATGCTGGCGGTCTATGCCCTGATCTGGGTGCTGGCGGCCTTTGCCGTGCTGCCCTTTGGCCTGCGCACCCCGCATGATGCCGGGGTGCGGCCCACCGTGGGCCACGCCACCAGCGCGCCGATCAATTTCCGGCCCGGCATGGTGGCCTTGCGCGCAACGCTAGTATCGGCGGTGGTCTTTGCCGTGCTCTATGCCAACTTCCGCGAAGGCTGGGTCACGGCATCTGACCTCGATATCTCGCCGCTGATCGGGCTCTGATTTACCAGAGGATGCCGCCTTCGGGCTGAACCACTGGAACGGGCGGCAGGCCGAGGCTTTCATTGCAGTCGGATTCGATCGTGGCGCACATCGCCGTGAGCGGGGCGTCGTGAATCGTGTTGGCGAACGGATTGACCAGGTCATCGCCGATCTGCAGCGCGGCCAGGAACATGAAGCCCGCCAGCGCCGAGCCAAGCGGCGTGGCTGGTCCCAGCGTTTCGACCAGACCAATCGGCAGCAGCACGCAAAACAGGCGCGTGAAGAACGTCGGAAAGCTGCGGTACTGCGCGGGCAGCGGGGTGTTGCGCAGCCGTTCCATGGCGCCTTGGGCGTTGCTGATATCGACCATGATCGCCTCGATCCGGCTCAACTGCACGGTATCGATCCAGCCCTGACGCAGCGCGGAGGCCAGGCGCATGCCATTGCCTTCGAGCAGGCCATTGGCCGGGTTGCGCCGCGCGAGTTCGGGTATTTCCGCGTCGCCCAGCACGCGCTGCGCGCTTTCAGCCGGGTCTTGCCCGCGCAACTGGTGGCGCAGCACGTGGACATAGGCGATGTGGCGGCGCACCACGTCGTGGCGCATGGCCTGGCCCGCCGCATGATCGGGCAGGGCGGCGCCCACCGCGCGCGCCAGGCTGCGCGAGGCGTTGGTCATCGCGCCCCACACGATGCGGCCTTCCCACCAGCGGGCATAGGCCGAATTGACCCGGAACCCCAGCAGCAGCGCCAGCCCGGTGCCGAAGATCGTCAAGGGTAGGGCCGGGGCGGGGAAGGGCGTGAAATAATAGAAGACGGTTACCGCCACATCCCACACGAACAGGGCGAGCAGCGTGTTCCACGCCGCCACGAACGTCATGCGGATACGCGGGGTCTTGCCAACGATCATGCCTGTTTGAACCTTTGATCAGGGGCGCGGCGCCGGGTCATCGGGGCGATCCATGCCCAGCCAGGCCCGGCGCAGCGCGATGCAGCCGATAATACCGATCACCTTGGCAAGCGCCAGTTGCAGTGTCTGCCCTTCTTCGTTGATCGCCAGCCAGGCCAGCACGGCCATGGCCAGCACGGCGCAGTGCACCGGCAGCGCCTCGATATCGTTCCAGCGCAGGGGCGCTTCGGCGCCATACGCGGCGGCAGGTGCGGCGTTGCGAAAGGGGAATGCAAAGGCCATCGACAGGTTCCCGTGTCTCATCGGCGGTACCACAATGGCACGCCATCGCCCTTTCATTTTGCGACGCGCCAGGGAAATGGGAATGCCCATGGCCGGCAACCGTGGCTTGCAGATTTTGAAAACATCAGATGGATCAGGGCATTAAATCGCAAATCCGGCAGCGGGCAACGATTTCAAACAGTTCTGCAACCTTGGGCATATTGCGGCGCAATACGCGTTTCCTATCCTCGGTTAATGGCAGATCGTTATTCCGAACTGGTTTCATTCGTCCGCGTGGCCGAGGCGGGTAGCCTGTCGCAGGCGGCAGTACGCCTGGGCCTGTCGCTGCCGGTGGTCAGCCGCCGCCTGGCCCAATTGGAGGCGCGCCTGGGCGTGGCGCTGGTCCGGCGCAACAGCCGCCACCTTTCGCTGACCGAGGAAGGCGAAATCTTCTATCGCCAGGCCGGGCAGGCCCTGGCCGACATGGAACGGGCCGAAACCGTGATTCGCACGCGCGCCTTTGGCCCGGCGGGCACGCTGAAAGTGGCAACGACCCTGGCCTTTGGCCGCCGCCGCCTGGGCGAGTTGTTGCAGCGCTTTGCCCGCGCCCATGCCGATGTGACGGTGCATCTCGACAGCGTGCCCGCGCTCGCCAATCCGGTGGAGAGCGGGCACGATCTGGTGATCAGTTTTGCCGCGCCGCCGCTTTCGTCGCTGATCTGCCGCCGTTTGGGCAGCAACCCGCGCGTGCTGTGTGCCGCGCCATCCTATCTGGAGCGGCGCGGGCGCCCGCAAGCGGTGGATGATCTTGCCCGGCACGAGCACGTGGTGGTGCTGGATGAAGCCGGCGCGGTGCTGCGCGAGGGCCTGCCCGAGGGGCTGGCGCTGCCGGCGGGCCTGGCCACCAACGATGCCGACGTGGCGCGCGCCTGGGCCCTTGATGGAGCCGGCGTGGCGCTGCATTCGCTGTGGGAAGTGGCCGAAGACCTGGAGAGTGGCGCGCTGGAGGCGGTGCTGCCCGATCTGGAACTGCCGGCGTTGCCGGTGGTGGCACTGTTCGAGCCACGCCAGGGGCGCACACCGCGCTTACGCCACTGTCTGCAATTCCTGGCGCATCAGGTGCCGGCTTTGGCGTGAGGGCGGTTACATGCCCCCTCCGTCAGCCCTGCGGGCTGCCACCTCCCCCACGGGGTGGGGGAGGATTTGGATGGTTACACGCCTTCCAGGGCGTAGCCGGCGGAGCGCACGGTGCGCACCGGGTCGGCCGCGCCGGGCAGGGCGATCGCCTGGCGCAGGCGGCGGATATGTACGTCAACCGTGCGCAGTTCGATGTCGCTGCCGCTGCCCCACACTGCATCGAGCAGCTGCCCGCGCGAAAACACGCGGCCGGGATGTTCCATGAAATGTTTGAGCAGGCGGAATTCGGTGGGGCCGATCTTGATCGTCTGGCCGCGCCGGGTGACGCGGTGGGCGGTGGGATCGAGGCTCATGTCGCCCACGGTGATGGTTTCGCCGGCCAGCGCCGGGCGCACGCGGCGCAGCACGGCGCCGACGCGGGCGATGAGTTCGCGTGGCGAGAACGGCTTGGTGACATAGTCGTCCGCGCCGGTTTCCAGGCCGCGCACGCGATCATCCTCGTCGCTGCGCGCGGTGAGCATGATGATCGGCACATGGGCCGTGGCCTTGTTGCGGCGCAGGCGGCGGCACACCTCGATCCCGCTGGTGCCACCGATCATCCAATCGAGCAGCACGAGATCGGGCGTGTCTTCGGCTGCCAGGAGCAGGGCTTCATCGCCATCGTCGGTGCTGCGCACGTCATAGCCTTCACCGCGGAAGCGATATTCCACGAGTTCGGCCAGCGCGGTGTCGTCTTCGACGAGAAGCAGCTTGGGAGCAGACACGCATTACCTCCGGGATGAACCTTGACCGTAACCTTGCGAAAGCACGACAATTGTTACGTGGCCATGACGAACGGCGCGGGAATAATGCGCCCGCCGCGATCACGCCGGCGGAATGACGTCTTCCCGTTCGGGCAGGTAGGTGCCCGTGGCGGCATAGTGGACGATTTCGGCAATATTGGTGGCCTGGTCGCCGATCCGCTCGATATTGCGGGCGACGAACATGAGCTGGGCGACGCTGCTGATCGTGGCGGGGTTTTCCACCATGTACGACACGAAATTGCGGAACACGCTGTCGTAGATCGCATCGACCTTGGCATCGCGGCGCACGATTTCGGCGGCGGCCACGGCATCGCGCGCGGCATAGGCGGTGAGCACGTCGTGGACCATGTCGCTGGCCAGCTCGTTCATGATCGGCAGCAGGGTCAGCGGTTCGAAGCGCTTGCGCCCCTCGATATGGCCCACGCGCTTGGCGATGTTCTTGGCATAGTCGCCAATCCGCTCGATCACGCCGGCGATCTTGAGCGCGGCGATCACTTCGCGCAGGTCGTCGGCCATCGGTGCGCGCAGGGCGAGCACGCGGATGGCGAGGCGATCAACCTCGCCTTCCAGCTGGTCGATGCGCTTGTCGCGCGCGATCACGCTGGTTGCCAGGTCCTCGTTGCCGCCGACCAGGGCGTCCATCGCCTCGGTAATGGAAAGTTCGGCCAGGCCGCCCATTTCCGCCACCAGGCCGCGCAGGCGGGTGATGTCTTCGTCGAATGCCTTGACGGTATGTTCAGCCACGTCTCGTATCCTTACCCGTAACGCCCGGTGATATAGTCCTTGGTGCGCTCTTCCCGCGGATTGGTGAAGATGTCCGAGGTCGTGCCATATTCCACGATCTTGCCCATATGGAAGAACGCGGTGCGCTGCGAGACGCGGGCGGCCTGCTGCATGGAGTGGGTGACGATCACGATGGCATAGCGGCCACGCAATTCGTCGATCAGTTCCTCGATCCGCGCGGTGGCGATGGGATCGAGCGCGGAGCACGGCTCGTCCATCAGGATCACTTCGGGATCGACGGCAATGGCGCGGGCGATGCACAGGCGCTGTTGCTGGCCGCCCGAAAGCGCGGTGCCGCTGTCGGTGAGCCGATCCTTGACTTCGTCCCACAGGCCGGCGCGCTGGAGCGAGGTTTCGACGATGCCGTCAAGCTCGCTCTTGCTGGTCGTCAGCCCGTGGATGCGCGGGCCATACGCGATGTTTTCATAGATCGACTTGGGAAACGGGTTGGGCTTTTGAAAGACCATGCCAACGCGCGCGCGCAGCTGCACCACGTCCATGCCGGAGCGGTAGATATCCTGCCCATCGATCAGGATTTCGCCTTCGACCCGCGCGTTGGCGATTGTGTCGTTCATGCGGTTCAACGAACGCAGGAACGTGGACTTGCCACAGCCCGAGGGGCCGATGAACGCGGTGACATAGTCGTTTGGCACGTCGATCGAGACATCGTCGATCGCGCGCTTGGCGCCATAGAACACCGACACGTTGCGCGCGCTGATCTTGGCCGGGCCATCGTCGGGCAAGGCAGAGATCTGCGCCGCGGCTTCGGCAGGGGCGTCGTTCAGGGGAAGGGGGGCGTTCATGTTACCACCGTTTCTCGAAGCGGTTGCGCAGGTAGATGGCAAGACCGTTCATGAGCAGAAGGAAGACCAGCAGGACGACGATCGCGGCGCTGGTGCGCTCGATGAAGCCACGGTCGATTTCGTCGGACCACAGGAAGATCTGCACCGGCAGCACCGTGGCCGGCGAGATGAGATCGCCCGGTGGCGAGGCAACGAAGGCGCGCATGCCGATCATCAGCAGCGGCGCGGTTTCACCCAGCGCGCGGGCCATGCCGATGATTGTGCCGGTGAGGATGCCGGGCAGCGCCAGCGGCAGCACGTGGTGGAACACCACCTGGACCGGGCTGGCGCCCATGGCCAGCGCGGCATCGCGGATCGAGGGCGGGACTGCCTTGATCGCATTGCGCCCGGAAATCACGATCACTGGCATGGTCATCAGCGCCAGCGTCGTGCCGCCGATCAGCGGGGCCGAGCGATAGTGCGGGAAGATCGCGAGGAATACCGCGAGGCCGAGCAGGCCAAAGATGATCGAGGGCACGGCCGCCAGGTTGTTGATCGAGATTTCGATAAGGTCGGTCCAGCGGTTGCGCGGGGCATATTCCTCCAGATAGAGCGCGGCGAGCACGCCCACCGGGAAAGCCAGCACGATCGTGACCAGCATGGTCATGATCGAACCCTTGAGCGCGCCCCAGATGCCCACGGCCTGCGGGCTGGTAGCGTCGGAGCGGGCCAGGAAGCCCCAGTCGAACGCGCGCACCAGCTTGCCATCCTGGACCAGGCGCCGCGCAACAGGGCGCAAGCCTTCGGGGCCATCGCCACGCTGGGCAGCGGCGAGTTCGTCGGTGGCGGGCAGGGAAAGCGATAGGCTCGGTTCGTCCAGCAGCGCAGGCTTGGCCGCAATCTGCGCGGCAACATCGCGCCAGGCACCATCGGCAAGCAGCGCCGCGCCGCCCTGGCCCAGGCCCTTTTCGGCAGCGGCATCGACCATGGCCGGCAGGCCTGCCAGTTCCAGCGCGCTGGCCGGATCGGGCTGGCCCAGGCGATCGCGATCGATCGCAAGCTGGCCGCGCAGGGGCAGGTCAAAGCGCAGTTCGCTGCGCTGGAAACCAGCCAGGCCACTCGATGCCATCGACACCAGCAGGAAGACCAGGACCAGCGCGGAAAACGCCACGGCACCCAGGCCAGCCAGCTTGAACAGCCGGTCGCCGGTGTGGCGGCGCGCCAGGCGCGCGGCCATGCGGGCGCGGCGCTGGGCGGCCAGCGTATCGGCAGAAGAGGAAGTCAGCGTGTCCATGATCGGCTCACTCATAGGCTTCGCGATAGCGCTTCACCACGCGCAGGGCGATGAAGTTGAGCGCCAGGGTGACAAGGAACAGCACCATGCCCAGGGCAAAGGCCGAAAGGGTGGCCGGGTGATCGAAGCTGCCTTCGCCGGTGAGCATGGCAACGATCTGGAACGTCACCGTGGTCATCGACTGAAACGGATTGGCAGTGAGATTGGCCGAGGCGCCGGCCGCCATCACCACGATCATGGTTTCACCGATCGCGCGGCTGACCGCCAGCATGATGCCCGCGACGATGCCGGGCAGCGCGGCCGGCACCAGCACCTTGCGGATGGTTTCGGCGCGGGTGGCGCCCATCGCCAGGCTGCCATCGCGCAGGGCATCGGGCACGGCGGCGATGGAATCGTCGGCCATCGATGACACGAAGGGAATGATCATCACGCCCATGACCAGGCCGGCAGCCACCGCGCTTTCGGTCGAGGCGCTGGAAATGCCGATGCCTTGCGCGAAATCGCGCACCGCCGGCGCCACGGTGAGGGCGGCGAAATAGCCGTATACCACCGTGGGCACGCCCGCGAGGATTTCGAGCAGCGGCTTGATCACCTTGCGCACGGTGGAAGAAGCATATTGCGTGAGGTAGATCGCGCTCATCAGGCCAAGCGGGATGGCCACCAGCATGGCAATGATCGCGCCGATATAGATCGTGCCCCAGAACAGCGGGATGGCGCCAAACTGCTTGCCATCGACCGCGCCGGTGCTCATCGGATCGGGCGCCCAGTGGGTACCGAACAGGAAATCAATGGGCGAGACCATGCCGAAGAAGCGCACGGTTTCGAACACCAGGCTGATGATGATGCCGGCCGTGGTGAGGATGGCGACGAGCGAAGCGATCAGCAGCAGCGACATGACCGCCCGCTCCACCCGCGTGCGGGCGGTGAAATCAGGCTTCAAGCGCAGGAAGGCAAAGGCCCCGCCAGCCAGCGCGACCAGGATCGTCACGATCAGCCCGATCGATTCATAGCGGGCAAGCGCGACGCGATAGGGCGCGATCAGCCCTTCGGCCTCGGGCATGAACACGCCAAACGCTTTGCCTTCGGCGACGGCGCGGGCCTGCGCCAGCATGGCTTCGCGTTCAAAGCCAAAGCCCGGAAGGGCCGCCGCTGCCGGATCGGCCAGGACATGCGCGGTGATCAGCGCCGGGCTGACCGCATTCCATACCAGCGCAAAGACCAGCGCCGGCACCGCGATCCACAGCGCCACGTACCAGGCGTGGAAGCTGGGCAGCGAATGCAGGCGCGCATCCGGCGTCTTGGCGCGAAACGCCCAGGCGCGCGAGCGGGCCGCCAGCCAGCCGACAAGGCCCAGCCCGAAGGCGAGCAGGAGAAGAATGGCTGGCGACATGACTGGGCTTTCCCGTCCTTTCTTACTTGAGCTGCGAACCGTCGAGCGACGGCATCGTGGTCACGGCCTTGGCGCTTTCGGCCAGGACGGCATCGGGCGCAACCACCATGCCGAGCTTGGCGAGTGTGCCATCCTTGCCCCACAGCTTTGACCATTGCGTGACATAGGCCTGAAGCCCCGGAATCGCCTTGAGGTGCGCCTTCTTCACATAGATGTAGAGCGGCCGAGCGCCGGGATAGCTGAAGTTGGAAATGGTCTCATAGGTCGGCGTGATGCCGCTCATCGTCAGGCCCTTGATGCGGTCGGCATTGGATTCGACATAGGAAAAGCCGAAAATGCCGATGGCCTTGGGATTGGCCTCGATCTTCTGCACGATCAGGTTGTCGTTCTCGCCGGCATCGACATAGACGCCGTCTTCGCGCACCTGGGTGCAGACATCGTCGTGCTTCTTCTTGTCGCTGTCCTTGAGCGCCTTCATCTCGGGATTGGCGTCGCAGCCCTTGGCCAGGATCAGTTCCTTGAGCGCATCGCGCGTGCCCGAGGTGGACGGCGGGCCGTAGACCAGGATCGGATCGGCCGGCAGCGCCGGGTTCACGTCAGCCCAGGTCTTGGCGGTGTTGGGCTTGCCATAGGGGTTCTTGGCCAGCGCCTTGTAGATGTCTTCCGGGGTGAGCGCGAGATTGGCGCCGCCCTTGGCTTCGGCAAACGCCACGCCATCCAGGCCAACCTGGATTTCGGCAATGTCCTTCACGCCATTGGCGACGCATTCGTCGAATTCCGACTTCTTCATGCGGCGCGAGGCATCTTCGATATCGGGGTGCTGCGGGCCGACGCCGGCGCAGAACAGCTTCATGCCGGCGCCCGTGCCGGTCGATTCGATGATCGGCGACTTGATCGAGGGATCGCTCTTGGCGAGCTGCTCGGCCACGGCCTTGGCAAAGGGATAGACGGTGGACGAACCGACGGCACGCACCTGGTCGCGGCTGCCGGAATCGGCGCCGCCGCAGCCGGCGAGAGCGAGCGAACCCAAAGCGGCAGTGGACAGAGCAAGTGTGCGAAGCGTGACCATGGCAATACCTTCCATTCCCCGTGGCCAGGAAGTGTCCCGGTGGATGAGCGGCCAATGCGACCAGGGTGTGACAGCTTTATGACAAAAGCTGCGGCATTTGTGACAAAACCATGGTGTCGTTGAAAAACGCCCGTTCAGCCCGGCAGGTCAGCCCGGCAAGGCAGCGGCTGGCGCCGCCTCTGGCGCGGCCAAGGGCAGGCGCACGGTCACGGTCGATCCTTCGCCCAATGTGCTGGCGATATCGAGTTTGCCACGATGGCGCTCGACGATGTGCTTGACGATGGCAAGGCCCAGCCCGGTGCCACCCGCCGCGCGGCTGCGGCCTGGGTCAGAGCGGTAGAACCGCCGGGTCAGATAGGGCAGGTGATCGGGGTGGATGCCTTCGCCCTGGTCGGCCACTTCCAGCACCACGTCGCTGCCGTCGCGGTGGACCCGCACCGCCACCGGGGCCTGCGCATCGCCATATTTGAGCGCATTGTCGATCAGGTTGCGGATCAATTGGTCAAGCTGCTGGCGATCGCCACAGACCACGCCGGTTTCGGTTTCGGGCAGGATGCGCTCGTCACCCACGGTGAAGCCCACTTCGCTGGCGATGGTTTGCGCCATCTGCCCGATATCGATGCGCTCGCGCGGGAACTCGTGCTTTTCCGCCTCAATGCGCGAGAGCGACATGAGATCTTCCACCAGCGTCTGCAGGCGCTTGGCCTCACGCAGCACGGTGGCGTGGAACTTGGCCGCCGTGGCCGGATCGACCCGCGCATCGGGATCGGCCAGGGTTTCGACATAGCCGATGATCGAGGCCAGCGGGGTGCGCAACTCGTGGCTGGCGTTGGCGACGAAATCGGTGTGGGCGCGGCTGATATCGGCCTCGGCCGTGCGGTTGACCAGCTCGATCAGCGAAAAGCGTTCGTCGATCGCCACCCGGCTGACCTGCCAGATGCTGCGCGCGCCGGTCAGGCCGCGAACCAGCGCGGTTCCCTCGGGCTTGTCGAGCAGGGTGATCGCCTCGGGATGGCGCAGCGCCACGCGCGCGTCCTGCCCGACGATATGCGGGCCCAGCGCCTCACGCGCGGCGGCATTGGCCGAGGCTATGCGCTGGCGATCGAGCATCAGCACCGGCACGCTGAACGGCTCCACCAGGGCGACCATGGCCTGGCGCGAGACGCTGCCTTCCTCGGGCCGGACCTGGACGATCTCCGGCTCGGGGCTGGCGAGCCACAGTGAGGCCAGCCACACCACCAGCACCGCAAAGGCGAGCCACAGGCTGGCGCCGGCAAACGGCATGGCCGCAGCGGCGACCAGGGCAATGCCCACGCTTGTCCACGGCAGGACCAGACCTTTCATCGGGGGATGTCACTTTCGCCAGGAAACGCAGATAGCGCACCTGTTAGGCGAGGGCAGGGGGGCGCGGCAAGCCCGCTGCCGGCCTGTCACACTTGCCGCCAAGGCTGTCCACAGGCTTGGCTGAGGGACGCGGCGGCGGCGCTGGATACGCGCGCTTTTGCTTCCGTTTCGGCGGGAGTGGTGACGGCTGGCGCGCGTGCCTGCCGTTCATTAGCCATCTAACATGCTGCTTTTCCCTGAAGATGATCTGAAAAGCGGCCATTCTGGTACACGACTTAGTTGCGCGCGATACCGCCAAAGCTGCGGGGAAAGCCGTGGCGGGCAGGCGTGGCGGCGCGTAGATGAGACCAAGGTCGAACATTCCCCTTCATCGTCCGCCACCATGGCGGGCAACGGGGCGCCGGGTTGCACTGGTGGCTTGCAAGGCCGGCTCTAAGGCCTGTCGAGGTGCGGGCGCGCGCACGCGCGGCCTGATCGGCGCCAAGAAGTGGGAGGACGATTGCGTGAAATCCTCGGATCGCAACGGCGCCGACAAGGCCGTTCTGGCCGACCTGATCGGCAAGCTGGAAGGCTCGCTGGCGGTGCTCGATCACCAAGGCGCCTCGCTGGCGGCCGCGCACCTTTCCATGGTGCTGGATCTGATGCGCAAGGAACTGGCCGGCCCGCGCCCGATGGAGGGGATCGCCGGCATTCCCGCCACGATACAATCCTCGCAACTGCATTGAGGGCGTGATTGCGGGCGCGCACGGCCCAGCATAATGCGATGGGCATGCGGCGTGCCGACGATGTAGTGTGGTTCCGCGCCAATTGCGCCGGAATGGTGACCCCTACGGGAATCGAACCCGTGTTTCAGCCGTGAAAGGGCCGCGTCCTAACCGCTAGACGAAGGGGCCTTGCATGCGAAGGCATGGTTGCCGGCGAAACATGGCGCATTGCATGGCATGCCGGCAATCCGCACCTTGAGGCAAGATGCAGATGGTGACCCCTACGGGAATCGAACCCGTGTTTCAGCCGTGAAAGGGCCGCGTCCTAACCGCTAGACGAAGGGGCCGTCCGGCAGCGTGCAATGATGGTGACCCCTACGGGAATCGAACCCGTGTTTCAGCCGTGAAAGGGCCGCGTCCTAACCGCTAGACGAAGGGGCCGCCGGGCTTGCGCCGCTGGGCAGGTCCGCGCCTCTATTAGGCTGGGGCCGGTGCGTCAACCCGCCGATCCAAAAAAATCAGACCCAAAAAATTCAATCGGCAAATGCGGCATCTTCGATGTGCAATTCGGCGGCGGGGCGGCTGCCCCAGTCGTCGAGCCGGGCGCGTCCGGCCAGCCATAGCTGGCGGCCCTTGCAGCCGTGCAGCAGGGCCTGGCCCAGATCGGTTTGTGCTGCGCGAAAGGCCATGGCCTTGAACGAGCGGCCATCGGCCCCGGCCACGATCGCCCGCACGTGATCGTTGCCGACGATATCGCACTTGACCAGCCGCACCGGGCCCACTGCCACGCGCGGGCCGGGCCAGCCCACGCCATAGGGGCCAGCGCCTTCCAGCGTTTCGACCAGGCTGGGGGTCAGACCGCCAGGGCTGAGCGACAAGTCCAGCGCCAGGCTTTGCGCGGCGCGGGCATTGGCCACGTCGCGACCGAGGCGTTCATCGAGCCATTGCGCCAGCGGCTCCACGCTGTCGGGTGCGATGGTCAGGCCACAGGCCATGGCATGGCCGCCGCCCTTGACCAGCAGTCCGGCCTCGCGTGCGGCGATGATCGCTGCGCCCAGATCGACACCGGGGATGGAGCGGCCCGAACCCTTGCCCATGCCAGCGCCATCAACTTCGGCCTGTTCGCCATCGTCGAGCGCGATGACCAGCGTGGGCTTGCCGGTCTTTTCCTTGATGCGGCCGGCAACGATGCCGATCACGCCGGGATGCCAGCCCAGGCCGGACACTACCACTACGGCGCGATTGTGCTGTGCTTCCACTTGCGCTTCGGCGGCTTCCTGCACGGCCTGCTCGATCGCGCGGCGCTCGTCGTTGAGGGCCGAGAGGCGGGCAGCGATGTCCTTGGCCTCGTCAGGGTCTTGCGTCGTCAACAGCCGCACGCCGAGCGAGGAATCGCCGATGCGCCCGGCGGCATTGATGCGCGGCCCCAGGGCAAAGCCCATGTCGCTGGCAGTTGGCGCACGGGTGATGCGGCTGGCATCGATCAGCGCGGAAAGCCCGATATTGGCGCGCTTGGCCATGACTTTCAGCCCCTGCGCCACCAGCGCGCGGTTCAGGCCCTTGAGCTGCGCCACGTCGGCCACAGTGCCCAGCGCAACCAGATCGAGCAGGCCCATGAGATCGGGCGCCGGGCGGCTTTCGAACCATCCCCGCGCGCGCAGGACACGCACTGTCGCCACGGCAAGCAGGAAGGCCACGCCCACGGCGGCAAGATGACCATGCGCGGCGGCCTCGTCATCCTCGTCCAGGCGATTGGGGTTGACCAGGGCCACGGCAGGGGGAAGGTCAGGCGCGCACTTGTGGTGATCCACCACGATCACGTCGATGCCGGCGGCTGCGGCCTGACCCAGCGCCTCGTGCGCCATGGCGCCGCAATCCACCGTAACGATCAACTGGCTGCCTTCGCGGCCCAGCCGCACCAAGGCCTCGCCCGAGGGGCCATAGCCTTCGAGCAGGCGATCGGGAATATAGGCCTGGCCTTCCACGCCGAGCGCGCGCAGCAGGCGCAGCAGCAGTGCGGCGCTGGTGGCGCCATCCACGTCGTAATCGCCATAGACGGTGATGCGCTCGCCGCGCACCACGCCTTCGGCAAGGCGGCGCGCGGCCACCTCCATGTCGCGGAAAATGGCCGGATCTGGCAGGAAATCGCGCAAGGTGGGGCGGCGGTGCCGCTCAAGATCATCGTGCGGCACCCCACGCGAGAGCAGCAACTGATCCACCAGGTCATTGCTCAGGCCATCATCGCCACCGCCGGCGCGGCCGAAACGGCCGGAAAGGTCCATGTTGCCGCCACGCCAACGCCAGGCGAGGCCGGAAAGGGAATGGGTAATCGCAGTGACCGGGATCATTGTTGCGCGGTAGCCGATTGCCGCCCCATGGGCAAACCGCACGGGCAGATACATCGCCAGGAAACCGATTTGGCAAAGCTGCGTTCATGTCCGATTTGACACCAATGGATCGGCGCTTGTGCCGGGGATGACAAACGCTGCGGGGGCGGCGGTGGTGAAAAGGACAGGGGGCATGCTGGCAATCATCTGGCACAGCCGCACCGGCGCGGCACAGGCCATGGCACAGGCCGCTGCGCAAGGCGCAGCACAGGCCGGCGCGCCGGCGCAGCTGTTGCCGGCCGAGCAGGTTAACCCCGCGCAATGCATTGCAGCGCAAGGTTTCCTGTTCGTCTGCCCGGAAAACCTTGGCAGCATGAGCGGCGAGATGAAGGCGTTCTTCGACCGCTGCTATTACCCCCTGCTGGAGCAGATCGAAGGGCGCGCCTATGCCACGGC
Source organism: Novosphingobium sp. SG754 (assembly GCF_013149315.1). Lineage (NCBI taxonomy): Bacteria > Pseudomonadati > Pseudomonadota > Alphaproteobacteria > Sphingomonadales > Sphingomonadaceae > Novosphingobium > Novosphingobium sp. SG754. The sequence goes on along the minus strand of NZ_JABGCC010000004.1, from coordinate 198,285 downwards.
CATCGCAGCAGGAACGGCGGGGCAGGGAGCACAGGCGCAGATCGACCGGATCGTGACCGGTTGGCGTTTGCGCCGCGTTGCGCCGCCCTGCATCATTCTAACGGGTGCGGATCGGCCCGATTCGATCTTGGCGCCCAAGGCCCTGCCGCATACTGCATTGCAAAAATGTCGCGAACTGGGGCAGTTGCTAGCGTCAGGTTTGGAAATGGGCGCTTTTTGAGCATGTCGCGCCGGGGTGTTGACGAAATTTCGACGGTATCGGGTGCAGGCCCTGTAGATCGCCGCAATGGATTGCGGCGCAAGGGTTTGTCCAACGACAGGAGCGTAAGCGGTGGCTGATGGTCAGGAAAGTGCGGGGGGGCGCGCCGTGGCGACGCTGTTGTTCGCCCCTGGCACGCGCCCTGATGCCGATGCCCTGGCCGGGTTGGCCCAGGCCGAGCACGCCTTTGCCGTGAGCCATCGCCCGGGTGGCGCGGCCCGTTGGGTGGAACTGCTGCGCGATGGTTTGACGTTCGACCTGACTGGTTTGGCGCCAAAAGAGGGGACGGCAACAGCGCTTGCGAACCTGCGTGTGGGCCTGCCTGCGGATTTTGACCCGAGCACCTATGAAGCGCTGCTGCTGGCGCCGGGGCCGCACTTGGCCGGGGCGGAAAGCCTCTTGCCGGTGGTGCAGGTGGCGGCCAGCCTGTTGCTGGCGCTGGCGACTTTGCCGGGCTTGGCGGCGATCGGCTGGTTGCCGGCTGGCAACCTTGTTTCGCCGCGCTGGTTCGTCGACGCCGTGCGCCCGTGGCTGAATGGCGGGCCGTTTCCGGCCATGGCCCTGGCCGGCCTGAAGCGCGGAGATGATCGCGTGACCAGCATCGGCCTGACCTTTTTCATCGGGCAGGAGTTTGCTTTGCACACCGGGGGCGAGCGGCCGGGAGAACAGCATGCGCGCGCCGCCGTGCGCCTGACAGACTGGTTGATCGCCCATGGCCACATTGCGCAGGCGCAGGCGGTTGAGCTGCCCGGCGCCGGCACGCTCTGGTTAGAACCAGGGGAAGACTGTATCATTTCGGCACGATGGGCCTAACGAAACGTGTTCCTGATTCGTCTCGCAAATGGCGGTTCGCCGCGCGCCGGGCGATTCCGTTTCATTGCGTCAACGTCGTCGGCTCTCCGGGATATCAGGCGCATATGCAGCGGCACCATATCCTGCCCTGCCAGGTTCTGACGCGCGCCGGTTTGAATGTCATGCTGGGCCGATTGGGCGAAGCCGAGGTGGGCTTTCACGATTTCCGCCGCAATGGTCTGCTGCTGCCGGCAACCGAGGCGGCCGCGCAACGCGTGCTGATGCCGCTGCATCGCGGCCCGCATCGGCAATACAACCAACTGGTGCTGGAACGGATCGGCCAGATCGAGGCCGGCTGGCAGCGGCGGCGCGGCGCCAACGACATGGCCGCCGATCGCGAAGCGCTGATGCGCCTCGACCTGTTGCAGCGTGCCTTGCGCCGCCGCCTGCTCGATCCACGGCGCTGGGGCGGAATGCCGCTCAACCGCCGCGATCCGGCGGTGGATTTCAGCCATCTCGACGCCATGGCCGAAATGCTGTGGGCCGATACCGAGGCCTGATCGCAAAAAGGCCCCGGAGCGGATGCTCCAGGGCCCTTGCATGATGCGTGTGATGGTGGTGGCGATCAGCGGCCGGCGTTGGCTGCCGAAAGGATGGCGCGCACGCTGGCGGTGGCAACGTCTTCGTCGATGCCCACGCCCCATACCACGCGGCCATCGGCCAGCACGCATTCGACATAGGCGGCAGCGCGCGCATTGGTGCCGCTGCCCATGGCATGTTCGGAATAGTCGCGCACTTCCAGGCGAACGCCGAACCCTTCGGCCAGGGTGGCAACGACCGACGAGATCAGGCCATTGCCGCGCCCGCTGACCGACTGCACCTGGCCATCGATCTCGATCTTGCCGGCAAACACGCGGGTGCCGTCGGTGCCGCGCTGCTCGTCATAATCGACAAGCTGGAAATGTTGCGGGGCATCCAGGCGATAGACCTTGCGGAACACGCCCCAGATATCGCCGGCCTGCAGTTCGCGGCCCAGTTCGTCGGCCAGTTCCTGCACGTGGCGCGAGAAGTGCGCCTGCATCTTCTTGGGCAGCTTGAGGCCCTGGTCCTGTTCCAGCACCCAGGCAAAACCGCCCTTGCCGCTTTGCGAATTGACGCGGATCACCGCCTCATAGCTGCGGCCCAGATCGGCCGGGTCGATCGGCAGATAGGGGACGGCCCAGAGTTCGTCGTTGCGCTTTTCCTGCGCGGCGAAGCCCTTCTTGATGGCGTCCTGGTGGCTGCCGGAAAAGGCGGTGAAGACCAGTTCGCCGCCATAGGGATGGCGCGGATGCACGGGCAGCTGGTTGCAGTATTCCACGGTCTGGATCACTTCATCGATGTTCGAGAAGTCCAGTTCCGGGTCTACCCCTTGCGTGTAGAGGTTGAGGCCCACGGTCACCAGGCAGCAGTTGCCGGTGCGCTCACCATTGCCGAACAGGCAGCCTTCGACGCGATCGGCCCCGGCCATCAGGCCCAGTTCCGCCGCGGCCACGCCAGTGCCACGGTCGTTGTGGGTGTGCAGGCTGATCACGGCGCGATCGCGGCCGGGCAGGTTGCGGCAGAAATACTCGATCTGGTCGGCATAGATATTGGCAGTGGAGGCTTCCACCGTGGCCGGCAGGTTGAGGATGATGGGCTTTTCCACCGTGGGCTGCAGCACGTCCATCACCGCTTCACAGCAGGCGATGCTGAAATCGAGTTCGGCGGTGGAGAAGGTTTCCGGGCTATATTCGAAACGCCAGTCGGTCTGCGGGAAGCGGGCGGCCTGATCGCGCAGGAACGTCGCCCCACGGCGGGCGATTTCCTTGATTTCGCTCTGTTCCATGCCGAACACCACCGTGCGCCACAGCGGCGATACCGCGTTGTAGACGTGGACGATGGCCTGCTTGGCGCCGGCCAGGCTTTCGAACGAGGTCTTGATCAGGTCTTCGCGCGATTGCGTCAGCACCTGCACGACGACGTCTTCGGGGATGCGGCCTTCGTCCACCAGGGCGCGGATGAAATCATATTCGGTGGCACCCGCGCTGGGGAAGCCGACTTCGATTTCTTTCAGGCCAACCTTGCACAGCAGATCGAAGAAGCGCGCCTTCTTGTCGGCGTCCATCGGATCGATCAGCGACTGGTTGCCATCGCGCATGTCGGTCGAGAGCCAGCGCGGGGCCTTGGTGATGGTGCGCGAGGGCCACTGGCGATCGGGCAGATCCACCTGCGGAAACGGACGATACTTGATGCCGGGATTCTTCAGCATGGCCATGATGGCTGAACCTTAAAATGAAAATGATGCGTCTGGTGCGAGGGGATGACCCTTGGGCGCCGTGTGCGCCGCAAAACCGACGCGTCAGCTCACGCCCAAGGGCGTGTAAGTCGCAGGGTAAGGTTCAGCGCGGCGATCATCGGCCATGCCTATGGTGCCTTGCGCCAGCTTTGTCCAGATCAAATGCCGGGCGCAACAAACCCCGCAGCGGCATGCCGTTGCGGGGTTGCTGGTCAGTCAGGCAGAGGTCAGGCGGTCTTTTCGAAAGCGATGGTGATGTTGAGTTTTACCTCGTCAGACACCAGCGGCAGCGCGCCATTCACGCCAAAGTCTGAACGCTTGAGCGTGGTGGTCCCTTCAAAACCGACTGTTTCCTTGCCCCAGCCTTTGCCGGCGCCGATGAACCTGGCGGCGATGGAAACCGGCTTGGTCACGCCATTGAGCGTGAGATTGCCTGCGATGGTGGCGCTGGTGCCATCGGCGCCAGGTGTCACACTGGTGGATGTGAAGGTGGCATCGGCCGGATTGGGGCCAAAGAAATCGGGCTTCTTGCCCTCGGTGCCGGGGCGCAGCAGGTGCGCGTTGAGACCGGCATTGGCGGTGAGCACCTTGCTGACGGGGATAGTCGCGGTCACCTTGGCAGCGGAAAGATTGGCTGGATCGAGCGTGAGCTTGGCCGAAACATCACCAAACAGCCCGAAATAATCGTTGAAGCCGAGGTGGTTGACGCTCCAGGCCACGAGCGAATGATTGGGATCGGCGGCATAGTTGCCGGCCGTGACGCGGGCCTTGTCCGGCTGGCCGGGAACGGCAGGGGCCTGGGCAATCATCGGCGTGGCGGCCAGGGCCAGGGCCAGTGGGGCGGCCAGCGTGAACGCGGTACGAACGGTGATCATGTGATGTCTCCCTTGGGCGCGGCCGTTGCGCAGCCAGGCACGCCGTCGCCCAGAGGGAAAGGTGCCAAACGCATGGGCGAGTGGCAAGCGAGCAAAGCGGCTATGGTCCCTGTTGCAGGGGCGGGCGATCAGCCGCAGCGGGTGGCGGCGATCTGGCCGTGTTCGTCGACGATGACGTTGAGCCGGCCGGGCTGGTAATCCATCGTCACGGCATCGCCGGGATGGACCCAGCGGATGTGGCGATGGCCCACGGCCGCGATCACGGCGGCATGGGCTTCTTCGGATTCCGGCATGTTCATAAGCTTGGCCATGCGGCCTTCGCCGCAATTGATCGCAGGCAGGGTATCGGGATCGACCGCTGCATCGCTGCTGTCAGAGGCATCTGCCACTGGGCCTGTAGCGGCGGGAGGCGCCACCGGCACTCCGGCGCCATCGGGCGTAGGCGTGGGCTTTGGCACCGGGGCCTGGCACGCCCCGAGCAGGCATAGCGCGGCACAGGCCGAGGCAAGGTGGGGCAGCGAAGGCATCGGCGACTCGATCAGTTTCTGGTGGTGGGCAGGACTGGAAAGCGATGGGCGAACCAATAGGTCCAAAATGGCTATGAATGCATTTTTACGATTTTGCCATGCAGTTCGTCGAGCCGGCGGACCGCTCGGTAGAGCGAGGGGCGCACGAAAAAGGGCCAGCCCGCCGAACGGGCCGGCCCCTTTGCCGGAAGGCCAGGCCACCGCACTTGCCAGGGCAAGGCGCGGTGGCGCAGGTCTTTGCGCGATCAGTTCTTGGACTGGTCGACCAGCTTGTTGGCGCCGATCCAGGGCATCATCGCGCGCAGCTGGGCGCCGGTCTTTTCGATCGGGTGCGCGGCAGCGGCCTTGCGGGCAGCCTTGAGTTCGGGCTGGCCAGCGCGGTTGTCGAGCACGAAGTTCTTGACGAAACGGCCCGACTGGATGTCGGCCAGAACGCGCTTCATTTCCGCCTTGGTTTCGGCGGTGATGATGCGCGGACCGGTGACGATGTCACCATATTCGGCAGTGTTCGAGATCGAGTAGCGCATGTTGGCGATGCCGCCTTCATAGAGCAGGTCGACGATCAGCTTGGTTTCGTGGAGGCATTCGAAATAGGCCATTTCGGGGGCATAGCCGGCTTCGACCAGCGTTTCGAAACCAGCCTGGATCAGGTGGGTCACGCCGCCGCACAGCACGGCCTGTTCGCCGAACAGGTCGGTTTCGCACTCTTCCTTGAAGTTGGTTTCGATGATGCCCGAACGGCCGCCGCCCACGCCCGAGGCATAGGCCAGGGCGATGTCGTGGGCATTGCCGGTGGCGTTCTGGTGGATGGCCACCAGGCACGGCACGCCGCCGCCCTTGACGTATTCACCGCGCACGGTGTGGCCCGGGCCCTTGGGCGCAACCATGATCACGTCCACGTCGGCGCGCGGTTCGATCAGGCCGAAGTGCACGTTGAGGCCGTGGGCGAAGGCCAGCGCTGCGCCGGGGCGCAGGTTGGCGTGGATGTCGTCGGCATAGATGGCAGCCTGGTGCTCGTCGGGCGCCAGGATCATCAGGATGTCGGCCCAGGCGGCGGCTTCGGCGTTGGGCAGAACCTTGAAGCCGGCGGCTTCGGCCTTGGCGGCGCTGGCCGAACCGGGACGCAGGGCAATGGCCACTTCCTTGATGCCCGAATCGCGCAGGTTCTGCGCGTGGGCATGGCCCTGGCTGCCATAGCCCAGGATGGCGATCTTCTTGCCGGTGATCAGATTGAGATCGCAATCGGCGTCGTAGTAAACCTTCATGGTACTCGTCCTTGGTTGGTCGTCCTGCCGCAACGGGCATCCCTCAGGCCGAATTAGCGCAGTGGTGGACGCAGGGTTTGTGCAAACAGCGATGGAAAAAGGGTCAGGCGGCCTCGGCGCCGCGGATCATGCCGACGATGCCGGTGCGGCCCACTTCGACAAGGCCCAGTTCCTTCATCAGGCTGACGAAGGTATCGATCTTGTCGGGCGCGCCGGTCAGTTCGAAAATGAAGCTTGAGGTGGTGGTGTCGACCACGTTGGCGCGGAACACCTCGGCCAGGCGCAGCGCTTCCACGCGGTTTTCGCCCTTGCCGGCCACCTTGATCAGCGCCAGTTCGCGCGCGACATAGGGGCCAACCTCGGTCAGGTCGGTCACCTTGTGCACCGGCACCAGGCGTTCGAGCTGGGCATGGATCTGGTCGATCACCGCCGGCGGCCCGTGGGTCACGATCGTAATGCGGCTGACGTCGTGCTCGTCGGTGATGTCGGCCACCGTCAGGCTGTCGATATTGTAGCCGCGCGCGGTGAACAGCCCGGCGATCTTGGCCAGGATGCCCGCCTCGTTGTCGACCGTGATGGTCAGGACGTGGCGCTCCTGCGCCTCTGCTTTGATTTTCATCATCGGATCAATCTTCAAATCGGGCTTCAAACCAGGGCCTTGGCTTCATCATCCATCGTGCCGGCCACTTCGTCGCCGTAGAGGATCATGTCGGTATGCGCCGCGCCCGAGGGGATCATCGGGAAGCAGTTGGCTTCCTTGGTGACGCGGCAATCGACGATCACCGGGCCGGGATGATCGATCATCGCGCGGATGCCGTCGTCCAGCTGATCGAGCGTGTCGATCTGGATGCCCTTCCAGCCATAGGCCTCTGCCAGCTTCACGAAATCGGGAAGGGCATCGGAATAGGAGCTGGAATAGCGGCTTTCATAGGTCAATTCCTGCCACTGGCGGACCATCCCCATCCATTCGTTGTTGAGGATGAAGACCTTGACCGGCAGGCGGAACTGCGTGGCGGTGCCCAACTCCTGGATGTTCATCTGGATCGAGGCATCGCCGGCAATATCGATCACCAGCGCATCGGGGCAGCCCACCTGCGCGCCGATCGCTGCCGGCAGGCCATAGCCCATGGTGCCCAGGCCACCCGAGGTCAGCCACTTGTTGGGCCGATCGAAGTGGAAGTGCTGCGCCGCCCACATCTGGTGCTGGCCCACTTCGGTGCTGATGATCGGCTCGCGGTCCTTGGTCAGTTCATAGAGCCGCTCGATCGCCAGTTGGGGCATGATCTCGCCATTGGTACGCTTGGGATAGGCCAGGCTGTTGCGCGCGCGCCAGCCGTTGATGCGCGCATGCCATTCGGTCAGATCCTGCGCCTGGTGCCCGGCATCGAGCCAGCCGGTGATGATCTGGTGCAGCACGCGGCCGCAATCGCCCACCAGCGGCAGGTCGACGCGGACGGTCTTGTTGATCGAGGCACGATCGATATCGATGTGGATCTTGCGGCTATCGGGCGAAAATGCGTCGAGCCGGCCGGTGACGCGATCATCGAAGCGCGCGCCGATGCACACGACCAGATCGGCGCGGTTCATCGCCATGTTCGCTTCATAGGTGCCGTGCATGCCGAGCATGCCCAGCCAATCCTTGTGCGCCGCAGGGAACGCGCCCAGGCCCATCAGCGTGGAGGTGACCGGCGCGCCGGTGAGCGTCTGCAGTTCCTGCAGCAGGCGTGCGGCTTCCGGGCCGGAGTTGATCACCCCGCCGCCGGTATAGAACACTGGCGCCTTAGCCGTCGCGAGCATGGCCACGGCCTGCGCAATCGCGTCGCTGGGTGCTTCCACCTGCGGGGCATAGCGATTGCGCATCTGCGTCGCCTGGCCGGTCCAGCGGGTGGAGGCGATCTGCACGTCCTTGGGAATGTCGACCACGACCGGGCCGGGGCGGCCTTCGGTGGCGATGCGGAACGCCTCGTCGATGATCGTGGCCAGCTCTGCCGGGTCTTTGACCAGGTAGTTGTGCTTGGTGCAGTGGCGCGTGATGCCGACGGTATCGGCTTCCTGGAACGCGTCGGACCCGATCAGGGCAGTGGGCACCTGGCCGGTGATGACGACCATCGGGATCGAATCGAGGAATGCGTCGGCAATGCCGGTGACGGCATTGGTCGCGCCAGGGCCCGAGGTGACCAGCACGACCCCGGGCTTGCCCGTGGCGCGGGCATAGCCTTCGGCGGCATGAGCCGCACCGGCTTCGTGACGGACGAGGATGTGGCGGATGCGTTCATCGCCGAACAGCGCATCATAGATCGGAAGTACCGCGCCGCCGGGATAGCCGAACACAAATTCGACGCCCTTGGCGACCAGGCTTTCGACCAGGATTTCAGCGCCGCTGCGCTCGCTTTTCACGACCTTGTTCCCTTGCTTGCCGGGCCGCGCGAACGGCCCATAATCCTAAAAAATTGCGGCCCGGCTGCAGTTGCCTGCGCCGGGCCGTCTCTCCCTACTCGGGCACTTGGCAAGAGCCAAGCAATTGACGGCTTGGTAATTGACACAAACATTCGTGTCAACCCGCTAGTTTTGAAATAAAGATGCTATCCGGGTTCTGTCAAGGCAATTTTCGTGCGTGTCGCGTGGCCAATCGCCGGGAAACTGGTGCTTGGCCCAGGTGAACTGCCGCTTGGCATAGCGCCGCGTGGCCTGGCTGCCCGCAGCAATGGCGGATTCGGCGCTGATTTCACCGCGCAGGTAGGCCGCGATCTCGGGCACGCCGATCGCGCGCATCACCGGCAGATCGGGATCGAGCTGGCGCGCCAGCAGCGCGGCAACTTCGGCCTGTGCGCCCTGTTCCCACATGGCGGCAAAGCGTTGGTCGCAGCGGGCATAGAGCCAGGCGCGATCGGGCAGCAGCACCAGCGGGCGCAGCGCCACGCGACCGGCAATGCCGCCCTCGCGCCGGGCCTGCCAGTGGGCCAGCGGATGGCCGGTGGAGCGCACCACTTCGAGCGCGCGGGCGATGCGGATGCTGTCGCCAGGATTGAGCGCGGCGGCGCGCGGCGGATCTTCGCGGGAAAGAGCGGCATAGGCTTCACTCACCGGCAGGGCGCGAACCGCCGCTCGGATGGCGGGATCAATGGCGGGAATAGGGGCAATCCCATCAAGCAGCGTGCGGATATAGAGGCCGGTGCCGCCCACCAGGATCGGCAGCGCGCCGGCAGCATGCGCGGCTGCGATTTCTGCCGTGGCGGCTTGCGCCCAATCGGCGGCGGAACAGGCTTGGGCGCCGTCCCACGCGCCGAACAGGCGGTGCGGCACGCACTGCATTTCCGCTGGTGAAGGGCGGGCGCTGAGGATGGCGAGATCGGCGTAGACCTGCGCGCTATCGGCATTGATCACCACGGCAGCGCGGCCGGCGGCCTGCTCGGCCAGGGCCAGGCGCACGGCAAGATCGCTCTTGCCGCTGGCGGTTGGCCCTGCAATGAGCGCGAGCCGAGGCCGGCTGGCGGTGGCGTGATTGTCTGGGCCGGAACAGGAAAGGGAAATTTCAGTGCTCATTGCCCGTCTGATAGCAGACCCGACGACGCTTGGTGACAATCTTGCACGGGCGGTGGAGCAGATCACGGCCGTAGGCGGCGAAGTGGCCGGCGCCGGCATGCTCGATTTCTGCGAATCGGTCCTGGAAATCGAAGTGGCGACGGGCGATGCCGCCACGGTGCGCGGCATTCTCGACAACTGCTTTCCAGCCAGCGACTTCCTGCTGTCGGATCGCGTGATCGAAACCCCGCGCCTGTTCGTGTCCGACATGGATTCGACCATGATCAGCGCCGAATGCATTGATGAACTAGCCGATTTCGCCGGTTTGAAAGAGCGCATCGCCGCGATCACCGAACGCGCCATGCAGGGCGAACTGGATTTCGAATCCGCCCTGCGCGAGCGTGTCGGCCTGCTCAAGGACTTGCCGGAAACCGCCATCACGCAATGCCTGGAAGAACGCATTCGCCCGATGCCCGGTGCACGCACGCTTGTTTCCACGCTCAAATCGCGCGGCTGCCACACCGTGCTGGTCACTGGCGGCTTCCATTCGTTTGCCGATCCGGTGGCAACGCAACTCGGCTTTGACCGCGTGGTAGGCAACCGCCTGGAGATCGCCGACGGGCGCCTTACCGGCGCGCTGGTTGGCGGGATCGTCGATAGCGGGGTGAAGAAGACCGTGCTGCTCGAGGAAATGGACCGGCTCGGCCCGGCGACCGCCAGCCTTGCAACCGGCGATGGCGCTAACGATATTCCGATGATCGCGGCCGCCACCCACGGCATTGCCTATTATGCCAAGCCCAAGGCGCGGCAGGCCGCAGATGGCTGGATCGACCGGGGTGACCTGACATCGATCCTGCAGCTGTTTGGCATCGCGCGCGAGGATTGGGTGATCGACTGATGGAGCAACGGGCGGGGGACTTTGCGGCGCTGCCGCTGTTTGACCCGGCGCGGGAAAAGCCGCGCCTGCGCCCGCTGGTTGCCTATCGCCATTTCCGCCGACTGATGCACAATACCGAAAACACGGCAGAGGTGTTCGGCATCTTTGCCGCCTTGCCCTGGCGTGGCGGGGGCAGGGCAGGCTCTGCGTTTCTCGCCACGCGGAAAGGCCATGCGCTGGCGCTGGCCGAGCCGTGGCTGCCGGCGGTGCTCGACGATCACGCGGCGCTGCGGCGGATGCCGGCTGGCTCGCTGGCCCAGGCCTATTGCGATTTCATGGAGGCCGAGGGCCTGACCGCGCAAGGGCTGGTGGAAGAAGCCGAGCGCTTCCTGGCTGATCGCCCGCGTTATAACGACCGCTTCCAGTGGTACATGAACCGCCTGCGCGATGTGCACGATCTGCTGCATGTGCTGACCGGCTATGGCCGCGATGCCTTGGGCGAGGCGTGCGTGCTGGCCTTCACCTTTCCGCAGCAACCGGCGCCCGGGCACCTGTTCATCGCCTGGATGGCGGCGCTGCAGATGAAGCTGCGCCTCAACAGCCGGGCGCCGGTGCTGGGCGCGGTGCGCGAGGCATGGCGGCGGGGCAAATCCTGTCCGCGCCTGATGGAGCAATCGATCGTCGCGCTCTTGCCGCTGTCGCTGGAAGAAGCGCGGCGACGCCTGGGGATCGTGCCCGGCGTGGTTTATGAGCAGGCCCATGCCGTGTGGCAGGCCGAAGGCATCGATCCGCGCGACCTGCTCAAGCACGCGCGTTAAACGGCTAAACGCCCCTCCCGCAGGCGGGAGAGGTTGGAGAGGGGATGTTAAGCCAACATGCCCCCTCCGACAGCCCTGCGGGCTGCCACCTCCCCCACGGTGTGGGGGAGGATCTGGTCCTCCCTGTCGCACAGCAACGGGGATGGGGACCGCCCGCGCAGCGGGTGGTGGAGGTGCGGCTTAGCCTTCCATCCAGTCGCGGAAGAAGGCTTCGTTCGCTTCGCGCAAGGCGGCAAGCGGCACGCCGGCCACGGCCTGGCCGCCGGTGGTGCCAAGCTTGGTGGCGCCGTCAAGCACCACGCCAGCCGGCGTGGTGACGACATAGCGCGACTGGTCTTCGCCAAAGGCCTGCGCGGTGGTGAGCGGCGCATCGAGGGTGACGCCGATGTTGCCGGCCAGAGCCATTTCGGTGAGCGCCACGAGCAGGCCGCCATCGGCCACGTCGTGCACGGCCGTAACCTTGCCGTCGGCAATCCATTCGCGCACCAGTTCGCCGTTGCGGCGTTCCAGCGCGAGGTCGACCGCGGGAGCGTGGCCTTCTTCGCGGCCGAGGATTTCGCGCAGGTAGAGCGACTGGCCCAGGTGGGTGCCTTCGGGTCCGAGCAGCCACACGGTTTCCCCGGCGGCCTTGAAGGCAACCGTGGCCATGCGCGTGTGATCGAGCATCAGGCCAACGCCGCCGATGGCCGGGGTGGGCAGGATGGCCGAGCCGCCGCCGGTCGCCTTGGATTCGTTGTAGAGCGAAACGTTGCCCGAGACGATCGGGTAATCGAGCGCGCGGCATGCATCGCCCATGCCTTCCAGGCAGCCCACGATCTGGCCCATGATTTCGGGGCGCTGCGGGTTGGCAAAGTTGAGGCAGTTGGTGATGGCGAGCGGCGTGGCGCCGACCGCGCAGATGTTGCGGAACGTCTCGGCCACGGCCTGCTTGCCGCCCTCATAGGGATCGGCAAAGCAATAACGCGGGGTGCAGTCGGTGCTGATCGCCAGCGCCTTGTCGGTGCCGTGCACGCGCACCACGGCGGCATCGCCACCGCTCTTCTGCAGCGTATCGGCGCCGACCTGGCTGTCGTATTGCTCGAAAATCCAGCGGCGGTTGGCAAGGTCCGGGCTGCCGATCAGCGTGACCAGGTCAGCGCCGATGTCCGCGCTTTCAGGCAGGGCTTCGATCGCCGCCGGCTTGGGCGTGGGCACGTGCGGGCGATCGTAGAGCGGCGCATCGTCGGCCAGCGGATCGAGCGGAATGTCGCACACGACTTCGCCGTTCCATTCCAGCACCATGTGGCCGGTGTCGGTCACTTCGCCGATCACGGCAAAGTCCAGCTCCCACTTGCGGAAGATCGCCTCGGCCATCGGCTCCTTGCCGGGCTTCAGCACCATGAGCATGCGCTCCTGGCTTTCCGACAGCATCATTTCATAGGGCGTCATGCGCTCTTCGCGGCAAGGCACCATGTTCATGTTGAGGCGGATGCCGGCGCCGCCCTTGCTGGCCATTTCCACCGAGGATGAGGTGAGGCCGGCTGCGCCCATGTCCTGGATGGCGACAATGGCGTCGGTGGCCATGAGTTCGAGGCACGCCTCGATCAGCAGCTTTTCGGTGAAGGGGTCGCCCACCTGCACGGTGGGGCGCTTTTCGTCGCTCTTCTCGTCGAAATCGGCGCTGGCCATGGTGGCGCCGTGGATGCCGTCGCGCCCGGTCTTCGAACCGACGTAGACGATCGGATTGCCCAGGCCCGTGGCTGCCGAATAGAAGATCTTGTCGGTGTCGGCCACGCCCACGGTCATCGCATTGACCAGGATGTTGCCGTCATAGGCCTTGTGGAAATTGGTTTCGCCGCCAACCGTGGGCACGCCCACGCAGTTGCCATAGCCGCCGATGCCCGCAACCACGCCTTGGACCAGGTGCTTCATCTTGGGATGATCGGGCCGGCCGAAGCGCAGCGCGTTCATGTTGGCCACCGGGCGCGCGCCCATGGTGAACACGTCGCGCAGGATGCCGCCGACACCCGTGGCCGCGCCCTGATAGGGTTCGATGTAGCTCGGGTGGTTGTGGCTTTCCATCTTGAAGATGGCGGCCTGGCCATCGCCGATGTCGATCACGCCGGCGTTTTCGCCGGGGCCGCAGATCACCCAGGGCGCCGTCGTCGGCAGCTTCTTCAAGTGAATGCGGCTCGACTTGTACGAGCAGTGCTCTGACCACATGACCGAGAAGATGCCCAGCTCGACCAAGTTGGGCTCGCGCCCCAGCGCGCCGAGCACGCGGGCGTATTCTTCTTCCGACAGGCCGTGAGCGGCGACGATTTCAGCGGTGATCTGCGACATGGGAAGCGCCCTTAGCCGCGTGCGCGCGTTTGCGCTAGGGGAAGAACACCCCAAAAGGCCGGTGACAGCCACGCGTTCCCCGCTTGACCGGCCCGGCCGGCGCGGCCATTGCTTGCCGCGATGGCTAGCACACCCGATATCGCCGCGCTCAGCTTCGAGGATGCGCTGAAGGAACTGGAAGTGGTGGTCCGCCGCCTGGAAAGTGGCGAGGCTCCGCTCGACGAATCGATCGACCTCTATGCCCGGGGCGAGGCCCTGCGCACGCATTGCCAGGCCCGGCTTGATGCAGCGCAGGCGCGAATCGAGGCGGTCGTGGCCGATCGTGAAGGGCGGCCGGCAGCAACCCGGCCGTTCGACGGGGCCTGATCGCGATGACCGCGCCCACGGGCAGCCCTGGCCTGCTCAAGCCGGCACTGGCCGCGATCCAGGCAGATATCGACGCCAGCTTCGATGCGCTGCTGCCCCTGCCGGGTGATCCGCGCGATCGGCTGGTGCAAGCGATGCGCTATGCCACCATCGGTGGCGGCAAGCGGCTGCGCCCGCTGCTGGTGACGGCCACGGCCGCGATGTATGGCGTCGATCGCCAGGTGGCGGTGCGGGCAGGGACCGCGCTGGAGGCGATCCACGTCTATTCGCTGATCCACGATGACCTGCCGTGCATGGACAACGATGATCTGCGCCATGGCAAACCCACGGTGCACAAGGCATTTGACGATGGCACGGCGGTGCTGGCGGGCGATGCGCTGCACGATTTCGCGTTCGAGATCCTGTCTGATCCCGCTATGAGCGGCGACCCGTTCGTGCGGGTCGAACTGATCCGCACCCTGGCCGTGAACAGCGGCACCAATGGCATGGCCGGCGGGCAGATGATGGATATCGTGGCTGAAACCGCCACGTTCGATCTGCCCACCGTGACCCGCCTGCAGCAGCTCAAGACCGGCGCGCTTCTGGCCGCTGCGGTGGAAATGGGCGCGATCCTGGGGCGCCTGCCGCCCGAAGGCCGCACCCACCTGCGCGGCTATGCCCGCGATATCGGCCTGGCTTTCCAGATCGCGGACGATCTGCTCGATGCCGAGGGTGACGAGGCCGCCGCCGGCAAGGCGCTGCGCAAGGATGCCGTTGCCGGCAAGGAAACCTTCGTCTCGCTGCTCGGTGTCGAGCGCGCGCGCGAGCAGGCGCGCATCCTGGTCGACCAGGCAATCGCCCACCTGGGCAGCCATGGCGCCGAGGCAGACCTGCTGCGCGAACTCGCGCGCTTCATCGTGGAAAGGAATCACTGATGGCGCAGCGCGTTGGCATTTATCCCGGCACGTTTGATCCGATCACGCTGGGCCATCTCGATATTATCCGCCGCGGCGCCAAGCTGGTGGACCGGCTGATCGTGGGCGTGACCACCAATCCATCCAAGAACCCGATGTTCACACCCGAAGAGCGGATGGACATGGTGCGCCGCGAACTGGACGAGCAGGGCATCGACAATGTCAGCGTGGTGGGTTTCAACGCCCTGCTGATGAAGTTTGCCGAAGCGCAGGGCGCCAGCGTGATCGTGCGCGGCCTGCGCGCCGTGGCTGATTTCGAATACGAATACCAGATGGCCGGGATGAACCAGCAGCTCAACGACCGGATCGAAACGGTCTTTCTGATGGCCGATGTCAGCCTGCAGCCGATTGCGTCCAAGCTGGTCAAGGAAATCGCACTGTTCGGCGGCGATATTTCCGGCTTTGTCACCCCCACCGTGCGCGACGATGTGGTGGCCCGCGTCAACAGCATCGGCCGCCTGGGGGATTACTGAGCGCGCCATGCCGCCGCGCCGATCGCGTGTTTATTGCCGAATCGTTCATTGCAGTGTCAGCGCGCCGGGCCTAATCGGCGTTTCACATATTCCAACAAGGTGGCAGGCTTGATGATCGCCCGTTCGTTTTCCAAGGCCCTGATCTGCGCTGCCCTGGCAGCCTCGGCGGTCGTGTCCGGCCCGGCCATGGCGCAAAGCCGTGGGGAAAAGGCCCCGGCGCAGCCGTTCAAGATCGACAAGGTCGTGCCGCAGCACGAAATTACCTATGCCGTCGATACCGATCCGGCCCACGATCCTGAAAACGTGCTGGTGCTCGACCTGTCGAACGGCGGCCGCGTGCTGATCCGCCTGATGCCGCAATGGGCGCCCCACCATGTGGAGCGCATCAAGACGCTGACGCGCGAAGGGTTCTACAACGGCATCATCTTTCACCGCGTGATCGACGGGTTCATGGCGCAGACCGGTGACCCCACCGGCACGGGGCAGGGCGGATCGAAGCTCCCTGACCTTCAGGCCGAATTCAACGATGCCCCGCACATGCGCGGCACTGTGTCGATGGCGCGCACCAACGAGCCGAACTCGGCCAACAGCCAGTTCTTCATCGTGTTCTATCCGCGCTTTGCGCTCGATCACAAGTATACCAACTTCGGCCGCGTGATCAGCGGGATGGATGCAGTGGATACGATCGTGCGGGGCGAGCCGCCCAGCAATCCGACCAAGATCCTCCAGGCCTCGATCCTGGCCGACAACAAGCCGCGCCCGGCCTTGCCGGCGGCCGTGCCAACCGGCGCGATCACGCCCGACATGCTGAGCAAGTCGCGCACCAACTGATCTTGGGGCAAGGGACGATTTAGGCTGCTTATCTCCCCTCCTCTTCAGAGGAGGGGGCCGGGGGTGGTGCGAAGCCTGGCGCTACGCATCCACCACCCCCCAACCCCCTCCTCTAAAGAGGATGGGGAGCCGGTGGCGTCAGGTGCTTGCCCTGTGCCACGGCTGCGGCTAGCGCGCTCGCCATGCGTGTTGACCTTTTCGATTTCGAACTGCCGCCCGAAAACATCGCCCTGCGCCCGGCCCGCCCGCGTGATGCGGCCAAGCTGCTGCATGTGGCCGGCGGGCAGCCGCTGAGCGACCATGTGGTGCGCGATCTGCCGGGCCTGCTGCGCCGCGGCGATGTGCTGGTGTTCAACGATACCCGCGTCATCCCGGCCCAGCTCGAAGGCCGCCGGGGGGAGGCGCGCGTGGGTGCCACGCTGCACAAGCGGCTTGACCTGCGCCGCTGGCAGGCCTTCATCCGCAACGGCAAGCGGCTGCGTGCCGATGACGTGATCGATTTCGGCGCCGGCGTTTCCGCCACGGCCGAAGCGCGCCATGCCGATGGCAGCTGGACGCTGTTCTTCCCCGGGGATGAGCCGGTGGAAGTGCTGCTGGAACGGGCCGGCCGCATGCCGCTGCCACCCTATATCGCCGGCAAGCGCGAAACCGACGCCCAGGATCGCCAGGATTATCAGACGATGTTCGCGCAAAAGGACGGCGCCGTTGCCGCGCCCACGGCCGCGCTGCATTTCACGCCAGAGCTGATGGCGGGGCTGGCCGACGCCGGCATCGCCCATGAAACGCTCACGCTGCATGTGGGGGCGGGCACGTTCCTCCCGGTCAAGGCCGATGACACCGCCGATCACCAGATGCATGCCGAATGGGGCCGGATCGAGCCCGAAACCGCGGCCCGGCTCAACGCCGCACGCGCGGCCGGTGGGCGCATCATCGCGGTGGGCACCACCTCGCTGCGCCTGCTGGAAAGCGCGGCGGATGAGGCGCGCACGATCCATCCGTTCGAAGGGGATACCGCGATCTTCATCACCCCCGGCTATCGCTTCAAGGCGATCGACGGGCTGATGACCAATTTCCACCTGCCCAAGTCCACGCTGTTCATGCTGGTTTCGGCGCTGATGGGGCTGGAGGCGATGCAGGCGGCCTATGCCCATGCCATCGCCACCGGCTATCGCTTTTACAGCTACGGCGATTCCAGCCTGCTCCTGCCATAAGGCCCAGGTCTGCCGGCTGGTCTGGCCGGTATGGGCCTCGCGATCAGATGGTGTTCACCCGGCAAACCACTGCCAGACCAGCCGCCCGGTCAGGGCCAGGCTGACCACGATCAGCAAGGGACGGATCAACCGGGCGCCAAAGCGGGTGGCAAAGTGGCTGCCGATGATGGCGCCGGTCATTGCCCCGGCGCCCATGCACAGGCCCAGCAGCCACAGCACATGGCCGCCCAGCGCAAAGACGATCACGCTGGCCAGGTTGCTGGTCACGTTGAGCAGCTTGGTCAGTCCGGTGGCGCGGGTCAGCCCCATGCCGCGCAGGGCCACCAGGGTGGTGGTGTAGAACTGCCCGGCGCCGGGGCCAAAAAACCCGTCATAGAAGCCCACGCCGCCCGCAACCGGCAGGAACTTGCGCGCGCCGAGGCGATCGTGGCGGTCGCCATCGTCCATGCGCGGAGAAAGCACGGTGTAAAGAGCCACGCCGATCAGCAGGACGGGCACGATCAGCGAGAGCACCTGCGGCTTGAAATGCTGGATCACCAGTGCGCCGATCAGCGCGCCTGCAAACGTGACGGCCACCAGCACGCCATTGCCGGCCAGGGTGAACAGCCCGGCGCGGTGATAGCGCCAGGTGGCCATCGTGGTGCCGCACATTGACTGGATCTTATTGGTGCCCAGCGTCAGATGCGGCGGCAGGCCGATGGTGATCAGCGCAGGCATCATGATCAGCCCGCCGCCACCGGCAATGGCATCGACCAGGCCGGTGATCACGGCAATCGCGGTCAGTACCGGATACATCCACGGCGCTGGCGTGAACGCGGGCGTCTGGGCAGCGGCAAGAGCAAGGTGAAACAGCGACATTTGCACGCCTTGGCGTTTGCGCCTAAGGGCCGCAACTGTTCTTTTGCCCCGGATGATTGCCCGCACCCGATGACCCGCTTTTCGTTCCAGATCCACGCCACCAGTGGCAAGGCCCGCACCGGCACCATCCAGATGAAGCGGGGGGAGATCCGCACGCCGGCATTCATGCCGGTTGGCACGGCGGCCACGGTCAAGGCAATGAAGGTGGAAGATGTGCGCCGCACCGGTGCCGACATCATCCTGGGCAACACCTATCACCTGATGCTGCGCCCCGGCGCCGAACGCATGGCGCGGCTGGGTGGTCTCCACGCGTTCATGGGCTGGGATCGCCCGATCCTGACCGACAGTGGCGGGTATCAGGTGATGAGCTTGTCAGACCTGCGCAAGATCACCGAGGAAGGGGTCACGTTCGCCAGCCACCTTGATGGCTCGCGCCACATGCTCTCGCCCGAACGCTCGATGGAAATTCAGCGGCTGCTGGGGTCGGACATCGTGATGGCATTCGACGAATGCCCGCGTGCCGATCAGCCGCGCGACGTGATCGCCCGCTCGATGGAAATGTCGATGCGCTGGGCCCGCCGCAGCCGCGCCGGTTTCGACAGCGGGGAAGAGCATGCCGCGCGTTCGGCCCTGTTCGGCATCCAGCAAGGCGCGCTTGATGAAGGGCTGCGCCAGGCCAGTGCCGATGCCCTGCGCGATATCGGCTTTGACGGTTATGCCATCGGTGGCTTGGCCGTGGGCGAGGGGCAGGAGGCGATGTTCGCCACGCTCGATTTTGCGCCTTCCCAATTGCCGGCCGATCGTCCGCGCTATCTGATGGGTGTGGGCAAGCCCGATGACCTGGTCGGCGCGGTGGAGCGCGGGGTGGATATGTTCGATTGCGTGCTGCCCACGCGTTCGGGCCGCAACGGGCAGGGTTTTACCTGGAACGGGCCGATCAACATGCGCAATGCCCGCCACGCCGAAGATACCGGCCCGCTCGACCCGCGCTGCACCTGCCCGGTCTGCGCCAAATACAGCCGCGCCTACCTGCATCACCTGCACAAGGCTGGCGAAATGCTGGGCGCCATGCTGCTGACCGAACACAACCTGTCGTTCTACCAGCAGCTGATGGCCGGCATGCGCGCGGCGATCGCCGAAGATCGTTTTACCGCGTTCGCCGCCGATTTCCGCCGGGACTATTTCAACCGAGAGTAAGCCGTCGGGCAGTCAGGCCGCGATCTGAGGTTGCGGCGTCATCACCACCTCGGTTTCGAGCCGGGTGCCGGGATATTGCGCGAATTCGCCGGTCCGGGTGTCGAGAAAGCCGGCGCCGATGGCGCTGGCCTGGGCCTTGGCTGTTTCCAGATCAGGATACCATTTGCCGCAACGGTGCGGCGTGACGAAGCGATACATCAGCATGCTGCGATAATGCTGGCGGCGCGATGCTGTTCCCATTTTCTGCTGCGTTCATGCGCAATTTGCGACGATCCGTTTGTTGCGGGAAACGGCTGAAAATATTGCTTTATTGTGTCTACCATTCGGCGGCCATCGCGGGCACCGTGGCGGCGAGGAATTCGATCCAGGCGCGGGTCTTGGCGGCCGGCCGGCGCGAGGGATGGGTGATCGCATGGACGGCGCCGAGCCCCGCCAGCGGCTGGTCCAGCACCACCTCTACCAGCCGCCCTTCGCGCAGGGCACGCGCGGCGATGAAGCGTGGACCATAGACCAGGCCAAGCCCTGCTGCCGACGCTTCCACCAGCACGTCGCCATTGTCAGCCTGCAAGGTGCCGCGCACTGGCTGGTGGATCGTGCCATCCAGGCCAAAGCGCCAGACGTGCTGGCCAAACCGGGTCAGGGTGAAGCCCAGGCAATCATGCTGCACCAGATCGCTGACCTGGCTGGGGGTGCCGCGCTGGGCGAGGTAGGCAGGGGAGGCGCAGACCACCAGATGCATGTCGGCCAGTTTGCGCGCCACCAGGCTGCTGCCGACCAGGCGGCCGATGCGGATGGCCATGTCCCAGCGTTCTTCCACCAGATCGACCTGGCGATCGCTCATCCCCAGTTCCACGGTAATGCCGGGATAGCGCTGGTTGAAGGCGGCGACCAAGGGCGCGATGTGCAGCACGCCGAACGACATCGGGGCGCTC
Source organism: Novosphingobium sp. SG754 (assembly GCF_013149315.1). NCBI lineage: Bacteria > Pseudomonadati > Pseudomonadota > Alphaproteobacteria > Sphingomonadales > Sphingomonadaceae > Novosphingobium > Novosphingobium sp. SG754. The sequence continues at coordinate 177,890 of NZ_JABGCC010000004.1, read as the reverse complement.
ACCCGCAGCAGCCCTTCGATCGCCACGCTTTGCGCGGCTGCTTCTGCTTCGGCCTCGCGCAAGTCGGCCAGTACGCGTTCCGCCTTGTCGAGGTAAGCCGCGCCCGCCTCTGTCAGCGACAGGCGCCGCGTGGTACGGTGGACCAGCGTGGTGCCCAGCCGCGCCTCCAGCGCGGAAAGGTGCTTGGCCGCCATCGCCGGCGACATGTGCAGGGCGCGGGCGGCCGCAGAGAGGCCGCCCAGCCGCATCGCTTCGACGAACACCTCGATTCCGGTCAAGCGGTCAGCCACTGATTTCGCACCCTGGGTAAAAGGATAATCTCATGCTTGGCGTATTATCATCTGATGGTGGAAACGCCATCTTGCGCCCGATCATTTCACCGCTGATCATTGCAACAAGGACGATCCCTGTCATGACACGTACCAAGACTTTCGCCGCTCTGGCCCTGGCTCTTGCCGTTCCTGCCCTGGCCGCGCCGGCGCTGGTCGCCGCGCAGGCCACTGCCGCGCCTTCGGCCGTGCCGGCTGGCACCTATCAGGTGGAAACCCACCACACCCTGGCCGAATTCACCGTCAGCCACTTTGGCTTCAACGACTTTTTCGGCGTGATCCCCGGCGCCACCGGCACGATGACGCTCAACCCGGCCAACCTGGGTGCCACCACGCTGGACGTGGCGCTGCCGGTTTCGGCAATCTCCACCACCAACGCCACGCTCGATGGTGAACTCAAGAGCGCCGACTGGTTCGACGCTGCCAAGTATCCCACCATCCGCTTCGTCTCGCACAAGGTGGTTCCCACCGGCGATCGCACCGCGCGGATCGAGGGTGACCTGACGATGCACGGCGTGACCAAGCCCGTCACGCTCGACGCCACGTTTGGCGGCGCTGGCTCCAACCCGATGAGCAAGGCCTTCACCGTGGGCTTTGGCGCCACCGGCACGCTTAAGCGTTCGGATTTCGGTGTGAGCAAGTATGTGCCCTTCGTCAGCGACGAAGTGCGCCTCAAGATCACCGTGGCTTTCGAAAAGAAGGCCTGATCGCGCGGCGTTCTGCCCGGTGCGCACCTGCGCATCGGGCAGACGGTTTGGCCGCGTTTGGCGGGCAACAAAAAAGGCGGGGTGAAAACCCCGCCTTTTCCGTTTGTCTTGTCCGTGTGGACCGACCGATCAGCGCGAATAGAATTCGACGACCAGGTTCGGTTCCATCTTCACCGGATAGGGCACTTCGTCGAGCGTCGGCACGCGCACGAAGGTGACCTTGTCGGCGCCTTCCTGGGCGACGTAGTCAGGCACTTCGCGTTCCGGCAGAGCCTGCGCTTCGGCGATCAGGGCCATTTCCTTGGCCTTGGTGCCCAGGGTGAGCACGTCGCCGGGGCGCACGCGGCGGCTGGCGATGTTGCACTTCACGCCGTTGACGCTGATGTGGCCGTGCGAAACGATCTGGCGAGCCGCAAAGATGGTCGGGGCGAACTTGGCGCGATACACGACCATGTCGAGGCGCTGTTCGAGCAGGCCGATCAGGTTCTGACCGGTATCGCCCTTCATGTTCGACGCTTCCTGATAGGTGCGCTTGAACTGCTTTTCGGTCACGTCGCCGTAGTAGCCCTTGAGCTTCTGCTTGGCGCGCAGCTGGATGCCGAAGTCGGAAACCTTGCTCTTGCGGCGCTGGCCGTGCTGGCCCGGGCCATACGAGCGGCGGTTCACCGAGCTCTTGGGGCGGCCCCACAGGTTTTCACCAAGGCGACGGTCAATCTTGTACTTGGACGAATGGCGCTTCGACACGCGTTCGTTCCTTTCAACTAGCGTTTGGTCTGGGGAAGGCCGATGCCCTCCCGGCTGATGCCCGGAACCGCACCATCCCGCCAATTGTCGGGATGCGGCCACCACTTCACCGGACGTGTGGGGCCAATTGCGAAGGCGCGCCTAGAACAGGACACGCCCGCAGAGTCAAGGGAAAAGCTTATTCCCCGCGAGGCTCGGTGCCGGGCTTGCTGCCTGGCGCGCGGCGCATGGCAGACAGCACCCCGCGCAGCGTGCGGATTTCGAGATGATTCCAGCCCGGCTTGGTCAGCATGGTGCGCAGCGTGCGGCGCGTGGCCGCCGCGCGGTCTTCGGGCATGAAATAGCCGCGCGGTTCCAACAGGCCGCACAGCTGGGAAAACATGCCTTCAAAGTCTTCCTGCGGGGCAGGGGGCAGCATGTCTTCGACCGTGGGTTGCACCAGGGCGCCGGCGGCGTTCTGGTGCTTCGACCACTCATAGGCGCACAGGATCACTGCCTGGGCCAGGTTGAGCGAGCCGAATTCGGGGTTGATCGGCACGGTCAGGATGGTGCGCGCCAGGGCCACGTCATCGGTTTCCAGGCCCGAACGCTCTGGCCCGAACACCAGCGCGCTGCGGCCTTCTTCGACCACGATCGCGCGGGCCGCTTCCTCGGGCGTCACCACCGGCTTGGTCACCCCGCGCTTGCGCACAGTGGTGGCATAGACATGCGCACAATCGGCCACGGCATCGGCCAGGCTATCGAACACCTGGGCCTTTTCGAGCACCACATCGGCGCCAGAGGCGGCCGGGCCGGCGGCGGGATTGGGCCAGCCATCGCGCGGGGATACCAGGCGCATTTCGGCCAGGCCGAAATTGAGCATGGCGCGCGCGGCCTTGCCGATGTTTTCGCCCAGCTGCGGGCGCACGAGAACGATAACGGGCTGTGCAGGCATGGTTACTTGGCCACTTCCTGGATGGAAGAGGCAAATTCCTCGAAATCACGGGCTTCGGAAAAATCGCGATAGACGCTGGCAAACCGGATATAGGCCACGCTGTCGAGCTGGCGCAGCGCATCCATGACCATCTCGCCGATCACCTTGGAGGCGACCTCGCCATCCCCCATCGTCTCGATCTGGCGCTGGATGCCGGTGATCAGCTGGTCGAGGCGTTCCTGCGAGACCGGGCGCTTGCGACAGGCGAGCGCGACGGACTGTTCGATCTTGGTGCGATCGAACGGTTCGCGGCGCGGCTCGCTGCCATCGCCCTTGTTCTTCACCACCAGAACCTCGCGCAGTTGCACGCGTTCGAACGTGGTGAAGCGGGCGCCGCAGCTTTCGCATTGGCGCCGCCGGCGGATCGAGGTGTTGTCCTCGGTCGGCCGGCTGTCCTTCACCTGGCTGTTGTCATGGGCGCAGAACGGGCAACGCAAACGCTCAAAGCTCCGGGTAGATGGGGAACTGCGCGCAGAGGTCCGCCACGGCGTCGCGCACGCGCTGTTCCACCTGGCCGTCGCCCTCTTCGCCATTGCGGGCCATGCCATCGACCACTTGGGCGATCAGCTGGCCGATCTGGCGGAACTCTGCCTCGCGGAAACCGCGCGTGGTGCCGGCCGGCGTACCCAGGCGGATACCCGAGGTGACGAAGGGCGAGCGCTTGTCGAACGGCACGCCGTTCTTGTTGCAGGTGAGCCAGGCGCGATCGAGGCCCTTTTCAGCGGCCTTGCCGGTCACGTCCTTGGCTGACAGGTCCACCAGCATGAGGTGGTTGTCGGTGCCGCCCGAAACGATGCCGAGCCCGGCATCCTTGAGGCTTTCCGCCAGCGCCTTTGCATTGGCCACGACCTGGTGGGCATAGGCCTTGAATTCGGGGCGCAGCGCATCGGCAAAGGCCACGGCCTTGGCCGCGATCACGTGGACCAGCGGGCCACCCTGCAGGCCGGGGAACACGGCGGTGTTGAACTTCTTGGCCAGCGCCTCGTCGTTCGTCAGGATCACGCCCGAACGCGGGCCGCGCAGGCTCTTGTGCGTGGTGGTGGTCACGACATGGGCATGCGGGATCGGCGAGGGGTGCGCGCCACCGGCGACCAGGCCGGAAATGTGCGACATGTCGACCAGCAGATACGCGCCCACTTCATCGGCAATGGCGCGGAACGCCTGCCAGTCCCAGGTGCGCGAATAGGCGGTGCCGCCCGCGATGATCAGCTTGGGCTTATGCTCGCGCGCCAGGCGGGCCACTTCGTCCATGTCGATCTGGTGATCATCGGCGCGCACGCCATAGGGAATGGGGTGGAACCACTTGCCGCTCATGTTGACCGGCGAGCCGTGGGTGAGATGGCCACCCGAGTTGAGATCGAGGCCCATGAAGCTGTCGCCCGGCTGCAGCAGCGCCAGGAACACGGCCTGGTTCATCTGGCTGCCGGAATTGGGCTGCACATTGGCGAAATTGCAGCCAAACAGCTGCTTGGCGCGTTCGATCGCCAGGTTTTCCACCACGTCGGCATATTCGCAGCCGCCATAATAGCGCTTGCCCGGATAGCCTTCGGCATACTTGTTGGTCAGCACCGAGCCGGTCGCTTCAAGCACGGCCAGGCTGGTGATGTTTTCCGAGGCGATCAGCTCGATCTTGGTCTGCTGACGCTTGAGTTCACCCTGGATGGCGGCGAAGATTTCGGGATCGGCCGAGGCGAGATGCTCGGTGAAGAAGCCTGCCGTGCGGACTTCCGGCGATGCGGTGGCAGCGGTGGACATCGGGTGTGGCTCCTGGATCAGAGGGCTGGATTGGAAAGCTTGGTAACGCGGCGCACGTGGCGGTCGCCGGCAAAGGGCGTGGCGAGGAACGCCTCGACACACGCCTTGGCCATGTCGAGCCCGGTCAGCCGAGCGCCCATGGCCAGAACGTTGGCATCGTTGTGCTCACGCGAAAGCTTGGCCGAAAACGGCTCGCCCACCAGGGCGCAGCGCACCGCCGGGTTGCGGTTGACGGCGATGGAAATACCGATGCCCGAACCGCACAGCGCGATGCCGCGTTCGGCTTCGCCGGCGGCCATGGCGCTGGCCAGCTTGTACCCGTAATCGGGATAGTCGACGCTGTCGCCGTTATAGGGGCCAAGGTCGGCCACATCGTGGCCCAGATCGCCCAGCCACTGGACAAGATCGGCCTTGAGCGCCAGCGCGGCGTGATCGGAAGCAATGGCAATGCGCATGGGTTATAGCGGTTCCGGTTGCCTATGGTGGGGGTTCTGGCGTCCCCCTAAACCCATTGCGCGCGCTACGCCAGATTAATTGGCCTTATGATGCACCCTTTGCCCAGATGGGTGGGCAGCCCGGCGCGGCAGCCCACCCGCCGCCTCTCATTGCCCGGCGTGGGCAGCGGCGATCTTCTTGGCCACGTCGGGGTGCTGGGTCAGGTAGGTGGTCAGCTCTGCCTTGAGATTCTTGGCCATGCCCATGCCCACTTCCATCCCGTCGCGGTTCATCGCGGTCATCACGGTAACCACGTCAGGATCCTGCATCAGGTCGGCCGAGCGCGAGAGATAGTGGCTACCTGCCGGCGTCTGGGCGAAGGCCAGAATGGCGCGAAGGTCTTCGTGCGAGAAATGGCGGACATAGGCGCGGGTCATGGCATCAACGAGTTCGGGCATGCGGCGCTCCATCGCCGGGCGCATCGCGGCGGGCATCGTTTCGAACATGCGCGCGAAGATCTGCTGCAAGCCGGGATCGTCCACGCCCATGATGCCGGCCATGTTGCCCTGCATGGCGCCCATCATCGTCTTGGTGACGCGCTCGACAATTGCCACCCGCTGTTCGGGCGGCAGGATAACCGCGATGATCTGGCTGGCCACTTGCAGATCGGCAGGATCGAGCGGGCGTGCCGCCGGGGGCGGTGCCGTCTGCGCCTGCGCGGCAGCGGGCAGGGCCACGGCGCTGGCCAGTGGGGCGAGGGCCAGGGCGGCAAGGGCAACGGTTTGGCGGGCAGGCAACATTGGCGGAAACTCCCGGAGGACAAGCCGGGCGAAAGCCGGTGTCGCGGTTCTGTTCGTTGCGCCTTGTTGCGGGCCGGTCAAGGGCGGAAAGCCCAGTGTCAAAAGGATTTATTCGGGCTGCCATAACACGAAACGGGGCGGCATCGCTGCCACCCCGTCCCGATTGTTATGCTGTGCGATGCGATCAGCGGAACGAACCGCTGAACGAGACACCGATCGTGCGCGGATCGTTGTAGATCCCGGCGCGATAGTTGGAGGTGTCGATCACGCCGACCAGGTTGCGCTTGTTCGTCAGGTTGCGGGCGAACACCGCCAACTCGTAGCGACCAAACGCGAAGCCGGCCTTGGCGCCCAGCTCGTAGTTGCCGTCAGAGGTGTATTCCACCGTCTTGTAGGGCACGTACATGGTATAGCCCTGCAGGTTGAAGTCTGCGCCGACGAACGCCTTGAAGTCGTCGTTCAGCGGCAGGTCGTAGCGACCCGACAGGTTGAGGTTGAAGCGCGGTGCGTTGGGCAGCGAATTGCCGTTGATCTGCGCAAAGTAGTTCGCGCCGACCTTGTTGACCGGGTTGAGTACGGTTTCCGACAGGACGCCACCAGCCGAACCGGCCTGGGCAAACACGTTGGGGTCCTTAACCTCGGTGTGCAGCACGCTCACGCCGATGTCGAAGCGCAGGTTCTTCGACGGACGCAGGCCCACTTCCGCTTCGGCGCCATAGCCCACGGCCTTGTCGGCATTGAACAGCACGCCGCTGCCATTGCTGTCGTTGCCGTTCAACTGGATGTCGGTGACGGTGTAGTAGAACCCGGTGAGGTTGAACGTCAGCGCGTTATCCAGCCAGGCGCTCTTGATGCCGGCTTCCCACGAGGTGTTCTTTTCCGAATTGGCCGTGGTGAACGGCGAATTGAACACGGCCGAGCGACCCTGGATGGTCGGGCCACGGAAGCCGCGCGCCACGCGGGCAAAGAACGACAGGTCGGAATTGGCGCGATAGAGCAGGCTGGCGTCAAAGCTCGGCTGCGTGTCCGACAGGCGCACGTTGCGCGGTGCCGTGGCCGGGAAGGTCACCACGCCGGCGGCCGTGTCGGCCGTCTTGAGCAAGGTGGTGGTCTTGGTGTCGTTGGACAGACGCGCGCCAGCGGTGAAGCGCAGCTTTTCGGTCAGGTCATAGCTGGCTTGGCCAAACACCGCCCAGCTGGTGTTGACGTTATGCAGCAGCACCCAGTTGTTGGGATTGGCACCCGGCGCGCCAGCGTTCAGGAAATACGCGCGCTGGTCGAACTCGGTGTAATCGCGCGAGTCGAAGTAGATGCCGCCCAGCTGCCACTTGAAACGGGCCGCGTCGGGGCTCGCCAGGCGCACTTCCTGGCTCCACTGGTTGAGGCTGCGCAGCACGCCGCGCGATTCGCCAAAGCCGGCGCCGCCGAAGTTGGACGCCGCGCCGCCGTCGGTGTCACCCCGGCTCGAACCGTGCGAGGCTTCATAGGCCGTGATCGAGGTCAGCGTCATACTGCCGATGTCCTGCACGGCCTTGAGCGAGACGCCCTTGGTCTTGTAGGCCTGCGGGTTGTTGCCGCCTTCGTCATAGGCCACGTTGGTCAGGTCCAGATTCTGCGGCACGGTGTGAGTGCCCTTCTGGATCGAACCACGGTAGAAGATCGAGGCGCTGCCGTCGTAATCGCGATAGTGGCCCGAGAGGCGCAGCGACAGGGTTTCGGTCGGCTGGGCGAGCAGTTGCAAGCGCACGTCGCGCTCGTTGAAGCCGCCCATGACGTTGTTGCCGGGCTTGGTGCCGTCGTCGCTGACGCCGGTGTAGGTGTTGTTGATCCAGTTGTCGCGGTGCTGGTACAGGCCCGACAGGCGGAAGCTGACGCGGCCGTCAGAAGTCAGCGGACCACCGACGCCGGCGTCGATGTTCACGCTGTTGCGGCTGCCCCAGCTGGCGCTGGCCTGGCCGGCCCAGGTTGCGGTGGGCTGGGCGGTGTCGAACTTGACGATACCGGCCGTGGTGTTGCGGCCGAACAGCGAACCCTGCGGGCCGCGCAGCACTTCCACCTGGGCGATATCGAACGCCGGGTTGGACTTGAGCACAACGTGCTCCATCACCACGTCGTCCTGGATCACCGACACCGGCTGCGAAGCGCCGAGGTAGAAGTCGATGTTGCCAAGGCCGCGGATGTAGAAGCGCGGGAAGATGCGGCCCGTGGTCGATTCGACGTTGAGGCTGGGCACGCGGCCAGCGAGCGAGAGCAGCGTGTCAGCGCCGGCGGCCTGCAGGTTGTGCAGCAGTTCGGGCTTCATCACGGCCACCGACACCGGCACCGACATGATGTTTTCCTGGCGGCGCTCTGCTGTCACGACGATGGCGTTGCCGGCATCGTCAGCAGCGGCGGCGGCCGGCGCAGCGGGTGCAGCATCCTGGGCAAAGGCGGCAGGTGCGATGGCCGCAAAGGCGGCCCCCGCCAGCATGGCGGAAGCGAAACGGGTGGTACGCATGGAATTTCCCCTGACGGAAAGGACGCGGTCTTTGCCGCTGTTGTGTGATCCGGCCGGGCTATTAGCGTTTTGTGTCAAGCCTGTGTCAGACTAATGCAAGGGTGTGTCGGTTTCAGTTGATACTGATGCCGCATTGCAACACATACCCTGCACACGAAAAGAGGCGCCAGGCCTGGGCCGGGCGCCTCTTTGGCGTAGCGCGCTTGCGGCAGTGCCGCAGGGCTTACTGATCGAGGAACGAGCGCATCTTGCGGCTGCGGCTCGGGTGCTTGAGCTTGCGCAGCGCCTTGGCTTCGATCTGACGAATGCGTTCGCGCGTCACCGAGAACTGCTGGCCAACTTCTTCCAGCGTGTGATCGGTGTTCATACCGATGCCGAACCGCATGCGCAGCACGCGTTCCTCGCGCGGGGTCAGGCTGGCCAGAACGCGGGTGACGGTTTCCTTGAGATTGGCCTGGATGGCCGCATCCACCGGAATGATCGCGTTCTTGTCCTCGATGAAATCGCCCAGGTGCGAATCTTCCTCGTCGCCGATCGGCGTTTCGAGGCTGATCGGCTCCTTGGCGATCTTCATCACCTTGCGCACCTTTTCGAGCGGCATCGAGAGACGCTCGGCCATTTCCTCGGGCGTGGGCTCGCGGCCCTGCTCGTGCAGGAACTGGCGGCTGGTGCGCACCAGCTTGTTGATCGTCTCGATCATGTGCACCGGAATGCGGATGGTGCGCGCCTGGTCGGCGATCGAGCGCGTGATCGCCTGGCGGATCCACCAGGTGGCATAGGTGCTGAACTTGTAGCCGCGGCGGTACTCGAACTTGTCCACCGCCTTCATCAGGCCGATGTTGCCTTCCTGGATGAGGTCCAGGAACTGCAGGCCGCGGTTGGTGTACTTCTTGGCGATCGAGATCACGAGGCGCAGGTTCGCTTCGACCATTTCCTTCTTGGCGATGCGCGCCTCGCGCTCACCCTTCTGGACCATGTTCACGATGCGGCGGAACTCGGCCAGCTGCATGCCGGTGGCCGAGGCAATGTCGGCCACTTCGGCGCGGATGCGTTCGACCGCGCCCGCTTCGGTGGCGGCAAAGGCCGCCCATTTCTTGTCGCGCGTGGCGAGCGACTGCAACCAGCCTTCGTCCAGCTCGCGCCCGACGTAATGGTCGAGGAAGTCCTTGCGGCTCACCTTGTGGCGCTCGGCCAGGCGCAGCATCTGCCCGCCCAGCGTGGTCAGCCGGCGGTTGAACGCATAGAGGTTGTCGACCAGGTATTCGATCTTGGAAGCGTGGAACTGCACGCTTTCCACCTGCGCGGTCAGTTCCTCGCGCAGCTTGTGATATTCGGTTTCCTTGGCGGCCGAGAACGGCAGGCCCAGGCCCAGCGCGTCAAGACGCTCGCCCTGGAGCTTTTCAAAGGCGCGGAACAGGCTGGTGATTTCGGCAAAACGCTCCAGCGCGGCAGGCTTGAGCGTGGCTTCCATCTGCGCGAGGGAAAGGGTGTTGTCTTCCTCTTCCTCTTCCGCCGGACGGGCGCGGCGCTCGCGCAGCTCGTCGTCCTCGTCCTCGGTTTCCTCTTCCTCGACGTCTTCCTCTTCCTTGAAGGAAGGGCCAGCGGTGGCCTCGCTGATTTCGCCGTCGGCTTCCTCGCCGTCTTCGGACAGGTTCTCGGGCTGCGGTTCCTTGGACAGCATGGCATCGAGATCGAGAATCTCGCGCAGCTGCATTTCGCCCGCGTTGAGCGCTTCGGACCACTGAATAATGGCGTGGAAGGTAATCGGGCTTTCGCACAGGCCCATGATCATGGTGTCGCGGCCGGCTTCGATGCGCTTGGCGATGGCGATTTCGCCCTCGCGGCTGAGCAGTTCCACGGCGCCCATTTCGCGCAGGTACATGCGCACCGGATCGTCGGTGCGTTCGATGGTTTCCTTGCGCTTTTCAACTACCGGGCGGTCGTCCATCCCGGTGTCGTTGTCTTCGGCTTCCTCAGCCTCGCGCTCTTCGGGATCGACCGCGTCCTCGTCGCTCTCGACGATGTTGACGCCCATTTCCGAGATCGCGGCCATGATGTCCTCGATCTGCTCGGAGGACATCTGGTCTTGCGGCAAAGCTTCGTTCAGCTCGTCATACGTGATGACGCCGCGACGCTTGGCGCGCGCGATCAGCTTCTTGATCGAAGCCTCGTTAAGGTCGATCAGCGGTGCATCGCCGCTATCGGTCTTGTCGTTGGAAGCCATTAACCCCGATACCACCCTTTGACGTCGTGCCGCATTGGGCCCCATCGGTGCCCAGGCAAGGATCGCATCCGGTCTCGGGCGATCCATATGTTCCTATTATAACGATGCACGAGTGCGACCCATTTGCCCCAACCTGGCCAGCAAAGCCAGCCTTCGTTGCAGCAATCGTTGTTGTTCGGCAAAGCTATCCTCGGAAAAGTCATTTTCCAGGCGCTCTGTCGCTCGCGCCAGCGCCGATTCGACCGCCGGAAGATCGACAATCAGCTCGATCGCTTCGGCCAGTTCGTCAAGCGCGGTGGCGCTCGTTTCCGAAAGAAAGCCGAATCGCAGGCCATCGTAATCGTCTGCCGACGGCACCTCTAGCTGCCGCTCCAGCAATATGGGGCGCAAGGCCGTGCTTTCAAGCGGCGCGCCCGATTCGGCAAAGGCCAGCAGCGCATCGAGCAGCGCGGCCATGCCGGCCTGCGCGGGGTGGACGCGCGCCAGCGCCTCGCCATGGCGGGCCAGCGCGGCAGGATGCACCACCAGCCCGGCCAGAACCGCCGCCAGCAGCGCGTCACCGGAACCGACCTTGGCCGAGAGGCGGCTGGCCGTGGCGGCGGGCAGGGGCGGGGGTGCCGGCTTCCACGGCCCGCGTCCCTGGCGCGGCTGGAACGTGCCACCCTGGCGCGGGGTGAAGGCAGGGCGCTCGCGCCGGGCAAAGGCCAGTTCGCCAAAGCGATCCAGCAGTTCACGGCGGTAGAGCGTCTTGATATCGGGGTGGGCGATCGTGTCGCAATGGGCCAGCAGGCGCGCCTTGAGCCCGGCCTTGTCCTCCGGCGTGGTCAGCGGCGAGGCGTCACGCTCGCCTTCCCACAGCACATCGACCAAGCTGCGCGCGGTGCCGAGCAGATCGAGCATCGCCTCGCGCCCGCGTTTCTTGACCACGTCATCGGGGTCCATGCCATCGGGCAGCGTGACGATGCGCAGGCTGTGCCCAGGGCGCAGCAGGGGCAGGGCGCGCGTCACCGCCTTCATCGCCGCGCGCTGCCCGGCGGCATCGCCATCGAAACACAGCGTCGGGCATTCGGTCACGCGCCACAGCCGCTCTATCTGGTGCTCGGTCAGCGCGGTGCCCAGTGGGGCGACGGCTTCGGCAATGCCGGCGGCGGCCAGGGCGACCACGTCCATATAGCCTTCGACCACCACGATCCGGGCCGACGATCGCGCGGCCGGTGCAGCGCGGTGCAGGTTGTAGAGCGTGCGGCCCTTGTCGAACAACGGCGTATCGGGCGAATTGAGATACTTGGGGGCGTCGGTCTTTTCGGCCGCGAGGATGCGTCCGCCAAAAGCGATGATCCGTCCCCGCTGGTCGGCGATCGGCAGCATCAGCCGCCCGCGAAAGCGATCATAGGGCGTCTTGCCTTCGACCACGATCTGCAGGCCAGCCTCGATCAGCATGCTTTCGGGAAACTGGCCCAGGGCCTCTTTCAGCGCAGTGCGGCTATCGGGGGCATAGCCAAAGCCGAATTCACGCGCGATGCGCTCGGGAAACCCGCGCGAGGCGAGGTAGGCCCGCGCCCGCTCGGCTTCTGGCGCTTTCAGGCTGGCCACGAAAAAGTCCTGCGCCGCTTGCATCACATCGTGCAGCGACTTGGCCGCCTGCGCGCGCTGGGCGGCCTGGCGGTCCATCTCGGGCATGTCCATGCCCGCCTGTGCCGCCAGTTCCTTGACTGCCTCGATGAACGGCAGGCCCTGGTGATCGGTCATCCAGCGGATGACATCGCCATGCGCGCCGCAGCCAAAGCAGTGGTAGAAGCCCTTTTCGTCGTTGATCGTGAAGCTGGGCGTCTTCTCGTTGTGAAACGGGCAGCACGCCTTGAACTCGCGCCCGGCCTTCTGCACGCGGATCGACCGCCCGATCACGCCCGAAAGCGAGACGCGATTGCGCAGTTCATCCAGCCATTGCGGGGTCAGGCTCAAGCTCCCCTCCCGCCTGCGGGAGGGGCTGGGGGAGGGCGTGTTGCGTCAAAGCTCACCCTTCGCTCCCAATTCCTTCAAAACACGGATCAATTCCAAGATAATCCCATCACGGTTGTTCATCACGTCGCCGTTCCAGAAGCGGGCGACGGAGAAACCCTGGCTCTCCAGAAACGCTGTTCGCCGGGCATCATAGGCCTGCGCCGCCGCATGCGTGGCGCCGTCGATTTCGATGACCAGCCGATATTCCCGCGAAATGAAGTCGCAGATGTACGGCCCGATGGGGAATTGCCGATTGAACCGCACGCCCAGCACTTGGCGGCTGCGCAAGGCCTGCCACAGGTGGCGTTCCGGTTCGGTGGCATTGTTGCGCAAGTGGCGGGCGCGGGCGGTAGGGCGCTGGTCACCCTTGTCGTTCGCGCGCTGCCAAGCTTGGTCCATCGGGGGAACATGCCCTCCCCCAGCCCCTCCCGCAAGCGGGAGGGGAGCTAAAAAGAAGTCCCTCCAGCGGGCGGCGAAGGCCTGACACCAAAATCCCCCTCCCGCCGGTGGGAGTGGTTAGGGGAGGGCATGTTGCTTACGAAAGCGCCGCCTTCACCAGGCCGCTGGCCTTGCTCATGTCGATCTGCGTGCCGTGGCGCGCTTTCAGTTCGGCCACGACGCGGCCCATGTCCTTCATGCCGGTGGCCCCAAGTTCGGCCTTGATGCCTTCGATCGCGGCCTTGACGTCGTCTTCGGAAAGCTGCGCGGGCAGGAATTCCTCGATCACGACCAGTTCGGCCTTTTCCACGTCGGCCAGTTCCTGGCGGCCGCCCTGCTCGAACAGGGTGATCGATTCGCGGCGCTGCTTGACCATCTTTTGCAGCACGTCGATCACCACGGCATCGTCGTCCGGCACCGTCTTTGCGGTGCGCAGTTCGATGTCCTTGTCCTTGAGCTTGGCCAGGATCAGGCGGACGGCGGCAAGGCGTCCCTTGTCTCCGGCTTTCATGGCAGCCACTTGCGCGGCCTTGATCGTGTCGCGGATCATGTCGTGTTTTTCCTGTGGGTGTTCGGGCCGCGCAGGGCGGCGCAAAGGATTCCTCCTAGGACAAACTTTCTTGAACCGCTAGGTTGACGCTGCGGCCATAGGAGCGTAGCGGCCGGGCCTTAGCAACATCGCCAGAACCCCTGCCAACGGAGCGCCCCCATAATGGCCGACCCCGCCCTTTCGCTTGCGTCCCAACCAGAAGGATCGACGGGTGTTCTCGTCCTTGCCGACGGTTCGGTCGCCTGGGGCCGAGGCTTTGGCGCCGTGGGTGAAGCCGTTGGCGAGGTGTGCTTCAACACCGCGATGACCGGCTACCAGGAAGTGATGACCGATCCGAGCTATGCATCGCAGATCGTCACGTTCACCTTCCCGCACATCGGCAATGTCGGCACCAATGCCGAAGACATGGAAAGTCATGGTGTGCCCGGTGCCGTGGGCTGCGTGGTGCGCGAAGACGTGACCGCGCCGGCCAACTTCCGCGCCCAGGGCACGTTCCAGCAGTGGATGGAGCGCCAGGGCCGCATTGGCCTGGCCGGCATCGATACCCGCGCATTGACCCGCCGCATCCGCGTGAGCGGCGCGCCCAACGCGGTAATCGCCCACAATCCCGAAGGCCAGTTCGACCTGGAAGCCCTGTTGGAAAAGGCGCGCGCCTGGCAGGGGCTGGAAGGCCTTGACCTCGCCCGCGTGGTCAGCCGCGAGGCCCGCGAAGAATGGCAGGGTTCGGTCTGGCACTTGGGGCAGGGCTATACCCGCCCCGAAGGCACTGGCCGCCCGCACGTCGTCGCCATGGATTTCGGCGCCAAGGACAACATCTTCCGCAACCTGGTCAAGGCCGGGGCGGACGTTACCGTGGTGCCGGCGCAGACCGGGTTGGACGATATCATGGCGCTCAAGCCGGCCGGCGTGTTCCTGTCCAACGGTCCGGGTGACCCGGCCGCAACCGGGGCCTATGCCGTGCCGGTGATCCAGCAGCTGCTCGCGGCCGACGTGCCGATCTTCGGCATTTGCCTCGGGCACCAGATGCTCGGCCTGGCGGCCGGCGCCAAGACCACCAAGATGAACCAGGGCCATCGCGGCGCCAATCATCCGGTCAAGCGCAACGAAGACGGCGTGGTGGAAATCACCTCGATGAACCATGGCTTTGCCGTGGACAATGCGCCGGGTTCGCTGCCTGCCAACGTGATCGAAACCCACGTCTCGCTGTTCGACGGTTCCAACTGCGGGATCGCCATCACCGGCAAGAAGGCGTTCGGCGTGCAATACCACCCCGAAGCCTCACCCGGCCCACAGGACAGCTTCTATCTGTTTGAAAAGTTCGTGAGCATGCTGGGTTAACCGCCCAGCCATCGTTTCCGAACCCATTCGCCGTGCCCGGCACGGCTGACGCCAGAACAAAGACAAAGGCCCACCCATGCCCAAGCGCACTGACATCTCCTCGATCCTGATCATCGGCGCCGGGCCGATCATCATCGGCCAGGCTTGCGAGTTCGACTATTCGGGCACGCAGGCGGTCAAGGCGCTCAAGGAAGAGGGCTATCGCATCATCCTGGTCAATTCCAACCCGGCCACGATCATGACCGACCCGGAAATGGCCGACGCCACCTATGTGGAGCCGATCACGCCCGAAGTGGTGGCCAAGATCATCGCCAAGGAACGGCCCGATGCCGTGCTGCCGACGATGGGCGGGCAGACCGCGCTCAACACCGCGCTGGCCCTGGCCAATGACGGCACGCTGGAAAAGTATGGCGTGACGATGATCGGCGCCAACGCCGAGGCGATCGACAAGGCCGAAGACCGCCAGAAGTTCCGCGACGCGATGGACAAGATCGGGCTGGAATCGGCCCGGTCGGGCGTGGCCCACACCGTGGAAGAAGCACTCGCCGTGCTCGAAACCACTGGCCTGCCTTCGATCATCCGCCCCAGCTTTACCCTGGGCGGCACCGGCGGCGGCATTGCCTACAACAAGGACGAGTTCATCAAGATCGTCCGTGGCGGCCTGGAAGCGTCGCCCACCACCGAAGTCCTGATCGAGGAATCGCTCCTCGGCTGGAAAGAATACGAGATGGAAGTCGTCCGTGACCGGAACGACAATTGCATCATCATCTGCTCGATCGAGAACGTCGATCCGATGGGCGTGCACACCGGCGACTCCATCACCGTGGCCCCGGCGCTGACGCTGACCGACAAGGAATACCAGATCATGCGCAATGCATCGATCGCGGTGCTTCGCGAAATTGGGGTGGAAACCGGCGGTTCCAACGTGCAGTTCGCGGTCAACCCCAAGGACGGGCGCCTGATCGTGATCGAGATGAACCCGCGCGTCTCGCGCTCCTCGGCGCTGGCGTCGAAGGCCACCGGCTTCCCGATCGCCAAGGTCGCGGCCAAGCTGGCGGTGGGCTATACCCTCGACGAGATCACCAACGACATCACCGGCGCCACGCCGGCGAGCTTTGAACCGACGATCGACTATGTCGTCACCAAGATCCCGCGCTTTGCCTTTGAAAAGTTCAAGGGTTCCGAACCGCTGCTGTCGACGGCGATGAAGTCGGTCGGCGAAGTCATGGCGATCGGCCGCAACCTCAAGGAATCGCTGCAGAAGGCGCTGCGCGGCCTGGAAACCGGCCTCGATGGCTTCAACCGCTATGATGCGCTCGAAGGCGCCACGCGCGACGAGATCAACGCCGCGCTCAGCCGCGCCACGCCCGAGCGCCTGCTCGTGGCCGGCCAGGCCTTCCGCGAAGGCTTCAGCGTCGAAGACGTCCACGCCGTGACCAAGTACGAACCCTGGTTCCTGCGCCACATCGCCGAAATCATCGCCGAGGAAGAGGCGGTGATCCAGCACGGCCTGCCCGTGACCGCCGAAGGCATGCGCCGCCTGAAGGGCATGGGCTTTTCCGACAAGCGCTTGGCCAAGCTGGCGGTGCGCTCGGCGGGCCTGGTCGGCAGCCCCAACCATGCGCGTTCGGGCCTGGTGCACGATGTGGTTTCGGCCATGGCTGGCGCCACCAGCGAGGCCGAAGTGCGCAAGCTGCGCCACAAGCTGGGCGTGCGCCCGGTGTTCAAGCGCATCGACAGCTGCGCCGCCGAATTCGAGGCGGTCACGCCCTACATGTATTCCACCTATGAAGGTGGCCTGTTCGGTGAGCCCGAAAACGAAGCCATGCCCAGCGATCGCCGCAAGATCGTGATCCTGGGTGGCGGCCCCAACCGCATCGGCCAGGGCATCGAGTTCGACTATTGCTGCTGCCACGCCTGCTTCGCGCTGGAAGACGCCGGGTTCGAGACCATCATGGTCAACTGCAACCCGGAAACCGTTTCCACCGACTATGACACCTCGGACCGCCTCTATTTCGAGCCGCTGACGGCCGAAGACGTGCTGGAAATCCTTGATGTCGAGCGCTCCACCGGGGAACTGGTCGGCGTGATCGTGCAGTTTGGCGGGCAGACCCCGCTCAAGCTGGCGCAGGCGCTGGAAGACGCCGGCATCCCGATCCTGGGCACCTCGCCCGACGCGATCGACCTGGCCGAAGACCGCGAGCGCTTTGCCGCGCTGGTCGAGCAGTTGGGCCTCAAGCAGCCGGCCAATGGCATCGCCCGCAGCCGCGACGAAGCCATCGCTGTGGCCAGCCGCATCGGCTATCCCGTGCTGATCCGCCCCAGCTATGTGCTGGGCGGCCGCGCCATGGAAATCGTCGACAGCCAGGCCCAGTTGGAAGACTACATCGCCACGGCGGTGCAGGTTTCGGGCGATAGCCCGGTCCTGATCGACCAGTATCTGCGCGATGCGATCGAATGCGATGTCGATGCGCTGGCCGATGGCGAAACCGTGCGCGTGGCCGGTGTGCTGCAGCACATCGAGGAAGCCGGCATCCATTCGGGTGACAGCGCCTGCACCCTGCCGCCCTATAACCTGCCGGCCGAAATCGTTGCCGAAATGGAGCGGCAGGCGGTTCTGCTGGCCCAGGCGCTGCAAGTGCGGGGCCTGATGAACATCCAGTTCGCGGTCAAGGATGGCGACGTTTACCTGATCGAGGTGAACCCGCGCGCCAGCCGCACCGTGCCGTTCGTGGCCAAGGCCGTGGGCCAGCCAATCGCCAAGTATGCCGCCCGCGTGATGGCCGGCGAACGCTTGGCCGATCTGCCCGAAATCCGTCGCGACATCGATTACATGGCGGTGAAGGAAGCGGTGTTCCCGTTTGCACGCTTCCCCGGCGTCGATCCGGTGCTCTCGCCGGAAATGAAGTCGACCGGCGAAGTCATGGGTATCGACGACAATTTTGGCATGGCTTTCGCCAAGGCGCAGCTGGGTGCCAGCACCCGCCTGCCGCAGGGCGGCACGCTGTTCGTCTCGGTCAAGGATACCGACAAGCCGGTGGTCCTGCCGGGCGTGCGCAAACTGGCAGCGATGGGCTTCAAGATTGTCGCCACTGGCGGCACTGCCCGCTACCTGGCCGACAACGGCGTGAACGTGGAACAGGTCAACAAGGTGGCTGAAGGCCGCCCGCACATCGTCGATCGCATCATCGATGGCGAGATTGCCCTTATTTTCAACACGACCGAAGGCTGGCAAAGCCACAAGGACTCCGCTTCGATCCGTGCGTCGGCGCTCAATGGCAGGGTTCCCTACTTCACCACGGCGACCGCATCGGTGGCCGCGGCAGAGGCGATCGAGGCTTTGCGCAGTGCCGAACTTGAAGTGAAGTCACTGCAAGACTATTATCGTTGATCGTCCAAGGGTTCCCCTCCCACAGCGTTGCCCATCGCGGCTGAACGTGGCCAGGCTGGTTTCCAGCCCGGCGGGGGAACGGTTTTCCCTCGAACCCATTGGGCCAGGGAATTGAAAGAGAAGGATTACGGATGGCCAGTGTTGAAAAGCTGCCGATGCTCCAGGAAGGCTATGAAAAGCTGACTGCCGAGCTCAAGCTGCTGCGCGAGGAGCGTCCCCGGATCGTAGACGCCATCGAGGAAGCACGCGCCCACGGCGATCTTTCCGAAAATGCCGAATACCATGCCGCGAAGGAACGCCAGGGGCAGGTTGAAGCGACGATCGCCGATCTCGAAGACAAGATCAGCCGCGCGCACATCATCGACCCCACCACCTTGTCGGGTGACCGCATCGTGTTTGGCGCCACGGTGACGCTGCTCGACGATGATGAAAAGCCGGTGCGCTACCAGATCGTGGGCCAGGCCGAGGCCGACGCCAAGCGTGGCCGCATCAGCTACAATTCGCCGCTCGGCCGCGCGCTGATCGGTCGCAAGGTGGACGAGGAAATCGAAGTCACGGTTCCCTCGGGCGACAAGTTCTACCTGGTGCAGAAGATCGAGTTCATCTGAACCGATCCTGCGCAAAGCCATCAAAAAGCCCCCGGAAACTGCTGTTTCCGGGTGCTTTTTGCATTGGCGCGATCGCGCTGCGATCAGGCGTCGCTTTGCGCCGGATCGAGCAGCTTGTGGAGGTGGACCACCACATAGCGCATTTCGGCATCGTCAACGGTGCGCTGCGCTGCCGAACGCCAGGCTTCTTCGGCCGCGGCATAATCGGCATAGACACCGACGAGATCGATGGCTTTGAGATCGACGAAATCGAGCGTCTGCGGGTCTTTCACCCGGCCGCCCATCACGAGATGGAGTTTCTGCATTGTGGCCCTTCCCTGGGAGGATGCCAAAAGCCGATGGCAAACTGTGCGGCTTTGCGCAAGACCCGTGCGCGGCTGCACATTTGCAACCTGCGCACGGGCATTTGCGCAAAACGGCGCTGGGGGCAGGGCGGGCGTGCTCAGCGCTTGAGACGGGCGGCCAGTTCGCTGGCCTTCGTCAGCGCCACGTCGGCCGCCTCGCGTGCGGCGTTGGCAGCCACTTCGGCCAGATCGGTCGCCTTCTTGCGTGCTTCGCCGGCGCCTTCGGCCAGCTTGCCGCCGGCTTCGCTGCCGATGTCTTCCAGCTTGTGCACGCCTTCGCGGCCGGCATCGGCCGCCTTTGCGGCATAGGCAAGGGCGATTTCTGCGGCCAGCGTCGCCAGCGTGCTGGCTTTCTTGCCGAGCCCGGCAGCGACCTGCTCGGCCGGTTCGGCCAGGCTGGCAAAGGTTGAGGCGGCAGTCGGCTTGCGGCTGCGCGTGGCCAGCTTGCCGACGACCAGGCCAAGCGCGATGCCGCCGGCCAGGGCCGCCAGGGGATGCTGCTCCACCACCTGGCGCACGGTGCTGCCCACTTCCGCAGCCTTGGTGCGGGCCTGGGCCACGCGATCGCTCGCCTGGCTGCTAGTCTCGTCCTGCGCCGGCACTACCGGGGTCAGTTCGGGCGTCTGCTTCGTGTCGTCGCTCACCATAATCCTCCAGTTTTGCGCCCCCACTTGCGATTTTCGCGCTTGCCGAACCATCCGCTCGGCCGCTTGTCCCACAGCCATTGGCCAAGGGCTGTCAGCGGCTCGCGCAAGGTCCAGCCTGCGAGCACCACCAGGGTAATGATCAGCGCCGGTGCGGTATCCTTGATCACCGTGCCGGCGCCGTCGATGGCTTCCACCATTTCGTCGATCAGGCGATCACGCAGTCGCTGCCCCAGGGGGCGCGCGGCCAAGTCATCTTTGAGACCGACAAGTTCCGATCGCATGTCCTGCCAGGCCTGCGCGCGCGCCTGGGCGGCGGCCAGCAGGGTTTCCTCGGCGCTCATGCCGCTGTTTCCTGCATGGCGTTCTCCTGCTCTACGGCAGTAACCACTGCCGCTTCTGCCCGGGTGGGCTTACCCAGCACCGTATCGCGGGCATCGCGAAACGCGCGCACGGCGGCGCGGAAGCACAGGCCGCTGAGCAGCATGAGGCCCAGGCCGACCACGGCCAGCGCCCCCCAGGCCGTCAAGAGTGGCGCCAGCGCAATGAGCAGGCCCACCACCAGCGCCACCAAGGTCAAACCGCCGAACGCGCCAGCCAGGAGCAGATAGATGGCCACGCGTTTGCCCCGGCTCCAGCCAAAGCCAACGCGCGCCTTCTGATAGGCCATCTCGGCGCCGAGAACGGCTTCACCCTGGCGGAACAGCGCTTCGAGTCGCGCGGCCAGCGGCGTGGCCTCGCTGCTGTCAGGCATCCGTGCTGTCGCCACCGCGGAACAGGCGGGCCAGCACGAAGCCGGTCACGGCCGCGATGCCAAGCGCGGTGGCCGGGCTCTTGCGCACGAAGGTCTTCACGTCTTCACCCAGTTCGGCAAAGTCCTTGGATGCGAGCTTGTCGGCGGTGTCTTCCACGCTCTTGCCGGCGGTGCGGGCATAGTCGCCATACTTGACGCCGAGCTTTTCATCGATGGCCTCGGCCGAACCGGCAATGGCCTTGCCCACGGCGGCAAGCGCTTCGCTGGCCTTGGCCTTGCCATCGTGCGCCAGATCGGCGCCCTTGTCCTTGGCCTGCGCGGCCAGGGCCTTGGCCTCGTCAGACCACTGCGCGGCGGTGTCGGTCGCCTTGTCCTTGTAGACCTGGCTCTTTTCCAGTGCCTCGGTCTTGAGCGTTTCGGCGCTGCTGCGTGCTTCGTCCACGGCCTGGGCAAAGCGGGTCTTGGCCTTTTCAGCCAGATCGCGTGCCGTGGCGGCCAGGTCGTGCGCCTTCACGTCGACGGCATCGGCCGCCTTGGTGCCGGCATCCACCAGATCGGCGCCGGCATCCTTGATGGCAGCTTCGGTTTCGTTGGTTTCAGGTGCGGTGTCGGCCATGAGAATCCCTTTCTCTTTCGACAAATTCGTATGCCACAATCGTATGCCCTGCATGGGCCATGGATCGGGCGGCGTTCAGGTGTTGCACTGCGGCATTATTTGCCGCTCTACGCCATCTTGCAAGCCAACGCCGCTTGCTTGCCAAGGTTCCACCCGATAGGAGCCCGGCAGGCCGGTGAAGTCCAGAGAAACTTGCCCTGGATAGTTACACCGTCGTTCGCTGCTGGAAGCAGGCCCACTGGGGGCCGGCCACCGAAAGCCAAGGGAAGCCGATCATGACCGCGATCATCGATATTCACGCCCGCGAAATTCTCGACAGCCGGGGCAATCCCACCGTCGAAGTCGACGTTCTCCTTGACGATGGCTCGTTCGGCCGCGCCGCCGTGCCGTCCGGCGCCTCGACCGGTGCGCACGAAGCAGTCGAACTGCGTGATGGCGACAAGAGCCGCTATCTGGGCAAGGGCGTGACCAAGGCGGTCGACGCCGTCAACGACGAGATCAGCGAAGTCCTGCTCGGCCTCGACGCCGAAGACCAGCGCGACATCGACATGGCGATGATCGAACTGGACGGCACCGAGAACAAGGGCCGCATCGGCGCCAACGCCATTCTCGGCACCTCGCTCGCCGTGGCCAAGGCCGCTGCCGATGCGCGTGGCCTGCCGCTCTATTCCTATGTTGGCGGCGTGTCGTCGCACGTGCTGCCGGTGCCGATGATGAACATCATCAACGGCGGCGAACATGCCGACAACCCGATCGATTTCCAGGAATTCATGATCATGCCGGTGGGTGCGCCCACCCTGGCCGAAGCCGTGCGCTGGGGCGCGGAAGTGTTCCACACCCTCAAGAAGGGGCTCAAGGACAAGGGCCTGGCCACGGCCGTGGGCGACGAAGGCGGCTTTGCCCCCAATCTTGCCAGCACGCGCGATGCGCTCGATTTCGTGATGGCCTCGATCGAAAAGGCCGGGTTCAAGCCGGGCGAAGACATGGTTCTGGCGCTGGACTGCGCCAGCACCGAATTCTTCCGCAACGGCAAGTATGAAATCAGCGGCGAAGGCCTCTCGCTCAGCCCCGATGCCATGGCCGATTACTTGGCCGCGCTGTGCGATGCCTATCCCATCCTCTCGATCGAAGACGGCATGGCCGAAGACGATTTCGAAGGTTGGGCCGCGCTCACCAGCAAGATCGGCAAGCGTGTGCAGCTGGTCGGCGACGATCTGTTCGTGACCAACCCCAAGCGCCTGGAAATGGGCATCGGCAAGGGGCTGGCCAACTCGCTGCTGGTCAAGGTCAACCAGATCGGCACGCTCACCGAAACGCTCGAAGCGGTCAGCATCGCGCAGCGCGCGGGCTATACCGCGGTGATGAGCCACCGTTCGGGCGAAACCGAAGACGCGACCATTGCCGACCTGGCAGTGGCCACCAACTGCGGCCAGATCAAGACCGGCTCGCTCGCCCGTTCCGACCGGCTTGCCAAGTACAACCAGCTGATCCGTATCGAGGAAGAGCTGGGCCAGGCCGCGCGCTATGCCGGCCGTGGCGCGTTCGGGCGCCTCGCCTGATCCGGACATAAAAAAACCCTCTCCCCGCCGGGGAGAGGGTTGGGTGAGGGGGTGTTGGAATGTTGTTCGGAACATTCCCTCCCCCAGCCCCTCCCGCAAGCGGGAGGGGAGTTTAGAAGAAAGCCCCTCCCGCTTGCGGGAGGGGAGATCAGGTGTGATCAGTCACCCCACTTCTGCTTGAGATCGTATAGCGCCAGGGCCGCCTTGGCCGCTTCGCCGCCCTTGTCCTTCTGCGCCGGATCGGCGCGCACCAGGGCCTGGGCTTCGTTCTCGACTGTCAGGATGCCATTGCCGATCGGCAGGCCGTCCATGGTCAGCGCCATGATGCCGCGCGCGCTTTCACCCGCCACGATTTCAAAGTGATAGGTCTCGCCGCGGATCACCACGCCGATGGCGATATAGCCATCATAGCTGCCGTCCTGGTCGGCCAGCGCAATCGCCGCCGGAATTTCCAGGGCGCCGGGAACGGTGACGACATCGGCCTTGTGGCCGGCAGCCTTGAGCGCGGCGCGCGCGCCGGCGATGAGCTGGTCGTTGAGGTGCGCGTAGAACCGGGCTTCAACGATGAGGAACTTGGCCAAGAAACTTACTCCGCTGGAATCGGGCGCTCGCCCACGATGTTGAGGCCATAGCCTTCAATCGCGATCGGCGTGTGGTGGGAATTGGACAGCAAGACCAGGTCGTGGATGCCAAGATCGGCCAGGATCTGGGCGCCGATACCATAGGCGCGCAGGTCCATGTCCTGGCCCGGCGTGGCGCCGCGCACGGGATCGCTGTCTGCGGTCGGGAACAGCAGCACGATCACGCCGGCCCCGGCGCGGCCGATTTCGGTCATTGCGCGCTGCAGGGTGCGCTTGCGCGCGCCGGCCCGGCCCAGCAGATCGTCAAAGGCCGAAAAGGCATGAACGCGCGCCAGCGTGGGCGTGCCGGGAATGACCTGGCCCTTTTGCAGGACCAGGCTTTCGGTGCCATCCACCTTGTTGCGATAGGTCAGCACGCGCCAGTCGCCGCCATAGTCAGACGTGAACGGCACTTCGGCCACCTTCTGCACCAGATGGTCATGCCGGCGGCGATATTCGATCAGGTCGCGGATCGTGCCGATCTTGAGGCCGTGGCGCCGGGCAAATGGAACGAGATCGTCCATTCTGGCCATGGTGCCATCGTCCTTCATGATCTCGCAGATCACACCCGAGGGGTTGAGCCCGGCCAGCCGCGAGATATCGACCGCCGCTTCGGTATGGCCGGTGCGCACCAGCACGCCTCCATCGCGTGCGATCAGCGGAAAGACATGGCCGGGCGTGACGATGTCATGGCGGCCCTTGGCCGGATCGATCGCCACGGTAACGGTGCGGGCGCGATCATGCGCGGAAATGCCCGTGGTCACGCCTTCGCGCGCCTCGATCGAAACGGTGAACGCGGTTTCGTGGCGCGTGCCATTGTTGCGGCTCATCAGTTCGAGGCCAAGTTCCTCGACGCGCGCGCGGGTCAGCGTCAGGCAGATCAGCCCGCGCCCGTGGGTGGCCATGAAGTTGATTGCGTCGGGCGTGGCCATCTGGCCGGGAATGACCAGATCGCCTTCGTTCTCACGGTCTTCGTCATCGACGAGGATGAACATGCGCCCGTTGCGCGCTTCCTCGATAATCTCTTCGATCGGCACGATGGCGGGGCTGTCGTCACCCTCGGTCAACACCCGCTCCAGCTTGGCCAGCGTGTCGGCAGTGGGATTCCAACTGGACGAGGTGCATTCGCGCAGGGTGTTGGCGTGCAGGCCGGCCGCGCGGGCAAGCCCTGCGCGCGACATGCCGCCTTCGGTCACCAGCTTGCGGACGCGTTCGATGAGTTCGTTTGACATGCACCTGCATTGTCACATCGAAATGTGATATGCAAGAGGGTGTATCACATTGCTGTGTGAGTATTGGTCAGCCTTGCGGCACGACCAGAACCGTGATGGTGCTGGTGGCGTTGCCAACGATCTGGACGACATGGTCGCCCGGTTGCAGCGCGAAATCGATGATCTTGCGAATGCCGCTGCAATCCGGCCCATGCCCGTGCGCGGTGGTGGGCAGTGCAGCCCCGGCCGAGACCAGATCGACCCAGGCGGCGGAACTGAGCGCCACGCGATAGGTGCCCGCAGTGGTGACGTGCAGGGCAACCATTCCGCCGAAGGTGCCCGGAGCCGCAGGCTTTTGCGGCGGCAAGGCATAGTGCACTTCGGCCATGGGGTGCAGCGTCAGCGCTTCTGCTTCCCCCGGCGCAATCTTGGTCATGGCCAGGCCGGGGCGATCGGTGGCGCTTTCCAGCGTTGTCGCATTGCTCCACGCGGCAAAGGCCGGGGGCAGGGCGGCCGGCGTGGCGGGGCAGGCGGGCGCGCTGCTGGGCGCCATGGGCTGCGCGAACGCGCTGCCTGCCGACGAGGCGGCGAGGAGGGCCAGCGCCGAAGCGGCCAGGCGGCGGAATGAAAGGCTGGACGCGCGCATGAAGATCCTCGCTTATGATGATGTTTCTGCATGCATAGCATGCGGCAGACGGGGATGGCCATGGTGCCGCTTGCGGTCTTCGCGCGTTGTGGCCGCGCGGGCATATGGACAGCGCCTGGCGTGCGGCCCAAAGAGCGCCGGCGGCGTGGCGCGTGATGGAGACAACTGATGGAGTTCGATTTTTCGCAGATGGCGGCGGGTGATCGCTACAAGCTGATGAGCGCCTCGGTCACGCCGCGGCCGATCGCGTGGGTGACCACGCGATCGGCCGCCGGGGCGGCCAATGCCGCGCCGTTCAGCTTCTTCAACATGGTCGCCGCCGATCCGCCCTTGCTGACGATCGGATTCCTGCGCCAGGCCGATGGCCGCCACAAGGATACCCCGGCCAATATCCTGGAAACGAAGGAATTCGTTGTAAACCTTGTGTCAGAAGATGACGCGGAAGCGATGAACTTTACCTGCATCGATGCCCCGCCCGGATTTGACGAAGCGGCACACGCCGCCCTGTCGCTGGCGCCGTCGAGCGTGGTTGCGCCTGATCGCATCGCTACGGCCCCGGTATCGATGGAATGCCGGCTCTATCAGGCGATCGAGGCGGGACAAAGCACGATCGTGCTGGGCGAAGTCGTGCGTTTCCATATCCAGGACCGCTTCATCGACGTCGATCGCCTCTACGTCGATACCATGGCCATGGGCCTGATCGCGCGCATGCATGGCGCGGGATGGTACAGCCGCAGCGATACCTCGTTCCAACTGGCGCGGCCGCGTTATGCCGATTGGCTGGCGGAAAAGAATGACGATTGATTGACGGGATTCGTGCGAAACTGTTGCAATGCGATGACCATTTCACCGCATTGCAATATGCAACCAAGATCGTTGCATGTGTTTCTAGATGATTCTAAAATATCATAATAAATCAACGGCATATACCGAATATCTGTAGCAAATCTGGCATATTTGCGCCTTATCCGGCCACGGTTTCAAGGAGGCAATATGACCGAACAAAAATACCGCCTGGCGGCCCACGCCAGCGCCACCGTGCTTGCCCTGGCAAGCCTGGGCCTGGCCGCGCCGGCGCTGGCCCAGTCCACCGGCAGCATGGACTTCGGCAACCAGATCGTGGTGACCGGCACCGCCCAGAAGGGCATCGTCGGCGTCGCCAATCCCGATACCAGCAAGGCCTCGGCCATTCTCAGCCAGGCCTGGATCGAACGGCAGACGCCCGGCCAGTCGATCAACGACATGATCAATTACCTGCCTGGCGTCAGCTTCC
Source organism: Novosphingobium sp. SG754 (assembly GCF_013149315.1). NCBI lineage: Bacteria > Pseudomonadati > Pseudomonadota > Alphaproteobacteria > Sphingomonadales > Sphingomonadaceae > Novosphingobium > Novosphingobium sp. SG754. Next base: position 151,433 of record NZ_JABGCC010000004.1, on the reverse strand, counting down.
AGAACAACGATCCCTATGGCGGCAGCGGCGGCACACTGATGATCCGCGGCTTTGATGCCACGCGCATTTCCGAAACCATCGATGGCGTGACGCTGAACGATGATGGCAACTATGCGCTCTATTCGGGTGAGCTGCTCGATTCCGAAGTGATCGATCAGGTCGCGGTCAATTTCGGCACGACCGACGTCGACAGCCCGACGTCATCCGCCTCAGGCTCGACCATCAACATCCGTTCGCACAAGCCGACCGAGGATTTCCACCTCAAGGCATCGGGCGCGATGGGCACTGACAATTACTACCGCGTGATGGGCATGGTCGACAGCGGCGCGATCGGACCGGCTGGCACGCGCCTCTATGGCGAATACAGCCACTCGCACAACGATTCGCCGTTCAACAACTATGGCAAGGTGCGGCGCGAACAGGCCAACGGCGGCATCTATCAACCGCTGGGCGCCAATGGCGATTTCCTGTCGCTGACCGGCACCTATGTCGGCACCGAAAACAACTTCTCGGGCTCGGTCCCGCTGTCGAACGTGCCGCTGACGGCCGACACCGGCGTCGGCTTCACCTATTTCCCGACCAGCTTCAAGAACGGCTATTACCACTATGCGCCGTGCACCACGGCGGCGGCCAATGCCGGCACGGCCGACAATGCCAACACCTGCGGTTCGGCCTATGACTATCGCGTCAACCCGGCGCAGTTGCTCAACCTGCGCGGCAGCGCGCGCCTGACGCTGGCGCCAGGCCTGGTGTGGACGATCGACCCCAGCTATCAGTGGACCAAGGCCAATGGCGGCGGCACGGTTGTGGCCTCGGAAGGCACCTCGGCCGGGATGACCGGCTATGTCAACGGCAGCTATTACCTGGGTGAGGATCTCAACGGCGACGGCGATACGCTGGACAAGGTGCGCCTGCTGGCGCCCAGCCAGACGACCACGCACCGCATCGCGCTGACCACCTCGATGCGCTATGACATCGACAGCCGCCAGGCCGTGCGTATTGCCTATGCCTTTGCCCGCTCGGTCATTTCGCAGACCGGCGAACTCGGCATGCTCAACAGCGACGGCTCGCCGATGCTGATCTCGCCGATCAACGATCCGCTCACCGATGGCGCGGGCAACGTGGTGGAAAAGCGCGACACGCGCTCGATTGCGCTGCTCAACCAGGTTTCGGCCGAATATCGCGGCAGCTTCCTCGACAATCGCCTGAAAGTGAATGCTGGCCTGCGCGCCCCGTTCATGCATCGTGACCTGACCAACGACTGCTTCACCCGCAGCAGCAGCGGCGGCGTAAGCTGCGTGTTCGGCGCATCGGCGGCAACCTATGCCGCGGCCAACCCCAGCGCGGTTTCGCCGCAACGCCGCACCTATAACTACAATGCCGTGCTGCCCAGCCTGGGCGTGACCTATGACCTGCCCAGCGCCGGCCAGATCTTCTTCAATTACTCCAAGGGCATGTCTGTTCCGCAGACGACCTCGCTCTATCAGTCGTTCTACTTTGCCAATGGCAGCAATGCCGGCCTGGTGGACCCGGAAAAGACCGACAACTTCGACCTGGGCTTCCGCCGCACCAGCGGCCCGCTCCAGGCACAGGCAGACCTGTGGTACACCCACTTCACCAACCGCCTGGGCACGGCCTATCAGCCTGACGCCAACACCGCGATCTACACCAACCTGGGCACCGTCGATCGCTATGGCATCGATGCCAACGTGTCGTACCGCTTCACCTCGCACGTGAGCGGCTATGTCTTTGGCTCGTGGCTGCATTCGCGGATCAAGGACAATGTCGATTCGCCCACCGGCGAACTGGCAACGGCCGGCAAGTTTGAATCTGCCGTGCCGATCACCACGGTTGGTGCGCGCCTGTCGGGGAACTTCCAGCCCTTCACGCTGGGGGTTCAGGTCAAGCGCACCGGTCCGCGCTATGTCAACGACCAGAACACGCCCTATTACCTCGCGGGTACGACCACGGTGGCCTATGGCGCCAAGACGCCGTCCTACACCCTTGTCGATCTCGATGCGCGCGTGGCGCTGGGCGCGGTCGGTCTCAACGACCGGTCCTATCTCCAGCTCAACGTGACCAACCTGTTCAACCAGTATTACGCGGGCGGGTTCTCGGGCACGTTCAACAACCAGGTGAGCTATACGGGCAGCTATACCAATGTGCAGATCGGTGCCCCGCGCGCCGCGATTGCCACGCTGGTTCTGGCTTACTGATCAGCCCCGCGGCTGAAAAGGGAAGGGGTGGCGCGCCGGGGAGGGCACGCCGCCCCTTTTTCCTTGCGTCTTTTCCGGCGCTTGGTCGTATCATGGGGCATGACTGAGAAAGCCTGCACCATTCACCGCCTGCATCCCGCCCATCGGGATGACATCGGCGATCTTGTCACCCGCCGCCCTCTGCCGGGGCCCGCGCTCGATCATCTTGGCGCGTTCCTGTTCCTCAACCACCATGGGCCGCAGGTCTATCCTTCGCCCAACCGGGGCCTGCCATTCGGGCCGCATCCGCATCGCGGCTTTGAAACGGTCACCTTCATCCTCACCGGCGAGTTGACCCACCGCGACACCGGCGGGCACGAAAGCACGATCCACGCCGGCGGGGTGCAGTGGATGACGGCCGGCAGCGGCCTGATCCATGCCGAAATCTCGTCAGACGATTTCAAGCGCCGGGGCGGGGCGGTGGAAATCCTACAGTTGTGGGTCAATCTGCCGGCCCGCCTCAAGATGACCGCGCCGCGCTATACCGGGGTGCAGGCCGATGGCGTGCCGGTGTTGACCGAAGACGCCGGGCGCGTGCGCGTGCATCTGGTTTCGGGCACACGCGGTGGAGCCACAGGGCCAGTCGCATCGTTGACCGGCGTGTTCATGAGCTTTGCCGCGCTCGATGCTGGCGGCACGCTGGTGGCCGAGGGGCTGCAGGGGCGCGACGTGTTCCTCTATGTCGTGCGCGGCAGCGTGGCCGTGGCCGGTACGGTGGCGCCAGCCTTCAACCTGGTGGAATTGACGCCGGGCGACCGCCTCGAACTGGTGGCGCAGGAGGACAGTGTGATCCTGCTGGGTCATGCCGATCCGATCGACGAGCCGATCGTGTCGCACGGGCCCTTCGTGATGAACAGCGTGGCCGAAATCCACCAGGCCTATGCCGATTTCCAGGCTGGCAAGTTCGGCACGATGGGCTGAAACGCTCGGCTAGGTACGGGGCTTCGACAAGCTCAGCCCGAACGGATCACTATCCTTCTTCGGAGCAGGGGAAATTCCGCAAATTCCCCGTTCGCCCTGGGTCTATGGAAGGGCTCTGCGCTACGCCGTTCCGTCAGTGCCTTTACGCTGGCACATGGCCATCGTTGATCGAGGCCAAAGCCACCCCCCGGCAGTTCATGCCATTCTCCATGTCATTGGCGAAACATGGAGAATGGCAATGGCCGAAACGATGAAAGCCGCCGTGGTGCATGCCTTTGGGCAACCGCTGACGATCGAGCGCGTGCCCATCCCGCAGCCCGGCCCCGGCCAGGTGCTGGTGCGGATCGCCACCTGCGGGGTGTGCCACACCGATTTGCACGCCGCCTGTGGCGATTGGCCGGTCAAGCCCCAGCCACCGTTCATTCCCGGGCACGAGGGCGTGGGCCATGTCGTGGCTGTGGGGCCGGGCGTGGTGGGTGTGAAGGAAGGCGATTGCGTGGGCGTGCCCTGGCTGCATTCGGCCTGCGGCCATTGCCCGCATTGCCTGGGCGGCTGGGAAACCCTTTGCCACGAGCAGCAGAACACCGGCTATTCGGTCAACGGCGGCTTTGCCGAATATGCCCTGGCCGATGCAGCCTATGTCGGCCACATTCCCGCAGGGCTCGATCTTGTGGAAGTCGCCCCGATCTTGTGCGCCGGGGTCACGGTCTACAAGGGCCTCAAGATGACCGATACCAAGCCGGGTGACTGGGTGGCCATTTCGGGCATCGGCGGGCTGGGGCACATGGCGGTGCAATATGCCAAGGCCATGGGCCGCAAGGTGATCGCGGTGGATGTGGACGAGGCGAAGCTCGATCTTGCCCGCCGGCTGGGCGCAGAGCTTACCGTCAACGCCGTGCAGGACGATGCCGCTGCGTTCGTTCAGGCGCATTGTGGCGGCGCGCAAGGCGTGCTGGTCACGGCCGTATCGCGCAAGGCGTTCGAACAGGCGCTGGGCATGGCCGCGCGCGGCGGCACCGTGGTGCTGACCGGCTTGCCACCGGGCGATTTCCCGCTGTCGATCTTCAACACCGTGCTGGGCGGCATCACCGTGCGCGGCTCGATCGTCGGCACGCGGCTCGACCTGATCGAGGCGCTGGACTTTGCCGCCGCAGGCAAGGTGCGCGCGACGGTGGAAACGGTGAAGCTGGAGGATATCAACGCCACGTTCGAACGGATGACCGCCGGCACCATCGAAGGGCGCGTGGTTCTCGATCTGCGATAAGGGGGATGACGCTGGTGCGTCTGCTGCCAGGTAACGGTGGTGGACGCACTAGGGCTCGAACCTAGGACCCGCTGATTAAGAGTCAGCTGCTCTACCAACTGAGCTATGCGTCCATGCCGGTTGTGGCAGGCCGGTGTATGGCACCGGAAGAAGAGATGGTGGACGCACTAGGGCTCGAACCTAGGACCCGCTGATTAAGAGTCAGCTGCTCTACCAACTGAGCTATGCGTCCACACCTGCTGTTCGGGCAGGCCGGTGTTGGTGCACCGGAAGTAGGATGGTGGACGCACTAGGGCTCGAACCTAGGACCCGCTGATTAAGAGTCAGCTGCTCTACCAACTGAGCTATGCGTCCGGGTTCCCGAGCGACCGTCGCCGCCCGGGAGCGGCCCCAATAGCGATTTCTCCGCCCCTGCCAAGCCCCAATTTCAACTTTTTTAGGAAAGACCTGTGGAACTCCGCCGGCTCCACCGATCGACCGCCATGATCGTGCCGATGCAGATCATGTTGGTCATCATCGACGAGCCGCCGTGGCTCAGGAACGGCAAGGGAATGCCCACCACGGGCGCCAGGCCCATGACCATCATCATGTTGATGCAGGCATAGAAAAAGATCGTCGCGGTCATCCCCGCGGCCAGCAGGCGGGAAAACCGGTCAGGCGCGTTCATCGCCACTTTCAGGCCCCAGCGCATGATGAGACCGAACACCAGCAGCACGAACAGGCCGCCCAGCATGCCCCATTCTTCGGCCATGGTGGCAAAGACGAAGTCGGTGTGGGCTTCGGGCAGGTAATCGAGATGGCTTTGCGAGCCATTGCCGAAACCCTTGCCGAAAAATCCGCCCGAACCGATCGCGATCTTGGACTGCGTGATGTGATAGCCCGACCCCAGCGGATCGCTTTCCGGGTCCATGAACACCAGCACGCGCTTGCGCTGGTAATCGTGCAGGGCAAAGAAGAACGCCAGCGGCGCGATGACCGCCCCCGCGCCACCTGCACCCAGGAACCAGCGCAGCGGCAGGCCGGCCAGGAACATCACCACCACCCCGCCAAAGCAGATGGCAAGCGCGGTGCCCAGATCAGGCTGGAGCATGACGAAAGCGGCTGGAAAGCCAAGCAGGCCCATGGCCGGCGCCACGGCGCGCCAGCTGCGCGTTTCGCCCGTCGGCAGCACGCTGTAGAACCAGGCGAGCACCAGCACGATGCCCGGCTTCATCAGTTCCGAGGGTTGCAGCGTCATGAACCCGAGATTGAGCCAGCGCTGGCTGCCCCCGCCGATGCCGCCGATCAGTTCCACCAGCACCAGCAGCACGCAAAGCAGGCCATAGAGGGGCAGGGCGGCCCGCCGGAACCAATCCTGCGGCACGCGCGCCAGCACCATGGCCATGGTCAGGAACACGAAGAAGCGGGCGACGTGCATCAGCGCCCAGGGCTGGAAATGCCCGCCGGCCGCCGAATAGAGCACGGCCCCGCCAAAGCACACCAGCATCAGCAGCGGCAGCAGCACGCCCCAGGGCTGGCGGGAAAGACCGGTGGGAACATAGGCGCGGCGCATGGCGATCACTGCCCCCCGTTGGGCGCGGCACCGCCCGCCTGGGTGCCGCCAGAGGCCGGGCTCGGCGTCGGCTGCGGCTGGGGCGCATCGGGTTCGGGTGCCGGGGGCGCTGCATCGGTTTGCGGAGCGGCCGGCGGCGGAGGCGGCTTGTTTTCGTCTTCCACCACCTGGCTCGCCTGCGCCTCGTCGGGCGCACGCGGGGCACTGGCGCCATATTGCGCGGCAAAGGTGTTGTAGCGGGCGGCCATGCGCTGCTGCACGTTGCCGCCCCAGCCCTTTTCCAGTTCCTCCAGCGCGGCCATCGCCTTGGCCGGATCGAACAGGTAGGTCATCACGTCACGTGCGATCGGATAGGCGCTGGGCGAGCCGCCGCCATGCTCGATCGCCACGGCGCAGGCATAGCGCGGCTTGTCGAACGGCGCGAAGCAGATGAAGTGGCCATGGTCGCGCCGCTTCCATTCCACGTTCTTGCCATTGCCGTGTTGCAGGCCGACGACCTGCGCCGTGCCGGTCTTGCCGGCCATCAGCACGCCATCGATCGGGATGCGCGCCTTGCCCGCCGTGCCGCGCCCGTTGACCACTTCGTTCATCGCCGCATGAATGAGATCAAGGTGTTCCTGGGCAAAGCCCATCGAGGGCGGGGGCGCGGCATGCTTGTCGAGCATCAGGCGCGGGGTGAGTTGCAGGCCCGAGGCGATGCGCGACACCATCGTTGCCTGCTGCAGCGGGTTCACCAGCATATAGCCTTGACCGATAGTGGCATTCACCGTGTCATAGATCGCCCATTCCTTGTGGTACTTGCGCAGCTTCCACGCGGGATCGGGCACCGTGCCATAGGATTGGCCGGGATAGGGCATGGGAAATTCCTGGCCCAGCCCCAGGCGCCGCGCCATGGCGGCGATCTTGTCCATGCCGATCTGCTGGGCGAAGTGATAGAAATAGACGTCGCACGACTGATAGATGCCCTTGAGCATATCCGTCTGGCCGTGGCCGTGGTGGTTCCAGCAGTGGAACACGCGGTTGCCCACGCGCAGCCCCCCGGCGCAGTTGACCGAGGCCTTGGGATCGAGCCCGGCCTCGAGGAACGAGAGCGCGACCAGCGGCTTGACCGTCGAGCCGGGGGGATAGAGCCCGCGCAGCACCTTGTTGCGCAAGGGCACGTGGTCGTCTTCCGACAGCATTTTCCATTCGATGCGGCCGATGCCGTCGGAAAAGCTGTTGGGATCGTAGCACGGCATCGACACCATCGCGAGGACGTCACCGGTGGCGCAGTCCATCACCACGACCGAGCCGGATTCCAGGCCAATGCGCCGCGCGGCATAGTCCTGCAGCCCGCCCAGGATGGTCAGCTGGATCGGCTGGCCGGGCACGTCTTCGCGCGTGCCCAGGTCGCGCACCACGCGGCCAGTTGCCGTGGCCTCTACCCGGCGCGCGCCAGGCACCCCGCGCAGGCGGGTTTCGAAATGCTTTTCAAGACCATCCTTGCCGATCTTGAAACCCGGTGTGATGAGCAGCGGATTGTGTTCGCGCTCGTAATCCTCGGCCGAGGCGGGACCGACGTAGCCGACCAGGTGCCCCACCGAAGGCCCGGTGGGATAATAGCGCGAATAGCCGCGCTGCGGGATCACGCCGGGCATCTCGGGCAGGCGCACGCTGACGGCGGCAAACTTGTCCCAGTCCAGCTTGGCGGCCACTTCCACCGGCTGGAATCCGCGCACCTTGTCGAGCTTGTCCTTGATGTCGCTGACCTTGTCCGCCGTCAGTCCGAGCAGGCCCGACAGCTTGGACAGGGTATCGTCGGGATTGACCAGACGATCGGGGATCACGTCGACGCGGAAATCGGCACGGTTGGAGGCCAGCGCGGCGCCATTGCGATCGAGCACCCAGCCGCGCCGCGGCGGGATCAGCGACAGGTTGACGCGGTTGCTTTCCGACGCCGCCTTGTACTTGTCGTTCTCGAAGATCGCGAGATAGGCCAGGCGCGTGGCCAGCAGCACGCCGACGCTGGCCTGGGCCATGCCCAGCACGAACGTGCGGCGTTCAAAGCGGTTGGTCAGGATTGCCGAAGTCAACGGCAGCTTCTGCTTCACGTCACAGCCTTTTGAGCGGGAGCAGGCGAATGCGATCGAGCAGCGCGACAATGCGCGTGACCACGGGATGAAGCAGCACGGTCAGCAGCACCTGCGGACCGACCGTGACGGGCAGGGGATAGCTGGTGACCAGACCGGCAAAGGCCGCCGTGAGCACGACATAGGCGCTCAGCAGCGTGGCAGCGGTCAACCAATCCTGGATAAAGCCGCGCCACAGGAACTTTTCATCGATCACGTCCATCGCCAGCATGGTGAGGGACCACAGCACGATGCCGCTGCCAAACGGCTGCCCGCTGTAAAGATCGTCGAACAGGCCCAGCGGCAGCCCGGCCCAGATCGGCAGCAGCGTGGGCCGCAACAGACGCCAGCCCAGCAGGGTCATGAAGCCGAGCGGTGGCAGCACCGGCGCCGAGGCGACCACCGGCGAGAACGTCACCATCGATGCCAGCATGATCGACAGCCACGGCAAGCCCTTGGCCAGAAACGGCAATGGCCCGCGATTGAGGCGTCGCCGCACAAGGTCTTCGGGCCGTGCGGGCAGAAAGGGGAGCGGCATCGCGGGAGGCCTTACGGGGTGTTATCGTCGGCCGGCGGCGGGGGCGCGGCCTTTTGCGCGGCCACCAGCGCGGCCTGGGCATTGGCCTGCCAGGCGGGCAGCACCACCACGAAATCAGCATCGGCCGGATCGCTGGCCAGGTGGCCCGTGGCGCCATCGCGGTGCGGCTGGGTGGCGACGGCCACCGGGATGCCCGGCGGATAGAGCCCGCCCGAACCCGACGTGACAAAGACATCGCCCACGTGCAGCGTGGCAACGCCGGTGTTGATCAGGCGGATTTCGATCTTGCCGTTGGCGCCGCCCTGGACGAACGCGGTCAACCCATCGGACGCACGGCGCACCGGCACCACGTTATCAGGATCAGTCACCAGCAGCACGCGCGCGGTATCCGGCCCTGTTTCCACCACGCGGCCGATCAGGCCACCGGCGGCGCGCACCGGCTGGCCGGTCTGCACGCCCTGGTGGGTGCCCACGGACAGCACGGCAAAGCGCCGGGTGGAGGTGGCAGTAGAACCGATCAGGCGCGCGCCGGTCACCGGCTTGAACGCGGGGTCGACAATCCCGAGCAGCGCCTTGAGCCGGGCATTTTCCTGTTGCAGCGCATGCATCGTCACTGCATCGGCCCGCGCAGCCTGCACTTCGCGGGTGAGCGCGGCGTTCTGGCGGCCGGCATTGAAATAGGCGCCGATCGCCGCGAACACACCCTGGCTGGCGCTGCGCGTTTCCGCGCCCGCCTGGCCCAGGGGGCGCGCCACTTCGCTCGCGGTGGTGCGGGCAAAGGCAAAGGCTTCCGGGTTGAACATCGATACGCCAAGCACAACGAGACCCGCCACGACGCCCAGAATGGCGATCACGTAGCCAGTAAAGATCCCGTATTGCGCCCTGCGCGAAAAGCCCGGGCGCCGGTCAGGCGACCGCGCCATGATATTCTACCCCTGATACTCTACACTATGCCAAAGCCAGAGACGCGATGAAGGCCGGCTGAACCGTCCTGGCACCGCGTGCGTCCCTGGCTCCAAATCCGGCATTCCTCAGGCGGTCATCAGCACGCCGCGATAGATCGGATCTTCCATGGCGCGGCCGGTGCCGAGCGCCACGCACGAGAGTGGATCTTCCGCCACGCTCACCGGCAGGCCGGTTTCCTCGCGCAGGTGCTCGTCCAGCCCGCGGATCAGCGCGCCACCACCGGTCAGCACGATGCCCTGGTCGACGATATCGGCAGCCAGTTCGGGTGCGGTATTCTCCAGCGCGATGCGCACGCCTTCGACGATGGCGCCGATCGGTTCAGACAGCGCCTCGGCCACGTTGGCCTGGGTGATGGTGATTTCCTTGGGCACGCCATTGACCAGGTCGCGGCCCTTGATGTGGATCGTTTCACCAATGCCATCGGCCGGCATCGTCGCGATGCCATAGTCCTTCTTGATCCGCTCGGCCGTGGCTTCTCCAATGAGAAGATTGTGGTGCCGGCGGACATAGCTGACGATGGCCTCGTCCATCTTGTCCCCGCCGACACGCACCGAGGTGGTGTAAGCCAGGCCGCGCAGCGAGAGCACGGCCACTTCGGTGGTGCCACCGCCGATGTCGACCACCATCGAGCCGACCGGCTCGGTGACGGGCATGTCGGCACCGATCGCGGCGGCCATCGGTTCGAGGATCAGATAGACTTGGCTGGCGCCGGCATTGCTGGCCGCGTCGCGGATCGCGCGGCGTTCCACCGAGGTGGAGCCTGAGGGCACGCAGATCACGATTTCCGGGTAGCGCAGCAGGCTCTTGCTGCCGTTCACCTTGCGGATGAAATGCTTGATCATTTCTTCCGCCACTTCGATGTCGGCAATCACGCCGTCGCGCAGCGGGCGGATCGCCTCGATGCTGTCGGGCGTCTTGCCCATCATCATCTTGGCGTCATCGCCCACGGCCTTGACCTTCTTGATGCCGTTCAGCGTTTCGATGGCAACGACCGAGGGTTCGTTGAGAACAATGCCGCGATCCTGGACATAGACGAGGGTATTCGCCGTGCCGAGGTCGATCGCAATGTTCTGGGAACCGAACTTGAAGAATCGGGAAAACATCGATGCCATCAGAAAATCCGTGTGATTCGCGCGCGGTACCAACCGCAATGGGTGGCCTATGCGCAAAAGTGAGCGCCCGGGGAAGGCGGCTCATTAGCGCAAGCGGGGGGGAAAACCCAATATTTTGTGCACTGCCGGCATGGGATAAGTCATGCTGCCCGTCTCGAAAAAGGGCACGTTCGTCGCTACCTTGCCAGGATCATGACCACCACACCCCGCGTCATCCGCCGCCTGCCCGACACGCTGATCAACCGCATCGCGGCTGGCGAGGTGGTGGAGCGCCCCGCCAGTGCGCTCAAGGAACTCGTCGAAAACGCCATCGATGCCGGCGCGGGGCAGATTTCGGTGCGTCTGGCCGAAGGTGGCCTCGGCCTGATCGAAGTGACCGACGATGGCTGTGGCATGCGCGCGGACGAGATCGCCCTGGCATTGGAACGCCACGCCACCTCGAAACTGCCCGACGAGGCGATCGAGCTGGTCGCAACACTGGGCTTTCGCGGAGAGGCGCTGCCTTCGATCGCCTCGGTCGCGCGCGTCACCATCGAAAGCCGCAGCCGCGCCGATGGCGAGGCGTGGAAACGCACCATCGACCATGGCACGCTGGTGAACGAAGGCCCCGCCGCGCTGCCGCCCGGCACGCGGGTGCGGGTGGAAGACCTGTTTGGCAAGATCCCGGCGCGGCGCAAGTTCCTGCGCAGCCCGCGTTCGGAATGGGCCTCCAGCCTCGATGTCGTGCGGCGCCTGGCCATGGCCAGGCCCGATATCGGTTTTACGCTGGAGCATGACGGGCGCCGCGCGCTGCATGTCCAGCCTGGTGACACCCTGGCCGCGCGCGTGGCGCAACTGGTGGCACGCGAACTGGCCGACAATGCCGTGGCCGTCGATCTGCTGCGTGGCGACTATCACCTGATGGGCGTGGCGGGCCTGCCGACCTACAACCGTGGCGTGGCCGATCACCAGTACCTGTTCGTCAACGGCCGGCCGGTGAAAGATCGGCTGCTGCTCGGCGCGGTGCGCGGCGCCTATGCCGATATGCTGGCGCGTGATCGCCATGCCGTGCTGGCGCTGTTCCTTGATGTGCCGGCCGCAGAGGTGGACGTGAACGTCCATCCTGCCAAGACCGAAGTGCGCTTCCGCGACAGTGCGCTGGTGCGCGGGCTGATCGTCACCGGCCTGCGCCAGGCGCTCTCCACCGGCGATCGCCGCTCTGCCCAGGCGCCCGATGCCGGCGCGATGCGTTCTTGGCAGGCCGAACCGGTTGCGCCGGCGCCACTCTTCACCCCGCCACCCGCGCCAGAACCGGCGCGCCAGGGCAGCATCTTCACGCCGTCCTATCAGCCCGCCCGCGTGAGCGAGGCGGGGCAGGCGTGGCGCGGCTATGAGGCCGGCGTGATGGCGCCGCCCGTGGCCCGCGCCGAAACGGCGGCCGAGCCGGTGCCCGAGGCGGTGGAGCATCCGCTCGGCGTGGCGCGGGGCCAGGTGGCCAAGACCTATATCGTGGCTGAGGCAAGCGATGGTCTGGTCATCGTCGACCAGCACGCCGCGCACGAACGCCTCGTCCTCGAACGCCTCCGCGCCGCCGGCGCAGGCGAGGGCACGGCTCCCGCCCAGGCCCTCTTGCTGCCCGAAGTGGTCGACCTCGATGAACCATCGTGCGACCGCCTTGAAGAAGCCGCCCCGCGCCTTGCCGATTTCGGCCTCGCGCTCGAACGCTTTGGCCCGGCGGCCATGCTGGTGCGCAGCGTGCCGGCAGCATTGGCTAAGGGCGATGTCCAGGCCCTGGTGCGCGACGTGGCTGATGACCTCGCCAAGCACGGTGACGCACTATTGCTGGGCGAGCGGCTCGACCTGGTGCTGGCAACGATGGCCTGTCACGGCTCGGTGCGCGCCGGCCGCGTGCTGTCGGTGCCGGAAATGAACGCCCTGCTGCGCGAAATGGAAGTGACCCCACGCTCTGGCCAATGCAATCATGGCCGGCCGACTTGGGTGAAGCTGGCCCACGGCGATATCGAGAAGCTGTTCGGGCGGAAATAGCGCCCCCTCCGTCGGGCCTGCGGCCCGCCACCTCCCCCGGTGGGGGAGGATTTGTTCAGGGAGAAGATCCTCCCCCACCGGGGGAGGGGAAACGCGCGCGCAGCGCGTGGTGGAGGGGGGCGAGGAACCGTTTGGTCGCCAGCTGTTCCACGATTATCCAGATCAAAGACCTTTACGGGAGAGACCCCATGCATCGTGCCGCTATTGCCCTGCCTCTGGTTTTGCTCGCCGCGTGTCACAAGGCCCCGCAGCAAAGCGACGATGCGGCGATTGCCCAGGTTGAGGCGGCGCAGAAGGAGCGGGCACCGGCGCAGGAGATCAGCCCGCAGGTCATCGACTTTTTCGACATCACCAAAGGCAAGCTGACCGGATCGGGATGCAACTTCGTGCCTGACAATGGTGGCATGGGGGCGGTGCTGCTGGCGCAGGAAGATCGCGGCCTCATCAAGATCAAGGATCAGATCGTGGTATTGGCCGCCGACAAGGGCAGTGCCAAGCTGCCGCAGCACGGCTGGTCGCACTATACCGGGCGCGAGTGGGCGCTGACGCTGACGCGGATCGATGATGGCAAGGCCAAGACGATGGGCGTGATCGACAGCTTTGACGGGCAACTGGTGATTTCCGACGCCGATAGCCGCCCGGTTTATACCGCCAAGGGCAATGTGCAGTGCAAGCCGATGTAGGTTTGCGCACCATATCTTGCAAAAGCACCAATCTGGCGCGTTTCGGTCCATTTCGGCGTGACTCTTTGCCCTCTCATGCGTCTTGCATCGCGCGGGGGCGCCAAAGACTAAGGGAAACGCCTATGAACAAGGGTCGTCACATCGTGTTGCTTTCCGCACTTCTGCCAATGGCGCTGGCAGGGTGTGCAACCACCGGATCGGTTAAGCGGGCCCAGGCTGCGGCCGATCAGGCACAGGCGCGCGCTGATGAAGGCGTAATGACGGCGCAGCGGGCGCAGGGTTCGGCCGATTCCGCGGCACAGGCTGCGGCGCAGGCGCAGGGCTCGGCCAACAACGCGATGACTGCCGCACAGAGCGCCGGTTCGGCCGCCCAGGCCGCCTCGATGGCGGCGCAATCGGCCGGTAGCCGGGCTGACAGCCTGGAAACGCGCCTGCGCTCGCTCGAGCGTTGGAAGTGGGCCAAGACCCACCCCAAGAAGGCCAAGAAGCATCACGCACGTCATCACCAGGCCAAGCACCATGCTGGCCTGCGTCGTCCGGTCACGGCCGATCAGACCTCTGCCCAGAAGATGTGATCACGCACATCTGATGCAAGGAAACGGGCGCGTGTGGCCAATGCCACGCGCGCCCTTTTTCATGGACCCTGCCTGTTCAGTCGATGCCGTTGGGGTCGCGCGTGCTCACCATGGCGTTGCTCACCATGGTCAGTACGATCACGCCATCCTGGTTGAGCACGCGGGTTTCGGCGCGGAACAGGCCCATTTCCGGGCGCGATTGGCTGCGCCGCTTGCTCAGGATCGTGGTTTCCACGCGCAGCGTGTCGCCGGGATAGACCGGGTGGCGCCAGCGCAGTTCGTCAATGCCGGGTGAACCAAGGCCCTGGTGGCCGGCGCGGTCCTGCTCTTCCACGATCATCGCCATGGTCATGGCACAGGTGTGCCAGCCACTGGCGGAAAGCCGCCCGAAGTGCGTGGCGGCGGCCGCCTCGTCAGACAGGTGGAACGGTTGCGGGTCATACTTGCCCGCAAATTCCACCACTTCCTCTCGCGTGACGTGGCGTTGCCCGAACCGGGCAACGGCGCCCACTTCCAGATCTTCATAGTGTCGCATGGGGGGCAGGGTGAACCTGCTTTCCCCATGCGTCAACCATCCGATCGAACAGGTTCAGACGTTGAACTTGAAGTGCATCACATCGCCGTCCTTGACGATGTATTCCTTGCCTTCCTGGCGCAGCTTGCCGGCATCGCGCGCGCCCGCCTCGCCGCCCAGCGAGACGAAATCGTCAAAGGCGATGGTTTCGGCGCGGATGAAGCCGCGCTGCATGTCGGAGTGGATTTCGCCGGCAGCCTCGGGGGCCTTGGCGCCCTGATGGACGGTCCAGGCGCGGGCTTCCTTGGGGCCGACGGTGAAGAAGGTCAGCAGGTGCAGCAGGTCATACCCGGCGCGGATCACGCGGTTGAGACCGGTTTCATGCAGGCCCAGTTCGGCCAGGAACGCCAGGCGTTCCTCGCTGTCCATGCCGATCAGGTCGGCTTCGATCGCGGCAGAGACCACCACGGCTTCGGCGCCTTCGGCCTTGGCCTTTTCAAACACGCGGGCGGAGTGGGCATTGCCGGTGGCGGCGCTTTCTTCTTCCACGTTGCAGACATAGAGCACCGGCTTGGCGGTGAGCAGCTGCGCCTGCTTGAACAGGCGCTCTTCCTCGTCATCCTTGGGCTGGGTGAGGCGGGCCGGCTTGCCCTCGCGCAGCAATTCCAGCGCCTGGCCCAGCACCGAGGCCATGGCCTTGGCTTCCTTGTCGCCGCTGGTCGCCTTCTTGGCGGCGGCGGGCACGCGCTTTTCCAGGCTTTCCAGGTCCGACAGCATCAGCTCGGTTTCCACCGTATCGGCGTCCGACAGCGGATCGACGCGGTTGTCGACATGCTGGATATCGTCGTTTTCAAAGCAGCGCAGCACATGGATGATCGCATCCACTTCGCGGATATTGCCCAGAAACTGGTTGCCGAGGCCTTCACCCTTGGATGCACCGCGCACCAGGCCGGCGATGTCGACAAAGCCAAGCTGGGTGGGGATGATCTTCTGGCTGCCGGCGATCTTGGCCAGGGTATCGAGCCGGGCGTCGGGCACGCCGACATTGCCCACGTTGGGTTCGATCGTGCAGAACGGATAGTTGGCGGCCTGGGCCGCCTGCGTTTCGGTCAGCGCGTTGAACAGCGTCGACTTGCCGACATTGGGAAGGCCGACGATCCCGCAACGAAAACCCATCTTCGTGTCCTTGGCTATGGCCCCAAGCCGATGCGGGGCCGCATATTGCCGGCCGCGATGGTGGCTTGTAGGCCCAAGGTCAAGGGGGCAGCGCCCTGTGGCAAGGGGTTTTGCGTGGCCGGTCGGCAATCTTCACCGAAGTTTCAGGCCTTGCTGGCATGGCAACCGGCATGAGGCGCGCCAACCTGCCATCGTTTTTGCCCTTCCATGCCCGTCCCGGTCTGCCGCGCGGCGCGCTGATCACCCCTGCATTGGCGCTGGCCCTGGTGCTGGCCGGCTGTGGCGACAATCCCGCCGCCCATGCCGCCAAGGCCCGCAGCGCCTTTGCCGCGCAGGATTTCGTGACCGCACGCATGGAAGCACTGAGCGCGCTCGACTCGGGCAAGCTGCCCGCCGCCGACACGCAGGCGCTGCTGCGGCTGCTCGCCCGTGCGCAGTTGCAGATGGGCGATGGCGATGGCGCGCAGGCAACGCTGACGCGGCTGGAAGATGCCGGCGGTGGCGGGCCGGCGGTCAACCGCATGAAGGCCGAAGCAGCCCTGCTGCGCGGCCTGCCGCGCCAGGCGCTGTCGCTGCTGGGCCAGGATGGCGATGCCAATGCCTGGCGCCTGCGGGCCGCAGCGCACCAGGCGCTGGGCGACAATGCCCAGGCGCTTTCTGCATTTCGCCAGGGCATGGCCGCCGGCGATAATGTGCAACTCGCGCGCGACTATGCCCGCTTCCTGATCACGGCCGAAGATTTTGCCGGGGCCGACCAGGTCCTGGCCGTGATGCAGCGGCTCGATCCCAAGGGCCTCGATACCGCGATGGTCGAAGGGGCGCTGCGGATCAGGCAAGGCCAGCTAGACGCGGCCGGCGCTGCTTATGACCGCGCAATCGCCGCCTATCCCCGCCGGATCGAGCCGCTGATCGAGCGGGCCAACCTGGCTGACATGCAAAGCCAGCTCGACCGCGCGATCGGCCTGATTGGCAAGGCCGCGCGCCTCGCGCCGGGCGATTCACGCGTGCTCGATCTGCAGGTGCAGTTCGCCAGCGAAAAGGGCGACTGGGAAAAGGTGCGGCAATTGCTGGCGCCGCACGAGGTCGATCTCGATCCACGCACCCCCAATGGGCTGACCTATGCCGAGGCGTTGCTGCGTCTGGGCCATCCCGAGCAGGCCCGCGTGATCTTTGCCCGCGCGCTGCTGCTCTCGCCGCAAAATCCCTATTCGCGCATGATGCTGGCCGAAGCGCAGCTGGCCACCGGCGATCCGGCCACGGCGTTGCGCACCGTCAAGCCCTTGTCGGATTCGCTGCTGGCCGGGCAGCGCGAGCTGGATCTGGCCCTGCGCGCGGCGCGGGCAGCGGGTGATCCCTCGGCCGATGCGCTGGCGGCGCGGCTCCGCTCCGGCCAGTGGCAGCAGGACCAGCGCCTGGCTGCCGATGGGCAGGCGGCGCTGGGCCGGCGCGATTGGGCCGCAGCGATTACCGCCTATACCACGCTGCTGGGCAATGGCAGCGATCCCGAAGTGCTCAAGCGGCTGGCGGTGGCCTGCACCAACGCTGGCCGCCACCAGGACGCGATCGCCTATGCCGACCGCGCCTTGGCCCAGGCGCCGCGCGATCCCGACATGCTGCACATCGCTGGCCTCGTGCGGCTCAACGCCGGGCAGGACATGGCCGCCGCCCAACGCCTGATGCAGAGCGCAGTCGATGCCGATCCGGCCAACCGCCTGTTCCGCGCCGATCTCGCTCGCGCCCAGGCACGTTGAGGCCATAGACCTCTTCCGAACGCAAAAATGCCGCCCAAGCCAGGCTTGGACGGCATTTTTGGAGAAACATCGCGTGGCGGCGGGATTTGGGCCAGCCGGGCGGCATGCGCAAGGCGTGCCGGCCCGTCCCTGTGCTGGTGCCCCCAGGCCCGCGTGCCGCGATCAGCGGCGGCGGCGACGCACGAACGCCAGGCCAGCCAGGCCAGCGCCCATCAGGCCCAGCATGCCCGGTTCCGGCACGTCGGTGCCACCGGTCGACGACGAGGTAGTGCTGCCGCCCGAGGTCGACGAGGTGGTCGAGCCGCCGGTCGAGGTCGAAGTGGTGCTGCCACCCGAAGTCGACGACGTGGTCGAACCGCCCGAGGTGGACGAGGTGGTCGAAGACGTGGTGCTGCCACCCGAGGTCGAGGTCGAAGTCGACGAGGTGCTGCCGCACATCGCGGCGCCGGCCGAGTGGCCGCAGTTGCAATAGTGGGTGTGGAAGAAGGTGGCGTGGGCCGGGGCAGCAGCGATGGTGGTGGTCAGCGCGGCGGCGAGGATGGCAATCGAACGCTTCATGGTCAGTCCCCTGTCAAACTTGAAGTTTCAAACTGGAAGGCAGACGTTCGAACCATTAGATCCGAATGCACTGTCTTGGTTGACAGAGGTAAAAGCAAAAGCGGTGCCAATTGCAGAAATCAGCGCTTTTTGGTGGTTAACGCCGTTTCACGGGTGTGTCGGTTGTAAGCGATTCCGACGGTTTTTCCGGAAATTCGCGTTAACCTTTTCAGGACATTTCAATCTTGCTGGCGCGTTTCAATCCTGCTGGCGCCGGGCCACATCGCTCATGAAGCGAGTATCGTCGCCTTGGGCCAGCCGATCGGCTTCTGCTGCCACGGCGCCCAGCATGGTGACCAGGTCATCGTGCTCCGCCTTGGCAAAGGGGCCCAGCACATAACCGGTCACGCGGTCCTTGTGGCCGGGGTGGCCGATGCCCAGGCGCACGCGGCGGAATTCCGCGCCACAGTGCTGGTCGATCGAGCGCAGGCCATTGTGCCCAGCATGGCCGCCGCCCTGTTTCACTTTCACCTTGAACGGCGCCAGGTCCAGTTCGTCATGAAACACGGTGAGGGCATCGGTGGCGAGCTTGTAGAAGCGCAGTGCCTCGCCCACGGCGCGGCCGCTTTCGTTCATGAACGTGGCGGGCTTGAGCAGGATGATCTTCTGCGCGCCGATGCGGCCTTCCTGCACCCAGCCCTGGAACTTCTTCTGCACCGGGCCAAAGCCGTGGACATCGGCAATCGTGTCGAGCGCCATGAAGCCCACGTTGTGGCGGTGCAGGGCGTATTGCGGGCCGGGATTTCCCAGGCCAACCCAGACTTGCATGGCAGACGCTCCGGTTGTGGTTGGAGTTTGCAGGGTGTTTTGCGGTGAGGGCGCGCGTGCCTATTGCATGGGCGCGGCGCAAAAAAGAACCCCTCCCGGTTGGGGAGGGGTTCCTTGAACCGATGCGACAGCCCGAAAGCTGCCGTGCCGGAAAGATCAGCCTTCGCTGGCTTCGCCAGCAGCAGCTTCTTCTTCCTCGGTCAGAACGGTCGGCGTGGCGATCGTAGCGATGGTGAAATCGCGGTCGGTGATCGCCGAGCGGGCGCCGGCCGGCAGCTTCACGGCGCTGATGTGCACCGAATCGCCGATTTCCAGGCCCGAGAGATCGACGATGATGTCATCGGGGATCTTGTTGGCTTCGCACACCAGTTCCAGTTCGTGGCGCACAACGTTGAGCACGCCGCCCTGCTTGATGCCGGGGGCCTTTTCTTCGTTCTGGAACACCACGGGCACGTTCACGTGCACTTCGGCATTCGCGCTCACGCGCAGGAAGTCTGCGTGCTGCGGACGGTCGCTCACGGCGTGGAAAGCCACGTCCTTGGGCAGAGTGCGGACCTTCTTGCCGCCGATGGTCAGTTCGACGATCGAGTTGAAGAAGTGGCCGGTGCCCAAGGCACGTGCCAGTTCCTTTTCTTCGAGGTGGATGGCAACCGGTTCCTGGTTGCCGCCATAAACCACGGCAGGAGTGCGGCCTTCGCGGCGCAGGGCACGGGAGGCTCCCTTGCCTGCCCGTTCGCGCAGCTCAGCCGACAGGGTCAGCGTCTCGCTCATGTGAAATACCTTCCGAAATAAATCTGTTGCATGTTCCTTCCGCCACGCCTCCAGGGATGACCATGACGGGGAAGCGGCGGCCCTTAGCGGATCGGGCCGAAAAAGCAAGGGGCGTGCGCGATCACTCCACCCGGCGCACCAGCCAGCCCTTGGCCTGGAGCAGCGCGGGCAGGCCATCGCTGCCGGCCACGTGCGCCGCGCCCACGGCGATGAAGGGGGCGGCGCCATCCTTGAGTATGGCATCGATCTGACTGGCCCAGGCCGCGTTGCGCGCGGTAAGCAGCGCCTGGTGCAGCGTGGGATCAGACAGAAAGCCCTTCTGGCTTTCGCGGGCAATGCCCAGGTCATCGCCGCGCAGCCACAGGCGCACCATGTCGGCATCGTCATCGCGGTTATCGGCCGCTTCCACGGCGACCTGTTCCAACAGGGTCTGCTGCGCGCGATCGGGCAGGGCATCGAATATGCCAAACTGCCCGTCCAGCGTTTCCAGGCCCGCTACCGGCTTGCCCCCGATCAGCTTGCGCAGTTGCGGCTCCACCCCGCTGGCTGGGTCCATGCCTTCCTTCTGCCCACCGATCGCAGCGATCTGTAGGGCGACCGCCCAGGATTCCTCGTTCTGGAACTGTGCGTCGGTCAGGTTGAGGTCTTTGTAAACCTTTGCCAGGGCATCGCGATACTTCATCGCCACGCGCGCCGAGGGCGGCGGCAGGCCAGGGGTATAGGCGAGGCGCGCCAGGGCCACGCCGGCAACATTGCCATCGAGCGGCTGGGCGATTTCCAGCACCAGGCGATCGGCATTGGCCAGCGCGTGGTCGATCGCCGGGCGGCGCCATTGCACGCCAGCGGGCAAGGCATGCACCGTGCCGAATATCCAGCCGCGCGTGCCGCTGGTATCGGCGATTTCCCACAGCGCCACCTTGGCCGGCAGCGGCGGTGGTGCTGCCTTGTGACACGCCGCAGCGAGCAGGGCCAGGGCGGCGACGAGGAACGGTTTCCAGCGCATGGTCATGGTCATTGCACCCGCGTCACAGTGATGCCGTCGCGCGCCAGGTCTTCCTGCACACTGCCCTTGCCGGCCAGGTGCCCGGCACCCACGGCCATGAACACGGTGCCCGGCGTTTTCAGCCGCTGTTCGATCCACTTGGCCCAGGTGGCGTTGCGGCGGATCAGCAGCGCGTCGATCAGGCGGGGATCGTCCTGCATGTCGGCGGTCATCAGCTTGCCCAGTTCCTCGGCGTTGCCCTGGCGCCAGGCCGCAACGATGCCGGCGATCTGTTCGCCGATCGTGTCGTACTGGGCGACCACGCTATCGAGCCAGGCGATCTGTGCATCCTGGGGCAGGCTGTCGATCAGGCCAAGCTGGAACGCCACGGTTTCCAGACCCGCTTGCCGTTGCGGGTGGGCCGCCTGCAGTGCGGCTTCCACGCCGTGCGAAGGCTGATAGCCGCGCTGGACCAGCGGCAGCATCGACAGCGCGGTGGCCGCCATCCACGGCTTGTAGCCATCCAGCTGCGTGGCCGGCATGCCGGATGCGGTGAGTGTGGCCGCCAGCCGCGCCGCGCGCTGCGGCCCCAGCAGGGCCGTCAGGGTCTGCCCCTTGGGCAGCAGGCCTGGCGCGGTGTCAATCGCCCCATGCATGTCGGCCTGCGTCACCTCGGTCACCAGCGTGTCCGATCCGTTCAGCGCCTTGGCGACGGGGCCGACCAGCCACGGCGCGCCGCCCTTGGGCAGCATGTGGATCGTGCCGAACAGCCAGATCGTGGTATCAGCGTCAGCCACTTTCCACAGCGCCGGGCGCGAGGGCGCGGCATCGGCCTGCTCCGCTTGCGGCGCAGGCAGCGGGATGGTCTGCGCATCGGCAGAAAAAGGGGCCTGCAGCAGCGCCATGGCGGCACAGGCGGCGATGCGGGCGGGGATCTGGGCAAGGAAGCGGCGCATGCCTTGTCCCATGCACAGGGCAGCGCGCAATGGGAAGTCCCCATGTTGCGCCTGCTGGCGGTTGATTTGCGCTGCGCCATCGGCCATGGGCGGCACACCATGGCCGATACTGCACCAAAGCCGCTCAGCCTGCAGGACATGATCCTGCGCCTCCATGCCTATTGGAGCGACAAGGGCTGCCTTGTCCTGCAACCCTATGACATGCGCGTGGGCGCGGGCACGTTTCACCCGGCCACCACGCTGCGCTCGCTGGGACCAGAGCCGTGGAACGCGGCCTATGTCCAGCCCAGCCGCCGGCCAACCGACGGCCGCTATGGCGAAAATCCCAACCGGCTTCAGCATTATTACCAGTATCAGGTGATCATGAAGCCGAGCCCGGCCGACATGCAGGATCTCTATCTCGACAGCCTGCGCGCCATTGGCGTCGATCCGCTGCAGCACGATATCCGCTTTGTCGAGGATGATTGGGAAAGCCCGACGCTGGGCGCCTGGGGCCTGGGCTGGGAAGTGTGGTGCGACGGGATGGAAGTGACCCAGTTCACCTATTTCCAGCAGATGGGCGGGTTTGATTGCAAGCCGGTGGCCGGCGAGCTGACCTATGGCCTGGAACGCCTGGCGATGTACATCCAAGGCGTCGATAACGTCTATGACCTGGCCTACAACAGTCACGGCGTGACCTATGGGCAGGTGTTCCTGGAAAACGAACGCCAGATGTCGAAGTGGAACTTCGAGATCGCCAACACCGACGCGCTGTTCGACCTGTTCAACAAGGCGGTGGCTGAATGCCGCAACTGCCTCGATGCCAAGCTGCCGATCCCGGCCTATGAACAGGCGATCGAGGCCAGCCACGTGTTCAACCTGTTGCAGGCGCGCGGCGTGATCTCGGTGCAAGAACGCGCCAGCTACATGGGCAAGGTGCGCGACCTCGCGCGCGGTTCGTGCGAAGCCTATATGGACAAGTACAAGGACGAATGGGCGCAGAAATTCCCGGGGTGGAGCGCATGAGCCGGTTTGTTGCGCCGGGGGCTTCGACAAGCTCAGCCCGAACGGACTTCCGGATCAGTTCTCACACCCCGTTCGCCCTGAGCCTGTCGAAGGGCGCTGACACCACCTTGACCACACCCAAGCGAGACGCCGCATGACCGCCGATTTCCTGCTCGAACTGCGCAGCGAAGAAATCCCCGCGCGGATGCAGGCCGGCGCGCGCGCCGATCTGGAAAAGCTGTTCGTCAAGGAACTGACCGCCGCCGGACTGACGCCGGGCGCGATCACCGTGTGGTCCACGCCGCGCCGGCTGGCGCTGATCGCGCGCGATCTGCCGCTGGGCACGCAAGCTGTCAGTGAGGAAGTGAAGGGGCCACGCGCCTCGGCCCCGCCGCAGGCATTGGAAGGCTTCCTGCGCAAGACCGGGTTGACCCGCGAGCAACTGACCGAGCGCGATGGCGTGCTGTTCGCCATCACCGAAAAGCCCGGCCGCGCGACCAAGGATGTGCTGGCCCAGGCCATCCCGGCGATCGTCCGCGCGTTTCCCTGGCCCAAGTCGCAGCGCTGGGGCGCCGCCTCGTTCAGCCCGGAATCCTTGCGCTGGGTGCGCCCGCTCTCGGGCATCATCGCGATTCTGGGCGACGAGGCGATCGACCTCGAAGTGGGTGGTATCCGCTCTGGCACGGTCACGCGTGGGCACCGTTTCCACCACAGCGGTGACATCACCATCACGGGCGCGGCCGACTATGCCGCCCGCTTGCGCGACGCTTACGTGATCGTCGACCACGCCGAGCGAGAAGCGCTGGTGCGCGATGGCGCGCGCGCCGCAGCGCAGGCCGCCGGCCTCGTGCTGGTGGACGATGAAGGGCTGGTGGTGGAAAACGCCGGCCTCACCGAATGGCCCCAGCCGCTGCTCGGCCGCTTTGACGAGGCTTTCCTCGACGTGCCGCCCGAAGTGATCCAGCTGACCGCGCGGGTGAACCAGAAGTACTTCATCTGCCGCGATGCCGCGGGCAAGCTGGCCAATGCCTTTGTCTGCACCGCCAATATCGCCGCCACCGATGGTGGAGCAGCGATCGTCGCGGGCAACCGCAAGGTGCTCGCCGCGCGCCTGTCCGACGCCCGCTTTTTCTGGGAGCAGGACAAGAAGGTGCCGCTCGCCCGCCAAGCTAAAAAGCTGGCGCGCATCACGTTCCACGAAAAGCTCGGCTCCGTGGCCGACAAGGTGGCCCGCGTGGCCGACCTGGCCGAATGGCTCGCCCGCGAAGGCGTGGTGCCCGGCGCCGATCCGGCCCTGGCGCGCCAGGCGGCGCAGCTGTGCAAGGCCGATCTCGTCACCGACATGGTTGGCGAGTTCCCCGAACTGCAGGGCCTGATGGGCGGCTATTACGCTCGCGCCGAAGGCCTGGGTGATGCCGTGGCCGACGCGATCCGCGATCACTACAAGCCGGTGGGGCAGGGTGACGATGTACCCACCGCGCCGGTTTCGGTGTGCGTCGCGCTGGCGGATAAGCTCGATACGCTTGTTGGATTTTTTGCCGTGAACGAAAAGCCAACGGGTTCTAAAGATCCGTTTGCTCTGCGTCGTGCGGCGTTGGCTATCATTCGGCTACTGCTCAAGAATAACTGCCGTGTAGATTTAAGTGATCCATTGGTGATTACTGCGGCGCGTAACTTCTCGCGTATTTCAATTATTGAACGGCAACACCGAATTGACGCGCGAGTAAATTTAGAATTGGTGCTTAACGAAGGAATTAGCGAAAAGAAGATTGATGAGATTTTCGATATAGAATTTGATGAAGAGAAATTTTCCGAAGAAGCTGATAATATATTTGATTATAAAGCAAAAAAAATTCTGGACGATTTGATGGTATTCTTCGCGGAGCGCCTCAAGGTGCAACAGCGTGAAGCTGGTGTGCGCCATGATCTGATCGATGCAGTCTTTGCGCTCGGCGGGGAAAACGATGTTGTGCGCCTGCTGGCGCGCGTGTCGGCGCTTCAGGCGTTCGTCGGCACCGAAGACGGCGTCAACCTGCTGGCGGGCTACAAGCGCGCGGCCAATATCCTCAAGAAGGAAGCGGCAGCAACCGCTGGCGCGCAAGGCGAGGGCGTGGTGCCGCCCACTGGCGAGGAAGACCCTCTGGTCTTGGTCGATGATCCCCTGTTCAAGGATGTCGCGGCCGAATTTGCCCATGGCGAAGCGGCGCTGTCCTACACCCCCGAACCGGCCGAAGCGGCGCTGATGGCGGCGCTCGCCCAGGCCGAGCCGCAGGTGGACGAAGCTGTGGCGCAAGAGGCGTTCACCACCGCCATGGCCGCGCTGGCCTCGCTCCGCGCGCCGATCGATGCGTTTTTCGATGACGTTACGGTCAATGACGCAGATGCGGAAAAGCGTGCCCATCGCTTGGCCCTGCTTGACCAATTCCGTGCTGCGGTGCACAAAGTAGCGGACTTCTCGCGGATCGAGGGCTAACCGCCCTCGGTCCATTTCCTGGACCTCGCAATGACTGACCTTTGCTCAAGGAACGGACTGTAATCATGAGTGCATACGTATTCCATTTCGGCGGTGGTGCGCGTAACGACGATCCTCGGGCCAAGGACAAGACCATTACCGGGGGCAAGGGCGCCAACCTGGCCGAGATGGCGGGCATCGGCCTGCCGGTGCCGCCGGGCTTCACCATCAGCACCGAAGTGTGCACGCAATACAATTCGGCCGGCAAGCAGTTTGACGCCGACATCAAGGCGGGCGTGGCCGCCGGGCTCTCGCACATCGAAGCGGCGACCGGCCGCGTATTCGGCGATGCGGCCAATCCGCTGCTGGTCTCGGTGCGCTCGGGCGCGCGGGTGTCGATGCCGGGCATGATGGATACCGTGCTCAACCTCGGCCTCAACGACGTGACGGTTGAGGGACTTTCGGCCGATTCCGGCGACGCCCGCTTTGCCTGGGACAGCTATCGCCGTTTCATCCAGATGTACTCCGACGTGGTGCTCGGTGTGGACCATCACCGCTTTGAAGATGCGCTGGAAATCGCCAAGGAAGACAACGGCTATTACGCCGATGTGGAAATGAGCGCGGACAACTGGCGCAAGCTGGTGGGCGAATACAAGGCGATCGTTGAAGAGGAACTGGGCCGCCCGTTCCCGCAGGACGTGCACGAGCAGCTGTGGGGCGCGATCGGCGCGGTGTTCGATAGCTGGGAAAGCGAACGCGCCAAGGTCTATCGCAAGCTCAACGACATTCCGGCCGAATGGGGTACGGCGGTCAACGTCCAGGCCATGGTGTTCGGCAACATGGGCGATACCTCGGCCACGGGCGTTGCCTTCACCCGCGATCCGGCGACCGGCGAAAAGGCCTATTACGGCGAATGGCTGGTCAACGCCCAGGGCGAAGACGTGGTGGCCGGCATCCGCACCCCGCAATACCTGACCTTGGCCGCGCGCGAGCGGGCCGGGGCCAAGCCGCTGTCGATGGAAGAGGCCATGCCGCAGGCATATACCGAGCTGGCCAGCGTGTTCGAGCTGCTGGAAAAGCACTACAAGGACATGCAGGACATCGAGTTCACGGTTGAAAAGAACAAGCTGTGGATGCTGCAGACCCGTTCGGGCAAGCGCACCGCCAAGGCCGCGCTCAAGATGGCGGTGGACATGGTGGGCGAGGGCCTGATCGACGAGGCCACCGCAATCGCGCGCGTCGATCCGATGGCGCTTGATCAGCTGCTCCACCCCACGCTCGATCCCAAGGCGCCGCGCGATGTGCTGGCCAAGGGCCTGCCCGCCTCGCCGGGCGCGGCCAGCGGCGCGATCGTGTTCGACGCCGATACCGCCCAGGCGCGCGCCGAACGCGGCGACAGCGTGATCCTGGTGCGCGTGGAAACCAGCCCCGAAGACATTCACGGCATGCACGCGGCCAAGGGCATCCTCACCGCGCGCGGCGGGATGACCAGCCACGCCGCCGTGGTGGCACGCGGCATGGGCCGCCCCTGCGTCTCGGGCGCGTCGGGCCTGTCGATCGATATGGCCGCGCGCAAGGCGCGGATCGGCACCCGTGATCTGGCCGAAGGCGACGTGATCACGCTCGACGGTTCGACCGGCGAGATCATGGCCGGCGAAGTGGCGATGGTGGAACCCGAACTCGTCGGCGATTTCGCCACGCTGATGGTCTGGGCCGACAAGCACCGCCGCATGAAAGTGCGCACCAACGCGGAAACGCCGCTGGATTGCCAGGTGGCGCGCCAGTTCGGCGCCGAAGGCATTGGCCTGTGCCGCACCGAGCATATGTTCTTCGAAGCCGGGCGCATTTCCGCCGTCCGCCAGATGATCCTGGCCGAAGACGAAGCAGGCCGCCGCGCCGCGCTGGCCAAGCTGCTGCCCGAACAGCGCGCTGATTTCATCGCGATCTTCGAGGTGATGGCCGGCCTGCCCGTGACGATCCGCCTGCTCGATCCGCCGCTGCACGAATTCCTGCCGCACGGCGATGCTGAGTTCGAGGAACTGGCCGAAGTGACCGGCCTGGGTGTCGACCACCTCAAGCGCCGTGCCGGGGAACTGCATGAATTCAACCCGATGCTGGGCCATCGCGGCTGCCGCCTGGGGATCACATTCCCCGAAATCTATGAGATGCAGGCCCAGGCGATCTTCGAGGCGGCGGTGGAAGTGGCCACCAAGTCTGGCGAAGCAGTCGTGCCCGAGGTGATGATCCCGCTCGTCGCCACCAAGAAGGAACTGCAGATCCTGCGCGCGCTGGTCGATCGCGTGGCCGCACAGGTCTTTGCCGACAAGGGCAAGACGCTGGATTACCTGGTCGGCACGATGATCGAGCTGCCACGCGCCGCGCTGATGGCCGGGGAAATTGCCGAGGAAGGCACGTTCTTCTCGTTCGGCACCAACGACTTGACGCAGACCACCCTCGGCGTAAGCCGCGACGATGCCGCGCGCTTCCTCAACCCCTATGTCGACCAGGGCATCTATCCGCGCGACCCGTTCGTCAGCCTCGATATCGAGGGTGTGGGCCAGCTGGTGGAACTAGCGGCCGAGCGCGGCCGCAAGACCCGCCCCGATATCAAGCTGGGCATCTGCGGCGAACACGGCGGCGATCCCGCCTCGATCGCGTTCTGCGAAAAGGTTGGTTTGGATTACGTCTCGGCCAGCCCCTACCGCGTGCCGATCGCGCGCCTGGCCGCAGCGCAGGCGGCGTTGAAGGCGTAAGGATCAAAGCCCCTCCACCACCGCCGCGCAGGGGTGGTGGAGGGGGCGTTCCGCCTAAAACTTCGGCGCGCGCAGCGGCTTGGCCCAGCCGCTCAGCGTCAGGATCTCGAACGTCTCGGTAACCCGCCCTTCCGCATCAGCAGCGGCGGCAAAGGCCTCTTGCGCGCGCGCCAGGGCAGCCTTGCCGAGCGGCGCGCCGGGGCGGGCGAGGCAGTTGGACAGGCCCTGGTCGCGCAAGTCCTGCACCAGCCGGGTCAGGCTGCGATAGCGCACCGCCAGGCTGCGGCTGTCGATCACCGGATCGGCAAAGCCGGCGCGCTGCAGCAATTGCCCGCCAGCGCGCACATCCACCTGCGGGTGTACGCGCGGGGCGGGGCGATCCGCGTCAGCAGCCAGCATCACGCTGCGCAGCGCCGGCAGGCTGCCGGCGGCGGTAAAGCTCAGCATCGCCAGGCCATCGGGCGCCAGCGCGCGGCGCAGATGCACCAACGCGCCGGGCAGATCGTTCACCGTGTCGAGCGTACCCAGCACGGCAATGAAATCGAACCCCTCGGCAAAGGGTAGGGGGGCTTCCTGGTCCACCCCGGTTTCACCGGGCAGGGCAGCCGGATCAGCATGGGTCACGGCAACGCCCTGCGCGGCCAGCGCGGCGCCCAGAGTATGGTCCAGATCGCCGATAATCAGCGCGGTCTGCGGCGCGTGGCGCAGGAACGCGAGGCGATCGAGCATGTCCTCGATCATGTCATCGGCCAGGAAGCGCGCGGCATCTGGCCGCGTGGCCAGGCGGCGCATGCGCGCGCGCTGGGCCAGGCGGCGGTGGCGGGCAAAGATTTCGGGCGGGGCAGGGGGCGTGGTTTGGGCCATGCCGTGCTGCCTGCCCGCAAGCTGCGCGCTTGCCAAGCCTCTTGCGCTGGTGGAAGCATGGTCGGCGATGGTGCGCCCCGCGTTTCTTGCCCCGGTCGTTGACCTGCTGTTTCCGCCGCGCTGCCCGCTGTGCGGGGAAACCCTGGCCACGCATGGCGGGCTGTGCGCCGCGTGCTGGGCCAACCTGGAAATTCCCGGGGAGCCGAGCTGCCACTTGTGCCAGCGCCCCCTGGAAACCAGCCTGGCGCGTGACGAGACAGCGCTGTGCGCCCCCTGCATGGCGCAGCCGCCACGGCATGATGGGATTGCTGCCGCCACGCTCTATGGCGATGCCACACGCACCCTGGTGCTGCGATTCAAGCATGGCCGCAAGGTGGGCCTTGCCGGGCTGATGGCACGCCTGATGGTGGCGCGGCTGCCGCCACTCGACGGGGAATGGCTGATCGTGCCGGTGCCGCTGCACCGCTGGCGGCTGTGGCAGCGCGGCTATAATCAGTCAGCGTTGCTGGCAACGCAGATTGCGCGGGCGATCGGGCAGCGCCTGCTGGTCGATGCGCTGGTGCGGCGCAAGCGCACGCCTTCGCTCGGCGGTTTGGGTGCCAAGGCGCGCGCGCAGGCGCTGGCGGGCGCCATCGCGCCTCATCCGCGCCACGCCGCGTCTTTGCGCGGTGCGCAGGTACTGCTGGTCGATGATGTCCTAACCAGCGGCGCCACCAGCGATGCCTGCGTGCGGGCGCTGCGCCGCGCCGGCGCGGCCAAGGTCAAGATCGCCTGCTTTGCCCGCGTGCTGCGCGAGGCCGAGGGGCGGGGGTGAAAAAGGAGAGTTGATTCGCGGGCGACAGGCGCGATGCAAGCGGCATCAAACCGAAAACGCCCGGAACCTTGCGGCCCGGGCGTTTCGTGACGAAACCTTGTGATTGACGGGGCTCCCTCTCGGCCCTGACCGTAACCCCGTCGCTCAATATCTCCAGATGGCTGCGCCTTCCTAGTCAGAAGGTCGAACCAGCCCCCCGGTCCCTCGCGTGTCCCTGAACTTTGGCGCTTGCCGCGCCGCCTTTCGGCGGTTCAGATCGCGGTTCCCTCAAACCGCACGTTCTTTCTTGACGATTGCGCCGCCGGAAGGAAGGGGGACATGCGTATGCCGCCGATTTTGCCCAGGCCATGTGGTTATCGTGCAACAATGTATGCTGTGGCAGCCCGTTTGCAGAAGGGAATTACCTACCGTGTCGGTCGATAACGATTCGCTACAGCGCGAACAGGGCACCGCCTTCATGCCGCGCTTCGATTCTCACGGCCTGGTCACCGCCGTGGCGATCGATCACCGCACCGGGCAGTTGCTGATGCTGGCGCACATGGATGCCGAGGCGATCACCCGCACGCGCGAAACCGGCCTGGCGCACTTCTGGTCGCGCTCGCGCCAGAAGCAGTGGATGAAAGGCGAAACCTCGGGCCACGTGCTCAAGGTGCTCGAAATCCGCGTGGACTGTGACCAGGATGCGCTCGAACTGCGGGTCGAGCCGGCTGGCCCAGCCTGCCACACCCTGGCGCAAAGCTGCTTCTATCGCCGGATTACCCCGCAAGGGACGCTGGAGCGGATTGAGGTTTGACGTTTACGTAAGCTGCGCGGTATCGTGGCGGGCATGGACACCGTGCCCGCCTCTTCCCACACCGGCCATCTCGACCGGCCCGATGCCCTGGCCCGCGACCAGTTCACCATCACCGACCTGTCGGCCGAATTCGGCGTAACCGCGCGGGCGCTGCGGTTCTACGAGGACGAGGGCCTGATTTCGCCGACGCGGCACGGTACGGCGCGGATCTATTCCCGGCGTGATCGCGCGCGGCTGGCATGGATCATGCGCGCCAAAAACGTCGGTTTCAGCCTGGCTGACATTCGCGAGATGATCGATCTCTACGATCTGGGCGATGGTCGCGCGCAGCAGCGCAAGGTGACGATCGCCAAGTGCCGCGAACGCATCGCCGCTCTGGTGCGCCAGCAGGCCGATATCGCCAGCACGATTGCCGAGCTGGAAGGCTTCGTCGCGCAAGTGCAGCAACTGGAAGGTGCCGAGGGCGGCGGCCCAGCCTGATCGGCCCGGCCACCGCCCCGCGGCGGATGGGTATCAGCTATAGATTTCGTCGAGCAGCGCGGTCAGCGCCAGCCAAGATTGGCGGTCGGCGCTGGCGTTGTAGCCGAGGAAATCCTTGCCGCGCGCCTCGCTATCGGGATCGGTGAACCCGTGCTTGACCCCGGCATAGGCATGGAAGTGCCAGTTGCCGCTGGCGGCATCCATTTCCTTCCAGAAATCCAGTACCTGCTCGCGCGGGACGAGCGGATCGGCATCGCCGTGGCAGATCAGCAGGCGCGGCTTGATCGGGGTTTCCGCCGTGGCCGGGCGATCAGAGGTGAGCAGGCCGTGGAAGCTGGCCGCCAGCACGATCGGTGCGCCCATGCGCGCCAGTTCCAGCGCCGCCTGGCCGCCCATGCAATAGCCGATCGCCGACAGCGTCAGCCCCGGCGCCGCCTTGGCCAGCGCGTCGAGCCCGGCGGTGATGCGGGCGCGGTAGTGATCGACATCGGCACGCAGGGCATTGCCCAGCGGGAACGACGCTTCAAAGCTTTCCACCGGCTCGCCATAGAAATCGGCGACCATGGCAACAAAGCCTTGATCGGCCAGCATGCGCGCACGCTGTTCCATTCCGGCGTTGACGTTGGCGATGGTGGGCAGGATCAGGATCGCGCCGCGCGGGGTGCCTTCGGGGCGGGCAAGCCACCCCGTCAGCGCCACGTCACCATGCGCATAATCGATGCGTTCAAGGCTCAAGGCTGGTTACTCCGGAAGAAAATCGGGCACCGAGAGGTAGCGCTCGCCGGTGTCATAGTTGAAGCCGAGCACGCGGCTGCCGGCGGGCAGTTCGCGCAGCTTGGCGGCGATGGCGGCCAGCGTCGCGCCCGAGGAGATGCCGACCAGAAGGCCTTCCTCACGCGCCGAGCGGCGGGCCCATTCCTTGGCATCAGCCGGATCGACCTGGATCGCGCCGTCGATTGCCTGGGTGTGCAGGTTGCCCGGAATGAACCCGGCGCCGATGCCCTGGATCGGGTGCGGCGCGGGCTGCCCCCCGGAAATGACCGGCGAGAGCGTCGGTTCCACGGCATAGGCCTTGAAATCGGGCCAGTGCTTCTTGAGTTCCTCGGCGCAACCAGTGAGGTGGCCACCGGTGCCAACCCCGGTGATCAGCACGTCGATCGGGCTATCTGCGAAATCGGCCAGGATTTCTTGCGCGGTGGTGCGCACGTGCACGGCCACGTTGGCGGGATTGTCGAACTGCTGGGGCATCCAGGCGCCCGGCGTTTCGGCCACCAGTTCCTTGGCGCGCTCGATCGCGCCCTTCATGCCCTTTTCGCGCGGCGTCAGATCGAACGTGGCCCCATAGGCAAGCATCAGCCGGCGCCGCTCGATCGACATCGATTCGGGCATGACGAGCACGAGCTTGTAGCCCTTGACCGCCGCCACCATGGCGAGGCCAATGCCGGTATTGCCCGAGGTCGGCTCCACGATGGTGCCGCCGGGCTTGAGGCTGCCGTCGGCTTCGGCCGCCTCGATCATGGCCAATGCGATCCTGTCCTTGATCGAGCCACCTGGATTGGTGCGCTCGCTCTTCACCCATACCTCGTGGTCGGGAAACAGGCGGGACAGGCGAACATGCGGCGTGTTGCCGATCGTGGCGAGAATGGAATCCGCTTTCATGTCGCGTGTGCTCCTTGGTGTTGAGCGGGTCAGGATTGGTATTTTGCAGCAAAGGTCCGGGCGCGGCGCAATTCGGGAAAGCCGATCGCCCAGGCCAGAGTAACGACTATCGCACCCACCCCGCCAAACACAACCGCCCCGGTTGCGCCAAGCAGGGCCGCAGCCACGCCCGATTGCATGTCACCCAGTTCGTTGGAGCAGGAAATCGCCAGGCCCGAGATGGCCGAGACGCGGCCGCGCACGGTGTCTGGCGTGTGCAATTGCACCAAGGTGGTGCGGATATAGACCGAAACCATGTCCGCCGCGCCGATCAGCACCAGCATCGCCAGCGACAGGAACAGATTGCGCGACAGGCCAAAGCCGATTGTCGCCACGC
This sequence comes from Novosphingobium sp. SG754, assembly GCF_013149315.1. NCBI lineage: Bacteria > Pseudomonadati > Pseudomonadota > Alphaproteobacteria > Sphingomonadales > Sphingomonadaceae > Novosphingobium > Novosphingobium sp. SG754. The sequence continues at coordinate 118,744 of NZ_JABGCC010000004.1, read as the reverse complement.
CAAAGGCGGCGACCGCCAGCAGCATCTTGGCGCCGACCTCGCGCTCGACCGGGCGCCGCGCCAGGAATGCCGCGACCAGCGCCGCACCGAGCCCAGGCATGGCCCGCATCACGCCCAGGCCATAGGAACCCACGGAATGGCCATCGAACGTCAGGATGTCGCGGGCATAGACCGGCAGCAGCGCGGTTGCGCCGCCCAATAGCACGGCAAAAAGATCGAGCGTGATACAGCCCAGCAGAAACCGATCGTGCGCCACGAAGCGAAAGCCATCGGCGACCTGCCGAAACGGATGCGTACGGCGATTTTCCGCTGGCGGGGGCAGGCGGCGAATGCCGAATGCGCCGAATGCGGCCAAGGCCAGCAGCGCCACCGAAACGCCATAGGGCAAGGCAGGAGAGAAGGCGAAGAGCACGCCGGCCAGCGCTGGCCCGCCCATCGAGCCGATCTGCCACGCCATGGAATTGATCGCTACCGCCCGCGGCATGAGCTTGGCCGGCACGATGTTGGGCGCGATCGATGACAGGGCCGGGCCGATGAACACGCGGCTGGTGCCATGCGCTGCGGCCATGGCAAACAGCAGCGGCAGAGACAGCGTGCCACTGGCGGTGGCGATCGTCAGCACCAGCGCGATCAGCGCGTCGAGTACCATGGTCAGCCCGGCGATCACCCGCCGGTCGAACCGATCGGCGACGACGCCGGCGACGGGCGTAAGCACGAACTGCGGCAGGAACTGCACCAGCCCCATCAGGCCAAGCTGAAACGCCGCTTCCTTGATGCCCATGCCATATTGGCCGCGCGCGACGTCATAAAGCTGGTACCCCAGCACCACGACCATGCCGGACGTGGCCAGGACGGAAAACAGGCGTGCCACCCAGAACCGCCGGAAATCGGCAATCTGGAACGGTGATGAAGGGCTATCGGGCGCCGGGGCGGGGGTGTCGGTCACGGCTTGGTCTGTGGCAGCGGCCCAGGGCTTTGCCAAGCCAACAATTGTTTGTCGTCGTTTCAGAAAATCATGATCCGCGCCAATCGCGTCGGGCCCCGATCAGCCGGCGCCCGATCAGCCCGCGCCCGATCAACCCTTGCCGCGCAGGCGGGTGTTGGGCTGGAGCTGCTTGATCATCTTGGCAAAATCATCGTGCCGCACGATCCGCTCGAACTGGAAGCCAGCACGGCTTTCATCGCTCCACACCAGAAACGCCTCGATCCGGCCGATCTGGGGCAGGCGGATGGTCACCCGCTCACCCCGGCCAAGGTCGAGCGTGTCGCGCACCATGAAGCCGGTCGTGGAAATATTGACGATGTTCAGCATCACGTCGCCCAGGCGGCGATGCTCCCCGATCACCGGCAGGTGAACGGGGTGGCGGGTAGACCGGCGCAGGTCGGTCACTGAAAGCTGCGCGCCGCCGGACATGGCTTCTCCTGCCGGTATGAGGGATTACAGGCGGGAAAAATACATCCAGATTGACTTAGATTTGGTTAACGGGCGGCAGCGGCCTGCCGCCGCCCTGCAACGGCAAGTCGTTAAGCGGGCTTGATTATGCCGTGCTTCTTCTTGCCGGAAGACAGCCGACGCTCGGCCGAAACCGCGATAACTGCGGCATCATCGGTGATCGCTTCGCCATCCAGCCGGGCGCCGCCACCGGCGATCAGGCGCTTGGCCTCGCCCCGGCTGGAGGCAAAGCCCAGCCCGATCAGCGCCTCGACCACGCTGATCGTCGGCTCGCCCACTTCCAGCGTCGGCAGGTTCTGGCCCAGGCCACCACCGGCAAACGTGGCCTTGGCGGTTGCCTCGGCAGCCTCGGCAGCCTCGCGCCCACGGATCAGCGCCGTCACCTCGTTGGCCAGCACCGTCTTGGCGGCGTTGATCTCACTGCCTTGCAGCGCTTCCAGGCGGGCAATCTCGTCGAGCGGAACGTCGGTGAAGATGCGCAGGAAGCGGCCCACGTCGCGATCGTCGGTATTGCGCCAGAACTGCCAGAAATCGTAGTTGGGCAGCTGTTCCTCGTTCAGCCAGACCGCGCCGTTGACCGACTTGCCCATCTTGGCGCCATCGGCGGTGGTCAGCAGCGGCGTGGTGGCACCGAACACCTCGATCCCATTCATGCGCCGGGTCAATTCGATGCCATTAACGATGTTGCCCCACTGGTCAGACCCGCCGAACTGCAGGCGACAGCCATGGCGCAGCGCCAGCTCGCGGAAGTCGTAAGCCTGGAGAATCATGTAGTTGAATTCCAGGAACGTCAGCGGCTGTTCGCGATCCAGGCGCAGCTTGACCGAATCGAACGTCAGCATGCGGTTGACCGTGAAGTGCGGCCCCACGTCACGCAGCAGCTCGATATAGCCCAGCTGCGACAGCCATTCGTCGTTGTTGACCAGCGTGGCCCCGGTGGCGCTGTCGTCGAACGTCAGCAGGCGGTCGAACACCTTGCGGATGCCGGCGATGTTGCTGGCGATGATCTCTTCGGTCAGCATCTGCCGGCTGGTGTCCTTGCCCGAAGGATCGCCGATCTTGGTGGTGCCGCCGCCCATCAGCGCGATCGGCTTGTGCCCAGCCTGTTGCAGGCGGCGCAGCAGCATGACAGAGGCGAGGTTGCCGACATGGAGCGATGGCGCGGTGGCGTCATAGCCATTATAGCCCACCACGATTTCCTTGGCCGCCAGGGCATCCAGGCCCTGCGCATCGGTCAACTGGTGGATATGGCCCCGCTCGGACAGCAGGCGCAGCAGGTCGGACTTGTATTCGGTCATGGTTGCCTCGATGTGGAGCGGGGCGCCTAGCATGAAAGGACGTGCCTTGGAACCGGCGCTGCTTGTTGCCCATCCCGATCACCCGGCGCTGGCCGTGCGGCAGGTTGCGGCGCGCATCATTTCGATGGACCATCACTGGCTGTGCCTGCGCTGGCGGGTGGAGGGCACCTCGGCCCTGGTCGTCCCGCCGTTTTCCGGCCGCGCGCGCACCGATGGGCTGTGGCAGTCGACCTGTTTCGAGCTGTTTCTGGGCGAGGACGATCCGGCCGCCGGCGGCGCCTATGCCGAATTCAACTTTGCCGCTTCGGAACGCTGGGCGGCATATGATTTCGATGGCTATCGCGAGGGTATGGCGCCGCGCCCGATCCCGCGCGAGCCGGTGATCACGCCGCGCCGTGGGCAGGATGTGCTGATTTTCGACGCGGCGCTGCCCGTTGCTGGCCTGCCGCCGCTGCCCTGGCGCATGGGGCTCAGCGCGGTTCTGGAAGAGGCGGGTGGGGTCAAATCCTATTGGGCGCTGGCCCATCCGCGCGGCAAACCCGATTTCCACCATGCGGCTTGCTTCGCCGCGCGGGTTGAGGCACCCCACGCGCCATGAAGACCGGACTTGATCGCCTGCTGGCCGAGCCTGCGCTGCGTGCGCCGCTCGCCGGCCGCCGCGTGGCCCTGGTGGCCCATCCCGCCTCGCTTACCGATGGCCTGGTCCACGCGCTCGATGCGCTGGCCGCATGCCCGAACGTGACGCTAAGCGCCGCGTTCGGGCCGCAGCATGGCCTCAAAGGCGACAAGCAGGACAACATGGTCGAATCGCCGGACTATCGCGATCCGGCCTTGGGCATTCCGGTGTTCAGCCTCTATGGCGAAGTGCGCCGGCCGACGCCCGCGATGATCGATACGGCCGATGTCTTTCTGTTCGATCTGCAGGATCTGGGCTGCCGCATCTACACGTTCGTGACCACGCTGCTCTATCTGCTGGAAGCCTGCCACGGCACCGGCAAGGCGGTGTGGGTGCTCGATCGGCCCAACCCGGCCGGGCGCCCGGTCGAAGGCACGCGGCTGGTGCCGGGCTGGGAGAGCTTTGTCGGCGCCGGGCCGATGCCGATGCGCCATGGGATGACGCTGGGCGAAATGGGCCGCTGGTTCATCGCGCACTACAACCTTGATGTGGATTACCGCGTCATCACCATGGCAGGTTGGCAGCCCGACGCCGCACCGGGCATGGGATGGCCGCAGGACCGCATCTGGATCAACCCGAGCCCCAATGCGGCAAGCCTGGCCATGGCGCGCGCCTATGCCGGCACCGTGATGCTCGAAGGCACCACCCTGTCCGAAGGGCGCGGCACCACCCGCCCGCTCGAAGTGCTGTTCGGCGCGCCTGATGTCGATGCCTTGGCGGTCAAGGCGGAAATGGCCCGGCTGGCGCCGCACTGGCTGGCCGGCACCGCGATCCGCGAATGCTGGTTCGAGCCGACGTTTCACAAGCACGTCGGCCGCCTCTGTCATGGCCTGATGCTGCATCCCGAAGGGCAGTTTTACGATCACGCCGCGTTCCGCCCCTGGCGGCTTCAGGCGCTGGCGTTCAAGGCCATCCGCAACCTCACACCCGATTATCCGCTGTGGCGCGATTTCCCCTATGAATACGTGCTCGACAAGCTGGCGATCGACGTGATCAACGGCGGCCCGGCCTTGCGCGCATGGGTGGACGATCGCGCCGCGCAGGCCGGCGACCTCGATGCCGTGGCCAACCCGGACGAGGCCAGCTGGATCGAGGAACGCGCGCCCTTCCTGCTTTATTGAGCCGGCACAGGCGTTTGGCCGGGCGCGGGCGGCTGCCCGGCATAGCTGGTGGCGCGCTGGTCGATCTGTGCCCAGGCCGGCGCATCGTCGGTCCAGATCACCGCATCGGGTTCCAGGCCATGGCCGGGATCGAGAAAGCCCAGGCGCACCGTGCGCAGATGCATGCGGCCCGATGACTGGGCCATGACCCCGGTGCCGCAGGCCGGGCAGAAAAACTGGGTGAGCGTGTTCCCCGACGGCGCCACATAGGAAAACGATCCCAGGGTTCCCGCGATGGCAACGGCCTCGGCCGGGAACACCGCATTGTTGGTGCAGCCGCCGGCAGCTGCCTGCTGGCACTGCCGGCACCAGCACTGGCGCACGGCCACCGGCTCGTGCGCAGAAATGGTGGCGCTCACCGCCCGGCAGGCACAGTGTCCGGTAAAGCTCATGCGAATTCTCCGATCGGGTATTGTTAGGTTTGCAAACAATCGTTAGGCTGCGTGGACAAGACCGGGCCGCAGCCCGGGAGAGGATACCAGGCCCGAGGATAACAGGCTCCATGCTCAAGCTCTACAGTTTCGGTCCCGCCGCCAATTCCATGAAGCCCTTGCTGACCCTGTTCGAAAAGGGGCTGCCGTTCCAGGCCAATCGGCTCGACCCGGCCAAGTTCGAGCATCATTCCGACTGGTTCAAGGCCATCAACCCGCGCGGGCAGGTTCCCGCCCTGGTCGATGGCGACAAGGTCATCACCGAAAGCACGGTGATCTGCGAATACCTGGAAGATGAATATCCCACGCAAGTTTCGCTGCGCCCGGCCGACAGCTATGGTCGCGCGCAGATGCGGGTATGGACCAAGTGGGTGGACGAATACTTCTGCTGGTGCGTCTCGACCATCGGCTGGCACCGCTATGTCGGCAAGATGGTGCGGGGCCTGTCCGACCAGGAGTTCGAGGACAAGGTCAAGGCTATCCCCGTGGTCGAGCAACAGGTAAAATGGCGCCGCGCGCGCGAAGGCTTCCCGCAGGACCTGCTGGACGAGGAAATGCGCAAGATCGCCTTTTCGGTGCGGCGCCTGGACGATCACCTGCGCGATCATGAATGGCTGGTGCCGGGGCAATATACGCTGGCGGATATCTGCAATTTCGCCATCGCCAACGGCATGCAGTTCGGGTTTGCCGAGCTGGTCAACCGCGAGGATACGCCGCACCTGGTGCGCTGGATCGAGCAGATCAAGCAGCGCCCCGCCGTGCGCACCATGTTCGACAGCGTGGAACTGGAAAAGCTTGGCCCGCGCGATTGAGGTGGCTATCCTTTCCCGCGCACTGCTTTTTTTCTGGGGCTGGCGAAGGGTGGGACGCAATCGGAGGGTTTTGTCACTGGCAGCCTTGGTATAGGGCGGCCGCTTGCAGGAGTGTCTGCGCGCATGCGCGGCGCACGGGCACCCTGCGGTGACGGAGCCTTGATGCAAGACGTGCTGCTTGCGGAAGGGGGTGGGCGCTATGGCGCAGACCCTCGCCGCCGTTCCATCTCGTTCGTGCTGGCGTTGGCCATGTCGCTGCTGTTGCTGGCGGCACTTCTCTCCGTGGGCCTCTACGATCCACCGGCCAAGCACGAGGGCGGCACGCTTACCGCAGTCAATCTGTCCGCTGCGGCCGGCGAAAAGAGCGAAAACCCCACACCCAAGCAGCAGAAGGCCGCCCAGCAGGCCACCCATGCCGCGGCCACGGCACCGGCGGCCGCCACCCCGCCGCGCGTGGTCGTGCCGACGGACAACAAGGTGGTCTGGCCCGAGGGCTTCATCCCGATGAAGCGATCAGACTTTGCCGCGTCGGACATTTCCAAAATGACCGGCCCCGCCGGCACCGGCAGCGCGGCGCAGCAGGCCTCTGCCGGCGGTGGCGGCGGCGGCACGGCCGGCACCGCGCCGGATGGTTCGCGCCTTTATAACGCGCAGTGGTATCGCGAGCCGCGCGACGCGGAAATCGATGGCTATATGCGGCCGGGGCAAGCCTCGGGCCGGTGGGCGATCATCGCCTGCCGTACGATTGCCGATTACCATGTCGACGATTGCCAGGAACTGGACGAAAGCCCGCGCGGTTCGGGCATGGCCCGCGTGCTGCGCCAGGCCGCCTGGCAGTTCCTGGTCCGCCCGCCGCGCATCAACGGCACGCCCCAGGTTGGCGCCTGGGTGCGCATCCGCTTCGATTTCATCCGTGGCAAGCGCAACGATGACGCCGGCGGCAGCGACGGCGCCAGCGGTCCCAACGCTGACGGCTGAGCCTGAAATTACCCAAGCTCGTCGGTTGGGCGTGGTGCGCAAGGTTCACGGATGGATCGTGATCGATTTGCCGTCCGATGTTTCGCTTTGTGGATGTTCGCGGTCGAGTGCGGCGATCGCCTGGTCTGGTGGCGGAAGGCTCGCATAGGCCGGATAGACCATGACCTTGTCGAACATTGTCAATGTGGCGCTATAGGTCAGTCGCTTGTCGAGCAGCGCGGACAAGGTGTTAGGGCCGACCGCCAGGGTGATACCAGCGTCGCCGAGCGCGATGACGTAGCGCTGCCTGTCGTCCGGTGCTCGATAAACGCCGTGATCGATCGATGATGATGGATCGCGGCAAAGCGTAGCGGCATAGGGCGGCGGTTCGCTGGTGGCGTCGCCCTTGGCCTCCGCCTCGTCTGCGGCGCCTTGCGATTGGGCCAGCGCAGCCCCGAGCAACGCGTCGATCAACGAATTGCTGCTCTTGCTTGGTCCGACATGCTTGGCCGGTTTGAGCGTCAGCGTATCGGTGCAGGCGATAATCGGCACGGCGGCAGGCAGCGGCTGGGCCGGGGCTGGCACGTGCAAGGCTGCGGCCGCTGTAGTCAACTGGGCGTCCAGTGCCTTGGCGTCGAGCGTGGCAGAGCTCATCCGCATGGTCACCAGCCACGGCCCGTAAGGAATGACCACCGCCCCGGTCGCCTGCCATTGTCCGCCTTGCACTGCCTGCACCACGCGCAGCGCGCTGGCATTTACATGGCCTGTGGGAGCAAACGCGGCAAAGCTGGGCGGCCCTGCCAGCGTGCCGCCGTTGCGCTGCGCGCTCATCGCCATCACCTGGCTCAATCGGTCTGCCCACAATGGCGCCTGCGGCCAACCAGCGCGAAAGACGTAGACGGTCAGCGCGGTGCGGCTGACGTTGTCCTGATAAAGGATCGAAACATCCGCCAGGCCATGATCGCTCTGCGATACTTCCGTGCGGGTGAATGCCCCGATCGCTGCTGGCAAAACGATGCCGGTGGGGCCGTGTGTCCAGGCAGCGGCGGTATCGACCACGATCGGGCCCGCTTTGGCCGGTGCCGTGGCTTCGGCAGCCTGGCTCTCGGGCACGGCCCCTGCCAAGGCCCACCCCATTGCAATCAACCGCACGCCTGCCGCCGCCTTCATGTCTCGCCCCCCACTATGCCTGCCTCAATTCACGGCAGATCAGGAACTTGGCGACATTGGAAGCGCCGTTCAAGCTGATCCTAGAACTCGGACCAGTCTTCCATACCGCTGCCTCCGCCGCCTGCCACGCTGACCTTGCGCGGGGCGGGGATGGCGGCGGGGGCGGGCAGGGCGCGCGGTGCCGGTGCTGCCACTGGCGTGGGCGCCGGCAGGGGGGCAGGGCCCGCCGAAGGGACGGCAACAACCGCTGGCGCGCGGTGTGCGGGGCCGCTGCTGCCCGCGCGGAAGCGGGCGACCAGGTTGCCCAGCGCGTCGGCCTCGCTCGCCAGGGTGCGGGCGGCGGCCGTGCTTTCTTCGACCATGGCGGCGTTCTGCTGGGTCATCCGGTCGAGCGAGCCAACGGTTTCATAGACCTTCTTCACGCTGTCGGATTGATCGGCGGTGGCTTCGGCAATACCTGCGACAAGGCCGCGCACGTTGCCGATGCGGGCGATGATCGCCTCCAGCGCCTCGCCGGTGCGGGTCACCAATTGGACGCCGGCGGCGACCTGGCCGGTGCTTTCCCCGATCAGCCCCTTGATATCGCGCGCGGCGTCGGCCGAGCGGCGGGCGAGGGCGCGCACTTCGGTGGCGACCACGGCAAAGCCTTTGCCCGCGTCGCCAGCGCGCGCCGCCTCGACCCCGGCGTTGAGAGCCAGCAGGTTGGTCTGGAAGGCGATGCCATCGATCAGGTCGATGATCTGGTTGATCGTTTGCGACGAGCGGGCAATGCCATCCATGGCCGCCACTGCTTCGGTCACCACCTGGCCGCCGTCGCTGGCAGCAAGGGCGGTTTCCTCGATCGTGTGGCGCACGGCTTCGGCCTTGGCCGCGCTGTCGTCCACCATTGCGGTCACGTTGCGCATGGCGGTGGCGGCAGTTTCCAATTGCGCCGCCTGGGCCTCGGTACGGTGGGCAAGATCGTCAGACGCGGCGCGGATCTCGGTCGATCCGGTGCGCACATTGTCGGCCGCGCTGGTCACCGCGCCGATCACTTTGCCCAGTTCGGCCGCCATGGTGTTGAAATCGTCGCGCAGCTGGGCAAACGGGCCTTCGAGCCCGCCCTCGATCCGCGCCGCCAGGTTGCCGCTCTTGAGGTCGGCCAGGGCCACGCCCAGCGTGCGCACGATCAGGTCCACCTGCGCCGCCTTGGCCGCGTCAGCCGTGGCGAGTTGGTCGCGCAGTGCGCCAAAGGCACGGGCCAGGTCGCCGAGTTCATCCGCGCTGTCAGCGTGATCGACCTGCGCTGTGCGGTCTCCCGCGCCCAGCCGGGTGAGGGCCTGGGTCACCTCCGCCACCGGGCGGGCGACCAGGCGTTCGAGCAGGCGGTAGCTCCACACCAGAACCGCGATCAGCCCAGCGAGCGCGCCCAGCCCGGTGATCAGCGAAAACCAATAAGCCTGGTTGGCCGCGGTCGTCGCCTGGGTGATATGGCCCCGCTGATAGTCGATCAGCTTGTCGAGGCTGGAATCGATACCCTGGGCCAGTTCCTCGTTTTGCTGGATCAACCCCTGGGCTTCGGCCATGTGGGCCTGGGCGGCCAGGGCCTGCACCTGTTCGGCCGCAGTGGCATAGCTGGTCCAGCCCTTGGCGAAATCGCCGACAAAGCCGGCTTCGTTGGCATCCAGGTCGGTAGCCTTGAGGCTGGTCACCGCCTTGTCGATCATCGCGCGGTTTTCGGCGATGCGCGCGGTGTAGCGGGCGGCCGTCTGGCTGGATGACGGCATGGTGAGCGCGCGCAGATCGGCGTCGATCTGGGCAATCGCGGTGTCCATGCCATTGGCCAGGAGCGCCTGCGGCACGTGGTCGCCGGTGATTTCAGCGTCGTTGGCGCTGATCTGGTGCAGCCCGGCACTGATCATCGCCAAGGCCGCCATGATCATCGCGGCAATGATCACGAAAAGCCGCGACAGCTTGTGGCGGATCGGCGCGTTCTTGAGATATTCCATCGACACTCACCTGGCCAGCCGGCAGCGCAGGCCGCCGGTTCTCGGTCAGATGGAATGCCACAGTCTGCTTAGGTGCCTTTCAATGCCGGGCTAAGCGAAAGCGCCTAGTCCGGCCGGCCGCGCCAGACCTCAGGCGTCGATCAGGTCGCGGTCCAGATCGCCGGCGCGGTTCTGGATGAACATGAAGCGGTGTTCGGGATTGCGGCCCATCAGGCGGTCGACCAGGTCTTTCACCGCTGCCCGGCCTTCGTATTCGGGCGGCAGGGTGATGCGCAGCAGGCTGCGGCTGGCGGGCGCCATGGTGGTTTCGCGCAACTGGCCGGGGTTCATTTCGCCCAGGCCCTTGAACCGGCCCACTTCCACCTTCTTGCCCTTGAACTTGGTCGCTTCCAGTTCGGCGCGGTGCGCATCGTCGCGGGCATAGGCCGAAACCGTGCCGGCGGTCAGGCGATAGAGCGGCGGCTGCGCCAGGTAGAGGTGCCCGCGCTTCACGATCTCGGGCATTTCCTGGAAGAAATAGGTCATCAGCAGCGTGGCGATGTGCGCGCCGTCGACGTCGGCATCGGTCATGATGATCACGCGGTCATAGCGCAGCGCGTCGGGGTTGCAGTCCTTGCGCGTGCCGCAGCCGAGCGCCAGGCACAGATCGGCGATTTCCTGGTTGGCGCGGATCTTGTCGGCCGTGGCGCTGGCTACGTTGAGGATCTTGCCGCGGATGGGCAGGATCGCCTGCGTCTTGCGGTCGCGCGCCTGCTTGGCACTGCCGCCAGCCGAATCGCCTTCGACGATGAACAGTTCGGTTTCGCCGCTGCCTTCGCCCGAACAATCGGTCAGCTTGCCGGGCAGGCGCAGCTTGCGCGCGTTGGTGGCGGTCTTGCGCTTGACCTCGCGCTCCGCCTTGCGGCGCAGGCGATCGTCCATCCGCTCCATCACCGCGCCGAGCAGCGCGCGGCCACGGTCCATGTTGTCGGTCAGGAAGTGGTCGAAATGGTCGCGCACCGCCGCTTCCACCAGTCGCGCGGCTTCGGGCGAGGTGAGGCGATCCTTGGTCTGGCTCTGGAACTGGGGATCGCGGATGAACACCGACAGCATGATCTCGCTGCCGGTGATCATGTCTTCGGGCGTGATGTCCTTGGCCTTTTTCTGGCCAACCAGTTCACCAAACGCGCGAATGCCGCGCGTCAGCGCCGCGCGCAGGCCCTGCTCGTGCGTGCCGCCATCAGGGGTGGGAATGGTGTTGCAATACCAGGAATAAGCCCCGTCAGACCACAGCGGCCAGGCGATCGCCCATTCCACGCGGCCCATTTCCTCGCCACCGGGGCCAAGCGGAAAGTCTTGCCGCCCGGCAAAGGGCGCCGTGGTCACGCATTCGCGGCCCTTGACCTGTTCGGCCAGGTGATCGGCCAGGCCGCCGGGGAACTGGAACACCGCCTCGGCCGGGGTATCGTCGGCGATCAGCGCGGGATCGCACTTCCAGCGGATTTCCACCCCGGCAAACAGGTAAGCCTTGGACCGCACCAGGCGGAACAGACGCGCCGGCTTGAACTTGGCGTCGGCGCCAAAGATCGTGGCATCGGGAATGAAGGTTACCGCCGTGCCGCGCCGATTGGGCGCATTGCCGACGCGGGCCAGTGGGCCCTTGGCCAGGCCGCAGGAAAACTCCTGCGCATAGAGTTCCTTGTTTCGCGCCACTTCCACCCGGGTGAGGGTGGACAGCGCGTTCACCACCGAAATCCCCACGCCGTGGAGACCGCCCGAGGTGGCATAGGCCTTGCCCGAAAACTTCCCGCCCGAATGCAGCGTGGTGAGGATCACCTCCAGCGCAGACTTGCCGGGATACTTGGGATGCTCGTCAACCGGGATGCCGCGCCCGTTGTCGGTGATCGTCACCTTGCCGGCGGCGCCATCGGCAGCTTCCAGGAAAACCTCGATGCGGTTGGCATGGCCCGCGACGGCTTCGTCCATCGCGTTGTCGAGCACTTCGGCAACCAGATGGTGCAGGGCGCGCTCGTCCGTCCCGCCGATATACATGCCGGGGCGGCGGCGCACCGGTTCCAGCCCTTCGAGCACCTCGATGGCAGAGCCATCATAGCTTTCTTGCGGGCTGCCCTGGGGCAGCTTGTCGAACAGGGAGCCGGAATCGTCTGTCGCCATGAGAACGGCTATAGAACACGCGCGAATTGCCGCGCAAGCCGTGCCGGCCCCCTTATCCGATGGAATCGCCTAGTTCGTGAACTTTTCCGGCGCGCGCGACACCGTCACCACGGTGCCGCCCGAAACCTCGCGCACTTCCAGCGCGCGCTCGGCCACGCCATTGGCGTTAAAGCGGAAAACGCCATCGGTGCCGATGAAGCCATCGGTGGCATAGAGCTTGGCCGTGGGGAACAGCGTGCCCGGCTTCCAGCTGCGCGCGATATTGAGCGTGAGCAGCACCGAATCATACCCCAGCGTGGCGATGCGCGCGGGCGCGGCGCCAAACCGCTGGCGGTAGGACTGTTCAAAGCGCGGCAGGCGATCATCGGAAATCGCGGCAAACCACGCGCCCTTCATCGCCGGGGTGCGTGCCAGCGTCGGGTCACCCTTCCACAGTTCAGTGCCCAGCAGGCGCGTGCCCTTGGCAAAGGGCGCGGCCTGCACCGCGATCCGCGCGCCATCACCGATCAGCAGCGCATCGATCGGCCCGCGCGCCTTCACCCGGCGCACCGCGCTCGCGGCCGAGGTATTGCTGCGGTCATAGGTTTCGATGGCGGTCAGGCGAATGCCCTGCATCCGTGCGGCATCGGTCAGCGCGATGCTTACCCGCTGGCCATAAGTGCCGCTCGGCACGATCGCGCCCACGGTCCGGATCCCCTGGCTATGGGCATAGCCGATCACGCGGGCGATCGATTGACCGGGCACCTGGCCCAGCACGAAAACATCGCGATCGGCCACCGCGCTGTCGTTGGAATAGGTGATCATCGGCACCTTGGCCGGGCGGGCTACACCAGCCACGGCGCTGACATCTTCCGAGGTCAGCGGGCCCAGGATCAGGCGATTGCCATCGAGCACGGCCTTGCTCGCTGCTGCAGCGGCGCCCGCGCCGGTATCATAGGTAGTGATGCGCAAGGACTGCGCGTTGGTATCGAGCAGGGCCATCGTGGTGGCATTGGCAATCGCCTGGCCCACGGCGGCGTTGGGGCCGGTCAACGGCACGAGCAGCGCCACGCGGTGGCGGCCGGCATCGCTCGGCAGCACGTTTTCCTGCGGCGCGGTTTCGCGCGGCGGGGGCGGGGTGCCTGGCGTTCCGGGCTTGGGAATGACCGAACAGCCGGCCAGCAGCGCTGCCGGCAGCGACAGCGCCAGCCACTGGCCCATGCGGCGGCGGCTCAAGCCGGAAGGCGCCCTGCTGCCGTCCGCAATACCGTTGTTGCCGCTCTTGCCCATCATCATCTGCTTGCCGCTCCCGTAAGGCCGGTCCATGGAAAAGGGATGGATACACCACCCCTTGCGCCCGGGCTCTATATCGTGGCCACGCCCATCGGCAATCTTGGCGATATCACCGCCCGCGCCGCCGACATCCTCGCCCGGTGTGACGTCATAGCCTGCGAAGATACCCGCGTCACGGGCAAGTTGCTCAATCATCTGGGAATCCGCAAGGCGATGCGCCGCTATGATGACCACGCATCGGCCGATGTGCGCGAGCGGCTGCTCGGTGAAATGGCCGAAAAGTCGGTCGTGCTGGTGTCTGACGCCGGCACGCCGCTGATTTCCGACCCCGGCTATCGCCTGGTGCGCGAGGCACGCGAGCGCGGCCTTGCCGTCACCAGTCTTCCCGGGCCGAGCGCGATGATCGTGGCGCTGACGCTGGCAGGCCTGCCGACTGATCGCTTCATGTTCGCCGGTTTCCTGCCGTCCAAGGACAAGGCGCGCGGCGATGTGCTGGCCGAACTGGCCGCAACGCCGGCCACGCTGGTGTTCTATGAAACCGGGCCGCGCCTGGTCGCCTCGCTCACGGCGATGGAACAGCATCTGCCGGGGCGCGAACTCGCCGTCGCGCGCGAATTGACCAAGCTGCACGAGGAATGCCGCAGCGGCACGCCCGAGGAACTGATCGCGCACTACTCTGCCCATCCCCCCAAGGGTGAGATCGTACTGCTGGCCGGCCCACCGCCCGCGCCCGCCGCGCCAGCGGGCGATGACGTCGACACATTGCTGCGCGCCGCGCTGGAGCACCTGTCGCCCTCGCAGGCGGCCGGGCAGGTGGCCAAGGCCCATGGCCTTGATCGCAAGGCGCTTTATGCCCGTGCCATGGCGCTGAAAGAGGCGCCATGAAGAGGGTGGCATGAACCGCGCCCGGGCCGAGGCACAGGGCCGGCGCGGCGAATGGCTGGCCGGGCTCTACCTGATGCTCACCGGCTGGCGCGTGCTGGCGCGGCGGGTGAAGATCGGCGTGGGCGAGGTGGACCTGATCGCGCGGCGGGGCCGCACCGTGGCCTTTGTCGAGGTGAAATGGCGGGCCAATGCAGCCGCGCTCGATACCGCGATCGACGCCCGCCGCCTGGCGCGCGTTGCCCGTGCGGCGCAGGCACTGGCGCCGCGCTATGCCGGGCCAGGCGATGATGTGCGGATCGATGTGATCCTGATTGCGCCGGGCCGCTGGCCGCGCCGCATCGTCAACGCCTGGCAGCCATGACCGTCAGGCGTGGACCAGGCCCGGCACGTCGATCAGCACCACCGCGCAGGCAATGAGGCACAGAAACGGGGTAATGAGCCGGGCGGCAAGCATGGTTGATTTTTCCTGATGCGGTTGCGGCTCCTTTTTGGTCGCGCTGCTGCCAATTCGCCTTTAAACGGGCCACCCGCAAGACCACGGATATCATTCGGAGCACTGCCTTGACCCTGCGCGTTGCGGTCCAGATGGACCCTCTCCATTCGATCAAGATCGGTGGCGATTCGACCTTTGCCCTGATGCTGTCCGCCCAGGCGCGCGGGCATGAACTGTGGTATTACCACGTCACCAGCCTGGCTTGGGAAGCCGGCCGGGTAACGGCCGATGCGGCGCCAGTCACCGTGCAGCACGTCGAAGGCGATCACTATCACCTGGGTGAGACGCGCAAGATCGATCTGGGGCGTGACGTCGATGTCGTGCTGATGCGGCAGGACCCGCCGTTTGACCTGGGCTATATCACCGCCACGCACCTCCTGGAGCGGCTGGAGGGCGAGACCCTGGTGGTCAACGATCCCCGCTCGGTCCGCAATGCGCCTGAAAAGGTCTATGTGCTCGACTATGCGCGCTTCATGCCGCCCACGCTGATCACGCGTTCGGCGCTCGACGTGCGCGCGTTCCAGCACAAGCACGGTGACCGCGCCGTGGTGGTCAAGCCGCTGCATGGCAATGGCGGCAAGGCGGTGTTCAAGATCGATGCCGATGGCGGCAACCTGTCGGCGCTGGCCGAACTGTTCGGCCAGGTCTGGCCCGAACCGTTCATGGTCCAGCCGTTCCTGCCCGAGGTGGCCGAGGGCGACAAGCGCATCGTGCTGGTCGATGGCGAGGTGGCCGGCGCGATCAACCGCAAGCCGGGCGAGGGCGAGTTCCGCTCCAACCTGGCCGTGGGCGGCTATGCCGAAGCCGCCACGCTGACGGCGCGCGAGCAGGAAATCTGCGACGCCCTCGGGCCCGAACTCAAAAAGCGCGGCCTGATCTTCGTGGGCATCGACGTGATTGGCGGCAAGTGGCTCACCGAAATCAACGTCACGTCGCCCACCGGCATCGTCGCGATCGACCGGTTCAACGGCAGCGATACCGGCGGCATGATCTGGGACGCGATCGAACGGCGGATTTGATTTTCACGCGGGGCCGTTTGCGGCCCCGCGCGTTGTTCCGATCATGAACGACTGGATTTTGCAGCTTATTGCCGACGGCGGCTATTGGGGCATCGCGTTCCTGATGGCGTTGGAAAACATCTTTCCGCCCATCCCTTCCGAGGTGATCATGGGCATGGGCGGGATTGCCGTGGCCCAGGGGCGCATGGATGTGGTGCCGCTGATGATCTTCGGCACGGTCGGCTCCACGCTGGGCAACTATGCCTGGTTCCTGCTGGGCCGGCACCTAGGCTATCAACGCTTGCAGCCGTTCGTCGCGCGCTATGGCCGCGTGCTCACGCTCGATTGGCCGGCGATGCGCCGCCTCGTCGCGTTCTTTCGCCGCCACGGGCAATGGGTGGTCTTCGTCATGCGCTTTTCGCCGGCGATGCGGACGATGATCTCTCTGCCGGCTGGCCTCGCCGCCATGGGCCATGCGCGCTTTCTGGTCTTTACCTTTGCCGGCGCGGCAATCTGGAATGCGTTGCTGGTCTGGGCCGGCTGGCACCTGGGGCAGCATTATGAAAAGGTGGCCGCCTATACCGGGCTGGCCTCGCTCGGGCTCACCGCCGTGCTGGTCGGCGCCTATCTCTGGCGCGTTGCCACGTGGAAGCCGCGGGAAGTTCAGCGGGACCCCGGTTCAAGTCCGGGGTGACGTAAATCTATTGTCATCGTCACCCCGGACTTGAACCGGGGTCCCGCTTGTCCAAACAACAAAAAAGGCCGCATCTTGCGATGCGACCTTTTCGTGTTACTTGCCGCCGCCCTGGGCCAGCCATTCCTCAAGATACTTGATCGAATAGCCGCCATCGAGAACCGTCGGATCTTCCAGCAGCCGCTGGTGCAGCGGGATCGAGGTCTTGACCCCGTCGATCACCATTTCCTCCAGCGCGCGCTTCAGGCGCATGATGCAGCCTTCGCGGGTGCGGCCATAGACGATCAGCTTGGCGATCATCGAATCGTAATAGGGCGGGATCTTGTAGCCGGCATAGAGCCCGCTATCGACGCGCACATGCATGCCACCGGCCGCGTGATAGCTCTTCACCAGGCCCGGCGAGGGGGCGAACGTGAAGGGGTCTTCGGCGTTGATGCGGCACTCGATCGCGTGGCCCTTGAACTCGATCTCGTCCTGCGTGACCGACAGCGGCTTGCCGTCGGCAATGCGGATCTGCTCGCGCACCAAGTCGACGCCGGTGATCGCTTCGGTCACCGGGTGTTCCACCTGCAGGCGGGTGTTCATCTCGATGAAATAGAACTCGCCGTTTTCCCACAGGAACTCGATCGTGCCGGCTCCGCGATAGCCCATGTCGGCCATCGCCTTGGCCACTACGCCACCCATGCGGGCGCGCTCGTCAGACGAGATGACCGGCGAGGGGGCTTCTTCCAGCACCTTCTGGTGGCGGCGCTGCAACGAGCAGTCGCGCTCGCCCAGGTGGATGGCCTTGCCATTGCCGTCGCCAAAGATCTGGAATTCGATGTGGCGCGGATTGCCCAGATACTTTTCGAGGTACACCGTGGCATCGCCGAACGCAGCCTTGGCTTCCGAGCCGGCCTGCTGCATCAGCGTTTCCAGGTCATCGGGGCTGTTGCACACCTTCATGCCGCGCCCGCCGCCGCCAGAGGCGGCCTTGATGATCACCGGATAGCCGATTTCCTCGGCAATCTTGCGGGCTTCTTCCACATCGGAAATCGCGCCGTCAGAGCCGGGCACCAGCGGCAGACCCAGCGCGCCGGCGGTGCGCTTGGCTTCCACCTTGTCACCCATCGTGCGGATGTGCTCGGGCTTGGGACCGATCCAGGTAATGTCGTGCGCTTCGACGATTTCGGCAAAGCGCGCGTTTTCCGACAGGAAGCCATAACCCGGGTGGATCGCGTCGGCCTGGGTGATCTCGGCCGCCGAAATGATCGCGGCGATGTTGAGATAGCTGTCCTTGGCGGCGGGCGGCCCGATGCACACGGCATGGTCTGCCAGGCGCACGTGCATGGCATCGGCGTCGGCGGTGGAATGCACCGCCACCGTTTCGATGCCCATTTCGTGCGCAGCGCGATGGATGCGCAGCGCGATTTCGCCGCGATTGGCGATCAGCAGGCGCTTGATGGCCATCTTTTCTATGTCCTTAGCCGATGACCACGAGCGGCTGGTCATATTCGACCGGCTGCGCGTTTTCGACCAGGATCGCCTTGATCGTGCCGGTGGCCGGCGCGGTGATCGGGTTCATCACCTTCATCGCTTCTACGATCAGCAGCGTGTCACCAGCCTTCACCGCCTGGCCCACCGCGATGAACGCGGGCGCGCCCGGCTCGGGGGTGAGATAGCAGGTGCCGACCATCGGCGATTTCACCGCGCCGGCCAGATCGGCGGCGGCGGGAGCGGCGTCTGCCGCAGGGGCGGGGGCTGCAGCGGCCGGCGCGACCACGGCAGCAGCAGGCGCTGCCACCATGTGTGCCACCGGGGCGGCCGTCAGCGTGCGCGCCACGCGGATCTTGCGGGCACCGTCTTCCACTTCGATTTCGGAAAGCCCGGTGTCGGCCAGCAGTTCGGCCAGTTCGCGCACAAGCGCGCTGTCGATTGCCATGGTTGCGGCGGGCTTGTCGCCGGTGTCGTGGCCCATTGTTAACCTCACAGGTGGGAAAGTCTGGCGCAGCGCCATGCCCGCACGGGGGCGCGCTGGCAAGGGGAAAGGCAGGCGAAATCGCCCACCCTTCGGGGAAAAACCGGGCCTAAGCGCGGTTAAAGATGCAAAACCGCGTCGAGCGCGACGATATAGCTCGCCGCCCCGAACCCGGCGACAGTGGCCTTGGCCGCCATGCCAACATAGCTCTTGTGGCGGAATTCCTCGCGCTTGTGCGGGTTGGAAAGGTGCACTTCGATCACCGGGGTGACGATGCCCTTGATCGCATCGTGCAGCGCCACGCTGGTGTGGGTATAGGCGCCGGCATTGAGCAGCACCGCGCGCGCGCCCACGGCCTGGGCCTCGTGCAGCCAGTCGATTAGGTGGCCTTCATGATTCGATTGGCGCACATCCACCGTCAGGCCCAGGTCCTGGGCGCGGTCTTCCAGGCGGCCGGCAATATCGTCGAGCGTATCGTGGCCATAGATGGCCGGCTCGCGCATGCCCAAAAGGTTGAGGTTCGGCCCGTTGAGCACGAACACCACGGGCGCGGTGGCAGGGGCGGCGGTATCGGTCATGATCGGGCTAAACTCCTGCCGGGAACGGTGCGCGGGTGATAGCGCCTTGTTCCATGGGTGCAAGAGCTGTGCCTTGGCTGCAAGAGGCAGCCGATCAGGAAGCGACTGGCGGGCTGCCCACGTCGACCGGGCCAGGCACGCCGACCGGCGGCGGCTGGATCACCAGTTGCGGCCCTTCGTTGTCGGGCTGGAAATCGGCCGATGGCTGGTTGTCGCTTTGCTGCTGCTGATCGACGTCACCTTCCACCGGCGGCTGGTCTTCCGAGGTTGCCTCCTGGCTGTCGCTCTCGTCGCTCACGGTGCCAGTCGTGACGGGTGACGTCGATCCGGCCGCGGCCTCTGCCGCCGCGGCGCGCTTTTCCGCGGCAGCGGCCTTGGCCTCGGCCGCGGCAATGCGCTCTTCCATCTTGCGGTCGCGCTCGCTTTCGCAACCGGCCAGGGCCAGGCTGCCCACGGCCAGCGCCATGAGCGAAAGACGGGGCAGGTACATGCGCAAGGGTCTGGACAGGTTGTGCATCTTGAACCCGAGCCTAGCAGCCAAAGGTTACCGCAAGCTAACCACCATGACGCCGCAACCTGTCCCTCGTCCGGCTTACTGGTGGCGATAGACCGCGCGTTCATGGCTGAAGCACTTGAAGCCGAAATAGCCGTGGTAGCTGCCCATGCCGCTGGTGTTCACGCCGCCAAACGGCAGGTTGTTTTCCAGGTAGTGCGAGAACACACCGTTGACGGTGACCCCGCCAGACGAGGTGCGGGCCAAGACCGTCTCGACCACGTTTTCGTCGGGGCTATAGATATACAATGCCAGCGGCTTGTCGCGCGCCTCGATATAGCCGATCGCCTGGTCAAGCGATTCATAGGTCATCACCGGGATGACCGGCGCAAAGATCTCGTCCTGCAGGATGGTCATTTGCGGCGTCACGTCGGTGAGCATAGTCGGGTGGATGGTCAGGTCTTCGGCTTCGAACGTGCCGCCCACGGCCACCGTGGCGCCCTTGGCCACGGCATCATCAAACATGCCTTTCACGCGATCGAAATTGGCCTGGTTGACGACCTGGGCAATGCCATCCTTTTTCAACTGGCCATCGTCGCCATAGAGATTGGCGCGGACGCTGGCGGCAAAGCCTTCGACCAGCGCGGCTTTCTGCGCTTCCTTGACGAAGACATAGTCGGGGCTGATGCAGGCCTGCCCGCCGTTGAACTGCTTGGCGGCGGCCAGTTGTGCTGCAACCTTGCCGATGTCGGCGCCATCATCGACGATCACCGGCGACTTGCCGCCCAGTTCGAGCGTGACCGTGGTCAGATGCTTTGCCGCCGCTGCCATGACGATCTTGCCCACGCGCGGGCTGCCGGTGAAGAAGATATGTGAAAACGGCAGGTCGAGCAGCGACGTGGCCACCGACACATCGCCTTCGAACAGCGCGACATCCTTCTCGTCGAATGCCTCGCGAATGATCGTCGCCGCAACGCGGGCGGTCGCCGGGCACAGGTCGGTCAGCTTGACGATGCAGGTGTTGCCCGCCGCAATCGCTGCCGCCACTGGCCCGAGTGCCAGGCCGAGCGGAAAGTTCCACGGCCCGAGGACGAGGCAGACACCCCGTGCTTCGTAGATGATCTGTGCGCGATCGGCCGGATTGAGCGACGGCGTCACCTCGGTCGGCGCCATCCAGGCATCGAGATTGTCGATATTGCGCTGGATATTGCCGGTTACATTGAGCACCTCGGTGACGCGGATCTCGCCCACCGGCTTGCGCGTGTCTTCCAGCACGGCGGCAATGATGGCGTCGGCATGGGCCTCTACGGCCGCCTTCAGCCGTGCCAGCTTGGCCTTGCGCACTTCTGCACTCGATGCCTTGGCCTCCCACTGATGCGCCTGTTGCAGGGCAAAGACGCGACGGATGTCGTCGGCAAGGTCGGCGGCGGTCGGGGCGGTCGTCGTCATGGCTGTGGCATCCTGCTCAGTGTTTTTGTTCGTTAGACACACTAACTAGTGCAGGGGCCGCTGGCAACGATGTCCGAAGGGGTGGGCGCGGGTTGCCGGCCTGCCGATGTGGCAGCGGCGCGCTGGCATCAATATCGGGGTTGGTCACGGACGGTCGCACGACTCAGCCAGGATCGCCAAGGGATCGGGGCGGTTAGCAACGCATATCGGGAGAGGATTTTCTGGCACGTCGATCTGTCCCACCAGCGCCGCTTGCGGGCAATTTCGGGGAGCCCCCAGAGGGGTAAGATATCGACTATGTCAGTGAGAAATTGGTCGGGACGAGAGGATTCGAACCTCCGACCCCCACACCCCCAGTGTGATGCGCTACCAGGCTGCGCTACGTCCCGACCGGTGGGGCGCCTCTAAGCGGAACGTTTCGGGATGGCAAGCCCCTTGCACGGCATCTTTTTGCGCCGGCCGGGAAATGCCTGTGGATTGTGATGCGCGCAGGGCACGGCGATCGGGGTGCGAAAGGCGCGCCGATGGCGCTTCATTGCCTTGCCTTTCCCAAACTGCTAGCAGCCGCGGCCAATTGCAACAATCGGGGGAAGGTGCGGCCACACGTGCCCCGCCGGGGGTTGTAAACCCTTGTCTCCGATCCCACGAACGGTTCTGTCATGCTCAGCCTTCTCTCCGCCGCCGCCGCCAATGCGGCCTCGCCGCCCGCCTACCTCCAGTTCCTGCCGCTGGTGGCCATGGCCGTGATCTTCTATTTCCTCATCCTGCGTCCGCAGATGAAGCGCCAGAAGGAACACCAGCAGCGCCTGGCCGCCTTGCAGAAGGGCGATTCCGTGATCACCGCCGGCGGCCTGCTCGGCAAGATCGTGCGGATCGACGATGCCTATGTCGATCTGGAACTGGCCCCGGGCGTGCGCGTCAAGGCCGTGCGCTCCACCCTGGGTGAGATCGTGCAGCCCGGCGACAAGCCCGCCAACGACTGACCGTTACCGGACCCTGGCCGATCTCGTTGGTCCGACCACATAGATTTCTGGCCCGATAGATTTCTGAAAGCCCGATCATGCTCGATTTTCCGCGCTGGAAGGTACTGATGCTATGGGGGGTGACCATCCTGGTTGCCCTGGCATCATTGCCTTCGCTGTTTACGGTCTCCGGCCTTGCCTGGCCCTCGGCCCTGCCTTCGCCCACGATCAACCTGGGCCTGGACCTGGCCGGTGGCAGTCACATCCTGCTCGAGGCCGATCCATCGCAAGTGCGCGAGCAGCGGTTGGAAGGCATGGAGGAATCCGTCCGCAACAAGCTGAAGACGACCGATGCCACCATCCGCATCAGCGACATCAGCAACAACAACGGCAGCCTGACCTTCCTGGTTGACGATGTCACCAAGGTGGACGCCGTTCGCGAGGCGATCCTGCCACTGACGTCGGGCGCGGGCCTGACCGGCCAGCGCGACTGGAACATCCAGGTGGTGGACGGCAACCGCTTCGTCCTCACCCCCACGCAGGAAGGCATCGACCAGGCCGTGAGCCAGGCGATGGACACCGCCGTGGAAGTGGTGCGCAAGCGCATCGACGGCCTGGGTACCAAGGAACCGACGATCCTGCGCCAGGGTGCGCAGCGCATCGTGGTGCAGGTGCCGGGCCTGCAGGACCCGCAGCAGCTCAAGAGCCTGCTGGGCCAGACCGCCAAGCTCGAATTCAAGCTGGTTGATCAAAGCGCGCTGCCGTCTGACCTGGCGCGCGGCATTGCCCCAGCCGGCAGCCAGATCCTGCCCTTTGCCGATCCCAAGCAGGGCGTGCCGATCGCGGTCAAGCGCCTGGGCGGCATTCGCGGCGATGAACTGACCAATGCGCAGGCCGGCAACAACCCGCAGACCAACGAACCGGTGGTGAACATCACGTTCAACACCGAAGGCGGCGCCAAGTTCGCCAAGTTGACCACGCAGAACGTGGGCAAGCCCTTTGCCATCATTCTTGATGGCAAGGTGCTGTCGGCGCCCAACATCAACGAACCGATCCTGGGCGGCAGCGCGCAGATTTCCGGCCACTTCACCGCTGAAAGCGCGGGCCAGCTGGCAATCTCGCTGCGTTCTGGCGCCCTGCCGGTCGATCTCAAGGTCGTGGAAGAGCGCACTGTCGGTCCTGACCTGGGTGCCGATTCGATCCGCAAGGGCGTGATCGCCATGGCGGTCGGCACGCTGGCCCTGGTGGTGTTCATCATCGCCACCTATGGCCGCTTCGGGGTCTATGCCTGCCTTGCGCTGGTCATGAACATGCTGATGATCCTGGGGGTCATGGCCACGATTGGCGCCACGCTGACGCTGCCAGGCATTGCCGGCTTCGTGCTCACCATCGGCGCGGCGGTCGACGCCAACGTCTTGATCAACGAGCGTATCCGCGAAGAACGCCATCGCGGCCGCCGCGTCGTGGCGGCGGTCGAAACCGGCTACAAGGAAGCCAGCCGCGCCATCTTCGATGCCAACGTCACCAACGTGATTGCGGCCGTACTGATGGCCAGCTTTGGCTCCGGCCCGGTCAAGGGCTTTGCCGTGGTGCTGATGATCGGCATTGCCACCTCGGTCTACACCTCGATGTGGCTCACCCGCATGTGGGTGGCGCAATGGCTGCGCCGCGCCCGCCCTGCCGATCTCAAGCTGTGACAGGGGAGCGATAACCCATGAAACTTTTGAAGCTCGTTCCCGACAATACCAACGTCCACTTCCTCAAGTGGCGCGTGCCGTTCTACCTGGGCAGCCTGCTGCTCATGGCCGCCTCGCTTGGCCTGGTGTTCACCAAGGGCCTGAATCTGGGCGTCGATTTCGTCGGCGGCCAGATGATCCGCGTGACGTTCGAGCGCAGCGCCGAGGCGCCGGTGGCCGACCTGCGCAGTGAAGTGGCCAAGCTCGGCTATGGTGAGCCGATCATCCAGCGCTATGGCAAGCCCAACGAAATCTCGATCCGCATGAAGCTGCCCGAGGGTTCGGAGCATGATGCCGCGCAGTCTGACAAGATGGCGCGCACCATCACGGCCGATATCAAGAGCCACCACGCCGATGCGCGGATCGACGGCATCGATTCGGTTTCGGGCAAGGTGTCCGGCGAACTCAAATGGGACGCGTTCAAGGCGCTCGGCCTCGCCGCGCTGGCCGTGGCCGCCTATATCTGGATGCGCTTCGAATGGCAGTTCGGCGTCGGCGCCCTGTTCAGCCTGGTGCACGACGTCACGCTGACGCTGGGCATGTTCGCGCTAACCCAGATGGAGTTCGACCTCAACATCGTGGCGGCACTGCTCACGCTGATTGGCTATTCGCTCAACGATACGATCGTGGTCTACGATCGCGTGCGCGAAAACCTCAAGAAGTATCGCAAGATGCCGTTGCCCGAACTGCTCGATCTGTCGGTCAACGAAACGCTGGCACGCACCATCGTCACGTCGCTGTCGATGCTGATCACGCTGGTGGCGCTGCTCGCCTTCGGGCCGGAAGTGATCTTCGGCTTTACCGCCGCCATCACCCTGGGCATTTTCGTGGGTACCTACAGCTCGATCTACATGGCTGCGCCCATCCTGATCTGGCTCAAGGTCAATCCCAAGAGCTTCGTGCCCACCGAAACCGCGCTGGAAAAGCAGGAACGCCTCGCGCGCGAAGGCGCCTGATTTTCGGCCAGGTTGCGTAAGGTTTCTCACCACCCCCAACCCCCTCCTCTGAAGAGGAGGGGGCTTTTTTGTATCTACTCCCCATCCTCTTTAGAGGAGGGGGTCGGGGGGTGGTGGGAGCCACAACCTAGGCGCAAGTGGCGCGCTCAGCCCGCAACGACCTTACCGTAAACATCAGCCAGCATTGCGGCGTTGTTTTCCCAACTGAACCGCGCGGCGCAGGCCGCAACCGCTTCGGGGGCGCTGGGCTGGGAAATGAGGGCCGCCAGCGCGCGGGCAATCGCGGCAGGCTCGCGGGCGGCGATCCGCCCGGCGGCCGGCGCCATCAGCACTTCGCGCGCGCCGCCGATATCGGGTATCACCAGCGGCGTGCCGCAGGCCAGCGCCTCGATCCACACATTGGCCAGGCCTTCGCGTTCGGACGGCAGCACCATCGCGCTGGCGCCGGCCATCAGCACCGGCATGAAATCGTGGCCCAGTGCGCCCATGAAATGCACGCGATGCGCCACGTCCAGCTGGCGGGCCAGCGCGCGCAGCGCCGCCTCGTCGGGGCCGGTGCCGGCCAGGGCCAGGCTCACTCCTTCCATGCCCGGTTCGGCCAGGGCCTTGATCGCCAGGGCCTGGCCCTTGATCGCGATCAGCGCGCCGACGCAGGCGACCAGCGGGCCATCGGCGGGAATGTGAAAGCGTTCGGCCAGGATTGCGCGCGACGCGGCGCGGGGGCGGGGGTGGAAACGGCCATGATCAAGCCCGGTATAGTGCACGGTGATGGCGCGTTCGGGCAGGCCCAGATCGGCCATGTCGTCAGCCAGCGCCTGTGACACGCTGAGCAGCGCCCCGGCGCCCTGGGCCGCGGCGGTCATCTGGCGCAGCGCCTCTGGCCGATGTCCCCATACGTGAATGTCTGATCCGCGCGCCTTGATGGCATAGGGCAGGCCCAGCGCATCAGCGATCCGCGCGGCGGCGGGGCCATCGGGATAGAAGAACTGCGCGTCCACCATGTCGAACGGCTGCTCGGCATGAAGCCGCCGCGCCAGCGGCAGCACCGCACGCACGATCAGCGCCGGGTTCAGGCGGCCGGAAAGACCCGGCAGCAGGCGAAACCGCGGATGATGCACCGGCACGCCGCTGCGCCGTTCCATCGGCGGAATTTCCAACAACGGGCGATAGATACGCGGCATCAGTGCGCCGGGCAGGGGGGGCAGGCCGATCGGATTGATCACCGTCACGTCCCAATCGGGCCGCGCGGCCAGCGCTTCCATCTGCCGCGCCACGAACCGGCCAAAACCGGGCCGAAGCGAGGCAGGATAGAGCGTGGACAAGCTGAGCAGGCGCAACGTCATGGCTCAGGGCGTAGCGCGAAAATGCTGCGTGTGCGAGGGCAAGCGTACCGGAATGGACACAAAGGGCCTGGAGAGCCGGATATTGCGGCGGTTTGGCGTCAGAGTGGGCGAACCAGAACTTCGGCCACGGCAATCCACGCCGGGCGATCGATCACCAGTTGCCGTTGGCCGGGCCCGGGCGGCAGCAACGCCACGCGGCCATCGCGATGGTCGATCATCCGGCCAAAGGCAAAGCGCCCGCCGGGCCGCGGCGCAAGCACATCGCGGTTGAGACCACGGCCGATCTCGGCGGCGTCGAGCCGGCGCAGCCATACCTGGTCACCCGCACGCCAATCACCCGCGCTGGCTTCCACAGAGAGCGCCATCAGCCCCTCGCGCCCCAGCAGCGTGTCGGGCAATTGCGCCAGGATCGGGGTTGGCACCGGTTCGGCGCCCACCGGGGTGAGGCGCGCCACGACATGCGCCTGCGCGTCGTCTCCCGCGCGCACGAGCAGTTCGGGATCGATGCCCAGGGCGGCACCGATCCGGTTCATCCACTTGAGTGAAAGCGATCGGGTGCCGGTTTCCAGGCGGCCGATCGTTTGCGCCGTAGTGGCGGGATTACAGCGCGCGGCAACGTCGGCCAGCGTAAGCCCCTTTTGCCTGCGAATTTCGCGAATTCTGTTGATCATCGGGGATGGTCCACATCTACAGGCGTGAGGTGTTATGCTTTCTTACCCGTAATTTGGACGGCAGGGCAAGCAT
Organism: Novosphingobium sp. SG754; assembly: GCF_013149315.1. Classification (NCBI taxonomy): domain Bacteria; kingdom Pseudomonadati; phylum Pseudomonadota; class Alphaproteobacteria; order Sphingomonadales; family Sphingomonadaceae; genus Novosphingobium; species Novosphingobium sp. SG754. The sequence continues at coordinate 92,085 of NZ_JABGCC010000004.1, read as the reverse complement.
CCTTGCACAATTGATCACGAGAACCGGCGTTGGTCGATTCATATCGTGATTTGGTCGATCGCCGTATCATTTTGATTGTCGCTGCACGGTGGCCGTGGCACCTCGTCTCACTTGAAACAAAAAGCCAGGGAGCGACCCTTTAGATGATGCACGGTTTGGAACGACGCGCCTTCCTTTCGCTGGCTGGCGGCACCATGGCGGGTGGCCTGCTGGCTGGCATGCCGGGCTTGGCATTTGCCCAAGATACTGGCGACGCAGCATTTGTTTCCCTGCTCGATCGCATTTTCTGGTCCAGCCTGCTGATCGAGCCGGAACGCGCGACCGGTCTTGGCCTCGATACCGGCGTGCGCGCCATGCTGCGCCACCGGCTCGACAGCGCCGGGCAGGGCGGCCGCGAAGCCAGCCTGGCGTTTTATCGCGATGCCCGCGCTGCGGTCGCCGGGTTCGATCCGGCCGGATTGAGCGCTGCCAACAAGCGCAATCGTGCCATCGTCCTGCATCGCCTGGGTGACCAGTTGAGCGGCGCTGCCTTTGATATCGATGATCCGCAAACGCCGTTCACTATCGATCAGCAGCGCGGCGCCTATTTCTCCGTGCCTGATTTCCTCGATAACCAGCATCCGATCGAAAAGCTCGACGATGCCGAGGCCTATCTCGATCGCCTGGCCGCGTTCCCGGTCGTGCTCGATGATCAGACCGCCGAAGTGGCGCGCCAAGCCGGCTTGGGCCGCATTCCCCCGGCCTGGGCGATCGATCTGGCGCTGGGCCAGATGGGCAAGCTGCGCGGCGTGCCGGCTGGCGAAAGCGGGCTGGTCACCTCGCTGGTGCGGCGCGCCCGTGAAAAGGGCCTGGCCGGCGATTGGCAGGGCCGCGCCACGGCGATCGTCAAGGACAAGGTCTATCCCGCGCTCGATCGCCAGATCGCGCTGCACCGCCGCCTGCGTGGCAAGTCGGCGCCCGGCGATGGCGTGTGGCGCCTCAAGCGCGGCGATGACATCTACGCCGCCGCGCTCGCCAGTGCCACCACCACCACGCTCAGCCCCGAGCAGGTGCACAAGATGGGCCTGGAGCAGGTGGCCGATATCACCGGCCAGCTCGATACCGTGCTCAAGGCGGCCGGGCACACCACCGGCACCGTGGGCGAGCGGCTGTCCGCGCTCAACCGCGCCAGCGACCAGCTTTATCCCGATACTGCGCAGGGCCGCACCGATCTGATCGCGGGGCTCAACAAGAGCGTGGCCGCGATGCGCGAAAAGCTGCCGCGCGCCTTTGCCGATATCCCCAACGATCCGCTGGTGATCCGCGCCGTGCCCACCGATATCCAGGATGGTGCGCCCAACGGCTATTACAACAGCGCCCCGCTCGACGGGTCACGCCCGGCGATCTACTGGATCAACCTCAAGTCGGTGAACGACTGGCCCAAGTATACCTTGCCCTCGCTCACCTATCACGAAGGCATCCCCGGGCATCATCTCCAGGGTGGCTATGCCCAGGGTGGCGGTGAGCTGCCGTGGATTTTGCGCGATTACTTCATCTCTGCCTATGGTGAGGGCTGGGCGCTCTATGCCGAGCAGCTGGGCGACGAACTGGGTGGCTATAACGGCATCGAGCGCGCCGGCTATCTCCAATCGTTCCTGTTCCGCGCCGTGCGCCTGGTGGTTGACACCGGCATCCACCACTATCGCTGGAGCCGGGAAAAGGCGACGGCCTATATGGTGGAAAAAACCGGCTTTACCCAGGCGCGCAGCCAGCGCGAGATCGAGCGTTATTGCACGATGATCGGCCAGGCCTGCAGCTACAAGATCGGCCACACCGCGTGGGTCGCCAATCGCAAGAAGGCGCAGGCGGCGCTGGGCGACAAGTTCAGTCTGCCCTGGTTCCACGCCGTGATCAAGGAAGGCTCGATGCCGCTTTCGATGCTCGAAGCGCGGATCGACGAGCGCATTGCGGAGCGTTTGCGCAGCGCTTGATCAGCACGGGAGCCGGGCAGGCTTGGCTGCCCGGCTCCCGTCGCTTGATGTTCAGGCCCCTTCGACCTGTTCGGCCAGTTCGAGCCAGCGTTCCTCGGCTGCTTCCTTTTCGCCGCGCGCCTTGGCCACGGCCTCGCTCAGCGCGGCAAAGCGCTTAGGGTCGCGGCTATAGAGCGCCGGATCGGCCAGCGCGGCTTCATCGCGCGCGATCGCCGCATCGAGTTCCTCGATGCGCTTGGGGAGCATTTCGTAATCGCGCTGATCCTTGTAGGTCAGCTTGGCCTTGCGCGGCGCGGGCGGTGGCGGGGGAGGGGCGGCCTCGGTCACCTTGCTCGCGCCCACCTTGGGCTGCGCGGCCAGGCGCGCCTTGCGCTGGCGCTCCCAGTCGGCATAGCCACCCACCACGATATCGACCTTGCCCGAGCCATCCATGCCCAGCGTGATGTTGACCGTGCGATCGAGGAAGTCACGGTCGTGGCTGACGATCAGCACGGTGCCCTCGTAATCGCCGATCACTTCCTGCAACAGATCGAGCGTTTCGAGGTCGAGGTCGTTGGTCGGCTCGTCCAGCACCAGCAGGTTGGAAAACCGCGCAAATTCACGGGCGAGCAGCAGGCGCGAGCGTTCGCCACCCGAAAGCGTGCCCACGCGCGCTTCGACCAGGCCCGGATCGAACAGGAAGTCCTTGAGATAGCCGTGGATATGCTTGCGCACACCGCGTACGTCGATCCAGTCGCCGCCTTCGGCCAGCACGTCGCGCACGCGCTTTTCCGGGGCCATCAGGCTGCGCTGCTGGTCGATCACTACCCCGGTCAGCGTTTGGGCCAGCGTGACGCTGCCTTCGTCGGGCGCCAGTTCGCCGGTCAGGATTTTCAGCAGTGTGGTCTTGCCCGCGCCGTTGGAGCCGACCAGGCCGATGCGGTCGCCGCGCTGGATGCGCAGCGAAAAGTCCTTGATGATCGTGCGATCGCCAAAGCGCTTGGTCACGTGGTCGGCCACGATCACCGACTTGGTCTTGCTGTCGTCGCTGGCGATGGCCAGCTTGGCCGCGCCTTGCGGGCCGGTCATCGCGGCGCGTTCGGCGCGCATTTCGTGCAGCTTTTCCAAGCGGCCCATGTTGCGCTTGCGCCGCGCGGTGACGCCGCGATGCAGCCAGTGCTCCTCGATCTTGAGCTTGGCATCGAGCTTGTCGGCCGCGCGCGCCTCTTCGGCGTGAACCTGCTCCATCCAGGCTTCATAGCCGCCAAAGCCCACGTCCTTGCGGCGCAGGCTGCCGCGGTCGAGCCACAGCGTGGCGCGCGTCAGCCGGGTCAGGAACGTACGGTCGTGGCTGATCACCACGAACGCGCCGTTGAAGCGTTGCAGCCAGTCTTCCAGCCATTCGATCGCCGCAAGATCGAGGTGGTTGGTCGGCTCGTCGAGCAGCAGCACATCGGGATCTTGCGCCAGAGCGCGGGCCAGCGCCGCCCGGCGCCGTTCCCCGCCCGAGGCGTTCTGCGCCTCACGCGCCAGGTCGATGCCCAACTGGTCTGCGATCGCCTCCACTTCGTGCGGTTCGGGAGCATCGGGCCCGTGCAGCGCGAAATGGCGCAAGGTGGCAAAGCCCTTGAAGAACGGGTCCTGCTCCAGCGTCACCACGCGCGCGCCGGGCTGGACCGAACGCTTGCCCTTGTCGGCATCGATCGTGCCGGCAATCAGTTTGAGCAGGGTGCTCTTGCCCGCGCCGTTGCGCCCGATCAGGGCGAGACGGTCACGCGGGGCGATTTGGATGTCGAGGTCCTGGAAAAGCCAGCCGGTGCCTTGATGCAGGCCCAGCCCTTCCCAGCTCAGGATTGGTGCTGCCATAAGCCCCTGCGCTTAGCGGCGGGCTGGCCACAGGTCCACCTGAACATGGCGAAACGGTGCTATTCACAACTTGTTCAATAGGATTGTTGCATGCACAAGGCATGACGATGCTCCGCCGCCTTCTCCTTGCTGCTGCCAGCGTGCTGGCCCTGGCTGCCGCCGCACCGGCGGCCAACGCCCAGATTCGCAACGAACAGGACCGTGCCCGCCAGGATCTGGCAGCCGGCCATGTGCGCTCGCTGCGCGAGATCGAGGCGCGCGTATTGCCGATGATGCGCGGCGCCCAATATCTCGGGCCTGAATACGATCCCCAGGCGCGGGCCTATCGCCTGAAATTCATTCGCGAGGGCCGGGTGGTTTTCGTCGATGTCGATGGCCGCACTGGCCAGGTCATGGGCGAATCGCGCTGATATCCCCCGCCGGTTACACGGCATGATGCGCCACGCGGGAACCGTTTCTTGACCGTTCAGGTTCCTGTCGCCATCTAACCTCCATTCCAGCACGTTCGCGCCGCCCGTCCATCCGGGCAGCCGGCGCCAGAAGGGGCCAATTGCCATGCGTATCCTGATCGTCGAGGACGAACCGACCCTGGGGCGGCAGCTCAAGTCCACGCTCGAGCAGAACGGCTATGCCGTGGACCTGTCGACCGATGGGGAAGACGGCCACTTCCTCGGTTCCACCGAAGACTATGACGCGGTGATCCTCGATCTGGGCCTGCCCGAAATCGACGGGCTCACCGTGCTGGGCATGTGGCGCAAGGAAGGCCGCAAGTTCCCCGTCCTCGTGCTCACCGCGCGTGACAGCTGGTCCGACAAGGTTGCCGGGCTTGACGCCGGGGCTGACGATTATCTCGCCAAGCCGTTCCAGACCGAAGAACTCATCGCCCGCCTGCGCGCGCTCATCCGCCGCGCCTCGGGCAATTCCTCGTCCGAACTGATCGCCGGCGATGTGCGCCTCGATACCCGCTCGGGCCGCGTCACCCTGCAGGGTGAGCCGGTCAAGCTGACGGCGCAGGAATACAAGCTGCTGTCCTATCTGCTCCACCACAAGGGCAAGGTGGTCAGCCGCACGGAATTGATCGAACACATCTATGACCAGGATTTCGATCGCGATTCCAACACGATCGAAGTGTTCGTCACGCGCATTCGCAAGAAGCTGGGTGCCGATGTGATCACCACGATCCGGGGCCTGGGCTACAGCCTCGACGATCCGGCGGCCGTGCGCGGATAAGGGCTGCGGCGTGAACCGGCTGGCCCGCCTCCTGCTGCGGCTGGGCTTCGGGCGCCACCGCGCCGAAGCCGCCGCTGCCACGGCAGGCGGGCGCCAGCACACCGGCTCGCTGTCGCGGCGCATGCTGCTGATCGCGTTTGCCTGGGTCACGGTGCTGTTGCTGGGCGGCGGCCTGGCGCTTGATCGCACGCTGACCGGGCTGGTCACCCGCAATTTCGATGACCAGCTCAACTACATGCTCACTGCCATGGTCGCTTCGGCCGAAATCGGCCCGGATGGCGAGGTGTTCTTCAACCGCACCCTGGGCGACCAGCGCTTTCTCGAACCCAATAGCGGCCTCTACTGGCAGATTTCGGGGCAGGGGCATGACGATTTCCCCTCTCGCTCGCTGTGGGACCGCACGCTGAAGCTGCGCGCCGATCACGTCGATACCGCGCCGCACATCTACGATTCCAACCAGTTTGGCGATAACGAGCGGCTGCGGATGATCGAGCGTTCGGTCATCCTGCCGGGCAGCAACACGCTGTGGCAGTTTTCCGTGGCGGCCAGCCGTGGCGAACTTGATGCGCAGATCACCCGTATCCGTGCGATCCTGGTCTGGTCATTCCTGGTCTTGGGCATGGGCCTGTTCATCATGGCCGGCCTGCAAACCTATTATGGCCTGGGCCCGTTGCGCCGCGTGCGCCGCGCGATTGCGGCCATGCGCGAAGGCGGCGCATCGCGCGTGAACGAGCCGCTGCCCCTGGAAGTCCAGCCGCTGGTCGAGGAAATCAACCTGCTGCTGGCCCATTCCGAAAAGCAGGCGGAAGAGGCGCGCACCCATGCTGGCAACCTGGCCCATGCGCTGAAAACGCCGCTGACCGTAGTGATGAACGCGGCGACGGCCCACGCGCCCGATCTGTCCGATACGGTGATCCGCGAAGCGGCGGTGATGCGCCGCCAGGTCGATCACCATCTCGCGCGCGCCCGCGCCGTTGGCCGCCGCGCCACCGGCCTGTCGCGCGCCACGGTATGGGAAAGCGCCGATGCCGTGGTGCGCGCCGTCACGCGGCTTTATGCCGATGTGCGCTTTGACTTGGATGGCAACCGCGAGGCGGGCGTGGCGATCGAGCGGCAGGATCTGGACGAGATCCTGGGCAACCTGATCGAAAATGCGGCCAAATATGGCGGCGGATCGGTGTTCATCACTATCGACGCCGTGCCCACCGATCCGCGCTTTTGCGATATCTGGGTGGAAGACGACGGCATGGGCATACCCGAGGCGGAGCGCGAGCGGATTTTCGACCGTGGCGCCCGGCTCGATACCGGCAAGCCCGGTACCGGCCTGGGGCTCGCCATCGTGCGCGACGTGGCCGAACTCTATGGCGGCGCCGTGACCTTGGGCGAAAGCGAAGACCTGGGTGGTCTGCTGACGACGCTCAGATTGCCCCGCGCCAAATAAAAGATCCTCCCTCCGCAAAGCGGGGGGAGGGGGACCGCCGGCGAAGCCGGTGGTGGAGGGGGGCGCTGTGCCGCGCTACTGCCCCCGCTCGCGCGGATGGGCATTGCGATAGGCATCGAGCAGTGTCGCGGCATCCACCCGCGTATAGATCTGCGTGGACGACAGGCTGGCATGACCCAGCAATTCCTGCAGGCTGCGCAAATCGGCCCCGGCGCCCAGCAGGTGCGTGGCAAAGCTGTGGCGCAGGGCATGGGGCGTGGCCGTGGCCGGCAGGCCCAGGGCCACGCGGGCGCGTGCCATCGCGCGCTGCACCAGGCCGGGCGAGAGCGGCCCGCCCTTGGCGCCGCGAAACAGCGCGGCGTCGCGCTCCAGCGGCCAGGGCACTTGCGCGGCATAGTCGGCCACCGCCTGGCGCACCGCCGGCAACAGCGCGATCACCCGCTGGCGCCCACCCTTGCCGGTCACCACCAGCCGCTCGCCCAGCGGCAGTACGCTGGCGGGCAGGGCCAGCGCCTCGGCAATGCGCAGGCCGGCGCCATAAAGCAGCAGCAGCACGGCGCGGTCGCGCGCGGCGATCCAGGGCGCGGCCTCGTCGGAAACCATCTCGGCCAGGGCCACGGCATCGTCGGGTGAAATCGGGCGGGGCAGGCCCTTCTTCACGCGCGGCCCACGCAGGCGCGGCGCTACGGCATCGGGCAGGCCGGCCTGGGCGCGGGCAAAGGCCAGGAACGCCTTGAGCGCGGAAAGCTCGCGCGCGGCAGAGGTATTGACCAGGCCCTCCGCGCGCCGCTCGGCCAGATGCTGGCGCAGGCGCGGGGCATCGAGCCGGGCCAGGCTGGCCCAGTCCTGCCCGGCGGGCAGAGCATCGAGCAGGCGCTGCGCGGTCTTGTGATAGGCGCGCACGGTGTGGGGCGATCGGCGCAGCGACAGCGCCAGGTGATCGTGCCAGGCAATCAGCAGGTCTGCCCGGTCCATGCCGCTTTTCCCTCAGCCTACCAGCTCGGCCGGCACAAGTTCGGCCAGCAGCGCATCGAGCAGCGGCATCCCCGCCTCGGTCACCACCAGCCGCGTGCCCTCGTCGCGCAGCAGGCCGCCACGCGCATGGAACGCGCGCTTGGACGGGTCGATCAGCGCGCTTTCCGCCAGGCCAAAGCGGCGGGAGAGGGCGGCGACATCCACCCCTTCATCCAGGCGCAGGCCCATCAGCAGCGCTTCGCTGGCCTGTTCGGTCCGGCCCAGCGCGCGTTGTTCCACCAGGCCATGGCCTTGCTCTGCCACCGCGCGCAGATAGTTTTCCGGCTTGCGATGCCTGACCGTGGCAGTTTCCAGCCGCCGGCCATGTGCACCCGGCCCGATCCCGGCATAGTCGCCATAGCGCCAATAGGTCAGGTTGTGGCGGCTCTGCTCGCCCGGTCGGGCGTGATTGCTGATTTCGTAGGCGGGCAGGCCGGCCGCGGTCATGCGTTCGCGGGTCAGCGCAAAAAGGTCGGCCGCGGCATCATCGTCAAGCGGGGTAAAGCGCCCTTCGCGCACCAAAGTGGCAAAGCGCGTGCCCGGTTCGATCGTCAGCTGATAGAGCGACATATGCCCGGTGCCCAGCGCCAGCGCCCGTGCCAGTTCGGCGTCCCACGTTTCCGGCGTGTGGCCCGGCCGGGCATAGATCAGGTCGAACGTAACGCGGGCAAAATGCCGCTGCGCCACGTCCACCGCTGCCAGTCCCTCGGCTGCATTGTGCAGGCGGCCGAGGAAATGCAGCGTCTCATCGTCCAGCGCCTGAAGGCCCAGCGACACGCGGTTGATGCCCGCGCTCGCCAGTGCGGCGAAATTGGCCGCTTCGACCGAGGATGGGTTCGCTTCCAGCGTGATCTCGATATCGCTGGCCAGGCGCCAGTGCTGCCCCGCCGCTTCGATCAGCCGCGCCACCATCGCGGGCGGCATCAGCGAGGGCGTGCCACCGCCAAAGAAGATCGAGGTGAGTTCCCGCCCAGGCAGCAGCGCGGCTTCATGCGCCATGTCGGCCAGCAGCGCGCTTTCCCACGCCGCCATGTCGGTCTTGGCGCGCACATGGCTGTTGAAGTCGCAATAGGGGCACTTTGCGAGACAGAACGGCCAGTGGATATAGAGCGCGAGGGGGGGCATTTTTTCTCCGGTTCGGGGTGTTGCGTAATGTCTCCCACCACCCCCCGACCCCCTCCTCTGAAGCGGAGGGGGAGAGCGGCCAAATAAGCCCCCTCCTCTTTAGAGGAGGGGGTTGGGGGTGGTGGCAGTTCCTGCGCTAACCCAGCCCCTTCTACCCCGCAAACTGCGCGGCGACCAGCTTGGCAAAGGCATCGGCGCGATGGCTGATGGCGTGCTTTTCGGCCGGATCGAGTTCGGCAAAGGTGCGCGTATCGCCCACCGGCACGAACACCGGGTCATAGCCAAAGCCCAGCGTGCCGCGCGGCGGCCAGGTCAGCGTGCCATCGGCCCGCCCTTCATAGCTGACCGCTTCGCCATCGGGCCAGGCGATCGCCAGAACGCAGGAAAACCAGCAGTCGCGCGGGGCATCCGGGCCCAGCTCGGCCAGCTTGCCCTCAACCTTGCCCATGGCCATGTACCAGTCGCGGCCGGGCCCACCTTCATAGGGCGCCGCTTCGGCCCAATCGGCGGTGTAGACGCCGGGCGCGCCGCCCAGCGCGGCCACCGAAAGCCCGGAATCGTCAGACAGCGCCGGCAGGTTGGCGGCGCGCGCCGCCGCGTGGGCCTTGATCAGCGCATTTTCCACAAAGGTCGTGCCGGTTTCCGCCGGTTCGGGCAGGCCAAGCTCGCCCGCCGACAGGCATTCCAAGCCATAGGGGGCGAGCAGCGCCTGGATTTCGCGCAGCTTGCCCTTGTTGTGCGTGGCGATGACCAGCTTGCCGGGGGCGAGCGTGCGGCTCACCGCGCCACGGCCTTTTCCTGCGCGGCGAAGATATCGGTGCAGCCCAGGCGAGCCAGGCGCAGCAGGCGCAGCAGCGCTTCCTCGTCATAGGTCGCGCCTTCGGCGGTCGCCTGCACTTCGGCGATGTGGCCGCCTTCGATCAGCACGAAGTTGGCATCGGCATCGGCCGAGCTGTCTTCGATATAGTCGAGATCGAGCACCGGCGTGCCCTTGACGATCCCGCACGAGATCGCCGCGACCTTGCGGGTCAGCGGATCGTCCTGGATCGCCCCGGCATCCATCAGCTTTTGCACGGCCAGGCGCAGCGCGACCCACGCGCCCGAGATCGAGGCGGTGCGGGTGCCGCCATCGGCCTGGATCACGTCGCAATCCAGGGTGATCTGGCGTTCGCCCAGCTTCTTGAGATCGGTCACGGCGCGCAAGCTACGCCCGATCAGGCGCTGGATTTCCTGGGTGCGGCCCGATTGCTTGCCCTTGGCCGCCTCGCGGCTGCCACGGGTGTGGGTGGCGCGGGGCAGCATCGAATATTCAGCCGTCACCCAGCCTTCGCCCTTGCCGCGCATGAACGGCGGCACGCGCTCTTCCACCGAGGCCGTCACCAGCACCTTGGTGTCGCCAAAGCCGATGAGGACCGAGCCTTCGGCATGCTTGGTGAAGTTGGTCTCGATGGTGATCGCCCGCATCTGATCGGCGGCGCGGCCGGAAGGACGCATGTTGAGGTTTCCTTGCAAGGGTGGGTGCCAGAATTGCGCGCTGCCTTGGCCGATTGCGTGATGGCCCGCAAGCAATTCCGCGCGGCATGCAATTCCCTTGAGCCTTGGGCCAAGGCTTCTACATATGGCTCTGGTATGAACGGCTCCACGCTTACCGATCTGTCCAACCGCGCCCGCGATATCTTCCGCCTGGTGGTGGAGGGCTATATCGCCTCGGGCCAGCCGGTCGGCTCCAAGACGCTGGCTGGCGCGGGCGGGGTCAATCTGTCGCCCGCCTCGATCCGCTCGGTATTGCAGGAACTCCAGGATGCCGGGCTGCTGGCGGCGCCGCACACCAGCGCCGGGCGCATGCCCACCGAAATGGGCCTGCGGCTGTTCGTCGACGGCATCATGCAGGTCGCCCAGCCGAGCGAGGCCGAACGCGCCCAGATCGAACGCGGCCTCAAGCGCACCCGCGCTCAGGGCGGCACGATCGAGGCGGCCCTGGCGGCGGCAACCTCGGCGCTGTCAGAGCTTTCGGCCGGGGCAGGGGTGATCATGGTGCCGCGCCGCGAACCGCGGCTGATGCAGCTTTCGTTCGTATCGCTGTCGCCCACGCGCGCGCTGGCCGTGCTGGTGGCCGAAGACGGTGGCATCGAAAACCGCGTGATCGACCTGCCGGCGCCCACCGCGCCCTTCATGCTGGAACAGGCTTCCAACTATCTCACCGCGCGTCTCGCCGGCCGCACCCTGGCCGAGGCAGTTGCTGCGATCCGCGCCGAAATTGTCGGCGGGCGCAGCGCGCTCGATGCTGCCAGCGCCGATCTGGTGCAGCGCGGCCTGGCAGTATGGAGCATGGACGCGGCCCAGCGCCCGGTCCTGGTGGTGCGCGGCCAGGCCAACCTGCTGGATGAAGCAGCACTCGGCGATATCGAGCGGGTGCGCCTGCTGCTCGATGAACTGGAAAGCGCCGAGGCGATTGCCGGCGTACTTGATGCCGCGCGCGAGGCGCAGGCCACGCGCATTTTCATCGGCAGCGAGAACCGCCTGTTCTCGCTTTCGGGGTCCTCGGTGATCGCTTCGCCCTGGCGCGACGGCGAGGGGCGGGTGGTCGGTGTAGTGGGGGTGATCGGGCCAACGCGGTTGAATTATGCGCGCGTCGTCCCCATGGTGGATTTCACGGCCCAATCCTTGGGCAAACTTATCGGACAAGACGGATTTTCACGCAAATGACGGATAACGAGACGCGCCCGCAAGATGCAGAGCTGGAAGCCGAACTGGCTGGCGTGCCCGAGGATTTGAAGGAATCCGGCGCCGCTGGCCACGATACCGAGTTGGCGGCCCTGCGCGAATCGCTCGAGGTGGCCAAGCAGGACGTGCTCTATGCCAAGGCAGAGACACAGAATGTGCGCCGCCGCATGGAAAAGGACATTGCCGATGCGCGCGCCTATGCCGCCACCAGCTTTGCCCGCGACATCCTGTCGGTGGCCGACAACCTGACCCGCGCACTGGAAACCATCCCGGCCGACCTGCGCGAGGACGACAAGTTCAAGAACCTGGTCACCGGCCTTGAAGCCACCGGGCGCGAGATCGAAAAGGTTTTCGGCAACCACGGCATCAGCCGCATCGCCGCCAAGGGCATGCCGCTCGACCCGCATCAGCACCAGGCCATGATGGAAGTGCCCTCGGCCGAGCATGAACCCGGCACCGTGGTGCAGGAGCTGCAGGCCGGCTACACCATCAAGGACCGCCTGCTGCGCCCGGCCATGGTCGTGGTGGCCAAGAAGCCGGATTGATAGCGTAAGATTCCCACCACCCCCCAGCCCCCTCCTCTGAAGAGGAGGGGGAGCTTGGCCTTTGAAAACGTAAGCCCTCTCCTCTTTAGAGGAGGGGGTTGGGGGGTGGTGCGAGGCCACGCGCGATCTATGGAACCAAACCCCGTGCTCCATCGTAACCTCTTGTGACAACGGGAGGGCGATGGAGGAATTGCCATGGGTAAGAAGTTCCTGATCCCCGCCGCCATTGCGCTTGGTGCCCTGTCGCTGGGCGGTTGTGCGCGCAACTATGCCGGTGAAGGTGGCCTGGCCGGGGCTGGCGTCGGCGCCGCGGTAGCCGGCATTTCCGGCGGCAATATTGGCACTGGCGCAGCGATCGGCGGCGCTGTGGGCGCGGCCGCTGGCTCGCAGGTCAAGAAGGATTGCTGGCGTACCGACGCCGATGGCCGCAGCTATCGCGTCTGCTGATCAAAACGGCAGGACTGCCCGATAGGCCGCCAGCGATGGCTTGTCGGGCAGCGCCATGCCTTGCGCCAGCAGGAAGGCGTGGCGCACTATTTCCGCCTGTTGTTCCAGGCCATAGCGCGCAAACGGCTTGCCCGGCACCAAGTCATAGGCATAGCGACAGAACGGATGGCGCTGCAGGGGCAGGAAGACGCCCCGCTGCCATTGCCACACGTGGCACAATTCGTGGATCAGCAGCCCTTGCAGGCTGAGGCGCTCTTGCGCGAAATCGGCTGACCAGAAATCGGCGCCGGGGTGAAAGTGGATGTGCCCCATCGGCGCCATCACCACGTTCACCCCTTGAAACGGCCACCAGCGGCGGCGCCGCACTTCTACCAGCTGCCAATCGATCGCCGCACCATAGACGCTGCGTCCTAGCGCCACTTCGCCCGGCGTCAGCTTGCGCGCGACCATGATGGCGCGCTGGCCTCACATATGATCCATGTGGTCCATGCTGCCGCCGGCTGCGGCTCCAGCTGCTGCGGCGGCGCCGGGCGCGACGACCTTGGCCTTGGTCGTTGCCTTGTCACCGTTGTCGAGGGTGATGGTGAGTTCGGTCACCCCGCCGGCCTTGAGCGTGGGGGCGAGGTCGAACAGCATCACGTGGTTGGCACCGGGCTTGAACTCCACGCTCTTGCCCGATTGCAGCGGCACCGCCTTGAGCGGCGACATCTGCATCATGCCATCCTTCATCGCGCTTTCATGCATTTCCGCGCGGCCCGCGCCGTCGACATGCACGGCGACTAACTGGCGGTCGGGCCCGCTGCCCTGCGCCAGGGTGAAATAGGCAACGCCCGGATTGCCGGCCACGGCGGGCAACTGCACGGTTGCATCGGTCAGCGTGGTGCCCGGTGCGTTTTCGGGCGTGGCATCGAGGCTTGCGGCAACGCTGGGGCTTTCCTGCGGCGCAGGCTTGCTGCATCCCGCCAGGGCAAGGCCCGAAGCCAGGGCAAGACAGGCCATGCCGGCCAGAACAGGTGCGCGCATGCGATGCGATCCTTCTTTTCAAGCGAGGTGAAAATGTGACACAGCCATAGCACGCGCGGGGCTTGTGCCAAGCGCAAGCGCACCTATATCCCGCCCGTAACGAGCCGCCAAGGTGGCGCCTGCCCACAAGGGGGACGCCCGATTAAGCGGTGTCAACACGCGAAGGATATGGGGAAACATGGCTAAAGTTATTGGTATCGACCTCGGCACGACCAACAGCTGCGTCGCGGTGATGGACGGGGGCACGCCCAAGGTCATCGAGAATTCGGAAGGCGCGCGCACGACGCCTTCGATCGTGGCTTTCACCAAGGACGGTGAGCGCCTGATCGGTCAGCCGGCCAAGCGCCAGGCCGTGACCAACCCTGACAACACGATCTTTGCGGTCAAGCGTCTGATCGGCCGTCGTTTCGACGATCCGCTGACCCAGAAGGACACCCAGCTGGTGCCCTACACGATCACCAAGGGCAAGAACGGCGATGCATGGGTTGCGGCCGGTGGCCAGGATTACAGCCCGTCGCAGATTTCGGCCTATACCCTTCAGAAGATGAAGGAAACCGCCGAAAGCTACCTGGGCGAAACCGTGACGCAGGCAGTGATCACCGTGCCGGCCTACTTCAACGACGCGCAGCGCCAGGCGACCAAGGACGCCGGCCAGATTGCCGGCCTTGAAGTGCTGCGCATCATCAACGAGCCGACTGCGGCCGCGCTGGCCTATGGCCTCGACAAGCAGGACGGCAAGACCATTGCCGTGTACGACCTTGGCGGCGGCACGTTCGACATCTCCATCCTCGAAATCGGCGATGGCGTGTTCGAGGTGAAGTCCACCAACGGTGACACGTTCCTGGGCGGTGAAGACTTCGACACCGCGCTGGTCGAATACCTGGCGGACAAGTTCAAGGGCAAGGAAGGCCTTGATCTGCGTGGCGACAAGCTTGCCCTGCAGCGTCTCAAGGAAGCGGCGGAAAAGGCCAAGATCGAACTGTCTTCGGCCCAGACCACCGAAATCAACCTGCCCTTCATCACCGCACGCATGGAAGGTGGCAGCACCACCCCGCTGCACCTGGTGGAAACCATCACCCGTTCGGACCTCGAACGCCTGGTCGGCAAGCTGATCGAGCGCACGCTCGAGCCCTGCCGCAAGGCGTTGGCCGATGCCGGCCTTTCGGCCAAGGACATCGACGATGTGGTGCTGGTCGGCGGCATGACTCGCATGCCCAAGGTGCGCGACGTGGTGAAGGACTTCTTCGGGAAGGACCCGCACACCGGCGTGAACCCTGACGAAGTCGTGGCCATGGGCGCGGCCATCCAGGCAGGCGTGCTCCAGGGCGACGTCAAGGACGTGCTGCTGCTCGACGTGACCCCGCTCTCGCTGGGTATCGAAACGCTGGGCGGCATCATGACCAAGATGATCGACCGCAACACCACGATCCCGACCAAGAAGAGCCAGGTCTACTCGACCGCGGAAGACAACCAGCAGGCCGTGACCATCCGCGTGTTCCAGGGTGAACGCGAAATGGCGCAGGACAACAAGCTGCTGGGCCAGTTCGACCTGCTCGGCATTCCGCCCGCACGGCGCGGTGTGCCCCAGATCGAGGTGACGTTCGACATCGACGCCAACGGCATCGTCAACGTGTCGGCCAAGGACAAGGGCACCGGCAAGGAACAGCAGATCCGCATCCAGGCATCGGGCGGCCTGTCCGACGCCGATATCGACCAGATGGTGCGCGACGCGGAAAAGTTCGCGGCTGACGACAAGAAGCGCCGCGAGGCGGCCGAGGCCAAGAACAACGCCGAAAGCCTGGTCCACGCCACCGAGCGCCAGCTTGAAGAGCATGGCGACAAGGTTGACGCGGGCCTCAAGGCCGAAATCGAGGCAGCCCTGGCCGAAGCCAAGACCGCGATCGAAAGCGGCAATGCCGAAGACATGACCGCCAAGACCCAGGCCCTCACCGACAAGGCGATGAAGCTGGGCCAGGCGATCTATGAAAAGGAACAGGCCGGTGCCGCCTCTCCGGGGGCAGAAGCGCCCAAGGACGACGGCGTGGTCGACGCCGAGTTCTCGGAAGTGGACGACACCAAGGCTTGATCTGCAACATGACCCCCTCTCTTGCCACGCATGGTGGCAAGGGACGGGGAGAGGGGACCAGGAACGCCTTTAACATGGCATTGCCCAGGCCCTCTCCCCGTGCGGGGCGAGGGCTTTGTTATGGCAGTTGAAGCCGATTATTACGAATTGCTGGAAGTGGAACGGACGGCTGATGACAAGGTCATCAAGTCTGCGTTCCGCAAGCTGGCGATGAAATTCCACCCCGACAAGAATCCGGGGTGCCAGGATTCCGAGGCCAAGTTCAAGCAGATCAACGAGGCCTATGCCTGCCTCTCCGATCCGCAAAAACGCGCCGCCTATGATCGCTATGGCCATGCCGCGTTCCAGCAGGGCGGCCCCGGTGGGGGCGGTGCAGGCGGTTTTGGCGGCGGCGATTTCGGCGACATCGGCGATATCTTCGAAACGATCTTCGGCGGAGCTTTTGGTGGCGGTGGCGGCCGGCAGCAAAGTCGGCGCGGCGCCGATCTGCGCTATGACATGGAAGTGACGCTGGAAGAGGCGTTCCATGGCAAGACTGCCGAAATCACCGTAGAAGTGTCGCAGACCTGCGAACCGTGCAGCGGCTCCGGCGCGACGCCCGGCACCTCTGCCCGTCGCTGCAACCTGTGCGGTGGCCATGGCAAGGTGCGCGCGCAGCAGGGTTTCTTCATGGTGGAGCGGGCTTGCCCCAACTGCCACGGTCGCGGCGAAGTGATCGAAAAGCCCTGCCGCCATTGCCGTGGCGAAGGCCGCGTCGATGCGCCGCAGACCCTGGCGGTGGATATTCCTGCCGGCGTGGATACCGGCACGCGCATCCGCCTGGCTGGCAAGGGCGAGGCCGGGCCCAATGGCGCCCCGGCGGGCGATCTCTACATCTTTCTGCACATTGCCCGGCACAAAGTGTTCGAGCGCGACGGCACCACGCTGCTGACCCGCGCCCCGATCAGCTTCACCACCGCGGCCCTGGGCGGCGAAATCGAGATCCCTGGCCTGGACGGCAGCCGCCACGCGATCGAGATTCCCGCCGGCATCCAATCGGGCAAACAGTTGCGCAAGCGCGGCGCGGGCATGCCCGTGCTGCAAGGGCGCGGCTCGGGCGATCTTGTCGTGGAAATCCAGGTGGAAACGCCCACCAAACTGTCGGCGCGCCAGCGCGAACTGCTGCGCGAATTCCAGAGCACCGAAACCGGCGAAGAATGCCCGCAATCCAAGGGCTTTTTCGAACGCATCAAGGATGCCTGGACCGATTTGACGGAATAACATCGGGCAAGGCGTCCACCACCCCCAACCCCCTCCTCTGAAGAGGAGGGGGCTTTTTTATGTCTACTCCCCATCCTCTTTAGAGGAGGGGGGCGGGGGGTGGTGGAAGCCACCATCAAACTTCGCCAAAACCTCCGCCCGCACGCTTGGCACCAACTCAGCCTCTGCCCGCAACCTAGGCTCCTCTTCCGCCAAAATCGCCAGGAACGCATCGCGCTTGAAGGTCTCGATCAAAGCAGCATCAAGCGGCTCGTCCAGCGTCGAACAGACCATGTCGATCAGCCGTTCCGCACCATTGAGCCGGCCCCACAGATAGTCATTCTCACGCCAGGCACGGCTGAAGAACGCGCCGAAGTGCGTGAATGCGATGCCCTTGAGGCAGGCGCGCGTGCCGCCGCTGCGGATGGCGGTGGCGTCTTCGGGCGAGATGCGATCGACCTTGACCGGATCGAACTCGCCCAGCCCATCGCCCTGGAACAGCGGCAACGTGGCGACGTCATAGAACGGAAAGCCCAGATAGGCGTGCAAGAAACGGCGGCGCAGCGCCTTGTCCATCATGCCCAGCGCATGGACAAACAGCCCATCCACTTCATCATCCAGCCGCGCCAGATCGCGCCGCGCGGCAATCGCGGCCAGTACCGCGCCAGGGTCTTCGCGCACCACGGCCGCACTGGCGGCAAAGCCGGGGCCAAGGCCGCTCAGGCTGGCGCGCGCCTGATAAAGCGCCTGGGCGCGATAGACCACGTCGCGCGCCGCCTCCCGCGCGGCCGGGTCGATGCCGGCGGCTTCGTCCCAATCGGCGGTCAGCCGGCGGGCCAGCAGCTTCAGGCGGCGGATGCGAAACGCCAGATCGTGCGCGCGGAAAAAGGCGATGGCCGGCGCCGTCGCACCTGCGCCGCGCGCGCTCAGGTTGTCGAGACCAAGCTGGTTGAGGTGGCGCCACAGCGCTTCTTCCACCCCGGCATTGTCATCGGCGGGCAGGGCCTGGGTGATCACCTCGGCCAGATCGGCGACGATCCCCGCCAGCTTGACCTGGGCATAGCCATGAAACGCATAACCAGCCTGTTCGGCCGCGGCCTGCTGCGCCCGGGCGCGCCAGGTGATCAGGCGCTTGGGGTTGGGCCAATCGAAAAACAGCGTGTGGCCAAACAGCTTGGCCACGGTTTCCTCGATCTCGCCCTGCAGCGAATCGACGATTGCGCGCAGGCGCAGGCGTTCGCGGGATTGCCGCTCCAGCGCCTCCAGGTTGTCGCGAATCGGTTGCTCGCGCGGGATGGTGGAGAGGGCGCCAAAGATCGCCGCGATAAACCCCACGGGCGCGGCTGCGGGCGCGGCATCGCCGGGCGCGTGTGGCGCGGGATCGAGATAGACGAAACGCCGGTCCACCTCGCGCCGGGACGGACGGCTGCCCAGCGCGGCCATGGCCGGGGCGAACGGGCGGTTGACCAGCACGGCGCCATCGACCAGCGCGGCCTGGTCCACCGTGCCACGCCGCCAGCGATTGGGCATGATCCGCTGCAGAAAGGCCGAGCGGCCCCGCCAGGTTTCGCCGCGTTCGGCCACCAGGCGGTCAATCTCGGCAATGGTCAGCGGCGGAAACGCACCGGGAAAGCTCGCTGTGGCACGCGCGGCCAGGACCAGTTCGGGCAGCGGGGCCAGGCCTTCGCCGGTATGGGCGCGGGCCTCGGCGCGAAAGCCGATGCCCAGACGGTGTTCGTTTTCCTCTACCAAGGGCGGGCTGTTGAGCCGCAGCGGCGCGGGATGCCCGGCAAAATCGGTGGCCGTCACCATCAGGTCGATCGGGTGGCCCGGCGGCAGCAGCGGCGCGGCGTTGCCGCTGCGCGCCATGGCATCGAGCGCCTCGGCCAGCAGGCGGGAAAAGCCGATGCCGCTGAACGGCGGGGCAAACCAGCGCGCCCGGATCAGGCGCGAAATCTTGCGGCGCACTTCGCCCCAGGCCTTGCTGTGGCGTGTTTCGTAATCCACCTGCTGCGCCAGTTCGCCACCCCGTGCGCGCAGGGCTGGCCAGCGCAGCACGGCCCAGACCAGCGGCTGCGCCCAGAACTTGGCAAAGCGCCCCCATGGCCGGGCATCGGGATCGAGCAGTACGTCGCTATCGGCGCGGGCTAGCCACAGCCGCGTCAGCGGCTCCAGGCTTTGCCCGGTGGCAAGCGCTTGGCCCAGGAACACGGCATTGATGCCACCGGCGCTGGCGCCCGAGAGGATATCGACCAGTACGCGCAGGCGCAGCCCGCGCTCGGCGTGGATGGTGTCCAGCAGGGCGATCCACACTGCCTCGATTCCCGGCTCTGGCACGGGCGCTGTGGCAGAGCCGGCCTTGGCGTTGACCGCGCAACTGGCCCGCGACAGGTGCCACAGTTCCTTGGTAACCCCATGCATATACACCGCCAGGCTGATGCCGCCGGTGGAAACAAGGGCCAGGCGCAGTTCTTTCTGCCGCATCGCCAGACCATGACAGGGATTGAAGCGCTCGACCAGTAGGGGCGAGAGGCTGTAAGCCGGTCCGACGCTATTAACCGCGACTTGTCAGATTCACCGACAATTTACCCGTGCGGGCCTATCCCCGCCACAGAACGATACGCGCAGTTACCGATCCGCCCCGGCAGGGCGCAGCTGGATACCCTTGGCCTGATGATCCGCTTGTTCAAACACTATATTCCCAACGCGGTCTTCCTGCTGGGAATCATCGATTTCTGGCTGCTGGTGCTGGCGGGTGAACTGGGCTGGGTGGTGCGTGCCCACCAGATCGGCATCGATGTGGGCTATGCCAGCGATCGCCTGTGGCCACTGCTTACCTTTGCCGTGCTGGTGCAGACCGCGATGGTCTCGGTCGGCGTCTATGGCTCTGACGCGCTGCGCTCGATGCGCTACGCCACGGCGCGGCTGATGGTCGCCGTCAGCCTTGGCATCATTGCGCTCTCGGTCGTCTATTTCCTGATCCCCGGCCACACGCTGTGGCGGTCCAACCTGTTCTACGCCATGGTCTTTTCCATGGTCCTGCTGGTTGGCGTGCGGCTGGTGCTGGGCGGGTTCCTCGGCACGGCGGCGTTTCGTCGCCGCGTGCTGGTGCTGGGTGCGGGCAAGCGCGCCGATCGCCTGCGCAAGCTGGGCGAGCGGCCCGAGGCCGGCTTCGTCATCGTCGGCTATGTCGCGATGAGCACGCAGCACCCGCTGATCGAGGAAGCGATCAGCCGCGACGCGCTGCCCAATCTGACGCGGTTTGTCGAAAACCTCGGCGTGAGCGAGGTGGTGCTCGCGCTGGAAGAGCGGCGCAATGCGCTGCCGCTGAAGGACTTGCTGCGGATCAAGACCACCGGCGTGCATGTGAATGACTTCTCCACCTTTGTCGAGCGCGAGACCGGCCGCGTCGATCTCGATACGGTCAATCCCAGCTGGCTGATCTTTTCCGATGGGTTTTCCTCGGGCCGCATGCTGTCGGGTGCGATCAAGCGCGCGTTCGATATCTGCGCCAGCCTGCTGCTGCTGGCGCTGACCGCCCCGATCATCGTGGTCTTTGCCATCCTGGTAAAGCTCGACAGCAAGGGGCCGGCGTTCTTCCGGCAAACCCGCGTCGGCCTCTATGGCGAGACGTTCAACCTCATCAAGCTGCGCTCCATGCGCACTGATGCCGAGGCCGGCGGCGCGCAGTGGGCCGCGAAGAACGATCCGCGCGTTACCCGCATCGGCCGCCTGATCCGCAAGCTGCGTATCGATGAACTGCCGCAGACCTGGACGGTGCTCAAGGGCCAGATGAGCTTTGTCGGCCCGCGCCCGGAACGTCCCGAATTCGTGTCAGACCTGGAAGAACATCTGCCCTATTACGCAGAACGCCATATGGTGAAGCCGGGCATCACCGGCTGGGCGCAGATCAACTACCCCTATGGCGCCTCTATCGAGGATTCGCGGCACAAGCTGGAATATGATCTCTATTACGCCAAGAACTACACCCCGTTTCTTGACCTCTTGATCCTGCTGCAAACCCTGCGCGTCGTGCTGTGGCACGAAGGCGCGCGCTAAGCAGGCGCTGCCGCGATGCTGGCCCCTGTGGGATGGACAGGATTGGGCCAATGGGCCTTTGTGCTGGCGGCATTTGCCGGGCTGGTGCTGGGCGTGTGGCAGATCGACCGGCAACGGCGCGGCCGCCCGGTCAGCCGCGCGGGAATCGCGGCGGTGCTGGTTGGTGCGGTCTGGGCCCTGTTGCAGGCCGCATTGGGGCCGCACGCGCCCGTGGCGCTCTTGGCCGATATGGCGCGCAACCTAGCCTGGCTGCTGGTGGTCTATGCCCTCTTCGCCCGGGATGGACGGCATGAATCCGTAGCGCCGGTGCGGCCGGTGCTGATCGTGCTGGCCGTGGTGGAACTGCTCCAGGTCGTGCTGCTCGTGCTCGATTGGCGCTTTGCCGCGTTCCCGGTGGCACGGGCGATGATTTTCCAGATTGCGGTGATGCTGCGCCTGCTGGTGATCACCGGAGCGCTGGTGCTGGTGCACAATCTCTATGCCGGGGCGATGACCGCGCAGCGCAGCGCGGTGCGCTGGACCTGCGCCGCCCTGGCGGTGATCTGGGGCTACGATCTCAATTTCTACACCATCGCCTATCTGGTGCGCGGCACGCCGGCCGAACTCGTCAGCCTGCGCGCGCTCGCCGCGTTGCTGGGCGTGGCCCTGCTGGCGGCGGGCGCGGTGCGCGAGCAGACCACCGGGCGCTTTTCGCCGTCGCGCACCGTGGCGTTCCAGTCGCTCTCCCTGCTGGTGATCGGCGGCTACATGCTGGTCATGGTCGGCGTGGCGCAGTCCATCGCCTGGGCAGGTGGCAGTGCCACGATGCTGACCCAGCTTGGCTTCGTGTTTGCCTCGTCGGTGCTGGTCCTGGCGCTGATGCCCTCTGGGCGCTTGCGTGGCTGGCTCAACGTCATGCTGTCCAAGCATTTCTTCCAGCACCGCTATGACTATCGCGCCGAATGGTTGCGCTTCAATGCCACGATCGGCCGGGGTGGGGCGCGGGGGCCGGGCGGGGTGACCAGTGGCGCGGGCGATACCGTGCCGCTGCATACCCGCGTGATCCAGGCCGTGGCCGATATCACCGACAGCGCGCGCGGCGCTTTGCTGGTGCCGGCCGATAGCGGCGAACTGGTCCTGGCGGCACGCTGGCAATGGCCCACGCTCGATGTGCCGGCCCAGGGGCTCGACGCAGCAGGCGCCGCCTTCTTCGAAACCCACGGCTTCATCGTCGACCTTGATGAAGTGCGCGGCGGCATCGACCACCGCGGCGAGGCACAGGCCACGCCCGTCTGGATGATCGAGGAAGAGGCCGTCTGGGCCCTAGTGCCGCTGCTCCATTTCGATCGGCTGGTCGGCCTTGTCGTGCTCGGCCGCCCGGCGGTGGCGCGCCAGCTCGATTGGGAGGATTTCGATCTGCTGCGCGTGGTGGGCCATCAGCTGGCCAGCTACATCGCCGAAAACAATGGCCAGCTCGCGCTGCTCGAAGCCAGCCGCTTTGATGAATTCAACCGCCGCATCGCCTTCGTGATGCACGATATCAAGAACCTGGCGAGCCAGCTTGGCCTGCTGGCGCGCAACGCGCAGCGCCACACCGACAATCCCGAGTTCCGCAAGGACATGCTCGTCACGCTGAGCAACTCGGCCGACAAGCTCAACGCCCTGATCGCCCGCCTGTCGCGCTATGGCGCCGGCAATGTGGAGCAACTCGCCGCGGTTGATGCCGTGGCGGTGGCCCAGGCGCTGGCCGGTCGCTGGCCGCATGGTGCCAGCGGGGCGCAAGTGGTGGTGACGGTACATGGCGCCTGCACGATCATGGCTAACCGCGAAACGCTGGAGCAGGTGCTGGCCCATCTGGTGCAGAACGCCATTGATGCCAGCCCTGCCGGGCAAAGCGTGCGGGTCGAACTGCGCAGTGAGGCGCTGCACGGCTGCATCGACGTCGTCGACACCGGCACCGGCATGAGCGCCGAGTTCGTGCGCAACAACCTGTTCAAGCCATTCGTTTCCACCAAGGCCGGCGGCTTTGGCATCGGCGCCTTCGAAGCGCGCGAACTGGTGCACGCCATGCGCGGCCGGCTCGACGTGGAAAGCCGGGAAGGGCTGGGCAGCCGCTTTTCCGTGCGCCTGCCGCTTGCTGCCGCCGCTGCCCTGTCTCCACCCTATTCCCAGCAGGACGTTGCATGATGACCGACACCCGCGCCAAGCAGCTGCCCAAGCTGCTCATCGTCGAAGATGATCCGGGCCTCCAGGCGCAGCTCAAGTGGGCCTACGAGGATTTCGAGGTGTTCATCGCCGGTGATCGCGCCAGCGCGCTTACCCTGTTGCGCGCCGAAGAGCCGGCAGTGGTCACGCTCGATCTGGGCCTGCCGCCCGATCCCGATGGAGTGAGCGAGGGCTTTGCCGTGCTGGACGAGATCATGGCAATCAAGCCCGATACGAAGGTTATCGTGGCCTCGGGCCACGGCGCGCGCGAATCCGCGCTGCGTGCGGTGGCGCAGGGTGCCTATGATTTCTATCCCAAGCCGGTGGATATCGACGCCTTGGGCCTGATCGTGCGCCGCGCCCTGCATCTTCACCGGATCGAGGCGGAAAACCTCAGCCTGGCCACGCGGGCGCCGGCCGATCACCGCGTGCTGGGCAACATGATCACGGCCGCGCCGGAAATGGTCAAGGTTGCCCGTACGATCGAGCGGGTGGCCAATACCAATGTCTCGGTCATGCTGCTTGGCGCCAGCGGCACGGGCAAGGAACTGCTGGCGCGTGGCCTGCACGAGGCATCGAGCCGGGCGAGCGGCGCTTTCGTGGCGATCAACTGCGCGGCGATCCCGGAAAACCTGCTGGAAAGCGAGCTGTTCGGCCACGAAAAGGGCGCGTTCACCGGTGCGGTCAAGACCACCGAGGGCAAGATCGAACAGGCCAATGGCGGCACGCTGTTCCTCGATGAAGTGGGCGATATTCCGCTGCAGTTGCAGGTCAAGCTGCTACGCTTCCTGCAGGAACGCACGATCGAGCGGATCGGCGGGCGCCGCTCGATCGCGGTCGACACGCGGATCGTCTGCGCCACGCACCAGAACCTCGAGGCGATGATCGCCGAAGGGCGCTTTCGCGAAGACCTGTGGTATCGCCTCGCTGAAATCGTCGTGAAGATCCCCAGCCTGGCGCAGCGGCCGGGTGACGCCACTTTGCTCGCCAAGGCGTTCCTCACCCGCTTTGCCGCGCAGATGAACCCCTCGGTCAAGGGCTTTGCCCCCGATGCCTTGGCCGCGATCGACGGATGGGGCTGGCCGGGCAACGTACGAGAGTTGGAAAACCGGGTGAAGCGCGCGGTGATCATGGCCGATGGCAAGCTGGTGGCGGCCGCCGACCTCGATCTCCCGCTGGCCGACGCCGGTGCAGACAATCCGCTCAACCTCAAGGCGGTGCGCGAGGCGGCCGATCGCAAGGCGATCCGCCACGCCCTGGCCCGTAGCGAGGGCAACATTTCCAGCACGGCGCGTCTGCTCGGTATCAGTCGGCCGACGCTTTACGACTTGCTCAAGCAATATGACATGCATGGGTAACCGCAGGTGTGCCTTGTTCGTGTCGCTCGCGGCAACGCTCCTGGCCCTGGCGCCGGTGGGGCAGGCGGCGGCCGATGGCCCCCCGCTCGATGCGGTGCGGGCCAAGGCGCGGGCAGCGCTGGTGCGGCGCGATCCGATCTCGGCCGAAGTGGCCCTGCGCGAGGCCATGCGCCAGGGCGCGCCGGCCGATGCGCTGCGCGCCGATCTCGCCGCCGCCCTGCTGGCGCGTGGGGCCTTGGCCGATGCCCACACCGTGCTGGATGGCGCGGCGCAGTTCACGCCCGATACTGCCGCGCTCGGCTGGCGCATGCGCGGGCAACTGGCCCTGGCCGAAGGGCGCTTGCCGGTGGCGGGCCAGGCGTTTGACCAGGCCTTGCGGCTCACGCCCGACGACGCCGATCTGTGGGTGGCGATCGCGCGCCTGCGCTTTGCCGGGGGGGAGCAGGCGCAATCGGTGCAGGCGGCAGCACGCGCGGTGGCGCTGGCCCCGCGCAACGCCCGTGCGCTGGCGCTGCGCGGCATGCTGGTGCGCGAGCAGTTCGGCCTGCGCGCCGCGCTGCCGTGGTTCGAGCAGGGCCTCAGGATCCATCCCCAAGATCCTGATCTGCTGACCGAATATGCTGCCACGTTGGGTGACATGGGCCAGGCCCGCGCCATGCTGGTGGTGGTACGCAAACTGGCCGAGGTGGACCCGGGCAACCCGCGCGCGCTCTATTTCCAGGCCGTGCTGGCCGCCCGCGCTGGCAAGACCGAGCTTGCCCGCACCCTGTTGCAACGCACCGGCACCGCGCTGCGCGACATGCCCGCGGCCATGCTGCTGGGCGGCGTGCTGGAATATCGCGCGGGCAACTACAGCGTTTCGGCCGGATTGCTGGCGCGGCTGGTGCGGCTGCAACCGGCAAATCTCCAGGCACAGCAATTGCTCGCCCGCGCCATTGCGCGCGAGGGCGATCTGCGCCAGGTGGCCTGGCGGTGGGATAGCGTGGCGCGGCAGCCCTTTGCCACGCCCTATCTGCAAGCCACAGTGGCGCGCGTCTGGCAGGGGCTGCGCCAGCCACAACGGGCCAAGGATTTGTCCACCGTTGCCGCCAGGATGGGCAACACGCGGCCCTTCACGGCGATTCCGCCCGATCTGCCGCTGGGGGCACTCGCGCTCCGCTATCAGGATGGCCCCAATTTTGCCGACGTGGCGGTGCCCTATGTCCGTGGCCTGCTCGCCGCGCGGCAGTTTGACCAGGCGCGGGCCATTACCGATCGGCTGCGCGCGGCCAATCCCGGCGCGGCCGAAGCCTGGCTTCTGGCCGGGGACGCTCGCATGATCATCAATGACGCGCGCGGTGCGCTTGCCAGTTATGATGCTGCGGCGGCGATCCGGTTCAACGAACCGGTGCTACGCCGCATGGACGCAGCCCTGCGCGCGGCGGGCCGGGCCAAGGACGCCGACGCGATGACCGCGCGCTATCTGGCGCAAAATCCCGAAAGCCTCCTGGCGATGCGGCTGCTTGCCGTCGCCTGGGCGGGGGAAGGGCGCCAGACCGAAGCCCAGGCCATGGCCCGCGCACTGGCGGCGCGGGGGCAGGTGCTTTAGGCGCGGATTACTTCGGCTGGTAGGTCTGCTCCGGCCCCGGAAACGCGCGGTCGCGTACTTCCTGGGCATAGTGGGCGGCCGCTTGCTCGATCGTGCCGGCCACTTCGGCATAGCGCTTCACAAAGCGGGGCACGCGCTCGAACATGCCCAGCATGTCTTCGGTCACCAGCACTTGGCCATCGCACTGCGCCGATCCGCCAATGCCGATCACCGGGCACGGCACCGCCTGGGTGATGGCAATGGCCAGCGGTTCCACCACACCTTCGGCCACGATGGCAAAGGCGCCGGCATCGGCCAGCGCGCGGGCATCGGCGAGGATCTTGTCGGCTTCGGCCTGGCTGCGGCCGCGCGCGCCATAGCCACCCAGCACGTTCACCGCCTGCGGCGTCAGGCCGACGTGGCCCATCACCGGGATGCCGCGCGCCACCAGGAACGCCACGGTTTCGGCCATGGCCGCGCCGCCTTCCAGCTTGACCCCGGCGCAGCCGGTGTCCTTGAGCAGCCGCGCCGCCGCCGCAAAGGCCGCTTGCGGAGAGGCTTCATAGCTGCCGAACGGCATGTCCACGATCACCACCGCATGATATGAACCGCGCACCACGGCAGCGCCATGGGCGGCCATCATGTCGAGCGTGACCGGAACGCTCGATGGCAAGCCATAGATCACCTGGCCCAGCGAATCCCCCACGAGCAGGATATCGCAATGCGCATCCAGCAATTGCGCCTGGCGCGCGGTATAGGCGGTGAGCATCACGATCGGCTGCGCGGTGTGCCCATCCACCTTGCGCTGGCGGATGGCGGGCACCGACAGGCGCTTCATCGGCGCCGGGGTGGGATGGGCGCGGCTGGTGGCCGTGTCGAGCTGAAAGGTGGTGGACATGCGCACTGCTTTCCCAAAAGCTGGCCCCAAAAGCCGGTCAGGTGTGGCGCGCGCTTCTATACCATGGGGCAAAACCCGCAAGGGCAGGGGGCATTGGCACATGCAGATGAAAAAAGGCCCTTTGCCAAGCCATAGGTTGCCGCTAGCGTTGCGGCCCATGACCTGGTTACCGGTGCAACGTGTTGGCGTGGGGGTTCCCGCCGCACCGGTCCAAGGCGGGAGATTTCAATGTTTGGACGCGTCAAACCACTCGACGCTATTCTGGCGACAGCCGAAAAGAAATCATTGCACCGCTCGCTCGGTGCCTTCCAACTGACCATGCTGGGTGTTGGTGCCGTGATCGGCACCGGTATTTTCGTGCTTACCGCAGAAGCCGCGCAAAAGGCCGGGCCGGGCATGATGATCAGCTTCATCATCGCCGGCTTCGTCTGTGCGGTAGCGGCGCTGTGTTACGCCGAAATGGCAGCCATGGTGCCGGTCTCGGGTTCCGCCTATACCTATAGCTACGCCGTGATGGGCGAACTGGTGGCCTGGATGGTCGGCTGGGCGCTGATTCTGGAATATGCCATCGCTGCCGGTGCCGTGTCGGTCGGCTGGTCGGGCTACATGATCGGCTTTGTCCAGAACAGTTTGCATATAACCGTGCCGCTGGAACTGGTGCGCGGCCCGTTTGACGGTGGCCTGATCAACTTGCCGGCCATGGGTATTGCCGTGGTGATTACCGGCCTGCTGATCCTGGGCACCAAGGAAAGCGCCACGGTCAACGCGGTGCTGGTGGCGATCAAGATCGTCGCCCTGTCCCTGTTCATCGCGCTGACCATTCCCATGATCAAGGCAGGCAATTTCCAGCCGTTCGCGCCGCTGGGCTTCACCGGCATTTCGGGCGCTGCGGCATCGATCTTCTTCGCCTATGTCGGCTTCGACGCGGTTTCTACTGCGGCAGAAGAGACCAAGAATCCGCAACGCAACATGCCGATCGGCCTGATCGGCAGCTTGGCAATCTGCACCGTATTCTACATGCTGGTGGCCGCTGGCGTGATTGGCACTGTTGGCGCGCAGCCGGTGTTCGGCCCCGGCCATGTTGCTCTGTCGCCCGGATCGCCCGCGCTGTCTGATGCCTGCAACGCGATCGGTGAAAACGCCGTGGTCTGCTCCAAGGAGGCTCTGGCGTGGACGCTGCGTTCGGTCGGCCACCCGATGGTGGGCTGGCTGGTGGGCCTTGCCGCCATCCTGGCGCTTCCGTCCGTCATCCTGATGATGATGTTCGGCCAGACCCGCATCTTCTTCGTGATGAGCCGCGATGGCCTGCTGCCGGAATTTTTCTCCAAGATTCACCCGCGCTTCCACACGCCGCACGTGATCACGCTGCTCACCGGGGTGTTCGTGGCGCTGTTCGCTGCCTTCTTCCCGGTTGGTCTGCTGGCCGACGTGTCGAACTCGGGCACGCTGTTCGCGTTCGCGGCAGTGTCGATTGCGGTGCTCGTGCTGCGCCGTACCGATCCCACGCGCAAGCGTCCGTTCCGCACGCCGGCGGTGATGATCGTGGCCCCCATTTCGATCGTGGGCTGCATCTATCTGTTCGGCAGCCTGTCGGCCGCAACGATCCAGCTGTTCATCGGCTGGGCCGTGCTCGGCCTCATCGTGTACTATGCCTATAGCCGCAGCCGTAGCCATGTCGGCCGAGGCCTGACCGAAGTGCATGAAGGCGATGCTGACCTGCCGCCCAGCTCGGTGCCGCCGATAGACTGATCGCGCATCAACTTGGGCCAGCAAAACAAAGGCCGCCGTTTCCCCGGGGAAGCGGCGGCCTTTGCCTATTGGAACGGGTTCGTTCCGTTTAGAGGCTGGTTTCGGCGTAGCCACCCTTGATGCTGTCGCCCACGGGCAGGCCCAGCGCCATCTTGACCGCGCCCATCACGCCCACTTCACCCGACCAGATCGCCGCTTCGCCCAGGTCCATGCGCAGGAACAGCAGGTTGGGATCGTTCTTGCCGCCCGGAAACCAGGATTCGACCATGCGGCTCCAATGCTTGTCAAGCAGGCCACGGTCGGTTTCCTCGCTCAGCGCGCCGGTGAAGCGGGCGAATAGGTCATGCCCCTTGGCAGCATAGGTCGCCGTGGCGCCGCCCTGCGCGGCAAAGCGATTGTCGCGCGAGGTGAAGAACCAGATGGCGTGGTTGGCATCGCGGTCAAGCTGCGCGGTCATCGGCGCGGCGCTTTCTGGATCGGCATCCAGTTGCAGCATCACGAAAGGCGAATGGGCCAGTTCCTTCCAGAACTTTTCCTTCAGTTCCGCCGGGTTGCCTTGGTCATAATGCATCGTTTCTCTCCTGTGAAAGGGGCGTTCGGGTCAGACGTTGGGGGTGATCAGCATTTGCGCCGTCACCGCATCGATCGCGGCCTGGCGATCATCCGGGCGACGCCCGGCCAGAAATTCGGTGAGGTCAGCGATCAGCCGCTCGGTTTCCGTGGCAAACACGCCGTGCGGCGCGCCGGAATATTCGACCAGCATGGCATGGGGGACGGCGCGGGCCACCGCGCGGCCGGTCGCCTCGATCGGCACGGTCTTGTCGCCCGTGCCGTGGATCACCAGCGTCGGCACCGTAAAGCTCGCCAGGTCACGGCGGAAATCGGTGGTGGCAAAGGCCTTTGCCGCGGCCAAGGTCGGCAGCAGCCCGGCTTGCATCGCGTGGTTCCACGACAGCGCGCGCTGTTCGTCGCTCACCGGTTGAGCCAAGAGGCCAACCCCATAGAAATCCTTGATGAACCCGGCCATGAACTTGGCCCGGTCGGCCAGCATGCCCTCGGTCATCTGGTTGAAGGTCTCTTGCGGCACGCCGTCAGGATTGTCTTCGGTCTTGGCCATGAACGGCACAACCGATGAAACCAGCGCCACCCGCCCGATGCCATCGGCACCGTGGCGCGAAAGATAACGGGCAATTTCCCCGCCACCCATGGAAAAGCCGACGAGGGCCGCGCCCGGTCGGGCGTCGGTGGCTGCCAGCACATCGGCGAGATCGTCGGCGAACGTGTCATAGTCATAGCCATGACCGGGCTGATCCGACCGGCCGAACCCGCGGCGATCGTAGGCAATGGCGCGATAGCCCGCGCCAGCCAGCGCATTCATCACCGGGTCCCAGCTATCGGCATTGAGCGGCCAGCCATGGATCAGCACCACGGCGGGACCTTGCCCCCAGGCCTTGACGTAAAGTTGGGTGCCATCGCGCGTCTTGATCATGGGCATGGTTGGGAAATCTCCGCAAATCGTCTGCCCCTCCGCGCCTATAACCGGTTGAGGGGGAAGAGCGTTCCGGTGCCCTGCCCAAAATGCCGTGGGCGGTTCGCCGCATCGGCACTGGCATTGCCGGAAAGAAGAACGTATAAGGAACGAATGTCGCAACCCTCGGTCATGGAACGGCTCGGCATCCTGGCCGATGCCGCCAAATACGACGCTTCCTGTGCCTCATCCGGCACGGCCAAGCGCAACAGCGCCGGCGGCAAGGGCCTTGGCTCGACCGAGGGGATGGGCATCTGCCATGCCTATGCGCCCGATGGGCGGTGCATCTCGCTGCTCAAGATCCTGCTGACCAACCACTGCATTTTCGATTGCCACTATTGCGTCAACCGCAAGAGTTCCAACGTGCGCCGCGCGCGCTTCACGCCGCAGGAAGTGGCTGACCTGACAATAGCATTCTATCGCCGCAACTATATCGAGGGCCTGTTCTTGTCCTCGGGCATCGTGCGGTCATCCAACCATACGATGGAACAGTTGATCGAGGCCGCCCGCATCCTGCGCGAAGAGCATGAATTTCGCGGCTATATTCATCTCAAGACGATTCCCGAGGCTGACCCGGAACTCGTTGCGCGCGCCGGGCTCTATGCCGATCGCGTGTCGATCAACGTGGAACTGCCCACGCAGGCGGGGCTGGCGCGGCTGGCGCCCGACAAATCCACGCCGGTGATCGAAGGCGCGATGGCCAGTATCGGCAGCGCGATTGTCGAGGCGAAGGATGCGCGCAAGCGCTTCCGCCACGCGCCGCGCTTTGCCCCGGCCGGGCAATCGACCCAGATGATCGTTGGCGCCGACCAGGCCAGCGACGCTGATATCGTCGGCCGCTCGGCCACGCTCTACAGCCGTTTTCGCCTGCGCCGCGTCTATTATTCCGCGTTCAGCCCGATCCCCGATGCCAGCGCGGTCTTGCCGCTGCAACGCCCGCCGTTGATGCGCGAACACCGGCTCTATCAGTCTGACTGGCTGATGCGCTTTTATGGCTTTGCTCCGCACGAGGTGCAGCAGGCGGCCGATGCGGGCGGCATGCTGCCGCTCGATATCGATCCCAAGCTCGCCTGGGCGCTGCGCTTTCGCGACGCTTTCCCGGTCGACGTCAACCGCGCCCCGCGCGAGGCGCTGCTGCGCGTGCCCGGGCTGGGCGTGCGCGCCGTCAATGCATTGCTTTCGGCCCGGCGGCAGCGCCGGCTGCGGCTGGAAGACGTGGGCCGGCTGACCGTTTCGCTCACCAAGGTGCGGCCCTTCATCGTCACCGCCGATTGGCGGCCCACGCTGCTGGTCGATCGGGCAGACTTGCGCGCCAGTCTGGCCCCGCCCAAGGCGCGGCAGCTGGAACTGTTCGGGGCCTGATCCTTGCGCGTCTGCCTGCCCGCGCCCGATGATATCGAGGCCTGGCGCACGGCGGCGCGCGGGCTGATCCTGGCCGGGATCACGCCGGATGCTGTGTCATGGGAGGAGCCGGGGCAGGGGCCGGGCGATCTGTTCGCGCAAAGTCCCGCGCCGATCCCGCCGCCAAGGCCCGATGCCCCGACAGTGCGCGCCAGCAAGGCGTTTCTCAACCTGGTGCGTATGGCCCTGCTGCACCGTGCGCCCGAACGCTTTGATCTGGCCTATCGCCTGCTCTGGCGCCTGCAGGGCCAGCCGCGCCTGGCCGAGGATGCGGCCGATCCGCTCGTGCGCCGGCTGGATCAATTGTCGCGTCCGGTGCGGCGCGACATCCACAAAATGCGCGCGTTCCTGCGCTTCCGCAGCGTGGCCGAGCCCGATGGCAGCGAGCGCTATGTCGCCTGGTTCGAGCCCGACCATCATATCCTGCGCGCCAATGCCGGCTTCTTCGTGCGGCGCTTTGCGGCGATGCGCTGGTCGATCCTGACGCCGGCCGGATCGCTGCACTGGACCGGCGATGTGCTGGAGGAAGGGCCACCGGCCACTCGCCTGGATGCACCCGGCGGTGATCCGCTGGAAGAATTGTGGCGCACCTATTACGCCAACATTTTCAATCCGGCGCGGCTCAAGGTGGGCGCCATGCTCAAGGAAATGCCGCGCAAGTATTGGAAGAACATGCCCGAAGCCGCGCTCATTCCCGAACTGATCGCCGGGGCCCAGGCGCGCGAGGCGGCCATGGTCGATCTGGGGCGGCAGGAGTTCGGACCTGCGCCGGATAGCCTGGCCGATCTGGCCACCGGCATTGCCGGCTGCCGCCATTGCGCGATCGGCTGCAACGGCACCCGCGCCGTGCCGGGCGAAGGCACGCGCCGCCGCGCGTTCATGATCGTGGGCGAGCAGCCGGGCGATACCGAAGAAATGGAGGGCCGCCCGTTCGTTGGCCCGGCTGGCGAGGTGCTGCGCAGCCAGTTGCAGGCTGCCGGGATCGATCCGGGGCAGGGCTGGCTGACCAACGCGGTCAAGCATTTCAAGCATCAGCCCACCGGCAAGCGTCGCCTGCACCAGACGCCCACGGCCGGTGAGATCGATACCTGTCGCTGGTGGCTGGACCGCGAGCGCGAGCTGGTGGCGCCGCGCCTGATCCTGGCGCTGGGCGCCAGCGCCGCGCGCGGGTTGATCGGCCGGACTGCCAGCGTGCAGCGCGAGCGCGGATTGCTTGCCCGGCAAGGCGACACAGACATCTGGCTGACCTGCCATCCCAGCTATTTGCTGCGTCTGGATGGCGCGGCGCGAGAGGCGGAGCAGGCGCGGTTCGTGGCGGATTTGTGCGGGTTTGCGCAGGCGTTGGCGGCAGCGTTCCACCACCCCCCGACCCCCTCCTCTGAAGAGGAGGGGGAGTTAACAAGCTGAAATCAAAGCCCCCTTCTCTTCAGAGGAGGGGGTTGGGGGTGGTGGGAAGCCTAAACCAACCTCACGCCCGAAGCCGCTCGATCCCCTGCGCCAGCGCCACATAGAGCTTGCCCATGTCGGACGAGAGCAGCGTGACGCCCAGGGCATTGCCATCGCGCGTCGAGAGCAACTGGCGCAGCATGCCTTCGAAATCGTGAATATAGCGGTTCACGTGGCCGCGGAATTCGGCATCGCCGGCATAGTGCTGCTGCACCGCCTTGGCATCGGCACTGTCGAGCAGGGTAACCGCCCGGCGCGTGAAGATGCCGCGATCGCCACGAAGGTACGAAGCCCAGGCCGTTTCCGAAACATCGGCTGACAGCGCCTGGGCAATGTCGATCGCGGCGGAATTGAGGGACTCGGTGATCAGTGCGGTGCGCCGCGCGAAGTCGTTGTCGACCTGTTCTTCGGCACGTTCGCGGGCGCGGGCAACGCGGTTTTCCAGGTTGGTGGCCAGTTCGTCCACCTTGGCCAACTGGTCGCGCATCTGCACGGCGCTGTCGCGGCTGGCGTCGGCGGCGTTGTCGATGGCCTGCTCCAACCGGGCGATCAGTTCGGCGCCGCGGCCTTGCAACACGCGGGCGAATGCGGCGTTGCCTTCCTCGCCCAGCCGCGCGGCAAGGGCCTCGATTTCGTCCTTCAGGGTTTCGCCCATGGTATCGCCAGCGGCACGGGCGGCGGCATTGAGGCGATCGATCGCGGTGGCCATGGTGCCGGTGATGTCGCCCGAAAGCGCTTCGGCCTCGCCACGCGCGGTTTCCAGCGTGGCGCGCACTTCATTGAGCTGCGCACGCTCGGCCGCGGCCTGCTGGGCAAAGGCTTCGTGCAGGCGGGCGACATGGGCCAGTGCCTCGGCAATGTCGGCGCTGGTGCCCCGCACGGTTTCGGCAAGGGCGGTGCCCTTGTTGCCCGCTTCGCCCAGTTCGGCATGCATCGCGGTCACGCGCTGGTCCAGTTCGGCAAGGCCGGCCTGGCTGGTGCGCAAGATCTCGGGCAGTTCGTTGCGGCTGTGCTGCCCGGCGGCCTGGATCAGTTCGAGCAGGCGCACGGCGGCATCGGTGGTGCGCGCGATGTGATCGTCTTGCGTGGTCAGTTCGATGCCGGTTTCCGCCAGGCGCGTGCGCAGCAGATCGAGCGCGCGGGCCACGGCCTGGGCCGTGGTATCGCCCATGCTGGCCGAGGCCGACAGCGTTTCGGCAAGTTCTGCCGCGCGGGCAGCGGCGGCATCGCATTGTGCGGCCAGGCGGCGCGCTTCATCGTGCTGGCGTGTGCGCTGGGTATCGAGCGCGCGATCGAGATCGGCCAGCTTGTGGGCCAGTGCCTCGGTCGCCTCGTTGGCAGCGGCGGCGAGCGCACTGCGCCGCTCGGCAATGGCGCGGTCGATTTCCACCATGCGGCGGGCCAGCGTCTCGCGCTGGTCATCGGCGCCAGCGGCCAGCGCGGCGCGGCGCTGGGCGACGGCGGCGTCGATCGCTTCGCCTTCCGCGTCGAGGGCAGCCACCAGCGCGCGGCTTTCCTCGGCAAAGCGGGCCAGGCGAGCCTGGGCCTGCGCCTGGGTGCTGTCTTGGGCGGCGGTCAAGTCGTCGAGCGCGGCGCGCAACGTGCGCATCTGCGCCTCGCTGCGGGCCTGCCAGCTGGCGAGCGCGGCGCTTTCCTGCTCGGCCACGGCTTCGCCCAGCGTGGCGCTGGCTTCCTTCAGCGTGGCCAGGCGCTGTTCCAGCGCCGCCAGGCTTTCGCGCTCGGCACTGGCCATGGTGCGGCGCTGCTCGCCCAGCGTATCGGCCAGCGCCTGGGCGCGGGCGCGGATCGCGGCAAGCGCGGCATGCTCTTCCTGGTCGAGCGCGGCGCGATGGCTGCTGACTTCCTCTTCCAGCGTGGCAAAGCGCGCCTCGGTCTGGCGGGCAAGGTCAACCCCGGCCGCGGTCAACGCGCCGAGTGCCGCCTGAACCTGATCGCGCACGCTGGCCACTTGGCGTTCGCTGGCGAGGCCAAATTCGTTCAGGCGCTGGAACCCGGCGACCATGTCTTCCAGCTGCACGTGCGCGGTGCGCCCGGCATTGGCGATGGAGTTGGTCACGTCCTTGGCGCTGTTGGCGATCACCGGCAGCTGGCTGCGCAGCTTTTCCATGTTGTCGAGCGCGTTGGCCGCAACATCGGCGATCGCGTTGACCTGCGCGCCGTTGTCCTGGATCAGCCCGCGCAGGCTGTCGGCATGGGTAGACAGGCGGTCAGCCGCCACGCGGCCCAGCGCATCGAGATCGCGCGCCTGGGCGGCGATGAAATCGCGGGCGAGGGCCAACTCGGTGTTGATCGAACCCAGCTGCTGGTGCAGCTGCGCCGATTCGCGCGACAGGCCGCTGGCAATGCTGGAAAACCGGCGCGCCTCGCGCCCGCTGCCGCGCTGGATCAGCAGCAGGGTGACCAGCACAACCAGCACCGGCGCCGCCCACTGGCCGGTGGCGGCTGCCCATGCGGCAGGGCTGCGCACGGCAACCAGTCCAGGAACGCTGGCCCAGGCAAAAAAGCCCGTCCAAACCGCGATCATGCCACCGGCCAGGCCCCATGGCCAAGGAGCCGGTGGCGCGGTGGCGGTATCGTCGAACGCGTCTTCGCTTTGATCGGCAAATTCTTGTAAAGATGGGGTAATTGGCAAGGCGGTTTCTGCCTGTTCACGATCCAGCGCCAGGCCATGCCCGCCGGTTTCCGGCTGGTTGGCTTCGATCGGAATGATCCGTGGTCCCCCATTCATGCGCGCATCTCTATCATGGAAAAGGGGGGCGGTTAAACCCGCCTTAAGCCCTGATGCCACACTATCAACAGCATGGCTTATCTTGGCGATCCGATCGATGCGCAGCTGGCGGCCGTGGCGGGCAGTGACCCGGCGCTGTTTGCCGAACTGCGCGGCGCTTTTCTCGACAGCGCGCGGCGGCAGGTCGATCTCATGCGGCGCTCACGCTGTGACGGCAACTGGTCGATGGCCGGCCTGCGGCTCAAAGGCCTGGCTGCCTCGTTCCACGCGCAAGGCTTGATGCGCCTGGTGGAACAGGCGCTGGCCGGTGCGCCGGGCGATCCGGCGGTCTTGCGCAAGATCGCGATGTGGCTGGATGATTTCAGCGCCGGCGCTCAGGATCCGGCGCCAGTCGATCCAGCGCCGATCGGCCCCGATCAGGCCTGATCCGAAACGCCCGACGGGCGCTTGGCACGGCGGGGTTGCCGCCCTACCATGCGCGCGATCAGGAGGCATACAGTTGCGGGTCGCGCTCATATCGTTGATGGAAAATGTGCCGGTCGATCTGGCGGGCGACGGCGCCGTCCAATCGGGTGGAAACCCCGGTTTCTTGCCGATCGCCGGGCACAGCATCGCGCGCCACCAGCTGGGCCTGGCGCTGGCGCTGGGCGCCACGCGAATCGTCGTCCATGCCGAAATGCTCTCGGCCGAGATCGTCGAGATCCAGCACGTCGCCGAACAGCGCGGCGCGCGCTTTCACATCATAACCGCGGCGCGTGCGCTGGTGCCGCTGGTTTCGGCCGAGGATGAGCTGATCGTCTTTGCCGAAGGGTTCCTGGCCATGCCCGAGGATGCCCGCCGCATTCTGGACGAGGCGCCGGGCGTGTTGGCCTTGCCAGTGGAAGCCGGCGTTGCAGCCGGGTTCGAACGTATCGACATCAACCATGCCTGGGCCGGGGCGATGCGCATGCCCGGCCGGGTGGTGGCCGGGCTGGGCGATCTGCCGCCCGAATGGAACCCGGTTGCCGCGCTGCTGCGCCTGGCGACGCAGGCGCGCCTGCCGTTGCGCGCGGTGCCGCAGGCCCTGCTGGCTGCGGGCCGCTGGCGCCTGGTGCGCAACGAGGCCGATGCTCATGCTGCGGAAAACGATTGGCTGGCCCAGCACACCGCGGCCAGCCACGTCCGCTCGCCGGGGGAATGGCTCGCGGTGCAGGCGGTGCGGCGGATCGGCCCTGCGCTCTTGCATGCCCGCACGCGGCCGTGGGTGGCCATGGCGGCGGCGCTACTGCTCGTGCTGCTCGCGCTGGGCGCGGGCTGGTGGGGCAGGGCGGGGCTGGCGTTTGCGCTGATTGGCCTGGGCTGGGTGGTGTTGCAGGCCGGGCGCTTGCTGGCGCGGGTGGAGCAGGCATCGCTGATGCAGGCATCGGGCCGCTTGCGCGGGGGTGCGCTGTTTGGCCCGCTGGTGGATGGTGCGCTGGTGGCGATCTGCGCCTGGCGTGCGAGTGGCGGGCCCACCGCCCAGACGGCGTGGTTTCCGCCGCTGGTCCTGGTCCTGATCCTCTGGCTGTATCCGGTAGTGCTGCGCGATTTCCGCTGGACGGCATGGTTGTGCGACCGCCTGCTGGTGGCGCTGACGCTGCTTGTGGTGGGGCTGTTCATGCCGCTGGAAACGGGCCTGCGGGTGATCGTCGTCGTGCTGCTTGCCACGGCCTTGGCACAGGCGCATGGTCTGTTTCCTAACCGCTTGCTAACCAATGGAACCTAGAACCACGGGCATGCAGCACCCCGCGCCCCTTTCGCACGAAGACGATGCCTGGCTCGCCGCTGGCCTGGCGCGCGCCGGTGCCGCGCTCGACAGCACGGCCCCTATTCTGCGCCATCTGGTCTTGCAGGAAGAGCGCGCGGTGTTCGGCGACACGGTGATCGCCCATGTGCGCGGCATGATCGATGATGTCGCCCGGCAACTGGCGGTGGCCCAGGCCCAGGCCGGTGGCGCGGGCGAAGGGATTGAGCCCGACATTGACGAGGTGGCCGGGTTTGCCAGCCTGCTCAGCGCCAATGGAGCCTTCCTGGCCGCCGTGCATGGCCAGGCATTGGAATGGCAGCTTGCCTGCCGGCTTGAGCAGGATCACGGCGTGGACATGGTGGTCGCGCCCCTGGTTGAAGCGGCGATTGCGGCGCAGGACGGGGATCGCTCGGCCGCAGCCATGGCGACCCTGGTGGCGCAGGCCCGGTTCTGCCAGGCACAGCGGCGCATGCAGCTTCCGCTGGATGAACTGCCGCAAGACCTGCTGCGTATTGCCCTGGTCACGCTGCACGCCCGCGCGCAAGACGATGCCGAGGCGCAAAGCCGTGCAATAATTGCCGAACGGTCGTTGCGCCTGCGTTTCGATGCCGAGCGCGGGCGCCTCGCGCTGCTCCGCCGCCTGGTCGATACGCTGCCCGATCTGGCGCTGGCGCTCGATCCGCTGCACGCCGGACCGGCGCTGTTCCTCACCGCGCTGGCTCGCGCCATGGGCGCCCCGCGCGAGGATGCCGCGCTGTTGACGGCGCCATCGCACCTGGCGCGGCTGGCGCTGGTCTTGCGGGCGGCTGGCCTGGATGGCGACGCCGTGCGTGGCCATGTCGCGGTGTTTCATCCCGAGGCGCTGGTACCGGCGGCCGTGGGCGCGCTGTCGCCGCAGGATGCGGCCGAGCGCCTGGCGCATGCCAGGCTGGGTGGCTGACTTTGGCCACGGCCGATCCGATCCACGCCCGCTGCGATGCTGCGGACACCCTGGTTGCGGCTGACGAGGCCCTGGCCCGGTTGCAGATCGCGGCCGGTGGTATGATGCCGGGCATGCTGGCGGTTCCGGCGCTGCTGGCGCTGGTCCGCCAGGTGCGGGATTCCGGTTTGGCGCAGGCGCGGCCGATCGTGGCGATGGATGGCGATTGCGCCATCGCGTTTCATGCCCAGGCCACGCCTGACGACGATGGCATTGCCCTGGTGCTGCGCGACTGGCGCCGCGCGGCCGCGCCTGATGATGGCTTGCCCGCGTTCGATGCGGCTGCGCTGTGGCATCATCTTGCGCAGGGGCATGTCCTGCTTGATGAGCAGCAGCGGGTAATCACCGCCGATCTGGCTGCCGCCGATCTTGCCGAACTGGCCGCAGACCTGGCCGGTTCCACCGGGCGCCACTGGGCCTTGTCTCCGGCGCTATCGCTTGGCCAAGGGCGGATCGAGACGGCGCGGCTGCACTGGCGGCTGCTCGATGACATGGTCGTCGATGTGGCCGGGTCTGCCCGGCGCTGGCGCGTGCGCCTGTTGCCGCGCGTGGGCAGCGGGTTCGATCTGCTGCTCTTGCCTGAAACGATCCTGGCGCTGCCGGCCGATCCCCTGCGTGGGGCAGAGCCTGCCATGGCCGGTGCCGATGCGCCGCTGCCGCCCTGGACCGGGTTCCTCGGGCGTGATCTTGCGCCCGCACTGCGCCAGCCGATCAGCCGGATCATCGCCAATGCTGAAACTATTCGCAGCCGCCTGGCGGGGCCACTGGCCGATGCCTATGGCAACTATGCCGCCGACATTGCCGAGGCGGGGCGCCATCTGCTCGGCCTGGTCGAAGACCTGGCGGATCTCGATGCGGTAGAGGCGCCGGGCTTTGCCCCCGCGCCCGATCACATCGACCTTGCTGATTGCGCCCGCCGCGCCGCCGGTATCCTGTCCGTCCGCGCGCGTGAGCGGGGCATCGCCCTGGCCTTGCCGGAGGAGGCGTGCCACGCCCCGGCGATCGGCGAGTTTCGCCGCGTGCTGCAGGTGCTGCTCAACCTCTTGAGCAATGCCATCCGCTACACCCCGGCCCATGCCACCGTCACTCTGGCCTGCGGTGTGGAAGGAGCCACGGCGTGGATCGCAGTGGAAGATCGCGGCGAAGGGCTGACTGCCGACCAGGCGGCGCGCGTGTTTGAAAAGTTCGAACGGCTGGGCCGCAGCGGCGATGGCGGATCGGGCCTGGGGCTTTACATTTCGCGCCGGTTGGCCCGTGCCATGGCCGGTGATCTTACCGTATCGAGCACACCGGGCGAGGGCGCCCGCTTTGTGCTGACTCTGCCGGCAGACCTGCCCAGCGCCGGTATCGTCAACGCGCGCTGATTCTTGGCCGCCAGGTTAACCGCACCTTTTCATGGCATTCCGCAAACGTTCAGACCGTCTCGCCCACAACGCTGGGCATCGGGGACCGGAAATCTGACGCTTGTTTCGGAGATTCGCGATGATCAGGAAAATGGCGATGGTCGGCCTGTTGGGCGCCTTGGTGGCGACCCCGGCGCTGGCCCAGGCAGTAGATCCCAACCAGCCGTTCAACGATGGTTCGGCAGCAGCATCAATGACGGCCCCTCCGGGCGTGGTCGTTCCCGGCCAGGATCCCGGGGTTAGCGCGGTCAATCGCAACGAGGCGCAGGCGCTGGCGATCGATACCAACACCGCCCGCGCCGAGCGGAACGCCGAACTGCAAAGCTACCACGCTGCCGTGCATGATTATCACCAGGCCGTGCAGGCCCGGCGCGACACCATCGCCATGATCCGCACCACCCAGTCGCGCCGCGACGCCGCTTATGCGCGGGCAATGGATGCGTGGCACGAGCAGGTCGCGGCCTGCCAGAATGGCAATCACCAGGCCTGCCAGGCGCCCACGCCAGACCCTGCCGCGTTCGAATAAATTGTGGGAATGGCGCGGCCAAGCCGGCCGGCCAGGGTCTTGTGCGATCAGCGCCGGCGACCGGCGCGCCACACGGCGGCAATGCCCAGCAGCGCCAGGACGAGGCCACGCCAGGCCCACGGTCGCTGATCGAGCATGAAGCTTTCGCGCGGCCAGTGCACCAGGCCCAGGCCTTGCGCGATCCACAGCAGGCCCATGAAAAAGGCGGCCAAGCCGATGATCCGCAGGATCGCCACCATGACCGCCTTTCTCTTCATCGTGTATCTTCCGGCTTAGCGCTGGTTGATCGGAACGTAGTCGCGCTGCGTCGGCCCGGTGTAGAGCTGGCGCGGGCGACCGATCTTCTGGCCGGGATCGCTGATCATTTCGTTCCACTGCGCCACCCAGCCCACGGTGCGGGCGAGGGCAAACAGCACGGTGAACATCGTGGTCGGGAAACCGATCGCCGAAAGGATGATGCCCGAATAGAAGTCCACGTTCGGGAACAGCTTCTTTTCCACGAAGTAGGGATCGTTGAGCGCGATTTCTTCCAGGCGCAGCGCGGTTTCGAACAGCGGATCGTTGACCTTGAGCGCGTCGAACACTTCGCGCACGGTCTTCTGCATCACCGTGGCGCGCGGATCGTAGTTCTTGTAGACGCGGTGGCCAAAGCCCATCAGGCGGAACGGATCGTTCTTGTCCTTGGCGCGCTCGATATAGTGTGGGATCTTGTCGGGCGTGCCGATCTCGCGCAGCATGTTGAGGGCTGCTTCGTTGGCGCCGCCGTGTGCCGGGCCCCACAGGCAGGCGATGCCGGCCGCGATGCAGGCAAACGGGTTGGCACCCGACGAACCGGCCAGGCGCACGGTCGAGGTCGACGCGTTCTGCTCA
This sequence comes from Novosphingobium sp. SG754, assembly GCF_013149315.1. Lineage (NCBI taxonomy): Bacteria > Pseudomonadati > Pseudomonadota > Alphaproteobacteria > Sphingomonadales > Sphingomonadaceae > Novosphingobium > Novosphingobium sp. SG754. The sequence continues at coordinate 50,914 of NZ_JABGCC010000004.1, read as the reverse complement.
TGGTCGGCGTGCAGAATGAAGATGCGATCCATCGCGCGTTCGACTTCGGGGATCACTTCATATTCTTCGGCCGGAACGCCAAAGGTCATGCGCAGGAAGTTGCCGGTGTACGACAGATCGTTGCGCGGATAGAGGAACGGCTGACCAACCGAATACTTGTAGGCCATCGCCGCGATCGTGGGGATCTTGGCGATCAGGCGGTGCGAGCTGATCGTGCGGTTCTGCGGATCGGCGATGTCGGTCGAATCATGATAGAACGCCGAGAGCGCGCCCACCACGCCGCACATCACCGCCATCGGGTGCGCGTCACGGCGGAAACCGCTGTAGAACTTGGTCAGCTGCTCGTGCACCATGGTGTGGCGCGTGATCGTGCGGGAGAAGTTGGCCAGCTCGTCCTGGTTCGGCAGTTCGCCGTTCAGCAGCAGGTAGCTCACTTCCATGAAGCTGGAATGCTCGGCCAGCTGGCCGATCGGATAGCCGCGGTGCAGCAGGACGCCTTCGTCACCATCGATATAGGTGATCGCGCTGTCGCAGCTGGCGGTGGAGGTAAAGCCCGGATCGTAGGTGAACTTGCCCGACTGGCCGTAAAGCTTACGGATGTCGAGGACGTCCGGCCCGATGGTGCCGCTCTTGACCGGAAGGTCGATGGTCTTGCCATCGATGGTCAAAGTAGCCTGATTGTCGCTCACGCTAGGCTCTCCTGTACAAAGAAACAGTATGTTCTGTGGGCCACCCTGTCAGGCGGCATGGTCACGCAAACGAGCCAGGCTCTCTTCCTTTCCGAGGAGAACCAGGACATCGAAAATTCCAGGTGAGGTCGCTTGTCCCGTCAGGCTTGCGCGCAGGGGCTGGGCGATCTTGCCCAATCCTACTCCCAGCTCCTCGGCCATTTGCTTGAGATTGGCCTCGAGCGTGGCCGCTGTCCAGTCGTTTGCGCCCTCAAGGCGGGTGATCACTTTGGCAAGGATTGCCCGCGCATCGGCGGTCAGCAACCCTTGCGCCTTTTCATCGAGCGCCAGCGGACGCTGGGCAAACAGGAACACCGCGCCCTTGGCCAGCTCGTTGAGATCGGCCGCGCGCACCTTGAGCACTGGTATCGCCTCGGCCAGCTTGGCACGGTCGTGGGCCGGCACCAGCGCGTCGAGCCGCGGCGCGACAAGATCGACCAGGCGCGCGTCGTCGGCTTCGCGCAGGTAGTGCCCGTTCAAGTTGAGCAGCTTCTTGAGGTCGAAGCGCGAGGCGCCCTTGTTGACATTGGCGATGTCGAACCATTTCACCGCCTGGTCGCGGCTGATGATTTCCTCGTCGCCATGGCCCCAGCCCAGGCGGAGCAGATAGTTGAACACCGCTTCGGGCAGCAGGCCCATCTCGTCGCGATAGGCGTCCACGCCCAGGGCACCGTGGCGCTTGGACAGCTTGGCCCCATCCGCACCGTGGATCAGCGGGATATGGCCATAGACCGGATCGGGCCAGCCACCTTCGATCGCGTTCATCGCGCGGATGATCACCAGCTGGCGGAACGCGTTGTTGATATGGTCATCGCCACGGATCACGTGGGTCACGCCCATGTCGTGATCGTCGACCACCACCGCGAGCATATAGGTGGGCGTGCCATCGCCACGCAGGATCACGTAGTCGTCGATTTCCACGTTCTGCACGGTGATCGTGCCCTGGACGACGTCTTCGATCACCGTCTCGCCTTCGCGCGGCGCCTTGACGCGGATGACATAGGGCTTGTCGGCCGGCCAGGTGGCGGGATCGGCATCGCGCCATTCGCTTTCCAGGCGGAACGGGCGGCGTTCTTCCTGCGCCTTGGCGCGACGGGCGGCGAGTTCTTCCTGCGTCAGATAGCAGCGGTAAGCGTGCCCGGCGTCGAGCAGCTGGTGCGCCACCTGGGCATGGCGATCAGACCGCGCGAACTGGAACACCGGCTCGGCATCGCCGCCCAGGCCCAGCCAGTTGAGGCCGTCAAAGATCGCCTCGATCGCGGCGTCGGTGGAACGCGCGCGGTCGGTATCCTCGATCCGCAGCAGATAGGTGCCGCCATGATGACGGGCGAAAAGCCAGTTGAACAGGGCCGTGCGCGCGCCGCCGATATGCAGGAAACCGGTGGGCGATGGAGCAAAGCGGGTGACAACGCGTGCCGCCGGGGTGGGGCTGGCGCTGGCCGTACCCGATCCTGCAGAAACGGTGTCAGTCTGGCTTGCCATCGAGGGCGCATTCCTTCCAATTCGGCGCATGGCCGGCCTTGTTGCAACACCGCCTGATCCGCAAACGGCGCTTGGCCGGGATAACGGTGCCGGCCCGCAGATAACCGGTCTTGATATGGGACCGAACGGGCTCGGGCGCCATTGGGCCAAAGCGGCGCGTTTGTCCAGCATGCTCGCGCATGCGAATGCGTGGATCGAGCAGCGCGGCACAGAACGCGGCCCCTGGCTAAGTGTGGCGTTTGCCGCGGGAATCTGCGCCTGGGTGGTGCTTCCAGGCCCCTGGCAGTGGCTGGCCCTTATGGTCGGAATCGGCGGAATTTTGCTGCTTGTGCTGCCTCGCGATCGAGACGGCCGATTCGCCCATTTGCGGTTGGCCGTGCTTTCGCTGGGGCTGATGGTGATGGCCGGCTGCGCCACGATCTGGATCAAGTCTGCCTTTTTGGGCACCCCGCCGATTCCCCGGCCCATGCTGGTGGTGCTCGATGGCACGGTGGTCGATCGCCAGGTCCAGGCGGCGCAGGGCCGTTTGCGGCTGATCCTGCAGACGCGGGTAACCTTGCTGTCGGGAGAAACGCGGGACGGTCAGGTGCGGATCAACGTGCCCTTGGCGCCGGCCGGGCAAAACGATTCGGCGCTGGCAGACGGGGCGCGGGTGCGCCTGCGTGCGCGGCTGATGCCGCCGGCGCCGCCGATGGTGCCGGGCAGCTTTGATTTTGCCCGCAGCGCGTGGTTTTCCGGCCTTATGGCCACCGGCAGCAGCGTGGGGGCGATCACCGTGCTGGCGCCGGCGCCACCGGGCACGCGGCTCGATGCCGTGCGCCAGCGCCTGGCGGACCACATCCGCACGCAACTGGGTGGATCACCGGGCGCGATCGCCGCCGCCTTTGCCAGCGGCGATCGCGGCAGCATCGCCACGGCAGATGAAGATGCGATGCGCGACGCGGGGTTGACGCACCTCCTGTCGATCAGCGGCCTGCACGTCAGCGCCGTGGTCGGCGCGGTATACCTCATCACCGCACGCCTGCTCGCGCTGGTGCCGTTCCTCGCGCTGCGCCTGCGCGTGCCGCTGGCGGCGGCCGCGATGGGCGCGCTGGCGGGCATTGGCTATACCCTGCTGACCGGGGCAGAAGTGCCCACGATCCGCTCGTGCCTGGGCGCGTTGCTGGTCCTGCTCGCCCTGGCGCTGGGTCGCGATCCGCTGTCGTTGCGGATGCTGGCGATGGCCGCGTTCATCGTCATGCTGTTCTGGCCCGAGGCTGTGGTCGGCCCCAGTTTCCAGATGAGCTTTGGCTCGGTCATCGCCATCATCGCGTTCGATTCGTCCGCGCCGGTGCGGCGCTTTCTCGGCCATGCGCACGAAGGCTGGGCGATGCGGCTGGTGCGGCATCTCGCGCTGGTGCTGGCCACGGGCCTGGTGATCGAACTGGCGCTGATGCCCATGGCGCTGTTCCATTTCCACCGCGCCGGCATCTATGGCGCGGCGGCCAATGTGGTGGCCATTCCGCTCACCACCTTCGTCACCATGCCGCTGATCGCGCTGGCGCTGCTGCTCGATCTGGCCGGATGGGGCGCGCCGGCGTGGTGGGCGGTGGGCAAGTCGCTCGATGCGCTGCTGGGCCTGGCCCACCTCACCGCCAGCCAGCCTGGCGCGGTGACGCTGCTGCCGGGGATGCCGGGCTGGGTCTTTGGCCTGATGGTCGGCGGCCTGCTGTGGCTGGCGCTGTGGACCGGGCGGGTGCGCCTGTGGGGCCTGGTGCCAGTTGGCCTAGGCGCGGTTTTGACCGTGCTGCAGCCCACCCCCGATGTGCTGGTGACCGGTGACGGGCACCACGTCGCCCTGGCAGGGGAAGGGCCCAATCTGCTGATGCTACGCGCCACGCGCAGCGATTACACCCCCTCGATGCTGCTCGAAAACGCCGGGCTGGAGGGAGAGGCCCGCCCGCTCGACACCTGGCCCGGCGCGCAGTGCAACGCGGACTTCTGCCGCGCCGTGCTCACGCGCCAGGGCCGGCGCTACACCGTGCTGATGAGCCGCGGCCGCGACCAGGTGGACTGGCAGGCCCTCACCACCGCCTGCGCCGCCGCCGATATCGTGATCGCCGATCGCACCTTGCCCGCAAGCTGTCACCCCCGCTGGCTCAAAGCCGACCGCCGCCTGCTGCGCCAGACCGGCGGCCTGGCGATCTATCTGGCACAAGGCAAGCTGGTGACCGTGGCGGAGACGGAAGGCCAGCATGGCTGGTTTCCGGGGCCAGAGCTTTGGGTGGGGAAGGTGGCGCGCGGGGGGAAAGAGATGTGATGGGCGAGGGGCAGCTTTGATTCTGGGGCGACCTGCTTAGTATTCTAAATCCTCGACTTTCGACCAGAGCTGGTCGTTGCGATCGGCCACGGCGAATGTCCACTGCTGGAAGAGCCTGTCATAGGAACGCAGAAGCTCCAATAAGCGCTGCGCGCGTTCCACAGGGTCATTAAAACTAAAGACGGCAGGCAGCGCGTTCCGTCACGGCTCGGCTTCACATTGGGACTCGATCGATTGCAGTTCCGCTGCGATCCGCATGCACAGGTCCGAAAAATGGTCCTTGAAGCTACCGAAGTTAGCTATGGCGTCCTTTGCCGCTTGCGCCGCTTCGGTGCCTCTTGCGTGGCCTTGCAACTTCGACCGCAGCCACTGCGCCTCCCGCAGCCCCGACAGCTTAATCTGCTCATCCCGGTAACGACCGACGTTCAGCAGCTTTTCTAACAACGCCAGCGTGCGGTCCCCGTCGGTATATTCGGCCGATAACCGGTCAAGGCGCTGGCGCAGGGGCTTCGTCTCGAAGCCTTCGACGACAAGCTTCGTGAGGTCCATGATGGCTTCGGCCCACTCATCCTTGCTCGCCGTTAGCGGAATGTTGGCCCGATCCATCAAGTCGGGATCACGCAGTTTCCACCATTCAACTTTGCGGTCTCCCCATCGCCGAACAATGGACATAACTTCCTCGCGCGGGTGCCGGAACGTAACAAAGTCACCTTGGAAGTCATTGACGATGGCGCGCTCCGAGATGCTTGCCTGTGGCTCGACGTTGTAGGCCAGCCAGTGCAACTGCTCCGTGTACGGCAGGGCACGCAGATCGCAGATATAGGCGTGGACCTGACCCGCCTCATTCACGTCGTAGCCGCGCAGGCGCCATGCCGCCCGGCAGCTCACTTCACGATCTTTGATTGTGTATTTTTCGCGGTCGGTTTTGTATTTTGACAGCACCTCGGCTCGAAAGAAGGCTGCGGATAGCTCGAACGGTAGATCGTTGCCTTCAGCCTGAAAATAATTGGTAGTGGCTGCGGGGTCCGTGGAAATTTTGGCGAGTCGCTGATTGCGCCAATCATGCGCAACGAACTCAACGTACTGTTTGGACTTGTTCCAGCTCCAGCCATCCGTCACCCCCTGAAGCACCTGGTTAGCTCCACGGCGCGGGCGCATGATCTGGATGCCGCGCGTGTAGGCGCAGCGTCCACAGTGGCGCTGTCGATAGAAGAAATCGGCGGAATCGACATGAACCACTTCATTAATGTCGTCTGCCCATCCATTGAATTCGCTATGCTTCAGCAAAGTGAAGTCGAACATTCGCACCAGTGAGCAACGTGCGATGGTGAGGTATTCCTCTAGCTCTACCCAGCTAAACGAGACGAGCCGTACCTCTTCGCCATTGCGATTTAACGTAACGGATGCACAGTGCCGAAGGTCACCGTGTTCATCGAAGCGACAATAGGCACTTTCCTCTGGTCGCCAGTGGATACCCGCCAGATGTGTGTATTCTTGATTCACTTCGATGTAGTCGCGCCCGTCACCGCTCCATCCCTCAAACGTGCGCGCGAAAACGAGATCGCGCCCCTCATCAAGCGCCTTTGAGCCCCTATGATGGTTATCCCGCTCGATCCACATCCCACTCCGGCCACCGCCGGACACATAGCCGGCGATGCTGACATACGGATTGCAACTCCATCGCAGCAGGTCATCCGGCGCTGCGACCTCTAGCGCTTTGTTCGGCACCACGATCGAATGAATGAACGTGTAGGGACCAGACCCGTAAATGACTATTTCGTCAGCGTTCGCATTTTGCTTGAGGAAATCCAGGTGCTGACCAGCACCGAGCCATTGCAAGTATTGTGCGTCATCCGACGGTAACTCGTCGATCTTCCGGATCTTCTCGACGATTTTTTTGTGTGGAAAGCTGGGCATTCGGGAACACTACCATACCCAGCATGTGAGGAGAATTGCACTTTGTACAGGAAGCAAGCAATTAAAAGCATCTTTGACGACGCGCTAGTCCCCATCTGCCAGGTCATTCGCGTTTTGGGTGTCTACTCAAGTGAGCCGTGACCGGATGCCTAATTTGGGGAAGCGAGGGAAGCGCCTTCCGAGGGTACTACGAGAACGACGAACGCTCGATGTTCCGCTTTCCAAAGAAATTGTCATTCGCCATCACGATTGAGAACGGCAAGTGTATTCCACTTAAAAACATTCCAGATTAGCGATTCAGCGCAATAGCACCCTCAATGATACCGCCGCAGCAGCCCTGCCAGCTTGCCTTGCACTTCCACTTCGTCGGGCGCGTAGAACTGGGGGTTGTAGGCGGCGTTGGCCGGGTCGAGGCGGATACGGCCTTTTTCGTGGTGGAGGTATTTGAGAGTCGCTTCCTCGCCGCGCACCAGGGCAACGACGATTTCGCCGTCGCGCGCGGTGTTGGTGCGGCGCACGAGGGCGTAGTCGCCGTCGAGGATGCCGGCGTCGACCATCGAATCGCCCGACACTTCCAGCGCGTAGTGCTCGCCAGAACCGAGCAGGGCGGCGGGCACGGGCAGCATGGCCGAGCCCTCCATCGCCTCGATCGGGGCGCCCGCGGCGATGCGGCCGTGGAGCGGGATTTCGATCACGTCGTTCGCGGCCACTGGCGCCGGGCGCGGGGTGGTGGACGCGGGGGCAGTGGGGCGTGGTGCGGGAGTGCGCGCGGCGGCCTTGGTCGCCAGGCTTTCCGGTTCGCGGATCACTTCGAGGGCGCGGGCGCGGTTGGGCAGGCGGCGGATGAAGCCGCGTTCTTCCAGCGCGGAGATCAGGCGGTGCACGCCAGACTTGGACTTGAGATCGAGCGCTTCCTTCATTTCTTCAAACGAAGGCGAAATGCCGGAATCATCAAGGCGCGTCTGGATGAACGAGAGCAGTTCGTGCTGCTTGCGCGTGAGCATCCGCAAGTCTCCTATGGCGAACGAATGCGGAACGAATAAGCAACCAAACCGAACCCGTCAAGCAAATCCGCCAAATTCGAGCAGATAGATCGGCACCTTGCTCCCTTCCGGTTGCATCGCCGCGCCGGCCTCGCGCTGCACCAGGCAATTGGCGCGGGCAATCGGGGCGATCGCGCCGGAATCCTGCAACGGATCGAGTGTGACGGAAACGCCATCCCAATGGCCGCGCAGGAATTCGGTGCGCCCGCCACCGGCCGGCATGGGCTGGGCCAGTGGCATGTGCAGCGGGCTGGGCAGTGGCTGGGCGGCACCCAGCGCGGCGCGCAGCAGGGGCAGCATGAACAGGTGCGCGGTGACATAGGCCGAGGCCGGGTTGCCCGGCAGGCCCAGGATCACCTGCGGCGCGGCGCGGTCTTTGGCGCTGCGTTGCCCCACCAGCAGCGGCTTGCCCGGCTTGATCGCCACGCGCCAGAAATCGATGCGCGCGCCCACCGCCTCCAGCGCGGGGCGAACCAGATCGTGATCACCGACCGAGGCGCCGCCACTGGTGACGATGATGTCAGCTTCGCGCACGCTATCGAGCGCGGCGGCCAGGGCATCGAGCCGATCGGGCACCGGGCCGATGCGCTGCACGTCCACCGGCAGGGCGGCGGCCATGGCGGCGAGCATCGGGCCATTGCTGGCCGGAATCTGGTGGCTTTGCAGGGCGTGGCCGGCGGCGGCCAGTTCATCGCCGCTGTCGATCACCGCCAGGCGCAGGCGGCGGCAGACCGGCACGTGGCCATGCCCGGCGGCGATAGCCAGCGCGATCTGCGCCGCGCCCAGCCGCGTGCCGGTGGGCAGCAGGGGGTCTTGCGCGGCAAAATCCATGCCCGCAGGCCGGATATGGCGCGAAGGCGGCAGCGGCGGCGTGCCGGTGAGGGCGAGCGCGGCGCCATCGCGCGCGCAGTCTTCCTGCAGCAGCACGCAATCGGCGCCAGCGGGCATCGCCGCGCCAGTGCTGATCCGCACGGCGTGGCCGGGCGGTACCGTGCCGGCAAAGGGATGGCCGGCAGCGCTTTCGCCCACCACGGTCCAGGGGCCGGGCAGATCGGCACTGCGCAGGGCATAGCCGTCCATCGCCGAAAGCGCGGTGGCCGGCTGTGTGCGCGCGGCGACGAGCGGCGCGGCGAGATAGTGGCCCAGCGCCTCTGCCGTGGCGCGATGGTCGATCGGCAGGCGGGGGGCGAGGGCGATGAGCCGTGCTTGCGCCTGTTCGAGTGGCAGGGGCGGCTGGCGCGGCGGAGCATTCATGGCGCGGACCAATCGCCCGATTTGCCGCCGCGTTTGGCCACCAGGCGTACGGCCTCGATCACCATGCCCTTGTCCACGGCCTTGGCCATGTCGTAGATTGTCAACAATGCCACGCAAGCGGCTGTCATCGCTTCCATTTCCACGCCGGTCTTGGCCGTGAGAGAGGCGGTCGCGGTGCATTCCACCCCGCCATCGACAAAGCCAAATTCCACCGCCACGGCATCGAGCGAGAGCGGGTGGCACAGCGGGATCAACTCGCCGGTTTTCTTAGCGGCCATGATCCCGGCGATCCGCGCGGTGGCCAGCACATCGCCCTTGGGCACGGTGCCATCGCGGATCGCGGCCAGTGCCGTTGCCGACATGCGGATCATGCCCCGCGCCACGGCCACGCGCTGGGTGGCGGGCTTGGCGCCGACATCGACCATGCGCGCATGGCCCTGGGCATCGAGGTGGGTAAGCTCTGTCATCCCACGCTCATGCCATGCGGGGGAAAAGGCGCAAGCCCTGTTGATCGGCCAGCGGCTGTGGCGGGGCGAGGCCGGCGCGGCGATATTCAAGGGCAATGCCGGCAAGGTTCTGCGCGCGGCCGACATGGCGGACCCGGACGCGCGAAAATGAAACGAGGTCGTTCCGATAGGCGGCAAGGCAATCGGCCGTGGCGGGATGGGCGGCGGTGCGGCCGGCGATCTGGTCGATCACGAAGGCGGAATCGCCGCAGAACACGACGTCAGTTTCGCCAAGCTGCCGGGCGAGGTCCATCGCGCCGAGCAGGGCCAGCCATTCGGCGCGATTGCTGTCACCCACACCGCAATCGGGGACAATCCAAGTGCGGCCGCCGGTGACGACGGCGATTTCCATGCGGCCGGGGTTGGGCCGGCAGCCGCCATCGAACCACAGCTTGCGCGGTGCGGGCGGCGGCAAGCTGGGGTCAGCCCTGCAGCAGCGCCTGGGTGGCGGCGGCCACGTCGGCCTCGCGCATCAGGCTTTCACCCACCAGGAACGTGCGCGCGCCGCAGGCGGACAGGCGAACGAGATCGGCGTGGGTGTTGATGCCGCTTTCGGCCACTAGCAGCGTGCCGGCGGGCGCCAGCGGGGCCAAGCGCTCGGTATTGGCGATGTCGGTGACAAAGCGCTTGAGATCGCGGTTGTTCACCCCGATCAGGCGGGAATGCAGGCGCGCGGCGCGCTCCATCTCGGCCTCGTCATGCACTTCGACCAGCACGTCCATGCCGTGCTCGCGCGCGGCGGCTTCGATCTCGGCCATCTGGGCATCATCGAGCGCGGCGACGATGATCAGGATGGCATCGGCGCCAATCGCGCGGGCTTCGGCCACCTGCCAGGGATCGACCATGAAATCCTTGCGCAGAACGGGCAGCTCACAGGCGGCGCGGGCGGCGACGAGGTAGTCTTCATGGCCCTGAAAATAGGGCGCGTCGGTCAGGATCGAAAGGCACGCGGCGCCGCCGGCTTCATAGGCGCGAGCATGGTCAGCCGGCTGAAAATCGGCGCGGATCAGGCCCTTGGAGGGGCTGGCTTTCTTGATTTCGGCAATCAGGGCAAAACCGCTGGCAGCGCAGGCACGCAGGGCCGCCTCAAACCCGCGTGGCGCGGTTTGCGTGGCGGCGCGGGCGGCCAGGTCAGCGAGCGACGTAGTGGCCTTGCGCTGGGCCACTTCGGCGCGCTTGGTGTTGCAGATTTCGGTAAGCTTGTCGGTCATGTGCACAGAGCCTTACTTGAGCGCGTCGATCCAGCAACGCAGCAGGCCAAGGGCCAGGCCCTTGTCGATGGTTTCGGCAGCTTCTTCAATGCCTTCGTGCCAATCGGTGACATCCCCGGCGACTATCAGCGCGGCCGCGGCGTTGAACAGCACGGCATCGCGATAGGGGCCGGGCTGGCCATCGAGCAGCGCCTGGAGTGCCGCGGCGTTGTAGGCAGCGTCGCCGCCGCGAATGGCGTCGACCGGCGCGGTGGCCAGGCCAGCGTCGCCCGGCGCGATGCGGTGCATGAGGATCGCGCCTCCATGCACGTCGGCCACTTCGTTGCCGCCGGCCAGGCTCAATTCGTCGAGGCCTTCATCCCCCGAAACCACGAACGAGCGCGCGGTGCCCAGCCGCGCCAGGGCATCGGCATAGATCGGCACATAGGCGGGGCGGGCGATGCCGACGAGCTGGCGCTGCACCCCGGCGGGATTGGCCAGCGGGCCCATCAGGTTGAAGATCGTGCGGCGGCCAATGGCACGGCGGATCGGCATGATCCGGCCCATGGCAGGGTGGTGCTTGCCGGCGAACAGGAAGCAGATGCCAAGGTCTGCCAGCGTTTCCTCGGCTGTTTCGACTGCGCGATCGAGGTTGAGACCCAGCGCCTCCAGCGTATCGGCAGCGCCCGCCTTGGAACTGGCGGCGCGGTTGCCGTGCTTGGCCACTGGCACGCCGCAGGCGGCAACAACCAGGCTTACCGCGGTGGACACGTTCAAGGTGTGGTGCCCGTCGCCACCGGTGCCGCAGACATCGATGGCGTTTTCGGGCGCGGCGATGCTGATCATGCGCGCGCGCATGGCCTGGGCCGCGCCAGCAATTTCGCTGGCGCTTTCGCCGCGATCGGACAGCGCAACGAGGAAGGCGATGGTCGCCTCGTCTGCTACCTGGCCATCGAGGATCGCGGAAAAGGCGGCTTCGGCTTCATCCTGATCGAGCGGGATTTCCCCGACCGGGGGCAGCACGGTCATGCCGGCATCCGCGCCGCGATCCCGCACAGTGCCAGGAAATTGGCGATCATGGCGTGGCCATGCTCGGTCGCGATACTTTCCGGGTGGAACTGCACGCCGTGGATCGGCAGGCTGGCGTGGCGAAAGCCCATGGTGTGGCCATCATCCGATCGCGCGTTGACGACCAGGCATTCGGGCACGTCTTCCACCACCAGCGAGTGATAGCGCGTGGCGGTGAACGGCGAGGGCAGGCCGGAGAACACGCCGGTGCCATCGTGGGTGACGGGCGAGGTCTTGCCGTGCATCAGCCCACCGCGCACGACCTTGCCGCCGAAATACTGGCCGATGGATTGGTGCCCCAGGCACACGCCGAGCAGCGGCATGCCCGCTTGCGCTGCCGCGCCGACGAGATCGAGGCTGACGCCCGCTTCGTTGGGGGTGCAGGGGCCGGGCGAGAGCAGGAAGCCCTTGGCGCCCGAAGCCAGTGCTTCGGCAGCGGTCAGCGCGTCGTTGCGTACCACGTTCACCTCGGCGCCCAGTTCCATCAGATAGTGGACGAGGTTCCAGGTGAAGCTGTCGTAATTGTCGATGACGAGGATCATGGCCAATCTTCTATATTCCCCGCTTGATACCAGCATCGGAGAGGCATTGTTTAAGCGCTGACAGGTTTGCTTCCCCGATTTGATCCTTGGGCAAGCAGAAAAAAGTCAGAGTGGTTTTTGATAAAAGAAAAAGGCGATCGTTCTCTAGCCAGCCGTTCAAATGCGACCAAGGAAGATTGGAACTTTCGAACGGACCGATTGCCTTTATCCCTTCGTTGTCGAAGCTGAACTGGTAGGGCGCGCGGGCAGATGGCTGTTGCGCGTACAGTTTTTTCGTCAAGCGCGGAACATGCCACAGCAAAAAGATGCGGATGCCTGCATAGGCGCAAAGGGCGACAACGAAGGCGGTGATCGCGTCAGCCGCGAGCTTGATCCACGAATGGGGAAATTCGATGACGACGAATAGCGCTGTGTAGGCAACTGTGATCAGCAGAACGAAGCGCAAGATGCCCGCCAAGGTCCATCGGCTGCGCGACCTCAACCGATTGGCTTCCAGATAGTCCTGGTAGCTCATCGTGATCGTCACTTCGTGAGTCATTGCCCGAACGCCGGCTCTGCCGCGACGCGGATGGCCTCGCGCGCGGCGGCAAACAGGGCGCCAGACTTGTGTTCGCATTCGCGCTGTTCGGCGGCCGGGTCGCTGTCGGCCACGATGCCGGCGCCGGCCTGGACGTGCATCACGCCATCCTTGAGCACGGCGGTACGCAGCACGATGCAGCTATCGACCGAGCCATCGGGGGCGAAATAGCCCACGCCGCCAGCATAGGCGCCGCGCGTTTCGGGTTCGAGTTCGGCAATGATCTCGCACGCGCGCACCTTGGGCGCGCCGCTCACGGTGCCGGCGGGGAAGCCGGCGAGCAGGGCATCGACCGAATCCGCCCGCTTGGCATCAAGCTGGCCGACCACGTTGGAGACGATGTGCATCACGTGGCTATAGCGTTCGATCGTATAGCTTTCGGTGACCTTGACGGTGCCGGCGGCGGCCACGCGGCCGACGTCGTTGCGGCCCAGATCGAGCAGCATGAGGTGTTCGGCGCGTTCCTTGGGATCGGCCAGCAGGCTTTCCTCGTTGGCGCGGTCTTCGGCCGGGGTGGCGCCGCGCGGGCGGGTGCCGGCGATCGGGCGGATGGTCACTTCGCCATCGCGGATGCGCACCAGGATTTCCGGGCTCGATCCGATCAGGGCAAAGCCGGGCAGATCGAGGAAATAGAGGAACGGCGAGGGATTGATCCGCCGCAGCGCGCGATAGAGCGCCATCGGCGGCAAGGGGAACGGCGCGGTGAAGCGCTGTGCCAGCACCACCTGGAAGATATCGCCGGCGGTGATGTAATCGCGCGCGCGAGCAACCATCTGGCCATAGCGTTCGGGCGCCATCTGCGGCTCGCGCACCAGATCGATGGTTTCGGGCAGGCGCGGATCTGCGGGCAGGGGGCCATGCAGGCGCGCCAGCGTGGCATCGATGCAATCGGCCGCACGCTCGACCAAGGCCTGCGGTGTGCCGCCCTCGGCCCAGACCGGGGCGACGGCGGTGAGTTCGTCGGTCAGGCGATCGAACACCAGGAGCACGGTGGGACGCACGAACAGCATGTCGGGCAGTTCCAGCGCGCTTTGCGGGGCGCGTGGCAGCTTTTCCACCAGGCCGATGGTTTCATAGCCGAAATAGCCGACCAGGCAGGCCAGCGTGGGCGGCAGGCCTTCCGGCACGTCGATCCGGCAGCGTTCGACCAGCGCGCGCAATTCCGCCAGGCTGTTGCCCGGCAGCGCGGCGAAGGCGGCGCGGTCGGTCTGCCAGGCGGCGTTGATCTGCGCGGTTTCACCCGTGGCGCGGAACACCAGATCGGGATCGAGCCCGACCAGGCTGTAGCGGCCACGCACTTCGCCACCCTGGACCGATTCCAGCAGGAAATCGCCGCGTTCCGGCTCGAACAGCTTGCGCGCGGCGCTGACCGGGGTTTCGCTGTCGGCAATCAGCTTGCGCCAGACCAGCGCGGGCTTTCCTGCCGCCAGCGCGGCAAGGGCCGCCGCGCTGTTTTCGGGCTGGGCGCCGGTTGGCGCAGGACGCGACAGGATCGTGGTCATGGTCTTACTGGTTACCGACAAGCTTGGTATTGAGCGCACGCAGCGCGGTTTCGTTGCGGGTCACGCCCACCTGGTTGCGGATCGCGGTGCGCAGTTCCTCGGCCACTTCGCGGCCCATATCGAGGCCGAACTGCTTGCCAGCCTGCGCCAGGAACGGATCGCCTGCGGGGATGACGCCGGGCGTCACCGTCTTGAGCGAAACCACGTAGAAGCCGGCATTGCCCGGCGCGGCGAGCGGCTTGGCCGTGCCCTTGGACATGGCGAACAGCAGCACCAGCGGCGGGGGCAACTGGCGGCCGCTTTGCTGCATGGCCGCAAGCTGTTCGCGCGTGATCGCCACCGGCTGCGCGGGCGGCAGAGTCACGCCCAGGCCCTTGAGTGCGTCAGCCAACGAGGTGCCCTTGGCCATCGCGGCGAGCACCTTGGCCGAGGCATCCTTGGCCTTGGCGGCGCCCTGTTCGGTGGCATAGTCGCGCGCGACCTGGTCCTTGATCTGGTCAAGCGGCGCGGGGGCGGCAGGCATGATCTGGCCCACGTCGAAGATCGCGATGCGCTTGCCATCGGCGAGCGGCGCAACCTGGCCTTCGCCTTCATGCTCCAGCGCAAAGGCGCCTTGCAGCAGGGCGGCAACATCGGCCGGGGCCTTTTGTCCGGGCTGGCCGAACACGCTGCCATCGGCAGTGAGGGCAGGGGTGGTGGTCAGCGTCACGCCCTGGGCCTTGGCCACATCAGCGAGGCCGGTGTGGTTTTCGAACTGCTCTTCCAGGCGGGAAGACAGATCGAGCAGCGCGGCGTGGCGCTTTTCGGTGGTCAGTTCCGCCACCAGTTCGGGACGGGCCTGTTCCAGCGTCTTGCCCGGCTTCTTGACGATGGCATCGACGCGGATCACGTGCCAGCCAAGTCCGCTCTTGGCCGGCGTTGCCACCTTGCCCTGGGCGGCGGCGAAGACCGCATCGGCCACGGCGGCAGAGCTTTGCGCGGCGAGCTTGTCACGCGTGAGATCGGCGATCTTGCTGGCGGCAAGGCCCTTGGCGCGGGCAGCGGCCTCGATGCTGGTGCCGGCAGAAACCTGCGCGGCCAGCGCCTGGGCGGCCTGCTCGGTCGGCACGACGACCTGGGTTACCGTGCGGGTTTCGCTGGGCGCGTAGACATCGGCCTTCGCCTTGTAGCGGGCGGCAATGTCAGCGTCGCTGGGGGCAGGCACGTTGGCCAGGCTCGCTTCGTCGATCACGGCATAGCGCACGGTGCGGCGCTCGGGCTGCTGATAGCGGGCGGCGTTGGCCTTGTAATAGGTGGCCAGCACTGCATCGCTCGGCTTGTCCTTGCCGGCAAAGGCGATGCTGGGCAGGAAGGCGATGTCGCCCTCGCGCTTTTCCTTGAGCATCGCGGCATAGCGCGCCACGGCCGAGGCGGGCATGGCGGCGCCTGGCGCCACCGGCGACAGCACCTGGCGGGCGATCAGGCTCTGCGTGATCGACTTGCGCACGGCGGCATCGGTCATCCCGCGCTGGGCGAGGAACGCGCGATAGACCGCGTCGCTGAACTTGCCATCGGGGCCCTGGAACGCGGGCTGCTTGGCGATTTCGCTGTCGACCAGACGATCGCTGACGCCCATGCCGTTCTTGGCAGCCCATTCCTGCATCGCGGCACGATCAGCCAAGCCGGAAAGGGCATCGTTCATCACGCCCTGGGCCAGGAACTGGCGCATCGTCAGTGTCGGGTTCTGCTCGCGCTCCTGCTCGAACGCGGTGGTGATGGTCTTGCCTAGCTCGTCCACGCCAACCTTGGCATGGCCGACCTTGGCTGCTGCCTCACCGTCCGAAGACTGGCCGACACGCAGGCCGCTCACGTCGGCGCCGGCAAAGGCCAGGGCAAGAAGACCGATGAACACCAGGGCGAAAAGCGCGCCGATGCGGGAATGGATCAGTTTACGAAACAGCGAGAGCATGGGATGCGATCAAATCCGCCTGATGACTTGGATTGGCCTGCCTTAGGAGGCTTGGACCGATCCCGCAATGCCTCTGGCACGGCACAGGCCGGCCAAGCACTTCATCGCGGGGGCCTTGCGCTGGCGGGGCAATTGCAGGCAAGGGGGTTGGCACGGAATCGGGCCTGACAACGCGCCACCGCACAACAACCGGCGCGGCAATCCCGATTTTCGGCGGGGCACACAGAACGAGGGATCAAAGCCAGCCATGGCGCAACGACCATATATCGTCGGCAACTGGAAGATGAACGGCAGCCGGGCCATGCTGGCCGAGGCGCGCGCGATCGACCGCGCTGCTGCCCGCCATCCGCAGGTGGATATCGCCCTGGCGCCGCCGTTCCCGCTGATCGGCCTGCTGCGCGAGGCCGTGACCGGCATCGGCGTGGGCGGGCAGGATTGCCATACCGAGGCCAAGGGCGCTCATACCGGTGATGTTTCGGCCGCCATGCTGGCCGATATCGGTGCCGATTTCGTGATCCTGGGCCACAGCGAGCGTCGCCGCGACCATGGCGAGAGCAATGCGCTGGTGCGCGCCAAGGCCGATGCCGCGCTGGCGGCCGGGCTGGGCGTGATCATCTGCGTGGGCGAAACGCTGGAAGAGCGTGACGCTGGCCACGCCGAAGATGTGGTGGCCAGCCAGGTCGACCATTCCCTGCCACAGGGCGAAGCGGCACTAGAAGCCGTCGCCGGTGGCAAGCTGGCCGTTGCCTATGAACCGGTATGGGCGATCGGCACCGGCCGGGTGGCCGATGTCGAGGATGTGATTGCCATGCACGCCGCAGTGCGGGCGCGGCTTCATGCCGCCTATGACGAAGCCGGCGCGCGCCCGCGCATTCTTTATGGCGGGTCGGTCAACGCCGGCAATGCCGCCGCGTTGCTGGCTGCGCCCGAGGTGGGCGGGGCTCTGGTTGGCGGGGCAAGCCTGACGGCCGATGCCTTCCTGCCGATCGTGGCGGCCGCTGGCGCCGGCGAAGGCTGAGCGCAAAATTCGGCCCCTTGCGCAAGGGCGCCCGGCGCCCTAAGTGCGCCGCAACAGTTTCAGGCGGAACCTCATGTCGCTCTTTATCTTCCTCACCGTTATCCAGGCGCTGGTGGCTGCCGCCCTGGTTGGCGTGATTCTCATCCAGAAGTCCGAAGGCGGCGGCCTGGGCGTGGGCGGCAGCCCGGCCGGCTTCATGTCGGCACGCGGCGCGGCCGATTTCCTCACGCGCGTTACCTCGATCCTGGCGGTTCTGTTCGTCGGGCTGAGCATCGTGCTGGCGGCCATGGCTGTCAACGCCGGTGGCAGCCGCACGCTCGACACTTCGCTCCAGCGCACGGCCGACCCGCTGGCCGGCCAGGCCCAGCAGCCGGTTGCGCCCGCTGCCCCGGCGGCTGATCCTTCGGCGGCAGCCCCTGCTGCGCCGGCCGATCCGCTTGGTGGTGCCGCCAAGCAGTAACCCTATGCAAGCATGAAACCAGGCGTTCCCGCCCCGCAGGCGGGGGCGCCGGTTTTGTTTTTGCGGTCCCTTTCGTGATGCCTGCGCGTGCCTGCAACGGGCGTGCGTGGTATTGCGGTTCGCCCTTGCGCCTGTGGATTGCCACGCTGTTCGGCGTCGGTTCTGCTTGCGCTCCCCTCCCTTCTGACGCTAAGGCCCAACTCCCATGGCGCGGTACATTTTTATCACCGGCGGCGTGGTCTCCTCGCTCGGCAAAGGTCTCATGGCGGCAAGCCTCGCGGCGCTGCTCCAGGCACGTGGCTATCGAGTGCGGATCCGCAAGTTCGATCCCTATCTCAACGTCGATCCGGGCACGATGAGCCCGTATCAGCACGGCGAAGTCTTCGTCACCGACGACGGCGCTGAGACCGACCTTGACCTTGGCCACTACGAGCGTTTCACCGGGGTTTCGGCCCGCCAGGCCGACAACATCACCTCGGGCCGCATCTATCGCGACATCATCGCCAAGGAACGCCGCGGCGATTACCTGGGCGCAACCGTGCAGGTGATCCCGCACGTGACCGACGCGATCAAGGACTTTGCCCAGGCCGAAACCGAAGACCTCGATTTCGTGCTGTGCGAAATCGGCGGCACGGTGGGCGACATCGAAGGCCTGCCGTTCATCGAGGCGCTGCGCCAGCTGCATAACGAGCTGGACCGCGACCAGACCTGCTTCGTCCACGTGACGCTGGTGCCCTATATCGCGGCCGCTGGCGAGTTGAAGACCAAGCCGACCCAGCACTCCGTGCGCGAACTGACCGGCCTTGGCATCCAGCCGGATATCCTGCTGTGCCGCTGTGAAAAGCCGCTGCCCGATGGCGAGCGCGCCAAGATCGCGCAGTTCTGCAACGTGCGCAAATCGGCAGTGATTCCGGCGCTTGACGCCAGCAGCATCTATGCCGTGCCGTTGCAGTATCACGCCGAGGGCCTCGACGCCGAAGTGCTGCGCCATTTCGGCATGACGGCACCGCAGCCGGACCTGGCGGTGTGGGACGATATCGTCGATCGCTATCAGAACCCGGAAGGCGAAGTGACGATCGGCGTGGTCGGCAAATATGTCGGCCTGCAGGACGCCTACAAGTCGCTCAACGAGGCGCTGGCCCACGGCGGCATGGCCAACCGCGTCAAGGTCAATGTGCGCTGGATCGACGCCGAACTGTTCGAGCGCGAAGACAGCGAGATTGCCGCGCACCTTGAACCGATGCATGGCATCCTGGTGCCCGGCGGCTTTGGCGAGCGCGGCTCGGAAGGCAAGATCGCCAGCGTGCGCTTTGCCCGCGAGCGCGACGTGCCGTTCTTCGGCATTTGCCTGGGCATGCAGATGGCCTGCATCGAGGGCGCGCGCAACACCGCCGGCATCGCCGAGGCGTCTTCCACCGAATTTGGCCCGACCAAGGAGCCGGTGGTGGGCATCATCACCGAATGGATGACCGCCGAAGGCCTGGAAAAGCGCGAAGCCGGTGGCGATCTGGGCGGCACCATGCGCCTGGGTGCCTATGAAGCGCACTTGGCCGGCAACAGCCATGTGTCGAGCATCTATGACGCCACCACGATCAGCGAACGGCACCGCCACCGCTATGAAGTGAACGTCGCCTATCGCGACGCGCTGGAGCAGGGCGGCCTGCGCTTTTCGGGCATGTCGCCCGATGGCCTGCTGCCCGAAATCGTCGAGCGTCCCGATCATCCGTTCTTCATCGGCGTGCAGTTCCACCCCGAACTGAAGAGCCGCCCGTTCGATCCGCACCCGCTGTTCAAGAGCTTTATCGCCGCAGCAGTGAAGCAGGCGCGGCTGGTTTGATTTTACGAGGTTCGTCTTAGGTTTCCACCACCCCCCGACCCCCTCCTCTGAAGAGGCGGGTGAGTACAACGGGAAAAGCCCCATCCTTTTTAGAGGAGGGGGTTGGGGGGGCGAAGCCTTGCACAAACCCAAACCCACGCAAAAAGGGGCGCTGGCCGCATTGGCCAGCGCCCCTTCGCGTTTCCTCAGGTCAATGGATCAGGCGGCCGCGCTGGCGTCGCCACCTTCCACCACCGACAGGGCCTTCTGGTTGCCGATCAGCACCTTCTTGGGCTTCATCGCCTCGGGCACTTCGCGCACCAGGTCGATGGTCAGCAGGCCATCGGCGAGGTCGGCCGCGCTCACCCGCACGAAATCGGCGAGTTCGAAGCGGCGTTCGAAGCTGCGGTTGGCAATGCCCAGGTGTAGGTACTGCTTGTCGGTCAGATCGGCCTTGCTGCCCTTGACCACCAGCAGGTTCTGCTGCGCGGTGATATCGAGGTCTTCCGGCTTGAAACCGGCAACCGCCAGCGTGATGCGATAGGCATCCTCACCCTGGCGCTCGATGTTGAAGGGCGGATAGTTATCGCCAGCATTGGCGCGGGCCTGGCGTTCGAGCAGGTCGAACAGGCGATCGAAACCCACGGTGGTGCGGCGATAGGGGGTGAAATCGAAACGGTTCATGGCAATATCCTCAATCAGAGCAATCTGCACATGCCCTGCCCGGGAAACTCCGGCGCTGGGGCGGGTTTAACATGGCGTGCCCGTCTTGCGGCGCACGTCACAAACGACCATGTGTGGGCTACGTTGCGCATTTCAAGGCCCCCGGTTTCACCAATTTCATCGGAGCGAACATGACCCAGTCCCCAAGCCCCAAGGTTGAAATCTATACCAAGTGGGGTTGCCCCTATTGCGTGCGCGCCAAGGCCCTGCTCGATGAAAAGGGCGTGGCCTATGAAGAATATGACGTGACCATGGGTGGTCCCAAGCGCGCCGAAATGGTCGAGCGGGCGCCCGGTGCCGCTACCGTGCCGCAGATCTTCGTCAATGATCAGGCGCTGGGTGGCAGCGACGATCTCCAGGCGCTCGACCGCGCCGGCAAGCTCGACGCGCTGCTCGGCCTGGCCTGAACTTGGGCATGAACGCGCCCGTGCGCGTGGCGCTGTTGCAGATGACCAGCGGCATCGATCCGCTGGTCAATGCCGCTACGATTGCCGATGCGGTCGCTCGCGCCGCCGGGGAAGGGGCAGCCATGCTGTTCACCCCGGAAATGGCCGGGCTGATCGATCGGGACCGCGCCCGCGCAACGCCGCATATCGTGGCCGAAGCGGCCAATCCCGTGCTGGCTGCCGCGCAAGAGGCGGCGGCACGCCACGGCATCTGGGTGCATCTGGGCTCGCTCGCGATCCGGCCGGATCAGCCGGCAGAGCGCGGCGACGCACGCTGGGCCAACCGCGCCTTCGTGATCGACGGCGCCGGCCAGATCGCGGCCCGCTATGACAAGATGCACATGTTCGACGTGGACCTGGCCACGGGCGAAACCTGGCGCGAATCGGCCGCCTATCGCCCTGGCGAGGCGGTGGTCACGGTGGAAACACCGGTCGGCCGCCTGGGTCTGGCGATCTGCTATGACATCCGCTTTCCGGCCTTGTTCGAGGCATTGGGCCAAGCCCGCTGCGATTGCATCGCCATCCCCGCCGCCTTCACTGTGCCCACAGGTGCCGCGCACTGGCACCTGATGCAGCGCGCGCGCGCGGTGGAGGCCAGCGCCTTCGTGATCAGCGCAGCGCAGACCGGCCGGCACGAAGACGGGCGCGATACCTATGGCCATAGCCTGGTGGTCGATCCCTGGGGTGATGTGCTGCTCGACATGGGCGGCAATGCCGGCCTGGGTCTTGCGGAAATCGACCTGGGGCGCCTGGCTGCGGTGCGCCAGCAACTGCCCAGTCTTGCCAACAAGCGCCCCGTGCCCATATCGCGCGCACCATGATTGTCTTCGATCTGCAATGCACCGGCGGCCAGCACCGTTTCGAAGGGTGGTTCGCCTCGTCGGCCGATTATGCGCGCCAGCAGGAGCGCGGCTTGGTCACCTGCCCGATGTGCGGCAGCGGCGAGGTGATCAAGGCTGTGATGGCCCCGGCCGTGGGGCGCAAGGGCAACCAGGCGCCGGCCTTGCCCGTGCCAAGCCCGGCGGACGCTGCACCCGCCGCGCCCGCCGCTGCGGCGCCGGCCAAGCCGTCCCCGCCAGCAAAGCTGCCGCCAGAAGCCGTGGCGATGCTGCGCGCCGTGGCCCTGGCCCAGGCGGAGGCAATCAAGTCATCGACCTGGGTTGGCGATTCCTTTGCCGACGATGCGCGCGCCATGCACTATGGTGACAAGGACGCGGCGCCGATCCACGGCCAGGCCACCGCGCAAGAAGCGCGGGAATTGCTGGACGAGGGTATTGCCGTTGCCCCGCTGCTGATCCCCGTGGTGCCGCCGGGCGAAGCGAACTGACATCCACGCTGGCCCATGCGGGCAGGGCTGCGCAAACGCACATTGCCTTGCCGCAGACACGCTCCTAAGAGAGGCGCGGGCGCCCGTAGCTCAGCAGGATAGAGCACCAGATTCCTAATCTGGGGGCCATGGGTTCGAATCCCGTCGGGCGCACCAACACCAGGCCGGTCCTGCCAAGGGCCGGCTTTTTTGCGATCACGATCAGCGTGGGCTGCCGATGCCCTTGCGGCCGAATACCGGGCGCGGCGGCGCCGGTTGGGCGGCGTTGTCCTCGATCGGCGGTGGCGGCGCGCTGGCGCGCTGTGCCAGATGGCGCGCGATGATGGCGTCGGGATCGAAATCGGATTTGGCTGGCAAGTCTTCCAGGCCGGGCGCAGCGGTGGCGCGCGGCCGCGTTTGCGCCGGTTGCATCAGGCGGCGCAGCGAAATCAGGCCGCCCAGCGCCGATGCGGCGGCAAGGGCCCAGACGCCGATGACCGCGGATTGTCCCACCCCAAACGCCCCGGCATCCGGGCCGGCATCCTGCAATTGCCAGGCGCTGACGCCCCACAGGATGGCCGAGCCGAACGCGCCGATCATGCGCAGGGCGTGGCCGGTGTTGCGGCCGGTTTTGACGAGTGTCTTGAACATGCACCGGCACTTCCCCCGCAGCCGTCAGGCTGATCACGGTGTGTGGTGTACGCCGGCAATCGTGCAGGAAAGGTTGCCGTGCGCCGCCTAAAGCCGCTTTTGCAGAAAGAACCGGCTTTGCCCGCGCGGATGGTCATCAAGCTGGCCGAACACGGCATAGCCGAGCTTTTCATAGAAGCGCGG
Organism: Novosphingobium sp. SG754; assembly: GCF_013149315.1. Lineage (NCBI taxonomy): Bacteria > Pseudomonadati > Pseudomonadota > Alphaproteobacteria > Sphingomonadales > Sphingomonadaceae > Novosphingobium > Novosphingobium sp. SG754. The sequence continues at coordinate 28,255 of NZ_JABGCC010000004.1, read as the reverse complement.
CGCCTGGAATGCATAAGTATCGAGCCAGATGCCGACGCAGCCCTGCGCCCGGGCATGCGCTTCGGCCTGGTGCATCAAGGCTTCGCCATGGCCTTGGCCACGGTGCGCATCAGGCACGGCGAGCAGCTCGATGAACAGCCAGTCGTAGGAAATCTTGCCCCACAGGCCGCCGACTTCGACGCCGTCGGCATCGGTCAGCATCAGGGCGAGGGACGAAAGGCCCGGATCACCCCCCTCGCGCACGTTGTACACGCGCAGCGGCGCCAGGATCGCTTCGCGCTGGGCAGGGGTCGGTTCGGCGGCATGGACAATCGTCAGCGACATGGCCGCGGCTCTTGGCGTCTAACCACGAAGGTGACAATCACAAAGCGGTTGAAACGCTCAGCACGTTGCTGGTGTGACCGCAGGCGCCGGGTTGTAGATCTGCGTCAGATCGCGATCGTCACGAACATACATCGCCGCGTCCTTGCGGATGACGGTGGTTTTGAACACCGTGCCGAAAAACAAGGGTTGGTAGTTGTAGGCCACTTCGACGTACATCATCGCATAAGGGCTTTCGACCGTGATGGGGGTGGGCTGCCCCATGCCGGCAAAGCTGGTGCCGGTGCTGCCCGTGCCCTGGACGCCATAGCGCGAGACGTACTTGTTGCTGCCCCAGCAACGCTGCCAGTGAATCCATTGGCCGCCCGAGCTGTTGGTTTCCAGGCTGGAGAGGATCACCCGGCCGTTGACGGGAAAATTGAGGTCTTCCACCGAAAGCGCGGCGCCGGTGAATACCTGGTTCACGTCAAATTCGCGAAACATCGGCGCGCCGCCCACCACTGATTGCTTGGCGCGTGAAGCGTTGTCGGCCACCGAGATGGCCAACTGGTTGAGCCGGACATGCAGGATGCCCAGGTTTACCATTTCCATCGAGCCCAGGGCCATGACCATGACGAACGGCAAGCTGACGCCCAGTTCGACGACGGTAACCGCGCTGGTATTGCGCGCGAGACGGCGCAGGAGCGGGATGAGAGAGCGACGCTTCAGCATATCTGGGTCACCGTGCGAACGGTCTGCGTGGCAAAGGGCTGGTTGCGCAAGATCGTGCTGGCGCTCGCTGTCATGTTGGTTGGCAGGCCAAGCATGCTGGAAAAGCCGAACAGCGCGGTATAGTTCACCGTGACGGTATAGAGCACGACGTCGTTTGCGCCGCCCAGCCCGGTCTTGCCCATATCCGCATCCCAGACCCCGTTGCCGTTGGCGTCGTTGAAGCATTCGCCCTGATCGTATTGCCCGTTCTTGTTGGAATCGGTGAAGACTTCGGGCTGACCGACGTTGGTGAAATCGGTATAGTTGCGGCGCGAGAACGATACCGTGGCCCATGGCACGACATGCTGGATGCGCGTGGTGACCTCGCTGTCGATGGTGGTAGTCGAGGTTTGCGCGCTTTGCAGCGAGGAATCGCGCCCGGCGGCGTTGATCGTGCCGGTCAACACGGCCTGCACATAATAGGCCAGGCCCAACTCCAGCAACACGGCCATGATCAGCAGCATGACCGGCGCAGCCAGCGCAAATTCCAGTGCGGTCACGCCCCGGGCATCGCGCCGCAGCCGGCGGACCATCTGGCGAAGCGCGAGGCCGGTCATTTGTTGAGCCGCAGGTTGGCCACCTGGCCGGCGATATACTGGAACGTCGTGGTCAGCGCCGTGGTGTTGGATGCGTAATAGGCGCGGTTGGCCGTGGCGCAGGCCTGCATCTGGGGTGTCAGGGTCTGGCCAAAGCCGATGACCCAGATGGTATAGCCCATGTTCTTGGCCAGCGTGCACGCCGCCAGGAAGCGGTTGTTGTGATAGTTGACGAGGCTGGAGGCCGAGGTGGAGGTGGGCGCATCGCGGCCATCGTATTGCGTCACGCCCCACGCCGTATAGTTCGCGGGATAGTTTTCCATGGTGCCGTCGGTCATGAAGATGATGTGGCGGCTCACCGAGGGCAGATTGCCGGCATTGACGTTGCTGGCAAAGATCCCGTTGGGATTGCCCAGGCGCGCGCCCCAAAGCATGCCGATGTCGTGATAGGTACCGCCGTTGGCGTAGAGGCTGTTGACGTAATTGTTCAGCCAAGTCGGCACAGTTTGCGGCGCCGTGGTATCCACCGTGGTGAACGGCAGCATCGACTGCGGGCAATAGCCTGTCTGGTTGGACATGTCGGTGGTCGTGTTGAGCGGCATGGAATAGCCGTTGAGATAGAACTCGAGGCTTTCCAGATAGGGCTTCCAGCTGGTGGCGTCGTTGGTTGGCGCGCTGGTCACGTCCATGTCGTAGGCGCCGCTGGGAATGGGCGACATCGACAGCTGCGGCACCGTGTTGCGCTCTTCGATGCAGCCACTCCAGGTATAGCTGGTGGTGGTGACATTGCCCACCGTGCCGGTGGCAGTGGTGCCGGTGGCGAGGTCGCGGATGGTGTAATAGGGATTGGTGCTGGATGGCTTGGTCGTGACGTAGGACGCACTTGATGCGTTGTTGCCATTATACAACGTCACGCCCGTCGCCAGCGGCACCGATCCAAACCCCTTGAACGCGGTGACGTCCATGGTCGTCTGGGCATAGCGATAGCTGATCGCGGGATATCGCGTCTGCTTGTTCACGGTGATGGGGGTGGTGCTGAACTGCACCAACTGGGTAATGTATGGCGAGCTGTTGACGAAATAGTTGCTGGGCATCGCGCCCGACGTCAGCAGCCCTTTGGCGTTGACCGTCATGGAATAGGGTACGAAGCCGAAGCGCACGCGGGTGTTGACCTTGTCGACCACCGCACCCGCCACCGTGGTATAAAACGAGCGGATCGCGTTCTGCAGGCCGACGATCTTGGAATCCGAACCGCTATAGCAATTGCCGCCCGACACATTGCAGGCCATCGACCCGGTCGTATCGAGCACGAACATGACGTCGGCATTGGCCATCTGCAATTCAGCGCTGCACTCCACGGTCATCGGCAGGCTGGAATAGTTGAACAGCTTCATCAGCGTGGTCGGCATCGTGGTGCTGGCCGTGCCGCTGACGTGGCCGGTGGTATCGGCGCTGGTGGTGAAAACCGCGGCAGAGCTTTCAGTGCGGTTTTCGTTGATGTTGAAGTTGAACATCTTGTTGGCCTTGGCCTGTTCGGCAGCGCCATAGACGCCCGAAGCCGCCATCGCCTTGCGTCCGGCAAGCACGCCTGCGTCGCAGGCGTCCTGAAGGCTGGTCTTGGTGAGATACGCGCGCGACATGTCCATGCCCAGGCCTGCCAGCGTGATCATCGTGAACGCCGTCAGCGTCATGATCGCCAGGGCATTGCCAGCCCGGTCCTTGGCCAGGCGGCCCATGAAGCCGCGGGCAGGACCCTGCGCGCGGTGCTGGCCGCGGCTGCCGCGATAGGCCTTCAAGCGCTGACGCAACCAACCCAAAAGCATGATCGAAACCTGAACCTTCCCGTTGCCGTGGCGCTGTCACGCACCACACCCCGGCGGCGATCATGCATCGGCAAGTGCTGCCGACCGGTTAATGTCTCGCGAAATTTTCCAACGCATTGCTACGCAGCGGCAGGCATCGTGCTGGAAGGGCAGGGTCTGCCGTGGTTAACGGGGGCAGGCGCAGCGGTTGGTGTGAGGGCGGCAAGGCCATCGCCGGACGCCGCGAAATTCTGCGGTTTTTCCGTCGCGATGCGCTTGCATTGACTGGCCAAATGTGATTCTTCTTGACGCTATGAAGCGGCGTCGCCCCAACCTCAAACTGCCTCGCAACAGCGTGACCGAGTCGCTGGCGCTGATCGCGTTGCTGCTGATCGGCGCCTGGGCCGTCGCGGGGCCGAGCGGGCTCTTGGCGTGGAGCGAAAATGCCCACACGCTGGAGCAGCGGCAAAAGGAAGTGGCGCAGCTTTCGGCAGAGCGTGATCGCCTGCAAAACCGGGTCAATCTGCTCGATCCCAAGCATGCCGATCCCGATTTGGTGGGCGAACTGCTGCGCGCCGATCTCAATGTGGCCCATCCCGATGAACTGGTTATCCCTCGGCAGGAAGCCGTGACGAACCAATAACTTCGTGCCGCTCGAACGAGGCACGTGCGATCGTTTGGAATAGGGTGGAACCTCTGCGCCGTCCCGGCGTTGCGCGGGTATGAATGCACCAGAGGGGCCACGCGATCCCGCGTCCGGCGTTGCGCCGTCCGATTCAGCCGTTCATCTCGGCAGCGAGGAAGGGATAGAAGAAGGCGTGTGGCGCTATGCCCGCGCAACGCGTGCCCATGCCGTGGTCGATGCGGCAGATTACTTTGCCCTGATGCGTGATGCGATGCTGGCGGCGCGCCAGCGCATCCACTTGATCGGTTGGGATTTCGACACGCGCATCCTGATCGGCGACGGGCGGCGCTGGTGGAACCTGCCGCGCAAGCGCGTGGCGCCGGCGCGGCTGGGCGCCTTCGTGGTGTGGCTGGCCAACCGCCGCCGCGGGCTGGAAGTTCTGGTGCTGAAATGGAATTTCGGCGCGCTCAAGGCACTGATGCGCGGGTCGATGGTGGTTGACCTGTTCCGCTGGTGGCGCCATCCGCGCATCGGCTACAAGCTGGACGCGGCCCATCCGATCGGCTGCAGCCATCACCAGAAGATCGCAGTGATTGACGATTGCTTTGCCGTGTGTGGCGGGATCGACATGGCGGGAGACCGCTGGGACACGCGCGACCATATCGATGAAGATCCCAGGCGGCGGCGGCCCGGTGGCCAGCCCTATGGCCCATGGCACGATTGCACGATGCTGCTGGAAGGGCCGGTGGCGGCGGCGCTGGGCGAATTTGGCCGCACCCGCTGGCACCAGGCCGGTGGGCGCCATCTCGAGCCCTGCCGCCCCCAGACGGAAAGCGCGTGGCCCAATGGCATCGTGGCGCAGTTCACCGATGTGGAAGTGGGCATTGCCCGCACGCGCTCACCCTATGCCAATATTGCCGAAGTGCGCGAAATCGAGGCGCTGTTCTGCCGCCAGATTGCCGCAGCAAAGCACTTCATCTATGCCGAAAACCAGTATTTCGCCTCGCGCCGCGTGGCCGAGGCGCTGGCCGCGCGGCTCGACGCGCCAGATGCGCCCGAAGTCGTTCTGGTGATGCCGCAAGAGTCGGACGGATGGTTGGAGCAGGCGGCGATGGACCTGGCCCGCATCCAGTTGTTCGAAGCGGTGAAATGCCACGATCCGCATGGGCGCTTTTCGATCTGGCATCCGTTCACCAAAGGGGGAACGCCGATCTATGTCCATGCCAAGCTGATGATCGTGGACGATCAGGTGCTGCGCATCGGCTCTGCCAACATGAACAACCGCTCGATGGGCCTGGACAGCGAATGCGACGTGTTCATCGATGCGGGGCGGCCGGGTAACGACCACGCCATGCCGGCAATCCGCGCCTTGCGCCATTCGCTGTTGGCAGAGCATTGCGGACTGGCCGAAGAGCAGGTAGCGGCGGCCTTGGCCGATGGCGGCAGCATGGCTGCGCTGGCGGCTGAGTCGGCCAAGGCGGGCGGGCGGCATCTGCGGCCGTTCGTGCCTCGGCCACTGACCGAGGCCGAACAGGCCCTGGCCGATTCCGAAGCGCTCGACCCCGAGCGCCCCGAGGAAATGCTGGCCTTCTACCAACGCGGGCGCCTGTGGCGTGGCGGGCTGGGCAGGAAGCTGGCAAAGTTGCGGCGCCGGCGCGGCAACGCGACACAGGATTGACGCACGGGCCGCGTTGTCCGGGCATTGAGGACGGGACCAGTATGACGAATTTGCCGGGCTGCGGCCATGATCATGGCGATGACGAAGATACCGCGCGCGGCAAGGTGCCGGTGCCGCCCCATGTGCAGCAGGCGATCCGCACCCTGATCGAATGGGCTGGTGACGATCCAGCGCGCGAAGGCCTGATCGATACGCCCAAGCGCGTGGCGCGGGCGTGGCTGGAATATTGTCAGGGCTATGCCGAAGATCCGGCAGTGCACCTCACGCGCACTTTTGCCGAGGTGGGCGGCTATGACGAGATCGTCGTGCTCAAGGACATTCCGTTCCAATCGCATTGCGAACACCACATGGCGCCGATCACCGGCAAGGCATCGATCGCCTATCTGCCGCAAAACCGCGTGGTGGGAATTTCCAAGCTGGCGCGCGTGTTGCACGGCTATGCCCAGCGGCTGCAGATCCAGGAACGGCTGACCGCCGAAGTCGCGCAATGCATCTGGGATCACCTCCACCCGCAAGGCGTGGCCGTGGTGATCGAGGCGCAGCATGGCTGCATGACCGGGCGCGGCGTGCGCACGCCGGGCGTGGGCATGGTGACGAGCCGGCTGCTGGGCTGCTTCCTGGCGGATTCGCGCAGCCGCAAGGAAGTGATGAGCTTGATGGGCTATTGATCGCCGGCGCGCCGGCTGCCCCATCGCGGAGGCAGCCGGCGCGCCGGTATCAGCTCACAGCTTTTCGAGCACGTATTCCGCCGCGCTGACCTTGAAGTCGCCCGGCGCTTCGACGTGGAGCTGTTCGACCACGCCATCGTTGATCACGGCGGCAAAGCGCTGGCCGCGCAGGCCCAGGCCAAACCCGGTGCCGTCCATCGTCAGGCCGAGCGCCTTGGCGAAATCGCCATTGCCATCGGCCAGCATCGTCACCTCGGGCGAGCCGCTGGCTTCGCCCCAGGCCTTCATCACGAACGGATCGTTGACCGCGGTGCAGGCGATTTCATCGATGCCCTTGGCCTTGAGTTCGGCGGCCTTGTCAACATAGCCCGGCAGGTGGCGGGCCGAGCAGGTGGGGGTGAAAGCGCCCGGCACCGAAAACAGGGCGACGCGCTTGCCCTTGAAGTATTCAGCCGACTGCACGGCTTCGGGGCCGTCCTTCGTGGCCTTGACCAGCTTCACATCGGGCAGGGTTTCGCCAACGGTGATCGTCATCCCCAAATTCCTTTCATTGTCATCCGCCACGAGGGAGTGGCGGCCGGTTGGGGATATAGGCGCAGGGCAGGGGCGTGCAACCGCCGCGCGCGGCAGGGCGTGGGGAAATTCGCGTTGCCGCGTGGCGGCAGGTGGCGGCACCAAGATTGCGGGTTGGCCAGCATCGGTAGGAATGCCGATATAAAGACTTCTTTATATTAACGTTGCCCTGTGCAGACGGAGCGGCTAAGAGCGGCCCATCAGCGGCCTGCCCCTGGCGGGTCTTTTTTGCGTTCAGACGCCCTTTTGTACGGAGATGCCTCGTGGCCAGCGCGCTCGAAGCGAACAAGGACTATGTCATCGCCGATCTCGGCCTGGCCGATTTCGGCCGCGCGGAAATCGCCATTGCCGAAACCGAAATGCCCGGCCTCATGGCGCTGCGGCAGGAATTCGGCGCTTCGCAGCCCTTGAAGGGCGCGCGCATCACCGGCTCGCTGCACATGACGATCCAGACCGCCGTGCTGATCGAAACGCTGGTTGCCTTGGGCGCCGATGTGCGCTGGGCCACCTGCAACATCTATTCCACGCAGGACCATGCCGCCGCCGCGATCGCCGCAGCGGGCATTCCGGTGTTCGCCGTGAAGGGCGAAAGCCTGGCGGATTACTGGGACTATGTCGGCCGCATCTTCGACTGGGGCGATGACACTGCCAACCTGATCCTGGACGATGGCGGCGACGCCACCATGTTCGCGCTGTGGGGCGCGCGCGTGGAAGCGGGCGAAACCCTGTTCGAGCCCAGCAACGCCGAAGAAATCGAATTCTGCCGCGCGCTCAAGGCGTTCCTCAAGGCCAAGCCCGGCTACCTGACCGAGAGCGTCAAGGCCATCAAGGGCGTTTCGGAAGAAACCACCACGGGCGTGCACCGCCTTTACCAGATCGCCAAGGACGGCAAGCTGCCGTTCCCGGCGATCAACGTGAACGATTCGGTGACCAAGTCGAAGTTCGACAACCTCTATGGCTGCAAGGAATCGCTGGTCGACGCGATCCGCCGCGCCACCGACGTGATGCTGGCCGGCAAGGTTGCGTGCGTGGCTGGCTTTGGCGACGTGGGCAAGGGTTCGGCCGCATCGCTGCGCAATGGCGGCGCCCGCGTTATGGTCACCGAAGTCGATCCGATCTGCGCGCTGCAGGCGGCGATGGAAGGCTATGAAGTGGTGACGATGGAAGAAGCCGTCACCCGCGCCGACATCTTCGTGACCGCCACCGGCAACGAAGACGTGATCACCGCCGAGCACATGAAGGCGATGAAGCCGATGAGCATCGTGTGCAACATCGGCCACTTCGACAGCGAAATCCAGATTTCGGCCCTGTCGAACTACAAGTGGACCGAAGTGAAGCCCGGCACCGACCTGGTCGAATTCCCGGACGGCAAGCAGATCATCATCCTCGCCAAGGGCCGCCTGGTGAACCTGGGCTGCGCCACCGGCCACCCCAGCTTCGTGATGAGCGCCAGCTTCACCAACCAGACGCTGGCCCAGATCGAACTGTTCACCAAGGCCGATCAGTACAAGAACGACGTCTATGTGCTGCCCAAGCACCTGGATGAAAAGGTCGCCGCGCTGCACCTCGAAAAGCTGGGCGTGAAGCTGACCAAGCTGAGCGACAAGCAGGCTAGCTATATCGGCGTGACCCCGCAGGGGCCGTTCAAGCCGGATCACTATCGCTATTGATCCCGGATACATGACCGGCTGCGTGTCGGGCATGGCTGCAAGCGCCCTGCATCCCTTGGGATGTGGGGCGTTTTGCTGCGCGGATACTTGCGCGGGATCGGGCGAATTTCGCGCCGGTTGCGGTTGTATTTCGCCCGCGTGCAGCCTAGCCAAGGGGTGATGCTGTCTCATTCGCCTGCCGCTGTTGCCGTGACCGTTGCCGTGGCGCTGCTGCTGGCAGGCTGGACGCTGGCGGCGGGATGGGCCGTGCTGGCCGCAAGGGCGCGCATGCGCCGCGCCGAACATGCCGAGCGGCTGGCCCGCAAGCTGACCCGCATGGTCGATGAAGCGCCGGCCCTGCCGCTGCTGGTGCGCGCCGACGGGCGGATCGAGGGCGCCTCGCGCCTGGCCGGGTGGATGGGCCTGGATGCCATGCCGGGCTATCTGACCGAACTGGACGGTGGCGAAGGGCGCGGGCTCGACGCCGAAAGCCTGGCGGCGCTGGCCGATGCGGTGCGCCACACGCAAAAGACCGGGGCGCCGCTTGCGCTGTCGCTGGTCCCGCGCGGCGGGGTAACTGCCCTGGCGGTGCGCGGCAGCCTGGCCGATCCGCAGATCGCGCCGGGCGATGCGGCCTTGCTGTGGTTTTTCGACGCGACCGACAGCGTGGCAGAAATCCGGGCCCTGCGTGCCGAGGCAGAGCAGGCCCATGCCGACTTTTCCGGGCTGGCCGGCCTGATCGAAGCCGCGCCCCTGCCGATGTGGTTTCGCGATGCGGCAATGCGCCTGCGCCTGGTCAACACCGCCTATGTGCGCGCGGTGGGCGCGGCGAGCGCGGCATCGGTGGTGGAGAACGGCATCGAACTGGTCGAGCCGGTCGACGGCCTGAGCGCGGCGCACATTGCTGCCGATGTCTTTGCCCAGCGCCGCCCGGCCGAGCGGGTGGTTTCTGCAACCATCAACGGCCAGCGCCGCACCATGCGCGTCAGCGACCTGCCGATCGCTGGCGAAGGCGTGGCCGGCTATGCCGTCGATATCGAGCAGATGGAGGAATTGACCCGCCAGTTTCGCCGCTTCCGCGATGCCCAGCGGCAGATGCTCGATACGCTGTCGGCCGCGATTGCGCAGTTCGACGCTGGCCGCAACCTGGTCTTTGCCAACCAGCCGTTCCTGCGCATCTTTGGCATCAGCCCGAGTTGGGTCAACGATACGCCGCCGTTCGATCGCGTGCTCGATCGCTTGCGCGATGGCGGCAAGCTGCCGGAAGTGCGCGATTTTCCGCAATGGCGGCGCGAGCGGCAGGCCTGGTTCCTGGCACGCGAGCCGCGCGAGGAGCCCTGGCACCTGCATGATGGCACTCATCTGCGCGTGGTGGGCCAGCCGATGCCCGATGGCGGCCTGCTGCTGATCTTTGAAGACCAGACCGAGCAGCTGCAGCTTTCCGCCACGCGCGACACATTGCTGCGCACCCGCACCGCCACGTTCGACAACCTGTTTGAATCGCTCGCCGTGTTTGGGCCAGACAGCCGCCTGCAGCTGTGGAACCGGCGCTTTACCCAGGATTGGCGACTGGACGAGGAATTTCTCGGCAGCCATCCGCGCGCCGATCTGCTGCTCACGCGGTTGGCCGGCCTGCTCAAGCGCCCGGCGCAAGTGGGGATGATCGGCCAGGTGATCCAGGCCGCCACGCTGGAACGCAAGCAGACCAGCGGCCGGCTGTCACTGGCCGATGGGCGCCATCTGGAATTTGCCGGGGTGCCGCTGCCCGATGGCAATGGCCTGCTCACCGTGCTGGATATCACGGATTCGCAAAAGGCCGAGGCCGCACTGCGCGAACGCAATGCCGCGTTGACCGAGGCGGACGCGGTGAAGACGCGGTTCATCGCCAACATGAGCTATGAATTCCGCAACCCCCTGAACTCCATCGGCGGCTTTGCCGAAATGCTGCAAAGCGGGCTGGCCGGGGAATTGACGCCGCAGGCGCGCGATTATGTCGCGGCGATCCTCTCGTCGGTAGAGCGGCTGGGCGAGCAGATCGAGAACGTGCTCGACCTGTCGCAGAGCGAGGCGGGCATGCTGCCCTTGGCGCGCGATGCGGTGGATGTGTTCCCCTTGCTGGCCGACGTGGTGCGCGAGCGCGCCGAGCGGATCAACGCGGCCGGACTGGCGCTCGATCTGCGCGGCAGCCAGGCCGTGGGCAAAGTGACCGGAGACGCGCGCCGGTTGCGCCGTGTGTTTGGCCAGTTGATCGACAATGCCATTGCTGCAACCCCGGCGGGTGGGCGTATCCTGGTGGAATGCACGCGCGGCGCGCGCGATCTCCGCGTGGTGATTTCCGACAATGGCCGCGGCATGGATGCAGCGGCGCTGGCCCGCGCGATGGAGGGCTTGAAGCTCGCCGCCGACGGCCGCACGGCAGAGCGGCGCCAGGGCCTTGGCTTGCCGCTGGTACGCCAGTTGATCGATGCCCACGGTGGCCGCTTTGAACTGGTTTCCGAACCGGGCGAGGGCACCAGTGCCATCGTGACGCTGCCGTGACTGCAGGCGTCGTGAAGGGCCCCGGATCAAGTCCGGGGCGACGGGAATATGATAGACATACTTCCCTCGTTACCGTCACCCCGGACTTGATCCGGGGTCCCGCTTCTCTCTAGCGCGACGCCCCATGACCACGATCCCGCTTCCCGATATCGCCGCCACCCAGGCCCTCGCCACCCGCATCGCGGCAAAACTGCGGCCCGGTGACGTGCTGGCGCTGGAAGGCACGCTGGGCGTGGGCAAGACCACGCTGGCGCGTGAATTGCTGCGCGCGCTGGGTTATGTCGGCGATGTGCCGTCGCCCAGCTTTACTATCATCGAAACCTATGATCCGCCGCAGGTGCACCTGCCAGTGGTCCATGCCGATTTCTATCGCCTGGAAGACCCGGCAGAGGCCGAGGAGATCGGGCTTGACGACTATCGCCAGGGCGCCGTGCTGATTGCTGAATGGCCCGATCACGCCGGCGGTTTCGGGCATGAGCCCGATTGCCTCACGCTGCGTCTGGAAATCGCGGAAAACGGGCGGCAGGCCATTGTCTTGGCCGGCAAGGGATGGTTAGAGCGGCTGCCATGACCAGCACTCTTCCTGCCGGAATCGATGCTTTCCTCGCCCGTGCGGGCTGGACGGGCGCAAGAATCGAACCCTTGCCGGGCGACGCCTCTTTCCGCCGCTATTTCCGCGTGCGCCGGGGCGAGCAGAGCGCGATGCTGATGCATGCGCCGCCACCGCAGGAAGACCCGCAGCCCTTCCTGCGCGCCGCCCGCTGGCTCGATGGCAATGGCCTGCGCGCACCGGAAATCCTGGCCGAAGAAGCGGGCGAGGGCTGGGTCTTGCTCGAAGACTTTGGCGACACGCGCATGCGCGAATATGTCGACGCCTGGCCGCAGGATGAAGACACCGTCTATCGCGCTGCGATCGATACACTGGTGCAACTGGCGCAGCTGCCGGCCGGGCCATTCACCGCCTATGGCATGGCCGAATACATGCGCGAGGTGCGGCTGTTCATCGAATGGTTCTGCCCGGCGCGGGCGATCTATGTCGATGTGGCAGGGTTCCAGGCGGCGTGGGAACAGGTCTTGGCCCCGTTGCTGCCGGCGCAGCGCCCCGGCGTGACCGTGCTGCGCGATTATCACGCCGAGAATATCATGCTGCTGGGCGGGCTGGATCAGCAAGGCCTGCTTGATTTCCAGGACGCGCTGGCCGGCCATCCGGCCTATGACCTGGTATCGCTGTTGCAGGATGCGCGGCGCACCGTTTCGCCCGAGCTTGAGGCGCGCATGCTCGACTATTACCTGGCCAAGGCGCAGCCGCAGGGTGATTTCCGGGCGGATTATGCCCGCCTTGGGGCGCAGCGTAATACCAAGATCGTGGGCATTTTCGTGCGGCTGTGGAAGCGCGATGGCAAGCCGCGCTATCTCGATTACATTCCCCGCGTCTGGGCCATGCTGGAACGCGACCTGGCCCATCCCGCGCTGGCCCCGGTGGCGGCGTGGTTTGACGCCAATATCCCGGCAGAGCTGCGCGATCCGGCCGGGCGCCTGGGTGGGAGCTTTGCCGAATGAGCCGCGATCCGCGCAAGCCGCTGGTGTCTGACACCGCGATGGTGCTGGCCGCCGGCATCGGCAAGCGGATGCGTCCGCTGACCGTCACCCGGCCCAAGCCGCTGGTGCGCGTGGCGGGCAAGCCGCTGATCGACCATGCGCTCGACAAGCTGGCCGAAGCCGGCGTGACCCGCGCCGTGGTCAATGTGCACTACCTGGCCGACCAGCTCGAAGCCCATGTCTTGGCGCGTGACGTGCCCAAGGTCATGGTGTCTGACGAGCGCGAGACGCTGCTGGAAACCGGCGGCGGGCTGGTCAAGGCGCTGCCGCTGATCGACCGTGACACATTCTTCTGTCTCAACAGCGACAACATCTGGCTCGATGGGCCGCGCAATGCCTTTGCTGCGCTCGGCGATTTCTGGGACGAGGAGCGGATGGACGCGCTGCTGTTGCTGGTCAGCCATGCGCAGGCGTTCAACTATACCGGCATGGGCGATTTCCATATCGACCAGATGGGCCTGGTTTCGCGGCGCAAGCCGGGAAGGGTGGCGCCCTATATCTTTACCGGCATCCAGATCGTGTCGCGCCGCCTGTTGCGCGATGCGCCGCAGGGCAGCTTTTCCACCGGGCGCCTGTGGGACCGGGCTATTGCCGAAGGGCGCCTCTATGGCCTACCGCACACCGGGCTGTGGTATGAAGTGGGCGCGCCGGAAATGATCGCCCCCACCCAAGCCGCGCTGACGCAATACTGATGGCGGGCGCCGCCCGGCCCAGCGTCTATACCATTGCCGCGCACCGGGGATTTGCCGATGCGCTGGTCGCCGGGCTGATCCCGCGCTATCGCGAAGACACGTTTGGCCTGGCCCGGCTGACGCTGCTGTTGCCCAGCCAGCGCGCCGTGCGCAACCTGACCGAGGCCTTCATTCGCGCGTCTGGCGGCGGGCTGTTGCTGCCACGCATGGCGGTGGTGGGCGATCTCGATCTCGACGAGACGCTCGGCGCGCTGCTCGATCCCCTTGGCGGCGGAACCGTGGCACCACCGGCCTGCGATCCGGTGGTGCGCCTGCTGCGCCTGGCGGAGATCCTGCGCGAGGAACTGGCCGCGCTGGGCATCGTGCGGGGCGAGGCAGGCTTGCTGCGCCAGGCGCGGAGCCTCGCCCAGTCGCTCGATCGGCTGGCCGCCGAAGAGGTCAGTCCCGAACAGTTGCTGACGATCGACATGCTGCCCGAACTGGCCGAACACTGGCAGGACAGCCTGCGCCTGTTCGCGCGGGTGCAGGTGCGCTGGCAGTTCGAACTGGATGCGCGCGGGCAAGTGGATGCGCCGGTGCGGCGCAACCTGCTGCTGACCCATGCGGCGCAGGCGTGGCGCGCCGCTCCGCCGCTCCATGCGGTGATCGCCGCCGGGGTCACCTCTGCCGCGCCGGCGATCGCCCGCCTGCTGCGTACCGTGGCCGATCTGCCGCAAGGCGCGGTGGTGCTGCCCGATCTTGACCTGGCCTTGGAGCCAGAGGTGTGGGACGCGCTGGGCCAGGCCGGCGCCAGCGAGGAGCCGGGCGGGCCGCCGTTTGGCCGCGGCGACCAGGTCACCCATCCGCAATACCACCTGAAACTGCTGCTGCATCGCATGGGCCTGTCGCGCGACGATGTGCGCAACTGGCACCGCGCCGGCATCGCTGCGGCCCCGCCGGCGCGCAGCCGTGCCATTTCCAACCTGTTCCTGCCGCCCGAGGCAAGCACGGCGTGGGTAAAGCTGGCAGCGCCTGAACGGCGCCTGGCGGGTGTGCGCCTGATGCACAGCGCCCATCCCGAGGAAGAGGCGCAGGCCATCGCCGTGCTGGTGCGCGAGGCGCTGGCCGTGCCCGAACGGCGCGTGGCGGTGGTCACCCCCGATCGCGGCCTGGCGCAGCGGGTGATCGCCCATCTTGGCCGCTGGAACATTGCCGCCGACGATACCGCCGGCCGCCCGCTGCCGCAGACGGTCGCCGGGCGCCTGCTGCTGCAACTGGCGCAGGCCTGGGCCGAACGCGCCGCGCCGGTGGGCTTGCTGGCGCTGCTCGGACACCCGCTGGTCATGGCGGGCGAAGGGCGCGCCGCATGGCTGGAGCGGGTGCGGCAACTGGACATGGTGCTGCGCGGGCCGCGCCCCGGGCCGGGGCTGGAGCCGATCCGCGATGCCATTCGCGATCCCGATCGCAAGTGGGACAAGCGCTTTCCCGGCCTTGCCGCGTGGTGGGATGGGGTGGAACTGCTGCTCGCGCCGCTGCTGGCCGGCCATGCCGCGCTGCCGCTGGGCGCCAGCATCGACCTGTTGGCCGAGATGGCCGAGGCGCTGTGTGGTTCCGCGCTTTGGGCCAATGCCGATGGCCGCTGCCTGGCGCAGTTTGTCGAACAGTGGCGCGATGCGGCGGCGCAGGCCGGCGGCCTACCGGTCGATCCGGCCGAGGTGCCGGCGCTGCTGCGCGATGCGATGGACGAGATTTCGGTGCGCCCGCCCTATGGCGGCCATCCGCGCCTCGCGATCTATGGCCTGCTCGAAGCGCGGATGAGCCGCGCCGACCTGGTGATCTGCGCGGGCATGACCGAAGGGTCGTGGCCCGCATCGCCCGCGCCCGATCCGCTGCTGGCACCGCCGGTGCTGCGCGCGCTGGGCATTCCCGGCGCCGATTTCCGCATCGGCTTGGCGGCGCACGATCTGGCCGCGATGCTGGGCGCGCCTGAGGTGGTGCTGAGCTTTGCCGAGCGCGACGCAGGTGGCCCAGCCATCCCGTCGCGCTTCCTGCTGCGCATCCGCGCCATGCTGGGCGAAGATGGCGTGGCATGGGAACGCGACGCGGTGGACCTGGCGCAGGCGCTCGATGCCGCGCCCCAGGCCGCCGCCTATCCGCGCCCGCGCCCGATGCCATCGCCGCAGCAACGCCGCGTCGATATTGCCGGGACCGCGCTCGATCGCCTGCGCTCAGACCCCTATCAGTTCTATGCCTCGGCCATTCTTGGCCTCAGGAGCCTGGACCCACGCGATGCCGATCCCACCCCGGCCTGGCGCGGCACGGCGGTGCACGCCATTCTGGAAGAGTGGCACCAGGCCGGCGCGCCGCCGGGCGAACTGGTGCCGCTGGCCGAACGCAAGCTGGCGGAAATGAGCGCACACCCGTTCATGCGCAGCCTGTGGCGCCCGCGCCTGACTGCCGCGCTGGCTTGGATCGAGGACGAGCAGGAAAGCCTGCTGGCCGATGGGCGCCGCGTGGGCGCGTTCGAATGCTGGGGCGATACGCAGGTCAATGGCATCCGCATCTTTGGCCGGGCCGACCGCATCGACCTGCTGCCCGATGGCACCCTGGCGATAGTCGACTACAAGACCGGCACGCCGCCATCGGGGCGGATGGTGCAGGAAGGCTTTGCCCTGCAACTGGGGCTGGTCGGCCTGATCGCCCAGGCTGGCGGCTTCAAGGACAAGGACGGCCGCGTGACCGTGGAGGGCGAGCCGACGCGCTTTGAATACTGGTCCCTGGCGCGCAACCGCGAGCGCGGCTTTGGCTATCGCGAAGAGCCGATCCTGGAAGGGCGGCGCAAATCGGGCATCCCGCGCGAGGATTTCCTGCCCGAAACCCGCCGCTTTCTGGACGAGGCGATTGCCCGCTGGATTCTGGGCAACGAGCCGTTCGTGGCCAGGCTCAATCCCGATCTGCCCAGCTATGCCGATTATGACCAGCTCATGCGGCTGGAAGAATGGCAGGGCCGCGGCGGGGGCGAGAGCGCATGAGCAAGGTCTATCCCCTCAAGGGCAACCAGGCGCGCGCCGTGGCGCCGCATCGCACGGTGTGGCTGTCCGCCTCGGCCGGCACGGGCAAGACCCAGGTGCTTTCGGCACGCGTGCTACGGCTGTTGCTGCAAGACGGGGTGGAGCCGGAAAATATCCTGTGCCTGACGTTTACCAAGGCGGGGGCGGCGGAAATGGCCACCCGCGTCAACGATGTCCTGGCGCGCTGGGTGCGGCTGGATGATCTGGCGCTGTTCCAGGAACTGGAGGCGATCGGCGCCGACGCACGCCCGGAAACCCTGGCGCGGGCGCGTAGCCGCTTTGCCGCCGTGCTCGATTGCCCGGGCGGCGGCCTGCGGATCGAGACGATCCACGCCTTTTCACAGTGGCTGCTGTCGGCCTTTCCGGTGGAATCGGGCCTGTTGCCCGGCACCCGCGCGATGGAAGACCGCGACCGTGAACTGCTGGTGCGCGAAGTGCTGGCGCAGATGCTGGTGGAAGCAGAGGAAGCGGGTGACGAAGGTCTGCTCGATGCGCTGGCCCACCTGGCGCTGCGCATGGACCAGGGCAGCGTTATCGGCTTTTTGCTGCGCTGTGCCAAGGCGATCGACCTGTGGCAGGAACCCGGCGCATGGCGCCCGCCGCTGCGCCCGCGCATCAACCAGATGCTCGGCCTGGCCGCAGATGAGGATGGCAGCGGCGTGGCCGCGCTCTGTGCCGACGATGCGTTTGATGTGGCCTCGGTGCGGCGCTGCATGGCCGCCAATGCGGCTTGGGGCACCAAGACCGGCATCGATGCGGCCAACATGATGGGCGATTGGCTGGCCGCCGATCCGCAGGCGCGTCTGGCCGGGATCGACGATTTCGCCAAGCTGTTCCTGACGGCCAAGGGTGAGGCGAAATCCACCCGTAACCTGGATAAGCACGAGCCGGCCTATGCCGATTACCAGGCCCGCGTGATCGCCGGGATTACGGCGCTGCGCGATCGCCTCGCGCTGGTCAATCTGGCGGCGCTGCTCGATCCCGCGCTCACCGTCGGGCGGCGCTTTGCCCTGGCGTGGGAGGCGGCGAAGGCGCGCGAAGGCTTCATCGATTTCGACGACCAGATCCGCACCGCCGCCGCGCTGTTGACCGAACGCACCACGGCCGACTGGATTCGCTACAAGCTCGATCGCCGGTTTGATCACGTGCTGGTGGACGAGGCGCAGGATACCAACGAGGCGCAGTGGCGCATCGTGCTCGATGGCCTGGTGCAGGATTTCTTTTCCGGCCAGGGACAAAGCCAGCGAGATCCGCGCACGCTGTTCGTGGTGGGCGATTACAAGCAGGCGATCTTCCGTTTCCAGGGCACGAGCCCGGAAAACTTTGCCAAGGCGCGCGAGCGGGTGCGGCGCGAACTGGCTGGCCTGGCCGAGGCGATGGACGAGCCCGAGCGGGCGCTGCTCTCGCTCGGCCTGGGGCAGTCCTATCGCACGGCGATGCCGATCCTGGCCTTTGTCGACCGCGCGATTGCCGCCATCGGCCCTGATCGCTTTGGCCTGCCCGAAGCGCCCGAACCCCATGTGGGGGATGTGCGGCCGGGCCTGGTGCGGCTGTGGCGGCCGGTGGGCGAGGGCGACGGGGACGAAGAAGAGCTGCCCGAAGCGGGCGAGGAGGGCGGCGAAAACTGGCTCTCGCGCCCCGATCGCGATCTGGCCGACCGGCTGGCGCGCCAGGTGCGGCAATGGCTCGATACGGGATTTCCGCTGCACAAGGGCACCCCGCGCAACGCCCGTGCGGGCGACGTGATGATCCTGGTGCGCAAGCGCAAGGACTTGGCCGGGCTGATCGTGGCGCGCCTGCATGCGCGCGGCGTGCCGGTGGCGGGGGTGGACCGGCTGCGGCTGGGCGCGCCGCTGGCGGTGAAGGATCTCATGGCCGCGCTGCGCTTCTGCGCGCAGCCGCTCGATGATCTTAACCTCGCCAACCTGCTGGTGTCGCCGCTGATCGCGTGGAGCCAGGAAGACCTGCTCGAGCGCGGCTATCGCAAGGATGGCGTGCGGCTGTGGACGCATCTGGCGCACAGCCGCGATCCCGCGACCGTGCAGACGGTGGAGCAATTGCTCGACCTGTTGCGCCGCGCCGATTTCGAACCGCCAGCGCAACTGCTGCACTGGCTGCTGGTGGGGCCGTGGCGGGCGCGGTTCAAGCTGGTGGCGCGGCTGGGGCGTGAGGCCAACGATCCGATTGACGAACTGCTCAACGCCGCAATGGCCTATGCCACGGGCCAGGTGCCCAGCCTGGTCGGTTTTGTGCAATGGTTCGACAGCGGCGATGGCGAATTGAAGCGCGAGGCGGGGCAGGCCGCCGATCTGGTGCGGGTAATGACCGTGCACGGATCAAAGGGGCTGCAGGCGCCGATCGTGATTCTGGCCGATGCTGCCGATGATCCCGACGCCGCCATGGCGCGTGGCAGCGAACTGGTGGAGCATGGGCCGGGCCAGCGCCCGCGCGGCGTGCCGCTGCCCACGTTGCGCAAGGAAGAAAAGGCCCCGCCGGTGCGCGCTGCAGAAGAGCAGGCTGCGCGGGAAGAGCGTGCGGAACATTGGCGCCTGCTCTATGTCGCGCTGACCCGCGCCGAAGAAGCGCTGTTCATCGCCGGCGCCTGGCCGCCATCGCGCAAGGAACTGCCGGCTGACAGCTGGTATGCCCGGCTTGCGCCCTTGTTCGGCGAGGACGAGGCGTGGGAGCCGGACGCCATCTGGGACGGCGCGCGCAGCATCGGCATACCCGGTCCGCCGGTGGTGGAGGCGCCGCGCACGGTCGAAAACCTGGGGCTGCCGCTGCTGCCGCCCTGGCTTACCACCCCGATCGGCCCCGAACCGCGCCCACCGCGCCCGCTGGCGCCATCGGCGCTGGGCGAGGACGAGGCACCCGATCCGCCCACGCGGCCTGGGCCTGGCGCGCTGTTGGCGGCGCGGCGCGGCACCTTGATCCACAAGCTGATCGAGCGGCTGCCCGCTGTGGCAGCGCCCGATCGGGCCGAAGCGGCGCTGGCCTGGCTGGCGCGGCAAGGCGCGGAATTTGATGCTGATGCCCATGCCGACATGCTGCGTGCCGCGCTTGCCGTGCTCGATCATCCCGATTGGCAGGCGGTATTCGGCCCCGGATCGCTGGCCGAAGTGCCGCTGGCCGCCGTGGTCGAAGGCCGCGTGGTATCGGGCACGATCGATCGCCTGCTCATCGCACCCGATCGCGTGCTGATCGTGGATTTCAAGACGGCGCGGCGTCCGCCCGCCAGCCTGGCGGATGTTCCGGCGGCCTATCTGCGGCAGATGGCGGCCTATGCCGCCGCGCTGACCACGATCCATCCCGATCGCGCGGTGGAGGCGGCGCTGCTCTATACCCACGCCCCGCAACTAATCGCCATTCCCGCAGAAGTTCTGGCGCGGCACCACCCCATGGCCGCGACATAGCTTTTGCAGGGGCGCCCCCAACAAACCTTTCGCGCATCCCGGTTGCCAAGCGCGCGGCAAATCCTAGATACCATCCCAACTGATCAACGGAGTTTCGTTCATGTCGACCAAAGCCGTCACCGACGCCAGCTTTTCCACCGAAGTCCTTCAGTCCGACAAGCCCGTGCTGGTGGATTTCTGGGCCGACTGGTGTGGCCCGTGCAAGATGATCGCCCCGGCGCTGGAAGAAATCGCCGAAGAACTGGCTGACAAGGTGACCATCGCCAAGGTGGACATCATGGAAAACACCACCATCGCCAGCGATTTCGGCGTGCAGTCGATTCCGCTGCTGATCCTGTTCAAGGATGGCAAGCCGGTGGCGCAGAAGCTGGGCGCCGCGCCCAAGAGCCAGCTCAAGGGTTGGCTGGAAAGCGTTCTGTAAAGTTACAAAGCCGCCCCTCCGTCAGGCCTGCGGCCTGCCACCTCCCCACGGTGTGGGGAGGATCTTCTTGATCCTCCCTGCCGAAGGCGGGGAGGGGGACCACCCGCAGTGCGGGTGGTGGAGGGGCAATTACAAACCCGCCAGCCGTTCGGCCATGGCATCGAACAGCGCCGGCGTGCTGGCGGCAATCAGGCCTTTTTCGCCCAACTGATCGACGCGATAGGGCCGCCCATCGGGCCGCGCGGCCTTGCCGCCGGCTTCGTTGACGAACAAGACCCCGGCGGCATGGTCCCAGGCCAGGGTGCGTTCGAAAATCGAGACATCGTTCACCCCCAGCACCAGGCGCGGGTATTGCTCGGCCGCGCAGCGCGGAATGTCCACCACGCTGTAATGCGGCAGGATATGCTGGCGAATCGCCTCGCGCTGCGCGGCGTCCATGAACACGGTGGAAATCGCGGCAACCGGCGGCACCTGACTGGTCGCTGTGGCGCGCACCGGCTGGCCATTTACAAACGCGCCCCGGCCCAGTTGTGCGGTGCAGAGCCGGCCGGATGGCACATCGTGAATCCATCCCGCCACGCACTGCCCATGCTCGGCCAGCGCGATCAGCACGCCAAACGGCGGTTTGCCGGCAGCAAAATTGTTGGTGCCATCGAGTGGATCGATGATCCAGCACAGCCCATCGCCCAGCCGTTCCATCAGCGCCGGATCGGCATGGGCGGCTTCCTCGCCCACGATAGTGGCCTGGGGCAGGATCGTGGCGAGCCCCTCGCTCAGCAGCCGTTCGGCGTGGGTATCTGCCACGGTGACCACGTCGTTGACGGCCTTGTTGATCACGTCAGCCTCTGAAAGCTGGCGATAGCGCGGGGCGATGGCTTCCTGCGCCACGCGGGCGATCAGCGCGCTGACGGCGGCGTCGATCTCGGGCGTCCAGCTCATGTGAACGGCACCGCGGCAATGGCCTGGAAGCCGGGACGGGTACGCAGCCGTTCCATCCAAGCCTCCACATGGGGCAGGGCCGGCCGTTCAATCGGCAGGCTGAACCAGGTGTGGGCATAGGTGCCCATGGGGATATCGGCGACGCCAAAGCTGTCGCCAGATAGAAACGGTTGCCGTGCCAGCTGCGCGTCAACCATCGCCATCAGCGTGGCGCAGGCGCTGGCAGACTTGGCCACTATCGGATCGCTGCCATCCTTGCCGCCGCGCACGCAGCCCAGGAATGCATCGCGCTGCGCATCGGCATAGAGGAACTGCCAGTCCATCCACTGGTCACCCTGTGCGCGGATTGCCGGATCGGCCGGCCACAGCTGCGGCGCATGGGCAGCGAACAGATAGCGCAGGATCGCATTCGATTCCCATACCGCCACGCTGCCGTCCTCGATCATCGGCACCAGGCGGTTGGGGTTCTTTGCCAGGTATTCAGGCGTATAGCCAAAGCTACCACCCATATCCCGCCGCTCGAAATCCAGGCCGCATTCGTGCGCGCCCCAGACCACCTTCTTGACGTTGTGCGAATTGATCCGCCCCCAGATGATCAGCATGGCCGCTCAGCTCCGGTAATCGGCGTTGATCGAGATATAGCCATGCGTCAGGTCGCAGGTCCACACCGTGGCGCGGCCCTGGCCGAGGCCCAGGTCGACCTCGATCGAAATTTCGCGGCCCTTGAGGTGCGCGGCCACCGGCGCTTCATCGTAATCGGCGAGTGGCTGCCCGTCCGTGGCTGCCCAGGTGCCGCCAAAGCCGATCGACAGGCGGTCGCGGTCGGCCGGTTCGCCGGCCTTGCCCACGGCCATCACCACGCGGCCCCAGTTGGCGTCTTCCCCGGCGATGGCGGTTTTCACCAGTGGGGAATTGGCAATGGCCAGGCCGACGCGGCGGGCGCTTTCGTCGGAAACAGCGCCTGAAACGGCCACGGCGATGAACTTCTGCGCGCCTTCGCCATCCTTGACCACCAGATGCGCCAGTTCGCGGCACACCTGCTCCAGCGCGGCGGCGAAGGCTTCCCCGCCCACGTCGTCGCGGCTGGTAATCGGAGTATTGCCCGCCTTGCCGGTGGCAAAGGCCATGACCGTGTCGCTGGTGGAGGTATCGCTATCGACCGTGATGCACGAGAACGTGCGCTGGTTCGCGGCCGACAGGCATTCCTGCAGGAACGCTGGCGACACCGCAGCGTCGGTGAAGATATAGCCCAGCATCGTGGCCATGTCGGGCGCGATCATGCCCGAACCCTTGATGATCGCCGACAGCGTTACCGTGGTATCGCCCACGATCGCGGTGGCCGTGGCGCCCTTGGCAAAGGTGTCGGTCGTGCCGATGGTGTTGGCCGCCTCTTCCCAGGTGCAGGGCGTGGCCAGCAGTGCGGCCTCGATCCCGGCGCGGGCCTTGTCCTTGGGCAGCGGCACGCCGATCACGCCGGTGGACGAGACGAACACCGCCTCGCGCGCGCAGCCCAGGTGCGTGGCGACGTGGTCCATGATCGCCTCTACCGCTTCACGCCCGCGATAGCCGGTAAAGGCGTTGGAATTGCCGGCATTGACCACCAGGGCGCGCGCGGCGCCTTGTGCTACATTCTGCCGCCCCAGTTCCACTTCGGAGGAACAGCATACGTTGCGGGTGAACACACCGGCCACGGCCGTGCCTTCGTCCAACTCCACATAGGTCAGGTCGCAGCGTCCCCAATCCTTGTACCCGGCACGGGCCACGCGCGGGGTCACGCCGGCAATCGCGGGCAGGGCGGGGAAGGGCGAGGCGAGCGGGGAAACGGCGTCTGACATGGCCGCGTTCCCTAGCGATTCGATTTCCCGCCGTCCATGGCTGAGCCGGCCGCGGCACGCCGCTGGGCAGACAATTGACGCAAGAATGTGGCACCGGCATCACTTTGCCATGAAACGGGGAAACAGACACATGCAGCATGCGATGCGCCACGCGTTCTTGATCGGCTTGGGAGTAATGCTCTGCGTGCCGGCTGCGGCGATGGCGCGCCCGCGATCGCGCCCGCCGGTCGAAACACCGGCCAAGCCCAATGGCGACGCCGGGCAATGGGTTTTGCCTGACGATTATCCTCCTGCGGCGCTGCGCAACAACGATACCGGCACGACCGGCTTCCGCTTGACTTATGACGAAACGGGCAAGGTGACCGATTGCGAGGTGACGGCAAGCAGCGGCTATGCCGATCTCGACGCCACCACCTGCCGGGTGTTGCTGCTGCGGGCCAGCTTCATACCCGGCACCCGCAATGGCAAGCCGGTGGCGAGCGCTTATACCAGTTCGGTGAAGTGGAATATCCCCGACAACGGGGACGACGACGATGATCCCGATACGCCGCGCACCCTGCCGACCGCGTACAAGGGCCAACTGGTCTATACCATTGCCGCCGATGGCACGGTGGCGCGGTGCGAGGCGGTGGAAAACGATGGCACGCGGCACGAGGTGGCAGCTGGCTCCGGCCTGGTCGCCTGTCCGGCTGGCAAGACATTCCCCATTCCGCGCGATGCTGGCGGAAAGCCCGTGGCGCGGCGCGTGACCACCACGTTTTCCGTTGCGGTCGACGATGTGCCATGAACCGCGCCATCCCGGTTGACGCGCCCGTGTTCGCGCATCATCACGGTGGCTACAACGCATCAGGGACAGGGAACGGGGCAATGGCGCGGAAACTGACGGCGACGAGCTTGGCCATCGGGTTGCTGATCGGGATGCCGGCGCTGGCGCAAGACTCGACCCCGGGGCGGCCTGTCACCAATCCCGGGACATGGATCTCGGCGGCGGATTATCCGGCCAGCGCACTGCGCAATGCCGAACAGGGCGCAGTCCACTTTGCGCTGACCTATGACACCACCGGCATGCCCACTACGTGCGAAGTGACGGCAAGCAGCGGTTCGTCGCAGCTGGATGATACCACGTGCCGGATACTGATGGCACGGGCGCGGTTCGTGCCCGGCACCAAGCATGGCAAGCCTGTGGGCGATACCTTTCGCAGTTCCATCAACTGGCGCCTGCCCGGTGGGGGAGGCGGCAACGGCCTCAATGTTGTTCCGGCGCCCACCAAGCAGCAAATGGCGTTCGTGGTTGGTGCCGACGGCAAGGTGTTGCGCTGCGAGGCGTCTGAAAATGGCGGGGCATGGCATGAGGTTGCGCCGGGGACCGGCCTGATTTCCTGCCCCGTGGGCAAGCGGTTCGCGCCGGCCAAGGATGCGACGGGCCGAACCGTTGCCAAGCGGGTGACGGTAACCTTCACCATCGCTGTGGACGATGCATCCTGAGCGTGCGTTCCAGCGCTTGGGTTGAATCAAAATCTGCCGATTGCGCTTTACGCGCGGCGAGCCGTTCCCTATCTCCCATCGCAATGCGCTTTTTGCTTGTCCTGTTTGCCCTGCTCAGCGGCCTGTCGCTGCCCGAGGTGGCCAATGCCACCACGCGCACCGAAGTGGCGGGCGCCGAGCATGCCGGGCTGGCAGTGGCCCCGGTGGCCGCGCATTGCGTGGTCCAGGCGGCGCGGGTGCGCGCTGCGCGCCCGGTTTTCGACGTGGCGCAGCAGGCCGTGCCGGCGATGTTTGCGCCGTTCGCGCTGGCCAGCACCGCCACCTATCGCAGCGACCGCGCGCGCGAATAAGCCGCGCTGCTGCCCCGTTGCGGGCACCAATCCCTGACTTTCGCGTTGCCGGCCCGATGCGCGCCCGAATTTTATCACGGCCCGCGCCCGGCACTTGCCATACCCATTCGCATAACAGGAAACACCGCCATGCTCGGCGCCCTTGCCAAGTCCATTTTCGGTTCGTCCAACGATCGCTACGTCAAGTCGCTCGACAAGCAGGTGAAGAAGATCGCCGCTTTCGAGCCGGAAGTGCAGTCGATGAGCGACGAACAGCTTGCCGCGCAGACGGTGAAGTTCCGCGCCGCCCTCGAAGCGGGTATGAGCCTCGATGACCTGCTGCCCGAAGCCTTTGCCACGGTGCGCGAAGCGGCCGTGCGCACCATGGGCATGCGCCACTTCGACGTGCAGATGATCGGCGGCATGGTGCTGCACCGGGGCGAAATCGCCGAAATGCGCACCGGCGAAGGCAAGACCCTGGTGGCGACGCTGGCGGTCTATCTCAACGCGCTGGAAGGCAAGGGTGTTCACGTCGTGACCGTGAACGACTACCTCGCCAAGCGCGACGCCGAGACGATGGGCGTGCTCTACAAGTTTCTTGGCCTGACGGTGGGCGTGATCGTGCCCAATCTCAACGAGTATGAGCGGCGCGAGGCCTATGAGGCCGATATCACCTATGCCACCAACAACGAGTTGGGCTTCGACTACCTGCGCGACAACATGAAGCATGAACGCTCGCAAATGGTGCAGCGGCCGTTCAACTATGCGATCGTCGACGAAGTGGACTCGATCCTGATCGACGAGGCGCGCACCCCGCTGATCATTTCCGGCCCCACCGACGACAAGAGCGACCTCTATATCTCGGTCGATGCGGTGGTGAAGCAGATCGATCCTTCGCTCTATGAAGCCGACGAAAAGACCAAGAGCATCACCCTGACCGAAGACGGCGTGGAATGGGTGGAGCGCGCGCTGGAGGCAGATGGCCTGCTGGTTGGCTCCAACCTCTATGACGTCGAAAACACCATGGTGGTGCACCATCTCGACCAGGCGCTGAAAGCCAATGTCATGTTCAAGCGTGACATCGACTACATCGTCAAGGACGACAAGGTCATCATCATCGACGAGTTCACCGGCCGCATGATGGATGGCCGGCGCTGGTCGAACGGCCTGCACCAAGCGGTGGAAGCCAAGGAAGGCGTCAAGATCGAGCCGGAAAACCAGACCATGGCCTCGATCACCTTCCAGAACTACTTCCGCATGTATCCCAAGCTTTCGGGGATGACCGGGACCGCCGCGACCGAGGCGACCGAGTTCTTCGAAATCTACAAGATGAATGTCGTTACCATTCCCACCAACGTGCCGGTGCAGCGCGTGGACGAGGAAGACGAGTTCTACAAGAACACGCTCGACAAGTTTGCCGCGATCGCCAAGCTGATCCGCGAGAAGAACGAGATCGGACAGCCGGTGCTGGTGGGCACCGTGTCGATCGAAAAGTCGGAACTGCTGAGCGAGTTCCTCAACCGCGAAGGCGTCAAGCACGCCGTGCTCAATGCCCGCTTCCACGAAATGGAAGCGCACATCGTGGCCCAGGCCGGCCGCCTTGGTGCGGTGACCATCGCCACCAACATGGCCGGGCGCGGCACCGACATCAAGCTGGGCGGCAACCTTGAATTCCGCATGGAGGACGAGCTGCGCGACGTGCCCGAAGGGCCGGAGCGCGATGCCGCGATCGCGCGCATGGCGGCCGAAATCGACGCGGAAAAGGCCAAGGTGCTGGAAGCCGGCGGCCTGTGCGTGATCGGCACCGAGCGGCACGAAAGCCGCCGCATCGACAACCAGCTGCGTGGCCGTTCGGGCCGCCAGGGTGACCCGGGCCTGTCGAAGTTCTACCTGTGCCTGGAAGACGATCTGCTGCGCATCTTTGGGCCGGACACGCTGTTTGCCCGCATGATGAATTCCAACCTGGCCGATGGCGAGGCGATCGGCTCGAAGTGGCTGTCCAAGGCCATCGAGACCGCGCAGAAGAAGGTGGAAGCGCGCAACTACGATATCCGCAAGCAGGTTGTCGAATACGACGACGTGATGAACGACCAGCGCAAGGTGATCTACGAGCAGCGCGCCGACATCATGGATGCCGATGCGGTGGACGATGTGGTGGTGGATATGCGCCACGACACGATCAACGCCATGGTTGGCGACGCCTGCCCGCCGGGCTCTTATCCCGAACAGTGGAATATCGCCGGCCTCAAGGAACGCGTGGCCGACGTGCTGGGCATGACGCCGCCGCTCGATGACTGGCTGGAAGAAGACGCGGTGGAAGCCGAGTTGATCAGCGAGCGCCTGATCGCGCTGGCCGATGCGCACATGGCGGCCAAGCTCGACACGGTGGACCGCGCATCGTGGGGCAACCTGGAAAAGTCGATCCTGCTCGAACGCCTCGACCACCACTGGAAGGAACACTTGGCCACGCTCGACGCGCTGCGCCAGGTGGTGTTCCTGCGCGCCTATGCGCAGAAGACGCCGATCAACGAATACAAGCAGGAAGCCTTTGGCCTGTTCGAAAAGATGCTCGACGCGATCCGTGAAGACGTGACCCGCATCCTGATGATCAGCGAAATCCGCATGCAGCCGATGGAAGACTTCCAACTGCCCGAACTGCCCGATTTCCTGACCAGCCATATCGATCCGTTCACCGGCGAAAACGATGCCGTGCCGCAGGTGCCCGGTGCTGCTGCCATGCTCGGCGCGCTGGGTGGCGCGCAGGCTGCGGGCGCTGCTGTGGCGGCGAGCGAAGATCCCTATGCCGGCCAGGGCATCAGCCGCAACGCGCCTTGCCCGTGCGGCTCGGGCCAGAAGTACAAGCACTGCCACGGCCTGGCGGCCTGAGCCTGCTGCTGATCGCAACTTTCCAACCCCGGCTGGCGCAGGCTGGCCGGGGTTTTCCATTCCAAAAAATCCGAAGGAACCGATTGTGGACAAGACCATCAAGCTGACGCTGAGCGAAGATGAAGGCGAAATGATCGTCGACGCGCTGGAAGTTGACCTGGAAGGCTATCTCGAATCCGCCAAGGAAGCGCGCGGCAACAACAACCGCGCCGATGTGGAAACCTTCACCGAAGCGGCCGATCGCATCGCCAAGCTGATCGCCAAGATCCGCGCTAAGCTCGACTGAGGCACAAAAAAGCCCCCTCTTCTTTAGAGGAGGGGGTTGGGGGTGGTGGAAAACACCCCTGAAATTTGCTGTTGATCAGCGGATTTAGAGCGTGATGACATCGGATTGACTCGATAGGGGATTCCCAACGGCTGCGAGTTGTGATTCACGATGTCTGCTGGTGCTGGAGGCCAGCATGGC